>NZ_AUXS01000016.1 GCF_001625565.1 Pseudoalteromonas luteoviolacea NCIMB 1944
ACCACCAATAAACATGGATTGCGGGGCAAGCCCACAATTACAGGCTAAAACAACTAAGCCCGCAATGACGAACCTATAATATCAACCCATCACCAATAAAACATGGATTGCCAGGATAGATCATTATCATACAAAGTGTGCATTTAATTGCATTTATGAATCATTCCTAATAATAGGTAATACTTTAGTTACTCAAACTTTAATACTGTAAAATAAAGCCGAATGCTTTTAACACCCTATCAAAATCAATTCTTTATAACTATAAAAAGAACCAAAAACCAATCCTAATCCATTATCTCTCCATATTTTGTTGTTCTAATCCCGCCCCTCGCCACTCATGGGTAATTCTGAGTAGGCATGAAAAGGATTTAGCGCGTCGTATTTGCCTGCACCAGCTTATGGTTCTAGGTAACGCTGTTGTTATAAAACATTCAATTTTAGGCTTTTTCATGCTCGAACTCGAATCCTACTTTAAGCAATTTAGAACACACACAATTGGTACTGATCTTATTTCACCAAACGGTCACCAAGTTGTATACGCTGATTGGACAGCCAGTGGAAAGCTGTATCAACCAATAGAGTCTTTTATCACAACACAGCTTGGTCCTTACGTTGCTAATACCCATACTCATACTAGCCTTACTGGTTCAACTATGACTCTGGCATATGAAGAGGCCAGAGCCACTATCAAAAAGCATGTTAACGCCAGCGAGCAAGATATGCTTATCGCGGGGGGCTCTGGCGTAACAAGCTTAATAAATAAGCTGCAAAGGCTAATGGGGCTGCGAAACCATTCTGCTAAAAAGCAAACGAGCACCTCTGAAAACGATAAACCCTTGGTCCTTGTTACCCACATGGAGCACCATTCAAACCATACTTCATGGAACGAATGCGACGTCACTGTAGAAATTATTCCGCCCAATGAACAGGGAACACCCTGCTTAAATCAACTTGCCTTATTGCTTGATAAGTACCAAGACCGAACACTAAAAATTGGCTCTTTTACCGCATGTAGCAATGTGACCGGCATATTTACGCCTTATCGAGAAATGGCCAAGTTACTCCACCGAGCCGGTGGCTACTGCTTCGTCGATTTTGCAGCATCTGCCCCTTATGTCGACATTGATATGCACCCCAAAGATGACAAACTAGCATACCTAGATGCTGTATTTATCTCTGCACATAAATTTCTGGGTGGGCCAGGAGCCTGTGGGATCATGGTCTTTAACCAATCGCTTTGTGTTCACGACATACCCGACAACCCTGGTGGGGGGACTGTAGACTGGACCACTCCATGGGGTGAGCAACGTTATGTAAAAAATATTGAATCTCGTGAAGATGGCGGTACTCCCCCCTTTTTGCAAATGATAAAAGCGGCACTTGCAATAAAGCTAAAAGAACAGATGAGCACCGAAAAAATCCATATTCGCGAACTCAGCATAGCGAATTATATTTACAGTGCGTTAGTTGAGCATAACAATGTGGTCGTACTCGAGCCAAAATCACGGTCACGACTCAGCATGATATCCTTTTATATTCCTGATTTGCATCACAACTTAGTGGTCAAATTACTATGCGACCGATTTGGTATTCAGGCAAGAGGAGGCTGCGCATGCGCGGGCACTTACGGCCATTACTTACTCGGCATAGATAAAGCGCAGAGCAAAGTGATAACTGATAAAATTGATGCTGGCGAAGCGGCAAGCAAACCAGGCTGGGTTCGCATATCATTACACCCGATAAACACAGACCGTGAAATAAAGTTCGTTGTTAAGGCCATAAAGGACATCGCCAAGCACGGCAAAACATGGCAGTACGATTATATTTGCGATACAGAGACAGGCGAGTTTGCAAGTTACAGAGGCGATGTAGCACCAGTTTCATTGAGTTCGTTTTCAGCATTGATGAAACCAAAACCAACGTTTTGGAAAGCGATTTTTCAAAGGCTATAGCACACGCCTTTGAAATAATATTTACATTAAAAACAGGGAGATGTTTAGGCCAAACAGATTTCTAGAATTAGGCTATTAAGTCTTTCGAGTCATACTGGTTAACGGGTTTCAAACCACTAGCAAAGAAAATAACCGAAATAGACTTAATTAAACACAAAGCCGCCAATACGCCGACTAACACTGACCAAGGGTTAAAGTCATAACTCAAAGCACAGTGAAAACACTTTCTGGTTGGTAGAGACATATTAAATGTCGCGACACTTAGTAGCCAACCACATAAAAAATAGCAAATCGCCTTTATCATCATTTAATTTCTTCTCTTAAGTTCGTTTTCAGCATTGATGAAACCAAAACCCACGTTTTGGAAAACTATTTTTCAAAGGCTATAGCACTGGCCTTTGAAATAATATTTACATCAAAAACAGGGAGATGTTTAGACCAATCAAATCTCTAAAATTGGGTTATTAGGTCTTTCGAGTCATACTGGTTAATGGGTTTCAAATCGTAAACAAAGAAAATAACCGAAATCGACTTAACTAAACACAAAAAAGCCAGCAAACCCAGCAACACTGACAAAGGACTAAAAACATAGCTCCTAGAACAAGTAAAACAGCAGCAGGAGGGGTAAGACATAATGAAAGTCACAACACTCAATAGCCCACCACATAAAAAATAGCACATCGCCTTTATCATCATTTAATCTCTTTTCTTAAGTCATCCAGCTTTAAACGAAAAACCTAGGCTCTGACTGCTCGACAAAGTCCCAAGAGTCAGCCCCGTCGAAATACCGCACTGACACCTCATTGAGTAGCGCTTTATCAAACATACGTAAATTAACTGCCATACGGGTAGTATTATACTTTTCAGTGGGGGTATAGTGCGTTACACAACCACAATCTGAACAGTGATGGAACGCTAGGTATTGATCTCCATGTTGGTAAGACTTTACCTGTGAATTTGTAACAGTTAATTCTACTTCTGACAGCTCAAAGTACCCCCAAATAGCGCCATACCGATGACAGAGTGAACAATTACAGCTGGTTACCAGGTCAACCGCTTTTTTTAGCGTAATCGCGATATTTCCACAATGACAACTGCCACTAAGATCCATACGAAGCCCCTTTCCTGCATACTACTTTATTATTTTTTTCAGTTGTATTGTATTGATAAGAATAACCAAAAAGCAAGACGACTCTGGGTGCAGGCAGGGCATTCAATGAATTCATGCATTATCTCATAAACTCTTGATATTGAATGTGCAGCTGGCTCGCCAGTTGTTCGATTTCAGTTAATGATTCCACTCTATTATCAAACTCAATCAAAGAGAGCCCACCATTAAAGGCCCCCCAGATAGCGCCCGCCATTGCAGCAATGGTATCGGCGTCGCCTCCGAGTTCACAGATAACTTGTAGCATCTGAGAGTATGACTGCCTTCGATATGCCATTGCAAAATATAATGCAGTAACACAAGACTCACTCGCCAACATACCGTTGCCAAACTCAGCTTTTATAATGCGCGGGTTTTGCACTTTGGCACTGGCAATAAACTGCAAACAAAGGCTGAGTTGGCGCTTGTATTCAGGGTGTAATGCACTTGTACACAGCGCTTGCAAAATACCGATATTCTCCACATTGATTAAAGCCAAACGTGTTGCTTGCGCAATTATTTGTGCACCTTCGATGGCCAATGGGTGTGCATGTGTGATCTCCGCGCTATCGTGGATATAATCAGTTAGTGAGCCTTCACACCCTAGACTACACAGAGTGGCAATGGGCGCTCGCATCGCCGCACCATTACCCATTGACCCTGCTTTGTATTTTTTGCGATTGAGGTTTTGCCATGCTTGCCCTGCACGGACACCTTTAAGTAGTACTGCGGCACTGGGTCCATACCCCCTGCTCCATTGATAGCTGCTGGCAAAAGTATGTGCTAGATGAGTCTGGTCGACATGACCACACTCCAAAAATGAATTGGCGATATCAATCGACATTTGCGTGTCGTCTGTATATCGTCTTTCGCCCTTTTTTGTTCTTCCTATAAAGCGCCAAAATAACCGCTCGACAGGTCCTCCCTCATAAGACGCTGCAAAAGCATCACCAATAGCAAGGCCTTTGAAGCACCCAACAAACTTATTTTTTTCAATCATGCCATGCCCCATCAATTACCTAAAGAGCGAACTTAATCATATGTTTAATACTAGAAACTAATACATAATATTAGCTTAATATGACATGAAGACATCCAAATATAACAATATAGTTAGTCTTTTAACTTATCGTTTTTCAAACAATAAAAGCCCCTAAAAAAGGATACATCTACTCAAAGTAGAACATATAGCTACCATCACTAGATGGTAAATAAAATCACCATTTTATGTAAATTTAATATTAATTAAAGAGTCTAACTGATAGCATTGCAATTGTTTAAAAAACAAACTTCACAAACACAAGGAATGAAGATGAAAAAAACCTCTAATAAAACCACTATATTACTAGCGTCGCTTGCCGGTATGGTTAGTTTAACGTCTGTCGCAGCGGACAAACCATTATATAGAGCCTATAAACACGGCAATCACTTTTATACTACTGATCTGGTTGAAATGTTAAATGCCACTGCATCTGGCGGGTTTAAATACGAAGGTATTACCGTTCATTTAGTAGAATACGGCGACAGTGATGCCAAGGACGCATTTTATCGCCTTTATAATGAAAATGCAGGGCCTGGCGGCAACCACTTTTATACCTCCGATTTATTGGAAGCATTGAATATTAAATCATTGGGCTATGTGTATGAGAGAACGGAAGGCTACACAACCAAGTCAAAAGCTAAAACGATTTATCGCGGTTACCACAGTGAACTTGATAACCATTTCTACACCGCTGATGTAGTCGAAATGCTAAATGCAACGGCTTCTGGCGGTTACACCTACCAAAAAGAAGAAGGTTACGGTAAGTAACCCGCATTGGCATCAGTTTACTAAAGCTGGTGCCTAACAGGATCAGATAATGACAAGATTTAAACCTCGTTATTTTTCAATTTTATTGCTCTGTGTTCTACTCTCTGTCGCTACTTTTGCCCAGTTTCAAATCACCATGCTTTCGAAGCGTATTGCCATGTTAGAAACACAGCTCGCTCTGGCAAAACAACCTAAATCACAGCCAGGCCTAAATTTTGAAGACACGCTTATTGATATACAAAATCGTCTACAAACTATCGAGCAGCGCACTAATAAAGATAGCTTTGCAGCGAAAACCAACTTGCCTGTAACCCGAAAGAACACGCAGCCCGAAACACCTGAAGAATACGAGCAAAAGGCGCTTTTAGAAGGCAGAGCCCAATGGGAAGAGAAATATTTACCGACACTTTATGAGGACTCCGACAAAAAGGCCCAATTAATGGTGGAGCACTTAACACGCCAGCACACAATACCAGATCATACAAAACGGCAAATCCACGCGATATTAAAAGATAACTTTATTAACATAGCCTATGCCATATCTGATGTTGACGGGTTCCCATCGTTTGCTGAGTTTTCACAACAAATAGACTCGTTGAATAAAAGTAAGTTAGCAAAACTCGAATTACTACTAAACCCGGAGCAGCTCGCGGTTCTCAACCGAACCGATTGGCATAGCCAATTCAAACAGCATGCACTGCATTAAGTTTAGGGAAATCGCTTAGTTCAGCATACTTTACAAACAAAGCGGTTAGTTAATCAGCAAAAGCGCTCTGGGTTCACACAAAAGCCATAAAAACTATTGCTAAGCCAATATATTAGGGCTACAATGCCGGAAAATAACAGCTTTACTTGGCGTTAACAGTAAAGTTTTTATGTACTGAATGAAAGATTTCAGGGGCTGATTAGGATTCGACAGGATTCATGAAGCCTGAGGTGCATGTCGAGGGGCGGTTGGCCTCGTAAAAAAGCCGCATTTAAAGTAATCGCAAACGACGATAACTACGCTCTAGCGGCATAATAAGCCCGCTAGCACTCCTCCAAGAAATGCTTGTGGTTCTGGATTTGGAGTGTCACCCTACATAAGATCGCTACGGAAACCCTGGCCGGGGTTGAAGGGCTAAATATAAGCGGCCTCGCCTTTACTTATCGTGTTCGTCCGAGATTTAAAGGTTAACCAATAGACGATACTAAACATGTAGGACCGAGGGTCGACGCTTTCTGGACGGGGGTTCAAATCCCCCCAGCTCCACCACATTAAGTGTTATAAAACAGCCAGTTAGAGAACTTCTTTAACTGGCTTTTTTGTGTCTGTAGTATTATGTCCATATATTTTAAACTACACTACTCGCGGGCGGTCACTTACAAATAGATGTGGTTTTTCGGGAGAGCTTTCGCTTTTTTAGTATCGATTTTTCTCGGTCGAATCGATTGATAAGGGCTTCAAACTTTTGATTCTTCTATAGTTCGAAGTCAAAGCTTGCGACTTTAGAGCTTGACCGCTCCATTCAACTTCTTAGGGCTGTTTCCCCCATTGAACAGCATGCCTCCGAAAATGAATATTTTTATTCAAAGCGAACAGCCTCAAGTATAATTCCGAGTTAAATGTTCACCCCTTGTTGTCATTTGGCCCCATAGTTGAGTGGCGCTCATGCCGTATTAAGTTATATCGGGTTCTCGTGAACCACTCCGCTCTGCCTCTAGTATGAGCACAAGTAATAAAGTGTAATATTATTTCTGCCAAAGTATCTTATCTTTCATATTCTATTGCTCAGTCCCACTACTTACTCATATGGAGATTTCAATTATGACCAGGGCTAAATACGCTGCATTAAGAAGTACTAGAACGGGATACTATTTAAATGATTCAGGAGATTTCGTAAAAACATTTAATGTTTCTACCTGTATGGTTCGAATATACGAAAAAGAAGGAAAAAGTATCATCAGGCATGATATGCATCACAAATATCTTAGCGCGCTTAAAGGCTGGAGTGATGATATACCAAATGTTGAAGCTCAATTTTTCACTGAATATTGCGATGAAAGTCATTTAGATATTCTGCGAACTTCCTCATCTGACGACAAAAATGGCGCTAGTAACCTGCATTCAGACCGAGAACTGTTTATCGAAGAACGTGATGAACGAAAAGTTATAAGTGCACCAACAGGAAACTATCAAATTCTTTCCAATAGCCAACTTGACGAGATCAACACCTTGGCCAAAGGCGGTAGTGGTCTTACAGCGTTTGCAAACAAACGAGCATTGGCCGAAGATAAATCTGGGAACTTGGTGAAAAAAATTGGAGAAACTCCTGAAGCTGAACAAGAGCACTTATGGGTTAAAGCTCATCTAAAAGACGGTACACCAATCCAATATTCAAACCATTTCGGCGCAAGAATAACTGTAATCTATCAGAAGAAGGTTAGTAAATTCGGAGCCGGAATAGCAGAAAAGCTTAGACAGCAATCTGCACATAACGCTAACGAATTTGACGAAAATTTAGAGGAGGACTACGGCGAAACATCAGAATTAGTTTTCATGCTTCAATCAGGTGAAACAACTACTTTTCAAAACTTCGTCAATTTATCAGGAAAAATTGTACCTAATATAGTTCTGACGTCTTTACTTGTCAAAGGGCTTAATGCTTTTGCCAGAAACATGGTTCTGAAAGGCGTTCAGAGAACCATATCGAGAGCATTAGCTTTAGGATTAGAGAACTCAATGACTCAAGAATTATGGTATGTAAGACTTACTTCATATTTGACTAGAGGCCCATGGTATTCTTCAGGGCGATTAATCGCTGGAGCCTTCAACTTAGGAGCTGCGCTAGCAATTGGTTACGCCATCAGCGTAATTATTGAACTATATGTATTTGTTCCACAAAAATTGAGAGTTAGTATATTAAATATGACGAAAAGCTCTCTTAACTTAGGGGCTGCGTACTTAGATAATGTACCCGAAAACCTCGCAGCACCAACTCCTGATAGTCCATATAACTTACCCGCAATGACAACCGCAGGTGAAGTAATAACCATAGATCCAATTCTAGGACCAATAACAGCGGACCAAACTGTAGTTTATGGTGCAGACACTGTTGCAAATAATGACAATATTATTGCAGAAGGGTTAGGTATTTTATATTCCATAGTTCCTAATTCACCAAGTTCTATTCAAAATGTATTTGCATCTGTTGACATCCCATATGCCCGCTCCAACAACTTAAACATTGACTTTGACGTTAGTTCAACAAATTATAAGTCGATTTTCAATAGGTTAGAAAGCGGACATAAAGAGCTATCGTACTCAGATAAAAAAGGTGATGTTGCAGTAGAAATGTCGCTTAATGCACTCACAGGCAGTGACCACGACTATGTTGCACAAATTCTTATAAAGCCTAAAACATAAAGCGCTAATATACGGATCTTAACCCCTCTGTTAACAAGCCATCACTGAGTTTTCATTTTAGGTGTCAAGATCTGATAAGGCGTTTTCCCCTTCCAACCACCAAGTGGTCTGTGACAGTTATAAAACGCCTTCCTACCAGCTAATTTATCCTGCAGGTTAATGCCACCTTATACGTTAACCCGTTATAAAAGAGTATTTCAACTTAACTGTTTAGATTGAGGCTAACCAGCTTAATATAGCCATGCTACAAACTAAAATTTTTACAATGCCAACGAAACTCAGATTGGAATTCTTAATCACAGTAATTTGGGCTAAATTACGGCTGCATAACTCTACTAAAAAGCTGTACTAAAGCTAGGGTAGTTACACCTACTCTCCCTCTCAACTCATTCATACTCTGACGCATACGTATCTTCATAAGAGTGTGAATAAAATTCAAATAGATTGCCAAAAGGGTCTTCTAGGTAAACCATTTGCGCTTGTTTTAGCTCATCTTCTGGATGATAACGCATGATATCCATTCGTACTTTACCGCCATATTCTTCAACACGGCTGATCGCAGTATCAAACTGCTCTTTTGGTAGATGTAAACAGAAATGGAAGATCCCCAAGCGTGAGAAGTCAACAACGTGACGTTCTTCACGGTCCACCATCTCAAAAAGCTCAATACCGATACCATCACTCGTGACTAGGTGCGCAATATTAAACCCTTTAAAGCCTTCGCCAAAAACTGCAATACACATGCGACCAATTGCAGACTCTCGCTCTTCTGTCACTTTCGTGTTGTTCATCACAACTCTAAGACCAAGCGCTTTAGTGTAAAACTCAACGGCTTTATCCATATCACCAACCATGATGCCAACGTGGTTCATTTTCATAACTTACTCCTAGATATCTCTTTTACCTTCGATCTAATTGTTGAGCAAATGATATGAAAAGCCTTTGATTAGATAAAATTATCAAATATTATTAAAATGATAATTTAAAATTATTGAAGGTATTTATGCTAAACCCAATTTGGTTAGAAACTTTCATTACGCTTGTTGATACTGGGCACTTTACGCAAACAGCAGACAAACTGTATATGACTCAACCCGGAGTTAGTCAGCATATCAATAAACTCGAAGAAGCTTGCGGGCATACTTTAATCAAGAGAGAGAAGAAGTCATTTGTCATTACCGAGCAAGGTCGACTCGTCTACAACTACACTAAAAAGTTGCTCAGAGGTGAAAAGTCTCTCTTTGGGCAGCTAAGCTTTGACGACCCTTTTTCTGGACAATACTCTTTAGCATGTTCCGGCTCAGTATCATTGTTGCTTTACCCAAAATTATTAAAACTTCAAAATAAATATCCAGATATTTACATCAATATTAAAGCCGCGCCCAATCATCAAATTTTAAGTGATATTAAAAATGGCCATATTGATCAGGGGATCGTGACAGATATACCCAAAAAAAGTTTTTTTGATTTTGAGGAGCTTGGTCAAGAAGAACTTTGTTTGATATTACCGCACAAGACTGACGTGAATAAAAGCTGGAAACAGCTCTTGTTAGATCTAGGATTAGTTTCTCACCCAGATGCCGAGCATTATTTATCCTTGTACTTCAGGCAATGCCAAGAACAAGAGCTAAAGTTACTTGATATCAGTAAAATCCCGGTCGTGGGTTCAATTAATCAAATTAGTCAAATATTAGAGCCTTTAGCTCAAGGGATCGGATTTACCATACTACCTAAAAGTGCAGTGGATAGCTTTCACAGCCCAAACCTCTTAAAAGCCCTCAAACCTCAACAACCTGTAATGGAAAGTTTATATTTGGTCCGTCAGAAAAATAGAGAGCTGCCCGCTCGTTATGAAACCTTAAATTCAATTATCCGAAAGACATGGGCTTAAATCGACTATTTAGCGCTAGCGGCCCTTAAAGAAAGTCGCCACAAAACACATTTTAAATTGAATTTTACCAGCCGAGATATCACAAGGGCCTTTGTATTCACTCCGTAAAACTACAAATATAGAGCTCTTTGGCAGGAAGATTTATACTAGATTATTACACGCTCACTCTCATCATGGTAGCTCTTCCCCGCCTTGATGATGGCAAAAATAACAAATCCTTTCAGAATAAATATCTGAGCAAGGGCAGATCCCTATGCCCCACTAAATAAAGTAAAAACAAGTAATTAAACCCTTTACTTTGTTGGTGCAGTGTATCTGTAGTGCGCACTCCCCCTAAATAATTTACATCTCAGTACATTTACATCTCTCATTTCTCCAAACAGTCCCATGCAGGGACTCTTTTCCAAATACTGAATACACAGCAAAGTAAACCCGATGAATAAGCAACAAAAAATAATACAAAAATACACATTGATTACATTATTAAAAATATGTTAGTTTTATTTTGATTTTTTAAACACAAAGGAAATAATGTGAATAACAAAAAACTACAAAAAACCATAATGACAACACTCTTTGGGCTGACTCTGGGCGCAGGTTCTTTTTCTGCAATGGCAGATAAAGTTAATTGTCGCATGGAAACCACATCACAAAAAAATATCTACAGTGGTACTGCACAATGTACAGGAACATTTTGGTATACCACCTGGGAAAATAGACGCATTGTTAGAAAACAAGGTTCCAAGTCATTACAGCAATTCTTTGAGCCCACAACTAATTCAAGTGCCATCTTGTCGGGTATCGCATACGTAACGACCAGCTCATACGGTGGCCAACCTTTGAATGAGTCATTTGTTGTAAGATGTTCAGCAAGCATTCCATTCAGTCATAAAGAAGATGTAAAAGAAGAAGTATGCGACCACACGCCAACAGCGAGTGTCGGTGTAAATCACCACGAGTTTTGGGATGTTAGTTTTTGGGCTAGCGGCCGAGATGAAGACGGTACCATTGTTTCAAAAGAACTTTGGGTCGATGGTGTAAAACAATCAAGCAGCAGTGTATGGAAAACTTCTTCACAAAATCGCACTTACAATATTCGTGTTAGGGTAACAGACAATGATGGTTATACATCAGAAGCAACGCGTACCTACCATGCAACAAACAAAGGTCCTGTTATGTGCGGCAAATACCCTTGCTAATCATTAAGTAAGTATCTATTGATACATTTTACCAGCGTCGTCTCTATGTCGACGCTTTTTTTATGCAGCATACAGCAACTAGCTAATTTGGCGCTAACGGATAAGCTGCGCTATCAAGCCCGCTCTCTTTGGACGATTTGTATCCTCGTATGCCTTTACTTAGAACAGTTTCCCAGATCCATAATTTTTATAATCACATCACAGTGCCGGCTTAGTTAAATCTAAAAATACCATAACATTGCAGCCACGCATGATAAGAAAATAATGAAATATATAATAAAAACAAACACTAAAGACACAGAAAGCAAATAAAGTTATGATATTAAAAAATTTCGACTAAGGATTTAATTAATGAAAAAAGCGCTATTTCTCTCTTTGGCAGTAGGGTTATCGTCTTCGTTTTACGCTGTATCATCACCAAGTTCGGAGGCGTTGCTTTCAGAGCAGGCGTTCACAAAAGCTTATTTGAAAGAGGTAAAAAAGCACTTCAAGGATGCACAATTTAAGGTTACTGATGATTTATCTATTGAAGTTACGTACTCAACAGGCGCGACTTTTTCAACAAATCTCGTAAACGCTTATTTAAGATACTCAGAAGAAAAAGACGCACTTGAAGAGATATTTGCATATTATATAGATTCGACTAAAAGTGCTCGCCAGTTATCAGAAAAGTCAAAGTTACAAGTTAGCCAATTAAGGCCCGTTATTAAGCCAACCTCTTATATCGAACATATAACGGCTAAAATAAACCAATCAAGTGATAAAAAGGTCCCTTTCCCGTTTTATTACGAAAAAATTAACGATGAACTCGTCCTACTACTAGCAATAGATACACCTTCAAGCATTCAGTATGTCAGTAAAGAGAAGATAGATGAATTTAAGCTACCCGTTGAGCAACTCAAAGAGATTGCGAAATCTAACTTAGATACACACCTCGCTGAACTGGGTGCAAAACTCCAAAGAATTGAACAAAAAGAAGGAAGCAGTAACATACATATGTTTATTGCTGACGAGACCTACGAAGCCAGTGCTGTTTTCTCAAATTATTTTAAGCAACAGGTCAAAGCTACATTCGAAGGCCCTGTCGGATTAGTTTTCCCCAATAGAAGCAACGTGTTGGTTGTGCCGCTGAATGATGAAGCAGCACTTTATCAAATTGCGATGCTCGCTTATTCAGAGTATCCAAACCTATCTTACAACGTATCACCATTTGCTTATGAATATCATGATGGTGAACTAAAGCGTATTCAGTTTTAAGTTGTGGGCCTCCAGCCTCCTCTTGCTAGCAAGCCAAAGTTAGCATTCAGTGTTTGAAACAAGCCCCTCATCAGGCGTTTACCCTTACAATCACCATGTGGTCTAAAACGCCTGTCACACCACACCCTTTCCTGTCCAAAACTGAAGTGGGTTTAGAACATATTGGAGTTAAATAAAACGATTTGCCATTTGTTGCATAGCCGTTTTTCTCCAACGTGTTGCTCAGGATACGCTCTGATAACGGCCCCCTGTACTGACATTTTAATTGCTTTGCGTGGTTAAGAGTGGGTTGCAGGTAAGCCTCATCACTGCATATCTTTACCACGCAATTTCGTGATGTAATATCGTGTATTTACTTTCTTTCAAAATACTGGATATTCGGTAAACAAAACTCATCGCCAAAAATTAAATACATCTCGTATACCAGCTCCATGGTCATATAGGTTTTACCGGTTTCAAAATTACTGATCGTCGCTTGGTCAACGTTGAGCTTATCCCCGAGTTGCTTTTGCGTTAAGTTATTACTTTTTCTGGTGCTCCTTAAATTGTTTTGCATTTCGACCATCAATTTATTTATTACTAACCTGCGCCTGATTGCGTCATGTCTCATAAATCTACTAACCATACAATTTCCTTATAAGTAAGTGATCAAGTTATATAAACGGTATCCTTTTATACCCATTGTAGATCACCCTAAAATTATCCTATGAAAAAATAGTGTTAAGATTTTAAACCGCTGGGTGTGAAAAAATCTTCAATCGCTAAGGAGATATCGATTAAGTGCATGAATTTAATGTTATAAAGCTGCTATAGTTATCGCTTTCAAGATGATGGCATACACGTAAATAAATAACTTGAAATGTTCTCAGCCACAAATACAGAATTCGGTTCCTACAAATAACAAACAGATTTATGGTCAACTTGAACTCTGTAAAACAGCTACTAAGCGCACGTTGAATCAAACCGTTGTATATAAAAAATTTAGTCCATAGTGACTTCAACATGTTGAAGTCGGTTTAAGCAATAGTGAAAAACACGCAACTCATGAACTTAACGATTATTGTCGTGTTTTTTCATTAACCCTATTGACCCGTCTATTACTTTACAGTTTAGAGTCTCACCCATCGTAATAAAACATCGCAAGAAAATACCGATGACTATACCAGGAGCCAAAATGAACATTTGTATTCGAGACGAACAGCCCCACGACGCAGTGCACATAGAGTCGCTTACTAAAGCAGCATTTGCTGAAGTAACGCATTCTGATCAGTGCGAACACTTTATTATTCGAGCTTTGAGGCGTGCAAATGCACTGACAATTTCACTCGTGGCTGAGTATGAAGGTGCTGTAGTCGGCTATGTAGCCATCTCTCCCGTTGTACTTTCGGATAATCAACAAGGCTGGTTTGGACTGGGCCCAGTGGCAGTTTCCCCTGCTCAGCAAGGCCAAGGCATAGGCTCGCAATTGATCAATAAGGCACTTGAAATGCTCAAACATAGTCAAGCTAAAGGCTGCGTGGTGCTTGGAGAACCTGCGTATTACAGCCGCTTTGGATTTGCGGCCAATGAAAAGCTCGTGATGGCAGGCGTTCCTCCTGAATACTTCCAAGTATGTGCATTTAACCAAGACGTACCTACTGCTAGCGTCACGTACCATAACGCCTTCGGCGCAACATCTTAAACCAAATGAGCGGGAGAGAGATTTAACACTCCCGCATTATTAATCCGCAAATACCTTCCCAGCAACACACTCACTGAGCAAACTTTTGAGGCTAGCTGATAGGCTTTTCACCACAATATAAACATGTACTGCTGCAGGCAAGATGCTGTAAATATTTAAGGTACACTTGTGTTATTTTTTTGCTTGTTTATTCGTCATAAAAATGACTTTTAATGCTAATCAATAAGGAATATACAATGAAATTAGCTTCTCTCATTTCAATGGTTGCAATCATTTGTGCCGCTTCATTTAATACACAAGCAAACGACATCGACATCAAGTCAGCAACGAGTAATACCCATTATTTAATTGAATGTTTTCCAAGGTATTCACCAACGCCTTATTGGAGCACTGTAGAGTGGCAAGAATCGCAGATCCGAGCGGTGCTTTATGAGTGTCGCTCAGAAGGTGGGTTTCCAAAAATAACTGAGCTCTTTTAAATTAATAACTCAGTTGCCAATGTTGGGGAGAGCTTAGCCCCAACACTGCCTATATTGTCGGAATTACAATTTTAACGGGTGTTTATCACGTTGCTTTTGCACATAACTTTTGGCCGTCATACCATATTGCTTTTTAAAGCATGCACTAAAGTAAGACGCCGAATTGAACCCAACCAATTCAGACACAACCGCCACACTTTTACCATGTAACAATGGAGTGATCGCTTGATACAAGCGGTACGTTCTCAGGTATTCATTTGCCCCCATAGAAATGACCGCAGTGAGTTTGCGATGCAACTGTCGCTCACTCAGCGCCATCTCTTTGGCAAGTTCAGCTACAGAAACATCTGGGTTTTGGTAGCGCTCGTGGATCACCCCATCTAGTTTGTCCAAAAAGTCGTAGATGTGCGGTTCATCTTTAAACTCAAATTTTGGCAACATGGGTAAACTGTCAGCTGCTTTTTTACCCCCTTGCTCAATACGCGCATGCCATCTAGCAGCATTGGCTGCATAGTGCGAAAACACGTTGCGCACTTTAAGCTCTAACGCCTGTACACTAAACGGTTTAGTTATGTAATCATCGGCTTGGCGGCTGAGGCCTTCAAGCTCTCTTTGTTCATTTAAGTTGGCCGTCAATAAAATAACCGGAATATGCGCAGTTAGAGGGTCTTGTTTAATGCGGCTCAACAATCCGAAGCCATCAAGCTTTGGCATCATCACATCGGAAATAATCAGATCGGGAAGTTGCGCTTTTGCCTTTTCAAGGCCTTGTGCGCCATCAACAGCAACCTCTACTTTATAATCCTGCTCAAAAATACTACTGAGTAAAGTCAACATATCTGGCGTATCATCTACGATAAGAACCGTCTTATCGCTTAGATCGTGCCGTGAGCTAGATACTTGTGCCTCATTGTCAGAACACGATATGGCAGGAAGTGCATTAAAGACCAAACTAAACTCACTGCCCTTACCTAACGATGACACAACGTCAATAGACCCTTTTAGCTCATCTGCAATCGCTTTCACGACACTCAACCCAATGCCCAAGCCAACATTTTGCCGTTTACCTGTGTCGGTTCTATATTCAGGTGTAAAAATGGCCTCCAATTCACTTGGCTCAATACCTACCCCTTCATCTTGAACATGCAAAATACAGCGAGGCGCTTTTTCATCACCTTGTAAACTCAAATTGAGTGACACGGTTTTACCCACAGCGCTATATTTAATTGCATTGCTTAGTAAGTTACTCACACATTGCTCGAGCTGATCTGGGCGAGCCAGAACATGGATATCGTCTTCAATATTTGTTTTCAGCATAATATCGCTTTGCTCAGCCATTGGACCAAATGCAGCTATCTGCTCTAAACAAATTTGAGACAAATTAAAGCTGGTGAGTGACTGCGTCGGGCTGACAATCGGCAACTGAGATTCTTGATTGAGGTTTGATACCCGCATCAACTGCTCTATTAACACCTTTAAACGCTTGGCATTGCTAATCACGATATTTGCCATTTTGCTGCGTTCATCAGGTTGTTGGACTCTGTTGAGTTGCTCTGCAGGCCCTTGAATTAGAGAAACTGGCGTCATCAGTTCGTGAGACAACGTTTTTAATAACAGCGTTCGCTGCGCTTGTGCTTGTGCCAATGCATCTGACTTTTCGGTAAGCAGTTTGTTTTGTTTACTTATTTCTCGTGTTTGCTCGGCAACTTCAATCTCCAATGCGGTTTGGATACGTTTCAAAGCCGCTATACGAATTTGATAAATAATATATAAAATCAATATCGAACCGAGTGCATATGCACAATATGCCCATACAGTTGCATACCATGGGGTTTCAATGGTAAAAGAAAACTCGCTGATGTTCTGTGACCAGTTTCCGTCACTGTCAGTGCTTTGCAGTAACAACTTGTATTGGCCGTATGCCAGCTTGGGGATCATCAATACCCGGCTTTTCCCCAACTCTACCCAAGTGTTAGCGATCCCCTCTAGTTTGTACCTAAATTGCTGCTTCGAGACACTGGCAAAGTTATTGTTAGCAAGCACAAAGCGCATACTCGCGTGTTCGTAGGGAAGTGCAACCAGATTTTCTTGGTGAAAGTAACGCTTCGACTGTCCGTTTGCAAAAGTAAGCTCAAATTCACTCACCTTAGGCTGCGCGTCGGAAAAACCAAGTTTGTTAGGGCTGAATAAAGTCATTCCATCAGGTGCTATAAAAGCGAGTTGTCGCTCAAAAGCAGCACCTGCACTGCCTAAATACCCTTGTGTAAACAGGCCATCTCCTTTGTCAAAATGGCGAACGCTCAAGTCCGAGTCCTCTGGAGACCACCCCATCACGCCAAAGCTACTGGCAAACCACGCATAGCCTGTATCATCAAAAACAACACTGGTATTGGTCAACCTTTTGAGCTTATCTGGTAAGGCTTTCCATGATTGGGTTTTTAGATCCAGTACTTGTAAACCACTTTCAGTTTGAACAAATAAAAAGTCTTTTGGGCTGAGATAAAGGTCATAAACCGCATTTGAGACTCTATCGCCAAGCGCTGTTTTTGGTTCAAAACGCTGCGTGCTGACATCAAAGGTTTGCAGCCCACTTGATGTGGCCACCCACAGGAGCTCGTTATGAAGAACCAAGCTGTGTATTTCATCACTTAACAGGCCTGAGTTTTCAGTATTAAATCGCTCTACGTGTTTAGTACGCGGGTTTAATCGAGTCAAACCATCAAAGCTATGGGACAGCCAAATAGTTTGTTCGTCTTGAATAACAATGCTATAAATCGCATCGGGGATATTATATTTCTCAAAATCAAATTGTTGAACCACTGTCATTGATTGTGGTTCGACTTTCACTAAGCTTTTATAGAGGCTGATCCACACATGTTCACTCGGCGATACAGCCATTGCTTGAGCAGATAAGTCTTCGGTATCAAGGCAACGTTGAAAGTCACCCTCGAACGAGTAACGGCATACACCAGCTAGTTGATCGGCAAGCCAAATAGACTCATCCGTAATCAATACATCGTTGATTTCATACTGTCCGGTTTCACTTGGATGAGCAAACTCTCGGTTTTTAATTGCATTGTGATTGGTTGAAAGCAGCGCAACACCTTCGCTGTATGTGCCATAAGCCTTTACTTGTTGGTCTTGGTACAATGACAGTAATGGTGGCAATCCACTACTGACCTCCACCTTGCCACTGTTTAAGGTCAGTAGCCCAGTGTTCAGTGACGCTGCATAAAATTCGCTTTCACTTTCTTGAATATCAAATACATAGCCAACAGTGTCAAACTCGTTCTCGTCAATGTAGCGCATTTCTAACTTGCGCTCGCTATGCTCATAGGTAGCCAAGCCATAGCCATGAATGCTTAACCAAATTGACCCATTATTTAGACGCCACACTTTGTCAGCGAAGGCTGGCTGACCATTTTCATGTAATAAGTATTCAGCTCGCAGCGTATTGGTATCAACAATCATAATACCACTATCAGTCGCGAGTATTAGTTTGGACAGTTCAACCTCGGTTATCGATAATACTTGAGGGGTAATGGAACGCCCATCCAGCATCAGCGCCAATGGGTTAAGTTGATTTTGTTCAAACTGATAAACGCCAGACTTCGCGCCAACCCATACGATACCGTCACTTGATTCAAATACACTGTATGCGTTTAGCTGTGTATCTGGCTGGGACGACGCAATTGGTTCAAAACGCTCACTTTTAGCACCGAGTACTCCAACGCCTTGATCGCCAACAGCCCACAAGCGATTTTGAGAATCAAACAATAAATCACGCACCCGAGTCGACTGGTTTGTACTGAGTGTTTTATGTGAGAAAAAGCGTACCGTGTTTACGCCATCAAATCGGGCAAGGCCTTGGCCGGTAGCTATCCACATAAACCCCCGGTGATCACGCTCGATGTCAAACACACGATTGCCCGGCAATCCATCTCCCACGCCTAAAGCTAAGTGGGTATCAGATTTACCAAAGCTTTCGCTGCTGAACAGCATACCAAATATAATTAAAAAACCGACATAAAGCGCGGTGACGAAATTCCTATACATATTATTAAAACATTGTTTTTATTGCTTATTTTTATAATTAACGTTGGTAAAACTTGTACCTGTGCTACATAATAACAACAACTTAGCAATTATCAAACTTTGTTGTTATTTGCGATTTAAGGCAGATTATTGCGCATTTTTGTCTGTTTTTCGCTACCTGCAACACAGTGAGTTTCCCTATAATGAGCACATTGACTTAGTCTAGGCCTTTAATAGAACCGAGCTAGTCGAACTTCTAATAACAATAGTTAAAGACACATTTAATCTAATTTTTGCAGTAACCAATAAGCCTGCGCCAATAATAAGGAACGTGCATGTATAAATCACATTTAAAGACCCTCTCACTGGCCATACTCTGTAGTACCTTATTTACAGGCTGTGGTGGCGGCGGCGGTGGCGGTGGCCCCAAAGGACCCAGTATTGACTTGAGTAACAACAATAATACGCCTAGCCAAAATACCGGCTCGACAGCGTCAAATAATAACAATACAACCACAGGTACAGTGAATAACAATAGTGGCAATACCGTAACCAACCCACCTGTTACGGATGACCATAGCCGCTATGCACGACGTGGACGAGTGATTGACGGCTATGTGCAAGGAGCAACTGTTTGGCTTGATCTAAATAACAATGCGGTTAAAGATGATAATGAGCCATCTGTGGTTTCAACAGATAAAGGCAGCTATGAATTAGAACTCACTGAGGAGCAAGCCCAGTGTGCTGCCTATGTGCCAACCTATGTCGATGTGCCGGTTGGTGCCATTGACGAAGACCTTGGTGAAGTTACTAAGGCTTATCAAATGGTTCTGCCACCTACGCTAACAAGCCTAGAAGGTGAAGATCAGCAGCACATTACACCACTAACTACGGTGCTGTGGCAGTCACTTTATAAAACTGATGCATATAAAGATAAAACATGTACCACCATACTTGCAGATGACGTGCTTCAAGAGCAGCTGAAAATTGTAATGCGCGAAACCATTGATCAGGTGATTGAGCATTACAATATTTCTGAACAGCAATTATTCAGTGACTATATCGAGAGTGGTGACGAAGCGCTAAAGAAACTCGCTGAAGACATTGTTAAAGGGCTTCAAGCAAGTGTAGA
This sequence comes from Pseudoalteromonas luteoviolacea NCIMB 1944, assembly GCF_001625565.1. Classification (GTDB taxonomy): domain Bacteria; phylum Pseudomonadota; class Gammaproteobacteria; order Enterobacterales; family Alteromonadaceae; genus Pseudoalteromonas; species Pseudoalteromonas luteoviolacea_F. The sequence goes on from NZ_AUXS01000016.1 coordinate 19,990, forward strand.
GAAATATCTAAAGCTTGCAAAAGAATATGTAGACGCGCATGAAATTCGTGTTCTCCACTATCTCGATACTCCGCCAGAGCAACCAGATAGCACCGAACTTGTGTGGTATAGAAGTATTCTTATTTATGGAAAAGACGGTAGTACCCCAGTTGATGAGCGTGTACGCATGGATGACAATCTTGAGACTGTGCTATTTGTCCAATATGACCGCAAAGAAATAACCAGCCCTTGGAGCGATAACCACACCTATATTCAAACAACAGATTTGGTAAAAAATAGTGCTGACGATATCGGCCACTGCTTCCAGTTTGAGAGATTAGAAGTGAAAATTAGCGGCTTCACCTATGAGTTACGCAATTGGAAAAGTATTGACCGTACATCGCAACAGCAAGCTTGCGATGACAACATTGACTTTAGTGACGCAGAAAACCGCGTATTATCTGTATCTTACAGTAAAGATAAAGTTTCCTATCTAACCGAGTTTCACCAAAATGCGGAGTCAATTGCTGAGCTAGACGACTGGAAAAATATGAGTGAAAAGTCAGAGATTTTAGATGTACTCGTATTGGTGGCATACTTCTCATTGGCAGGCTACGAGTTTGACGATAACGTCAACATCCCTTTCTCTTCTTGGCATAAGCGCGTTACAGATGACTCAGGTGATAACCGAGTCATCACCTCCAGAGATAGCGATGGCACATGGCAACGCCAAACATATCAAGACGATTTCACTTATGTACAGGAATGCAGTACCGATGGGCAAACTTGGGCCGAGTGTAGCAACTAATAAAGATCCTTTTTAAGGGCTGTTTATAACAAAGTAGCCCATGGTTCTCCCATAAAATAGTTCTCCCATAAAACGGTGTAAGCATTATTCAACTTACACCGTTTTTTGTGCCTAAGTCACTCAACAAAATTTGCCCCATGGTCTCTTGCCAGCTTTGCTTGTCCAAGCCTTCAGCATCTGGTCTTTGCTGTTGCTATGAATGGCTGAATAAGCACCTAAAACAAGCTAATAACACTATGAGCACTCAGACAGTGCCTTTTACTCAATTTAAGCCTCTTGTACATGTAATTACTCAGTCAGGCCAATTCAACAGCCTCCTGAGTGCACATCACAGCATTGTATTGTCTCTGGAATAAAAACGCCCAAATTTAGCACTGACAACGGCGAACACGTTGCCCATGCTCCTCAAAGCAGACTTCTTTGTTTGATGTTTAACCACAATGAGGCATCATCACACATTTGCTTTTTCTCGTGGTGAATACAGCGGAACCTTGAACAGGCTAATACTTTTTAAAAATTGGTGAGCTTATCAAAATCACATTATTGTGTTTTTGTACTTAATATAATAGTGCAATAATGATAATATGACACTATACCAAGATTCCTTAGCTTTTATTATTAAAATTTAGCGAATAATCAAATAAAAACTACTAAAAAACACTCCACACTACACTAATACTTTGTCATTAAAAACCCTGTAAGAAAAAACAATAAATTTTTTAATTTTTTGTCAATTCATGGTTTATTTCTCAAAAACACCTTGATATTATCAATCGCAACAAATGAAATATTTAATAAACATCAGGTGTAGAAAAATCGAGTAAGCGTTAAATTACTATTTAGATAACATGATAATATTCATATTAACTGTCAGATATCGATAAAAGCTTGCAATTACAAGCTTTTAAGTGATAGCTTTTGTTAAATTTGTTATCAAAAGGTAATGTTGGAACATATGAAACTTAGAATTCGACAACTAGGATTGTTTAATGGCTTATGGGGAGAAGCAGCCAAGTCGATAAGATCGATGCGTAAGGATGCAGGCCTCACTCAAAGTCAATTAGGACAGAAACTTATCCCTGTAGTGGACCAAGCAACGATATCCAATTGGGAAACTGGTAAAACCCCAGTCCCATTAACGAGTTATTTTTTAATATGCTTTATTTGCGGTTTTAGTCCGGAAGAAAAAACTAAGCAACTACTCGAAAGTCAACAACCAGAAAACAAAAGAAATTAAGGACGTATCTGATGTTTAGTTATGAAAATTTTACGGCGCTACAAGAGTATTACAGCATTGCTGTACTGCCAGTATATTTTATAGCACTTTTTATCAGCTGGAAAAATATTAACTTTAGATATTTAATTTCTATGTTAATAGCTATTGAATTGTTCGACTCAGCCACTTATTTACATATAGTTCCTCTAGGAAGCGTTTATTACTTATGGGGAGCGTTCGTATGTGCTCTTTTCATAATCCCAGTTATGGGAAGAAGGCTAATCGCGGGCAAATTAGAATCCAAATTTGCATTCTTCAAACAAGCTAAAGAGTCTTATCACTTCACAAAACAAGAAGGTGGATTACTATTTCTATACTTTCTTACAGCAATAACATTTTTGATTACGTTTGTGGAAATAAGCTTATATAAAATCCAACTGACGAGTGGAGTTCCATTTAGAATTCATATGTACGGTCCTTTTCATACGTTAATTTCTTTCTTCGAGTTATTTCTTGTTATTAGTATGGTGGTCGGAAATAAAACGAGGCAGGAGGAAGGGCATCACAATTTCGCTTAGACTTTACCTCTAAAAAACGAGGTAAAATTATATTATATTAAGGAAAAAGCATGAAAGTTTTAGACAAAGAGATATTATCCCTAATTTTTGGTGGCGGTCCAGCTAATGGCGTTGGTGAAATACCACCCCAAGCTCAAGCTATAGAACCCAAGAATTTTGAAAATGGTAATTAAGCTTTCTTTTTCCTTTTTTAGTTTTCATTGTGGCAAGAACACCTTTTTTACGTAAAATGATTGGAGACTATTTAGAAACAAAGTGATATCGGCTGCCAAATTACCTTATTGTTTTTATTAGTTTCCACCCAATTAAAACTACCAAGCAAAAGCTTTTCAATTCGATCTACCTATTAGAAATACGTAGATTTCAATGTTTTCATATATAGCACTAGAGTAACTAATTAATCAAAAAAGACTCTCCATAAAATAGCATTTACTTTTGCTATTGCAGCTTACAATGTAGAATAAATTATAGATTAAATACAAGAGCACACTCACATTTTCCTAGTAAAAACTTCTTATCACACCAACTTAAAGGCTTACCTTTCTTTAGAAGAATATGGATAAAACTCACTTAATTTAACTGCAATTGAAGCGAAAAAACCGATTTAAAACCTTACTCTTACATAATTGATAGGCTTACCTAATTAAGGTATTCTTGAAGGCAGAAGGTAAAGTTAGCAAGCCTCTAATTACAAGCTTTATCCTAATAGACGATAATTAGGCGCAGAATGAAAGATCAAAACCATCAAGCAGGAATATTAAAAACTCTTTGGAAAGAGCTTGCTGTTGCAGTCAAATTAATAAGGGAAGACTCAGGCTACTCTAAAAGTGAGCTTGGCAAGAAACTTGTTCCCTCAGTTAGTGAAGAGACGATCTCTGCTTGGGAAGAAGGGCATGAGCTAATTCCAATTTATCAATTATTACTAATTTGCTTTGTATGTGGCTTTACTTCGGGAAAAGAAAGCCAAACAACAATTAAAAAATCAGCGTACTGATAAAAAATAAGAATTATAGGTGCCCAATGTTTAGCTATGAAAACTATAAAGCACTCTATGATGGCGTTGCTTTTTTCATTACTCCCATTAATTTTATCTGCCTACTAATTGCTTGGAAAAGCATCAACACGCGGATGCTACTAATTTCACTGATAACGCTCGAAGCAATCGACACATTGCTTACTGGCTGGTCGTATACTCTTGGCAATAATTACCACTTTTATGGTGTATTCATATGCTCCATCTTTCTGTTCACTGTTCTGTTCAGACGGTTGTTAGCAAAACTGTTAAGTAAGCATGTAAAGTTATGCAACGATGTATACAACAATTTCAGTTTCAGTAAGCAAGAAGCCGCTATTACTTTTATGTATTTTATTGTTGTCATACTACATGTAGTTGCACTGATTGAAGTAAAGTTATACCAATATGATATCATTGATGTATTTCCTTTTAGGAACAATGTATTCCCTCCAAGTATAACTATTTTACACTTGCTAGAAGCGCTCATGCTATTAAAGCTATCAATTAGACACCTTCCTATTGATGAGTATTTGCAGCATTTCAAGAGAAGGCTAACAAACGATAGAAAACTTGAGGGAACGAGTAGTTATCGGAGCTCTGCTGAAGATAAAAAAGACCGCTCGTAATGACACCAGTCAAAGGCAGCTTAAAGTTTTTGATACTAACTGATGAAAAGTACTTTTCTTTTAATGCACTTGTTTTATTTGTTTAAAATAAGTGTTGTTCACTTAAAGTAAACGCGCACAGGATTGATAACTTGCTCAATAGCGACTCTCTCAATTACATTTATTATGTAATTGGTCAAATTTCAACACCAGTGTTTTTTATTGCGCTTATTGCTGGCTGGAAAAGTGTTAACACCCGGAGTTTGTTGTTAATCCTGCTCGTTGTAGAGGCCATCGACACCTTGGTATCAAATATCGCGCTGTCTTGGCAATACAACTTCTACCTCTGGATCTTTTTTTATAGTCTTGTCTATATCTATGTTGTATTTGCCAGAAGATTGATAGCAATAAAATTGAGCCCCCACTTTAAATTCTTTGATGAGGTTCGTAAAAACTACTACTTTAGCAAGCAAGAAGGCGGGCTTATTTTTGTATATGCCTGTGCAAGCCTATTTTTGTTTATTAATTTGATTGAAATTAAACTGTATCAATATGGCGTGCTGGGCAGTTTATTTATTGTGGAGCAACTTTTCAGCCCCGCCCTCACCCTACTTTACTTAGTCGAAGCCCTATTGCTGCTTAGGTTATCCATTCGGACCCTACCGGTTGATAATGACTAAGCGCACCTATAACACAGCTGTATATTTTCATAATGCGTTAGCTATCACATTTTCCCACTGTATTTAAAGTAAAACTTTGTATGAATAGAAAAAACTAAGTTACAAATAAAAGGCCAACGGTGCATCAAAAAGTATTATATTAAACGCCCATTTTAGGGGGATTGTCACTTTGCATCATTTTATAGCGGATTCATCTTATTAGAGGTCCATTAAAAATAAGAACACTATAAACTAAGTAAATACATGTACTCGCACGTAATTTTTAAAGGCCAACACACTTGCTAGAAGCGTTTTCAATAAATTCTATTTATCATGCAATTAGCTTTGTTAGCTTGCCAGTAATGATCATTGCTTTATTTGTTGGCTGGAAGAGTATCAATACTCGCTGCTTACTATTGATGTTGGTTGCACTTGAGTTAATGGATACTATCTTTACTGAAATAGCCATCAGCTGGGGAAATTATTACTACCTATGTGTGTTTATAATTAGTTGGGCATATGTCTATGTTGTTTTTGCTCGAAGATTGATAGTTGCTAAACTTAAAAGTCGCAGCAGGCTTTGCAAAGACGTTTACGACCACTTCTATTTCACAAGACAAGAAGGAGCATTGCTTTTTGTCTATATATCCTATGTATTTGTTACTTTTATCGCGCTAGTCGAGCTTGGTCTCTTCGTGTTGTACGTAATAGATTCATTTCCATACATTAGATATCTGTTTAGCCCCTTACTCACCTTCTTCTGCCTAATGGAAGCGATAGTGATCCTTTGGTTGGCCACGCGTACAGCACCGGTTGACGAGCATGTACTGGCAATGAAACATGCGCGGAAAATGCGTAGAAACAACCATTCCGATAGACACAAGTAATACTTGAAGGCTTTAGTCTACGCCATAGCGCTGCTTATATTTTTGAATAATCTCTTCAATGCGTTGTCTGTTTTTTATAATGGCTAAATTGAGCTGCCTCAGTTGCGGCTCGCTCAGCATGCCTGGCCTGAGCATATAGTGAATAGGGTTGTCGTAAATTTTTATGGTAGTAGCTCGAATCACCCCTTTATAATCTGCATCCTGAGTTAAATGAGCACCTGTTAAAATGTCTTCTACGGCATATTCTACCCGCTTGTGTTTAATTAAATTAAAGCGTTCGTGGGCAAAGTTGGTTTCTACCACACAATCCTCACACGCCTTTCGAAAACCCTCAAAACCTTGCCCATAAACACTGCCTCGGCTAGTTGCAACCAAGTTGTTTTTTAGGTGTCGTAAAAGCGCAATGCTTGTTATTAAGCCGTCGTGCATCATGGTATCTGTATTGTCTTGATGTGCAAACAGCAACATGACTTCTTGTCGATACGGCAAACTGAACTCGGCGTATTTTCGTCGGGATTGTGTAAAACTAGCCGCAGGGATCAGGTCAACTTTGTTTTCTTGAAATTGCTTAAATGCGCGGCTTGAGGAAGGGAGCTCAACGTACTGCCAGCAAAACCCAGCCTCTTTTAATACCAGCTCAACAACTTCAACTTCTAACCCCTCATAATGCCCGTTTACACGCTGTGAATATGGCGGCCAATTACCGCTGGTACTTACACGCAAGGTCTTTTCACAACTGTATGCGGCTCTGCTTAATGTTAAAGTTACTAACATCAGAGTAAGCACACACAAATTAATCATAAGTGCGCAGTAAAGTTTGCTCGTTGCCTTTATCAATCTACCTGGTGCCTTGTTATTTATAAGCTTTTATCTAATCCTATCCTGTTTCGTAGCAACTAGGCTGTCTCGGGCACGCTGTCCCTCTGGTGCAAATGACTCGTACATCATTGTTGATCCCTCTGTCTATCCAATTGATGTTGAGAATTTTTGCTACGCTCATGAGCTGCTTTTTCAGATGCCATGGTACAACACTTGCGCCGCCTTGTTTAATACAAAGTGCCTGTAACTCTTGCACCACTTCATCGGCGCTTATCCCCTGTGCGTCAATTGCTGGATTTAGGTCTATGCCAGCACACAGTACATGGGCATTCTCTACAAGATCATTTACCTTAAGTGACTCACAACAGTATAGATGAGGTTTACCATTTACATTGAGAATGGAGAGTTGTGCACTTGACTGCTGAGACTGGGCTACAAACTTTCTAAACACCGCCCAGTGCTGGCAGGGATCTTCAACGCTTCTCATATTCCCCCAAGGTAGAGGTATACCATTGCCACGATATACGGCTTTTAGTTTTCCGGGTAGATAGGCATCAAAGTAATGCCAATGCGGATATGGCGACACAACAGTCATACGGCGCATCGCAACAGACGGTGAAATATTTAAATGCTGGTGAATGTCTATTTCATAACCATATGAGTCGAGCAACTGCCGATAGGCAACTTTTGGACACAGTAAAGCGCCTGCAAAAAAGCTTGACTCAAAATCATGCCAAGCCGTTAGAATATCCTGCGCGTTGGGTGTAGTGTCTGAAGCTGGTAGCACTGCGGTATTAAAGCCACCTGTTCGCAACACGCAGCGCAGTCCTTTGAGTTCGTGCAACACACTATGGCCAATGTGCACAGCTAAGTCATATTTTAGTCTTGCAGGGTTTTTCTCAAGCAGGCGGTTTACATGTACCACGTTGGGCTCTTCGAAATAAGAGGTGATCAAGTGATTAAAGACATGCCCACTGTCATCCATCACTTCATTTGGGACTTCATCATACCAGCTCAGTTTCAGACCGTGCTTTTTTATCAACACCATGAGGTCTTCAACACTTAAATAGAGATTTTTATCTCCAACTTCGTCGGCGGCGCGCTCCAGATCAGGAAAGTGGTTTTGATGGTGCTCTTGATGAGCTCGGATCAAAAGGTGGGCAAACTGTCTACCACTGATCCCCGTTTGCGAAAGCATCTCTGGTATCGCAATTTGTAGTATGTCGTTAGAAAATAAAAAATTTGGCTCTAGTGCCATCCCCTCAATCCCACCAGAGCGGCCTTTTTGTGGGGTGATGGCATCGGGCTCGGGATCTGTGTCTAAAAACCACGATAGTGGCTTTTGAAACACTTCAGCAAAGTTCTCTAACATGTCACTACTTGGCGTGCGTTTACCGCGCTCAATCATGGACAAATATGACACTGAAGGCGCTGTGTGCGGATCTACTCGGATACACCGAGCAGACAAATCTTCTAGCGTTAAATGGTTACGTTTTCGGAGGTTGCGGATCTTGGTACCGAGAAAGTGAGACTTACGCATCAGCTCTGAGCTTTTTTTCATTTTAATACCAATCCTTCTCATTTAAGCGACTTTAGTCAATTTTATCGACATTTTTACTACATGTTCATGATATAAAAGAGCATAAATTCGACCATTTTACAACAAGAGGTCTGACCAGATTTTGTAAAATTTACACTGTAAAATTCTTTTTGTGAAATTTATTGATAATTTTTTATACACTGAAATTGTAGTCAATTAATCAGCACACGTTATGTGACAACCGTAACGTTTCACAACAATTTAATTTCGGTAACTGGGGATACATCAATGAAAGCACAACTTCAAACTACACCACCACTAAGTGAAGAATGTCAGAAGCTCGTTATTGCAAAACAATTTTTAGATCAACACTGCCCGCTCGAATTTGGCTCTCATACTCAAGTCAGTGCTTACGTTGTTTATTACAACCACTTAATGGTGTTTTTTGCGGATGGACAGCACTGCGGACTGAAAAACACCAAACAATTTGTTGCCCTTTGTGGCCACAAAGAAGCACCATCTACCATCTTATTGCAAAAAGACGATGGCTTGCACATTGAACTAAGTTTTAACATCGCTGGTGATACCGGAAAATATGACAAAGCCCATATTAATGATGTGCAATACGAAACACCTTTTAGCGCCATCGACACGCAAAACCGCAAGCATACTAAATTGTGGATGAGCTTTATTGACGGTGTTCAACACACTTTGCTCGAAGAGTCGCGTTGCAAATGCTACCGCAGCAAAAATGGTGAAGATTACGAAATCTAAGCCTCAACTTTAAAATTTCTTGCTTTTATTCGCTGTGAATTTTTATCTTGGCCACAATACAACTTGTGGCCAAATGTGAATACTTACTCGCATCAAATCCATATTTTTTCAATGCTTACACCCGTATCGCACTATTTCATTTCATGCATTCAGATTAATTTCAGCTAATCTCAATATAATCGCGCACCAATTTAACTGCGACGGGTGATCATGAATAAACTATTCAACTGGATAAAAAGTATGAACTGGATGCTATGGGCATTGATCCTTGGCATAGCAACAGGACTTATTTTTGGTGAGCGAGTTGCGTTTTTAAAACCAATTGGCGAAGGCTTTGTCAGCCTTATGCAAATCACTATCTTTCCTTACATCGTGGTCAGTCTGGTTGTGGGGTTAGGTAAATTCAGCCCAGATCAGGTTAAAACCGTGCTGGCCAAAGCCGCCATTACCATGGTTGCACTTTGGGTGATTGGCCTTGCGGTGATCTGGTGCTTTACCCTGACCTTGCCAAGCCATGACGCTGGGACTTTTTTCTCACCTGCGCTGGTAGCACAAGCGCCTGATGTCAATTTCGTCCAACAGTATATCCCGTCAAACCCTTTCGCTTCTATGGCTGACGGAAATGTACCTGCGCTGGTTATATTTTGTATTGCACTGGGTTTGGCACTGATCTCCAATGGCCGAAAAAACCAATTACTCGATGTGCTTGAAGTCGTCGGGCAAGGCTTAACTGTGATGTCGAAAAAAGTGATTAAATTCTTCCCTATAGGTATCTTTTCGATGACTGCCAGTACAGCAGGTACTATAGGCCAAGAAGAGCTCAGTAATTTACAAATTTACTTAGTTTTGGTCATTTGCTTAGGCTTTTACCTCATGTTTGCCTTATTGCCAATGCTTGTTGCGGCGCTTACGCCTGTTAAATATCGAGACTTAATCAAAGTCATGCGCAATGCGTGGATCACCGCATTTAGTACAGGAAATGTCTTCATCGTGCTACCCGTTATCACCGAGGGCATTAAATCGCACTTACAAAAAATTAAACGCAGTGATGAAGAGTCTGATCACATTGCTGAAGTGTTAGTTCCCATCGCTTATACGTTCCCAAGCTTGGGCAAGCTTACAACCCTGATGTTTGTTACATTTGCAGCTTGGCTGACGGGTAATCCCATTACCCTAGAGCAGATCCCCAATGTCACGCTTTCAGCCATGCTCAGTTATTTTGCCAATGTACACATAGCTATTCCCTATATGCTGGATAGCCTAAAAATTCCAGCCGACAGTTATCAGCTTTATTTGTCGATGTCGGTGTTAACTGCCAAAGTGGTATCACCAACAACCGTTGTTTATATCTTTGCGGTCACACTATTGTGCATCTTTTACAATAAACAGCAGCTGCATTTAAAGCGTATCCGCTCGCTGTACTACCTCACTCTATTGTCAGCATTTTTACCTGCTTTTATGGTGCTTAGCTTCACTACCAACAACTACTTGGCACAAAGCACAAAAGGTGCTGATGACGTGATTGCTAACATGATAGTGTCTGATCAAGTGCCCAATGACGTGCTCAATCACGTGCCAAAAGCTTACCAAAGCGGCGAGCTGTCATTGACCAATATCGACATCATTAAAAAACGTAATGTATTGCGTGTCGGTTACTTAGTCGACAACGTACCCTTTAGTTATTTCAACCAAAAAGATGAACTGGTAGGTTTTGACATAGGCCTTGCCCATAAATTAGCGGCCGACTTACAAGTAAAGGTGGAGTTTATTCCATTTAAAAAACATCAACTGGCAGAATACCTGAGTAAGGGGTACTTTGACATCGCCATGTCGGGATTAGAAATGAGCGTTATAGATTTAAGTACTGTTCGCTTTACTAACCCGGTTTTAGAACTACAGCTGGCTTTGGTTGCCAAAGATCACCGGCTCAAAGAGTTTGCTACTAAAGAGCAGGTATTAACAAAAGACAATCTTAGCCTAGCCCATGTGGAGTATCAGCCGCTGATGCGCGATGTGGCCAACAAGTATAAGCAGATCCGCGTCAAACAACTTGGCAATCACCAAGCATTCTTTGAGAAAAGCAGTGACTTCGATGCGCTGGTTATCAGTGCAGAGGCAGGGTTTGCGTGGAGTATGTTTTACCCAGAATATGGTGTGGTGGTACCAAAAGGTGCTGAGCTTAAGTACCCGGTTGGGTTTGCCGTCGCTAAGCGCAATGTGGATATTCTCAATTACGTCAACACATGGCTGGCAATTCAGCAAAGCAAAGGGACTATTCAAAGCAGCTATGATTACTGGATTTTGGGCAAAGGAACTCAAAATAAAGCGCATAGATGGTCGCTATTAGATGAATTTGCTGAACAAAATTAAACACATCGAATAAGCGCCAGTCATTGCTGGCGCTTTTTTATTTTGACTCAGGCGTGTTAATCAACGTAATTGACTAAACGTACACTTGGACAAACCAAAATACGCTCAACGATAATTGTAAAGTGATCGCGGCCAACAACTTAAGTTGAAAAGACCACTTGCTGGTTTTATGTTGCGTAAAATGCATCGTCAAATGCGTGGTACAATGCAGTGCCAACATGGACAGTACAATCAGTGTTTTTTCAGAGATCCTACGCGCATCTTTTTTTGCATTGTGTTTGTCTTTATAAAACCCTAAATACATCACAATATTTGCAATAACCAACCCGGCAACAAGCCCCATCAATAAGACAGGGTCGCCACTCACCATAGGTACTACCAACATACCCAATGCACACAAAGAGATAGCAACCCCACACTTACTAATAAACATAATCAAAGTATTAAAAAGCACGGTGTCTCCCAGTAATAACTCTATCTAGTTGTGAATTCATAGCTATTGTGTGTCCTCTTGCTGCTTATCCTTGGTATTTTCGCTCGCTTCTATACGCCGCTGATTAATTAAATTAAATAGCTCAACGGTTGCCAATGCATCATTGAGTGCTCTGTGATGTCCATTCAACTCTATGTTCAATGCTTGGCAAATTTTACCCAATGAATAAGAAGCGTGACCCGGCAGCCATTTTCTACCCAATTGCACAGTGCATAGTTTCGCTCTTTTAAACGGCCGCTCTAAGTGCGCAAACTCTGCTTTGATAAAGCCATAATCAAAGTTAACATTGTGTGCTACAAAAATAGCTTCTCGGCCAAATGCGTCAATATCATCAACAACTTCACTGAACACAGGAGCATTAATGACCATTTCATTATCAATACCTGTAAGCTCTGTTATGTATCTTGGGATCCGCCTCTGAGGGTTAATTAGGCTATGCCACTGCCCCACTATTTTGCCATTTACTACCTTTACCATGGCGATTTCGGTGATCTTATCATGCTCCTTTTTGCCGCCAGTGGTTTCAATATCAACAATGACGTAGGGTTGCTCTGGCTGAACCTGCCACTGGACGGTTTGCACGCTCACGTCAAACCCTGACTCAATCAGCTTTTTAATCGTGATCAATTGATTACGACGCAAACTATCCCCAGGAGCTTTGACTTCAATGAATTTGACGCCTTGCTGGCACAACATTAGATCAGGATATCCATCTTTTAACCCATTGAAATCTTTACTCATCGCACGCAAATGCGCACGCACGGCATCGATAGGTGCATGTTTTGCAAATTCAAACAATTGAGCGAGGCAATCAGGATGCCAGAACATCAATCTGCTGTGTTGGTTGAATTTGTCAGCAGCTTGTTTTATCAGCCAGTTTAATAATTGGGTATTGTCGATAAACGTGGTAAGTCGCTGTTCAATTTCGGTTTCAAATACGTTATAAAACGAATTGTCTTTGAGGCACTTTGGGGTGTGCTCAAATTCATTGGAAAACGCATTTCGTTCATCTTCGAATAATTCGTGCCAAAAGCTTAAACAAAATAAGGCCCGCCATAGCATATTTTCACAGTGATAAGCATTTACATTAGCCCGTCCATAGTGTTCGATTAGCCCTTGCTCTACATAACCAACAAATGCTTCATCAAGACAAATGGGTTGACCACTTGCACGCAGCATATCGGTTAGTAGCGAAGTTCGCTTTTCAGTAAACTTGAGCCGATAAAAGTCCTCCGCGAAAAATAACAGTTGCTCGTCACCTGGCGCGTCTAATAGCTGTTCTATCAGCTCTTTGCATTTTTCATGTTCGCCTTTGGCATACAGTGATCTAATGTATTTCTCCTGCGCTTTGGGGTGTGCACTTAATGTCAATAATGAATCACTCAGAACAGCATCGTGATCAATCACCAAATTGGCCAATTTATAGCACAAATGATCGTATTTAAGCTTTGCCAATAACCCCATCGGACTGGTGTAACTTTGTTTAATGATGTTGTCAGCTAACTCCAAAAGCGATTGTTGTGGCAAAGTTTTTAAATCGTTGTATAGGTTGCAATACAAAAATGCACTTTGTGCTTCTTCTTTCGACTCAAAATGCGCATTGCCTTGCACTCGTTGTCGATGGGTTTGCATTACGCCCAAATCCCGCATTGAAAACTGCGACAATGCGCCTCCTAACTTACCAAAAAAAATAAACAGAAAATAAGCTAAGTCAGATTTAAACGTAGAGGTAAAGTAGCCAGATAATATGGCAGAGGGAGCAACTTTAATGCTCGCAAGTTGACCGCATATATACTCGTGCCAAATAGCTTTTTTGGCAGACTTAATTGGCAGTTCTTGAAGCTCAAGCTCCTTCGCCAGCGCCATTAGTTGAGATTTATTTAGCTCAGATATCAACGTACTTAACATGGCTGGGTCTTGTGCCCGAGTGAGCCAACTCTGCTCATTTAATAGCTGATAGGCGCCAGGATAGTCGTCTATTTCGTCATAAACTAACTCTTCACTGCAAACAAAATGACGTTTTCGATTAACAACCCGAATCAGTAAACACTGCGCATCTTGCGGCAATAACTTAAAGGCATTCAGTTTAGTACGCTGCGCGTCACTTATTAGATGCCAACTGGTTTGCTCTAAGTAATCTAACAGTTCAAAAAAATGTGTTAGATAGTATTTCTCGGGCAGCGTTTTCAAAACATAAACCTGTATATTTAGACAGTGTTTAAATATGCCAAAATTAAGGTCAATTAGCTATCTATTTTTACTCTGTTACATTAGACCGTACACTTTGCGTACTCAAATGTGCTTTCAAACATTGCATTAAAGTGGTGGGTTGAATTGGCTTAGTGAGATAATCATCCATACCTGCATCTCGGCATTTTTTTTCGTCGCCACTCATTGCGTTTGCGGTTAGCGCTATGATTGTAATATCTTGATTGCCATTACCAGCTTGCCCTTTTCGAATATTCCCTGTTGCTTCATAACCATCCATTTCAGGCATTTGACAGTCCATAAGCACCAAATCATAGGGATTCGAATGCTGACAGTGGCGCAGCGCATTGATTGCCTCTTGACCATTGGTAACCACATCTACAAACTCGATACCCAATTTTTTCAACATACTTGTTGTGACAATTTGATTTACATGGTTGTCTTCAGCCAGTAGCAGCCTAGGTTGAGGATCCCATACTAGGTTCTCTGTGTCTTCGTTCTCTCTAAACGATTTGAGGTAATGTGACGTAACAATTGGTTTGGCATTGGCCAATGCCTCCCCATCTTCCCCTACTACCGATAAAGCATTGTACAAATCGGTCGTCGTCGCGGGTTTTGGAAAATACCCAGAAAAACCACGCTTAGCAAAGTAGGCAGCATCGCCTTGATGGCCCATTGAAGTCATCATAATAAGTTTAATACTGTTGAGCCTCGGATCACTTTGCATCTCCTCCCCCAGTTGAGCACCATCCATAACCGGCATTTGCATATCTAGTAATGCAATATCAAACAAGGTTTTATTGGGATCTTTCAAACGTGCTTCACACTGAGAAAGCGCCTCAATCGCAGATGAAGCCTCTGTGACTTTAGCGCCCCAAATCTCTAACTGGTCTCGTAATACCGTGCGATTTGTACGATTATCATCAACAATTAGCAGCTCAAGTTTACTAATATCAAATTTTGGCATCGAGCGGTTATTTTGCTCACCTGCCTCTAACATAATTGAAAAGTAAAACTCGCTACCATGACCTTCATCACTTTTAACGCCAATGCTGCCGCCCATCAATTCGCATAACTTTTTAACAATGGATAAGCCAAGACCCGTACCACCATATTTGCGTGTGGTTGACGAGTCTACTTGTGAGAATGTTTCGAATAGCTTGTGCTGTTTAGAAAGTGGAATGCCAATGCCAGAATCAATAATAGAGCAATCTAACCGTAAATTCCCCTGAACCTCAGTTAGCTCTGCACGTATGATGATCTCTCCTTCATCAGTAAATTTAATGGCATTACCAACTAGGTTTGACAAGATCTGACGCAAACGACTCGGATCACCTTTTACCACAGAACTGTCTACTTTCACTATATCCAGAACTAGCTCTATACCCTTGCTCTGAGCTTGCAATGCCGCAGACTCTGAAAAGTCGCCAAACAGTTCCCTTAGATCAAAGTCCAATAGTTCTAATTCAAGCTTGCCCGCATCAACTTTAGAAAAGTCCAAAATATCGTTAATTAGATTGAGTAACGAATTGGCACTGTTCATTGCCAATCTAGCTCGGTGTTTTTGCTCATCATCGAGCGGGCTATTCATCATTAAATTCAGCATGCCCAAAACCCCGTTCATAGGCGTGCGAATTTCATGACTCATTGAAGCCAAGAAGGCGCTTTTAGCTTCGCTGGCTTGCTCAGCTTGTACCTTGGCATCAGCCAAAGCTTTTTGTTGCTTAATTTGCTCCGTTACATCCTGTAAAATCCCAACGTATGCGATCAGCTTTTTGTTTTCATCCAATACCGGGCCAATGTGCATGTTATTCCAAAAAGGCTCTCCATTTTTGCGATAATTCAGGATTTTTTCTCGGTGTGGCTGCTGCATTTTGATGGCTTCGCGAATGGACTCCAGAGCAGACTCTGAGGTTTGTTCACCTTGCAAAAACCGGCAATTTTTTCCAATCACACCGTCGTCATAGCCAGTGATACGTTTAAACGCTGAGTTTATAAAACTCAAAGGCATATCCTTTTTATAGGCATCGGTGATCACAATTCCAACATCGCAAGACTCAATTGCATATGCCAATAAATCATTGTGTTCTTTAGCTTTTTTCAGCGCCTCTTGATACATTTTTTGGTCGGTGATATCCGTCAGGGACCCGGACATTCGCACAGCTCTGTTTACACTATTTCTCAGTGCCAAGCCTTTTGAACGATAAAAGCGATACTCACCGTCTCGGTTCCTCATTCTGAACTCGACATCAAACACATCGTTGTTTTCTAAATGCGCGTTGAGCGCGCCAAATGTGTGAGTTTTGTCTTTTGGATGCATGCCTTTTTCAAGGCTTTCAAATACATCAGGGAAACCGTTTGTGTCGTTGCTATCATACCCCAATAGTTCGCGAAAACGCGGAGAGTAAAACATGCTGCCTTTCTCAATATCCCAATCCCATATCCCATCGTTACTACCTTTAATGGCCAGTTTAAATCGCTCCTCGCTTTTTTCAGTCTCTCTTTGCGATAACTGCAGTTGCTTAAATGGATTGAGTAGTAGCTGACGCCCAAAGAAAAACAGCAGTAAAAATGACAACAGCAAGCTGATCACAACGGCTTTTGCGATGGCTAAAATAAAGATATTTACATTATCTTGGATCATTTGTTGATCGATTAAAAATGTAACGTCGACATCAGTATCAGTCAAACGGCTGGCAAACAGTTGCAGATAATCATGGCCTGACGCCGTATTACTGTATTTTACCCACTGACCGGTTAACTCTACGGCTAGCTCAGTTTGCGCTGTGTCAATGGCTAATAAAGACCCAATATCTGTCATAAACTCTGAGATCAAAACGCCTTCTGTGAAACCGTTATATTCAATTGGCACTGCTAAAATAAATTTAAATTGTTGGTCTTCATGTTTTAGCACCACAGCTTGGCCCAGCTCTCCTAGCAACATCTGATCTAACCAGGGCTCTTTGCTGAATTTACCACTGTATAAAGGCGAGTTTGTAAAAACCGGTTCAGATAACACATTGTACAAATGCAGCGGCACATTTTGCCCCAACACTTTGTAGTCTTTCAAAAAGTCTGATAAGGATGCGCGAGAAATGTCACTGCCCATGACCGCGTTAGACAGCATCGGGATTTTGGCCAAATCTCTTAGCAATATTAGTCTGGTCGAAATAAATTGGCCAAGGTTGCTTACCGCAAGCTTGGCTTCAGTCTGTCTAGCTTGTAATTGCAATTCTTTTACTGAGCTATCGGCTCGACTACCAACTAAAGACAAGCTAATAACAATAGACAACACCAAGCTACACAATAAAAATGCGTAAAAAGCTCTGTCAGAGGACATGCTAAAAACCTGATTCAGCCAACGCTTCATGAATTGTCCACCAGTACTTTGGTACTGCCATTGGATTCAAAGTATGCCATGCACAAATCGTCAATTCCCAATGCTTCATGCGCATCTGGGTTTTGTGCACTCCATTTAGAATAGGGTTTTTGATAAGTTTTGATTAAGCCAGCAACTGGCTTATTGAGTGACTCTAAAGACTGTCGAAATGCCGCTCTATCTTTGGACATATCTCCTGTAAGCTCAATTTGTGCGAGCGCCGCTAATGCCACCTTTGCTATGTCATAACCATGTATAAAACCTGTCGGTGCAAATAGAAAGTCCCGTTGGGAAAACTCATCGGGGAATAACGTTTTTGCCCTGTTCCACACTTTCGTGGCTTCGCTTGATAATGGACGTCTTTGGAAAGAAAAACAGCTTTGGATAAAGTGCAAATCAATACCAGAGGCGAGATCAACCTTTGCTTGATTGAAAAAGTCACCGCCCGTGATCCCCCAATGACTGATGATCGGGATGCGTTGCGCCTGCGGGTAATCAGCCATTGCGGAGACCAGCTGTTTGCCTTCTATGGCATTACCGACAAATAATAAACAATCACTGCCCTTTGCAAGCATTTCCCTAATATGTATTTTGGCGCTACTGGCTTTCATTCCCCAATCAAACCAAGTCACACTCGGCTCAAGTTTGCCTAGCGCCTGACCGATTGATTTATAGTTTGATTTACCCCATGGCGTTCTTTCTAAAAATAGATGTGGATTTTTACATGCTCTTTGATTGGCAAACTGAACTAAAGTAACGCCTGCCTTAGTGTCATCAACAGATAGTCGATATACCCAGTTTTCGCCTTTGTCATAACGGGTGATAGGTCCACCAGCAGCCCAAGGAACAAGTAGTGGAATTTGGTTTTTATTAATAAACTCTCGATATTTGATATAAGGTGGAGAGTGCAGCCCACCCAACACAAATAGCCCGGAAGGGTCTTTTAAAAAGCGCTTAAAGTTCAGAAAACTGCGATTACTGTTACCGCGATGGTCGCGAGACAAAAACTTCAGCTTAAAGCCTTGAGTCTGGCTATCCACTTCGCTCAAGGCTGTGAGAAATCCCATTTTAATCGCAATAGCAGACTCTCTGTGTGTACTGTAGTCTGAGTCATGATAGATATGTAATTCAGGCAAACCTCTATCATTGGCAAATAAAAAGCTCGACAAAAACACACAGAGCACGGCGCAGCAATATTTGATCATAAGCACTAATCTATTTATTTTGGCTAAATATAAAGTTAGTCTATCTTCGCTGTTAATTACAATTCACTCAAAGTATTAAATATCAATTAATTGTCTAATCGCCTGCCAAGTTTGAGGGCTATTTATTACTCTGCCGTGTCCTTGACCTTGCGTGCTCAACAAACTCGCGTGCTCATGCTGAGCAACTTGTTGTAATGTATGCTGATATGGCGCGAACTTATCTTCTTTATCGTGCACCATCAGGATATGCTCTTGTTTGCCTAAATGAAACTCAGCCTGTAGTGACTTAAACACCATATCATGCTCTGTTTCCACTTCATTTAGTAATTTTTCAACCAGCTGATTGGCAATGCCAGTGGCGTAAATCCGCTCTTGAAACGAATTATAAAAATCAAATGTTGGTGCAATCATCACGTGACGGCCTCGATCAATTGCATTAACAGCACTGATGGTGCCCATTGAGTGACTCACAATGCCTTTAATTTGGTCATCTTTATGCTCAGCTAGTACGTGCTTAAGGCCCTTAATAAACAATGGCAGGTTCGCTATCTTTCCGTCGCTCTGTCCATGACCATAGTGATCAAAACCAACCACTGAAAACCCTTGCTCCATCACTTTTTCCATCAAAGGGTAAAACTGGCTTACGCCACCGGACCACCCATGGGTGAAAATAACCTTTGGGCCGCTGCCGCCTTCAACAAGATTTAACCCACCATAAGGTGTCGTAAGTTTGCGGCTTTGCATATTTTTTGGCAGTGCAACCTCTTTTCGCCCTGCCGCAGGGGTTAGCAGTAATTTGCGTGTTGCTTTTAAACTCGTTTTAGGTGCAACTTTTGCCATCAAACTAGATACACTGCGGGTTAGGTGATAACTCATGGACTTTTTACCACTGTCCGAAAAGTATATTTTGCTACTCATATTAATTTGCTCCGTGTTTTGCCAGCAATGCATTAAAACCAGCTTGAAAGCGACTGCGATTATCATCTTCAAGTGCCAACCAGCGTAAATTTTGGCTACCGAGATAAAGAGAATAAAGTTCAAAAACAAACTGTTGAGGACAGGTATCTGGGGCGAAGTCGCCATCTTGGACTGCTTGGGTCACAATATGCTGCAAATAACTTAACCAGTTTTTTAACGTTGCTTGAATATGGTCTCGCAGCGCACCTGGTTGGTCGTCAAATTCGGCTGCGGCATTGATGAATATGCAAGTCGCTGCATCTGGTTTGTACCAATTTAGCCAGTTTTGACATAACTGGTTTAGCTTTACCAAGCCTCTAATGTCTTTATCACAAGCCAAGATCACATGCTCTTTGAATAGCTCAGACGCGTATTCGAGCACATTTAGCTGCATGGTCTCTTTAGAATTGAAGTGCCCAAACAAACCTGACTTGGACATGCCAGCAGCCGTCGCCAACATGCCTATGGTCAGGTCATTTAAACCAGTTTCAGAAGCCAGCGCCAAACCCTTGGCCAAAATTTGCTGCTTCGTTTGTTTACCTTTTCCCATTACCCACCAAAAAAGTACGAACGTTCGTTTTATGTTAGCGAATAATAAGCATGGATCAAGGTTTATTTTCAATGCAAAGCGAAAGCACATTGAATGAAGTGCTTAAAAAGCGCTAAAAAGTAATGACTTACTAGGTAAAACAACTTTATTTTTTGCCAAAAGGACAAAAAAAGAGCGCTTAATGCGCTCTTTTACTTTGCTTAACATGCTAACTCTCGTTAGCTGCCAGATCCTGAATCACCATTCATTTGGCTTTGAATGTAATTTTGGATGCCGATTAAATCAATGAGTCCGAGATGCTGTTCAAGCCAATAAATATGGTCCATTTCAGTGTCATCCAGTAGCTCTTCAAGGATCTCTCTTGTCACGTAATCTTGCTCTTCTTCACACACAGCAATGACCTTTTTCAAATGGTCTTTAACCACAACTTCTGCTGCTAAGTCATTTTCGAGCATTTCTTTGACGTTGCTACCTACACTGATAGGCGCGCGCGAAGCGGTATCTGGTGTGCCTTCTAAGAATAGGATCCGCTCTGTAATGCGTTTTGCGTGATCTAGTTCTTCTTCATATTCATGAGATAACTTTTCGTGAAGTCGCCCCATACCCCAATCTTCATACATTTTCGAATGGGCTAAATATTGATCCATTGAACTAAGTTCAAGGGTAAGTTGCTTGTTGAGCAAATCGATAACTTTTTTTACGCCTTGCATAATTTAGTCCTCCATCTGTGACTGAAGATAATTTTCAATGCCAGTGTTTTTGATTAGGAAGTCTTGTGTTTCTAACCAGTCTACGTATTCCTCTTCGTACTCTAAAATGTCTTCGAGTAACTCTCTGCTAACGTAGTCCTGCTCTTTTTCACATAAATCAATGGCTTCGCGCAGTGCCGGTAACTGCTCATGCTCAAATGCTAAGTCACAACTGAGCATTTCTTCGGTGTGTTCACCAATGCGTAGTTTCTCGAGATGCTGTAAGTTAGGTAAGCCTTCTAAAAATAAAATGCGCTCAATCAAATCATCGGCTTGCTTCATATCTTTGATCGATTTTTTGTAGGCTTTTTCGTTGAGCTCTTCCAATCCCCAATTTTTATACATACGAGCATGTAAAAAATACTGGTTAATAGACGTGAGTTCGAGTGTCAAAATTTTATTCAAAGTGACGATTACTTGCTTGCTACCCTTCATAGGGCCCCCTAGTAACAAATTCAGTTAGACGCCATTTAACACTAGTCCAATATTTGTACTTGGCAAGACTAAATAAAAATAACAAATAAGTTTTAATATCCTTTTAAAATAAATAACTTATAAAAGAATTAAGAACAATTTTCATTGCCAATTACACTTGAATTTAAGTCACGATTAACACTTTAAACTCACTATTGCGTTTACCGAAGTTGACTACTTAACTTTCTTCACAGTTTCGACGCCTAAACGTTTAGCTAAACGCACTAAATTCGCTCTGTCGACGCCAAGTTCGCGCGCAGCTGCTGCCCAATTAAGTTGATGTGTTTTGAGGGCATACAAGATCTGATTCTTTTGAAATTGCTCAGTGGCTTCTTTTAATGGCAGTACAAAGCCTTCCTGGCTTTTGACCTCACTCATTTCTAGATTGGCTTGTGGCGATTCAAAACTTAGCTCACAGTGGGTCGACATAATCTTTACAATGTCCTTTTGCCAATTAGAATGTTTGGCCTTGAGCGCTGCACGACTCAGCACATGTTCAAGCTCTCGCACATTACCAGGCCAATCGTGTGCTTTTAAACAATCAAGTAAGCCATCATCGAGTAAAAGCTGCGACACCCCTAACTTTTTGCGTAACTGTTCGGTAAAGTAACCAGCTAAAGGGACAATATCTGACGTGCGATTTCTGAGCGCGGGCACCTGCAGAGGAAACACCTGCAAACGGTGAAACAAATCCGAGCGAAATCGACCTTCTTCGACCTCTTTTTGCAAATCACGGTTGGTGGCTGCGACAATTCTCACATTAACAAAATGGGGCGTATCACTGCCTACAGGTTGAATTTCTCCACTTTGCAGCGCCCTAAGTAGCTTGCTTTGAATATGTAACGGCAACTCCCCAATTTCATCCAAAAACAGGGTCCCTTGATCAGCAACCAAAAACTTTCCTTCTCGATGGGCATCCGCCCCCGTAAACGCGCCTTTGCGATGACCAAAAAACTCACTCTCGGCCAAATTGTCTGGTAGCGATGCACAATTCACCTGTACAAATGGCGCATTGCAACGACTAGATTGTGCATGTACCTGCCTAGCGACGAGCTCTTTACCCGTGCCTGTTTCTCCTTGGATCAACACACTCAAATCTGAATTGGCCACTAAATTGATATCCGCTTTGAGCTGTTTCATCGGCGCTGAGTCACCAACCATGGTGTACTGCTGATGGCTCAACTCGTGTAACATGGCGATGCCAGAGCGAGCTCGCTTGCAGAGTTGATGCATATTATCGACGGCACTAAAGTGACTCGATACCGAAGCTTGCACCATAGTCAGTAGCGACTGGCTGTAACTATCGAATGCATTAGGGCTCAAACTATCAAAGGTAATTACCCCCAAAAGTGCATCCTCTTCATACATCGCAAACCCCATGCAAGCATGAACCGGAATGTCACCAGTTTCAGCAAGCAACATACCGTCATAGGGGTCGCTCAACGTGCAATCAGAAGGAAATATAACGGGCTTTTTAGCGCTTTGTGCGATCTGCGCTAGCCTTGGATGTTCAGAAAGTTGAAATCGCCTACCCATTACTTCAGGTGCCAGCCCTGTGGCTGCAAGAGGTACCAACGCACCTTGCTGATGACTCAATACAGCAATTGCATCAGCACCAATAAAAGCTTTGAGTGCGCTGGTAATTGCTCTGCAATAAGGGAGTAGCTCTACCTCATTGGTTTTTGGTAGTGCTTCTGCAAGGGATTGATTCAAAGTGAGTAGTTGAGATAGTGCACGCTGATCCATGTCATTATGACCTATATGATTTAATTTGACCCATACCAGTGTAGGTCAAAATGACCTAACAATACAATGTCAAATTCTTAAGCCGTTGATTTTTAATAAAAATAAAATTGGCATACCTTGTGTATTAAGTAAGGCATCGAATACTGTTAGATGAGTGTAATTATGCAAACTCAGCAAGGCAATTTTAATCAAGCTTTTACCTTATTACTAAGCGCTGCAAATTGGCTGCTTATTGTTAGTGTAGCGGGCTTTGGTATCGCAGTT
The DNA here is from genome assembly GCF_001625565.1 of Pseudoalteromonas luteoviolacea NCIMB 1944. Classification (GTDB taxonomy): domain Bacteria; phylum Pseudomonadota; class Gammaproteobacteria; order Enterobacterales; family Alteromonadaceae; genus Pseudoalteromonas; species Pseudoalteromonas luteoviolacea_F. Next base: position 43,265 of record NZ_AUXS01000016.1, read on the forward strand.
ATGGCGAGTTACCCCCTTGCTCACACCCTATCTATACCAGTACAAATAACTGCACATATCAGCAGCTTACTTTTCGCTACTTTGTTAAAAATCAGCTATGTCGTGCGCTGTTTATGTCAATACAACTTAGGCTTAGAGGTACGTTAATGAACATACTACCTATTGAAGAGCCCCTCCCGAAGGTGAGCCTATTTAAACCTAATACATGGCCATTTTTAATGCTCGGATTTCGCCCTTTATTTTTACTCAGCGGGATCTGGGCAATTGTAAGTATGTTGATTTGGGCAAGCGTGCTGTCGGGCGCTTTCTCTTGGCAAGGTAACGCTCCTGCAACCTTGTGGCATGCACATGAAATGCTGTTTGGCTTCGCCAGTGCCATAGCGGTTGGGTTTTTATTTACTGCTTCAAAGAATTGGACGGGCGTTAACACCATCAATGGTAGCCACTTATTGGCATTATGCAGCCTCTGGGCTGTTGCTAGATGGGTGTTTATCTCATTAGAAGAGCCGTATTTCTGGTTGGCAATATCACAAGGTCTGTTCTGGCTAGTCAGTATTTGTCACCTCGCCACAACACTCATCCAAGCTAATAGTAAAAACAACTACCAGTTTATAGTCATTTTATCGCTGATGGCGAGTCTAAATTTAACCTTCATCTGGCTTTTAGCGACTGAGAATTACATGTTTGCACTGACATTTTCTCACTTAGCGGTGTTGGGGTTCACGTTTTTGATTAGTGTGATCGCAGGACGTGTTACGCCGTTTTTTATCGCCAGAGGACTTGGACTAAAAGATCAAGTTACCACGGTAAGACTAAACCGAGCTTTATTTTGGTGCTCACTAATCGGCATGAGCGGGTTCTTTGCCCACCATGTTTTGATGAGTCCATTAAATCCAGGATATGTACTCATACTTACGGCCGTTTTGCACCTCATTCGCAGTGTTTACTGGTTCAATGTTGGCGTCGTTAAAGTGCCTCTACTGTGGTCTTTGTACGGTGCATATATTTGTATGAGCCTTGGACTTCTGGGCTTTGGCGGCGCTTATCTAGGATTACCATGGCAGGCGAAAGATGCCTTGCACTTAATCACAATTGGTGCAATGGGTCTGATGATTCTATCGATTATGTCTCGTGTATCGCTAGGTCATACTGCAAGACCGCTTAAAGCTCACCCTTTGATGAGCATGGCATTCATTTTATGTCTACTCGCAGCCGCCGTCAGAAGCTTGCTGCCGTTATTTATCAACCCGCACGATACATGGCTAGCCAGCGCAATTTTATGGTCGCTCGCTTTTGCCATTTTCGTTGCGATTTACACCCCTATTTTAATGAAAAAACGCCTTGATGGGCGTCGTGGTTAATTGGAGATTATCTATGCTATCAACTCAAACAATTAAACTGGTCAAGGATACCATTCCTCTGCTCGCTAACGCAGGTCCCGCAGTTACGGACCATTTTTATAAGCGTATGTTTAGTCACAACCCTGAACTGTTAGATATATTCAATATCAGTAATCAAAAATCAGGCAAGCAACAATTTGCCCTATTCAGTGCGCTGGCTGCATACGCAACACATATTGATAACCCAACAGTGCTCGCACATGCCATTGACCGAATAAACCACAAACATGCTAGCTTAAATATTTTGCCTGAGCACTACCCTATTGTTGGCACACATTTACTTGCTACATTACAAGAAATGTTTCCCAATGAATGTACGCCAGAAATCATTGACGCGTGGGCCGAAGCATATGGCTTTTTAGCTGACTTATTTATCACGCAAGAAGAAGGCATTTATCAAAATAACGAGAACAAGACAGGTGGATGGCGAGGTCGACGTCGTTTTACGATCTCAAAAATAGTCAAAGAATCAGATGTTATTAAGAGCTTTTATCTAACACCGTCTGATGAGCGCCCTGTTGCAAGCTATCAAGCAGGGCAATACCTTGCTGTGGATTGCAAAGTAAATGCCAGTGATAATCGCCAGATCCGCCAATATTCATTGTCACAAAGAAGCCAACCGGATCACTATCGAATTTCTGTAAAAACCGACGGCTTGGTGTCCGGTTATTTACACACACTCAACGAAGGTGATGAAATTGACGCATACCCACCAGCGGGTGACTTTGTACTGCAAAATACACCAGCGCCTAAAGTGTTCATCAGTGCAGGAGTTGGGATCACACCTATGATGGCTATGCTCGAAACAACCAAGTTACATTCAAGTGAGACTCCTTGTTGGTTCTTACATGCCGCACGCACCCACAACGAGCATGCATTCTATGATGTGGTTGAATCTTACAAGAGCCAAATGTCATCACTGCAAACTCACTATTGGATTGAAAAAGATGCAGATACACACACACAAGGCCTCATGCAGCTGGCACCACTTGAAACACAATTACCTTTGCTACAAGGTGAGTTTTATCTTTGTGGGCCAAGTGCGTTTATGTCTTTTGTGAAGCAACAACTACTCGACTTAGGCGTACAAGACACGCAAATCTTTTATGAAGTCTTTGGTCCTCACCAAGATGTCTAAAAGTAGCTGTTAAAAGAGCCGCAAGGCTCTTTTTATCTTATTCTAAAGATTATGGAATATTGCTTGCTTGATAAATAAACAACACAAATCAAGGAACGAGCATGTATATTACCAATATCCCTAACAGCTACCAGCCATACTCGGGTGTTACTCGGACCCTGCTGGCTGCCACAACCTCTGATGATCACCACCGAGACTCAACTCAGCCCTTAGATCGCCAGTACGACTTTACCAACATGACCTTAAAGGAGCAGTCTAAAGCCGCGAATGTTCTCTACCAAAAGGGTTTCTGAACATGGGTGAAATGGCATTTTTAACCGGAAGATACGGCCTTATTGAGCATGATGGGCAATTAGGCGGCACGACCTTGCATGATGCCAACACCCGCTCTTATAACGTGATCGCGGCAATGCACGCAGACTTGTCCACTCTTAAGTCACAACACGGCGCACATTCCGATGTGGTTAGCAACCACCAAGCACTTCTCCAAAAACTTGAGAGCTATCAATCCGGCATTAACACTAGCGCCTAACCAGTTAATTGCTGTCTCCGTAGGCAAGTTATTACTTTATCGACTTGCCCATAAATTATTTTCATTACTTTCATATATGTAGCTCAATACATAGCAGATAAAAGCAATCGTATTTATTGCAAAAATAGCCCCAATTACAGCGTTTAGTTTATTTATCTAAATCACCTTTATGTTTATTTTTTACACAAAAAGGCTTGACCTCTGACCACTCTGAACTAGCATCTTGTTACTCAACTGTAAATATTGGAGCAAATACATGAAAAAAATAGCACTGACTATCCTACTCGGTATTATGTCACTCTTTGCACATATGGCGCATAGCAATGACAAGCTTGAATACCCGGTTGTATTGGTACATGGCCTGTTTGGTTTTGATAATTTATTGGGGGTAGATTATTTTTATCGCGTGCCTTCTGTCATTGAACAAGAAGGCGGCACCGTCTATGTCGCAGAGGTTTCGTCCGCTCATAACTCAGAACTAAGGGGTGAGCAGCTACTCGAACAAATAGCACTTGTTAGAGCACTTACTGGAAAAGATAAAGTCAATTTAATTGGTCACAGTCAAGGGGCGCAAACCATTCGATACGCCGCTTCTGTCAAACCACAATGGGTTGCATCTGTCACCAGTATTGGGGGTGTAAACTGGGGGAGCCGCTTTGCTGATGTGGTGCGAAATGGTGTAGATAGAGACTCTTTTTCTGAGCGGTTTTTGGCGTCTTTAGCAAACGCGCTTGCTGGCCTAATCGACTTACTTTCAGGAAAAGCCACCGCCCCTAAAGATGCATTGCAAGCCCTTGACGCACTGACCACCGAGGGCACACTCGTGTTTAATCAAAAGTATCCTGAAGGCGTACCAGCTACCTATTGTGGCCAAGGCCGGATGCGAGATGACAACGGTGTGTATTATTTCTCATGGAGTGGTAACAAAGCGTGGACCAACGTATTTGATCCAGCCGATAGTCCTCTGGCTTTAATTTCTCAGGTATTTGATGAGGCCAATGATGGACTCGTTTCAGCCTGCTCTAGTAACTTGGGCTATGTCATCGGTAATCAATTCAAAATGAATCACTTGGATCAGGTAAATCAAACCATTGGTATACACCACTTATTTGAAACAGATCCCCTTACTCTGTACCGACAACACGTTCGCCGTCTGAAAGGGTTAAATTTATGACGCGTACACACCTTTTCATCCTCAGTTGTGCAAGTGTTGGTGGGGTTTTACTGTACTTAACTTTAGATACTGTCAAGCCGATACCATCTTATCATTTTGCGATAGAGCAAATCGGCACGACGTCCAAGCCTGCTAAGTATGAGGTGGCACACACGCCACCTCCCCCATCCGCGCCCTGTGGCGCGGTCAGCAAAGCACATAAGCATTTATTAGATGATTGGATTTTAGCACTACAAAGCCAGCAGCAACTTGACAACTGGCGACAATCGCTAAAAGCGCTACCTCACTGCCTGCAAGACATTGCGCATAGTTACATGCTATACAAACAAGCGCTTGCCCATGTCGACGAGAACCTGACGATTGCAGAGCGCTTTGATGTGTTGAGCTCGTTGCAAACCCAGTATTTCCCCCAACCCGTAGCCACAGCTTGGTTTAGTGAGGAAAATAACTGGCACGCTCATGCCTTGACGCGATGGCATATCCTGTCAGACAAATCTCTGAGCAAAAATGATCGCGACGCTCTGCTTAGTGCGCACATTAGTCAGCTACCTCAAAAACAACGACACACTATTGAAGCTGCTCAAGCCTTTTTGCAATTGCGACAGCACTGGCAATCGATGGACTACAACGACTTTAGTGCAAGCTTTGGCAATGACGCAGCGCAGCGACTTGTGCAAGCTCAGCAAGACCAAAAAAAATGGCAGCTGCGAGTCGACAATTACATACTCAAATATAAATCAATCAAAGAAACGACACCTGTGGCATTGCAATCACAAAGATTAGATACACTTAAACAGTCGCTATTTAATGTACATGAGCAAAAGAGGCTTAATGTCGTGATGGCAAAAGAGTCATTGTATTGACTTGTTATGGTCACGGGACAAAAAGTCAGCCTGACAGCGGTATTTTAGCTTGCGCTAAAATACCTTTGCATATTGTTGCTTTGGAGTAAGCTCAAACCCTTGCTTTAAACCAAGTCGCTTATATTTTGCCGTCATCTCTAGTTTTGTATGGACGCCATTACCGTACAAGGTATTGTGAAAAGACAGGCCCTGTGTATGGTCTATATTGATAAATTTCCCCATGACAACAATCTGATCTATGTCCGTGCCATCTCCATGATGTGAGGCCTGTGGAGACAACATTAGGCCGTCTATTTGCTTTATTTTATCCGCTTGTTGCATATAGACGCCACCAAGTGTTTTGGTAAAGATAGAGTCTTTAGCCTGCTTAAATTCGTTAAAAGACAAATGACCATTATTGTCTAAATCCGCTTCGGGAAAGTTTGATGATGCAAGGGAAATTACTAAGTATGCGCCTGTTTCATCAAAATTCAGAGTGCCATGATCTGCAACCATCAGATGCGCATTCGTTGGCATACTAAGTATAAAACAACCATACATAACGTATTTTTTTATCGTGTTAAACATACAAACCTCGTTATCTAATCACACTGAATCTTATAGCGCGCCTTTCACACAGCGTTGAAAGTAGGGGTAGCTATCAGTTGCATAGTAGTGGTAAATACCTTGCGGAAACTCGGGAGTCACGCCATAGCGGCCATTGCATTCATCAAGGTCCCCGCTGCCAGCGACATACTCCCAATCTTGCGCAAACGTGCCCAATGCATACACTGACGTTGAAGGTCTACTATTACTGACATTTTCAACCAATTGATAACTACCTGCCATAACCTTGAGCGCTGACTGTGCATTTTCAGCGTCGCTGTAACCGTAACGTGCATATATTGGAAAACCATCTGCCGCCCACCCTATCAACGTCATGGTTGAGTCAGAGCCGCCTCGAAGTGCAATAAACCCTTCGGGCATACCGTGATAGTGATAAGAGCCGTCAGGCTGTACATGGGCATTGTTATCATCTGTTCCAAAATCAAAACTCGTTTGACCCAAAGCTTCAATACTCCAACTGCCAGTATTACCAACTAGGGTGCAATTATCGCCCGAGTCATCGCATGACCCTGCTGTGTTGGCATCAATTTTAACCCCATTTAAAACGTAACCTGTTGCCCCTCTCGGTCCTCCTAAAGTTGAGCTGTTATCAGTTTTAGTCGGCGTTAGGGTGTAGCTAATCGAAACAGACGTTTCACTGATTGTATTGGGATTACCTGGATTAGGAAATGTGCCAGTTTGATGATCAGGGATCCCATTTGCAGTTAAAGTCCGCGCAGCACCTGTACAGCTCCAATCCGCATTGCTCGTCGCTTGTACAGAGGCTGAGTCATTAAATTCATTGTAAAAATAATCGCACAACACGCCATCTGTTGAATTAGCGACAGACGCTGTTCCATTATCCGTCTCCGCTGTATTTTGCGCAGTGCTTGAATCACTGTCGGATGTTGTGGTGTTACTACTGGCATTATTATTCGCAGTACTGGTGCTTGTTGCGGTGGTGGTGGTGCTTGCTGTATTTTGCGTCTGTGCTGTTACTTGGGTTTGTGTACTGTCACCATCACTTGAACTAGAACCACAACCAGACAACATCATCAAAGTAATACTGGCTGTGATCATTGAAATAGGTGTTATGCTCAAACTTTGCTTCATATCGCTTGCTCCCATAAAAATTAACAACTGACGCAACCGTTATGCACGGTACTATTGCTTTTTTTTCACTATAGGAGCGGATTGTGCAAACACTGTGCAACAAGTAAATAATTTTATATTTAACGAAAAAGTGAAAGGTTATTCGCTCAATTATCTCAACACACTTGCCTGTTCTTTAAGAAAGTTAGCCATGGGAATAAACAGCGGCTTAGGTAATTCATCAAGGCTAAACCAGCGCCATTGTTTACATTTATTTGGTTCAAGTACTTTTGCATCACCATCACGACACTCGGCCATTACAAATATCGTAATGTAATGCTTACTCTCGCTGATAAAAATATCATTGGTAAAACCGACTTCTTTTACACCTGTAACGCAGAGCCCTGTTTCTTCAAGGACCTCTCTTTTGGCACAGCACTCGATGCGTTCCCCAAACTCTAAGTGCCCCCCAGGCGTTGCCCAAGTATTAGCACCATGCGCACCAATGCGCTCACCAAGCAAAATTTTGTCACCTCTTTTTATGATGACGCCAACACCAACACGTACTGCTTTACTCATGGAAGTTCCTTTCAACAGAATGAATCAGCACGGGATTTTATACTTCAAACAAGGATAAACAAGACAAATTTAGTTATCACGACATTGTCAATTGACCCAACCGCCTATAAAAACACATCTCGATTGGGTACACAGTGATTAACCTAGAGAGTTAAATAACAAACATATCCATAAACCGATTAACTGGTGTCTTTAACAGCTTTTCTTTATCTTCAAATAAATCAATAATTTGCTCGCAGCGGTATTTAGGGAAACGTGTCGCTAAGTTATGTTCAAACTTCGCTTTTAATACCGGATCACCTTCACTGCGACGGCGGCGATGTCCAATGGGGTATTCTACTTCTACTTTTTCTGTGCTGCTGTCATCGTTGAAGAAAACCTGAATCGCATTGGCAATCGAACGCTTCTGTGGATCGTGATATTCCTCGCTGTAGCGCTTATTTTCAATGATAGTCATCTTGCTTCTCAGCTCGTCAATTTCTGGATGCGCTAGATGGAATTGGTCTTCATAGTGTTCTGCGTTTAATGTGCCAAATAGAAGTGGCACCGCTACCATGTATTGCAAACAGTGGTCCCTATCGGCAGGGTTTGCCAATTCCCCCTCTTTTGAAATGATGCGGATCGCTGATTCATGGGTTGTGATCTCAATACGTTTTATATCACTCAGTCTATGTTTTATTTGATCATGTAAGGTTACGGCTGCTTCACAAGCCGTTTGAGAATGAAACTCAGCAGGGAAACTGAGTTTAAAGAGAATGTTTTCCATTACATAAGTGCCGTATTCCCTTTGAAAACTAAACTTTCTTTGTGCTGCAGGTTTCAAAGCTAGATCTTTATTGGTTTGGCTAAATGATACGTCGTAAAACCCCCATTGTGGCGCAGTCAATACGCCCGGTATGCCCATCTCACCTCTCATTGACATGTCAGCTAGTCTCACACCACGAGATGTTGCATCCCCGGCCGCCCATGACTTGCGAGAACCGGCGTTAGGTGCGTGACGGTACGTTCGCAGCGCAGATCCATCCACCCATGCCTGTGAAATCGCAGCCATGATCTGCTCTTTATCACCGCCCATCATATGAGTAACCACTGCGGTAGTTGCAACACGCACCAATAACACGTGGCACAGCCCAACGCGGTTAAAGCTGTTTTCTAATGCCAATACGCCTTGAATTTCGTGTGCTTTTATCATTGCAGTAACAATATCTTCGAGTGTTAAAGGCTCACCTCCAGATACGGCTTGCTGTTGAGCAATGTGATCCGCCACCGCCAAAATTCCACCTAAGTTATCCGATGGATGACCCCACTCAGCAGCAAGCCAAGTATCATTAAAATCCAACCATCGAATGATACACCCAATGTCCCAAGCCGCCTTTACAGGGTCCATGGCAAATTGTGTACCCGGTACACGAGCGCCAAAAGGCACCACAGTGCCTGTCACAAGGGGGCCTAAATGCTTGCTACATTCAGGAAAACCTAGCGCTAGTAATCCACATCCCAAAGTATCCATTAAACAGTTAATTGCTGTATCAAGCGCTTCTTGAGATTCAACTCTATAATTAATCACATAGTCGGCAATACCTTGAATTTCCTGATCGTAATTTGGGCGATTTGCTAAATCGACATTCGCACTCATAGTGCCACTCCTGTAGTTTCGCTGTTAGATGATTTTTATGAGAGGAAGTCATGTATTGCATAACTCATCCTCGAAAAGATAGCTGGGGCCGTTTTTAATTTAATTAGGATATTAACCACAACACTTTGCAAATGATATTTATTTTCATTATCATTTGCAACTATAGGTTTTACGGCAATAAATGAAATGCCATCACTTTATTTCACTAAGCGAAAGGATAAAAATGTCAGCTCATTTACTAACTTTGGTTTCATCCACAGACACAAATTCACCTGCCATGGAATACAATCGACTAATCGATCGTGCGCAGTCAGCCTACTTGTTTGGTCATCAAGAAAAAGCAGCAAACTGCTATACGGATGCGTTTAAAATCAGCCTTAAAATATTAAAACAACCAAACGCTAACAAGGTTTCGATAAACCGAATGGTCGAAATTTGTAATTTTTGTTTTGATTACTGCCCGATTTTTGAGGACACAGAGGAGTACTTCTTTTTGGAAGAAGCTGCCTATGTACTAAGTCAAATTGTACAAAGTCAAAAATCGCTAAAGGTAAGAAAAAAAGCGCTTGAAGGGTATAAAAATATTGCCTGTTTAGCGTGTGAACTGGTGCGTTTTAATCAAAGTATTCGCTGCCAAATTATCATTGACCAATATGTTCAAATTGAGTCCAAACTCGCGCGCTATTTGTCACACTAAATATTCGCATGAAGTAGACCTAGGCTGTGTCACGCATCGACACAGCACCAGTAGCTACATTTAATTGAAATTGGTTGTATAGGCACCTAAGTATGTTTGATGATTACCTACTTTTTTGCTTAGACGACACTCGAACGCATATGCTGTTCCTACATTACTGCTAATGCTATTGATGGGGCTTGCAGAAACAGACTGTAGCAAATATCCAGGGTAACTTGATAAGGTAAAATCTTTTACCAATACAGTTGGCTTGGTGTTGTAATGTGACCACTGACGGCGGATCAAACTACAATACACTGTACGGTGCGGTTGATGCCAAATATCTATTCCTTGAAACTTTAAGCCGACTTGACTACGGATCGGGCATCGAATCGTTAGCTCACCCGTTGCTGATAAATTTGTCACACCCGCTTCTTCAAATGCAATTTCTCCTGTGACACTGACTTGTTTGCACTCCAAAGGGTCCATTACTGTGCGCACTTGTGCACCAGCTGCAAAAGACAATAATAATCCTGATAGTAGTAATGTATATTTCATGATGTTTCCTTCATTTGAACCTTTACAAGAAACACAATATTACACATTTATTACAACTTGTTAATGTTTATTTCAAATAAAATAAGCATTACTCATATTGCCCGGCTATGAATGCTTGCCAGTGAATTCTTCGTTATTTTTCAAAAAAGGAAAGCTGCACCTACTTTCCTTACGTTGAATAAAAAGCGGAACATTAAAAAGCATTTTAAAACCTGCTATCAAAGTCTATCCAAATTTACTCAACAACAAACATAGATTCTTAGTGCTCTGTGATGCACTGCATATTGACTCTTGCGCTCGAATATCACCACAACTGGGAAAAACCGCCATTGCTGCATTTGCTTTAGCAGCCTATATGGTTTTTTAGACAATTTAAGAACCAGCCCTCGCCAGTATCACGGCTTTATTTTCAACGACGCCTTGGTCTTGGCATTGTTTAAATACCGCCACGGTCTTCGGCTTTTGGAGTTTAAAGTGGTGTACAGCGATGACACTGCCAGGGCCCATACCGGTGTGCCCAGCGGTGTCCAAATTTGCATCCTGATTACACATAAGGCCCAGCCCCACAGCGGGGCTTGTCCATGGTCGCTCGCCAACATCTACATTTAATTTGTAGAGTTTTTGCATTTCAATTAGGGCATTCTGACTGACTAAATTACCATTCATCAAATAGTGTAAAAACAGCGCAGCATCTTCTAGGTTACCGGCCAATAAACCGTGATAGCACCAATTAGGGTCGTAGTCTTTGGGGCCTACTTGCAGCGCATTGAAAGCAGCGAGATCTTCGACCAAAGAAACGCTGGTCAAGCTAAGCTCTTTAACTAAAAAAGCAGTTATGATGTCTGACAACGTCATATCGTAGATACGTTCAACCTCAAGACGCAGCAACAGGTAACCCACATTTGAATAACACCAGCCACAACCAGGTTCAAAGCGCAAATCATCAACCTTGACTTTGTTCATCAGAGTGTCAACAGACCACGAAGGTTTGTTTTCTGCGACGGCTTGGTGATATTCACTTAAAAAACTGTAATCATTCAGACCTGAAGTATGTTGTAGCAATTGCCGATAGGTAAAGGGCTTTTCAGGCAGTTTCGAATCTAAATTTAATTTACCATTATCACAAAGCCGCATGGCGATAGTTGCAAGTACCGTTTTGGTAAAGCTCCACCATGGAACCGGGCGATGTGCATGTATGCTTATACTACCCAACTCATCAACCACACTGTATATCATTAATTGCTCCCATTAAAATCGATGTTTGCTACATAACAAGACTCTTTGTGGACAGTTAAATTAAGAGAGTTAGATTCACTTTTGTGCAAGGATAGATCTTTTTCGTGCCAAGTTAATCGCAAAATTTTAATGCAAACTCGCAATGATATTAAAAACTTAGCATGTACATGAATTTATCTCACGAATACTTTTATTGCCCTGTTGAGAATGTTAGTTTATTCATCTCTTTAAAGTTATAACTCAATCTTTTAGGGCTTGCTAACATGGTTCAAAATCACAAGTTAAGTAAAATATTGGTTGTTTGTATGGGTAACATTTGCCGCTCCCCGACAATGGAAGCCGTTTTAAAAGCCAAAGCTCAAGACAATAATCTAACTTTAAACATTGATTCCGCAGGAACGATTAACTACCACGAGGGAAACACACCAGACAAAAGGAGTGTCAAAGCGGGTCAAAAGCGCGGTTATAGCTTCTCAGGTATATATTCGAGGCAAGTTTGCCAAAACGATTTTGCTTCCTTTGACCTTATTTTATGCGCCGACAAGCATAACATGGCCGATTTACGTGCCACTTGCCCAACCGAATACCATCATAAATTACATCTGTTCTTAGACTATGCAAACTTAACTGAGCAAGAAGTTCCTGATCCATATTATGGTGAAGGAGATGGGTTTGAGTTGGTGCTTGACCTTATTGAGCAGGCCAGTGACAACATCATTAAGCGTCTATTAACACTATAATAGGTACACATTACCTTACAGATCTAAGCGCAATAGCACTAGACGACAATTTTTGAATTACCCATAATAAAAACACATTAGTAATAAGCCAAAGCTTAAGGAAAAGAGATGAAAGAACTCGCCATCGCCTTAGTCGGGGATTTTGACAATACAGTACCCGCTCACCAAGGGATCCCACCTTCCATAGATCTCGCAGCAGAAGATCTAAAAATAAAAGTAACGGCTACTTGGTTGAGCACGGATAAAGTCAAAGACACTGATCTGTCACTATTTGATGGTATTTGGTGTGTACCAAAAACCCCTTATGCAGACCCGGAGGGCGCCTTAACAGCCATTCGATTTGCTCGAGAAAATTTACTTCCATTTCTTGGTACTTGTGGTGGCTTTCAGCATGTTGTTGTTGAATATGCACGAAACGTGATTGGCTGGTCGGATGCCGCGCATGGGGAGTCTTCTCCAAACGCTAATAGACAGGTCATTTCAGAGCTCAGTTGTGCATTGATAGAAACAACTGAAACCATTAATTTATTTCCAAAGAGCCAGCTTGCTCGTATTTACGATGCCCAGTCTATTCAAGAAGGTTATCGCTGCCGTTACGGACTAAATACCCATTTTCGAGAGGCACTTCTAGCAGGCCCTTTGGTCGCAGCCGCAGATGACGATACAACAGAAGTGCGCGCCGTAGAGCTAACGATTCACCCATTTTTTATCGCGACGCTATTTCAACCAGAGCGAGCAGCGTTGAGTGGAAAACGCTCACCACTTATCAACGCATTTATAAATGCCTGTGCGCAAAATCAAGGTTTATCCAGTAAGTAACAAGATGCACTTGCCTTTTAGCACGTGATTCGGTAAAAAGCCTGCACATTATCTGGAGGTGTGACTTGTCTGACTTTGACACTGAAAACGTATATGAGCAAATTGCCAATGATTTGCGTGCGACTGGCTTAAGCATTATAGAAAACGCTATTGACCCAAACATTATTCAAGCACTCAATGAACGAATTGCGAGTTTAGAAGCGGATACATTTCAAACCGCAGGCATTGGTCGACAAAGTGACCATGAAAAAAACGCAGAGATCCGCCGCGATAAAATCCGCTGGCTTGACAAAAACAGTCACCAAGAAGCGGGTTATCTAAATGCCATGGACGATTTAAAAGACTACTTAAATCGTCGCTTATTCATGGGCTTGTTTAGCTATGAAAGCCACTTCGCACATTATGAGGCTGGTGCTTTTTATAAAAAACACTTAGATGCATTTAAAGGCAAAGCGAACCGAGTATTGACCACTGTCTTTTATCTCAATGATGAGTGGCAACCCCAAGATGGTGGCGAACTGGTTATCTTTGACGCTGAAAATCATGAAAAAGAGCATTGCCGTGTATTGCCTAAAAAAGGCACGCTGGTAACTTTTTTAAGTGACGAGTTTCCTCATGAAGTGCTCGCGGCGAATAAATCCCGCTATTCTATTGCTGGTTGGTTTCGGATCAACGCAAGTACTGCGGGTCATGTTGATCCACCAAGATAATCAATTAGATGCGGTAGTGCTCACTATCGCATCGCCCTCCCCTTATTCTCGAAAGCTACACCTAATTACAATAATTAACTTTCAAATTATTTGTGATAGCTATATCGTGGCAAAAAAATGAAAGGAAAATACTATGCGATTACCACTTCTTTGTGTTTTGCTTGTGATTTTTTTAGCTGGCTGTGTCTTTGTTTCTAAAGAAGTTCACTATTACGATGAACAGTGCAATGTCACGAAACGAAAGTATGTATTAACGAGCGAGCAAGTCGCATCGCTCGGAGCATGTTCTGGACAAGCATGCGCACTGGCAATGGCTGGTGCAGGTATTGTTTCAGCAGCCAGTTTAGTTGTGTCGGGTACCATAGTATTAAGCAAAAATACCTTGTCTTGGCTTGAGCAAAGTGAAGGGTGTACAACCCCACAAACAGAGACTAACACAAACAATACATAGTAAATAAAAAGCCCGCTATAAAGCGGGCTTTTTATTATACATTTTCACATTTAAAACTTTGCACTTGCTCACCGCGTAAGTTAAACACACTTACTTGATATGTTAAACCGGGGTTGTCCATATCTACCTTGTAGCGCCAAGCCTTGGTGGTTTTACCTCTGAAGATAGTAAAACCATCCTCTTCTAGTTTGCCTTTATTAAACACTTCCCAACGAATTATTGCAGCTGCCCGTTTACCTGTGTCGACTCCATCTAGATCGACAAATGCTTCAAGATAGCACTGTTTTGGTTCGTTCGGGATGTAGTGCGCTTGATCTATAGGAACGAGTTTGTCTCGCCAGCTATAACCAATGTGGCGGCTCCATACATAGGTTCCCATGCCTCTAACCTTGAGGGTAAAGTCTAACGTATCAATGTGGTACTTTTGCACTATGAGGTCCATCAAAGACGCTTTAATGTCTGATGGTGTATCTTCACTGACGATCAGCCTAGCCAATGTGCTCATAGCCGGTGATTCAAACTTCTTAAGAAAGTCGACTGGGTATGTCAAACACCGCTGTGCTTGTTTCTCGTTTAGAGGAGTTTGGCAATATAACATGAGACGCAATAAACTTTCTTCTTGATGTTCGCTAATCTCGGTAATTGAAGCCAATACTTCATGTGCTTTAACGGTATCTTTTTCAATGCCCGTGCCATGGAAATATAGTTTGGCTAGGGCCACCTTTGCATCTCTATGCCCTTTTAGAGCAGCTCGTTCATAGTAGCCTTTGGCTTTAATAAAGTCTTTAACACGCCCAAGCCCTTGTTGATGAAACTTGCCAAGGTTGTACAACGCATCCGTATTGTCATACTGAGCAGCACGCTCATTAAACTTAACCGCCAAATTATAGTTTGGTGCTAAAATAACATCTTCATTGTCGTAAAGCGCAGCGAGTTCCAAAGACTCGTTCGCAAGTAGTGCTTTTTCAATATCAGAACTAGGCTTCAATGGCTCTAATTTAAGTACTCTTTCCAAAAAATCAATTACTGAAAGAGATTCCTGTCTTTGACGATACCAGCTCGACTGGCCATGCCCCACATGCTTAAAGAATAGCGTTTCAACCTCTTTATTGTGGATTTCTAATACTTGCTTGAGTCTATGGCTATGCTCGAAATGCGCAATGTAGTCTCTACGGCCTGCTATCAATAATATAGGTACGTTCAATTGTTCGGCAAGGTATACAGGTGATGGTTTTTCCTGAGCGTCTGCTTTTGCTCCTACTGCGCCTTCTATTCTTTTGATCATCTCTTCTTTTCCATGAAAGTTTGAGCTCGAGAATAAATAGGGAATATCATAGATACCATAAGCCGCAACAACACAATCAAAGCGCTCAGGTTCATGGATTGCCAACATGACCGATGAATAACCACCATAGCTACTTCCCATAGCGCATGTTTTAGTAAAGCTAAAACGTTCATTTACTTTGTCTAATACAGTTAAGATATCCGCTTCAATATCTCCACCCAAGGCCCCGATCCCTAAGTTTTGGAAAGCTTTTCCGTAGCCGGCAGATCCTCTAAAGTTCACTCTGAGTACAGTAAACCCTCGATTAGCAAGCAGTTGGATCTCTGGTCTGTAAACATTACTGTCTTGTACTCCTACTGGACCTCCATGAGGCATAACAATTAATACCTTGCGATCATTGACTCTCGGGGTGGTCAACAACCCTTCTAAACGAATACCATCTTTCGTGGTAGCCTCGATAAGTTGTGTCCTTGCAAGCTCGTATTCTTCTAAGTTTTCATAAGCTGAAATTAAACGAGTAAGTACATCAGAGCCGCTATCAAAGTGATACCAACTACCTGCATGAGTGGGAGAACTGGCAAATAGCAAATGGTTTTCACCACTTCTATCAATCGCAAGCGTCGTTAATGACAAGCCTTCTAATTCTTTAGAGAGACGACTTTTAAAAACTGCTTTTTGTTTATTTAAATACTCGTGATGTGGTTTACCATGGCGTAAGTAAGAGACGCTGACGACCTCGCCATTTTCGATGTCTGCACCTATGACGTCATATTTGTCGTTGCCATATATTAAATCGCCAATTTTATTCTCTACTAAAGAATAAGCATACACAGATACTTTATCGCTATCTTTATTACTCAATACCACCATATTTTTACTGTCTAAAAACCCTATTGGTAGAAAGTAATTTTTCTGATCGGCTTGAGCGGTCAGTAAAAGGGACCAATTCGGATCGTCAAGTGCTCTTGACGAGACCAATAGCTCAGTGTCTTTTTCTTTGAAACCAATCAGCTGTTGAATGCTTGATTCATAAAATAATTGATTGTGTCCATAACTCGTACTGAATAAATTTCGTACTTTGGGTTTTACTTGTGAAAATAAACTCTCAATTTCAACCAGTGAAATTTGATACTTTTGGCGCTTCTTTCTCTCAGAAATAAGTATATGTTTACCATTACTTGGAAACCCGCGAACCACAGACCATTTGCGGTCTAATCTGATTTCTTTAAAGCCATCTTGTGTTCTTTTAGCTAAAAATGTGTGGTTTGCTTTTTTCCCCGTAACTTCAAAGAGCAATACATCATCACTCACCCAATATTTATCGAGAAGCGCGTTGGAAACGTGAATATTTTTAATCGGCTTTGCAGTGCGATCTTTAACATTGTAATTAATTATTAGGTAACTATTCTTGCCTCTTTGGATATAGGTAACATTGTCACCATCGGGCGATAAGCTAAATCGTCCGTACTCCGCAACTGTGAGCAACTTTTGTGAATCAATTAAATGGGCTTGAACAAACAGCGGCAGTACTAACAGCCAAAGCACTAAAACAATACGTTGCTTCATAGTTTTTTACCACTCCATAGCTTGAGATAATCGTCCTCTCCCGGCCCACCATAAACTATTGTTTTATTTGATAAGATATTTGGAAATTGCGCTTTTACAAACTCTAACGCCAAAGAGGAGTTATTGATTAACTCCATGTTATATCGCAGTGCGCGTGCGAACCGTTTTGTCCTAAGTTCAATATCTCCACCATAATTAATTTCCCCTTCATTAATGGTAAAAGTCCAATACTCAGGGTCATCGACGTAAGCTCGATAATATTGGTTGAATTCTATTCGACTTAGTTTGTATTTGCCAGCTTGTAAAGCCAATAAGATATAGCTGCTTCCAGCAGTCAGATCTTGGCGGGTAATCCTAATATTTTGAGGACCTTCAATGTCGATAGACTTGAGCGTCATATTGCTATCAACACCTAGTAAGATATAACCCGTATTTTTATTTATCAGTACATCTTTATCATCTTTAATTGACTCGACATTGGTAGCACAACCACTGATAAACAAGAATACAAGCAACAGAAAGTACTTCATCAACTTAATCCTGTTAATTATAAAAAATATAAAACCGTAAACAATTATAAATTTTTATGCTCGCGAATTATAGTTTTATTCTTAGAGGTTTTTAATTGATAGTAAGTATTAACTATAGAGCTCTTTATAGCTTTAAAATAGTCGCGATAATAATCGGTGCAACGTGCATTAGCAACCAAGTGGCAATACAACCTCAACCATTAACCCTCCCTCAGCTCTGTTGCTGATGCTGATATGACCATTGTGAGCGTCTATAATCTCTCGGCACAGAGCGAGCCCTAACCCTGAACCGCTTGCCTTGGTTGAATAAAATGGTACCAGTGCATTGGTGAGTACAGCTTCTGTCATACCCGGCCCACTATCAGACACACGGAATTTCACGCCCTTTGGAATGGCGACAATATCCAGCTCGATTGAACCCGGCTGCGATCCAGATTCATGGGCGTTTTTTAGTAAGTTAATGAGCAATTGTTCCAATTGTCCACGATCGGCATGTACGACACTCACTTCACAAGAAACAGTACAAGGCCATTGCATTTGCATTGCGTCTAGTAAAGGGAGCAACTCAACTTGTTTAATCTGCGGGACTGGTAACTTAGCAAATGTGCCATAGCCTTGAATAAACTCACATAAGTGTTCAATTCGTTCATCAATCGTACTAAATACTCTATTTAAACGCGATTCATCTAGCTTATTGGCAATGATTTTACCGCTATGCAACATAGATGAAATAGGCCCCAATGAATTATTCAGTTCATGGCTAATCACTCGAATGACCTTTTTCCAAACAGCCACCTCTTGCCTATTTAGCTCTCTGGTTAACTGCTTAAAAACATACAAGCTATGAGGTTGGTTATTCAGTATCAGTTTACCAACGGCACTATGCCATATCTGCTCCTCACTGTGCGGTGACTTCACACTCACCAAACCATCGGTGAGCTGCGTGATAGCATGCATTATTTCTTTGGGGGCACCATGTGCTAAATCTGCCACCTTACTACCTTCTAGAGGGGACGAGCTACCCAGTAAACGCTGAGCACTTGGATTTGCAAATACCACAATCTCTTGATCATTTACCAGCAACAATGCTTGTGGTGCACTTTGCAACATCTTGTCGAGCATCATTTCCCGTTGATAAAGCCACTGTTTTTCTGTTCTAAGTTGTTGTGCCGTTTCATTGTATAGCCGGCATAAATCACCAAAGTCATCGTTTGATTGGTAGGCAAGTTGGTTTGAAAAGTCACCATCTTTGAAATTAAGCAACCCAATTTGAAGTGCATCAAGGGATTGTAAAAAAGGCTTTAGCAATTGTTTTAAGACCACACAAGCCAATATCCAAGCGCCTAGGGTGGTACAAAGCCATACCGGCCAAGACACCATAAACGCCACAGGCAAACAGGCAACTGCCATACTAATGCCTATGGTCAATCCTGCTCTATGGATCAGTTTACGGTGGGTTTGCTCCATTAATATTCAATCCCATATTTTTGCAAGCGTCGGTACAAGGCTTGGCGACTCATGCCAAATTGCCTCGCAACTTTGGCTATAACACCTTCACATTGCCGCATGGCTTGCTGAAGCTCTTGCTTCGACGGCTCATGGCCTTGCACCGGTGGCGTTGATTTTGCAATAGTTGATGTTAGCCCAAAATCAGCAGTATCCAGTTCACCTGTTGGCTTGAGCACCCCAGCTCTTTTACACGCATTTTCAAGCTCTCTAACATTGCCAGGCCAGGTATGAGCACGTAGTGACTTTTCTGCACTAAAGGTCAACTCTCGAGTCGGCAAAAAGTGGTGCACCAATGGTAAGATATCATCGACTCTTTGATTTAGGTTGGGTAGTTTTATCTCAATAACATTCAGTCGATAGTATAAATCTTCTCTAAAGCGACCAGCGGCAATGTCATTTAAAAGATCTGCATTGGTGGCTGAAATCACCCTGACATTCACTTTGCGAGTTTCAACAGAACCAAGTCGTTCGAATTCTCCGGTTTGCAATACACGCAGCAGCTTCATTTGACCAGACAATGGTAAATTACCTATTTCATCCAAAAAGAGTGTGCCACCATCAGCGGCTTCAAACCGGCCAATTCGCTGTTTATTCGCACCGGTATACGCCCCAGCTTCCGCGCCAAACAGCTCTGCTTCAATTAAATTGTCAGGTAGTGCACCTGCATTAACTTTAATAAACGGTTTATTCGCGAGCCTAGAGTTGGCTTGGATAATCTCTGCTACTTTTTCTTTCCCGCTGCCATTTGCCCCCGTCACAAGCACTGCCACATCAGATTTGGCAACTTGCACAGCCATTTCAACAGCGCGCTGCATAGCCACACTTTTATATATCAGGCCACAAAGCTGAACGCCCTCATTGAACTGTACCCTTTCTTGCTCTTGCCGTTGCAATTGTTGGCTGTCTTCACTGGCCTTGCCAAGCGCAATCAAATTCGCCACGCTGACAAGTAACTTTTCGTCATCCCAAGGTTTGGCCAAATAATCTGCGGCCCCTGCTTTGACAAGAGAAATTGCCATTTCCAATTCAGTCCATGCGGTTAGCAAGATTATGGGCAAGCAAGGGTTAATCGATCGCAGGTTAAAAAACAGCGCCTTGCCCTCTTCACCTGAGGTTGTATCAGCAGAAAAGTTCATATCCTGAATAACCAAGTCAATACGTTGATAGCGCACAACTTGTTCGGCCTCAAAAGGAGTTGAAGCCTCGACAACTTGGTAATCATGTAGCTCAAATAGAAGAGATAACGACTGCAAAACAGCGGGGTTATCGTCAATAATCAGTATTTTATCCATGTGCGTTTTATAATTATGTTACACCCTTTCGAGTGTAACATAGTGTTGTTCCTAATTTTTAAATACTTCGCGTTGCCACACTTGGAGAAATATTTGCGGCACGCCGAGCAGGTGAATAGACGGCAATAAAGCTCATCAATAGCATCATCCCTGCCGTGATTAAGATTGCGCTTGTTTCAAGCGGTGGCACGCTATAATGCCCCATCAGCTCTCGCCCTAGTACCAGTGCTCCAACGCCTCCAATCACTACGCCCAAAGCGGTGACCATCAAGTTTTCTAACAAAAAGTACTTGAAAATGGCTGATTTTCTCGCCCCCAGCGCACGTCGAGTACCAATCTGTTTTGTTCGCTTACTGATATTAAAATGTGTAAGGCC
This sequence comes from Pseudoalteromonas luteoviolacea NCIMB 1944, assembly GCF_001625565.1. GTDB lineage: Bacteria > Pseudomonadota > Gammaproteobacteria > Enterobacterales > Alteromonadaceae > Pseudoalteromonas > Pseudoalteromonas luteoviolacea_F. The sequence continues at coordinate 64,012 of NZ_AUXS01000016.1, forward strand.
AAAAATGCCTAACGCAGTAATAATTACTAAAAACACGACAATTGCGATTAACATGCGGATCATTAATGTGTCACCGGCATAGGTGTCCGCTTTCGATTTGTCCAACCCTTTGATATTCATAACGACTCGACCACGATCAAGATCTAGCAGTAAAGGCTCTATTTGTTTCATGACCTGTGCGCGTTTTTGTGGCGTCGTTTTAACGATAAACTTTTGGTAAGTTTGCGCTTCTTCAATGGGAAGAAATATCAAGCTATTTCCCATGTTTGAACGAGGCCATTGGCTTTTTAGGGTATCGATGATCCCGATTATTTTGAATGCATCGTCTCCATTATAAACTGTTTCATTTAACCCATTACCTTGTCCAAAAAGTTTGTCAGCGACTGCTCTACTTACAATACCAACAGATGGGTAATCGCCATTTCTACCATAAATCACATCACTTTGCGTAAAGTCTCTCCCCTCGTTAATGGTTAAACCCAGTGTGCTAATAATATGATGATTTGCTCGAATATACCCTGAGTCTGCATTTTTACCGCTATGCTCTTCGGGATCGGTGCTTAATGTTCTTGACCCGCCGCTGCGCGACAAAGGTATAGAGCTTACCGCCAGCACATCAATCACGCCATCCAGCGCTTTAAGTTGTCTGATGTCTTCTTTAAATTGTTTTGGTATGTCGGTATCTTTGTCATAAGTTAACAAGGTATAAGATATGATCCCTTGTTCATCATAGCCGGTGGTTTGGTTTATCTTTTCTGCTCTGTCTGCAACGATGGACATTGCATTGCTTACCAACGCCAAGGTAATGGCGATTTGCATGACCAGTAAAATAGCCCCGGTTTTTGATCGCGTTAAAGCGCTTAAAATAGGTTTGATTTCAGACATTTAAAGCACTCCTTTATTGTATTTTTAAGTGTGTGGCTGGTGATGTTTTACATACGACCCAGGCAGGGAAAAGACCTGCAATTAAACATGCCAAGATAGAAATCAAAGGCGAGATCAACAACATCTGCCAATCCATGGTCGCGATCAGTTCATAACCTGATTTAGACTCTCTGATCCCCGCTAAGCCCAACTGCGCTAAAACCACACCAACGACAGAGCCAAGTAGCCCCAAGATGGCCACCTCAACCAAGTGTTGATAAAATATCTGGCGCTTACTTGCCCCCAGCGCACGCCTTACACCAGCATCAGGGGCACGTTTTAGAAATTTCGCCAGCAGCATGCCTAATATGTTTGCAATGCACACAGCTAAAAACATAAAACTCAATCCAACCAATATTTTGTTGTCTGCACTGACGACGTGATTGTACTTTAACCACTGTGTTACAGGCTGCAAATTGTACGCTAACTCTTTGCGATTAAAGCGGCCTAGCTCTTGCTGTTCGCGCATATAATCCAGTAAAAACTGCCCATACTGCGCTTTTTCGGACGCTGAATTAAGTTCAACCCAAAACTGTAACCACACCGTTTCTGAATTTAAAAATTGCTCCCTAGAATTAATCTCTTCATTCTTCCAACCATTGGTATTTCCCCAACTTGAAACTTGATAAGCTTTGGCATGACTCAGCGGAATAAACACCTCTTCAGCAGGGTCAAAGGCGCTATTGTTTACGTCATAAAACTTCACTGCTGGGCGCCACTTTTTTGTAATGCCTACAACTTCATAGCGGCGGTCACCTAAATAAACGGATTCACCTAAAGCATTCTTTCGGCCAAATAGCTTTTGCGATAGCACTTCACTGATAACAACAACAGGTGCGGCTTGCTCACTTTGTGCTTCACTCCATACATTTCCATATAAGAAAGACATATCGAACATGTCGAAAAAATCTCTGCTTGTTACCCTCACGTCTTTAATAAAAGGCACACTGTCGGGCTTATCTAAATGTATCGCGGCCCCCGATTTGAACATCGCAACTTTCTTTTCCAGCGGTGAATTTTCTAGTAAATACATCGCATCCTTATAAGTTACCTGTTGTGGTAAGTTATCTGGTGTGCGCCAAGTTTGACCATCATCCATAATCTGTAACTGTAATGCATGAAGCTGTGCGCTTTTGTTCGGAATAGGATCCGCACTTTTCATGTGATAAACAGATAAAGTTGTCATCGTCACGCCAATGCCAATACCAATCGCGATGATCATCAATACGCTGATAAAGGGTGTTTGTCTGATATTTCGCCACGCTAAATCACAATAATGTAGCAACATATTAAACCCCCAATGGCGTTTGTGTGTTTTCACGTGTCCCTTGTACACCTTGGTATAAGGTAAAATCAGCAACTTGGCCGTCTACGATTTGAATGTTACGTGGCGTTCTTCTCGCAAGTTCTTGATCGTGCGTCACCATCACTATCGTTGTACCCGCCCTATTTAGTTCCTCCAACAATGTCATAACCTGCTTTGCCATTAAGCTATCTAGGTTTCCTGTCGGCTCATCAGCCAGTAAAAAGCGTGGTTCTCCAGCCAGCGCACGTGCGATGGCGACACGTTGTTGTTGGCCTCCAGACAATTGCTGTGGTAAATGACGCGCGCGCCCAGCTAACCCAACTTGTTCAAGACATTGCTCTATCCGTCTTTTTCGCTGTGCAGTTTTAATCCCGCGATAGCGCAGCGGCACTTCAATATTTTCAAATAGATTCAGGTCTGGAATTAGATTAAAACCTTGAAAAATAAACCCTATTTTTTGGTTTCTCAGGTCCGATCGCTGATTGTCATTAAGCTTCCCTACATCTACGCCATCGAGCATGTATTGACCAGATGAAAATGGTTCAAGTAACCCTGCAATATTTAAAAATGTGGTCTTTCCTGATCCTGAAGGCCCTGTTACAGCAATAAACTCTCCTTCATTGACGGTTAGATTGAACTCTCTCAGTGCTTGTGTTTGGACCATTTCGGTTTGATATAACTTACCGATATCTTGCATTTGTAACATCACATGTCTTCCTTATTTATTGTCTGATTAGCACTGAACTTGCATCGCTGAACGCATCATAGCCAGAGACGATGATTTCGTCACCCTCTTGAAGCCCTGCAATGATTTCAATGTCTTTTAAACTACTTGAACCGGTTTTGATATCTACACGCTGAGCCAAATTGTCACGCAAGCGATAAGCAACATATCCACCGGTATTTAAAAACGGGCCGCGCTTCACTTTCAGCACATTATGTTTGTTTTCTAGCTGAATACGGGCATGTACTCGTTGATTCTGGCGAATACCAGAAATGTCTTGATTGGAAAACTTTACTCGGGTAGTCACTTCACGATCGCTGACCTCTGGCGATATGGCGCTTAGTTGACCTTCGAACTCTTTTGCACCTATACGCATTAATACAGGCATAGATAAACCCAAGTCATTGGCATAACTTTCAGGGACTTGCAGCTCCACTTCATAGGCAGATAAATCAACCAAAGTCATCAAGGGTTGATTCTGGCTCACTGCCGATTTGTTTTGCACCAGTAAATTACCAACAATCCCATCCACTGACGCTCGCACTTGTAAATTGGTCACTCTGCGTTTGACTTCTTCAACCACAATAGCCTGACGCTCAACATTGCTTTTGACAGAGGCGAGTTCAAACTTCAGAGTATCACGACCAATCTCTGCCTCTTTTTGTGCATGCGTAAAGTTCAGTTTGGCTCGAGCAAACTCATCCTGTGCTTGTTCAAGATCTATTTGGCTAATTAAGCTTGTTTTAATCGAGATCTGAGCACGTCGATTCTCTCTTTCTGCTGCATCTAGAGTGACTCTGGCTAAATCTAATGACTTTTCAAGCGCCAAAGCCTGACGCCTTGATTCTAATTGCTGCCGTTGCCATTCGCTTTCTAAGCGCGACAATTCTGATTCTTGTTGCTTTAACTCACTGCTTAACTCGGGACTGTGTAACTGAGCAACGAGTTGCCCTTTATGTACACTGTCACCTGCATTGACATATAAGGTTGTCACACCAATTTCAGGGCTGTAAATGGTTGGCGCATGTGCTGCAACAATTTTGCCTTGAGCACCGACTTCACGTACCAAATTGCCAAATTCTACTTTAGCAATATCCAACTCTTCTCTCTCAATAGAATGCTGTGCATGTGGCGATAACTGCAACCACAACAACACCCCAAACAACGCCGCTGTCACACCGAGCATGAGTGCCCACTTACGCTTATATATTGGCCTCTTATTTAGAATGTGCTGATCCTGTCCACTGGTATCTTTAATCATCTCAATCACTCATTTATATCCTGATGCAATCAGATATACCAATACCATGCCAAAAATATCATATTGATTTATAAGCACTTTAATTTTTAGGAAGGGTAAAAAAGCGTCCGCGGACAGAAATTGTGTCCGCTGCGGACAGGTACTGTACTCGCTATAAAATCACTGATAAGGGTGCGCCATGGAGCAGAACACGATATAGTACTGAAGAGCACAAGAAGACAAGGAAACTCACTATGCGTACTGTATTAATTCTGCTTTTGGGCCTATTGAGCTTTTCAAGCTTCGCTATGCCGGAAAATATCATTCTCGTCAGACATGCCGAGAAACAAAAAGGCGTTGATCCTAGCCTGACACAACAGGGAATTAAACGCGCGCATTACATCGCGCAAATGATGCTCCCGTATGAGCCAACAAAACTATACTCAACCAACTACAATCGTACTAAAGCAACACTAGCACCACTTGCTGATCTGATAGATACACATATTTCAATGTATAACCCAGGGAAGCTCGAAGAGTTTGCACACATGCTGAAAAAACAAACTGGAACTATAGTCGTTGCAGGTCACAGCAATACAACACCCACTTTGGTTTCACTGCTAACTGGTCGAGATGTCAGCATAGCCGAAGACGAGTTTGACAAAGTTTTTGTGATCACATTTGAAGACGAAACCGGTAAATTAAAAATCCGCAGTTCAAATAGATAGATTTATTCAGCGGCTATAGCAGGTGTAATAATGTGTAATGTTTATAGCTGTTAATTCCCTTTATAGTGGACATTATCACTTTGTTGGAGCAGCTTCATTTATTAGGAGCTGCATTGTCATTTACCAAAATGGAGTACTTGATAGATGTCTTTCATAACCCCCCCAGGCTCATATAAATCGAGTTGCCGTAATATCCACTTTGAGGGGATCCCTGGCGAAGAAGATTGCTATATCATCGCATTATGTCAAAAAGAAGATGGCAGCTGGGTTGAAAGCAGACTCAAATATGACATTGCAAATATCAACGGGCAACTTGCTTGGGCGCCTGATAGGAAATAGAGCATTCCCTTTTAAAAAACATGCAATCATATGTCGATACAGTGGGCCTAGGCATGGGCCTTTTTTCCTTCTCAACTAGAGCTCAAAGCAACTCAAAAATCCGTTTTAACCCTGCCGTAATATTCTCTGTATTTTGACCTGCAAATCCAAGCCGTATGTGGGTATATGACGCCCTCGGCGAACCACAAAATGCACGCTCAGTAAGCGCATAGATACTCGCCTCATGCAATTTATTGGGCAAAAAAGCAATGTCGCGTTTCAGGTCGACCCAAAAAGCCATGCCGCCGTCTGGTTGTTTGAATTCAATGTCATATCCTTGGTTTTGAAACTGAGTCAACTGCGATGCCATTAAATCACAGCGTTGTTGGTATAACTTAGTCATGCGTCGCAAATGACGCTCAAAACACCCCGTTGCCATCCAATCAGCAATGGCCAATTGCAACAATACATCATTTTTATGGTTTATCAGCTGTTTTAATCTTATCAATTGCTGCAAAACCACAGGCGCCGCTGTGACATACCCCAAACGTGCACCTGCAAACATGATCTTAGAAAAAGTAGACAGGTAGATCACTATTTGAGCCGGATCATTTGCCGCGATGGGTTGTAACGGTGGGCAACGATAATGAAACTCATGATCGTAGTCATCTTCGACAATAAACACCCCATGCTGTGCACACAACTTGTAAATCGCCAATCGGCGGGCAACCGACATGGTGATCGTGGTCGGGTACTGGTGTAAAGGCGTTAAGTACACTAAACGTATATCAGCACCTGAAAGACATTCAGCCAGTGAATCAACACACAACCCTTGTTCATCTTGCGCAATATCATGAATGACACCACCAGATGCAAGAAATGCTTGGCGTGCTGGGGGGTAACCTAGCGCTTCCATCGCCACGCCTTGCCCTGGCGATAAGAACGCCTGGCCGACCAAAAACAAAGCCTCTTGAGAACCGTTACAAACTAATACATCTTCACAACTCAGTCCGCGCCCTTTTCTTAAATACGCTTTTAACTGCTCCCTAAGTGCTGGCTCTCCCGCGGTATTTTGGTAATGAAATGCTGCTGCATTACTGCTTCGACAGATCCGGTTCATACTGCGTCTAAATTCGTCAAATGGAAAATGCTTCACATCGGGTAACCCACCAGCAAAATTGTATTGATAGTCACTTAACTGAGTTGATTTTACCGCAGCTAATGGGGCAGAAAATTGAGGCAATACTGGTTGATACAGCTCGTTTTTTAGTTCAACTTGTGCACTTTCCACCACAGGCAATTGCTGATTAACCTTGTAACCCTTTCGAAGCTCTGAGATCAGCCATCCTTCGGCGACCAGATTTTGCAAGGCCACCATGATGGTGTGTCGATTAAGACCAAATAGTTGCCCCAATGTGCGTGCTGATGGGAGCTTTTCACCAGGTTTTAATTGACCACTTTGAATCGCTTCTCGCACTTGTTGAGCCATCTGAACATGTTTAGCGGTTTTAACATGCTCTTCGAGTGGACGACCTGTAAACATAATAATTTTGATAACTATGACAATAGCCATAGCGTATAAAAAACACACCTCACTGACAAGCTGGTATAGCAATTTATTTAAAACTGGTTGTTTTAACCTTACCAGTTTCAAGTAGGCTGGAATTTATCGCATCAAGCATGCTTTTCGTCATCATAAAAAGGAATCACCATGTTAAAAGCAATGACATTATCGACCAATAAAGTAAGGCTAGAGCCACTTTCCCAAGCACACCTGGGCCAATTGCAACAGGTAGGCCAAGCAGAAGAGCTTTGGCGCTGGGTACCCAGTCGTTATTGCCAATCCCAAGAAGTCTTGCAAACTTGGTTTGAGCAAACAGCACAGTTTGATCCTCAAGAACAGGTTGTGTTTGCAATTATTGATGCACAGACCAATCAAGTTGCAGGCAATACTCGAATTTTCAGGTTAGATACACACAATTTACAAGCAGAAATTGGCCATACTTTTATTGGTCTAGACTGGCAGCGCAGCCATATTAATACTCATGCAAAATACCTGTTACTTCAGCATGCTTTTGAAACTCTTGGCTTGGTTCGCATTGAATTTCAGACCCATGAGCAAAATCACAAGTCTCGCAGTGCCATTGCTAGATTGGGTGCTCATTTTGAGGGTATTCACCTCAAAAATAGAAAGCTACCAGATGGCAGTTTTAGAAACACAGCCCGTTTTAGTATCATCGATGATATGTGGCCCGATATTAAACAACGATTGGGATCTTGGTTATGAATTATCCTGTCAAAACCTATGTGGAAAGTGACAATAAAGCATTATTTGATGTCATTGAGCGCTTTCCATTGGCTACGATGTTCTGTACAGGTAGTGATACAACACCTTCGCATATATGCCACTTGCCAGTGAGTCTATGCAGAGATACCCTGACTATTTTTGGTCATGCAACACGTGAAAACCCCATAAAACACTTTATTTCGTCATCGGTAGAGGCTGTCTTTCGCGGCCCAGATACTTATCTATCACCCAAACAGGTTGAAGGTATAAAGTTACCCACTTGGGATTATGTAACAGTGCACTGTACAGGCATGTTGGAATCAATTGATGACTATGAACAGCAATTGCTCACCATGCAGCATATTTTGAATGCCTTTGAAAACGACAATGATCCGTGGCAGTTAAGTTCAGTACCAGAAAAACAGTTAAAGGCAATGTGTAACGCGCTCATATTTTTCAAAGTAAAACTCGATACCTTAACCGGGAATTTCAAACTTAGCCAAAATAAAGGCGCTGAAACACGGGCTGAAATTGCCAATCTGTTGTGCAACACCAACCCGCAAATGAGTCGCTACTACGACTAAATAAAACGGTTACAAGGCGCTGCCATCACAGTAACTAACTGCTTGCCATGCATCGTAAGGTCCCGCTCTATCAGGTGCAAAGTTATAGCTCCAATGATGCGCCTGATAAATCACCCCCTGATAGGCAACTTGCTGCCCAGGAGTTTGATATGCTACATCTTTTTGCCAATCGCGTGCTGCGCAGCCGCCAAACTCGTAACCTACCGTGATCGGAATGGAAAGCTCTCGCCCAAAGTCGGCTTCTAGTTGAGTTACGTGAGCATCGACTTCACCACTGTGGTGCAGTTTAATTTCGCCCTTGCCTTTTCGTTGGTTAAAAAACGGGAATGCGAGGCCGTCATGTTCGCTGTCATTAATTTTTAGCGTATAACATCCAGCAGGCACATCTAATGGCAGTGCATGCCAAGCTGTGTTCGAAAACGTTGGCCAGTGCTTTACAGTATTTTGGTCTCTATCAACTATGGATACGCTGGTTTCCGCCCCTTGTTTTCCCGATAACAAATGTAAGACGGCACTTTTATCTAGCGCAATAGGCGCCTTCATTTTCACTGTTTGAGCGTTATTAACGCCTTGTTGATCCGCGGCGCTTCGCACAGCAACAGTAAGTTCAGAACCATTGGCAGCAAACCTGCCCATGTATGCTGTCGCAAAGTTAATTTGCTTGGTTTCACCCGCAGGCAGTTCACCTTGCCAATAATATTGTTGTACCTTTTGCCCTTCAACCCCATAGTCAAACCAGAGTTCATCAATGTCAGAGTTTCCTAAGTTTTCAACTTCTACCTCAATCTCACCACAAGACATACTAAAGCGATCTGGCATCGCAGCGTTAGGTTTTAAAACTCGCTTAAGTGCAATATCTTCCTTGAGGTCATAATCACCATAAGTCACTAACAGCGCACTCACAATATACCGAGGAGCATCTTTCCCATATTGAGAAGGCTGCCAACTGTAAGCTTGCCAATCAAGGTCAAATAGAGAGTCTTGGTTGTCTGTAGAAACAGAAAAACTAAATGGCGTTATTGCTTCCCCTGGGCACCAATTTGCACGAGAAAATAAGTACGTTCCCCCCTGAGGAAAAGTTGCACTCTGATCGCAGGTATCACGCCATAAATTTTGTTTAACGACTAACTCACTGTCCTGACTGAGCGTGAAATAACGGTCGCACCACTCTCCACACAACTCTGCTTTACCTTCGGGGTTGTCATAAGATAGCGCGTGGCCGTGCGCCGACACTATCATCTTAATTTCAGCATGCTTTTCACCCGCTTCAAATGTCACTGTTTTAGCAGGTAGTAAATTGGCAAAATCCTGTGCCGTTTTATATGGCCAACCTTCGGAGCCCGATTCGTACAGCGGGATCACTCGTTTCACCTGTCGATTGTAAAAACCCGGTTGAGAAATTAGCTTTGCGCTCACACCAAATGCACTTTTTTTCGCGCCCCATCCGCCGTAATGCACATTAAATGTGCCTTCACCATTTAATACCGGAGCAAGGTGAGAAACATCAAAATAGTAGGTTCTTCGCCAGCTGCGGTCAAAACCGTGCATTCCTCTTTGCATGTAGCCCGCATAAGGCGTGATCAAACGCCCCATTTCATAGCGAGTGTCTCCTTGGTGCCACTCAAACCTCACGGTGTAATCCCAATCACTGCACCCTTGTTCAGCACACCCTAGTTCAAGTTCAAGCACATGTCGTCCACTGGGGTCTACTGGGGTTAAGTTGACAGCAAAACGGTGATCACCATGTTGAGTAAATGAGGTATATTCTGTCAATACTTGCGTTTTAGCCTCAGCCGCGAAGCTCAACCACGCAAGAAATACGTAAAAAATCGCTTTCATCACACAATCCTTGATTACAAAAAATTAACATAACCATACGGATTGCAAGAAAACATGTAAAGAGCAGCTGTTCCTTTTTTACCTAAATATTTAAATAATAATGGAAGGATTTTAAGCATCAAAAAAAGCCGCCTAACGGCGGCTGGTTGGAAACATCAATAAACAATTAACAAGGAATAAGGGAAAAAGTAAGAGCGCTTAGTCGAGTAATTTATTTGCGCCAATTGCGATTTTTCGCGGTTTCATAGCTTCAGGTACTTCGCGTTCTAGATCTATTTTTAGTAAACCATTTTCTAAATCTGCACCAATCACTTTAATGTGATCACCGAGTTGAAATTTACGTTCAAAGTTGCGCTCTGCAATGCCTTGATGAATGAACTTTCGTTCTGATGTGGCGTCTTTGTCTTGTTTCTCACCTTTTACGGTCAGCGTGTTATTTTCCGATTCAAGAGTCAGCTCCTGTTCGCTGAAACCTGCAACGGCCATGGTAATTTGGTACTTATCTTCGTCTAAGGCTTCAATATTATATGGCGGGAAACCCGACTGTTTTTCTGAACTTCTTTGCGCTGAGTCCATCAACGTTGCCAAGTGATCTAGGCCGATAAATGAACGATAAAGTGGTGATAAATCAACTGTACGCATAAGTGTATCCTCATAAAGCGATATAACGCCTAATTCACTCTTCGAGAAGCAGGAAATAGGCTTATTAAACAATATATTAAGTAAATTTCTGGCCCCTTACGGCGACCTCATAACTATATCTATGGACACACTGAAATGATTTCAAGAAAGAATACGAAAAAAAGTCACACTTATTCTTAATGCTTTGATTATTAAAGATTTAAAATAATCATTTTAGGAGCGCAACAGTGTCACGCTCTTTTTTTACTTTAAAATAGGGTCGCATCAGAGGGGGTCATGCTTTCTTTGAACAAAAAGCGTAACTCTTGTGGTGGCTTTTTCAAACTACCTAAAATTGCGCTTATCTTCTCTGCGTTATCACCAAACGCTTCGACCATGCCTATTAAATCATCACTTGAACTGGCTATGAGTTCATCCAAATCATTTTCGTCTTGAAGATCAAACTGTGAAATAAGACCCGAGTCAAACAGTTGCTGTTTAAGGTTTGTGTTTGATTTCGCCTTCGTGTCTTTTAAACTCGCCAAGATCTCTTTGTTCGTTTTTTCAATCGAGAGAATTTGCTCCACCATCTCAGCTCGTCGATTGAGATTGCAAATGGCAAGCTCCAGCGCATCCATAACATGCGCGCAAATGTCGCTTAACTCTCCAACGTTTTTAACCAATAAAATACTGCTTCGCCAGTTAAAAACCATAGGACCATGATCAAACTGATGGACACGCTCAAAGTCTTCATGGTGCAACAGTAACTCTTTCTCAAGCTTTGCAACGTTGCCAGATGTACTGCGAAAAAGTGTTCTGTCTTTAAAATGAACGACAGCACGAAGATCCAAACTCGACAACGTGTTGATAAAGATTTTTTGTAGTACTTCAAGATCGCTACAATAGTGGGTTGCTTGCATAAATAACCCAATGGTTTTCATGCTGGCATTTTGTCTTTGTAAATCCAGCAATAAGCACTCTTTTTCAGCAATGTCGGCATGGGCTTCAAAATAGTCATGATCAGCCTCTAGAATTGCCACAACCTTGCTTTTAAGCTCTTCTGGGTGAGTTGTTTTGCACACATAATCGTTTGCCCCAATTTCAAACGCTTTTAAGCGGCAGTCTGACGAAGACAAATTGGATATAAAAACGATGGGTGTATGCCGCAGGTGCTCTATTTTCCTAAGCTCAGAACAGGTCGCATAGCCATCCATACCTGCCATCACAATATCTAGTAAAATGACATGGGGTTTTAACTCAATGGCCTTTTTTAAGCCTTCTTCACCACTGGATGCAACACTGACGTCATATTCCGCGAAAACCTGTGAGAGTAAAGTACGATATGTGTTGTCATCATCAATTACTAAAATTCGGACGCTCATCCCAACTCCAATTCATTGTTGCTTTCTCACAATATAGACGTTAAACGACACTCCGTTACAATTAGCCCACAATTATTTAAAAAAAAGGGCTGCAAATGCTGCAACCCTTTGGTCCCTCTACGGAGAGTGTGAAAAATGAATTTTTACCCTTGATATTAAAATTGGATATTCATACCTGCGTACACATACCTTCCAAGTGTGTCATACGTGTACGGATCGGTATTTGAATCATTGTTTCCTGAGTAATAAGGAGGTTGCTTGTCAAACAAATTATTGATCCCACCTGTCAATTTGATCGTATCGCTCACAAAGTAACTTCCTGAAATATCGTGATAAACCATACTTGGCGTACTCGGAGCGTAGCAACTACTTGGATCCTCTAGACAACTAAAGCTATCCATACCAGATAAGTAACGTACTTTGTAATTGGCACTCCATGTCTCTGCTTTTACCGCCAACGACAAGCTCGATTTAATATCCGCATAGCCGCCCAAGCCGGAAGTGATCAGCCCGGAGTAGTCGACCGTTTCTCCTGCCATAGTTACTGTGCGCTCTTTCAAGATTGATGTGTCCCAACCAGCGCGCCAGTTTAAACCTGCAGCATCAAAGCTATAGGCGACATTGACATCATAACCTTGCGTTGTTTCGTCACCAATATTTTGCAACTGGTTGTTAAACGTCGCTTTGCCATTAGAGATTTGCATGTTGGCTGAAGCACATACCGGCGAACTTTGATTGATCAAACCACCATTACTATCAACGCAATTGTCGATGATGTACTGGTTATTAACTTCACTAATCGCATTGGTAATTGCAATGTCGTAGTAATCTAAAGTCAGTGACAGACCTTCAATAAAACCCGGCTCGTACACTAAACCAAAGGTCAAAGTGTCTGCTTCTTCAGGCGTTAAGTTGGCGTTACCCCCCACTATCACTTCAGCTTGACTGTCTAACAGAGGATGAGAGATCTGCTCAAACGATGGCGATTTACCGCCGTACAATTCATCCACTGTAGGTGCTCGAAATGCCGTTGATTTCACACCTCTAAACATTAACTGATCATTTAATTTCCAAGTAAATCCAAGCTTCCAAGTAGAGTCACTACCAAAGCTGGAGTAATCAAATGCTCTGATTGCAGCGCTCAGATCTAGGTTTTGCGCAAATGCTTTGTCCGCCAAAACAGGAATAGCAAACTCAACAAACGCTTCATTCACATCGTATGAACCACTGGTTGGTTCAACTTTAGGGTCGTTGGCGAGACCTTGTGAGGTAAGTGAATCTGGCGTATACCAAGCTTTTTCTGTGCGCTTTTCAATACCTGTTGCAAAACCTAAATAGCCTGCTGGCAACTCTATAATATCTCCAGCCAAAGATGCACTGAAGTTCAACATTTGGCTGCCACCCGTATTTTGCTCTGTATACAAGTAATCAGTCATATTGTCTGCTGACCAAGACGCCTGATCGAGTGGGTTAAAATTACCCAGTTCTATGTCTTCGGTTAAACTGCCAATGTTGTGCAAATTTGATAGTTGGTCAACAGAGTCATTGCGACCAAAATTAACTGCAACATCCCAACTCCAATCATTATCTAGTATGCCTTCAACACCAACAACCGTTCTCACTGTGTCAACGACCTGTGAGAAGTCTCGTGTGCCAGTGTCTGTCATACGACGACGATAGTGAACTGTATCGCCATACTCTGCACCATGCTCTAATAAATCATCCCCCATCGCTTCAGTATAGGTAAAATCAAACCATACTGGTTGCGGTGCCATTTGTTGCTCAGACCACCGCTTGGAGTACATTGCTTCAGTGAACAATGTGGTATTGTCACTTAATTCATAATTTATAACGCCAGTCAGGTTTAACCTCTGCATGGGAGTGTACAAATAACTATCTGAAGCATAATTGTAAGGGTCCGTTTCTGGATTATATTCAGCATAATTCCCCTCTTTGTCACCCTGTAACTCTTTTCCATTCTCAAGATAAAGGTGACCGTTTGGCGTGATTGTTGAACCACCACATGTTAGCGATTTGCCCCCGTCAGTCTCACTTAATGGGCATGAAGAAAAGTCTCTGTCTGCTTGACTCGCAGATCCACGCTCCATGTATTGAACGCCAAATACCATGTTGCCTTTGTCAAAACTCGTACCCACTGTCAGGTCGATATTGTGCTGCTCTGCATCTCCCTCACCAGATAAGCCAGTCTGAGCATTGAGTTCTGCGCCTTCAAAATCATCTTTTAAAATGATGTTTACAACACCTGCTACGGCATCAGTGCCATAAACCGCAGAAGCACCGTCTTTTAACACTTCAATATGCTTGATCATGGCGACCGGAATAGTATTTAAGTCCACCGTTGACGCAGCCCCAGTTCCTGAATTGATCATTCTACGGCCATTGACCAACACCAGTGTTCTCTGTGCCCCTAACCCACGTAAATTGATGCTCGCGTTTCCGCCTGAACCATTGTTTACTCCGGGGTTAGTCATGGCCCCTGCCGCAGCTGTGATGTCTTGTAAAACATCATCGATCGTCACGGCACCGCTCGCTTGGATAGCATCAGCACCAATAAACGTGACCGGGCTGGCAGTTTCCATATCAGAGCGTTTAATACGAGAGCCTGTTACTTCTATTTTCTCAATTTGTGCGGCCTGCTCATTTGCAAATACAGGGGAGATTGCGCCTCCTGTCGACATTGCTATCGCTATACTGATCGCGGTTTTCTTCATAGATACTTTCCTAAATTGATGTTGGTTTTACTTGCCATGGCGCTTAACTCGACATTAGAGCGAGAAAAATGAATGAAAAATTAATAAAAGCGCAATAAAAACTCACCTAACAATGTTTACTCGCAAAATTGCCACGCTTTTGAATTTAAAACCATTTAAAATGATAAATATCAACAACTTAAAAACATTGAAAAGATAGGAAAAGATGCGTAAAGATGCGTTTTCGGTTGTAAATCAATGTTACTTTCACTATTTACAAGGTGAAAAATGAGATTTTAGGCCGAAAACAAATGCAATATTCACAACAGTTGAACATTCGAAATTGAGCGTTTTTTAATTTTGACAACAAATCATCCAAGCGTAAAAAAACAGAATTATAAATTATTTAATATCAATCAATTAGGTGATATCAGAACAAAAAAGTTAAAACTCTTTAAAAAAATGTGAAATAAAAGAAAGCAGTACTGGGTCTTGCTTAGTGTCACTCAATTAAGGAGAAATTAGCCATGACAACTTTAAGTAAACCAGCAACTTACTATCCAAATTATGAGGTAAACGCCGATGACATCATGACAGTTATCGAGATTTGCCACCCCGACAGCCCTTACAAAAAACGTGCTTTTGATATGATCCAAAATGCACAAGTAAAAAAAAGACACCTCATCATGCCTTTGACAGATGTTGTCAAACAAGGTGACTTTGGAGAGCGGGCAAAAGTATACCAAGATGCAGCCATCGAAATGGCTGAAAATGTCGCCCGTGAAGCTATCCACAATGCCAGACTCAACGTGGATGAAATTGATATGGTTATCGCCACCTCTTGCACTGGATTTATGATGCCATCTTTAACTGCGCACCTTATCAACCGCCTATCACTTAGACCTGATACAAAACAGATCCCAATAGCACAAATGGGCTGCGTTGCTGGCGCCTCTGCAATTGGCAGAGCATTTGAATATTGTGAACACCGACCTGATAGAAACGTACTAATTGTGTGCGTTGAAACGTCATCACTGTGCTTTCACAAAGAAGCTGGCCGCCTTCAAGATTTTATCAGTAACTCACTATTTGCCGATGGCGCTGCCGCTGTTGTTATGCGCGGAGACGATCAGATTTCAGGGCTGCGGCTAACTCACAACCAAAGTGTCACAATTGAAGACACCATGCCCTACATCGAATACCAACTGACCGACAAAGGATTTAAGTTTTCTCTGGACAAAGACGTGATGCATTCAATTCCGCATGTTGCGCCTTACTTGCAGTCATTTTGCAAAGACAAATTGGATATCGATGCCAATAATGTCGACAATACGATTTTTCATACTGGTGGACGGCGCATATTAGATGAACTAGAGCGCTGCTTAGATCTGGCACCTGAAAAGGTTAAACACTCACGAGCATGCTTGGCAGAAACAGGCAATACTTCGAGTGTTGCCGTAATCGACGTGCTGCGCCGAACTTTTGAGCATGCAACCAAAGGGGATACCAGTTTACTTGCTGCATTTGGACCTGGCTTCACCTCAGAGATGAGCGTAGGAGTATGGCAATAAGCAAACAGTAAAGTGAAGACGGGCGATAAGCCATTTTACTCATCAAACTGAGCTAAATGGCTTGCCATATTCGTCATGCATCTTCTTCAATTTTCAATAGTAGTGCTTTGATGCCGTCTTTTGCGTTTAAAATATGGCATTTCAAGTATTCACACGCGCCGTCAATGTCTTTGTCACGACATAATTGCAACAACTGCCTGTGTTCTTCGGGCGCAGTGTTAATACCGCCAGCCAATAAAATATGCATACGCACGTAACGTTCAGAGTTTTTGCTGTAAACAGCAACGAGCTCTCTTGTTTGAGGACGATTTGCGCGCCCATACAACTTGTTGTGAAACTCTGTATTGAGCTTGCCTGTCGCTAACTGAGAATCCCCCGCTTCAACGGCGTCTTCTAAATCGGCTAAAATCGCTTCCGCTTCCAATAGATCGCGGTTGGTTAAATGCGTGATTGAGTGTCGAAGTAATTCGGCTTCTAACAAGGCACGTAAATCAAATATTTCATCAATTTGATCGGCACTTAAGCTCGTTACCGTTGCGCCTTTATGCGCTTCAAAATTCACTAAGCCTTCCGCTTCTAATTGCAGCAAAGCCTCACGAACTGGAATACGGCTTACATTAAGCTCTTCGGCGAGTGCAGCTTGACGCAACGGCTCTCCAGCTTTAATTTCACCGCTTAAAATTTTGTCTCTAATCGCTTCGGCAACAAGTTGAGTTCTAGTTTTATGTACAATCGCCATAGGGTTAATCAAAAATTTACAGTGGCTTACATTATACGTAGCTAAATCTAAATTGCACGTGAGCCACACTTGAACTTTGTTAAGTTAATCCAATAGTAAAATCTACTTAGTAAAAAAGTAGACTTTACTGAGTAAAAATAGTTACCTACCCCTACTTTACTATTGGTCACCTTGCACACATAACGGACGTAAAAACCTCGTCATTGCTTTAGTGCCAACGGAAGTACTTCGTACATCCGTGGAGGAAGGGAAAGGTCCGCCATGATTCATAGACATACACACTTCTACACCGGTAGGTGCTTGACTGTATATAATACGCCCGACTTTATAACTCAATGCCTCAATCAACGCGGCTTGCTCCTTCAGCTCTTGAGTTTCACCGTAAATACTTGCCGTCAATTGACCTGCTAACCCGTCAATGGCCAGCAATAGTTCATCATAACTTCTGTATTTCACAAGTAAGGCGCAAGGTCCAAACACCTCTTCCTGCAGGTCCGCACTTTTCAAAAACTCTTGTATATCACAGCAATACAAATGTGCAGACGCATGATAATCCTTCGTTTGTGGTCCTTTTGCGAGCAGCGACACTGCGTCATGAGCAGTCAGCGCAGCAATGCTGCGATTGAAAGCCTGTAAAATTCCCGGTGTGAGCAAAGTATCCGAAGGTGTAGCTTCGATCGCTGTAGTAGCAGCTTCAACCAAATTGTCATCTTCACTCGGTACAAACCAAACGCCTGGACTTGTACAAAATTGTCCATGACCCATTGCCATAGAGCTCACCAATTGAGTCGCTAACACGCCACCTTGTTTTTGGCTGTAATCTTGTAAAACAATTTGTGGGTTTACGCTTCCTAGTTCGCCATAGAAAGGGATTGGCTCTACCCGCTGATGAATTGTTTTAAGCAGTGCATTTGCCGCACCTAAAGACCCTGTAAACCCTACCGCTTTAACAATAGGCTCGCTCACCAATTGATGAGAAATCTTGTGTTCACTGCCTTGTAGCATAGAAAACAAGCCGTCAGGCATGGCACACTTTTCAATTGCACTGGCTATTGCTTTGGTCATTAATTCATTCGTTGCAGGGTGCGCTGGATGGGCTTTAACAATAACCGCACAACCAGCCGCAAGGGCTGAAGCGGTATCACCACCTAGGGTTGAAAATGCATAGGGGAAATTTGATGCACCAAAGACGGCAACAACCCCAACAGGCAAATAAGTCAACGCCGTTTTAGGTTTTGGAATTGGCGCTCTTGTCTCGTCACCTTCTTCTGCACAGCTCAGTTTCAACGGAGCTAAATCTTGCTTTAATACATCAGCAAATACGCGTAACTGATTTACCGTACGCATGCGCTCACCTTCAAGGCGCTGACGAGGTAAATTGGTCTCTAACATGGTGGTTTCAATAAGAATATCACCAAGCGCTAAGATCTCATCCGCGATGGTATTTAAAAATTCGCTACGCTGCTGATTTGGAATACTTCGATATTGTTTAAAAGCTGCGTGCGCTGCATCAGCAGCCTGTGAAATTTGCTCGCCCGACACTTCATAAAAGCGAGTCGGTAAATATTCATTAGTGCCAGGACAAAACCCTTGAAAAACGTCATCACGGTTGTTTTCAAGCCACTGTCCAGCAATATAACTCAAACCTGTAAATGTCATGATTGCCTCCTGTTTTTTTGATGTGTGCACAAAATAGTTAGATCACTTGAAACCCAAATGCATAGGGGTCATCGTCGTCAACGGTTATACAATTGGTCCCCGTTCGAATGGCCCAGCCCTGAATACTCGGACGAATTGCAGCTTTGCCTGCAACTTCGGTTACCTCTTCTATTCGGCCGATAAACTGGCTACCTATGTAGCTTTCGTGGATAAATTCTTGTTGCGGATGCAGCTGTCCCTTTGCAAATAGTTGAGCCATACGTGCGCTTGTGCCAGTGCCACATGGCGAGCGGTCAATGGCTTTATCTCCGTAGAAAACCGCATTGGCCGCTGAGGAATTTGGTTTTTGAGGTTTACCAGTCCAAAGTACATGAGATGCGCCAGATACACTTGGATCTTCCGGGTGGATACAATCAACTTTTGCGTTGACCGCTGCCCTAACCTCACGACTTAGCTTTATTAACGTATCGGCATCTACTTGCTCAGTGCCTTTGAAGTTTGCTTGAGGCTCAACAATAATATAAAAGTTACCACCATATGCTACATCGACCACTAGCTCTCCCAGCCCCGATACTTCAATCGCCAATTCAGAATGAGCTAAAAATGCAGGGACATTTAATAATTTTACCCATTTCACCTTGCCCTCGCTTTGCTCATACTCGGCATTAACTCTCCCTGCAGGCGTGTCGATTTTTACCGTTCCAGGTTGCTTGGGATGAAGTAAACCCTGCTCAAGCGCGAAAGTTATGGTACCAATGGTGCCATGACCACACATAGGTAAGCACCCAGAGGTCTCAATAAAGAGAATACTGATGTCTCCATCTTCAGTGCAAGGTGGGTAAAGAAAAGCGCCCGACATCATATCGTGACCTCGAGGTTCGAACATCAAGGCTTTTCTGATCCAGTCATACTCGGCTAAAAAGTGCTGCCGCTTGTCAGCCATTGTGGCCCCCTTTAAATTCGGGTGGCCACTTGTGACAAGACGTACAGGGTTACCACAAGTGTGGCCATCAATACAAAAAAATGTACCCCTGTTCATGTCGATATTCCTTAATCAAGCTTATATTTGCTTAGGTCAATACGATTAGTGATTGCTTCATCATACAGACGACTCACATAAGCCTTGTCTTCTTGACTCAAAGTCAAACGTGGCGCACGGGTTTTCTCGCTACCACGTCCTGCAAGCTGTTCTGCATACTTGATGCATTGCACCAATGTTGGGATCGTATCTAAACGCAGCAATGGTAAGAACCAACGCCACAACTCTCTGGCTTCTTCGTATCTACCTTGTTGAGCAAGCTTGTAAATCGCCACTGATTCACGCGGGAATACATTGGTCAAACCTGAAATCCAACCTGTTGCACCTAGCATTAAGCTCTCTAAAGCAATGTCGTCTACACCGCCAAATACGACAAAGCGATCGCCAAATGCAGCAAATAGCTCGCTAATGCGGCGAGTATCTTCAGTGGCCTCTTTAACCGAAACAATATTTGCTTCTTGAGCAAGTGTACGCATACCCTCAATCGAAACATCAACACCATAGGTGATTGGGTTGTTGTAAATCATAATGGGCAATGCGGTAGAACGTGCTACTTGCTGATAGTGATAAATCGCTTCTCGCTCGGTAGAGCGATACACCATGCCGGGCAACACCATAAAACCGTCAATTCCGATTTCTTCAGCATCCTGTACAAATTCAACTGCGAGCGTAGTTGTTGTTTCAGCCACACCTGAAATTAAGGGTACGCGACCAGCCACAACTTCTTTTGCCATGGTCAAAATTTGTCGCTTTTCTTCTGCACGCAAAGAGCAATTCTCACCCACAGTACCCAAAACAATAATGCCGTGTACCCCTTCTTCGATCAGTGAATTGATCATCGATTTGGTCGTGTCAAAGTTAATCGATTCGTCATCATTAAACTGTGTGGTTACCGCTGGGTAAACCCCCTGCCATTCTACATTCATGGTTTTTCCTCTGTTATCGTTCTTGCTTTTTACTATAGGTATATTGTATACAATAATCAATATTCTATTTTAGGAAATTTCATAATGTCAGAGAAAAACCATGAAAATTAAATCTAACACATTGATACATATAAATTTATTTTTTTGCGTTAGCAATAAGCATTACTTTTAAGCGATAGATGCAATTTAAAATGAGGGTAAAATAATGACCAAAAATAAAAAAATTGCAGTGATCGGAGCAGGAATTGTCGGGTTGTGTAACGCGCTTCAGTTACAGCGACACGGTTATCAGGTTACTCTGTTTGATCCCAATGGGATTGGCACAAAATGCTCAATCGGAAACGCTGGACATTTTGCAACCGAGCAAGTTTTTCCACTTGCAGATAAAGCCTTACTTGGCAAATTGCCAAAAATGCTCATGGATAGTTTGAGCCCATTGAGAATTGATTCGCGCTATATCCTTAAAGCATTGCCTTGGTTTGCAAGGTTTTGCGCCAATATGCCAACAGAAAAATACCGACTAAACAGCACGGCACTCAAGGCTCTTAACACCCCCGCCCTCGATTCATACAAACGATTACTGGGCGACAGCTTTAATGATCATATTAAACTCAATGGTAGCCTATTAACTTTTGAAAATTTCAGCCTCAGGGAAGTTGAAAAGGTGTATCACACTTATTCATCTAACGGTGTAAATGTCGAACTGCTTGGTAGACAAGCGGTGCATACTTTAGAGCCCCAGCTGAGTGATCTGGTCAATTATGCATTGCTGTTTAAAGATGTTGGGCACACGCCAGACCCTCATCAGTTATCTCTTTGTATTTACGATATGTTCGTAAATCTTGGCGGGGAGTTTATAGAACAAGCAATTACTGAAATAAACGTCCAGAGCAACTCAGTTGATCTCACAACACAGCAGAGCGAACATAACCAGTTTGCCAAGATTGTGATCTGTACTGGCGCTTGGAGTAAAGACCTTTGTGCACAATTGGGATACAAGCTTCCAATTGAAGCGGAACGTGGTTATCACAATATGCTCAG
This sequence comes from Pseudoalteromonas luteoviolacea NCIMB 1944, assembly GCF_001625565.1. Lineage (GTDB taxonomy): Bacteria > Pseudomonadota > Gammaproteobacteria > Enterobacterales > Alteromonadaceae > Pseudoalteromonas > Pseudoalteromonas luteoviolacea_F. The sequence goes on from NZ_AUXS01000016.1 coordinate 85,651, forward strand.
CACACATGCGTTAACGCGACCTGTGGCCTCTGCTGATAGACAGTTTATCATGACCCCGATGCAATCAGGATTAAGGTTGGCTGGCACCGTAGAATTTGCCGGGTTGGATACTGCACCTCTTTACACGCGCGCCGCACGCCTACTCACCCACGCAAAAGCAATGCTCAAAGCCTTTGCAGATGTTGAGCAGGGCACCCATTGGATGGGCCCTCGACCATCATTACCCGACTCCCTACCTGTGATTGGGGCAGCCCCAAATCACCCAAATGTAATTTTTGCACTGGGTCATCAACACTTAGGATTAACACAGGCCGCTATCACCAGTGAACTCATCGCAAACGTAGTTGCAAAGCAGCCAACTGTATTTGATATTACTCCCTACAGCATTGCTCGCTTTCAGTGATGCTGGATTTTAACTAACTAGGATATATTTATGATAGGTATAGGTTTTCAAACTAAGCAGGCAGCCTTAGATAGCCTCAATGATATGACCGCTGGGGCGACCCCCATTACCGAAGCCGAATATCGCGCACGCATGCACAAAGCTCAAACTTATATGCGTGAACACGACATTGATGCTTTATATCTCAATGCTGGTACAAATTTAAAGTATTTCACCGGATTGAGCTGGTCAGCCAGCGAAAGGCTGGTTGGGGCTTTATTACCTGCAAATGGTGATGTCTGTTTTATCGCTCCCTATTTTGAACTTGGTACTATCAGCGATTATCAAGTTGTTCAAGGTAAAATTTATGCTTGGCAAGAAGAAGAGAGTCCATATCAACTGCTTGGCCAAGCTTTGTCAGAGTGTGGGATTGAACAATCTGCAACTCTGGCAGTCGACGAAAGCACAGCTTTTTTCACTGTTGACGGGATAGTAAAAGCTAATTCGCAATTGAATGTGATCAATGCTCATAAAGTTACTAGCCATTGTCGTATGCATAAGTCAGAGAATGAACTGGCCTTAATCCAGCGAGCCATGGATATGACCTTAGCTGTGCACCAAGCTGCAGCTTCAATGCTCCATGAAGGCATTACCACCACTGAGGTTGAAGCATTTATTGAACAAGCACATAAAAAGGTCGGCGCGCCGGGTAACTATTTTTGTATCGTGTTATTTGGTAAGGCATCTTCGTTCCCACATGGTGTCAAAGAACCACAAACACTTAAAAAAGGTGATGTTGTTCTTATCGATACTGGATGTAAGTTACATGGGTATCTCAGCGATATCACACGTACTTATGTGTATGGAGAAGCCACTGAGTTCCAACGTGAAATGTGGCAGCATGAAAAGCAAGCACAGTTGCAAGCATTTAATGCAGCGCAAATTGGCGCAACATGCGGTGATGTAGATCATGCAGCAAGAAGCTACCTCGCGGCGCAAAGCTTAGGGCCAGACTATCAGCTGCCCGGTTGCCCACATCGAACCGGCCATGGGATCGGGTTAGATATTCATGAACTTCCCTATCTCGTCAAAGATAATCCACAGGCGTTGGCACCGGGCATGTGTTTTTCAAACGAACCCATGTTGGTGGTCCCTGATGAATTCGGTATTCGTTTGGAAGATCACTTTTACATGACTGAGGCCGGAGCCAAATGGTTTACTGAGCCAAGCCATAGTATCGACGACCCATTTGGGCTAGAAAAATAAGCAAAAAGCTGCGAGTAGTGACTCGCAGCTTTCTAATATGACAATTAGTTTTGCTGCTCTCGGATCCCTTGTAAATTAACTTTACCCGAGCCGTCATCAATCAATTCAAATGACTGTGCATTTTTTACCGTAATACTGCCTGAGCCATCATCGACAGACACTTTACCCGACACATTTTCAACAACAATTTTCCCCGAGCCATCCTCGATAGAAACATCGCCTTTGACATCCTCCACAGAAACCTTACCAGAGCCATCATCAATAATAAGCTCACCCTGCACTCCTGAAACTTCAATGCCGCCCGACCCATCTTCAATTTCAAGTGCTACCAAGTTGTCAGAAACTTGAATAGAACCTGAGCCATCATCGATATACTTAATACTCACACCTGACACATCGAGTGAACCCGAACCATCTTTGATCCGAGTCACAAGTGACTTAGGCGCTGTTATCGATAGATGAATCAAAGTGTAATTAGTTCCGTGGTGACAGACATTGGACTTGAGTAACGCTTTACCGTTTGACTGCGTAAGATCCAAGCAGTAGTCATCACTTTCTTGAGATTGATAGATTTTTGCTGTTACGCTTATTTTATCCGTATCTGCACCAACTACACGTAACTCTCCTGCCCCAGCTTCTATTTTAAACTGGTCAATTTCTGCGACAGGCAAAGACAATGAAGTACTTTTTACAAACTCAAAGTCAGACGAGTAAAACTGGTGAGCCGACGCGTTAAGTGAACAAGCCGCCAATGCGGCCATCATGAATGCTTTCATCTTATGGTCCTTGTTGTTTGATATTTTTAACTTAAGACGCAGCGGATGAAAAAAAGGTTTAAACGCAGTGAGATTTTTTAGAAAACATATTAACTGTCAATGCTTCCAGCTCAAGTTGCAAGCTCGACTGGCTAATTCAGGGGGAGGGTTTGTGATACCGCTCGGAGTAAATTCGTTCACATCTTTGATACTATGCTGTTTTTGAAAGTCTACTGCTTGATAGACCACAATTTGTCAGCAATTTTTACCAATTTAATAAGCGTATTGAGCTTATTCGATTAGAAAAAATATTTAAATTATTTATTAGATTTCATTGAAATTAAAAAACGAAAAGGTATTAAAACTAAATATTAGCTTAAGAAAAACCCAAAGCGATGAAATAAAAACCAAATTATAAAAACAATCATTTTTATATTAAATTAGCCAGCAAGAATCATTTAAATGCATAAAATAATCCTTGCCCACTTATTAATTTTTTTAAATTATCATTTCCCAATAAAGGAGACTGGTTTACTTACAGCTAAAAGAGAGATTTATCTGGTAAGGTTCGCCCATTGAATCTTCAGCAATTCCGCCACCGATCCACATTGCAGTACCAACATCATCAACATGGCCCCCACCAAAAATAGACATACCAGCACCGGCTACTTCAACAGCTTCAGCGAGATTGCGATTTTTCAAATACTCTTGCTCAGGCATTGACCCCATATATGTGATCGTTTCATTGATAACATAAGCTTGTGAAGCACCATTCTCTGTACAATAGTGGTTAGCTTGGTCCAGCGCTTCTTTCCCCGCTTTCTCTCGAGTTTCTGCAGTTAAATTAGCGTAGTGCTTGCCATCTTCTGCTGGCCTTACATTGTTGTGATGTGCACACCCACTCGCCAAAACGGCAATCAAAGATACTGTCAAAAGTTGTTTCATTGTTTTCCCCAATCATGTTTGATGAACAAAGCATAGGCCAAGCCGCTGTGTGAATCAGTCAGGGAGTGTTTAAAAGTGTAATTCCTGCAACAAAAACTTTGACAATTAACCAAATTCGTAAAGTTTAGACTCAACCTTTACAAGCAAAAATTGCGCTTTTGCAGTGTTAGAACGCTTGATGAAAACCTTAACACGAAAGAATGATACCAAACTCGCAGTTACATAATTCAGTTCAAGACCAGTACATAGCCAGCTAAAGCATGCTCGAAAGCTAGCCAATCAATCTCATCACTATATCAATCTAAGAAAGATGACGTTTTCTTAAAAAGAAGGAGGCAAAACCACACAAGGGAAAGAACAAACAAATAATAAAGCATCCGAAACTACCGTTCTCAACAAAGTTCTAGCACTTAAACGTGCTCAAATTAATTTAAAAATAACGTCACAATTATACCACCTGGTTAAATAACTATTAAGAGCAAGCTTGTATAAATTGAAAATAATATGAAGAAAATCATCTTTAATAAATATTCGCATAAGCAACATATCTAATTAATAAATATACATAAAATATATACCTGAAAAATCGTAGCTAATTGACTATGTGCTTTTCTGCTCATTCAAAGCTCAAGCTGTTAGAAGATATAACTCGAGATACATAAAGTAGTGAGAACAGCCATTTGCTTTATCCATTGACCTTGTCAAAAGTTTCCGCATCTTTTGGATTCAGCAGCTTGGTTTGCACTCCTAGATAAAGGGTGTACAGCTAAGATCTCACCAATCCTAAGGTTTGCTAGTATCGCGGTTATGCCTAGTCAATCGACTGCTAAATCACACTGATATGGTCTATGAACATGCCTTCAATTTACCCATAGGTTACTCGTTGTGAACGCTCGAATATGAATGGTTATTAACCGCAAAAGCCCTTCCCTGTCTATAAAACGCTCAAACAAACCGAATAAACATGCATCATCCATTGAATTTCTATATCATCCGCGCGATTAAAATTAAAACTTAGGACAACAAGTATGAGTAATTCACAGACGGGAGATCCCCGCTCTATGGCAGATATGGGCCATAGCCGCTGGACCCAACATGACACAAATTGGGTATTAAGCCTATTTGGTACTGCCGTAGGCGCTGGGATCTTGTTTTTACCAATAAATATTGGCATTGGTGGATTTTGGCCACTACTGATCATGGCTGTGCTTGCTTTCCCAATGACTTATTTAGCCCACAGAGGGTTAGCCAGATTTGTGCTTTCGTCAAAAAACAATGACTCTGATTTTACAGACGTAGTTGAAGAACACTTTGGAGCAACCAGCGGTCGCCTTATTTCCTTGCTGTATTTCTTTTCAATTTTCCCTATTTTACTTATTTACGGTGTTGGATTAACCAATACAGTCGACAGCTTTATGGTGAATCAACTGGGAATGGAATCCTTACCACGCATATTGCTCTCAGGTGTGCTCGTTGCTGGTATGATAGCCATTATGCTTGGTGGTGAAAAGCTCCTACTACGCGCTTTTGCTATTTTAGTTTACCCTCTTGTTGGCGTTTTGCTGTTCTTATCGCTATACCTGATCCCTAACTGGCAATTGCCCGCCATTTCATCGCCAGACATGGGCTCATTGACAGAAACACTGTGGCTCTCTGTACCCATCGTGGTATTTTCATTTAGTCACGCCGCGGCTATTTCTAGTTTCGCAAATACGCAGCGTAAGCACTACAAATCTGAAGCGACAGTCAAAGCCGAAAGAATTTTACGACATACAGCACTTATGCTCATTGCATTTGTTTTACTATTCGTCTTCTCTTGTATATTTTCACTCACACCTGAACAAATGGCCGAAGCAAAAGAAGCCAATGTATCGGTTCTATCCTACTTAGCAAACGTGTACAACAATCCATTTATCGCAACATTAGGACCACTTGTGGCATTCATTGCGATCACATCGTCATTTTTAGGTCACTTTTTAGGGGCAAGGGAAAGTTTTAACGGTCTACTGACCAAACAAACTTCTATTGGCTATAAAACTGCAGATAAGATTGGCGTGGTGCTGATGTTCATCTCTATTTGGATTTGTGCCGTAATTAACCCGAGCATACTAGATATGATGGGCGCTATATCCGGTCCAATTATCGCATTAATCTTATTTGTAATGCCGACAATCGCCATTTATAAAGTGCCAGCACTACAAAAATATAAAGGGAACTTAAGTACTTACTTTGTACTGATTGTTGGATTACTTGCCGTATCTGCATTGCTGTTTAATATGTAGCTCTTTGCAAAAAGGTGCAATCGCTATAATTGCACCTTTCTACTTAGGTTCTTTGGCTATCAAATACGCCTGATCTCGACCATTAGTCTTTGCCAAATACAGACCTTCGTCTGCTTTTTGGATTAAATCTTCGATATTATCATAAGCGCCATAGTGGCCCACTGCGACACCCGCACTCACCGTCACTACATCAAACTGGGACTTGCAATGCGGGATCTCTAAGCCCTTTACTGCATTTACTATCGACTGGGCAATCTTGAATGCTCCCTCTTCACTGGTATTGGGAAGTAACACCGCAAACTCTTCTCCACCATAGCGAAACACACTATCAAGCGGCCGGTTAACCATTTTCATCGCTATTTTTGCCACATCTTTGAGCGCATCGTCCCCTTGCAGATGCCCGTATTTGTCGTTGAACAATTTAAAATAGTCGATATCCAACATGATGACGGACAAACACTGCTGTTGCCGCAAGTTTTGCCTGAACAAACGCTTGCATTCCATATCAAAGTAACGGCGATTAAATACCTCTGTTAAACCATCAAAAAATGAATACTGCTTTAATATGTCTGTTTGACGCTTGTATTTTAAGTGAGTCCGGACTCTGTTTACTAAAGTTCTAGCAACAATAGGCTTTCCTAAAAAATCGACAGCCCCGGCATCCCAGCACAGTTCTTGCTGGTTTTCATTGGTATTTGAAGTCACAAAAATAATTGGAATTTCATTAAGCTCATCCATTGCTTGAATTTTTTTACACGCTTCCAAGCCAGTCATACCACCTAAAATCCAGTCCATCAAAATCAAATCAGGCGCGGATTTTAAGCAGTAATCGATTGCATCTTCGGCGCAGTCGACTGCGTCAACTTTACACAGCCCCTCTAAACAAGCACTCAGTACTTTTTGCGTCAGCGCAGAGTCTTCTACAATCAAAACTAAGCTATCACTGAGGTCGTCAATTTCCTTAAACACGCTACCCTCTACAATAATTAAACATGCCTATGTTGTTTATAGCGAATACTTTTGTCCCCCACAAGATCAAAAAGTGAAATCATATAAAAAATACGTTTATAGCAGCATAGTACTCTCATATAAAATCACTTTAAACTATCAAGAAGAGACTCTAATTCAATGACTTATCAGGCCAAAACTTGGTTCCTTTTACAGTAGCCTGTAGCGCCAAACCACTTTGCGTTAAGGTGTAAACCGACATGTCACCGTAATAAACTTCGCCTTGAATTGCAGCGCCCTTTTCAGAGGCTTTTGCTGCCGCATCGGCATTCCCGCCAAAGGTCCAACCATTACTCACAAAAGTATCGAGTGCTGCGGCAGTATGAAAAACGACGATAAGACGATAATCTTTGACGCCTAGGCCCAGCCCAACTCCACCTTCAGCCATATTCATATAAGTAAATTGACCAGTTTGATTGTTTTGCACCACGCCATAACCTGTGCCCGCTGAAACCAATAGTAAGTTAATGTTGGCATTTGAAAACACAGCATAGCCAACTGCTGATCGCAGCTGAGCTCGGGTATCTGGTTTCTCTTGATACAATTGCGCCAATGTTTCGTTTTTCATCTTTATTATTTGTGCACGTTTTTGCACGTTATCTCCCGACCCCATCGATGCACAACCACCGATTGCTAACATCATCAGTAAAACACTGGCTTTAAAAAAATACGTCATTTTTTACTCCTCAATTACTACCAATATTGCCCAAGCTTTATGCTACAGTGCACCAGTAGCATAAGATGCAAGCATGAAGTTTAGCCTAAGATGAACAACGCAATACACACTTGTATAAAAGTGTAGAGTGAGCTTGGAAAAATAGTTTGCAAAGAGTAAAAATAAAAAGGCCACCATAAAATGGTGGCCTTTAACACATCATGGGTAATCATGAAAGGGATAAATGTGAAAACAACTTCATTGTAGCGGCTAGGTAGTAAATTAAAATCATATTATAATGGTCAATTAGTTCGGTTTTTTCGAACATTCTTCCGCCCAACACTCCCATTTCGCAATCGTTTGAGGTTATTTTACGCTTTCATGGTCATTTACTCGATTTATTGATTGTGACCTTTTACCATACACAAAAACTATATATAGACACTATGCATTATCTTTCATTTGTAACCGTACTCTGGGCATTTTCATTCAGTTTAATTGGTGTATATTTGGCCGGACAAGTAGACTCTTGGTTTGCGGCATTTAGCCGTGTTGCCATCGCGTTATTGGTTTTTTTGCCGTTTACCAAGCTTACCGATGTAAAGCCACAAATTGCTGTTAAATTAATGGCGATTGGTGCAATCCAAATTGGTCTAATGTATGGATTTTACTACCATTCTTTCCTCTACCTCAGCGTACCAGAAGTGCTGCTTTTTACTGTAATGACGCCTGTATACATCACCGTGATCAGTGATCTTCTAGAGAGAAGAATGCGGCTTCATCATCTCTTTGTAGCACTGATAGCGACAAGTGGGGCAATCACCATTCGTTATGCCGAACTCAATGAGGACTTTTGGTTTGGGTTGATGCTAGTGCAAGGTGCCAATATCTGCTTTGCCCTGGGCCAAGTGTTGTACAAGCGTTTACTTGCCACAGAACAGCTACCAGCACAACATACCTGTTTTGGTTTTTTCTTTTTTGGTGCACTCATAATCACAGGGCTCAGCTACATTATTTTAGGAAATGAAAATAAACTTCCTACGACTCAACTGCAGTGGGGGATATTAATTTACTTGGGACTGGTCGCCTCGGGCCTAGGGTATTTTTTATGGAACAAAGGCGCGACACTTGTCTCCGTCGGTACATTGGCAGTTATGAACAATGTACTTATCCCAGCTGGGGTGATAGTCAACATAGTAATATGGAATAAAAATGCAGAGTTAACCTCACTGCTCATAGGCAGTAGCATTATTTGTGTCGCGCTGCTCCTAAACTTTATGTTTGAAAAAAATGCTGCCAACAAAGAAACGGCTTCGCACTAGCCAAGCCGCGCTCAACCTATAGCGTTTTTAGAAAGTGAATTTTACTGTCTGTGCCATCCTCCAGAGGGTGGCAGGCAACAATGTGATAGTTATTTTTTAAAAGCATCATCAACATAGACTTAAAACGATTCATAGATTTAACTGCAATGCTATGAAACCCATTCGCTTTACACCAGATCTCCTGTTCAGTTAATAAAGCTTGTGCAATGCCTGCACCACGGCATTGGGGTATCACGGCACCTAACCAACTATAAAAGCGTTGCGCATCGACTGCATACCCTAACTTGTAAGCTACAGGCAAGCCATCTACTTTCGCTATCAACAGTAAAACTTTTTTCCCTCGCAATCGAACGTCTAAAATCTCTCTGCTTTTAGGTGTTGCAAATTCAGGGATTTGATTTTCTATTTGTAAAAGTTCTTCAACACAGCCCTGTTCAATATGCCACTTCATTTATCGCTCCAACATCGCCTTTTTACATTTTTTGACATGCCGTCTGGCTATTCGTTATTTCTTTGGTCAATTTTCTTACTTATCGACTGAGCTTTCAACTTTTCTCAAATTAAATTATTGAAAAACCGATTTTTTAATGGTTATAGCAGAGGAATATTTAACCACTCCCTGTAAAAAAAAGCCGTAAAAATATTCTCAAAACTCGTTCAAACAGGATATTAAAACACCTAGTTAGTTGCAAAACTGTAAAAAAACCTTTGACAAAGTTCAAAATACAACCAATTATTTAAAACGTTCCAACTCAATTGGCAATAATAATGCCTGTGAAAGAATAACAACAATCAAGAAGCCAATAAATACAGCGGAACAAATCACAATCACTTTTTTGGAACGATACAAGGTTGAACATATGAAAACTCAAATTACACACGTGTCACTTAAGAAAACTAGCTTAGCCTGCCTACTAAGCGCTCTTTTTTCTGCGTCAGTCATCGCCCAAACAGATCTCACATCTGATAATCCAAATGCGATCACCGCATCGGGAGAAAATGGCAGTTTTGAGGGCAGGACAAAGGCGTTTGATAATAATAAATACAGTAAATGGCTTACTTTCTCGTCATCGGGTTGGATAAATTACCAGTTTTCTCAACCACAAAGAGTGACTTCCTATACTCTTACCTCAGCAAATGACGTACCAAGCCGAGATCCTCAAGATTGGCAACTCCAAGGCTCCAATGATGGTGTAAATTGGTTTACCCTTGATACCAGAAACAACCAATCATTCAGCAGCCGACATCAAACTAAACAATTTACAGTAGCAAATCCGCAAACCTACTCATTTGTAAGGCTCAACGTATTCTCAACAAATGGCGCCAACATTCTACAAATCGCAGAAATCGAAATGTTCGCTTCAGATATCGTAACGCCACCTAATACTCTGCCTATTTCACAAAGCAACACATTGAATGCCGGACAATGGCAGCACTTTGGGCCGTTTAATGTAGCGAACAAGGTTGTCGCAACGACCTCGGGTACAGGCGATGCAGACCTATACATGCGACGAGCAGCTCAGCCAACAACTCAAACTTTCGATTGCGCTAGTACTAGTCCCAACGCTGATGAGTCTTGCTCACTACAAGGTAATGATGTGTATGTCTCAGTATATGGCTATTCAAATACAAGTTATACCATTAACATACAAGAAGAAGTGACTACCCCGCCAAACGGTGAATGGAAAAAACCACAAGTGAACTTCGTTGATGTGGACCCGCACACACAAGGCTCAATATTATTCAAACGTATTATCTCAGATCCAGCAGGACATATGGCGAACCGCTGTGTCGACGTCGCAAAAATCCTCTATCGTGATGCAATTGAATCAAACAGATTCCGGAACCTACAATTTGAATTGAGAGCCAAAGATCATTGGGGCAATGAATTTGTTGCCTACAAAATGGGAGAAGACGGTTCTGGTGAAATGACCATTGTTGTTAGCACCAGTCACTTAGAAAAAATTTACCGCGATAATGGAAATTCAGATTCAGCGATCCGCGATGAAATAGACGGTATCTTATCTCATGAAGTTACCCATGGTTACAATAACTCTCCACTTACTCACGACAACTACGGAGATGGCAAAGCCTATTGGGCATACACAGAAGGGCTTGCTGATGCAGTGAGAATAGGAGAAGGTTTACATAAAACCCGCACGCTTAACGTCAATGATCCAAAAAAATGGCTCGGTGGATACACCACAACAGGATTTTTCTTACACTATGTCAGAGTAACCCATGACCCAGACTTTCTTTATAAGTTTAACAAAGCAGCGAAAGATCTAGGCAATTATACCTGGTCATTTGACGCAGCCTTCCAGCATGTATTAGGTCGTGGTGTTGATGAGCTATGGCAAGAATATGTCACCTTTATAAATAATGGTGGTCAATTACCTTACTAACCCCAATAAAAGCGAGAGTGAAATACCTCTCGCACACTCTCACCGAATTAACGGCAACTGATTGGCTTTTAAAACGGCCCCGGCCTAATACCTAGATCACTTTGCAAAATGCATTCAGAATTTTGACTTAGTTAAAATAATTTACTCTATATTCCATACTAAATACTTAGCATATGTCACTGTTGTACACTATGCTGATGAGAGTCAAAAAGATTATGAATATTTTATAGTTCAGTGCAGGAGTATGTGTGCTATGACAGACATTGCCAAGGTTCTTATTGTTGATGATGAAGAAGCAGTAAGAGATATGATCACCGCAGCACTAAAGCCTTTTTTTGTTTGTGAGCAGGCTGAATCAGCAAGCGATGCCTTCGCAATTTTAGAGCACTTTGATCCTCAAGTCGTCCTGATGGATATTAGTATGCCGGGTATTGATGGCTTGGCAGCATGTGAAAAAATAAAAACTGAGATAGCGCCTGCAAACTGCGCTGTTTTTCTTGTTTCTGGTTATAACAATCTCGATATGCGGCTACGAGCTTTTGATGTAGGAGCCGATGACTTTATCGCTAAGCCATTTCAAATGAAAGAATTAGTCACTAAGGTACAACGAGTCTGTGAATTTATAAACTCGCAGACACTGCTTAAGGCCAGTGAACAAGAGTCAATAACGCTCGCGCTCTCCTCAATGCAGCAAGCGTCGCACTACAGCTTGGTTATGCAATTTTTTAAACTCTTAAATCAATGCAGTGATCAACAGCAAGTGATCAACCAATTCTTCTCTACGATGAAACAGCTGGGCATGCTAACCAGTATTATGATCAAGCAAGAGCAAATGCATTTTTATGGCCCAGGAGGCACTCAAATAAGTCCAATTGAGCAAAATATATTTGAGCTATTATGCACAAAAGGACGCTTACACAATTTTGGTAGGCGTCTGATTGTCAACGAAAAGCACATTTCATTTTTAATAAAAAATATGCCTGAGTCACCAGAGGAAAATGGCGCTATACAGGATATTTCAGTTGCCATTATTGAAGGAGTCGAAGCCAAGTTAATTGATCTCGGTCGACAACACGCAGTTGAACAAATTGTATTAGATATTACCAATGGGATCAGTGAACTTCATACAATTTCCGAGGAATATAAAAGCCTGATCCTCGATGTAACCAATGACTTAAATCAGCAAATCTCTTCCAGTTTCCATATTCTTGATTTAACCGAAGAACAGGAACTCTTTATTGCCAACCTAATCGCCAAAGAGGCCAAAAAACTCAGTGCAATTGAGCCAAAAATGGATCTCCTTAAGTCGAATTTAACAGATATCATTGAGCAAACAGATAAATACTTCGCCATGGAGAAAAAGTCAGTGCCCGAAGCGGACACAAATATGGATATAAATACCACCAAACCTGAGTTATTTTAGGCACAATTGAGATACTCGATTGAGTAGCTCCTGAGGACGAAAAGGTTTACGGATCAAACTTTCATAGAGCTGCGCATCAAAATCCGTGACTTTTTCGATGTCGACATAACCACTGATCATTTGCACTTTGATATCAGGTCGTACCTCACGCGCCCTTTTGGCCAAGCTAAATCCATTTAAGTCCGGCATTAAGACATCTGAAATAACCAAGTCGTACTGCGTATTGTGCAGCGCATTTAATGCATCTAACGCACTTTCATAGATATCCACGTGATGACCAACTTGGCGTAATAGTTTTGCCACCACATCAGCCAAAGGCAGCTCATCGTCTACGACAAGGATTTTTTGCGAGGCGTGGTGTGGCTGATTAGGCACAACCTCAACCACTGAATTTTGCTGAGCTTGCGACTTAATTGCAGGAAAGTAAATTGAAAACACAGTGCCTTTGCCATTCGTTTTAACCTCTACTTGCCCCTTACTACGCTGTATAAATGCATACACTTGACTAAGGCCAAGGCCTGTCCCTTTCTCTCCTTTGGTAGAAAAGAAAGGGTCAAAAATACTGTCTAAAAACTCCTCCGGGATCCCTGTTCCTGAATCAGACACATCACACCTCACATGTAAGCTTGGCGACGCGCCAACAAGATCATTTTGATACCTTTGAGCTGAAGTTTTAATGATGACCGTACCTGCTTCATTGATGGCATGTACACTGTTTATCACTAAGTTTAGTATCATGTCGTCGAAATCATGTTTATCTAGATTCACGCTGGGTAGCTCTTCAGCTAACTCAAATATCAACTTAACATCGGCTTTGAGCGACTTTTCTAAAAGTTGTTGGCTCTCTTGCAACGCTTTGTTTAAGCAAAATATTTCACTCAATTCACTTTCTTTTTTCGAAAAACTTAATAGCTTTTGAGTTAAATTAGTAGCTCGTTCGCCAGCTTTAACAATGGCTTGAATGTAACTGCGCGAGTCATCACCTAACCCTTCTTGCATCATGATAATATCGCTATAACCTAACATGATACCAATCAAGTTATTGAAATCATGTGCGATCCCCCCAGTTAACTTTCCTAACGCATCCATTTTCATTGAGCGCCTCAACTGCTCTTCCTTTTCTTTTATATTGGTCAAATCAACACAGTTGCCAATAAAGCGGCGCACACCATTGGGCATAAGAGGTAATTCACTGATTGATAGGTGCATTGGAAAAACGCTGTTATCCGCTCGCTTTCCCACTACTTGTCGACCAATACCAATCACTTGCCTTTGTCCAGTTGTCATATAATTTGAAATGAATTGATCGTGATGCTGTGCAAACTCATCTGGCATGAGCATCTTGACGTTTTTACCAATCACACTTGGTGCCTGATATTGAAAAGCCACTTCAGCAGCCTTATTGAAAGTGAGTATTTGCCCTTTATCATTTATCGTGATCACTGGGTCGACCATAGATTGCAGCACTTCATCCTTTTCAGCTTCTTTTAATTCGAGCGACTCAATGACGTCGTGCAACATCGTAATGTCAGAGATCAAGGACGCATAACGCGGTGGTTCGCTCTGTGTATCAAACACCGTAAAGCTCTGCCATTCGGTCACTCGTTGCTGACCTTTGGCATCTGAAATGGCAATTAACTGCTTAGCTGAATATTCATCTGACATGGTACTGAAGAGGTAGCGCTCAAGTTCAACATTAAATTCTGAGGTGACAACTTCTGTCAGGTTACTGCCAATTAGCGCGGCTTGGCTAACACCAAATAGGTCTGAAGCTGCCTGATTACAAAATACGATGGTCAGAGATTTATCCCATTCAATAATGGCAAGCGGTGCGTGACGAACCAATCCAGCGAGCCTTTTTTGTGTTTGCTGCAGCGTATAGTCAGTTCTTTTTTGAACTGTTATGTCGGAAATAACACCAGCCATCGCATATTTGCGATCTGCTCTTTTAACGATGGGGAAAAGCGTGATTGCACTATAAAAGGTCTCTCCGCGATGCTTATAATGTACCTCTTCTCTTATATAGCTGTCTCCGGTCATTACCGAGTTCATGCGGTTATCTATAAAGTCAGCAATATTTTTTGGGCAAGCTTGAAGTAACTCTTGGGCGTTTTTAATAGGCGTAGTGACAGATAAAAACTGTTTTAGTTGGCTGTTTAGATAGGCCACTTCAGTATTTTCTTGTAACAAAAATACACTTTCGGGTATGTTTTCGATGATGGAGTAAAATTTACGCTCACTTAACTGTAGTTGTAAGTTCAATTCAAATTCTTTTTGTTGGTCAACAAATGCAACCAAGTAGAAACCTTGTGCCTGCTTTTTTAAATTCAGTTTAGTAACGGACAAGTTTATTGAATGCCATGTATCTCTATATAGCCAAAAACTTTTTACGCTTTTCCCGCTATTTCGCTCAGCCTCAATAGACAGACTTAATAGCTGATCGGTATCGCACGAATGAGACAGCTTGAAGAATCGGCTGAATTTCGAGAATGACTGCGGTTGGGAAGTAAGATAAGACTGAGCGACATGATTAAGATCTAAAATATGGCCCTGTTCGTTAACGATAACCACTGCATCGGTGATCCCTTCAAACAAGGCTTGAAAATAATCTTTTTGTTCTCGGGTTGCCGCGTGACTAGCCGCTAAGTCTTGAAATAGCCTGTTGCTTCTGCGAGCAAGCTCACTGATCTCATCCTTTCCGCCTATCTCTATTAAAGTAGTACTATTATTTGAATTATAAGTATCGAAGTGCCGAAAAATCTTCTGCAGTCGATTTCGAATCGATACATGAAATATCAATGCAACTAAAAGCGCGGTCACCAACATGATCACAAATAGCGGTGTAAACGCGTGCATGGTTGAATTTTGAATGTACCTTGCCACAAGCGAGTAGTCAGCCAAAATTACAAGCTGTTTATTCTGTTCGAAGTTTTGTCCAATTGAAATCGTACCAACCATCACGAGCATGTTGGTTGTCGTATCAAAATATGAGTAATCTTGCTCGTTTGATAGGGCTTTGGGAATCTGAAGTGCTAGCTCGGGTGGCAGGTCAAAAGCCGCTGTTAATACTTGAGAGGTAACGCCACGGTACTTTTGATTTGTACTAATTTCAACCTGACCTTGGGAATTAAGCACTACGGCTAATGCGACCTCTGAATGGGTTTTCATTAAGCTTAGATACTCTTCAACCACATCCAGTCTGTTTTCAGAAACCATAAACTCAATGGCCGTTTTAGCTTGTACAAACAGGCTATTCACTTCATCTAATCGTGTCTCTAAATGGCTATCGGTCGTCTGCTTGAGGGTAAATATATGCAAGGTCGCTACTTGTGCAAGTAACCCAAACACCACAACAACAAAAATTTTAAGGGCAATGGGAATTCGAGCAAAATTACTAAGCCGTTGCATAACCCAAACTCAAACAAATTGACGACAGAGCGGGACTAAGGTAGCCGGTAGCACAGTAACCTTACTTGCAACTACAACGTGTTGAATATGGAGGACAATTCTAACCACATATATTCCTGCGACAAAGCATCAATGCATTGAGCATAGTACATGGTGATTAAATCACCTACTCGTGAAGGGGTAGTTATCGATGAAGTGAGTTTGATGAAAAAGTGTCTGCATAAGGGGCCGTTACCCCCTACACTCTATAAATGAAGTAAATTAATCACAGCAGTCCGTATTTCGACAAGCTCTAATATTATCGAAATGACTATACGCAACAACCACACTTCCTATGATGGTCAAGATAGTTTCCCCGTACTCACCAATTAAGTCATGACCAAAAAACGCCGCAATGCTTAACGTTAAAAGGCCAACAATACCAGTCGTGAAAATACGCCATTTTTTATGAGCTTTACAGCCGCTGTATAGGGCCAAAATACTGGTCACCAACACACCAATCAATAATACTTGATGAAATGCCTCTTCTTTTAAAAAACTCGTAGCTAAAAAGGGCAACAGTGTGATTGCAATAGGCAAAACCAAACAGTGCGCCAAACACATCACCGCCAGACCTATAGACACTCGGTCTCCAGCTAATTGATAGTTACCAAGCATTTATCTCTCCATACAACAAAAGAGATAATATAACATAATATTTAGATAATAAAATGCTCCATATCCACCATTGAAACCGAATAAGTGTTCACCAACCCCTATAGAAGTTGTAAAAAAGTCACAAAAAATACATGCCAAAATCATCAAGGCTTTTTACTAGTTCGCTTAGATAACCCTTATCCGAAAAACAAAAAGACATAAAAACCCACATATAAAAACAAATAATTAACCCCATTAATATTTTTTCAGTAAAATAGCGAGAGAAATTAACAGTTCACAAGGATCATTTATGAGTACGACTACCGCAGACATTGAAATCGCACAGCAGCAGGATTCCCCATTGCTAACCGCCCCCATTTTCAAACAGTTTTGTTTTTTGGCAATACCCACTATTTTAGGAATGCTAATCAGTGGCTTATACAGCTTTGTAGATGCCCTCTTTATATCTCAGGGTATTGGCGCACACGCAATGGGAGCCGTATCTGCTGTATTTCCAATACAAATGCTGTTAATCGCGATTAGTACTATGTTAGGTAGTGGCATGGCATCTTTGGTTTCACGGTATTTAGGAGCAAATCGCCAGCAAGACGCCAATCAAGTCTTTTCAGCTTCTTTTTTACTTGCAATTGGATCCGCATTTATATTGTGTGTTCTAACCTATTTTAACCTAGACAGTATCTTTAATTTGCTCGCTGTGCCTGAATCACTAAAAGCGCAGGCCACCAGCTATATCACACCTATCATACTATTTTGGGTGGTGGGCTTTATTTGTAATCAAATTACTGAAGGGTTTCGTGCTTCGGGTAACCCAAAAGCAATGATGCAAGTGTTGACCACAGCCTCAATTTTAAACATCGTACTTGATGCCCTCTTTATCTTTGTATTTGAGTGGGGAGTGGCAGGTGCAGCTTGGGCTACGATTTGCGCTATTAGTATTGCACTGGCTATCGCAATACAGCTGCAACTAAAAGGTGAAAGCAAAGTCCAGTTTCATAAGCAGCAGGTATTTAGCCCGCTACAAATACATACAAAAATTTTAAGCCTAGGGCTACCTGTTTTATTATCCCACGGCGGCTTCTCTGTCATCCTTGGTGCAACGGTGTACTCGATATCGACAGTATTTGCGGACAATTCCGAGCCGCTTATCACAGCGCATGGAATTTTAGTACGCAGTTACATGTTCTTATTCTTGCCTGTTATCGGCATGATGGTCGCACTACAAACCTTAGCGGGCTTCAATTATGGTGCGGGTCAATATCAACGTGTTTATAAAGCATATATAGTCGCGTGTGCCATGAGTTTCGCTTGGGGACTTATTGTAACCTTTATATTGTGTTTTAAAGCCCAGTGGCTGATTGCCATGTTTACTCAAGATCAGCAAGTCACTGAGCTGGGTGTTCAAATCGCGCTCATCTCTTTTTGTGGGTTTGCCCTATCAAGCTTTTGCATGATGTCTAGCGGCCTGTTTCAGGGTATGGGTAAAGCAATTCCCGCCACAATGCTAGACGCCGCCCGTACCTATATTCTACTTTTACCCTTAATGGCAGTGCTACCAGATCTGTTCAATCCAAGTGCTTTATGGTGGTCTTTCCCCATTGCAGACATCGTTGGCGGTCTATTTGCACTAAGTTTCTCACTCATCACCCTTAAAAAGCTAATGAAAAATAACTAGATCAGCACCAAGTTATAAAAAATTCATCTTAGTTTTTACATTGCAAATAAACAAATACCGATTTACCTATTGTTTTAGCACTCTAGGTAATCGGTACAATTACAAAGCAAATTCACACAAAAAATTCAAGCAATCACTTGTAAAATTTGACCTTTTGCCGACACTGACAAACTTTGATTAAATCGCGAGCAACGCGCTCAATTTATCTAAAAAAACCCTTAAGAATCTTATCATTATGAAATAGTCCAATGGGGCTATTTACACCCCCTGTCCCTAAACTAACCGCCATGTGTAATGCACTGAAATCAACTCTCCATAATTCATACATATTTATCCCCAAATTGAAAACAAAAATTCATGTACCAATCATGAAACTTGAACACAACTTTATCCCAAAAAAACCAACTAAAGCCAATTTCGCAATAAAGTAAATGCACAAATTGCAATAAACAAAACAATTTAATTTTTGTTACAGACCGAAAATATCATTATTTTAATAACATTTCCGTGATCATTGTTAATTATTGCAAACGTTAATGGTATCATTCTCCACAACAGATATAGCGAGTTTAATTAATCATAATCTATTGATTTTATGGAATACGAATTTAACACTTTCGTGTTTCAGTGAATAAACCGGCTTAACAATGATTTTTAATATTTAAATAATGTTAATTATTAATGAAGTTTCATTTAGAGCTACAAGTTTTTAGGAAAACTCAAGGAAACATGGAACATGACGGTTAGAGAAAACACCATCTCAATCATCGGAGCGGGCATTTCAGGTATTTTTTGCGCGCTAACGTTAGCAAAATCAAAAGAGTGTAAAAATACAACCATTCGGGTTTATGAGCATAAGGATCGCGTGGGTGGTCGCGCACATGCCGTAAAAGTCAATGATCACTATGTTGACTTAGGTGCTGGACGCTTTTCTTCAGGGCTTCATCATAATGTCAAAGAGCAAGTTAAGTTGCTTGATTTGGCATATGAAAAATTCCCTTTTACACAACTAAAAAGACCGCAAGCATTGCATAAAAGTTTAAAGAGCATTCTGAAAAATTTGAAACCACTTTGTGATGAACATCCCCACGATTCATTTGAAGAGTTTTTAACTATTTACGTAGGCAGAATCCAAGCAAAAGAAATGATCAACGCATTGGGTTATGACTCTTTAGCTCTGCCGAATATTACGCCACATATCGCTTACGATATAATTGAAAAACACCCCGAGATTCAGGGGTTTTCTGACAATGCTGGCTATGAGTGGTTTAACCTGAAGGAAGGCTTTTCTGCACTGACCGAGAAGCTCTATGAGCAGGCTCTAGCACACGGTGTTGAGTTTCATTTTGGACATGAGCTGATCAGTCTAGAAGCTGATACTGCGTCCCCTTCACTCATATTGAAAAAAGACAATCAGCAAACAGTGATCATAGACGAAGGTGAAATGATTTTAACTTTTCCTCCAACAGCTATGAAAAAGCTAGATTGTGGTTTTCCACAAGATTGGAGCAACTATACCTATGGTTCAATTCCGTTGTTCAAAGGCTTCTTGTTTTACGATGCACCTTGGTGGCAAGAGCTCGACTTAGCCGATCATGTTGTCATTGCCAACAGCCCGATGCGCAAGCTGTATTTTAAGGACAATAGATATGTATTTTTTTATACCGATAGTGAATATGCGAACTTTTGGCGTGACGCCACATTAAAAGGTGAAGCACATTACTTACAAACGGTAAAAGAACTTATGGCAGAGGCGCTAAAGTGTCATGTAAGCCAACTCCCAGATCCCAACAATCACACATACAAACACTGGGTCCATGGTGTTGAGTTCTCCCAAGAATCTTGCCCAAATCACCCTGAAACACTTGAACACAAACGGTCTCATATCATCTCAGCATCAGATGCTTATACATCTCATTGTGGTTGGATGGAGGGCGGCATCATGGCAGGAACGAGTGCTGCAAAAACATTGCTTACACGAATTAAGCAATCTCAAGCAAAGGCTGTAACAAAGAGTGAGCTTGTACACGTTTAACTGTCATTTGATAAAGACATACTGTAAACAAAGTAACTAGGAAGTTTTAAATAAATGAGTATTCTCGATTTTCCCCGAGTTCATTTTAAAGGGGTTGCGCGTGTCAATGTGCCAACAGGTAATCGTAATATTAACAATACCTTAGATATATCGACAAACACGGCGATCAAGGATGGTAAACCCTACGACGTAGCAAAGCCACCGCAGGCCTTTCATGACTACGTAAAGTCATTCGGGCCAAAATTTAATGCACACGGCCGTCTTGACGATGAAGGTGAATTTAACCTAGCTGCTGGTTACAACATGTGTGGTAATAACCACTTCAGCTGGGAAAACACCTTAATTACATCGGTTCAACTAAAACCTGGTGAATACATTACCGAAGATAAGTTAGTCGGCAATAAACTGTCACTTTGGGGGCATTACAACGAATATTTGAGAACATCATTTAATCGTGCACGCTGGGTCGACAACGACCCGACACGAAGAGATTCGGCACTCATTTATGCTGGTCAACTGACTATCACAGACCCTAAATCGTCAGCCAATACTGCACATATTTTATCAGCAGACATTGACTGCACACATGGTGTTCGATGGGTTAACCGTGGTTATATTGAAGAGCCGATTAACCACTTTCTCCATGAAGAAATGAGCGAAGCTCGTCTGTTTCAGTTCACAGTAAAAAAAGACAGTGAAGAATTTATATTTAATCAGCTAGGTCTTGAGTCTGAATTTCTATCAGTATTGAAAGATAAGCTAAAAGACCCAACGGTGAAAGGCTTAGTGGTACAGTACTGTGTAAGTAACCTGTCTCCGCCTATGACACCTAACAAACCCGTTTTTTGCGACTTACACGGCTCCATTGGTTTGTGGTACGACGATGACATGAAAACCTCTCCAACAGGACGAATTTTAAGGCCGGATAATAGTGAGCAGTACGCGCCTATTGCGCTATCAGTTAAAGATAACTGGCTCAGTCTAAACAGTGCGATTAGTTTTCCTCATCAAAATTATGAACAAGCTATTCCGGTTCAAAACGGCATGCCACCTGCACTAAGTGGCAAGGTTAACTTGGGTGATCTGTACTTGAAATCCAATAGTGGTCAGGTGTTAGCAGTGATACAACCGCAAGACTACATAAACAATCACCTCAATGCTGGTGTCATTGATATTCCCTTGCCTGATATCGATGCACAATTTCATCAGCAATCTTTAAAGCTATGCTCAGAGCGGCACACTTGGTACGAAAGTGATTGGTATATTCAAGCTGAGCAACACATCCTCTCTATGGAAAGTCCAAACAAGGAGCTAAATAAGCCAAGTACACAGTCACTGGACATACGCAGCTACTACAGAGGTGAGCCTGCATCTGTCAGTCAATTGGCCACCCACGTGTTAACACCTAACACAGTGGCTTGCTCTCCTTTTGTTGAAACAGATGACAATGGGCGAGGAAAACTCGACATTGAGAGCCTTGGTGCAGGTAGCGCAGAGCTCTTTTTAGGAGAGTTTTATAGTCCAGTGCAAATCCGTGTGCTTGCAGATGATTGGGCATTGGCTGATACGCCTACAGAGCTGGTTGACTATGACTTTCTCTATACCCATGTTATGGCCTATTACGAACTTTTTTATCCATTTATGACTGAAGCGGTATTCAGTATGGCGGATAAGTGTAAATGTGAAACCTATGCCCGACTAATGTGGCAAATGTGTGACCCAAAAAACCGCGACAAAAGCTATTACATGCCGAGCACTCGGGAGATGCCAGAAGTCCACTCACAGCTGTTTTTAAAGTATCTGTGTAATGTAGAACAATCCGCTATGCCAAATATATTGCCAGCAGCGCAATCCGAGGCAAAGATCCGCGGCAAAATCAAAAACAAAAAGCAGCTGATCAGCGCACTAAAAGACGCTGTGGACCTAGAGCTTTCAATTATGCTGCAATATATATACAGCGCCTACTCATTACCTAACTATGCTATTGGCGAGCACTTAGTCTCGCTTGGACGCTGGAACGAGCAACAACTAGAACTTGTAAATGGTGGCAAAGACAGACGACTCAATAGCGGCTGGCGCGGTGCATTACTTGAAATCGCACACGAAGAAATGATCCACTATTTAGTGGTAAACAACCTCCTTATGGCATTGGGCGAGCCGTTTTATCCAGGCAAGCCGGTTTTGGGAGAGCAAGCAAAAGACACTTTTGGTCTCGATACTGAGTTTTCATTCGAACCATTTTCAGAGCACATAGTTGCCAAATTTGTTCGCTTTGAGTGGCCAGCGTTTTTCCCAACCGTCGGGAAGTCTATTGCAGACTTTTATGCCGATATCACAAAAGCAATCGATGAACTACCTGACTTATTTGGTGAAGAGAAGATCAATTTGGGCGGCGAGCATCATTTGTTTCTCAATGAAATTATCAATCGAGAATATCCAGGCTATCAGTTTGAAGTTTACGATAAGGAGACAGCCTTATTCGCTATTAACTTCGTGACTGAGCAAGGCGAAGGAGTTGCTGCTGAGTCCCCCCAATTTGAAGTCAGTCATTTTAGTCGTTTACGAGCGATATCAAAAGCCTTAACTAACAGTGATATCCCATTTGAACCAGCATATCCAGTGCTGAAAAATCCCGTATTTGAAGCACGAAGCGGGTGTAACCTCGTGACGGACCCCGCAGCAGTAGAACTTATGCAGTTTTATAAAGGGTGCCATGAATTAATGTTCCAGCTGATGATGCAACACTTTGCTATCAAGCCGCTGGGCAGTATGCGCCGTTCACGATTAATGAATGGTGCTATCGATCTCATGACCGGGATATTAAGGCCACTTTCAGTACTACTTATGACATTACCTTCAGGCGTACCAGGTAGAAACGCGGGTCCACCTGTACCTGAAGCTATTAACACACACGTATTTCCAGACCTAGAGCAAGGGTGTATGGCCATATCTGAGCAATGTAAAAAGCTTGCAGCTATGGGTAGAGCTATGGTCTGTGCAAAACCTCCAACAACACAAATTGAGTTATTAGAGTTTTTTCAAAATCAGATGCATGAAATCGCAACTGGCAAACTTTCAAGGGAAGCTTAATCATGAAGAAAATAATTGTCATTGGCGGCGGTCTAGCCGGTGGCCTGACAGCCATATACTTAGCAAGACGCGGATACGATGTACACATCATAGAGAAACGTGGAAACCCTCTATTGAGCCAAGCAGACTACATTGATCAGGTCAGCTCACGCGCCATTGGTGTAAGTATGACTGTGCGGGGCATAGAGGCTGTGGTTGCGGCAGGGATCCCGCTTGAAGAGCTTCAAGCATGCGGTGTAGAAGTATCTGGCATGTCGTTTTTTGTTAAAGGAGAGCCAAAAACGCGTGAACTACCCCCGCTTGATAAACTCAAGCCGCTATCTCTCAGTCGCAGTGCGTTTCAAGTTTTGTTAAACAAATATGCGGAACTTGCAGGTGTGAACTATCACTATGATCAACGCTGTATCGAAGTCAATTTAGATAACTGCTCAGTGATGACAAAAGACAGCAATGACACTTTTGTTACTCATAAAGGTGATTTACTTATCGGTGCAGATGGCGCGCGTTCGTGTGTCAGAGAAGCGATGCAGTCCCATTGTAGGCGTTTTGAGTTCCACCAATCATTTTTCAAACATGGTTATAAAACACTGGTTGTACCCGATGCATCTAAAGTTGGATTGCGCAAAGATCTCCTGTACTTCTTTGGCATGGACTCAGCAGGACAATTTGCAGGGCGTGCTGCGACAATCCCCGACGGCAGTATCAGCTTTGCGGTTTGCCTTCCTTATACGGGTCAAGTGAGCTTGCACAGTGACGACAGCACCGCAATGCGAGCATTCTTCGACAAATACTACCCAATGGTTCCTGAAGATATTCGTCAAGATATGTTTGAGCAATTCATGATCAAGCCTAGCAATGACTTAATCAACGTGCGCTCATCTACGTTCCATTATAAAAACACCGCATTACTGATTGGCGATTCAGCCCATGCGACCGCACCATTTTTAGGTCAAGGGATGAATATGGCGCTCGAAGACGCCTATGTATTGGACACCTTGTTTGACCAATATGGCGATGACTTTACCAAGATCCTCGAAGAATTTACCGTTCAGCGCAAAATTGAAGCCGATGCCATGCAGGATATGGCCCGTGCTAACTATGAAGTTCTTAGTTGCTCAGACCCTATCTTTTTTATGCGAGCTCGATTTGCACGCTATATGAATCAGAAATTTCCAGATCATTACCCGCCAGATATGGCAGAAAAACTTTACTTCACATCAATGCGTTACAGTGAATTAAGAGATAAGCAAGAAAAGCAAAACGTTTGGTACAAAATAGGGAGAATGAATTAATGAAGATTTTAGTTGTTGGTGCCGGTCCATCAGGTCTGATGTTTGCTAGTGAAACCAAAAAGTTAAAGCCAGAATGGGAAATTCGTATCATTGAGAAAAACCACCCTGACGCCAACGTCGTTGGCTGGGGTGTTGTACTGCCAGGGAGAGCGCCGCATCACCCGGCTAACCCTTTGTCATATTTAGAAAACCATGAAATACTCGATGCCCAGTATTTAGAAGACTTTAAGCTAACGCACCACAATCAAAGTGCGTTGAAAAGCACAGGAGTGACCTTGTGTGGTGCCGAGCGAAAGTCGATGGTTCGTGAACTTAGACAATTATGTGTCGGCTTAGGTATCACCATAGATTACGAACATCCTGCGGTAGAAGATGCAGAGCTATTGTGCAACGAATACGATTTAGTCGTGGTTTCAAACGGCATTAATCACACCACGACTTATTACCGTGATTCCCTCAAACCCAAAGTGGAATTTGGTAAAAACCGCTACATGTGGTACGGCACACCAAAAACATTTGATGCCATGAACTTGATCTTTAAGTCGCACTCAAAAGGCATTTTTGTCGCACACTCTTATAAATATTCAAGCACGATGAGCACATTCGTCGTCGAGTGCAGTGAAGAAACCTATCAAAAATCGGGGCTTGATGAAATGTCGCCGCAAGAAGCAGAGAAATTCATCGCTTCTGTCTTTGAAAGTGAGTTAGACGGCAATCCGGTTATGGCGCAAGAAGGCTTAAAATGGCGTAACTTTATGACGCTTAGCCATGAGAAAGCATATGACGGTAACGTTGCTCTGCTCGGTGACGCATTGCAGTCGGGTCACTTTTCAATCGGTCACGGTACGACCATGGCTGTGGTTGGCGCACAAATCTTGGTTAAAGCCGTTTTCGATAACCCCGACAATGTTGAAGCTGCATTGGCTGACTTTAACCAGCACGTTATGCCAATCATGCGCCTATTTGATCAACATGCAACCATCAGCCGCCTTTGGTTTGAAACGGTAGAAGACAGAATGCACTTGTCTACGGGCGAAGTCGCTCAGAGCTTTGCTGAGCGCCGTGGCGAGCTCCCACCATTACCGGCAGCTTTAGGCCAAGCGCTTGAAAGAGCCCTTGCCCGCGGAGACAAATAATATGGATCTGCAAAAACAAAAGCATCCCCCTAAGCTACCTACGCAGTGGAATAGCAGTTACATTTCATACTGGCAGCCAATGCAGCCGCAAGACCATATCACGTCTGGTTATTGCTGGTTTGATTACGCCAATAATGTCTGTCGAATAGATGGGTTGTTTAACCCTTGGTCGGAAGAAAAGACCGGTCATAGATTGTGGATGTCGGAGATCATGTACCCGGCAACCAATGAATCTTTTAAGTCCAAAATCGCTTATAGCCGTGCGCAAATGGATCAACAAAGCTCGTTTCAAGAGCAAGTATTAAACGATGAGGTTGACCCCTGCCATGAGTTGATATTAATGCAAGATGTACTTGAGCTATGCAACGCCGAGTTTATAGGCACCTGTGAAGTGATGGGCACTGAAGCGGATATTTGGCACTTTGAGCGTCCTAATAATAAGGGACCAGCCACTTACTATTTCAAAGCGGATACCAATCAACTTTTGCGAATGGTTACAGGCGATCCACAAAAAATGGCATCGGTACGGGATTTCCCCAATTTTAATACTCGAGAAATTGACCCTGAAATTTTTCAACCGACTCCATTAAAACAACCTGAGTAAGACACCCAATCGCATTGGGAATGAGGCGTGCCGACCACCGTTTAGTTAAACCGTGGTCGGTCACATAATATTCCTTTCAAAAAACACTTAAGCCAAATGCGCTTTTCACTCTACCTAATACTTGCTGTGACTTTTGATCAGCTTGCTCTGTGCCAGCTTTAAGCAAGGCTTTCAGCTGATGCGGATCTGCTAAATAGTGTGCTCTTCTCTCTCGAATGGGCGAGATTAAATTAATTAAACAATCTACCAATATGCCTTTTAGTTTGCTGTCACCAAGCCCGCCGCGTCGATAATGCGCTTTCAATGACTCGATGTACTGCTTATCTTCATGAAATGCATCTAGGTAGGTAAACACCACATTGCCTTCAACCTGCCCAGGATCTTCGACACGCAGATGATTTGGATCTGTGTACATAGCGCGCACGGCTTTAACTATTTCATCATCTGTGCTGCCAAAAGTGATGACGTTACCCAATGACTTAGACATTTTTGCTTTTCCATCCACGCCAGGTAAACGAGACACCTTGCTTAGCAATGGTTTCGCTTCCACCAATACTGGTTGGCCAGCAACATTATTGAGTTTTCTTACAATTTCATTGGTGAGCTCTATCATAGGTAGCTGATCTTCACCTACTGGCACCAAGGTAGCGTCAAAAGCAGTTATATCAGCCGCTTGACTGATTGGGTAATTTAGGAAACCCGCGGGGATTGATGCGCCAAAATCCTTGCTGGCAATTTCGGCCTTCACCGTTGGGTTGCGCTCAAGTCGCGATACACTCACTAGATTTGCGTAGTACATCGCAAGCTCCGCCAAAGCAGGCAGTGCCGATTGCAAACAAATGGTGGTCTTAGTAGGGCAAATACCTACAGCTAAATAGTCAGCCATCACATTAAAAATATTGTCGGCAATTTTTTTCGGGTTGTGGCCGTTGTCAGTCAGCCCTTGCATATCGGCAATCAGAATCGTTTGATTATGTTGTTCTTGCAACGCAACACGATGTTGCAGTGAGCCGACAAAATGTCCAAGGTGCAAAGGGCCGGTTGGTCTGTCACCGGTAAGAATGGTATGTGTCATAGCTGTCTCCTTGTTTAGTTGGCTACCGAAAGAGACAGTGTTTTTGTTCAACCCTTACCTTTCGGCAGCAGTTGAACACACGTATTCAAGCGCCGCTCAATTAAGAGCGCCACCAAGAAAATTTGATAAGTGTTTCAAAGTTAAAAGTATTCATAACGGATTTAAGCTAACACAGGGTTGTGTATACAGCAAGATTATTTTTTGTTAAATAAACAGGCTTTGAAATAAAACTTCGAACAACAAAAAACCTCATGTAAAAAGCTGATAAACACAATATAAATTCACCAGCGTGAAAAATATTCAACAAGTCATCACCCGCGTTCCAAACTCAAAAATACAACTTAAAAATCAGATGCATAACTTAACATTATTTTATTTTAACACCTCAAAATCTCGCACAAAAACCAAACTAAAGAGAATACAAATATTTATCATTTGCATATAAATTCACAAAGAAGTAGCTTGGAAAGCCTGCTTAAAAAATGTGTAGCTCGTTTTCAAAGTCAAATACTAGGATGAGCACACCCGTTTTACTGAATTGGGTACACTATGAAACGATATTTATTTGATAAAGACCTCGATAAGTCTAGTTGTGGTGTCGGCTTTATTACTCACAAGCAGAGCTTAAAAACACACCAACTTATCCAACACGCACATCAGGCACTTTGTATGATCCCACATAGAGGTGGAATGAATGCCGAAGGAATTGGCGATGGCGCTGGTGTAAATATTGATTTATCTCTCACATTTTTTAGAAAAGTGACCAAACAACCTGCTCTTGAGCTGGGCGAGTTTGGTGTTGCTAACTTTTTCCTGCCAAATGACACTGTCAATCGAGAAGATGCATTGTCTTTGATAAATACGGTACTACAGCAATATGAGCTAGATGTACTGACCACCCGTGATGTTGCAACCGATGCCGCAGTGCTCAATAGCGCAAGCCAGCAGGCACAACTAACCATAAAACAAGTCATTTTTTTGCGCCCTGCTCACATTCACAGTCAAGCACTATTTGAATCTCTTATTCATCAAGCGCTTGAAGAAATAGAACAGCATGCGTTTACCACACAAAAGCTTCGGGGTTTATATCCCCTATCCATGAGTTCAAGGACGCAGGTATTAAAAGGCCGATTGAACAGCTGGGAAGTGGTCCCCTATTTCAAAGATCTCAATGATCCCGATCAACAGATACACACGCTGTTTTTTCACACCCGATTTTCAACCAATACAGCCCCTAACCCCATGTTTGCCCAACCATTTAGACGTATGGCACACAATGGAGAATTAAACACTGACCGTAAAAACCGGCTCAGTGAAAACGCCATTGCGAAGTATAAAAACAAACGGCTGATCTTTCCGGCTGGGCAATCAGACTCCGCGCGGCTAGATCAAACCCTTGCTCGACGTGTCATTGAAGATGATATGCCCATTGATGTTGCCGCTCTTGCTATGATGCCGCCAGCTTGGGAAAACGATGACAGTTTGTCCGAGCCTGTACGCGCGATGCTCGAGTATTTCTCTCTTTACGAAGAGAAAAATGATGGTCCCGCCGCCTTTATTTTTGGCGATGGCGTCAAGGTAGGTGCAAGACTCGACAGACTTGGCCTACGACCTTTGCGTAGTGTCGAAACTCACGACTATTTGGCAGTAATGAGTGAAGCTGGTCAAATAGACTTTCCCGCTGAGGAGATTATTCGCAGAGGAAGGATTGAAGCTGGCGGTATGATCGTATTTGATCATCAGCACAAAGAAATTAAATTTACTGCTCAAATTCTAGAAGAGCTCGCCTCAGAGCATGACTATGCTGCCTTGCTAGGTGAAGCAAGACTCACGCTCGCTGAATTACCCGATGTAACGCACAGTGATATAACGCAAAACACCCATTTAAACATTACTGCGCAACATGTCGCTTATAGTATGAACCAAGAAAGCTTTAAGTTTATGCTAGACCCCATGTTGCAAGATGGCTCAGAGAAAATATCGGCAATGGGCTATGGCCTTGCGCCCAATGTATTGACTCGAGAGGAAGGTGGCGTTTCTCGCTATTTTAGTCAGCGTTTCGCCCAAGTGACTAACCCGCCATTAGATAGCATACGCGAAGTTGACGGTATGACGCTGCGTGTTGCACTGGGGGCAAAACCCAATATTAGCTCGACTAGCCATCGCCAAATAGTGCTTAATTCTCCACTGTTAAAACCCCATGATTTAGCCAAAATTACAACGCAGAGTGCACTCAAAGTCGAAACACTGCCAATGCTCTTCAATGTTGATGCAAGTCATAATGACCATCAACAACAGCTACTTGACGCACTCAAAACTCTGGCTTGTAGAGCACAGCAGCTAGCCTGTGAAGGTTGCGACATCATTGTACTTAGCGATCAGAATGTTACGCATCAACAAGCGGCTATTCCTGCTCTACTTGCCGTTGCTACTATCAACCAAAAGTTGATTGCCGAAGGTCTGCGTTTCAACACCAGTTTAATTTGTCACACCGGACAAGCCGCGAGCACACATGACATAGCTTGCCTATTGGGATTTGGCGCATCGGCAGTCTGCCCTATTACCGTTTACAATCGTGCGATCGAGTTATTTAAAGACGAAGGTATGGTTTTTGATGCCCTTGCCAGATATCAAAAGGCCGCCGAAAAAGCACTGATGAAAACCATGGGTAAATTTGGTTTGTGTACTGTCGAGAGCTACATTGGTGGAGAATTCTTTGAAGCCAACTTTATCGACACACACGATCCGCTACTCAAAGCTATTTTTCCCAATATTCACTCACCTGTAGGTGGAGCTCGCTTTAAAGATCTTGCTGATAGCGCTATTACGTGGCACAAAAAAGTATTTGAGGTTCAAGCCGAAGATCAAATTCCTGTGCTCGGCTTATTTAAAGAACGGGCCCAAGGGGCTGGCCACAGTTTTGGCACAACTGCCGTACGTGAATACATCAATATGACTGAGGAAAAAATTCAATATATTGATGAGTCACAGCTCGAGTCCACAGATACAGGCGTTATTCTACCCGAAGATGACGGCTATAAAGATCTTGGCTACGAAGCCAGAACCCCCGCGCAAATAGCCCAATTTGAAATCACACAAGCTTATCGAGATTTCAGTCACAACCTACTTGTTGAACGTCATCATCGTCCAGCTGCACTGCGAGATGTCCTTTCTCTACCGCTTGATTTTACAAACCTTGATAGCACACAGGCCTTTGTTGATGCTTTAAAACTGATAGAGATTTCCGGTTCTTTTAAAGTCAATATTAGAGGTTTAAGCGTAGAGCCTATCGCTCAACATAAATGGCTGCTTAGCCACAGTGCCAATCAGCCAGATACCAATTTGCACCTTGCAGAGGCATTAAACCAGTTATTCAAAACTGAAATTTACGAGGTGCTACCAGCCAATGATAAGATCTTAATAGTCACACGAACCAACTCTACGCTAGATAAACTGTGCGGAAAACTTTGTACAGGGGTGGCGCCAGTGCCCCTTGCCCAAGTGCAACCCGCCCACGAAATCACTGCCACTTTCGCTTCAGGTGCCATGAGTCATGGAGCACTGGTTGAAAAAGCCCATGAAGCCGTAGCACAAGGTACGAACATCGCAGGTGCGATGAGTAACTCGGGTGAAGGCGGTGAAAACTCTCGCCGTTACAATACAGTCAAAGCCAGTAAAATAAAGCAGTTTGCTTCTGGGCGCTTTGGCGTTTGGACCGGCTATTTAGCCGACCCAGCACTGCAAGAAATCGAAATCAAAATTGGTCAAGGTGCTAAACCTGGTGAAGGTGGTCAGTTACCAGCGCCTAAAGTCAATGTCGTGATAGCCGCAGCACGCGGTGGCACACCGGGTGTAGAGCTGGTTTCTCCACCACCTCACCACGATACATACTCGATTGAGGATTTAGGCCAGCTGATCCACGATGCCAAAGCAGCACGTGTCAGGGTTATTGTTAAACTCGTGTCTTCAGAAGGGATAGGTACGATTGCCGTTGGTGTTGCCAAAGCTGGTGCCGATGTCATCAATGTTGCAGGAAACACTGGCGGGACAGGCGCAGCCCAAGTAACAAGCTTAAAACACACTGGCCGAGCGGCAGATATTGGCATTGCCGAAGTGCATCAAGCACTCAGTGAAAACGGCCTCAGAGATAAAATCACACTGCGATGTTCCAATGCACATCAAACGGGTAGCGATGTTGTTAAATCGGCTATGTTGGGCGGCGATTCATTCGAGTTTGGCACCACAGCGCTTATGATGCTCAAATGTGTAATGGCTAAAAACTGTAATTTAAAGTGCCCTGCGGGACTTACCACCAACCCAGAAGTATACCGAGGCGATCCGAGAGCACTGGCACAATACTTTATGAACGTTGCACACGAAGTACGAGAGATCTTGGCCAGCATAGGTTATCACTCATTAACTGAAGTGCGTGGGCGCTCAGATTTACTGCATCTTGTCTCCCATCCTGCCATGGTTGGCAAGTTAGATATGACTGCAATGTTAAAGCCTGCCGAAGAGATAAAATTCGACTCGCCAGTCTATTTGGAAGCCAATTTTGATATTGATAACAAATGGCTAAAACAGTTACAAAGCGAGTTTATAACGACTAAAAAGATATGCTTCGACAGTGAATCTATCAAACTCAATAACTGTAATAAAACCGTCGCAGGTCAATTGGCAATCGATATTGAACGCATTTTGACCTACCAACTGTCAGATAAAGATATCAACGCCCACCCCGCTATCATGCGTCTTGAAAATGGCCGTATTGTACTCAAACCGCATAGTGTTAACTTGCATACCTCAGGCTCTGCTGGTCAAAGTTACGGGGCCTTCAATAATTCAGGCATGTCGCTTCGCCATATTGGAACCTGTAACGACGGGGTTGGCAAAGGCGCCAGTGGCGGTCAGATCACCATTACCAGCAGTGGTAAAAATATCGATGAAAATGTCCTTATTGGTAACTTCGCACTATTTGGTGCAACTGGCGGACAGCTCTATGTTTGCGGTCAGGCAGGCGACCGATTTGGAGTAAGAAACTCCGGCGCGGTCGCGGTTGTAGAAGGTGTGGGCGATTTTTGCTGTGAATACATGACCAATGGTGCCATCGTCAACCTAGGCGCTTATGGTAAAGGGTTTGGCAATGGCATGAGTGGCGGAACCGCATATCAATATGATCCATCGGGTCAAATTAGTGAACTGTGCTCGCAAGACTCCGTTTCGGCGCTGTGTTTGGCCACGGACGATGAACTAAGTCGCGGACAGGAACTGGCGCTGTTGCAACATTTGCACGATCACCTCGCGGCTACTGGCTCACCACGTGTGCAAGCACTAATAGATAATTGGCAATCCGCTAAGCAACACTTTTATGTGCTTATTCCAAACGCACTTTATCAGTACCACTGCGCAGAACAGATTGTCCTGTCATTAAATAGGCGGACAATGCTAGAAGAGCTATCGCTCGGCTGGGCAAATAAGTCTGTCAAAGCTATCCAGCTTGCATATCACAAGTATCACAGTAACGCAGCATCCCTGTTCGCTGGCAAGCTACCCGGCTACGGCGATTGCGATACCGAATTAGTTTACAACTATATAAGTAGTGCTGGTGTGCTTCACAGAGCGGAGCAATTGGTGCAAAAACAACATGCACAGGGTTATACGGAGATCACCGCAAAGTACTTGTTTGAAACCTTAGATCACAAACTGATTGATTCACTAGCCAAAGATGCAAAAGAAGCTTTGGCCAGTTATGACGATCAGGCTCTTAGCTGCCTGTTGGCTTTAAAACGCGTGCAAGATTACAAAGATGCGCTTTCACTCAGAGAGGTCTGTGACTCACATGCGATAGGCACGAGTGTGTGGATCATGCACAGAGATAGAGCCGTGCAAAAAGCGCTGCTCGAGTACCGCAGTCTCGATGAGCTGCTCGCTACACATTATTGCTATGTACTGTCTGAAGCCGTCAAAACCGCAGCGTAATTAGGAGAACCTTATGGAACAATTAAAAAGCAACAAAAAAGTCCCGTTTTTGCCACAAGATATTCCGTTTAATGACGATCAACGCCAGTGGCTGGGCGGCTTTTTAGCTGGGCTGCACACCCGGTTATTAGTTAAAGAAGAACATGTTTCGACCGCCAGTGCTCCACAACAGCAGATCAAGCCGTTAACCATTATTTATGGTTCGCAAACAGGCAATGCCGAAGGCGTTGCAGAAGAAGCAGCAGAGATAGCTAAAAACCATGGACTGTCTCCTGCTGTTATTGACATGGATGACGCTGACCTTACACAGTTAAGCCAAGCCGAACGTTTGCTGGTCATCACCAGTACCTACGGTGAAGGAGAAATGCCTGACAATGCCCAAGCTCTGTGGGACGATATCTCGAGCGAAAGCGCACCGCGTTTCGACAATACGTATTACTCCGTATTAGCACTTGGCGATACCAACTACGACGATTTTTGTCTTGCAGGCATTCAGTGGGATGAGCGCTTAGAAGCGCTGGGGGCCACACGGATTGCAGAGCGGGTCGATTGCGATGTTGCCTTTGAATCTCCAGCGCAGGAGTGGATCGCAGAGACACTGCCAACCATTGCGCAAAAAGGCAGTAATGGACATAGTGAAGTTGTGCCCAGTCCACCCCCCGCAGCAACAAAAAAGGCAAAACCCAAATTCAATCGAGATAACCCGTTCGAAGCCGAGCTAATAAATGCCTATACATTAAATAAACCAGACTCTGGCAAAGAAACCTGTCACTACGAATTTTCATTGCTCGATACAAATGAGAGCTATGACGCAGGTGATGCCATCAATTTAATTCCATGTAATCGGCCTGATTTGGTCGAAGAGTTAATCAACATACTCGGCGCAAGGAAAGAACAACACGAACAATTTGATGGTCATACTCTTGCACTGCAAACCATCTTCAGTGAACACTTAGAGATCCGAGTACCTAGTAAAGAGTTTATCGCTGAGGTAGCTGCACGCAGTGGCAATGCCGAATTTATTGCCAAATTAGAAGAGGATCCGCAGAGTCTCAATGATTTTCTTTGGGGACTAGATTGCGTTGACCTATTAACAAAATATGCGCCGACAGCATTTACGGCCAGCGACTTTATACGTCTCGCCAAGCCTCTTGCTCCGAGAGCCTACTCCATCTCCTCGAGTATTAAGAAACATCAAAACCAAGTGCATTTAACGATCGCAAGCGTCCGTTATACTCAGGACAACCGCACACATAATGGCGTTTGTTCAACGTTTTTGGCCGACATTTGTAAACCTGGCGACAAGGTAAAGTGCTACTTCGCACCCAATAAGCACTTCTCTGTTCCTGAGGACACGTCAGCCCCCATTATAATGGTCGGTCCTGGTACTGGTATCGCGCCATTTAGAGGCTTTTTAGAAGAACGCGCAGCGACACAGGCTACTGGTGACAACTGGCTGTTTTTTGGCGATAGACAAAAGGCGTGCGACTTTTTATACCAAGAAGAGTTAGAAGCAATGCAACAATCTGGGATTTTAACCCGCCTAGACTTGGCATTTTCCCGAGATCAAACGCAGAAAGTCTACGTTCAAGACAAAATGCAAGAACAAGGCGCTGAGCTATTTTCATGGCTTGAACGCGGCGCGTACTTTTATGTCTGTGGGGATGCATTTAGAATGGCCAAAGACGTCGACAAAGCACTTCATAATGTGATCGCTGAACATGGCGGTTTAGATGCTGAACAAGCTCAATCCTACGTAGCGAGCCTGAAAAAACAAAAGCGTTATGTCAGAGACGTGTATTAATGAAAAAGAGGCTGCAACTTGCGGCCTCTTCACTATTTAATCAACGTCAGTTGACCTACTTATTGGCTTCTTGGCTTTTTGCCGCCTCAGCTAAGCCATACATATCTGCGGTAAATAAACCGATCCCCTGCTTTCTAAAATCGCTTTCTTTGGAATAAGGTTGCTTGGTTTGATATAAGTATACTTCGCTGCCGTTTTGCTGGGCACGCGCAGCAAATTGATCAGGCCACCCCCACAAGATGCGACCAAATTGCTCAGGTAACACCAGAGTTGTATTGGCACAAGATTTTGGATAGTAACGAGACCAACCAATAAAGATATATTTCACTAAACAGCGCTTACCAACTTCTTTTGAGTACGTCTTTTGGTTTGGGAATTTTTCTATGATCCCTTCAGACACACTTTGAAGACCAATAAAGCTTAAACGATTGCGCTGCGCTTCAGAAAGCTTTTCCAAATGACTCTTAAGCACTTCAACGGCATCTGGCCCTGCTGTTTTTAGATTGAGTAGAAATGACTTTTCAGGAAACTGCTCAAGTACATCTGCAAGAGAAGGTATCAGCCCTACCCCTTTACCTCTTAATGGATAGGTTTCCTCTTCGCCAACACGGTAGCCATACCCAGCATCGAGTGTTCTGAGGTGTTCCATTGTTTGCTTAGACGTCACCCCTTCGCCATTAGTTCTGCAATCTAACGTCCAATCATGAAACACAGCCAATTGTTTGTCCGTCGTAGCATGAATGTTTAAGTGTACTGTGTCTGCACCTAGCTTAAATGCTTTGCCTATCGCAGGTATTGTGTTTTCAATATATGGGTGCTCAACGGAAGCTAGTCGGCGTGCTGTGCAAGTTTCATTTGTTACACCTGAATAATCCGTTGGTTGTACTAATCCTTTATACGAAATGATTTTTCCTTGATGATCCAGTTCAAGGTCAGGTTGCCTAGCAACCAATATGATAAGTATTAAGACGGATATACGTACAGCCCAGTGTTTCATGAAACTCCTCAAAAATAAGCTTTTAAGCGCACTATTTTAACAAAAATGTCTTGCTGAAGGAATTATCAAACCCCTTATCTGGGCACAAATGTTACAGTAGCCCCTAATGGCAACAGAAGGTGCTTTATTTTTATTCATAGCAATGATAAAAATACCCATAAGAAAAACAAGCCTCTCTAAACGATATTGGTCGTTATTTAGTGAGGCGTATTTGTGATGAAAAAGCGTTGTTGATAGGCTTTTTGGTTTGCTCATGCTGCCCTACATCATAACAATGATTGTTTTTGATTTTGATAAAGTAAGTGCAAAGCAAGTTTCCAACGTACTAAATTGCACCCTGAATTATTAAATAGAGTGTCATTAGTCAAATGGGTCACATTTTGAGTATCACTGTTAAGTGCTAATCCCTAACCTTTATGATCTGCAACTCAGGCTCGATAAAAGAAAATCAAACTTTCACTTTTTACTTGTTTAAAAAGCTAAGCGGCCTGCTCAACAATGACAAAGGTAGAAAATTTACTGATGGAACAAATAGAGGAAGTTACATGTTACTAGAAATCGCTATCGGTGACGCTTACGGTGCTGGCTTTGAGTTTGCT
Organism: Pseudoalteromonas luteoviolacea NCIMB 1944; assembly: GCF_001625565.1. Taxonomy (GTDB): domain Bacteria; phylum Pseudomonadota; class Gammaproteobacteria; order Enterobacterales; family Alteromonadaceae; genus Pseudoalteromonas; species Pseudoalteromonas luteoviolacea_F. The sequence goes on from NZ_AUXS01000016.1 coordinate 122,442, forward strand.
AGCAAAGAAAAAGTTACAAACTATAATAACCTGACAGCCTACCATGAACACGGTTTAGGTATTGCGCCAGGCCATTATACAGACGACACACAAATGTCGATTGCGTTAGCAGAACTCATAGTAAGCTCTGAACCATGGACTAAGGAAAGTATTACACGAAAGTTTGTTGAGTGTTTTAAACGGGACAAGCGACTTGGGTATTCAAAAGGGTTTTATGCCTTTTTGGAGTCAATTGAATCCGCTGATGAATTTTTGGCAAAAATAAAGCCCAATAGCACAGCCAATGGTGCAGCAATGCGTTCAGTCCCAATAGGATTGTTTCCCAATATTGACGATGTTCTCAACAAGGCAAAGCTACAGGCTTGTGTGACTCACAACACACCTGTCGGTATTAATTCTTCTCAAGCTGTCGCACTAGCTAGTCACTACTTTTTCTATCAACTTGGACCCAAACAGCAAGTCGCTAATTTTGTTCAATCTCATACCGATATTAAGTGGGATATTAACTGGAATAAAGAGGTCGCTTGTTGCGGTCATGAAACCGTAAACGCCTTGCTCACCGTTTTAGTTAAAGCACGCAGTTTCTCTGAAATACTCACTCAATCAGTCGCTTTTGGCGGTGATGTTGACACTGTTGCAGCATGCGCTCTGGGTATTGCAAGTCTAAATGAAGACTATGTTAATGATTTACCTGCTTTTTTATTCGCAGAGCTTGAAAACAACCAGTATGGTCGAGATTACTTAATTCAGCTGTCAGCACAATTAAAGCGCACCATAAACAGCCTTTCATAACGCCCATATTTAAACGCGTTTGTTTTTAATATCACCTCACTTGCGGCAACAAGGGGGTGATATTATTGCCATAATTGGCAAATACTGTTTTGAGTTGTTTATCTAAATACATAAGCTCAGCTAGACACATATTTTGAAAAGACAAATTAGCTGCGCCTCGGCCATAATTTAATACCAAATTACGCCTAATCCACATTTTTAAATGAGTAACATGTAGCTGGTCACCGCCTTTTAGGCACACTTCTACAAATTTGCGCCCAGCATCTATGTAGGCGGCCAAGTTATCAATATTGGCAGGGCTATGTTTAAGGATCATTGCCTGCACTGCAAATTCCGCACTTGCGTTTTGATACGCTTTTTCAAAAGCGTCTTTAGCAATTAGCTGTTGATAATTCATCCTGAAGGTAATTTGGCCGTTGATATTGATAATAATAATCAATATCAACAACACTGTAAATGCTGCGAATGATCTAAATATTAGCCCATAAAAGTGACTTTACAGATAAGGCCATCTTTTACTTCGTATGCAGCAACCACTTTGACGCTATGATCAATCTCTTTACTGGGTAGAGTTGACGATTGAGCCAGCTCATGATCGATTAAAAAGTGCCCCTGAACAATACGCGTCAAAGAAGAAGCATGTAAGTAACTAAGGCTTGAAAACTTTTTGCCATAACGCTCAATGAGCGCTTGCTTTCCTTTGAAGACCAAAGTTTGAGATTGGTAAATTTCTACGTCTTCACTATAAGTCGCTGCAAATGCGTCGATATCTTGATTGTTATAGGCTTCAAGCTGTCGGTCGACAATATCAATGGTGGTTTGTTCTATTTCTGTATTCATAGGTCTGGTCCAAAACGAGGTTGCTTTGGACCGGTATATTATACAAACAAAACGTGGCTGTTAACCTTTCGACATCAGAGATTTCCACCAAAAGGCATTGTTATGAGGCGTGCCGGCCGTGATCACTTCCCCTACAATCGGCGTGTTTATTGTCACCTGCTCATGCTCAGCCGCTTTGCTCACACGCTCAAGCGGGTCGTACCATGAGTGGAAAGCCAAATCGAATGTTCCATTGTGAATAGGGAACATGACCTCACCATTTAAGTCGAGATGCGCCTGCACGCTCTGCTCTGGGGTCATGTGGATATCTGCCCAATCTTTGTCATATGCACCAGTTTCAATGAAGGTATAATTGAATGGCCCATAGCGACGACCAATTTCTTTAAATCCATCAAAATAACCGGAGTCGCCACTGAAATAGATACTTTGATCGCCAGCCTTAATAACCCATGACCCCCACAGTGTTTTATTGCTATCTCCCAATCCTCTACCGGAGAAGTGTTGAGTTGGTACAAATGATACTAGGCTATTGTTGTCCGTGTGCTCTTGCCACCAGTCAAATGCCTTGACCTTAATGTCATCAACACCCCATTGTTTTAGGTCACCTTCAACGCCAAGTGGTACAAAAATTTCTTTAGTTTTGTCTATGAGCGCCAATACACTGTCTTTGTCCAAATGATCGTAGTGATTATGAGAGATCAGAATGCGTTCAATGGGCGGCAAGTCTTCAAGGGAAATAGGCGTGTCTTGAAAACGTTCAGGACCTGCAAAGCTGAAAGGCGAAGCGCGCTTTGAAAATACCGGATCAAGCAGCCAATACTTGCCGTACACTTTCAGTAATACCGATGAATGACCCAGTTTTATCATATGGATTTGTGTATCAGACAACTGAGTCAGCATAGATGTGCTCTGCTGTACCATAGGTAAAGGCTTACTCGGCACCGGCGACTGTTTAGTTTCAGTAATATAACGCCAGAAAATGCCTAGGGTTTTTCTCATGTTGGGCTGCTCAGTTTCATTACTATTATGAAATTTACCCGCTTTAAACTGTGTTGAGTAATAACCCGCTTCATTCACTTGTGCATCTAAGTTTGAAACCATAGTGCATCCTCCAACCGTTAATCCAAATAATACTGCTGCAAAAAGGGAGATTTTATATCTAGCTTTCATTTGCCATCACCAAAAGTAAACTACACGGTGCAGTTTTTCACATCCAATATAAAAAGTAAACTATGCAGTGCAACTTTTTTTAAATTCAGCTACACTAGCCTCGTCAAAATGAGGAGTTAACAATGAAGCTGTCCGAAAAAAAACGTCTGCAAATCATTCAAGCAGCAGAGCTTTTATTCGCTGAACATGGAGCACAACAAACCAGTATGGATTTGGTGGCACAAACTGCCGAAGTATCAAAACGCACGGTTTACAATCATTTTGATAGCAAAGAAGCGCTTCTTTATGCCGTGATCGAAAACATGCTCGACCAAGTAACTCAAGAGCAGGAGTTGATCTATACAAATGACAAAACTATGCGCCAACAGCTTATAGAGATTGCACGCTCCGAAGCAAAAATGCTGACTTCAGCGCCCTTTTTACGTATCGCCCGGGTTGCGTTTTTAGAGTTACTGCAAAATCCTGATATGGCAGTACATTTGAATAACACCAAAGTCGGTTGTATGCGCTATTTTGAAACCTTCATAGATCATGCAATTGCGGCTGAGCAACTTGAAATAGACGATATTACATTTGCGACCAAGCAGTTTGTCTTTCAACTTAAATCATTCATATTCTACCCACGCCTGTATGGTTTTGAGATGGATGCCCATATTACCGAAGATAAAATCATTGAAGAGACAGTGGATACATTTCTAGCTCGCTACCAAGTCAAAGGTGGTAAATAAAAATGAAGCTGGGTAAACGACTTGCTCAAATAAGTGCATTGGTTGATGACCGCTATACCCATATATGGGATTGCTGCTGCGATCACGGCCTACTTGGTGCCAACCTGCTCGATAAAGGCCTCAATGCTAAAATTCACTTTGTCGATATTGTGCCGCACTTGATGCAAGCCCTGGAAACGAAATTACGGCAATTCTATCTACACAAAAGCGACCAGTGGCAAACCCATTGTTTGGACGTCGCCAAGTTGCCACTAAGTGAAAAGCAAGGCAAACACTTAGTGATTATTGCAGGTGTAGGCGGCGATCTGTGTAGTGCCTTTGTGAAACAAATACTAGCCGATCACCCTAATGCAGACATCGAATTTTTGCTCTGCCCTGTGCATCATTTATATGCATTGAGGCAAGATCTCAATAGTCTTGAACTACATTTAATCGACGAAGTATTGATCAAAGAAAACAAACGCCATTACGAGTTGCTAAAACTATCAAATAAAGCAGCTCGCCAAACAGTATTTGACGACATCTCGCCTGTTGGTGAAAAAATTTGGTATTACCGTGACGAGCAAACCCGTGCTGTGGCATCAGAATACCTCAGTAAAACCATTGCACACTATAAGCGTATAGACCAAGGTAGTGGCGATGTCTCTGCCATTGTTGCAGCCTATGAAAATGTTGAGCTCATAGCCGAGTAATCCTTTACGTCGCCTTTTAGAAATATTTAACTACGATATACATGCCTAACATATTGCCGCTTTAACCATGAACATATGAGTATAACTGGCCACAGTATCAAAAAGTAGCCAAGAGAAAACAACGCGCCGGTAATTGGCGCAAAATTACGCCCCGTATCGGATATTACTCGTTGCATCGCTTTTTGTTGCTCAGGTGTTTGTTATTGAGGGGCGTTTATCGTATAAATATCCCGATATAGGCCGTCAGGGAAACACATTCTATCCGTTTTAACACCACCCAAACGCTCTACTAAAGCGCGAGCGGGGGCATTATCGTCATTCATATACGTTTGCACATGTTCAAAATTCAGCTCGTCATATGCATGTTTTATCGCGGCTTCTGACGCTTCAACGGCATAGCCTTTGCCACGACCTTCGGGTAGCAACCACCATGTCAGTTCAGTTGGCCAGTTGTAACCACGCCAAAAGCCACATGTACCAATATACTTTCCCGTTGCTTTTTCCTGCACGACCCACACACCGAAACCATACAAATACCAACAACCTAAATCGGCTTTAAGCCTTGCCAGTACTTGCGCCGGTTCGATGGGGCCACCGTACATTTTTGATGCGCCTGCGTCGGTATAAAACTGTAAATAGGCATCGAGGCTATCCGTTGTGGGCGCAACTAATTTCAGCCGCTCTGTTTCTAATGTTGTTATTGTTGTCATGTATATCATCCAAATTAATGTTCTTTTGAGAGCGCCAGTCTCGCTGCTAGTGCTAGGAATAACGTGCCTAGAATACCGTCAAAGTGTTGCGCAAGTTTAAATTTGCCAGCAAAAATGCTCGCTACTTTGCTGAAAATAATAGAAAAAGCAAAGTTAACTAGCAAAACGATTGTACATAGTAGTACACCTAAGGTGATGATTTGAGGCACCATAGGCTGCGTATCATTTGTAAATTGAACTAAAAACACGCTAAAAAACAAAATGGCTTTAGGGTTCATTAAATTATTTAAAAACCCTTTGATAAGAAGGTTTCGAGAAGACAAAGGTGTGGCTTTAACGGACGCTTGTGGTTGTTTTTTATTTATCCACCAAGTTTTTAGCATATTCACGCCAAGCCAAGCTAGATATAAGGCGCCGAGTAATTTTACCAGCATTATTAACGGTGGAAACTGTTGCATTAATTGACCTAAGCCTAAAGCAACACCCAATGTTTGCAACAGGCCCGCAATAAAAATTCCCAGTGATATCCTCACCCCAGCCAAAAAACCTTGCCCTGAAGAGTAAGCCGAAATCAACACCAAATCAGGCCCAGGTGAAATCGCAAGAAGTAAGCACGTCATGGCAAACAGTGGCAAAATCGAAAGCTCTAGCATTTATACAATCTCCATCATTATTGCTGCAAAAAACCGACAATTTTGCCACACATTGTCTATCTAAATAAATCACCTTTAATTATTGATTTTATTGGCCCTGATCCTCGCTAAGTCGCAGGGGACTGATTTTTAATATTTGTAGTGGCTTCTGAGGCACTTTGCTGACTACGAGCATGGCCATACCAATTCACTTTGCGTGTTAAAATCATTACCAAAGACAACACCATAAAACACATTAAGCTGCCCATCAATAGTGCATAATCTTCTGCACCTAACATACTATAGAGCAGGCTATACAACATGATTAGACCGGCACTGAAGTAGAGCCCTAGTTTTAAACTTTTGAGTATCCCGGTAACATACCAGCCAAGTAAACCTGTCGCACTTAACGTGGAAATTAGATAAGCAGCGCCAAATCCGAGATGCTCACTTAATGAGATAAGGAGTAGATAGAAGATTGCTAACGCAAGTCCGACAAAGCCATATTGCACAGGATGGATCGGCTCTGAACGCACCAGCTCGAGCAGGAAAAAGCTTGCCATTACCAACAAAATAACCAGTAAGGCATAATTGATTGCTCGATGACTTTTCAAATAGTGGTCGACCGGATCCACTAACGCAACCCCCATAGTTCGGCTGTATAACATCTGACATTGACTGCGCATGACACAATTAGTAAAAATGCTTTGCATATTGGTGGAGAAATAACTCGCCTGCCAGCGTGCTGTAAATGACTCGTCACTGATTTCAGAGCTCAAAGGCAAATACTCACCTTCAAAACTTGGGTGAGGCCAGTTGGCAGACATACTCAAATGCGTTTCACTGCCAAGCGGCGACAATGAAAGCCGTGTCATCCCTTGTAAATGCAGATCTGCTGAAAAGGTTAAAGTCTCGTTCGCCAATTGCGACACTGAGATTGGCGCGTGTACGCCCTCTTGAATACTGTTTAAAAGTGACCCCGGTAATATATCTACTTCTTGGCCAGACACTTTTAATATTGAATCTAACCCGATACCTCTAATGTCCTCGATACCAAATACCAAGCTTGCACTTATCACTTGCTCTGCTCGCAGTGCGTGTAGATGAGCAATCGAGAACTCACCTGAGATGGTGTTGATAGAGCGATACAAGGTCGCTTTATAAATACTCCGGTATTTTTCAAATGTATCTAATTTGCTGTGTATTTTAAGCGTTTCAGGTAACACAAAGGCTTTGTCCTTAATCACCTTGGTTTCATTTTTCAGCTCGACTTCTCGCTCAAATTCGATATATAAAAATGGACCGATTAAACGTTGCTCATCACTACTGCTTTTAGCTATCTCCCGCTGGACCTGTTGCTGCATTTGGCTGCGCTCATCAATCAAGTCTTTTATCAGCATCAAAGGTATCATCAGAAAGATAATAATCCCGATTAAGGTCGCAAACTTTACGCCCATTTTTTCTTTGTTTTGGTTATTCATGATTAACTCCTTAGGTTTACCAACAGTCTAATAACCTTATTTGGCTTACTCGTGGAGTTATTGTGGAGTCTTTATGGAGTTTTCACTGCCAACGTCACTTCGACTCCCTTGTTGCGGTTGCGAATTTGCAAGTAACCAAAATGTAGCTTGGCCACTTGATCAACAAAGTTAAGTCCAAGCCCTGTACTTTTATTGCCGTTGGCTCTTGGCAATGAATAAAAACGTTCGGTCAATCGAGCTAGCGCATAGTCTGGGATTGGCGCCCCTTCATTAAAAATAACGAAACAACAATGTTCATCTCGCTGCACTATGTGCACTTCAAGCGCCCCGCCTTGAGTAACAAAATCTAGTGCATTATCAAACAGATTAAGTAAAGCTTGGCGCAGTAAAAAGATATCGCCGACAATAGCAATACTATGTGTATCATCAAATTGATATTTAACCGCTTTTTGTTCCATCTTGATGTTCAGCGTATCTGCAACATAGTGTACTAAATCGGCGCTATTAATATCACTTGTCTGTTCAAGTTCAGGCTGTTTTTCTAGTTTTGCCAGCACCAATAGTTTGTCAATCAAAGACTGCATGCGCTCAGACTCGCGCTCAATATTTGTCGCGAATCGCTGTCGTTTAGCCTCTTCTAGCGGCATCTGTAATAGTTCACTGGCTCCTTTTATCCCTGAGAGCGGGCTTTTCAATTCGTGGGTCAGTGTTTCAACATATGACTCAACGTAATTTTTACCATCGAGTTGATTTCGCATATCCGCCAGAGCATCGCTGAGCTGCCCATATTCATAAAATACTCTAAAAACTGGCTTTGCCGCCTTTTCTCCCTGCCCCATTTTATAAGCGTATACAGAGAGTTTTTTCAATGCTGAGTTAATGCGCCACGCAATCACGGCTCCAACCAATAACACCAGCACACTCATGACCGCGAGCCAATTAATTACTCGCTGTTTTGACAGGTCAATAAATGGCTGTACAGAGCGGTTCGCTTTGGCAACCGTTAAACTCCCAATGGTTTGGCCTTGGTATATGACTGGCGCCGCCACATGCATCACCGTTGAAAGCGGATCATTTGGATCTGTCGCGGTGGAACGAGCGCCGTATTGTCCCCTAAGGGTAAGATACACATCATTCCAGCGCGAAAAATCACGCCCAATGTCCTGTTGCCAAGAATCCGCAACCACAATACCTGACATATCAGTGACATAAATTCGGTGAGTCATGGATTTCTTATCGACTCCCCAGATCGCCGCATCGACACTTCTATTACCAAACTGCTGAATTAAATGGGCAATTTTACTACTTTGTAAGGTCTCATTAGCCAGGTCATCAGCCACCAACACAGCGAGCAAATTTGCCATATCAACGAGCGTTTCTTCTGTAGTTTGACGCACTGTCGGTTTGATTTCTTTGAGCAGTGTTGAACTGACAAAATAGGTCGTCATGATCACAATGACGAAATAGAGCAAAAATAGTCTCAGTCCCAGTGGAATTTTAGGCCAGCGCTGCATCGTACTTCCTAGTCTTCAAAGTAATAACCAAAACCGCGTTTGGTTTTTAAGTTATCACTCATTTGCACAGTTTTCAGCTTATTGCGAATAGATTTGATATGCGAATCAATATTTCGCTCATATGCCTCTTCAATCGGCATATCGGCAAAGTCCATCAGCTGTTGGCGGCTTAGAACACGTGATGATGCGGTGATCAGCGCTTTAAGCAACCGAAACTCCAATGCAGTCAGACCTAATGCGACACCATTTTTATGATAGTCGTAATTTTCTTCTGTTAAGTCGGACGTGGTTATATCTTTGACGTGTGATAGCGTTTGCTGTCTAGGATTCAGTCTTAATTTTATTCGCGCTAACATCTCTCTTGGACTAAATGGTTTAGTGACATAGTCATCAGCACCTATTTCCAACCCAACAACACGATCAATTTCGTCTGATCGCGCCGTCAAAAAAATAATTGGTAGAGCAGAAAACGCGCGGATCTGCTTACAAAGCTCAAAACCATTGCCATCAGGTAAGCCAACATCAAGCACCAATAGATCAGCATGTGCTGAGCGCAAATATTCAATTCCCGCGCCTGCGGTATTGAACCAGTTAACCTCAAAGCCATCCAGCTCCAATACGTGTGTTAATGTATCCGCGATTGCCGGTTCATCTTCAATAATGACTATATTCAAGGCGCCCCCTAGAGATGCTTTACAGTGTATGATCGTTTTTGAGCCGCTTAGTATAGGGCAGCAGGTCACAATCTTCTATAAAAGTATTTAAAAAACGGTAGCTTACACTGAGAAATCATCACTGCTTCGACATGTATTTAACGACTCTAACAGCGACAGGGCTGTCAATGTCTTGGAGTGTTTTCATGATGCACCGAAAAGACCAATCCGCCGATCTGTTGCCAGAGCCGGCTCCAATCAGCGGCATCGCTATTTCCTTAAAACCATGTTGCTGAGCGAGATTTAATGCATTTTTTACTGATTGGCTTACAGAGTATTCGGTGGCAAACCAACATAAATTAATCCCCGCAACATGAATAATCCCTTTGTAATTCAAATCACCGGCGGATGTAAAACGCGCTTCCCCAAGTGGAATTGCCCCATAGTTTGCCACTTCTTTAAAAGGCTCTGTGCCTGCTTTTCGTTTGATTGCCCCGGAGACCCCTTGTGGTAAAAGTAACCACCAAGGAATGATATTGCGATTCCAACTATTGACGATCGCATCAACATTTTGCTCCAAAAGATCCCCATGCACTACCGTTACTCTGACGCTCATAATCCCTTGTCACCCAGCTGTGTATACACTTCAATCACCACAGGTATTACGGATAAAACCAAAAGAGCAGCCATAACGTAATTAAAATATACTCTAGATTTTTGCTGCTTTAATACACGTTGAAGAACAGACCCACACAAAAGCCAAGTACCAACACAGGGGAATGCTGCAACCAAAAATATCAATGCAATTGTCATGTTTTGGCCGTAATAACCTTCACCTAATGAAGTAAAAGCAGCAATTGCGCCAGTTGCGACAACCCATGCCTTCGCATTTACCCATTGAAATAAAGCCCCGTTAATAAACGTAAGTGGTGTTTGCGCTTGTGATTCCATAGTTTCACCGCCTGAGCGGGCAATAAGCCAAGCGAGATACAGTAAATAGGCAATGCCCGCACACTTAATCACAAAATGTAAGTCTGGGAACCAGTTAAATACTTGTCCAAAGCCCAGCCCCACCACCAGCAACATCACACTAAATCCAACGCAAATTCCCGACAGCAAGGGTAAGGTTTTTTTAATACCAAAATTTAGGGCACTGGTCATCACCATAATGTTATTTGGCCCCGGTGTGATTGACGTGGAAATTGCGAATAGGGTGACAGCAATCAAATACTCCATTTTCAGTATTTCCTTAAGCAGCATTGTGTTAATCAAATCAATATCACTATACAAGCATATTTTTTCAAACAAAGTATATAAAAAACGTCGAGCCTTAATCACTCTATCGCAATTTGCAGAAACAATTTATTGGCCGCTATTTTCTTTCAACGCTTTCACTTCAAAGGGTTTGGTCTAGAGTTAAAGTTGAATAACCCAGAAACAACATTTGTTGTCTCGATGCTGAATATGCAAGGAATAGGACCATATGACCTACACAAAGTTACTTGTCGTTGACGATGATGCAATTGATAGAAAAACAGTGATAAAAACACTCTCTAGCGAGCAACAACATTATGATATTGTCGAGGCCAGTAGCCTTATTGAAGCATATCAACTCATTCAAGAGATACAAGTTGACGTGATCTTACTTGATTTCAACATGCCGCTGGTCAACGGTGTCGAAGCAATTATCGAGTTAAGAGGCAATTGCTATCTAAAACATACTGCAATCGTGATGACCTGTAATATCTATGATCAACAACTTGCTTTGGATTGCATTAATGCAGGCGCGCAAGACTTTTTACTCAAGCAAGAAATCACCGGCTCTCAGTTAGCACGCTCCATATTACAAGCTCGAAAACGTCATGAACTAGAGCAGCAATTACATGAGAGTTACATACATATCAAAGAATTGGCTGAGAGAGATTCTTTGACTGGTTTGCACAATCGCTTCCATTTCGAAGAAATGTTGAATCGTCTGCTTTGCTCCCGAGCTCGCCGCCAAAACGAATTAACCGCTGTAATGATGTTAGACCTCAATAAATTCAAACATATTAACGACAATTTCGGTCACCATACCGGTGATAGATTGCTTGGCGCTATATCTGGTAGAATAAAAGAGGTATTGCGTGAAAACGAGTTACTTGCCCGCTTAGGTGGAGATGAGTTTGCATTTGCTTGTGGTGAACTATCATCAATATCGCAAGCACAAGTTATTGCTAGGCGCATACTCGCTACCCTTGATACGCCTTTTGAGATTGCCGGTCATGCGCTGCATTGCAGTGGCAGTATTGGCATTGCCATCGCGCCTTATAATGCAGAGCACAGTCAAGATCTGATGAAACTAGCAGATATTGCAATGTACCGAGCAAAGCGCAAATCAGGCGAGCAGATTGAAATTTTTCAAGATAACATTCAGGCGCCTTTTTTACTTAAATACAAAGTAGAAGCCGAGCTGCGTCAAGCGGTTAGCAATAAAGAGTTTGATATTAAATACCAGCCTATTATTGACAGAGAATCCGAAAAAATCGTGATTCTCGAAGCCTTGCTACGCTGGCCTATTGCAACAACCACTCAACTACCTGCCGAGTTTATTCCCATTGCCGAAGAAGCCGATTTGCTCCAGTCAATTGGCCAATGGGTTTTGGAATCAGCATTTAAACATTTCGCCGCTATGCTGCAAAATCAGCAGTACCAATTTAAGCTCGCGATCAATGTTTCGCCAGGCCAGTTAAGCAAAAGTGGCTTTGCTTATATGGTGATAGAAGCACTTACTAGATTTCAAATACCACCGGAACGACTGATACTCGAATTAACCGAAGAAGCCCTATTGCAAAATTCATCAATGATCAATGAAACCCTAGCCAGTCTCGCTGAGCAGGGAATTGGGCTAGCGCTAGACGACTTTGGTACTGGCTTTTCGTCTTTACCTTATCTGCTTAAATCTCCCATAAAAATAGTAAAAATTGACCGTTCGATAATCCAAAGTATTTCGCAGCCGGACTCAACCAGTCACGACATGCTTAAAGGACTGACTTACATGCTCACTAAATTAGACTTTGATATTGTCGCTGAGGGTGTTGAAACAAGCCCACAATCAACAACCTGTGCAGATTTAAATATTAATTTGCTGCAAGGTTTTTTATATTACCAACCCATGAGTGAACACAAAGTAAAACAATTGCTTGAAGATGAAAATAACACTAACCATTTAACGGTAGTGAACAGCAATTCACCTTTGAATCAAGGCACAAAAAAGTAACGCTGATAGCCTGTAAAGCGCCTTCAATTCTTGATAAAGATATGCGTAGTAAAGGCGCTTGCGCGTCAACTTGAACTATTAGGCTATACGAAAAAAGAAGCGCCTAATTCGTTTGAAGGCAACAGTGTTTTAATTGATGGCGCAAAGCTATACTGGGATTGCTGCGCAACTTGCCCCACATTCCTATACACCACTTATTGCATAGCAATTCGATAGCTATAGATATTAAATGGCTCATCAGCTGTTCGAATCGACCATCAAGGTTAGTTGCTCTGTTAAATTGTCAACGCCATAGGCGCCTTTAATAAAGTAGCCTTTGACTTGTGAGTAACTCAACGCCATTTTTCTATCTTGCTCTCTTTCCGAGCTACTGAACATAACAATGATGATTGAATCAAGGCTCAGCTTTTTCACCACCCCCTCAAAGACTTTTAAAAATTCAAAGCCCCCCATAAGTGGCATATTGATATCTAAAAATATAAACTTTGGCGGATAAACCTCATCGCTCATTGCAGCATGTTGTTCACCGTCTTCAAAAAATTCTACTGCATTGACGCCATCACACGCTTCAAATACCTTGCTAATTGGTAATTTCGAGTCTCTTAGCTGCCGCTTTAAAATGTACCTATCATCTTCATTGTCATCAACTATCAATATTGAAAATGGCGTCATTGTTTATTCATTCCTTTTAATTTGAATAGTAAATCGAGTTCCCTGATCGGAAGTTTCAAACTTGATATACCCCTTCAATTTATCAACGTGTTTTTTGACAATTGCAAGACCAAGTCCGGATCCAGAAGATAGCTGAGGGTGGAATCGCTTAAACATATCATAGACTTGATGATGATACGCTGTTGGTATGCCAACACCGTTGTCTTCAACTTCAAGTGTGATCCTATCATGGTCATTATCTTTCATAGTAACAGTGACAAAACACTGTTTTTTGGCAACATCTTTGTACTTAAAAGAGTTAGATACTAAGTTTTCAATGATTTGCTTATAGCGCACTCGCTGCCCAAATATTTTGGTGTCGTCCATATCGACAGTCATAGTCAGAACACACTGTTCAGCGTGATAGAAAGCGTTTACTTTTGCTGTCACTTCATCTAGTAAATCATGGATATCAAAAAATTCATCTCTTTCTTTGACCAAGTCAACACGAGTTAAAGACAGCACATCGTCGACCAGAGATTCCAACTTAGACATTTGATTAAAAATACGTTCAACACTGCTTGTTGCTTCTTGTAAATTACCGCTTTCTATATCTTCCAATACGTACTGAGCAAGCTGCTTAGACGCGGTCAGCGGTGACTTTAAGTCATGTGAGGTACGGTAAGAAAACTCACTGAGGTCTTCATTTGCTGCCTCAATTTTTTCTAAGTTGTCGTTCAGTTTAACCCGCATTGTTTCCAACGAGCGGCTCAGAACAGCAAACTCTGTTGGCGACTCTATCTCCAGCTTATTATCTAGCTTTAACATTGACACATTTTCTGAAAACTGCGTGATTTTAGTCAGTGGGTTTAGAAATAAATATCTATAGATAAAGGAGGTTATGACAAAAAGTAGCACTAATATAAACGCACACACCCAAAATACAGCGAAGCCAATTTCATGTAAAAGCCCGCTGGTCATAGATAGCGGATAAATACCGTAGATTTCCCACCCCCAAGGTGAGAATACGTGTTTGGAATAGATATAACGCTCCGGACCTATTTTCACCACATTGACACCATCAATGATATCAAAGCCGATTGCGCTTAACTGCGCCTGAGGATCTCCCTTTAAATAACCCTCTTTGTAAAACCACTTATCAAAGGTCTTATCAAAAATTAAAAAACTGCCGTCGTAGTGTTCATAGCTTTGTTTAACCTCCAACAGCACCTCTTTTTTATACGCATTTACATAACTCGGATAGCCATCTAGTTTGTTTTTAATTAAGGTCTGATTTCGTGACTCGACATGCAAGCCGATAAAATCTGTTGTATGCATATCATTTAACAGTGTTAATTTTTCGAAAGTTGTCCGCTCAATAAACTGATATGCAATCAACCCCACCGCTGCAGGGCCAAGTACCATTAAAGGGAAAAATATTATAAATAATAGATACTTAAGTTTCATTTTATCGCTCGTTAATGATACACATGCTCGCCCGCTATTTTGAGCAAGCTAAAGGGTATAACAACGCCCAACGACGTGGCGGTTTTGACGTTAAACGCCAGAATATTCTTTGACGCAGAACGAATTTCAATTTTACTAGCAGGCGTACCACTTAATATTTTAACGACAATTTTGGCGATTTCCTTCCCTGTCCACTCAGGATCAGGAATAACCGTAAATAACGCACCTTGTTGCACCGATCTAATATTTGCACCATACAAAATAGGTTTCAAAATAGACATAGCAGGGACAAATTCACTTTTTTCGCTAAGCGGCCCATTCACAGACCAGAAAAAGTCCACTTGTGATTGAATCGCGCTTGCGGCTTGATACGCCGCTAAATAAGTATCATCTAGTGAGGCATTACTCACATCCTGATATTCAATGACCTTTTTAGTTAATTGGATATTTTTATATTGTTTCGCTATTACCTCAATCCTGCGTATGTCTGTCAAAGCAGCTGGGTATGTGGTCGCAACAATACCAATGTTAACTTTATCATTC
The DNA here is from genome assembly GCF_001625565.1 of Pseudoalteromonas luteoviolacea NCIMB 1944. Classification (GTDB taxonomy): domain Bacteria; phylum Pseudomonadota; class Gammaproteobacteria; order Enterobacterales; family Alteromonadaceae; genus Pseudoalteromonas; species Pseudoalteromonas luteoviolacea_F. Next base: position 137,574 of record NZ_AUXS01000016.1, read on the forward strand.
TTAAATAGTTGATTGACGATTTCTAACTTAGTGCCGCGCCTTACTGAGTATGCTCTACCCGTAATAAAGTGACTGCTGGAATTGTCACCCATGGTAAGCCCGGCACCTTCTGGATCAGCCACTGTCACAAACACCATAGGGATACCTTGATTGGCCAGCAGCTTTTTACCTATTTTCGCAGCGAGTGTGCCATTAGCGATCAGTAAATCAAAACAGCGACAAGCAAGTTTTTCTTGAATATGCGCAGCTATGATGGCGCTTTGCCCTTTGCCATCAAATACCTCAATTTCCAATTGGTTATCCAATCGTTGTAAATGAGTTATTACTTGCTTGGTGTGAGTGGTGACGATAGGCACTTGAAGCGTCTCGACAATCAATATTTTTCGAGCTTCGGCATTTAACGCAAATGCCAATAAACACATTAATAAGAATCGGCCTATAATCACACTATATCTCCTTGCGACACTCTCGAGGATGTAGTTATTTACTCAATGTCGACCTACTCGAGCGCATTTACTTTTTCAGATACCATCAGCTTTTTCGAGACAGAAAAATGAAGCTTACTGCCTTGACCACATTCATTATCTGAAAAATAGATATCTCCACGATGTTTGTTAACGATTCTTTTTGCAGTAGCCAACCCTAACCCAGAACCTGCGTAAGTTTCACTATTGTGTAAACGGGCTAACGGCTCAAACACTTTATGCCTTAGTTGTGGTGGGATACCAATGCCGTTATCTTGTACGGTGAAGTGCCAACACGTTTCATCACACTGGCAAGAGATATCAATAAATGGCTGACTTTCAGAGTATTTAAGGGAGTTTTCTAATATGTTTTGAAACAACTGTACAACAAAGCTCGGGATCGCAGTAATGGATGGCAAATCTGACCAGGCTATTTTAGCACTTGAGGATTCAATTTGAGTGGTGAGATTCGATATTGCTATTTCAACACACTTGTTAAAATCCGTTTTTTCGAAAAGGTGAGAATCGTCTAAATCTAATTGGGTATAACAAACCAACGCATCAATTAACCCGTACATCTGCAATGATGATTGATTGATCAGTGTCAGTTTATCTAACACATTTGCCGGAACACATTGATGGTAATTTTGCACAATTACTTGGCTCATTTTTCGAACCGCGTTTGCTGGCTGTTTTAAATCATGCGCCAATACATATGCAAACTGCGAAAGTTCTCTATTTTTTTCCTCAATTCTGCGATGCAATCGCGCAGAGTGTATGGCTGAATTAATTGATTTCATCAATGACAAGTGTGTGAGGCCGCCTTTGCTTATATAGTCTGATGCGCCATTTTTGATTGACTCCGCAGCCACGGTTTCACTGCCCTGCCCGGTGAGCATAATAACGGGCAATAGCGGAAACTGTTTATTAATCGCCGATAACGTCATTAATCCATCGGTGCCGGGTAATGAATAATCTAGCAGAACAATGTCAACCTGATGGCTTTTCAGTATGTCTAAGCCATGTTCACCTGACTCGGCCTCTAAAACATGCCAATGGGAACCATCGCTCGTCAGTGTTCTCTTTAAAAAATAGCGATCGTCCTCACTATCATCCACTATCAAAACATTCAATACGTCCATCTATACTCCTTTATACCTCACCCCAAACCAAATTAGCGTTTTACTGGCTTAAGCTGTGCTCAAGCTCCTGCCTTAACGGCTCTTATTTTTAAATCTAGGCCCTGCCCTTGCGTCGCTCTCAACACGGCATACTTCCATATAATGACCGCAAGATATTCTCATTGCTTTTAAACTGATTTTTCTTGTGCTTGTATACGCTCCCTCAAAAATGATAGGTAAGCGCTTTAGTATCCGTGTTTATTTAGGTAATTACGCAACATGTACAACCTTTCAGTCATTCGACCCATGCTTTTTAAGGTACATTGAACACCAGCTATTCGTCCCCGTCGCGCTTGGGCGCTTAACTTCAAAAAAGTATAGTAAATCACTGGCTAAGTTTTCCATGTAAACTAAAAAATGTATCTTGCCACTGACTGCATAGCCACTATTTCGCGCGGCTCTTAAGTAACCATAGCCAACGTATATTGGTACCTTTTGCTGCCGACCAAGGCATCTCAAAAAAAGCATCCTTAATTAAGATAAACATCAACTAAGAGTAATACTAAGTTAGTAAATAAATAGCCACTTCGCTAGCCAAATATTTACTCCTAAACTAGGCTGATTATTAACACTAAAGTACATCATAAGATCAGGCCACAGCCACCGTGGTGACAGGGAGCACAGCAAATGAATATATTGCTGGTTGATGATGAAAAAATTGACCGTGAGCTGGTGAAAGAAGCCTTATTTTGCTCAGGGAAAAAATTTAATATAAAAGAAGCAATTAGCGCCGAGGACGGGCTTACTGCTATCGCACAAGATGAATTCGACATTGTATTGTTGGATTATCAAATGCCCAAGCAAAATGGGCTTCAACTGTTGATGACATTAAAATCGAAAAACATCTGCGAGGATTGTGCGATCATTATGATCACAAACAATAGAGATGAAGAATTGCTGGTTAATTGCATCAATGCCGGTGCCCAAGATTTATTACTTAAAGATGAAGTCACTTCAACCCAACTCATTAGATGCATCAAACAATCTCAAAGAAGAATAGACTTACAGAACAAACTTACTCATAGCTATCAACAAGTTAAACAACTAGCTGAGCGCGATACATTAACCGGGCTTTTTAACCGCAGATATTTTGAAAATGCACTCACCTCGCTGTTGGTCAATATGCGCAGTCTCGACGGGTATGTGGTTGTGATGTTGTTAGATATCGATGGGTTCAAATTGATTAATGACAGTTTAGGGCACTCAGCTGGCGATGTTGTTTTAAAGGAGTTTGCTAACCGGGTTAAGTCAAGCTTTCGAGAAAGCCCCTTATTCGCAAGGCTTGGTGGGGATGAATTTGCATTCGTATTTTCTGGCGTCAGGGACTCAAACGCGGCTTTGGCGATATCTGAGCGACTGCTGTCTAGCTTCGATGAGCCATTCCACTATGATAAACATCAAATTCACAGCACTGCCAGCATAGGTATTACGCTTTGCGCTTCAAAAACCACATCGGAAGACATGCTAAAACAAGCTGATATCGCCATGTATAAGGCAAAAAAGCAAAAAGAAAACAAAGCCTGCTTTTTTGATGAGTCCTTGGAACGAGAGTTTTATCGGCTATTTCAAATTGAAAACGAACTTAGGACCGTGATAAAAAACCACAATTTTGACGTTTTTTTTCAACCTATCTTTAATACGACAGGCACCAAAATTATTGCCATCGAAGCCCTTGTGAGACTCCCAGTCGGTGACTCCAAAGCCTCGCCAGCTGAGTTTATCATTGCTTCAGAAAAACTCCGACTGATTGAAACGTTTGGCAGGATGATCATTCAAAAATCTCTGGCTAAGTACGCACAACTGGTCAATATGACAAACTCCAATAACATAGCACTGTCAATCAACCTCTCCCCTTTGCAAATTCATGATTTAAACCTCAACGCATTTATCGTCGAGCAAGCTAAATTAAATCACGTCAACCTCAGCAATGTCATTGTTGAAGTGACCGAGACCGCACTGCTAGAGAATAATACAGCGACTTTAGAAACACTGAAGTTAATTAAAAGCAGCGGGTGTCAAATTGCTCTCGATGACTTTGGCACTGGATTTTCCTCTATATCGCATTTGTTAAATTACCCAATTGATATCGTTAAACTCGATAAAAGTTTAATTGAGAGAACAGTAGACGATAAAAAAGCCCAAGCGATGCTGGATGGACTCACATCCATGTTACATGGGATCTCAATCGAAACGGTCGCAGAAGGCGTAGAGTGCAAAGCGCATGTGGATGTGTGCCAACGAGCTGGAGTGTCTCGCCTGCAAGGGTATTTTTTTGGCAAGCCTATGCCAGTTGATTCATTAATCGAGTGTATCTTAAATAGCTCGTTCTAAGCCTAAGTGCACTGTATACGCGACTCAGTGCACCTATAATTGTTGTATTACGCTTTTTTGACGAACTTTGCAGTCACCATCATTTCACCAACACCATCGACCTTACAATCAAGCTCGTGATCTTTTTTATCCAACACACGCCTAACTAGCGCTTTAGTGCCTATTTTTATAACCTGTGAACTGCCTTTTATTTTAAGGTCTTTAATCACAGTCACTTTGTCGCCATCGACAAGTAAGGTGCCATTGGCATCTTTTACTTGTGGCGTATCATCTTCCTCAGATTCTGACGGGTCCCACTCATAAGCGCACTCTGGACAGATTAATTGGCTCTGATCCTGATAAACATACTCAGAGTTACACTTCGGACAAGGAGGGCAAGACATACTTTACTGCCTATATAAGTTTCTTTGTGCGCATGATAATCCCTCCTTGGCAACATCGCGAGAAAAATTCCACGCAATGTGGGAATTTTTTAACACAAACGATTATTCCCCTGATTTTGATCAAACGGCTATTGTCGTAATAACCTGCAAACTATCAGTTTAGTAACCTACTAACTCTCCGTAACCTGCACCTGAAAATCCTCCGTGACTCAACACTCGTCCCTCCCAATAAGGAATACTCAGTTTATTGCGTGAGTCAGGGTTAATACTCTGAATGTCGATTGGCTCAAAACCCTCGACTCTGAGCCGCCAACGCGTTGGGTAAGTAACATCTGCCAATTGAATATGCTCCAAGACCTCCAGCGCAACTTGATCATTGTCAAATGCCCGAGTTTGTCCATTTTCATCAATCGCCGTCGCACTGCAATATTCATAACCACGACTCGATGAGCGAATGCAAAACGCCATTAACCCACCATCAGCGGGGTTGTCCGCTTGCAAACTAAACCAGTCCCACCCCGCTTGGCTCGGATCAATAAATGCTGATGACCACTCTCTATCAAGCCAAGCTCGCCCTTTGACAGTGTGGTATTGAGAGTCAAATTCCACTTCACCTGTGACATCTAAAAATGGATAGCTGTAATACATTGACGCATGACCGTCCTGAGTTTTTTGACTATACCCCTGCTTGCCATGCAAGACTCTTGGACTGTTATCGAGCTGTAGTGCAACACGATATCCGTTTTCGCTGGCAGTTAAGCTCAAAGGTAGAAAGGACTCATCAACACTTTCCAATGACCAGCTCTTCAGCCTAGCTTCAAATGGAAATGCACTAATCGTAACATCTGATACTCTACCCGATTTTTCGAATGCCACATGCTGCGTGTCAGTTTGCACCGCAAAGTGGGCAAAATAGAATTGCCCATCCCACCAAGGGCTCGATATATCAGAAGAGATATCTGGCATACTTACTCTAAACAAAGTCCATTGCACACCAAACTTTTCACCTGTGGTGCTTTCTAAATTTGCGGTCACATACCACCACTCAATGCCTTGCTTAGGGTGACTGCCATGATCTTTAGGAAACGCCAAAGTGGTCCCTGGCTCTACCGCCTCACCACTTTGCAAGGAAAAAAGATGAGCACTTGGTGGCGGATTTGTTACTTCACCATCCATTTTTAATAGCGCCGTAATCACCAACACAAAACCTATTATTATTGCTATAAACTTTGTTTTCATTTGACTCTCTATAGCTTTGCTACACTGTCTGCGATGTTACGTTTTAGCAGCCTTAGCATAGGTAATGCGCCAACAAACATGGCCAGACTTAATACAACAAGGCTAAACGCGAATATACTCTTCCAATCCAATATCATGGCCATGCTCCAACCAAATGCCAAAGGCATCACATAAGTCAGGAGCACCCACCCCAATAAAATCCCTAATGGGATTGCCAATGCAATGGTTACTGTCAAAATAATCAAGGTTTGCAGCAGTTTGGCCCGCAATAATTGTGAACGAGTCACTCCCAAAGTTTGCAGCACTGCCATAGGTTGAAGTTGACGCCTTCCCAGTGTCAAAAAGCTCACCCATACACCAAATAATGCGATTAACATGATAAATATGTTTAACGCATGAGTGACGCTAAACGTGTTTTCAAACAGTTGTTTTGCATACTGCTTAAACACTTTATTCACGCTCACTTGAGTGCGCTCAATGGACATTTGCTCAACTAGATATTCAGTTACTGTATTTATATCGTCGTCATTGATGAGCGAAAGTGAAAAGCCAAACGCTTGATACTTAAAACCACTGTGTTCTATGACACTTGTGGCGGTCAATAATGTCGCTTCCTGCTCGCCGTAGTCATAAAATACCCCAGAGACCAAACATTCAAACACCTGCCGTCCTTGTCTAACCTCAACAATACGCCCGGTTTCAATGCCATATAAACGCCAACCAGGCTCATTTACCAAGCACCTAGGCATACTCGCTTGATGAGGTGATATGTGCTGCGCCGTCACCTTGTGGCCGCCCAATAAGGTAACATGCTGATGAAAGCTTGCGTCACGGCCAAAACTAACGAGTTTAAGTGGTATTTGTTTACTCTCATCAATCAGTTCGCTGCGAGCTTGCCAATACACCCCCACTCTCTCCACTTGGGGCATTTGCGCCAGTTGACTATGCATTTGTGTGCTAACCTCTGCTGGGCGTACATATAAATCAGCACTTAACCTGCTTTCCAAATGGCCATCCAGAGTATGGCTAAAGCTTTTGACCATCACCAACATACCAATTGCAGCGCCCATTGCCATCAAAGTTGCCAAGACAGCACTTAACAAAGATTTAAGTTGCCCCTGACTATCGCCTTTGAGCCACAGTATCAAAGGCGATTGCACAGGCCAGCGAGTTGAAAACACTCGAGTGATCACACCCGGTGTAATGCAAAAGAAAATCAACAATATAACCGCACATAGAAACAAGGCCACAAGTTTACTTTTTGCAAACAAGGCAAGTAATACCGCGCCACTACAAAGTCCAGATAATATAAGCCACGTAACGCCTTTTTTCGCGAATAAGCGGGTTAGTCGATGTGAAAGAAAGAAGCCTGACAACACCGCGATATTTAGCACAAAACCTAGCGCCACCATCGACCAATTCAATTGGACTGTCAATGCTCTGTCTAACTGGTAAAAACTGCGCAGAACCTGCGTGACATCAGCAACCAACACATTGGCCAGTGAAACACCAAATAATGCCCCCAAATAGGCACACACAAGCCCAAGTAATCCCAGCTCTATAAACATGGCTTGCCTTAACCTGCTCGGTTGGCAGCCCATCAAATACAACTGTTTATGCAAGGTTGTCCTAGCAGAAAACGCCAGCTTAACTGCATTAAAGCTTAAAAATGCACCAACGATATACCCCAGCAGTGCCAGAGCTTGGAGGTTAAAGAAAAATGGCCCTGAAAGCGTGTCAAAGGCCTGTGAGTCGGCCCGCTCGAGCCTCGCGCTACCTTGCAGCGCTTGGTTTAAGTTAGTGGTGGCGGTTTCATCTAAGTCAAACACCTCTAAATAGCTCACTTCTCCGTTGGCATTAAGCAATCTATCGGCCAAACTTATGTCCATAAGCGCTTGATAACCCAACCCTTCAAATGGTGAAATATGATAGCTGACGCCATTGATATTAAGTCTGTTCGAGCCTAACCTTGCAATCATTTTGGGGTCTAAAAAAACCGTATCAAATAGCGCTTTGCGACTAAGGTTTTGTGCATTCAACCCAGCTTGTGAGCTTGGTGCCGATTGTGACGCCCAATGAAGTAAATTGACACCTTTGATGCTGAGCCATTTGTTATTTTCGAGTTGGACCCGACCCTCTAAGACGACTTCAAAATGAATGTTGGTTTGGCGGGACAACTGTTTTCTCACCGTCTCAGGGAGGCGTTCTGTGCCGAGGTTAGGTTTAATAAAGTGAGTAACAGGAACTGCGAGTAACGCGCTGCTATTGGTATAACGCTTCGAAGCTTCTAGATTTAAGCCATAAATAGCACTTATCAAAGCCGTGCCCAAGCTAAAACCAAGTATAAAAAGTAAAAAAAGCCCCTTGTGACGAAGGTAAAACTGCCAATAAGCGAAAAATATAAGCTTAAATTCAGTCATGTAGCTGCCCATTTTTGAGCCTCAGCTGCCTTTCAAACTGAACGGCCAGTTTTTCACTGTGCGTAACCATTACTAAGTTAATTTGATGCTCTTTGCATAATGATTGCAATAGCTCAAGCACCTCTTGACTGCGCTCGCTGTCTAAATTTCCGGTTGGTTCATCTGCCAATATCACCTTGGGCTGGTTGATAATGGCCCTTGCAATACCAACTCGTTGTTGCTCCCCGCCACTCAACTCACAGGGCAAAGCCATAAGCTTGTGCGCTATGCCGAGTCGCTCAGCGAGAGTAGAAAGCGTTTGTTGTGATACTTCTAGACCGTTTAAACGCGCTTGAAAGGTAATATTATCCGCCACGTTCAACGCTTCAAGCAGTTGGTAGTGCTGAAATATCACTCCAATTTGACGCCGATAAAGGGCAAGCTGATTATCATCAAACCCAGAGATGACGGTACCATTAACTTTGATTTCACCGCTGTCAGGCATCAATAACCCGGCCAGCAAATTTAACAGAGTCGTTTTTCCCGACCCACTGTCGCCTACCAAGGCGACCTGTTGCGCGCCCTCAATTGTCACAGAAACATTATTAATAATGCGTCGTTGAGCCGCACCATCGGCTCTAGAAAATACAACATTTTTTAACTGGATCATGTCAGCCTCGAGATGTTTACGTACCTATTGTGCACCCTCAGGACAGCGTGATCTAGTCAGAAGCAATAATTAAATTGTAACAATTTTTGGGTAACTGTTTGAAACTATTCGCCTCTACAACACGGTGTTAGTCATAACCATCTATGGAGGGCAATAGCGCAACATTAAACCAGTAGTCTTTTAAAATCTTAAATGCATTTGCCAAGTCATCAAATTCAACGGGCTTTTGAATATAAGACGCTGCACCTAAGGCATAACAAGATTCAATATCTTGAGGATCGCTTGAGGTTGTTAATACCACAATGGGAATAGAACACATTTTCGGATCAGTTTTGAGCTCCCTGAGTAATTGTCGACCATCAACACCGGGCATGTTCAAGTCAACCAGCGCCAGAACGGGCCTTTTTAAATGTTCATGCTCGCTATACTTGCCCGTTTTATACAAAAAGTCTTTCGCATCTTGGCCCGATTGGCACCATTGAATTGGATTCATAAAGTGACTTTTTCTTAAGCTTCTTAAAATCGCTTCAAAATCATCGGGATTATCATCGACCAGTAACAGCAGGCCCAAATCTTTATCCATTTCTCACTCTCCCAACTTTAGGGTGAAATTAAAACAGCTGCCTTGTTCAAGTTCTGATTCGACCCATATTTGACCATTGTGTCTCTCCACAATCTTTTTGACAAATGTGAGCCCAACGCCTGTACCACGCACCGAATCATCTTCTTCATTGAGCCGTTTAAATATTCGAAAAATATCTTCAAAAAAGCGGCCCTCAATACCTATACCATTGTCTTTTACATAAAAAACCTGCTGCTCCAATACGTTAGAATGAGGGTTTACACAGGACTTGACCCCTATTTCTATCTCTTTTCGAGCTGAATTATTGTACTTCACAGCGTTAGATATCAAATTGCGAAACAACTCTGACACCCGAGGTTTATCGCAGGTGACTTTGGGCAGCACTTTTGGAATTAATAAATGTACACTTTGGGTGGTTTCTTCCGGTAAAGTGAGCTCTGCTACACTGTCAATTAGCTCATTTAAATCTACTTCTTCAACCGCCAAATCTTGACGGCCAAGTCGAGAGTAATACAATAAACTATCAACGAGCTTTTCCATCCGGGTACACAAAAAACGGATCCGAGCAATGCGTCTAAGCCCTTCTCCCTCTAGGGAGTCGGCATGATCTTCTTCCAAAAAAAGTGCATTGTTCGCCAACCCCCGTAATGGCTCTTTCAAATCATGAGAGGCAATATACGCAAATTGGTCAAGCTCTGAGTTACTTATCTGCAACTTTCGGATATAGGAATCTATGGCTATTTCTGCCGCTTTTCGTTCAGATATATCACGTACAGTACCCACAAACATTGTTTTGCCTTGGACGGTCATTTCATTTACACCTAACTCCATAGGAAATAAATAACCATTTTTGCGCCTACCTGTTATTTCGCGCCCGATACCAATGATTTTCTTATCACCTGTTGTATGATAATTATCTAGATAGGAATCATGTTCGGATTGAAAGGGCTCAGGCATCAGCATTTTAACATTGCGACCGATCACCTCTCGAGCACGAAAGCCAAATATAGATTCAGCCGCCGCATTAAAACCGTGGATCACACCTCGCATATCTATGGTGATAAGCCCATCCAGTACCGTATCCATAATGGTTTCGATATGTTCAACATAGGACTTGATTGACAACTCAGCTTGTTTTCGCTCAGAAATATCTCGTACAGTACCAAGCACAATATCATTAGAGGGTAAAACACTTATGGCAAGCTCAAGTGGAAATGTATTGCCACCTTTATTCAGAGCAATCATTTCAATGCCTACACCGTAGTCTTTACTTTCTTGCTCACCAAATGTTGAGTTGGTGACATCAAGTAAATACTGAGCATATTTTTGCTGTTCTGAGTCAGGTAGAAGTAGGGAGATATTTTGGCCAATGACTTCGTGTTTTTCGTAACCAAAGATTTGCGTTGCAGAATAATTAAAGCTGAGGATCTCTCCGCTTTTGTTGGTCATAAAAAAGCCATCTTTGACGCTATCCAATACGGTTTCTAACTGCAACTCCCTTGTTTCCATCACGCTTTTGTTATTTCCTGACTTTGAGATGATGTTCAAAGTGTAGTCAATGAAAAATCATAGCGCTGATAAATCAATAAAAATAAGTTCCCGCTATCGGGCTAGTTGATAAACCGCCATTTTTTAACTATCTCATCGTAGCGTCCTGAAGCTTTTATCGCCGCAAGGGAATGCTTGAGTTTTTGCGCATCCAACTTGGAAAATTGAGGATTGGCTGCCAAGTGAAGTTCAGAGGGGAAATCGTGTAAAGTCAGCTTGTATTCGAGCAGTTGTGGATCTAGCCCGAGCTCATCTAGCTCGCGCTTTAGTGTTCTTGTGTTGGTTAAAATGAGGTCGGTACGCCCTTTGTACAACATTTGCCACATACTTTTGTAATGAGACACTAGCACCAAATCATGTTCCTCAGAAAAGCCCGCTTCTTTTAAATACTGCTCACTGTAATACCCTCTGATTGTACTCGTGCGTAGTCGTTTTGCATCGTCAAGCTGACTCAGTTGCAGAACATTGCTTTTTAGTCCAATCAATGACGCTGAACTTTGGCACATTGTGCCCAAAAATTGAAAGTGCTTTTCTCTTCTCGGTGTTTTTAGCCAAGCCAACATCACGACATCAAACTTTGTCTGCAATTCATGATGGGCCCTTGCCATCGGCAAAATCTCTATTTTCGCCTTAAGTCCACTGTGTAATTGCAGCTCTTTGGCAATGTCGACCAATACACCATCAGGTTTTCCCTGCTCATTTAAATAGTGATAAGGCGGCAGATCTTCGGCAACAAATCTAATTACCTTGGCTTGAGCCGAAGTAACTATGAGGGCAGAAAAGACCAAGATGAAAACAAAAAGACAGCGACGTAACATTGTTTTTATTTTTGCTATAAGGGTCGTTGAGTTTGACTGGTTTCGCATAAAAGATCAACAGCACTTACTTTGTATCTTAAAGTGATACAAACGAAGCGAATCATCACTAACATAACTGATTTATATTACAAAACTAGAAATAAAACGCTAAGATGAACAATCGGTCCAACTCCTGATCTGGTCTTATGAGTGATTCATCTATCAATTCGACACCGCCAAACGTACTGTTAAACACAGTAATTGAGCAACACACATTCGAAGTATTCGAAAACGACACATTGCGCTGGTTTTGCCTTGATGGCGTTTTACAAACCGCTATGTCAAAAGCGGAGCCTGAGAGCTTAATGTTTCCTCATATGTTATTTATGACCATTCCGTTGTTAGAGGCTGTGCAGGTAAACACAGTACTTGAATTGGGCTTAGGTGGTGGCGGCTTGCTTCGATATCTCAATGCCCATAATCCAGATATACAGATTGAAGTCGTTGAAAAAAGCGCACAAGTTATAGAGATATACAATCAATTTTTTAATCCGCAGCAAACTGACAGCCAGATCCACTGTGCGGATGCATATGATTTTGTGCAACAAGCACCTAAACACCAGATTGATTTGTTAGTGGTGGATATTTTTGCTTCCCAAACGCTCGTGCCCTTTATCTTTGATAGCAGCTTTTACAGTAACCTGAACAACTTTCTAACGAAAAATGGTTGGCTTGTTATCAATACCGTATTCACCGAACAATCACACATTGAGCAGCTTTCAAATGTGCTCACCAAGTTATACCCTAACGCCCTCATTTATGGCTTTAAAGCGGCGCAGTTTGCGAACATTGTTTGGGTGATGAGTTGCGGCGGTAAAAAGCTTAGCTCGGTTTGGCATCAACAAGCATTTTTTACTGCCAGCAAAGCACAAGGGCTGTCTTATCATTTAACCTAACTATAGCTGATGCGCTTGCTTATCCATCAAAGCAATTTTGTAGGCAGCCTTTAACATTACGCCAATTGCGACCACATTCAAGACAATGCTAAACCAAGCTTCAAACATTAATAACTCGACTTGGAAATTGCGTAGGTAACTGGCTAGTTGGTCAACAATTTCGATGGATATACCTATCACAATCAGCATAAACCCATAGTATTCTGATGTTTCGTTTAACATTTTATGTTGTTCTAGATTAGGGTCTTGTTTACTATCCCATGCCCTTTTAGAGAGAATTTTTCGGCCATCCATCACAGCGCCAAAGCCGATTAATAAAATCGTGATTGTCGCTTCATTATCTATGATATTTTGGTAGCCATGTTCATCCATATGCCCAAATAAAAAGCGCAGATCTTCCACCGTTATATTGGTCACTAATAAACAGATCAACACTAAAGGAAACAGTAAAAAAGCTCTATTCAGTACCACTGTATAGATTAACTGGCTTGTTCTAGATTTTGGCATAGGGTGCTCAGCAGTTAAGTAATGAAACATTTCAAACGCTCGATCTTAGCCATATATCCCAGATTGACAAGTCTAACATGCCTATTTAAGGTGCTTTCAGTCAATGGCTGTTCTATGTTTAGAAAAGATACAATATTAGCGCACCTGCAACCAAGTAAGCAGCTCTATTGCCTAGCCCCCAACATCAACCTCACAAAACCTTTAAAGGGCATAAAGCGCATTAATAACGCGATTAATTGCCACCTTTTAGTGACATAGGCAATCCGCTTCTTCTTCTCGATAGCAGATAGAATTTGTTGTGCCGCTTTGTCGACGGGAGCCAGCCAAAATATACCATTGCCTTTGGCCATTTCAGTGTCGACAAACCCTGGTCGTATATCCGTTACCGATATATCAATACCATCTCGATAGGCTCGACAATATAGGCCTTCAAGGTAACTGGCAATGTAAGCTTTAGAGGCGTTGTATGATGCACATGGCCCTCCCCTCAATGACATAATTGATGAGGTCGCAACTATATGTCCCGCTCCTTGTTGGGTAAAATAGTGATATGCAGCATTGGCAATACAGGTAAAGCCTGTCACATTAACGGCTATGGTTTCAAGCTCTCCACTGAGCGGAAAATCTGGTTCGCAGCTCCCTGTTCCCGCATTGATAATAATAATGTCGACACCTTGCATCTGTTCAATCAATTGCTTCAGCTGTGCAATAGCATTGTGCGGCTGAGCTATGTCCATCACGGAAATACAAGTTTGAGTGCCTATTTGTTGTTGCAGTGAATGCAGAAGATGTTCACGCCGCCCAGTTAAACCAAGTTTATAACCCTGTTTTGCCATATGAGTGGCAAGTGCTTTTCCAATGCCTGACGTGGCCCCAATAATAATGGCTTTTGCTGACATGATATTTTCTCATATTTATTTTTATTGTTTTGTAAAAGGCCTTGCTGACAAATAATATCGCTGGCGCTTTGAACTGTAACACAGCTGTACGCGCTCTCTCAAAATCTGAAAACTAAATATGCATTTTTAACAGAATTAATTTAATCTTTAGCATGGCCCCGCCTGTTCGGCTCTTACCACTAGTAACACAAACGCATTATCGGCCTATGGCAATTGATAAAAACAGTGACATTAATATCAAAAATCAAAATCACTAAAAAATAAATTAACCCGAATTCACTACAGTGTCATACGGGCTAATAATATAGTCAATAAAAATACAGAATTAGTACCAATGAATTATCCATTCTTTATTGGCATAATGCCCTGACTGGCAGTTCCAAACATGTATATTATCACCGTTTCTTGGATAATATGTTCCTTGTTTTTGCAAACAGTAGTTACCATAATTATATAAATGGATTTTCTCGTAGTTAGGAACCCAAAAGCTATTGCTGATTGATCCTGAATTACAATCCCATAAATGAATATTGTCGCCGTTTGAAGCTGAATCCCGGCCTTTTTTACTTAGGCAGTAACCAGTATTTCCCAGCTCTATTTGACCCAAACCGTACCTGACCTGCCTCCAATACCACTTGCTATTCGAATTGTTGCGATCACACTTCCACAAGTGAACATTGTCACCATTGCTCGCTGAATCCGACCCGGCTTTGTGTAAGCAATAATTCGTGTCAAATGCATTTTGGATCTGTATCTCTTGTGACGAAACGTCAAATGACACAGCCATTCCACCAGTCAATACGACTGCAACTATAGATGTTGAAAGATGTTTTAAACTCATGATATTAACCTCCTTATATAGTGATTAGCACTTTTAAAATTCGAGATTAAATGTATGCCTGAGTGGCAAAGAAAAACATTACAAATCATTACAAAAAAACAAGATTATCAAATAATCAAACGCGTAAAATCAGCACCTTATTGGAATGTAAATCAGAGAATTAAAGCTTAAGTTCCGAATTGGAACCTACGAGTATAGAACAACGAACATTAAAAAAGTATTAGTTGGAAAAATTATATCGAGATATTGATTAAAAAGCGCAATAACCTGTATTGCGCACTATAGCCTTAATGCATATTTGGTTAGTTTACGTCAACAGTAACTGTTGCTGGCGCACTGGAAATATCATATAAATTATTTCCTTTAATGCGATATTTAAATGAATCTTGCCCGACAAAGCCGGTATTAGGTGTATAAGTGATAGTTTTGTCATTGTTGACAGTGACACGTCCATTGGCCGCACTGGCATATACTTCAACGCCAAAGTAATGAGGAATACCACTGTCATTGGCTTTTACATCAATAGCAACGGGTTGACCCACACTGGTTTGTGAGAAGTCATCGCTTGGATAAACATCATAGTGCCCGTCAAATGCGTTATCTAGGCTGATCCTGATTTCGCCCCACTCTGATGCTTCCCCAGCGGGATTCAATACCCGAAATGGGATGGTTTCAAATTTGTTTGTGCCATCAGATACAGCGGCAAAGTACAACACTTTACCTTTGAACTTAACCCAACGTCTGTCAACGGTATTGTACGCAATGGCTTGGCCATATTGAGTTCGGATTTTATCGTAAAAGCCAATCTGGCTATATGACTTATCAGGACTGAGTTGGACCCTTAGTTCCTGGCTGGCATAGTTTGGGTCAACGACATTATCATCTTTTAAAATATTAAACTCTTCTTGAATATAAAGTCCGGCATTAAACTCATGAATGGTCTTATTTAAAACAGGTGCTGCTTGGGAAACGCTTGTCAATAAGGTTGATCCAGCTAAAGCAAAGAGCGCTTTACGTGTATTTTTAATCATTTATATAGTTCCTTCTTTATTACTTTTTATTGCAAATAAAACAACTTTAAATCTCTACCACAATGTAGATTAAAAAAAGCCCACACAATATAAATCTATTTATAAATAGTTTCTATATTTTAAACGCAGATTCACACTCTTACTTGAATTTCCATTATTGATTCAGCATTTGCTGCTAATATTCGAATGCCTTGAACAGCATGTACTAAGTAATTCGTAAACAGTCACGCTATGGCAGGTTTTAACTTTTCAATCATAGAATGGTGCGCGTCAATCCTAACGACTAAGCCGTTAACACGCTCAGTGAATTAAATAACCCAGGTTTTACAACAGCTGTGATGGTGGATAAAGTGACAGCTGATAATTGCTCAACTGCAGACCACAAAATATAGAAACGAGGAAAATAACATGCTCCAAGGAACACAGAACTTTATGCTATACGGATTCATTATGTTTATTGCGGGCTTGGGTATTCCTATCATGGCAGCATTAAATGGTGGACTCTCTAATAAACTGCAAAACACGGCCCTGGCGGCTGTCATTTTGCTTTTTGTGGGTTTGTGTATTGCACTTACTTACCTGTTTACCACCAGCGGAGTACCCAAAACATTCTATGCAACAGGCACACCTTGGTACTTTTACTTCGGTGGATGTTTTGTCATGTTTTACATTCTGACCATTAGTTGGGTAGCGCCTAAATTTGGCATTGCCAATGCCATCGCTTTTGTATTACTAGGTCAACTCATCGCAATGGTAGTGATTGATCATTTTGGCTTTTTTGGTGCCAAACAGTACACATTAGATTATAAGAGACTTGCAGGGTTAACTTTGATGATTGCTGGAATAGCGCTCATACTGAGCAAACCACAACAGAGTTAGTGAACACTTCGATCGCTCAACAGCATACATTTGCCAACTAAAAAAGCGCGCTTAGTGAGACACCAAACGCGCTGTTTAATTAACTTTGAGAAAACCTATTCGATTGCTGCCAAATACGTTTCTAGTAATTATTCTGGTTTATTAAATAGCCATGTCATTTCAGTTTCACAAGATTGGCCCACTTCATAATTACATACAGTGATGCCATCTTGTGCGTACTCAATCAGTTCGAATGTCCACTCTTTATCGTCGAGTTTAAAACGCATTTGCCCTTCAACAAGCGATACTTGATGCGTTTCACCGAATATACCCAGCTTGTATACAGTTCCACCGTCAACAATGGTTGGTTCCAGAATCACTTGGTTGCTCTTTTGGTTTTGCGGTTCATTAAGATAATAAGTGCGCGTGTAACTAAAGAACTCTTTGTTAAATCCATCAAGCTTTAGATCATCTTCTTGATTAAGAATAACCAGCTCTCTTTTCATCTCTTGATAGCCACTGTCGTCACTTTCAGTAAACTCTCTTTCAAGTACAACCATATCGTCTTCAACCACTAACACGCGTTGCTTGAGACTCTCAACGTTTAAACACAGAGTTTCTGCCTCAGTGCACTCAACCTGCTGTGAGGGGCTTTTTAAGTTGAAGTCTAATGCTTGACCTTCGCCCTGAATAAAGTCAGTTTCCCAAGTAAAATTATTAGAACCATAATTTACGTTTAGCGTACCATCATCCAATAGATCAAAGATAAAGGTCTCAGTGTTTCTGCCGACTTCGCCAACCCAACGTCCTGCCATACTTGACGCTTCTTCCAATGGCTGTGCATTTATAAAAATGCCATACTCAGTGTGCGAATAATCAGGATGCTCGTCATCAGAGGACACAAAAGTGTAGCCTCCTGCAATTGCTTTTGTGAACCAAAAGCGTACGGTTCCCGTTTCCTCTGAGTCGTCTCTTGGGTATAACAACTCCATAACACCATCTTCTGCAATGCGCCACGCTAGTTCCTCTTCCTCATCTGTATCAGGAAACGTTTCAATCACTTTTCCATCAGCTGAGAAGGTAAAAATCCCGTAACTTTCTTTATTTTCACGTGCATCGCTTTGGAAGCGGTCTAAGTACCATTGACCTTGTGTTAATTCATCAATATCAATTGATAAAGTATCATTTTTGGATACTAAATTAGTAATGTACTTATTGTGGTGCGCAACTTTATCGCTATTTGGCAGGACCTTATCGCCGATTTCTTCTACTTCCACCGTCTTATACACTTCGTTCTCACCTAACACCGTTAAGTTGAGTGTATTGATATAGACTGATTCAAGACCAGAATCTGAAGCGATAACTTGACTTACTAGAGCGCTTGCCAACTCAATAGTCACAGAGTTGCCAGTTTGCTCCCAATGTTCAATCGCTACGGTATTGATGGCTGAAACTTGGCCTTTGCCATTTTCACTTAGCGCTAGGTGGGTTGCTGGACTATCGTAGTTGTGCAGATACTGCAAAACGTGCCCGCCAACCAATGATCCGATATTTTGGTCAATTAAGTCTTCGTCCTTTTCAAGTTCGTCACGTGTTTTATCAAAAAGAGTCGGATCTTTTTCATTGACGATTGCCATAGCTTGCTGAACAGATTTATCATCATCAATAAGGTCAAGTGTCGACTCAACCCCTTCTGGTAAATCAATATCATCATTGTCGACGAACACTTTAATCAGTGTCGCTAAGTCAATTTTTTTCTGAACGTCGACATTAGCCAGTGCAATTGCCAACTCCTCGTCAGACTCAATAGCTTCATCAAAACGCGCCATAAGAACATGCTCTGCCGTAGTCACATTGGTGACGTTCACAGAGAAGTTTTCAGTATCGTCCAACACTGCATCTTCTCCAGCTTGCGAAACTAGCTTTTGTACAGAGTTCAATTGTGAAACAAAGCTAACACTTTGCTGCGCTTCTACCCCGGTTGCAAAAACTGTCACTAACTCCCCTACTTGACTTTCATCAACCTCTAGCAAAACGGAATATGCGCCTTGGCTGTCTGCTGTTGTAGAAAAAACTTCACTCCCAACCGAAATGTCGACTTTCGCATTATTAATGGGCTTATCAGTAACAAGGCCTGTTAGTGTCACACTCGACACTTTGCGCTTTACTGTAACCTGAATTGTACTTTGCGATTTAACCCCGTTGCTGTTAGTCACTACAACAGTGAAATTCACAACATGGTCCGCATCAATATCTGGTGCAGTCGCGGACAGCGTTGCGCTTTCACTGCCCGACATTGTGATATTCAAACTTGAGTCATGAGACCAAGCATAGCTAGTCACTTCTGTCTCTGATACGTTCGCGGTTAATTCAAAAGTTTTTTGCTCTAGTGCAATTGAGTCGCCAGCAATACTTATCGCAAAATCCTGCTCGGTAGCGGATCCCTCTGTTGCTGGTGTAGTTAAATTACTTGTATCACTCGTATTACTTACGTTATTGCTGCCGGAGTCAGTGACTTCTTGAACATTTTTTTGCTCAGGCTCTTCAGAACTGCTTCCGCCGCAACCCACCAAAAGTGAAGAAGTAATTAATGTAGCTAAAATAGATTTCCTAAAATCATGCACTTGCATGTTAATTCCTTAATAAAAATAGTGACTCAATGCGCTTTTACCTGCTCCACAGCAAAGCGTAACCACGCACCAATAAATGACGATTAAAACGGTAAATTTGAGGTGCAGAAATTGTCTAAATTCTGCAAGTAGCGCTTAGTAATTCCACTGCAGACCAGCAGTGAACGAAACATTCGAGTACTCAATATCAGGCACTCTGAATCGGCGACCATTAATTTCTTCAGCAACCGAACTTCTTTCTTTGTAGTAGGCATCGACACCAGCCATAAGCGCAATATGTTGAGCGACTTGGTATCTAGCACCCGTTCTTGCCATTAAACCCCAGCCGTTAAAGCTGTCAGTTAATGAAGTTGTTTCAAATTTGGTACTTTGAATATGACTATACACCGGCGTACTTAATTCACCTTCGACATACCAACTTAGCTTTCCTGCTGAACGAGATAGCTTACTGTCGTAACGTACCCCCAATGATGCAAGCACGCCCATTTGATCTTCTGTGACGGATACAACAGATACGATCGATGCGGGGTTATTTTGTAATGCCTCATCGCCGCCTTTTGCCTGACCAGGCAAGTCAAAACGCGCAACGGGATCGTTTTCATCTCTGGGCAATGCCTGCAAAGCTTGGTCAAACTTCGTCGCTCCGGGATTTACAAATTTAAAGTTTGAGCGCGTAAAACTTGACGTATAAACTCTCATACCAAATGTTAACTGTACGGCGGGTAAATAGTTGTAAGCGCCGGTAAATGCAATTTCATTGGCTTTTACTTTAAAATCGTTTTGTTGAACTGCTCCAAACCCTTTTATTGACCATGTCTCTGTATTTATATCTGTGGCGATGGTCGCTGCACTGCCGATAAAATAACCCCATTTCTCATCAATTCCAGTATAAGAAAGCTGGCGAATAGCAGGGTTAGTTACTGAGATTGACTGTGAAAGCTCACCAAAACCAGCCACGTCTGAAAGAGACTCAGTATAATTAATGGTTTCAAAACCCAACCTAATTTCACTAAAAGAAGAGTGTGGTGCTGCAAGCGTTGTACAACTACCAAGCAGGCCAAATAATGCGAGAGTATATTTCATTGCCATTTCCTATGAGCATTTTATCCTAAAAGATCTTTTTTAAAATTTGGAAATGAATAGTGAACAAACGATAAGGACAGGCAACATACTGGGCATATTATAATCGATACATCACGTATAAAAACGCGATATAAAAACTCTATCCTTGTGTTCACAGCCCACTTCCTGCTGCGCATTAGATATAAAAACCCCTTTATTTTCAATGCATTTTAATTAAAAACCCAAAAAAGCGAGAAAAAAACACACTCTATTAAAGATTAGTAACCAAAATAGATACACACTCACACATATGCAACATTAAAAATCAAAAAATCATATTTTATATTAATTAAAAATTACTTAAATAATGAACTAAACCAATAAACCACATCCAGATAACTAAACAACCCACAAAGTAAAATTAATATACTTATCAGCCCCCCTTAATTTCATCAGGTTCCCTAACCATAAATTTGCTCAAAAAGTTAGGGATGTTTGTGTTGTTAAAATATATTTTTCCCTTTTAAACAATGATCTGACTTTCAGTAGTATCAACTAACAAAGTCAGCTGCTATAAAATAGCCCTTTTTTGACCCCAAAGCCGACTCGACATATCAAACTCTTTCCTTGTTTATTGTCATAAATCTATGACCAGCGATGTATATGCTAGCTCACGTTTTAATCAAAGCATGCCTCTGAGCATTACATAATAAGGAGTTAAAAATGAATAAGGTTAATTTAAGTCTAATCGCGTGTGCATTTGTGGGGCTTTTGAGTGCTTGTAGTGGTGATGACGGCAAAGATGGTACAAATGGACAAGCTGGCCAAAATGGTACAGAGGGATCCGCTGGTAAAGACGGGAATACAGGCCTAACGAGCCTCATCGACCAGCAAGCGATTAACATGGGCGATACGCATTGCTTTTTTGGCGGCGTGGCTGTGCACTCTGGAGTGGATTTAAATAGTAACGGCGTACTAAATAACAATGAAATCAATCAAACTAATTATGTGTGTAAGCCTTCTGTGCTTTCTGCCAATGGCGTAAAGCTGCCTTATACGGCAATGAGAAAAGATTTGCAAAACGGTAACGTGGAAGGCAGTGTATTCGAGATCCGTAACGGCGGATATGGTTCAGATATGGTGGCGCACCCAAGCATTAAAAATCAATTTTATGCACTCACAGATCGAGGCCCAAATGCCAGTTTCACGGGCGACTACGGCAAAGGAAAAAAATTCCCAACTCCTGACTATACGCCGCGAATCGGTCTATTCGAATTGACCGCCACTGGTAAGGTAAATAAATTAAAAGAAATCCTTCTCAAAAGGCCCGATGGCACACCCATTAGCGGCCTGCCTAACACTTCCGATCTAGGTGGAACCGGAGAGACGCCATACACAGTTGAAGGCCAACCTGTTTTGGTTGATCAAGCTCAGCCTTTTGATCAAACGCACAACCCAATTAAGTTGGATGATTATGGATTAGACGGCGAAGGGCTTGTGGCTCTGTCGGATGGCAGTTTTTGGGTGAGTGACGAGTACGGTCCGCACATTGTGCACTTTGATAGCGACGGTAAAGAGGTAGGTCGTATCAATGCATTTTCCCATGATAAACGTGCCACCATTAATTTACCGCAAGAATATGCACATCGTCGCGCAAATAGGGGCATGGAAGGCTTAGCGATCACACCTGACGAAACAACGCTTGTAGGGATTATGCAATCAACGCTCTACAACCCGGACAAAACAGTTAAGGCACTCAATATCACTCGCATTGTGACCGTTAACTTGAAAACGAAGCAAATTGGGCAGTTTTTATATAAACAAGAAAAAGCGCAAAACTCCAACTCAGGTATTGTGGCGCTTTCGAATACCGAATTTTTAGTTATTGAACGAGATGGTGCATTTTATGAGCAAAACCCAGAAGCCATGAAACGCATTTATAAAATTAACCTCGAAGGAGCAAGCGATCTTGAACAGATAGCTGAAACAACAGACCTTACGCAAGATCCCAACTTAGGTTTATTGATAGCAGGAAAAACGCTCGAGCAAACAGTGCAAGAGTCAGGGTGGGATACACTCTCCACGCATGCGATCACGCCTGTTAGCAAGTCTCTGGTACTGGATCTCGTGCAAGAAATCGCATATCCCCATGACAAGCTTGAAGGTATGTGGCTAATCGACAACAGTCGCCTAGCCGTACTAAACGATGATGACTTTGCTACATGGTCAACAGGTGGTGTTTTGGAGCAAAAGTACTTAGATGCCGCCAAATCAAAAGTTGACGGCAACACGCTCTACTTATTTGAAAACCTCACACTCGACAAATAACTGTTTGAGCGGCTTCGGCCGCTTTTAACCACAATATAATAAGGAAAGTTATGAATTACCAAGCTACTCTCCCCCTGCTTGCTTTTTGCTTCGCAAACATGGCATGTGCCAACCCAGTTGTCGACTCAAAAGAGTACAAACTCATGTTAAACACGAGCTTATTCACCAAATCAACAGAGTTGTCAGATGTAAATAGCGTATTCATAGAGCTTGCTCCTCTCGCCCGCCAAGCCACCAGCAAAAATACGACTGGTTCAGTATTTTTGGCAAAAACCCGAGCTGTCACTTTTTATGACGTTATCCATGAATGTACTCTCGCAAAACTAGGTTATGTGTTTAGAGAAAGAACAGATCAAGATGGATCTGAGGTCACGTTAAAATACCGTCATACTGACCGCTACTTATCTGCATTTGAAGACTTATCTGCCGACTCTGATGAGGCAAAAACTAAGCTCGAAGCCGACTACAGTATTGCGGCATCAGGAAGCTGGAAGGTCACCTATAGTCATTCTACCAAAACCCCTAACACACGTAATATCAATGAAGTAAAAGATATCAACCACCACTTTTTGGGATTTAACCAAGTATATCAGCTTCCAAACTCTCTACCTCTGCAAGCAGTGTCTGGTATAGCAATCTCTGAATATGTTTACGAAGGCATTGTAATTGACTTGGGTAAACAAAATGCTGAATTTGCACTGACACTTTGGTACACCTCACAACAATCAAACACCCCTTTAATAGCCGAATTATCATTTAAGTATCAAGATAATCAAGGTGATTACAGTCAAAAGGTTGTATCGCGTGCTGCCAATTTATTTGACAAGCTGGCCAGTGAGCACAGTGCGGTTAACCCCCTTAGCCTGACTAAAACTCAGTTTGTTTATCAGTATCAATCCAATTTTTGTGCTGAAGGCTAAACAATTTACCTTCCTCCAACTGTGCTCTATGTAGTGATTAACAAAATTAAAAAACACCACAACAACAATAAAGGCAAATAATTTAACCCCAATCATTGAAAGGGAATTTATTATTAACCATACTGTAAACACGCTTAGTAAAATAAGAAATGGTGAAATAAAGCTCACGCTAAAGGCTTTATGCAATTAGCGTGATTTTATGTTGAATATCTAATTATTAATTCAACGCAAAGCCATATAACCGTCATAAACACATTTAACAATACTAATTTACAGCGTTTTATTATTGTTAATTTGAAAAGATTAATATCACAATCAAGGAAATCAATTATGCACGTTTCTCTTTTGAAAACTTCAGTGTTTTCTGTGGCTATATTGTTCAACTCAATAGCCAGCGCCGATGTAACCACTAGAGGTCATGCTTTGACCAGTACCATCTGGAATACCAACAACATTCATGTCTGCTGGGAAAACCTCAATGACTCAACCGCAGCAGATAGAGCATCAGTACAGGAAGCTGTCGAAAACTCTTGGGAAGCCAATTCAAATTTAAACTTTTTTGGTTGGAATGAATGTGAAAGAAACTCAGACGGTATCAGGATTGAAGTGACCGATAACGCAGAACTAGGGCCGCATGTAGACGGATTAGGCACCAGAATACGTGGGCGTCAAAATGGCATGAGTTTAAACTTCACATATGAGAATTGGGGTCAAAACTGTCAATTCTCCCGCAGGTGGTGCAATGAAGTTATCGCTGTACATGAATTTGGTCATGCCCTTGGGTTTGCTCATGAACAAAATAGACAAGACACACCAGATACATGCGATGAGCCTGCACAAGGTGCAAATGGCGATATCGATATCGGTCGCTGGGACTTGAGCTCTGTCATGAATTATTGCAACCCACAATATAATGGCAACGGCCAACTAAGTGATACGGATATTTTGATGGTACGCACATTTTACGGTCCTGAAGTACAAACTAGCGTATTGTTAGATAACGAACGCTATTCCGTATACGTTGGCAGTAACCTGACTATTAACGCTGCCTATTCAATAGAAGATATCGTAGATTCAACCTCTTGGTTGTGGTCTCTAGGAGATGGAACTAGTTCTAACTCACAGAATTCTGTTACTCATAAATATACCAATAAAGGACGTTACAATATGACGGTGTCTGTATCTGACTCAGAAGGGTATTCTGCGGATAAAAGTGCTGAGGTGTATGTTTATGGTTTCGAGGTGTTGCTGCCAGCGATCAATGTGATGATGCTTTGATTTTATAGCAAGTTGTGATGCAGTTATAATTGAAAAGTTATCGCTGCATCACGACGCACGCCAAAAATTAATCGAGTCAAAGACCGCGCATTTCTTGTTTTTAAAGTAAATACGTAACTACAAATAAGTCACAACCGAAATGAACGAGCAATATGCCTTCTGTTCATTCCTTAAAAAATTATAAAAATTTATTCACTCACAAACCTAACAATTAAAACTATGGAGAGACTATGAAATTTGTTTTTTTATCTACCGCACTTGCTTCGCTTCTTTCTTTTAATGCAGTTGCCGAATGTGCTGGAGTAAGTTGTACGGATGTCAAAATCACAAGAATTGTTACTTTAGCTAAAGGCGGTGTATCAATAAGTACTTCCGGCGACGAGTCAAAGCTATCATGCGAGGCCGGAAGCTCTGGTTATATAAAATTACGACCTGAAGATTCAAATTATAACGCCGTGTATTCACTGCTATTAACAGCCCATACTACAGGCCACCCTATTTGGATAAGAACATCAGAAAGTGGTGAGTGCTCACTCGTCTATGCGGTATCTGATAAATAAGCTTTAGCCAATGGAACCAATCACTATAGTATAAGGATATACCTAAGGCTTGGTTCTTTTTATTATCTACCGGACAGATTTTAATCTTATAAACATACTCTGATAACTACCTTGCTAATGAGTAATGACCTCTCCATCTTAAGCTCCAAAATAATTGCCAAGGTTAAATTCATTTACATAGTGGGTTCATCAGTATTAACCAAACAGTTGTTTACCACTCTTGCTTAAATCCTTAAAAACATATAGATAACTTAAGACAAAGTGATACTCTATAGAGAGAAAAAACAGAGCGTCAACCTCACCCTATAAAACACACTTTTTTGCGCTAATTTTATCTAAGTATTGAATTAGCTAAAACGCTAAATATTTTGTAATTAAAAATAATTAAGAAAGTTATATGAAAAACGATGTAATAATAAGACAAGCCAATGACGATGATAGGGCTTTTATTTTTGAGCTTTCACCTTCTTTAGCTGAGGTTGCCAAATTAGATTGGCATACTGACGAAGCGATTCAAAAAATGCAAGATGATTACATTACACAAATGCTCTCAAAGACATCGGTTCCAAATATCACTTTAGTTGCTGAGGTTAACAATATACCTCAAGGTTTTGTACATGTGCGAACGCACCAAGATGGCATTACAGGCGAAACATGCGGTACCGTTCCACTGCTCGCTGTATCTCCTAATTCTCAAGGGCTGGGTCTTGGGAAGCTATTAATGGCCAGTGCCGAAGAATGGGCCAAAAGCCAAGGGTGTCGCTTATTACACCTCGAAGTATTTGCCAATAACCTAAAAGCCAACCAGTTTTATGAAAATTTAGGTTTTAAGCCAGAAATGTTACATATGATTAAAAGCATATAAGGTCGTTCTCTACACCTAAGTTTTAGGCAATGTTGTAATCGTTGATAAGACCTAAAAAAAGTATTACGGGCTGCATTTACACTTAATTTGACTAAGACTAAGAACAAATGAAAATGACCAAAAAAGTACTCTTTTCATACTAAACAAGTGGAATAAACGGTGTAAAAAGCCGTTGTTTCTCTGTTTCAACATTTTACATACACAATCTCCACAGATAATATCTAAATATAAGTACAGATTTGATTAAAAATATCAAAGATGATACCTAAGTAACGAAACCTTTAGGGTAAAATTGCTCCACAAAGACAATTATAGCTACAGTAAAAAACCAACCAAAGAATAAATTTAAATAGTTAAAAAACTTTAATAAAATAAACTTCTAACATATTAAATCGGTAGAGCTTCACATATGAAGTGCAATAATAAAACACAAAGGAAACTTAAAATGGAACGTAGAAAGTTTATAGGCGGTGCTTTAACAGGTGCTGCTGTGCTTGGTTCATTAAAACTACAAGCTGCAACTTCCCCTACAACTGCAACTCCAACGCATAAAAAAGTCATCGATATAAAGGATTATGGTGCAAAAGGAGATGGTTCTTTAGAAGCAGATGCGGTGCAAAGAGCATTTACTGAGGCTGAGGGAGGCTGTATCGAAATCACTCCCGGCACTTATGCGCTAGAAAAAGAGGTATTTATAAAGTCAAATACGCTTGTGTTGGGGAAAGGTGGAATCATAAAGTTAGGTGGTAATGCAGCTACACTGCGTTTACATCAAGAAACAGATATCACTCTAGTTGGTGTAATTATTGACGGAAATGGTTCGAAGTGGAAAAGTAACCAACAGTACACTTTACCTATCCACGATTGTTCAAATATCACAATACGTGATTGTCATATTTATGATGGCATTAACTCGGGTATTGGTGTGGGTCCAGGTATCAACCCGAGCAAAAACATCAAGATCATCAACAACCACATTCGCAAAATAGGTTATAAAGAACATGACCTTATGAGTTTTGCATATGGAAATGGTATAGCGATAACACATGGAGAAGACGTACTGATTGAAGGCAACCTCGTCCATGATATTTATCAGGTCGGCTGTATCAATTTAGAAGGCACTGCACTGAAAAATATCACAGTCAGTAATAATATTTGTCATACAACCACAGGTAAAGCCGCAGGTATCAAGTGTTATGCGGGCGGCGAAGACGTATCCGCTAAAAATGTGCATATCATCAATAACCATTTATATAATATTGGCGACTCAGCGGCGGACTCTGTAGAACCAACTATTTGGATTGAAGCTGGCCACGGGGTGATTGTTGATGGTAATTATATCTCGGATTGTCCGGGGACAGGTGCAGCTGGTCGCATCCAAGTTTCAACAGATTCAGTTTCAAGAGTGACCAATAATACCATCAGAGACTGTGACGGTGGTGCTATCTTTATCAACTCTGCTGAGGACATTCTTGTTGAAGGCAATGTAGTCAATTGTACGGCGCAAACAACGCTATCTGGTCACAATGTACCACTGTATGTCGAATCCATTTCAAGTGGCGAAGGCAGCGTTAGAGTGGTGGGTAATGTAATCAGAGATGCACCTTATGAAAGCATTATTTTTAACGCACGATCTAGTGGTACGTTAACAGGTAACACTATTATTAGACCTAACCGTAAAAAAGCTAGTTTCTCCTATTCCATAGGCTCTCAAATCGGTTTTCAGAACTCCATTGTTGGCAACAATGTCATCGTAGACGATGGCCATTACCAAGGGAACTTCTTCTATAATTTTTCAGGTGCCGGTCATGCTGATATGATTTATAAACCGGATGTATGGAAAGTACCAAATGTTGAGGTTTTCCCCAAGTACGATGTGAACGCTAACCCGCATTTTATTCAATCAGAAATCGCCATTAAACCTAACCCGCCGACGTCTGGATATAATCAAGTTGGTCGTGTCATGTTAACAACCGATCCTGCTAAAAAAGGGTTCGTAGGTTATATGTGTGTACAAGCAGGCACGCCTGGCTTGTGGAGCGCCTATGGTGCAATTATCAATGATCAAAGTTAGGTATAACCTTTGATGTATATATTTTTATAACTGCTTAGGTACAGACAATAACTGGAGGTATCAACCTCCGGTTAACTCCTTGGCGGCCATTTGTATGTGTGATACCCACACAGTTAAACATATTAACTTTTTTGAGTGCCTAAGCTAGTGCGACCCCATCTCACTTGCAGTGTCTATAGAGTAACCCTATCAATGTTGTATGCTTCGCTAGTGCCAGTGCTTTAGGCTAGAGCACGGTATATAGATGATTGAAGGAAACTCGGCTTCATAATAGCCCCTAATGTGTCAATATTCTCCCTTGTTAAGAGTTGTATTTGTTTTCAAAATTTATACAGATTGCGCTTGCTAAGTATCACAGCGCTGTGGATACTAGTGACGCATTTGGGATTATTGCTAATAAAGGATAATGCCGTAATCAGCCCACAAAGAGACACTCGCCGCCAACGCTCAACCATGCCATAACGGTCTGTGTTTCATGGTATGCGAAAAGTCTATCCCAACCGTTAAGTGCACAAGGAGGCATTGGTGAATTGTTTAGTTGTTTTAGCCCACCCACTGGAAAACAGTTTATGTAAACACTTGGCCGAAAAAGCAATCAACCGCTTAGAGTCCAAAGGCTACACCGTCACTGTTAAGGATCTCTATCAAGAAAAGTTTGATCCTGTGTTGACCAAAGGAGAGCGAGAGAGCTATTACCAAAGCCAATTTGACCAGTCACAAATCGAGTTAGATATTGCTCAGCTAAAACAAGCTGAGTCGTTAGTTTTGATTTTCCCTACCTGGTGGTTTAGTTTCCCCGCAATTTTGAAAGGCTGGTTTGACCGCATATGGGCACCAGGACATGCATACGAACATGCTTCCGATTATGGACCGATAAAACAATCCCTGAACAATCTCAAGGAAATGACTGTTATCACTACCCTTGGCTCGCCTTGGTGGGTGGACTTTTTTATCTTAAGAAAACCGGTAAAAAAAGTTCTGAAAATTGCATTGCTTGGAGCCTGTGCAAAAAACTGTAAGTTCAAAATGTTGTCACTGTACAAAAGCGAAAGCCTTACGGAAGCGAAAATAGCCAAGTTTGTAGAGAAAATAGAAACCAGATTATAAATTGCACAAAATTTAGCTATTATCTGAAATGCGTTACTCTTGGCTCCAAAAAAACTTTCTTTTAAATTCAGCCACCTGAATATGTCTGTTTCCTGCAAAATAGCTAGGTGAAAAAAAGGTATTTAGATGTCTTCTATAAAAATAACAACTCAAAACTTCATTCTTCGCCCTTTTGAAAAGAAAGATTTGATGAAATTTACGAGCTACCGGGCATTAGGATCAGTGGCTAGATACCAAAATTGGGCAGATTACACGTATCAAGACGCCATTAAGCTATTTGAAAGTATGGATTACGCCACTTTTGGCTCTGCCGGAAAATGGTATCAATTGGCTATTTCAGATAAGGGAACTGATACCTTGTTAGGAGATCTCGCTATTCACTTCATTGATGCTGAGCAAGTAGAAATTGGTTTTACTGTCGCACCTGAATTTCAAGGTAAAAACGTTGCGACAGAAGCGCTCTCAGGCCTAATAAACTATGCATTCGGCTGTTTAGGTAAACACAGAATCATTGCAACGACCGATGCAAGAAATAAAGCTTCTTACAAGTTACTAGAAAAGGTGGGCTTTCGCCGAGAGGGCCACTTTATAAAAAATGTTTTCTTTAAAGGTGCGTGGAGTGATGAATACCAATATGCGTTACTGCGTTCAGAATCAAATATTATATGACACAGCATTGGAGAAAGGTCACAGACAAATAATCCATGCACAATTTGCATGCAGATTAAATTTACTTAGCTGTTAAATCGCTAATGCTTTATAAGGAGTTTCAATTAGAGGGAAATACACACGCGACAGCCCTTAATATGAGTAAGTTTTAACTTGACCTGCCAGATTTGATTATTAGGGTTAAATCACACCTGATAGTGAATGGCAGCAGTGTGCCAAAAGCGGTCATTGGGTAGATATCAATCAATGATTCTGATTTCATTAATTTCAGCACCAAAATTATGCTGCCTTAACCAGTTTAATCAGCACAATTGGTTACTTTCTTAATCACCACTCAATCTCATGAACTGCTATTTTTTAGACAAATGACAAATGTCATGTTTTTTTCATGACATTACTCCATTACTTACATCTAGCGTTTTCTCAATAATACCCACATCAATAAAGCGCTAGGGGCTAATATGCATCACTCACTATCTATTGTTTTAATCTTAATCACCACTATTTTGTCAGGCTGTACCAACTTTATCTGTCAGCAAGAAATAAGAGAAGTCAAAGATTTTGACAGTATTGTTGTTGGTGGACTTGCTGATGTCTTTATCACTCAATCCGATCATCAACAAATCAAAGTATTTGCCCGTGGCATACCTATAACAGATGTAATCACACACATTGAAAATGGCACCTTAACCGTGACCACCCAAGGCTACCACAGTGGTGAGTCGGTAAAAGTTTACGTGTCATACAAAAAATTAAAAAACATTAAAACCTCAGGTTCTGCCACATTAACAGGCGAAAACCAATTGATCGCAGACCAAATCTCTATTGAGACCACAGGATCCGGCGATATCACAAGCTTATCCTTAACTGCCAAACAACTCAGTGTACAAATTAACGACACTGCTAACGCTAATCTTGTCGTTCAGGTAGAAAACTCAAACATAGAAATGAATGACGCTGGTGACCTTGATATCCGTGGAGTGGCAAAACACCAGCAACTGCGTTCGAACGGCTCCAGAGGTACTTTGAACAACACCAAATTAAAATTTAATTAAGACCAATAGCCGGAGAAAAGTTATGAAAAAGTTCTTTGCATATCTGTTAGTATTTTTAATTATTTCTGGTTTAGCGTTGGTGCTAGCGTATAAACACGACCTGTACACTTGGGAAAAACCGCAACAAAATATGTGGATACAAGGCGGCACTTTATTTGACGCCACCTCTGAATTTGCAACAAGCAACCCGGGAATATTAGTAACTGATGGTAAAATCGCTTGTCTTGGAGAAAGTTGTAATGTTACGGAAAAAACTTTGATAATTGACGCCACGGGAAAGTCAATTATGCCTGGTCTAATTGATTTGCATGGCCACTTCTTTGGGGGGAAAGAGCAATCCAAACATGACAACATGCTAAATACAATTTGGGCTCAACTTCGCTTTTTACCCAGTGTTAGACAAGACCTAATCCAAGCTGGCGTAACCAGTTATCGCTCGCTAGGAGACATAGCGCCAGCCATCTTTGATTTAAAAAAATCATTGTCTCAAGATAAATTAGCTGGTCCTCGATTATTTGTCGCGGGCCCAATTTTTACCGTTGCAGGTGGTCACCCCACTCAACGTAAAGACATGCCAGCCTGGGTACTAAAACAAATGACTTTTCAGTCAGATTCACCAGAGCAGATCACGACACAAATCGAACAGTTAATGTCACAAGGGATTGACGGTATTAAGGTTGTTTATCAAGGTCACACCGACAGCGTTAATGATATTGAAATGCCTCGAATGTCTCGGGAAACACTGGCTACTATCACCTCGCTTGCAGAAAAGAATGGCCTTTGGGTCGCGGCGCACACTGGTGGTCAAAACGAAACAATCGAAGCAATTAACACTGGGGTGACAAGTGTTGAACACGGTATTC
Source organism: Pseudoalteromonas luteoviolacea NCIMB 1944 (assembly GCF_001625565.1). GTDB lineage: Bacteria > Pseudomonadota > Gammaproteobacteria > Enterobacterales > Alteromonadaceae > Pseudoalteromonas > Pseudoalteromonas luteoviolacea_F. Next base: position 169,672 of record NZ_AUXS01000016.1, read on the forward strand.
GACATGGAAACATCATTCGCCAAGAAACTCTTGATGCTGTTACAAACAATCAAGTGACTTATGTTCCCACGCTCGCCCGAGAGCCAAAGGGTCACTTAAACATCCCACACTTGGCACAATCTGATGTCATGTTAGGAGTTGGCACTGACTCACCGGTAAAAGTACATGGTCAATACAGTTATCATATGGAATTAAAACGTTTAGTTGATGCTGGTTTAAGTGATACTCAAGCCGTTATCGCCGCGACAAGAAATGGCGCAATTGCCCTTAAAAAGTCAAAGCAACTTGGAACCATTGAACAGGGAAAACTTGCCGATATCCTCATAATAAATGGCTATCCGTGGGACAATATTAGTGATATAGAGAAAATCGACACCGTCATAATAAACGGTCGTATCGGGTATTCCGTTAACTAAGCTGACAAAGACAGACTTGTCGTTCTTGATTACATTAGCGGATTACAAAGACACCAGAACCATAAAACCTTCAATTTGCAACAAACGATTCACCACAAGCAACTACCACCGTGAGAGGACTTAAGCCTCTCACCTTACATTATTCTTATACTTTTTAAGCTTATTTTTTGGCAACTTGTACTATTTTCGGTTGCGGTGTCGAAACGGTTATTATGGGATTGGGCTGCACCTATTACTATTTGTTTTATCGACTATCCTGGGCCGCTCACATCTGCCTGTAAGGTAAAGTCTAAGCCTGTTCACCTAAATTGTAAGAGCAGGTATGAGCCACTACACTTGTTACGTCTTTACAACGCTATGCTACGCCTGCTCACTCCCAGATTTCCTAGAAAGCTCAATCTCCCTTAACTCGGAATCAAAACCAGTCTCAAAATGCCACTTGAAGCTTTCACGTATTTCATCTCGAAGCTGCTGTTGCTTCACCGCTGAGTTATCTTTATTTGCCTCAATGTGCTCTGCAAGGTTATCAATCGTCGTCTTTCCGGTATCGTCATTCACCTTAATCCACTGCTGCCAAACATCAGCTCTGTCAGATGCATCAACATCACGCAATAACTGTGCAGCGTCATTAAGAAAATCAGCACCGTGGGTTTTATGCAAAGCTAAAATATCCGCCATCATGCTCTGGCGCTGTTCATCAGAGTCCGTATTATAGGCGTAATAAAGCTTAACAAGGTGCTTGTCCTCACTATCTTGGTTTTTACTCGCATGATAAAAAGACGTAAATTCCAGTTTGTCCGATTGCGCCCCAAACAGCTCAAAGAGTGCGTCTGTCTGCTCACTCGGTTCATTAAGTAGATTAATAAAAGCACCTTTGTCATGCTTAGAAGAGAGTGCGGCCATATCGAGTATGCCGCGAGTAGCTAGGTAGCTGCGCCCCTCTATGTTTTGGCCCAGCATAGTTAATTCATCTGTAGTTAGCTGCTGTGCAGCTTCAGTTAAACGCTTAACCATTTGTGCACCAACTTGGTCATCGGTCACAAAACCTTCTGTGGGGTGTTCATAATCAGGCTTATACAACCGCTTATTCTCAGTTGTGCCCCACATAGTCCCCGGCGGATAGCGCTTGTTCACTGACCTTTCAAGTAACTCTTGCTCACCAATATCAAGTAATTGCTTGGTCAAACCAAGCGTTGTTTTAAGTTTGTCATCAGATAACGCCGCCAATCCATGTACGTAGTCAATAATTTGCTCTGGCATATAATTTTGATTTAGCACTTGGTCTTTATGAAGTGAAAACGCGCTATCAATTACCGTTTCGATTTGTTGCGTTGTAAGCTTATCAGTGAGATCTAAAAATGATTCATCAACAGGTATATAACGCAATTTATCTTGGTGTTCCATAGACACGCTCTCAAATACTGCCATAAACGCATTGACCTGTGCTGGTGAGTTGAGTTTGCTATAACCAATAAGCTCCCCATCTCCATTGACTTTAGCAGCCCCGATGAGATCAGCCGAATTCGCAAGACGTTTAGATGTGCTCAGCAGTGGATGCATTTTTTTTGACTCTGGCGAGAGCGAAACCTTATCAAGGCTTGCCGCCCCCTCATTTGAAGGCCGCCAAGATTGCTTGGGAGTATGCGCGAGTGAATAAACAGCCATCTGGCTGTTCGAAGTTACTTTCATAATTATCCTTATAATCCAGTCATTCCTTGGTATCGGCAGGCAAGCTCAGAGCTTAAGATTGGTAACAAGATTAATTGCGCTAAATCAAAATTTTAGGGGGATCAGTTGCTGTCCTCAATCGACTCACTGGGGTCCGTCAAAACGCCAGACCATTTCTGTTTAATTTGTTTTAAGGTGCCATTTTTTGAGATCCGCTGGCGGCCTAGATCAAATTGGCTCAATAATTTTTTTGCCATTGGGTTGGCATAATAAGCAGCAATAAACTCTTTGTTGCTGTCGAACATAGGTAATTTGGTGAATTCGGCTTCAAGGTTATGCCGTTGTAGTACAATGTCCCATATGCCTTCATACCCAGCAAAACCATGGACCCGATTACTCTTAAGCATTTCAAACCCTTGTATGATTTTGCCAACATCATACTTTTTTATACCAGTCGCCGCTTCCCATTGCGCGCCATAATTAAACCCGCGCATTTGTGCAATGGTTTTTCCATTCAAAGTATCCAATGAACTCCATACAAATGACTGTTCCTTTAAAACATAAACACGGTAATAGACGGTATTTACATACTCTTTAGAGTACTTATAAATTTTTAGGCGCTCTTCGCTAATGCTAACGGGAAAAATTAAATCAACTCGCCCACTCTCAAGGTACGTTAATGCCCTCGCCCAAGGTACAACCCAAAGTTCAACTGTATAGCCCATCTCGTGAAAGCTCTCGCGCACAACGTCCCACGCAAACCCTTGAAAATTGGGGCTATCTTCACCTGGTTCGACGCGCGCTACATGTGTGTCCCCCTGATCTAAAAAGCCAAATGGGGGATAATCTGGAAGGGTTATTACAGACACGGTTTTAGCAGCATGACAAGCATGTCCAAAAAACAAACCTATCAGGATACATGCTCGCAACAACAGGGCCATTTTGCCGCCTTTAAAAATCTCTCTCCTATTGAGCTTAGTTAAGTTCGAAACATCTGACAAAACAAATATGGCCGTATTACTGCAATTTCACCTTTTTTACCTAGCATATTTGGGGCCATGTTCTCAATTAAAAACAAGATATTATGTGCAGCTGCATATAGACTCTGTATTATGCTGACAAACACACTTCCTTATTTATTATTTGGAAGGCCCGAATAAAAATAAACCTCAACGGGAATCATATGAGTTTTACGCCAACTGGTTTAGCAATCGTCTTGTGCCTGAGTTTATGGTTAGGTAAAGCGTGCGCCGCAGAGCACCGCTTGCCATCGTATTTATCACTGCAACAACAAACCGTTCATTTAGAATTGGACCCTAATAAGGTTACACTTATAGGTTCTACAACGCTTGAGTTTAAGTTAGAAAAGCCCAGCCAAGTACTGGCTTATCACAGTAAAAATTTAAACATCAAAGAAGTACAGCTTATTTATCAAGGTAAACACTGGTCACTCCCTGTCACTTCCCCCAATCGATATGAAATTATTGAGCATGCATTACCTCTAATTGTGGAAAACTCAGCACAATTACATATTGTCTATAGCGCGCAGTATTCCCAACATGTTGAAGGGCTTTTTCAGGTTAAAGGTAACCAAGGCAACAATTATTTGATATCCCAATTCCAATCCATGGAAGCCCGCAGGGTATTCCCAACGCTTGATGAGCCAGACAAAAAGACACAATTTACTTTTCACATCACTGCACCCAAGACCTATTCAGTACTGCACAATACAAACGTAAAGTCGGTCAAATTCAGAGACAACCTAAAAGTTTCGGAGTTTTCAACCACACCTCGTATGAACACAGACATTCTTACATTGGCCGTTGGAAAGTTTGAAACCCACACCTTTTCTGACACCCGTTTCAATACCAAGGTATATAGCCCAGCTGACAATCAAATATCCTTACCTGATTACTTCAGCAGTACAATCGAAGGCTCTCTCTCCTTTATTGAACTCTATTTAGCAAAGCCCTTTCCATTTAAACGATTGGATTTTGTTATCGGTAACTTCGGTAGTGTCGCAGCAATGGAAAACTTAGGTTTAATATCTTTGAATGAAAATCAAATTCCACAGCCAAACGCATCAATCCATGAACATTGCCAATTTAAAAAATTGCTTGCCCACGAAGTAGCACATAGCTGGTTTGGCAATGACATAACTATGGCTTGGTACGATGATTACTGGCTCAATGAATCGTTCACCGAGTTTATCGCAGCGAAAGTGACCGAATCACTTTACCCTGATGACGCCGCTTGTACCTATATACCTCAAGCTAGAGCGTTTTATGATGACAACAGCCACGCTTTACCGCTGATATTTGATGTGAAAAACCGCGAAGACACATTGGCATATGGGCAATTGCATTACACTAAGGGCAGAGCAATCCTAGAAATGCTCGAACAGGCCACTGGTGAGTCTGCTTTTCAAAAACATATTCAGCAATATGTACATTCCTTTGCTGGCGGTAATGTCAGTACAACACAGTTTTCTGAATTGTTTAAAGTACGTCATTTACAACGCTTTATTGCCAGTTTTACCCAAAGTACAGGCTTCCCTCTTATTTCTGTGTCTAAAAACAAACAACATTTGGTGTTTGAGCAGCAAGATTTGTTAAACAGACAAAGTCAATTTTGGACAGTCCCACTGACCATCAAACTTTGGGATGGAAGTAACATGACTGAGCGCAAACTCACACTAGAAGGTAGTCAGGGAACTCTGCCTATCTCACCCCAAACGAAAGCAATATTCATCGACGCTGGTGGCGTCGGATATTTTCGCTATGTGGATAACACCGGTCTCGATGCATTCCCATTTTCAAAATTGAGCGCCTCTGAACTGGCGTCCTTTAGGGACAATCAACAAGCTCTTGCCATAACCGGATACATAAATTATATGGATTATATCCAAGGTATTGTGAAAGAGTTAAACCAACTCGATATTAGCTCCTCTGACGCGAATGAACTTATTGGTAAACTGCTTGATGCATTTTTGGAACACGCACAACTAGATAGCCAGGAAAATCTCGCCAACTACTTAAAAAAGCACATAAAACATAAACTCGATTGGTCAGATATTCTCGCCCAACCACATGGAGGGGATACTCTTAGACTATTCGGTCTATATTTAAACAGCCCCAAAGCCATTGCAGCTGCATTGCACCATTATAGAAAACCACACAGTCAATCACATGCATACTTTTCAGATATGGTATCCGTTTTGGCAAATAGTGCGACCAAGTCAGAGTATCAGCAGTTGATAAAACAGTTTAAGCAGGTAGCCAGCCCAGTCAAAGACGATATGCTCTCGGCACTTGGCTATGTGAGTAGTGAAGAGAACGTTGCACTCTATTATAACCTGTTACTCAGTGATGCCACGCAAGGTATGGTGATAGATTATCGTTTTCAGTACCCAATCTTTAACCCTGCGCTTAGGCTAGCCAGTGCAAAACAAATAAAAAAGCGTGAATCAGAAATTTTTAAACGGGTTGCTCAATCTGCTCTGCAATGGTTTCCGTATAACTTTTTATTGGCCTGCTCAAGCACTCAAAAGCACGCTGTTGAACAGTTATTTCTCGACTGGCAACACATCGAGGGGATCAAAGGGAAACTAGACATCGTGAAAGATAATATTGATCAATGTACGCAAAGATCGCAAAAGATCAGCAAAAGTATCTCTGCTGCAAGCTAAACCCTAAAAAGAGCTGGGACCAGCTCTTTTATTTACTTTATATCTCGCCAAAATACCTAGCCAAACTCACGTGCTTTTTTATAGGCAGTTCGGTCCTGAATGCGAGCAAGATATGATTGGATATTGGGCCTATTTTCCAACAGTCCTAAACTGCCCGCTATCTCTAAAGATATCGTCATCATGATATCTGCCGCGCTAAACATAGCGCCAGCGAAATAAGTGCGCTGCGCTAGAATTGAATCGATATAGCTCAAATCTAAATTAAGCTCTTTGGTAATATATCCATCTAAGGGCGCATCTCCAGAGCGAGTTTCCATTTGCATAAGTAAATGGGTGATCACAGGCAGCGCCAACGACCCTTCGGCAAAATGCATCCACTCCAAATAGGCATAATAATCACTGCTTTGTTTATCTGGGCGTAGATCGTTTTTACCTTGGTCAAGGATATACTCCAATATAGCGCCAGACTCGCAAATTATATGGCCGTTGTGCTCTATTATCGGTGCCTTATTCAGAGGGTGGATCTTGCCAAGACTAGTAGGTGCCAGTTTAGTGGTTTCATCACGCAGATGTTGTACCACATGATATGGCATAGCCAGCTCCTCTAATAACCAAATAACGCGCGTTGAACGGGATGCATTCAAATGGTGAACGGTTATCATTAATTAATTCCCTATCAATTTCGACATACACTAACCTAGCGTGCGATTTTACTCACTAGTAACTCACCAACAGCATGCGCACTGGCTGGGTTTTGCCCAGTGATCAGCCTGTCATCTTCGATTACGAAACTCTGCCAAGGTTGCACTTTGTTAAACTGGGCAGCCTTTCGCGTTAAAGATTCTTCAAGTAAAAAAGGAATGTCTTCAATAGTGCCAAAGTCCACTTCTTCTTCTCGGGTAAAAGACGTGACTTTTTTATCTGCTAGCAATAACTCACCAGAACTCAAAGTGATCGGTAAGAGCGCGGCAGGCCCATGACATACCGCAGCTATGATGCCGCCATTTTCATAATGCGTGGCAGCTAAAGAAGCCATCACCTTATCTTCGGCGAGATCGTTTAGTAAACCAAAACCACCGGGATAAAAAATAGCGTCATAGGATTCAATATCGAGTTTAGAGATGACCAACGTATTATTAACTTTATCCATGAAATCAGGATTTGAGAGTACGTCAGTGTTAACTTGGTCATCTTCGATATCAGTACCATACAGTGGCGCTTTGCCACCTGAGAGGGAAGCGATATCAAAGCCGATATTGTGAGCATTTAGAATAGCGACAACATGTGTCAACTCAGGTGCATAGGTGCCATTTGGCTGATCTGTGCTACCTAATGTTGGGTGATTTGTTACAGGGATCAAAACTTTTTTCATCTCAATTGACCTTTAGCTTTTGTTATCTCGATAAGTACTTTATATTTTTTCTGAATAAATGATAATTAGTTAAATTGGTTAAACACTTTTGCTAATTAGCAATAATAGTAGACACTCATGAATACGTGGTAAAAAGTGGAGTCCAAATGGATAGTTTTGAGGGTATCTTTGAATTTGTCGCAGTTGCAGAAAGCGGCGGGTTTTCCTCTGCGGCTAAAGTGCTCAATTGCAGTACAAGTCATATCAGTCGGCAAGTTGCTCGATTAGAGCAACGAGTTGGGTGTAGTTTATTTGCACGTACAACAAGGCAGATAAACCTCACAGAAAACGGGACATTTTACTATCAACAAAGCAAACAGTTGATCACAGGCTTACAGCAAGCAAACGAGCAATTAGCACAGCAACAATTTAACCTCAGTGGCACACTCAGAGTAAGCGCAGCAGGTGGATTTGCCGAAAACTATATTGCGCCAGCCCTTATGGAGTTTGCGAAACTGCACCCCGAGCTATCTATCGACATTGATTTTAATAGTCGCATGGTTAACTTTGTTGAAGATGGTATAGATTTCGCTATTCGCTATGGTGAACTCAATGACTCAAATCTGATCGCACGTAAACTGGTGAGCCGTTCAATGATGGCAGTGGCCAGCCCTGCCTATTTAAAAGAATATGGCACCCCTACTCACCCCTTGCAGTTAAAACAACACAACTGCGTAATCGCCAACAACGATAACTGGGTATTTCAGATTGACGGCACTAAACACACAATAAAAGTGAAGGGCAATTGGCGCAGCAATAATGCCAACGTGGTAGTGTCTGCCTGTGTAGCAGGGTTAGGCATTGCTTACATGCCTCAGCGCACATTTGATAGTGCGCTATCAGAGCACACCCTCACACCTGTACTGGCGCCTTTTTGGAGTTCTGGTGCCACCAGCTGGATAGTCTATCAGAACCGTCAATTTCAGCCCCTCAGAACGCGGCTTGCAATAGAATTCTTGCTCAAGTACTTTGAGCATTATTAAGTTAAAGAGTCTGATAATGCTTTAAAGTTATATACTTACGTTTTCGGATTATTGCCTAATTCAACACAAAATACGGTACACCTATGAGCAATTTAGTTAATTATGAATTCCCACCTCCTCGCTCTTGGGAGCAGTTTGAAGAACTCTGTGCAGATCTTTTTGAGTATATGTGGAATGCACCGAATTTAGTTCGACATGGCCGTGCGGGACAAGCTCAACAAGGGGTTGATATAGTCTCAGCACGCGGTGGGATCTACCCTGTTGGATTGCAATGCAAGAAAAAGTCTAAATGGCCTGTTAGCCGTTTAACTGAAAAAGAAGTAAAAAAAGAAATTGCGGCGGCAGAAACATTTGAACCCGCTTTAAAAGAATACTATATCCTCACGACTGCACCAGCGGACGCTAAAATCGAAAAATTTATACGCCAATACAATAAGCAAACCAAATCATTTAGTGTCATTGTCTTATTTTGGTCCGAAATCGTCCGAAAAGTGTCTATGTGCCCTGAAGTCGCGGCGAAACATTTTCCGCTCGCGTCTAATGGTACAGAGCACACACCTCTATTGGCCAGTTGGGGCACCAAAAATGGGCTGCTTAGATCAACCGGAAAAGAATGGATACTATCAGCAAATGAAGCCGTCGAAGATTTGAAAGATCACCCAAATGGCCGTATCGCTATAGCGCAAGATGAGTCAAAAAAATTAAAACAAAAGCTATCTAGGCTCCAGTATCAAACTGAAACTAACGCGGAAATACGCCAAAAAAAGCTCAAAATACGACGTAAATTACGTGTCATGGGCAATCGTGAAGCGGATATTCAATCTACTATCAAGTTTATATTTTCACATGATACGCTACGATTCTATTTATTTGAGCGCGATGAATCTGACTTGCAAGCGGCCGTGGTATTTAAAGCGCTTATTGAGTCGAGGTTGTTATCAAGTGAGATAAAGCAGACAGATCAAAAAATTAGGCTTAGGCCACCATCACCAGAGAAATTAGCAGGCCCATTTATTGAACACAGCGTCGCACAAAGTGATATTGCCATTAATATTCCTTACCCTGACTATGAAAAATTGATGGAAAAGGAAGTATCTTTTTACAAACACTACGGTAATCATATGTGCAAAGTGGTCAGCGAGCTTCCCAAAGAGATACGCTGGAAATATGCGCTCCCCGCTCTTATTAAAAGAATCGAACGCATTATGTCTGAAGATAAAAAATCAATCGACGAGCTAGAAATGGCAGGATACTTAGATCTACACGCTTGGACCTATCAGGAATAAATAGGCTTATTTATCGCCGTACCCAACCAATGCTGAGTAAAAGGCGCTCACCCTGCTCTACTTTGGAAACGGCGTGTACACACAGATCAGGACGAAAAAGTTTGATTCGTTCAGACTCAAAAATGGGCGAATGACATATAAACTCGCCTCCTTTTTGGGCTTTTTTCAGCACTATATTAAGCCGGTAGTGACGTCCTTTATTGACCTTATCTGTATGCTCTGGTACTTCACACCCTTGTGGGAACCTCAAAAGATAAACATCAAACTTAATAGGCCAATATGCCCCCATCAGGAGCATTTTATGATACCCGGACTTTTGTCGCCCTACTTGCCATTTAAATAACTGATTAAGCAATTTTTTCTCCTATAACACTGAGTCCAAAGTACAGGAAATAACAGAGAAATTTAAGTAAAAAAGAGAAAGGGAGTTAAATAAGAATGTCAGCTTCTAACCTTTTACGCATAGAAGCATATCATCATCGAATAAGTTACTTCTAGACGCTTTTACAATACATACATCATATAAAATAAGAATAGAGTTCCGATTGATTCCTATTCATTTCCTCAACAATTAAGAGATTTAGATTAAAATTTAGTGGATAAGGAAATTTAAGTACATGTATCATTAAAGGTGCCACACTAAATATACCGTTTTAAAAAGCAATACGGAGTGGCATATCACACCACTCCACATCCATTAAAACACTCTATTAGTTTGCCTTTCTAATTTCTTTTATAAGATTGTTTTTATGATAGCTAAAGTTAGTGTGGCTTAAGTTAGCACCATTTACAGCATAAACTTTGTTAAAAGGTGTTGACGCTGAGTTTGGATTAAATGGCGAGAATAAATCATTGCTATTCAAATCAAGTGCACTGGCTGTCGTAATGAACGTTGGCGCTTTGTTGCTTGCTAACAAATTATTGGTTACACGGCGAATATTTCCGTTCCCATCAAAAAACTGCTTTAACAAACCACCTGTCACAGAATATGAACCTGGTGCATCATCAAACAGGTGTGAGATATAATAGTGTCCAGCTTTATATTTACTGCGAATATCCATAGATTTCAATGTATAATAGGTATCACCATATACAGAGTAATTCACTTCAAACCTAGCCATCTGCGCATTGAGTGGTAAACTTGCTCGAGTACCTGTATAACTCCCATTTGAAAATGCAACATTATAAGTAGACGGGTACCCTTCGCTTCTTAAGTTTCTAAAATATTGATTGCTGTCTTTCCCTGTTATCAGCAGCTTAGCGGCTATTCCCTCTGTCAAACTACTATACATTCTGCGCGCATTGTCTCTTGCTCGTTTACATGAACTTGACCAAGAACAACCTCTGGCATCTTCAAGGCGCCCTTTAATTCGGCCAATTGTTTCGGTAATAGTATAAGGAATGTTTGCACCTTTATGGGGGGCATCTATTGAAATGTAATTAAAAAACTGATGATTAAAGCCTGTTGATTCAAACAGATTCAATGCTTGCTTAGCGAGCACTCCTCCATAGCTGTATCCCACCATTGTGCTTTGATAATTCCCTTGTTTTAGCTTAGTTTCAATAAAGTGGATTAATTGAGCATTCTCGACCATTAGGTCATCACTAATATTTGCATAGTCAAGAAAAACTATATCTCGCCCTTCATTGAGAAGAGGTTTAAACACATCTCTTAGCCTATAATCACTCCAGTATTTACTAAATTCATTTTCACTGGCGGTAATTCCATCTACCGTCGTATTTAGCCCTTTGACAAAATATACTGGCTTATCAAAAACGCCATCTTTCGATTTTACGATATGTGCCTTTATCTTACTAACATCATAACACCATGTACCACGCATTTCAGGACATACGTCGTTGGTACTATACGATAAATCAAGTCGGTCTGAGTTTTGTACTCTATATTTCTCATTTTCTGACACAGATATATTTGGAGCATACCACCTAGGGAACGGTTCACGGTCCCACCAAACCATACCCTGATTATAATCAATGGTGCTAAGTGGATAACCCTCTATTGTACTGGAGTATGCCGATTGAGATAGAAAAGATAATGCGATTAATGATAAAGCTTTTGTTTTATTCATACGTTGTCCTTACGAATTAAATTTATAAACTGAGCATAAAACACTCACCACAACGACGCGTAAAAAACCGGTAAATTTAAATTTATTTAAAATAAACATTAAAGAAATGTTTATTGATGCAAAAATCAAAACTTACAAAAAAAGGAAAATAAAAATCCTAACTAAGTATATAGAAACATATTGATTTCACCTTAACCCCCTTAAGATTCATAAAAAAGCACTTTACAACCATCCACGAACAACCCTGCCATATAGATAAAAACTAAAGACAATTATAAAAATCACAATAGAAAAAATCCGACATCAACACTGAGTATATGATTAAAAAAACAGAAGCAACACTCACAAAAACAACTTAAGAAATAAAAAATTCCACACTATTTATGTATAAAATTAAAATAATAAAATCATTCCATAAATAAAAAGATCAATCTTAATATTCTCTTCAGTTATGACCATTGACACCGTCATATCAAATGCTGAAGCATATCTTTGCCGGCGCCCATTGAATATATGAAAGGTGAACTAGATATATTAGCGATAAAAATTGGGCAATGAGGTTTGGTTTGTAATGTAGAGGCCATAGCAATTTAGGATACAAAGCCGATGTTGAGTTTGTCAGAGACTATATTATTGATGTACAAAATTTTATTCGCCAAGGGTTGCAAAACGCAGACTTTGCAAAACACTTTAAAGGGGAGTCACCTTTTAGCTGGTATGCCGGATACACTAATGAAATCATTGACTTTGCATATCAGCAGATGGCCAAAAAATACCGTGAAGGCAGAGAGGAAGAGTTTGATATAGTCGCACACTCTCATGTTAGAGTCATGTTCTGGGCGATGTTCGCAAGAGCATTGTGATCACCTAAAGCATGGCGTTAGCTTCAGTGAATACAAGCCGCTCTCCCCTTTCGGTTATATGGTCAGTTAAATCACACTAAGCCAATAATGTTCTTGTCACTAGGTCACTTCATAGAGCTCTAGTGGCAATCCATCCGGATCTTGGAAAAAAGTAAACTTATTACCGGTATATTCATCCACCCTAACAGGCTCAGTAGACACCCCCTGTTCATTCAGAGCTAAAATTGTGGCTTCAATATCGACTACTTTAAATGCGAGATGGCGAAGCCCAGCAGCTTCAGGCCTACTTGGTCGCTCAGGCGGTTCAGGGAAAGAAAACAGCTCAATTTGACTGCCATCTTCCAGTACTAAGTCAAGTTTATACGAATCCCTTTCCTGTCGATAGTTTTCAGCAACTATAGTAAAACCAAGTACTTCGGTGTAAAACGCTTTGGATTTTTTATAATCTGAGCATATAACCGCCACGTGATGAAAGCCCTTTAACATATTATCTACCACCTCATGAAAGTTTATAGTTAGTGTTACGCTATCATGGATATGATAGCAAAAAATAGACCTCGCTGAAGTAACAGCTGGTTCCTTGTTTATTATAAATCTTTTAATACACATAAAAACAAAAAATGACACAAAAAAAGAAGAAAAACACCTTAACAACATAAACTTAAAAACCTTAAAACCGAAAAAAACAAAGGAAGACCGAGCTATATACTTAACAATAAAAATATGAAAGGATGGATAAAGAGAGTAAAAAAACAATTATAAAAGGACATTAAATGAATAAAAATATAATAAAGGCAGGTGTTTTATCAGCACTCAGCATGGTTACTACAAGTGCTTACACTCACAACCAAAAAACACCAGAACAAGCGTTAAATCTGCAAACAAACCAATCAAACTATTTACTTTACTTTGATAGCCCAGAGCAAAAGGCCCATTATTCAGGGCTATACCATGAACAAATAATTGATGCATCCCACAATGCATTTAAACTATCATTAAGCAAGGCGGAATATAGAACTATACTTCAGACTGGAGTCATTATTGTCGAGCAAAATGTGGCAGAGTCTTTCGCCGCTCCTGCTCTTCCAAAAACAAAAAAAAGTATGTCCATAACGCCTTCATCAGGCGCTGAAGAATTGACTTCAATTCCTAATTTTCCCTGTTACCCAACCGTAGAAGAAACACATAAACGAGCCCAACAGCTCGCCGAAAAATACCCAGATTTTGTTGAGCTAAAAACCATAGGCCCATCTTGGGAAAAAAGCCAAGGCATAGGCGGCTACGACTTAAACGTCTTGGTGTTGAAAAACAAAAAACGCAATAAAAATAAACAACTTCCGGCTCTGTTTATGCAAAGTGTACTGCATGCCAGAGAATATACCCCCGGAGCAACTACTCTGCGCCTCGCAGAGCACCTGTTAGAAAACAGAAAAACAGACGCTGATATTCACTGGATTTTAAACCAAAGAGAGATCCATATTCTTCTGATTGCCAACCCTGATGGACGTAAATATGCCGAGCAAGGGCTGTTTTGGCGTAAGAACACCAACGCGAGCTATTGTGCGCAAAGCGAGCAAAACCGAGGTGTTGATCTAAATCGAAATTTTGACTTTGCTTGGGCAACCACTTCAGGTTCAACTGATGAACAATGTGCAAGCAAATTCCATGGCCCCTCCCCCGCTTCTGAACCAGAAACACAAGCTATTCAAGCTTATGTCAAAGCATTGTTTGGTGACAACCGAGGTGATGCGCTCAACGATGCTGCGCCATTAGATACACCGGGCGTATTTATTGATATTCACAGCTACAGTCGTTTTGTTATGTGGCCTTGGTCACACGAAACAACGCCACCACCAAATGCAGCTGGTTTATCTATGCTAGGTCATAGAATGGCTGCCTATAACGATTATCTCGCGCTGCAAGTAAGTGAGCAATTTAATGGCGGTGGCTCCGCTGAAGGCTACGCGTATGGAGAGCTAGGTGTAGCAGCTTATACGTTTGAACTCGGATCGACCTTCTTCGAGAACTGCTCAAATTTCGAAGGCGAAATTTTACCTAATAATCTTCAAGCACTCATTTATGCTGCGAAAGTAGCGAAAAAGCCCTATAAGCTCTCCGGTGGCCCAAAAATTGTGGATTTTAGGTTAGAAGGCGCTGGGGAAACAGCTGTACCTGCGGGGACTTCGATAAACCTTATTGCCGACGTACATGATGATGCATTTGGTCCATCCTTGTCTGGTGTTGCACCACCGAGTCAGGCTATCAAAAAAGTTAGAATGACAGTCAGAAAACAAGGAGAGGGCCGGATCCAACGCCTCATACTCCCACCCGTTGATGGCATATATGATTCCCCACGAGAAAAAATTAACTATGCCCTAGACACAAGCGATTGGGATGATGGCCGCTACACAGTCATTATTAAAGCGCAAGATACTACGGGACAATGGGGCGTGAAATATGCCAAGTACTTAACCATTGATGATGATGCAAGTGAGCAAAACCAAGCGCCCATCGCAAACTTCACACCTAATTGCACATTTGGTGCATGTAAATTTGACGCCTCCAACAGCATAGATGACAAAGCAGGCTTAAAGTACCGCTGGTACATAAGCAATGATGCAACTCAGTTTGAGTACTTTGGTAAGCAAATAGAGTTCGTTAATCAACGAGCGGGAACCTACACAATCGCATTGGAGATTGAAGATGCCAACGGAGTGCGCGCAAATAAGGAGGTAGTAATGGAGTTACAAGGCACAGTCCCACCTATTGCCAAGTTAACCTATCAGTGTAATGGCCTGACCTGCGAATTTGACTCTTCAGGTTCAACTGATGCTGATGGCCAAATAGTTAGGCGTTTGTGGCGTATTGGCTCGGATGATGGATTTGCAGATGGTGACGTAAAGGTCACACGAACCTTCCCTGCCCCTGGTGAATATATCGTTAGTGTTGTTGTACTAGATAACCATGATGAGTATAGCCAGGTTATTGAAACCATTACGGTTAAATAAAGTAAACCTAGGCAGCATATTAGCCTGTGCTGCCTAACTTTATTATTAGCACTTAACCCGAATTATTAAAATTAAAAAACACATTATCCACCCACAACAAAAGCCAACTTAAATTATTAAAATAAAATACAATTTAAAAATCACTCAAACAACAAGACCCCCACCAAACCAAGAACTCAATTAAATTCAAAAAAAACTAAATAAATAATAATCACCTTACCCTATCGTAAAAAAAAGAATATATTAATAAAATTATAATTCATTATCTTTAGATGCTTTTACTTACCTTTACCGATGCGTATATCCAATTTACTGCTATGCTTATTTTTTTAGCAGTTTAAAGAGAGACGGCGTTGATGTTGTTACGTTGTACAATTTTGGTATTCCTGTTTTTTAGCACAGCCGCCTTGGCAGTACCTTTCGACGAAGATGAATTTGAGCAGCTCAGGGCTGAAATACGCAATGCATCTTCGCAATCGCCTTTTCAAGCGATCATTACTACTGAAGAACTTCTGATCAGGCACCGTGGAAAACTCACCACTCGACAACAAATACGTTTGCTGTACGGTAAGGCTTGGTTTCAGATTCAAACTGACGATATTCACGGCGCTATCTCAACTCTGTCGCAGTGTAAAAAAATGAGCATTGAAGTTTCCGACCCTACGATCCTATTTAGCTACCACAGCCTAACTGCCGGTGCGTTAACTCGTATGGGGTTATATGAGAGAGCACTGGAAAGTTATCTTGAAAGCTATAAATTAGCCGCCTTGATGGATACTGAGTTGTTCTTGCGTCAAACCGAGAACAATATCGGCAATGTTTATCTTAAACTCGGTCGATTTGAAGATGCCAAAACCTACTTTCAGCGTTTTTATCAAGATGCAAAAGCAAGAGAGCTCCCCCAACAAATGGGCGTCGGATTAAATAATCTAGGCGAAGCTTATTTTGGTTTGGAGCAATACCAAAAAGCCTTAGAGCTGCATTTGGAAAGTTTAAATCTCAGAGAACAACATAACCTGACTTACCATAGTTCTTGGTCTCACCATAATTTAGGTAGAACCTACCTTGCGCTTGAAGAGCTCGAATTGGCAAAGCAACATTTAGCAGCAGCAACTAGCATTCGCCAACAAAGTAACGCGATTGCCGACAGTATCGGACCGCAAATTGACGCAATTAAAATCAACATAATGCAAAAGTCATATAGTGGGGTTGAGTCTCAGCTTAGGAAAATAATTGAGTTGAGCAACGAGCACTCTCGACTTCAAGAGGAAACTCAAGCATATCAATTGTTAGTAGAGTATTTTAAACAGATCCAAGATTGGAAAAATGCTCTTGAAACTTCAAAACACTTGATGCAAAGCAAGTTTGACTATTTACAGGGACAAGCCGAAATAGGCGTTGCCTTTTATTCAGCGCAAATGAATCTAGCAATTAAAGAGCGAGATATTGCCAAGCTAACACAAGAAAACGTTTTGCATCGAGTAAATACACAAGCAGCGAGAGAGCAACTCACCGTTGTTTTGATAGCCGCAGCCATCATTACGCTACTCACCGTATTTTTTGTTCGCAGGATCAAGTCAAAGAATCAAACTCTCACCGAAACGCTAGAAAACCTCCAAGCTACACAAAAACAATTGTTAGAGTCCGAAAAGATGTCAGCCATGACAACGTTAGTTTCAGGCATGGCTCATCAACTAAATACTCCGTTGGGCTTAGTCGTCACCTCTGCATCATGCCTTGAAGACAAACTCAAAGAAATACGCGAGTTACTCACGGTTAAAAAGCTCAGTGCTAGTCAGCTAACCGTGTTTTTAGAAGAAGCGTCAGAGATGCTTGCAATGACGGCAAACAACTCCACCCGCGCAGCCGATTTGATTGCGCGATTTAAAATGATAGCTGCCAATCTAGACTCCAGTGAAGCCGTTGATTTTGAAGTTTTTGCATACCTTACAGAACGATGTGAATTACTTGCCCAAAGCTTTGAACAGGACATCAATCTATCCGTAATTGGCAATCCGGTACATGCCCATTCTCACCCTGAAATTGTACTAAAAGTTGTAGCTCAATTGGTTAACAACTCCTGCGCACATGGTTTTACAGGTCAATCACCTGGGGAAATTAGCATAGATGTTGAGGAAGTGGATGAACACGTGGTAATAATCTACCAAGACAATGGCATAGGGATCAACGAAGAAGATCAGCTGCATATGTTTGACCCTTTTTACACCAGTCAATTGGGCCAAGGGAAACTAGGGCTAGGCTTAAATATTGCATACAACTCAGTCGTTCAAATATTAAAAGGTGAGATAAGCTATGAACATCAATCAAGTGGTGCGAAGTTTATAGTGCGCTTCCCTAAAAAATTGCTATGACTGTAGTGTTGGAGGCAGGTCTCTTAAACCAACCTCCATTACCTCATATCAAATTGGTACGCTAGCACTGCCAGAATCGACTGAGCCTCACTCTGCATGGATGTAGAGGCTGCGCACTAATGCAGGCTGAGGCGCTAGCATACTACAACTGCAACAGTGACTTTAAACGCGCTTGCCGATTTTTATAAACATCCAACCCACTGTCTCCTTCGTTTGCAAGCTGCAAAGCAATGTTGACTTGCTCTAGCGCATTGGAAAATTGCTTTGCTTGTTCATAGCCATATGCCAAACCATTATATGCTTCAGCATTTTTCGGGTATAAAGCGATGTTGTACTTAAATATTTCAATCGCAGTTTTAAACGCCTGCTTATCAACTAAACCATAGGCCAGTTCACGTAGTACCCACTCTTGAGGCTGTATCTGCTCACCGCGTTGAAAAGCGACATTTTGATAATACTCTTTGATACTGCTTACACCATTTTCTAGTGCTTCGTTTGGCATGACTAACGGTAAAAAGAGTGTATGGTACGCATTGAATACGCCAGCAGCAGAGGTCATAGCATGTGGAACGTCATTAAAGGTATTCAATACGAGCTGTAAATCTGAAGGTTTGTTCTTTTGTACATGGGTAGATAAATCGTCATAAACTCTGCGCATGGATAGATGCTCAGAGCCAATATTCATGTATAGATAATTTTTGTACGATGATACTGATGACACAAACTGCTTCACTTTTTTCTTGGTTGTCTCATCTGCCCACCATACAGCTGGACTATAAGCTATATGCCCTTGAAAAAGATGAGGTCTAGAGTGAAAGCTATGCAAAACGAGCAAGCCACCAATTGAAGCCCCTGAAAACACCTTGAAGTCATGGACACGATAAGACTGATTGACGTAAGGGATGAGTTCTTTTTCAATAAAGTCTAAAAACTTGTCTCCACCGCCACCCGCGCCAACCGGCCCCCTCGGATCGTAATTAACTGTAGGCGTTAAATCCCTTGTTCTATCGGTATTTTCAATTGCGACTATGATCACCTCTGGTGCAGATCCAGATTGGTGTAACTTGTTCAACATTGCAGATTCAATTGCTATGCTCTCTTTGCCATCAAGGCGATAAATCACCGGATATTTTTGAGCAGTGTTATTAAAGTATGAGTTAGGTAGTTGAATCGTCACAGTCCGTTGCTCATTGAGCAGCTTGGAGTTAATCGTTTTGCTTTGTTGATGTTGCTCATGAGCGAACGCAGAACCAAAACCAAATAACAAAGTTAATAATATCCCTAGCATGTACCTATGAAGCATGTGTATTCCTTAATTGTTTTTATCATTGTTATAATACTTAGAGCATGTCCTATTCTCATATTAACTGAGTTGAACAGTGCTGAGAATAGAGTTTTATTCACTTCAAAACTTCAGGGATTTTACTACTTAATTAAATTAGCGAAAAGACCACAAAAACCGATTTAATTCCTTTTTAATAAGCACTCTTCCCACTCTCCCAACATTTTACAATTAAGTGCGACCTAAAGTTGGCGCTGCGCAATGCTAAATTAATAGAAAACCCTAGTGGCGGCCAACTCATTCTTTGCTAAAGGGCTTTCACTTGTCTTATTTACGTCGCCCAACAGTAAAAACAACTTCCTGAGTCATATTTCATTGCCACCTGATTTATACAAACATGCCACCAGTATTACATGACAACAATTCCAATTCTTATAAAGACATCAGCAAGATACTATAAACATCATGGGGTTCTGACATCACTCGGAAATGCCTATAACACAGTTCTAAAAATGCTCAAATGGAATATCTTACAGCTTTCAAGTTGTTACCAGTTCAACAACAATATAACCACTCTTGTCAATTTAGAAACTTTTGACTTTTATAATAACAAATGCAGCAAATGAGTACGGCCATCAAATATGCGTTTTTCGTGTCGTTAACTCATTGCACTAAGCAAACATAAAGAAAGAGTTATCAATATGAAAGAAAGAGCACTATATTTTATCGGTGGCGCGGTCGTTGGATGTATCTGCTTATCCATGCTGCAACCCTCGCCCATACAAAACGAATCGCCTAGCGCTATAGCTTATGATCCAAGCCTAGATTTAAAAATTGTTGAGCTAAAAAAAGAAAACCAGATCTTGAATGCAAAAATTCAAGCGCTTGAAAGTGCTCCGCCAACTGCTATTGGCACTCAAAATGATAATCAGGTCGCTTCCCAGTCGTTAGATTATACTGATGAAACTCCTCAAATATCTGAACCAACAGTACCGTCGCAAAAAATACAAGATGAAGCCGTCATCAGTGCGATAGCCAATCAAACTGTTTTACCAACATCAAGGCATATCGCAACACAGCTCAACTTAGACGATGCTTCGCGAGACGCACTTCAGCAACTACTACAACAAAAAGCAACGCAAGATTACCTTGCTTGGAACGCGAGTGCTGCTGAGCCTCTCCAAGCCCAAGAGCAGATAGCGGCTAAGCTTGATAACAATACCCAAGAGTACATTCACGCCCTACATAGTATCTTAACGTCAGAGCAGATTGAAAATTATACCCGCATAGAACAGCAACAAGCTGAGATTCAGCTCGAACAAAAGCAACTTTCACTACGCCAAGCTTTGGTGGGCATCGACCTAGATGATTTTCAACAGCAAGAGGTAGCGCGGCTGTCTAAAGCGCTTTATTCAAAGAACAAAGTGGAACTTGGGAGTATGGGTAGTCCCTATGGTATGGACAATATACAGGTTAACAATGACGTACTCTCAGAAATTAAGTCTTTGTTTACTGAAGCACAGCTAAAAAAGCTCAACATGTAACACCTATATTGCAGCTTGTGCTCAATTTTAATTAACACACTGAATCACAACAGGTTCAGGCTCCGTGCTGTGTTGCTTTGTTTAGTACACAAAACGGGTCTAACAATAAATCAGAAACTATTTCTGATAACAATAAAAAAACTTAAGGAAAAAACATGAAATCAATCTTAGCATTAGCTGTTGCAGCTATCGCGTTTACAAGTGCGTCAGCCAACGCGCGTCCAAACTGTCCTGGTGGTCAAGGTTATTGGGAAGAAGTTGTACGCAATGTTCGCGTTTGTGACACATCACAAGAAACCTACACTGTGACATTTAAAGATTGCCGATACCACGGGATTTTGAATCTGGGCCACTTGTGGCATCAGCCTACTTCTTACTTACCACGCACCAAAGTAATATGGGACACAAAGCATGCGCAATCAAGCTGTCCATCTACTGAGTTCAGAAGTGAATCAACAACTTACTGGTATAAAAATAGCTCAGGCTATCAATCAATCGCCACAGCTCAGTACACTGGTTGGGTAAATAAAATCTCAGAAAACACGCGTACAGAAGAACGTACTCGTACAGTTGAAACTAACTGCCGTACAGAGCAACGTGTAACACGCGTATTCCGTTGTGGTTATGAGCCATAACCTATTTGGTTAGGCTATAACCTAATACAGGGGCTTGTATTTCGGCCCCTATTACAAATCAGCTACACAAGAGATTTTAATTCAGCTTGAAGGTGTGCTAAAAACACTTTGACCTTTTCCAAAGGATACTTACGACCAGAATAAAACGCGTTCAAAACGAGATCTTCAGGTTCACGGTCTAACGCTATCTCTACCAGCTCGCCTCGTGCTATCTCACTTTGACAGGCATGGTAAGGCAAAATTGAGAAACCAAGTCCTTTTAGCGCAGCCGCTTTTGCCATATTTCCACTATTTACCTTGTAGCTCGATTTCACTTTTAATAGATAATCCTGTTTGAAGCGCCAAGGCGCCCCCTGTAAAACCGATAACGTTGTGATACAAGGTAAAGCAGCCAGTTCATCCAACGTGTTTGGTTTGCAGTGCCTGTTGAGCAAGCTTGGAGCGGCCACAATGCAGCTGCGCCAACACACCAACTCCCTAGCCACCCACCCTGAGTCCTCTAAAGCACCGCGGCTAAAGCTCAAGACAAGATCAAAGCCATCTAACAGGCCTTCTTTAGGTGCCAACTGGGTGTCGCAACTTAGCTGAATCAAGGGATATTGAACGCTAAAATTGGCAAGAACTTCAGCCATAAATGGCAAATCTGGCGTCATTATTTTTAAGTGACCAGATAAATTACTTCCCTGCTGAGACACGGCTTCCAATGACGCCTGCAAAGACTCTAGTAGCGGGCTTACTGACCGATATAGCTTATGACCTGCATCGGTAGCGGTCATTTTTCGTGTCGTTCGCTCAAACAAACGTACATTGAGTTGCAGCTCCAACAGCGCCACATGCCTGCTCACATTGGATGTCGGTAGCGCTAACTGCTCTGACGCCAGCTTGAAACTCGACTGTAAAAATACCGCTTCAAAGCTTAGTAACCATTTTAGTTCGACTCTATCCAGCACAATTAACTCATTTTATGGGATTATAAAAACAATATACCCTAATTTATCCCACCGATTTGTTTTGTCAAAATCCAAAGAGATTCTTTTGGAGATAAAGTAAATGCACGGAAAAAAAATTGCGATTGTTGGTGCGGGCGTTGCGGGCTTGGCCATGTCGATTTTGGCGACGCAACACGGGTATAGTGTCGAGATTTTCGAAAAGAGAGGTCAAATCTCTGAACTTGGTGCTGGTGTCACGTTATGGCCCAATGCCATGTTTGTATTAAATAAAATGGGCTTAACTCAGCAAATTCGGCAACGAGGTAACCTGCCTAGATTTGTCCAACAGCTAAATCAGCAAGGCCATACCCTAGCACAACTAGATATTGCTCAACTCAATCAAAGTTGTGGGTATGACAGTGTTTCTATTTTACGCAAAGACCTGATGAAAATCTTGTATCAGTGTGTACAAAAACTAGATATCCCTTGTCACTTTAATACCCAAATAGATGACGCAGATATATCGCTACTCGCTAATAAGTTTGATCTCATTATTGGTGCCGATGGGAGGATGAATTCAAGTATCCGTGCGGCCTTGTTTGGCGATAAGTTCTCCCCTTCTTTTCGAGGCTTTATTAATGTGATTGGCATAAGCCCACGCCCGCAATGTCTGCATGCTAGCACCATTAAAGAATATCGAACATCAGGCTTGCGTTTTGGTATTGTTCCAGTGAACGATGACTTGTGCTATTGGGCTGCAGCTTGGGGGTGTACACTTGATAACACTCGCTCCACTGAAGCTTACCTTGCTGATGCCCAGCGTCACTTCAAACTTTGGCCATCGGCCATAACAACCGTTTTGCGCACGTATAATAAGGGCTCAGTAAAAAGAATATTTGTTCATGACCTCGATCCGCTTCCATACTGGCATCGGGATAAATTAGTACTCATCGGTGACGCCGCGCACGCATCGCTTCCTACTTCTGGGCAAGGGGCCTGTCAAGCGCTAGAAGACGCCTGGCACCTTACTCAGCAACTCAAATCTCACACCGAGATTCAACACGCACTGAGTACTTTTTATGACGCTAGAATCGAAAAGACCACAACAGCACAGCATATTGGTAGGCAGCTGGCCGAGCAATTTTTTTCAAACCAGCCACAGCAGCCCGTTAAGATGGATGCAACACAATTAAGTACACTTTGGATGCGAGGATTAGAAAATACCTAAGCGGTGTCATGCTTAAACCAAGCGCTATATAGGGTATAGCGCTTGTATAAGGGCAGTCTGGTAATAAATGAGCACTAAGTAACATCTGTCAGGACGAAACTAACTGGACTTCATAAAAACCAGAGATTCAACAATGTGATTAAATTCTCAATTAAATTTGTGCCTGTGCCGTGTTTGTTCAACTAACTTAGTAAATTACCAAGAGTTTACTCAAAGCAGCCTTGATAGATTGGCATTTTAATCGCAACGAAAAGATGAAATGTCATGCCATCACTATCTCACAAACTGAAAGAGTTATTAAAAAGTAACGAAATAACCGCGTATATCATTGTTGCCAATGGAGGTGGCACGGGAAATGAAGCCTCTGCTGCCAGACTTGGGCGTTATCTAAACCAAGAATTAAGCATGCAGGTTAAATTTCTTACATTTGATCCTTCACAGGATAAATTTGGGCGCAGGACAGATTTATCCAAAGAATGTAATGAAGACAGTATTGCCAAGCTTAAAAAACTGAATGTACCTAGTGAACAAATAGTCAATACTGAAGAAAAATTAGTGACTAAACAACGCTTTTTTGTATTTTGTGCCGCCGATATAAAGCGTGACAATTGCAGGGAAATGGGGTTGGCAATAAAATCCATTAATGCTCAAAACAACAAGCAATTAAATGCCGATCTGTTTCTTGGTTCAGTAAACCTGAACCCGTTCGCATGGCATAGTGATCAGCGAGGTATCTTCGACAGCTTGGGTAAAGAAATTGAACGTTTAAAACCATTGCCCCTGTTAGCAGACTACTTAGCACCTAGTTCAACACTAAACCCTCTACAAAGTCAGAGAGAAGGCCTAAGCTCCGGTAACAAGCATAAGCTAGTTGACTTATTACAACCATCTCTGCTTAATTGCCAACTCATGACAACTTATGGTCTACATGCGTTATTTGAAAGCGACCCTTGTGATTATAGGTGGGTCGCAAGAGCATTTACCGGGCTGGTAAAAGGTCTTCACCAATATGTATCAAATCAAAAGAAATCAGTGGTGCTATTGGCCTTACACCCCAGAAATACCAGCGATTTTACTATTCTACGCCAACACTGTGAGGAAAATATCATTTGGTACAATGGTACTGAGAACAGTGCAAGAAGCGTTGAAGGGTGCAGTAAGATTCACTTATTAAGCTCTACTGCCACTCACCTCAATGAAGTTGTCAATGACATAGCAAAATTGAGGGTTAAGCAAGTTATCGTTATCCAGAAACACGAAAGTGACATTGTTCCACCTGACAGTTTTAAAGAGCTGTTACGAGCAGCTACCGTGCCAACATTGACTGAAGGAGCTAATACAGTTGGGCAGCTTATTCAAATGCAAAAACCCTTTTGGACATTAGCTGAGGCAGAGAAACAGCTACCCCTTGTTAGTGAAGAGCTGCAATCGTTAGAGCATTGGCAATCTTTGCTAACGGCTGTTTTCAACCTGCCAGCACTTAGTCGAGATAAACTTTATTTAGTCGAAAAGTTGAAAAAGGCGACAAAAGAAATTGAGCAGGCAGCAATAAATGCACGTAAAATCTCAAAGGAATTTCGTCATGAAATGATGGTAGCGGATATACAAGAAGAAAACCTAAACAAGATTGCTAACCATACTGAAAATTCCATTGATAATAAAGCTGTAGACGAATATCTCAGCTATATTGGTGACTTACACTTCATTTTTGATAAAGAATGTAAAAACCAAGTTTTGCTGGCTTTGACAGCTTGGTATGCGAAGAAGCATGGCATAACCCCCTCAATACACCGTGATACTGGGAAAACTGGTGACCCGGCGCTTGATGCAATCGTCGATATATTAAGTGATGCACATATTACTGATTTAGGCACAATTAAAGCCGTTCAGAATGCTTATCAGGAAAACAAACCGTATACATCTAAAAAAGTGATGTATAACCAACTAAGTAGCCTTACTTTTGGTCATATCTCGACGCGATTACTGAACGAGCTAGTCGACTATCTATATGAGAATTTCCACTAATTTTTGTTGCCATACTTGTTATTGCACTACTAAAAACAAGATTACTTTTCTGAATGTTTGGTAATGAAATCAGTCGATTTAGAGTTTATAACTCAATTGGCACATCTGGCTATAAAACAACCATTTATGAATTTAAGCTAGGCAATTGTGAACAATAATTTGTAGTGTTTATCTAGTAAGTAAAAAAGCCCCAGCAAGTGCTGGGGCTTATAGATGATTGTAGGATTATCCAATCTAAAAACAGTTTAGGAGCAGGAGCGTGCCTGTCCTAAAATATTTTACTTACAACTAATATACTCCCTTGCAATATCTATCTTATGGGCTTCATCGGTATACTTCTCTAAAATATCCAAAACGCCAGCTCTATTATGCAAAGCTGCATTAGCTATAGCATTCTCAACAGTTTTTGACATGTCCTGATATGTCGGATAAATACCTGCACCATTTTCCAATAAAAATTCTACATTGGCATGCCTTAATGTAGGGTTTTTATTCAACATTGCTTCATTGAGCAAGATAATGCCAAATTTGCTCAAATAAGCTTTCCTTTCATTCTTTGGCATAGTTTTTAAACTCAACATGGGTCTTTCATACTTTGAAAACATCTCATAAAAAAATGGCTCTATACTATCCTCTGGCATATAACTCATATCCAAAGTCGATAGTTTTAGGTATATAGCATCACAGTCTTTTGATGAATTACACCCTGATAAAAATAGCAAACTAACAACTATTAAATAAAATTTAAAATTCATAGTTAGAATACCCACTCCTGCTCTCTTGCCGTATATATAACTCTTACGGGTTTGCCAACCCTAAATTCAAATTCATGTTGAACGGGGACTTTGACTGGTGCAAAGAAGCCTACAACTGCGTCAAGTGCATTTGACAAAAAGGTAGTTGGTTGTGCTAACGTCTGAACACCAAACTCCAATGCTGCCATACCCGCCCTATCAACAACAAACCCTGGAGTATTTATAGTCGTTGAAGAGTAGTACCTATTTAACCCTCTTATATCTGAGCTAACTTGCATTTTGAGCCTGCTACCGCTTAACTTCGCATAATGTGGGTATAAGATTTTTAAAGTCTCAATATCTCCTGCTTCCCACAAGTCGGTTATTTCATGCTGTTTCTTAAACGCGTCTTCTCTAACTTCTTCGATTAGTTTTTCTCGTTGGTCTTTATTGAGACTACTAAACTCTGCTGATGCCTCAGCATTCACTAGATGCATCATAGCAGCAGTTTTAGCACCATTGGCAAACTTACCTCCAGTCATGACACTCGCAGTACCACCTATAATCGCAGCCACTGTTGTCCTACCAGCTATTGCATCCAAGTCCCGGTTATCCATGTTAAAGCCAGCATTGCCCATAGCCATCTTGGTAAATCCTGCCGAGACAAAGCCATGACCAAACTTACCGCCAGAGGCAACGGATGAAATACCGCCAACTAACGCATGGGAGCCCGCCCATTGTAGCTGCTGACCAATGTCTAAGTCAGCAAAAGTTAAGTTCGAGTCAGGTTTAATCCCAAACTCAGCTTTAAAGTGCTCGCCAACTTGCTGAAAAGCAGCTGCGGTTAATCCAGATATTGCGCCAGCTTTGAAAGCCTGTGAGGAAGACCCCCCCATTGCTCGGGTAAACTCATAGCTCCAAACAGCGGCCCCTATAGGTCCCCCAATGTAGGTCGCTACCGCAGAACCAACTATATTAACAAGCTCAGCTCCAAATATCTTAGTCGCACCTTTAATCAAAGCACGTGTTATATGCTTAAACGGGTTTAATGATATATAACCGCTAGGATCAATGCGACTTAACGGATTATTGAGCACATAGCTGTAAGCATTGAAACTTTGAATATTATTTGGTGCTTGCACTACAGAATCAGCCTGCATAAATCGCCCTGTACTTGAGTCGTATATCCGTCCATTCATATGAATGATACGGTTATCATCAGACAGAGATACTGATTCATGACCGGTATACCCGCGCAGGTTTCTTGGCAGTGATGTAAATAAACCACTGGGGTCTTGATTTAAATAGGTTTTTTGCCAGTTGTCTATTTCCTCTTTTTTGACGACCGACTTTTTACCCCATACATCATATTCAAAGCGTTCGATCAGATTTAAATTATTGTCTGTGACAACAATAATGGAACCCTGATGATCCGTGAACAACCAGTTAGTATAGCTGGTATCTGTGCCATAGTATTTTTGTAGCGCATCATTGCCGATATAACGTTTGATATGAGCTTGCTCATTGTCAGTATCGGTCACTGTAAGCTCTAATGCTCCCACATAATAAATGGTTTGTGTGCCGTCTGTGCGTTTATATCTGTAGTTATTAACATCATACGCAAAGTGTACAGTTTCACCATTACCAGTAAGCGTAACCGCTTTGTTACGCCCTGAATATACGGCACTTCGATATGCTGACGATGCACCATTTTTATACATCGCAATTTCGTTGCCATTGGCATCGTACTCAAATCGCTCAGCTGATGGCGTCGGCAAAGTGGAAGTAACGCACTCATTTGCAACATTGTTGTAAGTACTCGCAGAGCGAGAGCTCAGGGCATGTCTTGGAGTCCCCTCTTCACCGTATTCGTTAGTCCACTGATGATTAACGACCAGTAAATCCTCGGTTAAGCCATCGCATTGGTGCTGCTTTACAAAGTAGTAGTCACTTTTCGTTTTTAACGCGCCATCTGCTTCATAATCAAATAACCTAACGTTGTTTACATGGGTTATTCGATTGAGGCTATCATATGCATAATTACGTGTTTGCATTAGATTTTGTGAGCGGCTCAATAGGTTGCCCAGCGCATCAAATGAATACACATCATTTTGAATATGTGCATTTCCTTCAGTCTTTATAGACGACACCATACCATTGTGATCATAACCGACCACCATTTGCTGAGTGCCTTTGTAGTACTTAGTCACTTGGCCCATTTCATTGACCGCATCGACTAAGAAATAAGACTGCTTGTTGGCAATATTACGCGCTTCTAATACTTGGTAAACGTGGCCAGCACGGTAGCGCTGCATTGTGCCTCGGGCTTCAATGTAGTCACCGTTCTCTTTACGTCTATAGTCGTCAAACTGGTATGCTACACGACCGTATTCGTCAAAGCTGGTTTGCCTGATAACACACTGACTTGTCAGCGGATCGTGCATTGACGCTGGGCTATCCGACGTTAATCTCAAATCACCCACTTTAGGGTCAAAAATGACATTATCTTCACACACAAGATCAGACTCGACCGAGGTCAATGTAGCCACATTACGGCCCAAGATATCGTAGTAATAAAACTCCTTCCAGCCAGCTCCTTGTTGTACAGAAATCAAGCGATGCAGATCATCTGATGACGTTCCGTAGTGCCAAACGCTCTTTCCTTCAATTTTAAGGTGATCGCCTGCCCCACCTTCAGTCCATGACTCGACTTTTCGACCAAAGCTGTCGTATCTCAGCTGAGTTGTAACACCTCGTGCATCGGTTTGCGAAATCAAGTCACCAAAGCCATTGTATTTATAGCTCCAATCTCCTCGATTTACGTCCTCGACAAGCTCCTTTCTACCCAGCGCATCATAATGCGTTTTAATCAAAGGCGTACCAGTATCAGATTCAGCTGAAGAATATACCTCAGTTTGCAAGCCAGTCGCGTTATATACATAGGTAAGTGTATTTCCTATATTGTCTTCAACGGATACTGTTTCACCCAACCCATTTGTGTAGGTAATGGTGGTTTGACTCGCATCTAACCCTGACTTGCCCTCTCCAGATACGGTTGCAGTGTGCTTCAAGCTCTCATATTCATGGGTCGTCGATAAACCAGAAGTTGTATCTTCGGTACTCAATACTCGATCAAACACATCATAGTTGGTCTTTATGCGGCCCAATTTACCGGGCTCATTAACTTCAACAACTCGACCATATTTATCGTAAAAAGTCAGTGCCTCTATCCAAGCATTTTCCTTATCAAGCTCACTCACTGTGCGAGTACGGGTTTTGTATAACCTACCCAATCTGTCAAAAAATTCGTATTTGATTTTTTCGCCATTGACAACTGACACTGACTGATAAGCACAATATGTCTGTGAAGAATCAGTACACGCCTGAGTATACGAATACTTATGCGCACCTGTTGCCGAATAGCTTCCTATTTCTTGGCCAAATGGGTCGTAAATTAAACCAGATAAGGCACCGTCAATACTGCGCAATGTTAAAGGTTGACCGAATCGGTTACGAGATTCCACTTTCGAACCTTCAATGACTTTATTGCCGCCATCTGCCAGTTGTTTTGTATAGTCGACATATCGGCCATTATCATAGACGGTTTCTGTGCTGCGAATTAGCTCATTACCGCTTTCACAATCTGTGGTCTTAGCGTCCGTTTGTGTGATATTCCCCCATACGTCGTATTGATATGATTTAGTTAGCTTTAGATCGCAACCAAGGTCTGCACCAACAATCTCATCTTGTAACATGTAGGCAAAATCACTACCTGCAGGGTAATAGGTAAACTCACTTTTCGATGTTGAATACTCTGTATTGCTTAGCGTATGTGTCACACTTGCTGATGCAAGGCGCCCTAAACGTTTTGCAATCGGGTCGCTCGGGTATTCGTTCACCGTTTTTACCACTTTAAGGGGCGAAGCATTACTCGTACCGTCAATAAACGATGTAGCATCAGTAAGCGTATAGTTGGATACTGACAGGGTATCCACATTGCCATATTTATCCTGATCTATGATTGTTTGAGTACAGTTGTATTTACTTGCCTCTAGAGCGGAATTAAACAGCCCTTGGCATTCTCTTACTTCTTTTTGGTATACCTGCTCGACGCCAACGTCAATGGAATCAATGTCATTGGAATCAATGTCATACTCATTAATCGCAACACTTACTAGCGTATTGTCCATCCACTGATGAGTTGAGTGTGGCATGCCTGTAAGTGGGAATGCTTGATGGTAACGGGTCGTTGTTTTAAAGGTTTTGCCACCCTTCTCATGGGCTGTTGAAACCGCTTGAAAACCCAGCATGCCTCGTCCACCAAACTGCGCTTTAGCGCCTTGGTACTGGTACTCTATGCTGGTTGTTGCGTTGAGTTCACTTGCCAATGCCGGGCTATCAGATGTTACCTTACTAACAAGTGGCATTGCCCCCATCAACTCAGACACCTTTAAGTTTTGATTAGCAAATAAATTAGTATCTTGGTCTGTCGGCGACTGTGCCTCAAGATAAATTTGCGAGAACAAACCGCTTGCACTGGTATCATTTAATAAACGATATTCAATTTGAGTTTTATTTTGCCCTTTTTCATTGCCACCTTGATATATGGTCGAAAGCGCGCCTTCATGGGCTTTGTTAACGGAATTGAAGTACACCCTTACGGCACCTTTAGACCTGTAAACCAAATTCAATTTAGCGTCACCTTCAACATCAGCTAAAAAGGCGCTCTCTCCTCGGTCTATACTAAAAGTGCTGACAGTCAGTGCATTTGAGCCTTGATCACTAAAATGAAGTCCATCAGGTTGCCACTCATATTTACGCCATATACGCGACTTTTCATTCCAGAAATATAGCTCTGCCCGCCCATCGCGATCGACATCAGAGATCATAGGTGGAATTTTGTCCGATACTGAATCACTGTCGCTTTGCTCAGTTGAAAACTTAGCAACTTCATCAAAGTAGGATTTACGTCCACTGCGATTGAGCAACACATGCCAACTGATTTCATCTAGGCTTGCATGTTTACGCATGTAAATAATGTCAATTAACCCGTCACTGTTAATATCAGCAGGAGTTAAAAATTGAATGTACTGCGCGTTGAGTGTCTGACCTTGATTTGAAATACCACTGCTATCGAACCGTGCTAATGTTCTCTCGCCATTTGCAGCACTCGCAACGCCTTGGTTGTAATGTACCATGATCCTGTTTGCGTGGGCTTCTTCACAATCACCAAAGGTTGGGCACATTAACGCGACAATATCAGCCAAGCCATCAAAGTTCATGTCTAGCAACTGCCAGTCAGTACCTTTTTGCGTGAAACGTCCCCATTTACTCTCTGACTCAGTATCTAGTTCAAAGCCCTTTGTGAAGCTTTGTAAGTTGTGATCCCAGAAGCTGGCGTGAAGGTTTTTACCTTCTTCATGAGTTTTATATACTAAGTCGGCATAACCATCGCCATCTAAGTCCGCCATTTTAATTTCGAACATTGGCGCAGCAGGGTCATGCAGCGGTAGATCTGTCGCTTCACTAAAACGGCCATTTACAAATTCAAACTGCCTCCAGTAGTGCGCTTTTGGCGATAGAGACTTTTTAGAAATATAGTTAACCCAAATAGCCTGTTTACCATCGCCATCAACATCCACTGCTAATATTGAAACATGGTCATCTTCACCCAGACGGTAGTCTGTTTCATACGCGGTCATGTCTAAGTTGCCATCAGGACCAAGGTAGTCTTCTGGGTTTAGTTCGATGCCCCGTTTGATATCTATACAATCGACCTCTTGCGTATCACTCGTAGACGCACACAGTCGATACTCCCTTGAGCTCTTATTATGTAACTTTTCAAGTGTGATTATTTCAGTAGAGCCATCCCCTTGAAGATCAGCAAGTGTCATTGCCGCCAAGCCGTGACCCGTGCTCGACACATCGCCATAATATTCTTGGAAAGGTAACTGAGTTTCAATCGGATTATAATCAAACCTGATTGGCTGTTTACAAACTTCATTGCCGCTTTGTGCCTCAATACAATGCGCAACTTCTCTAAGCTGTCTAATGCTATTTGCCGCTTCGTCAAATACAAAGTCGTAACGGCCCAGTGGGACATTATTGTGATTAGTTATTGAGATACCATTAATTTGTGCATCGTCAAATACTTCTGAGTATTCAGTCACTGATACCGAACGGGATTTCAGTGCTTTAGACAGCGCAAACTTTACAGTATTACCGCTATAGTTGATCTCCTCTAAAGCAGGCTGAGACTGCCTTGCGTCACTAAATACGTGCTTATAGGTATAGGTGATCGCATTGTCTTCGCGTCCAATATTGTCGGTCACCTTGCGCAATAACCAAGTCGTGATTTGAGCGGTGTCGCTCATATCCGTGATCTCAACACGGCTATTCACTGTGTCACCAAACACTTTTACCGAGCCATCTTTCCCTAGCACCTCAAAGTAGTCACCATCTTGGCCTTGCCTGCGCAGCACTCTGATATGGCTATCGATTTCAGTTTTATATACAGCAATATATTGGCCGTCGTAACCCTGATCTTGCTCGTCAATCTCAATCAAACGTTGGCCATTTAAGCAATAGCGGTCATTTTCATCGAAATTAATATGTCTAAATTGACCGTCTTGAGCAACCGTTTGTCGACATCGTTCAATGCTCCCTGCTGCGTTGACACTCCAACCAAGCGCCAAGGCACTTTCAGGGCTTTGTGAGTGATAAGATAAGCTTACACTTGGTGTAACACCTGCAATTCCGCTCGGAAGTGAAATTGGAATATTATAACTTGCGGCGCCCCCTTCAGTGACTCTAAAGCTACCAAGCGTTGCTCCTTGCGCTGCATTATCTTCCAATAAAAACGAGCTCAGCGAAGGCTTGCTGGCTGCACGTACACCTAAATTCACACCGATAGGTCCATCAGCTGACGTGTCTTCTAAATCTAAGTTAACCTCTTGCGAGAAATTAGCCGAACACGCTCTAACTTGCGCGACTTTACCTTCAATTGCTGGAATCGTTAAGCAAGCTTTAGCTCTAAACCAGTGTATACCTTCACCAAATTGGTTGCGATATGTGGTCAAGTAACGCTCAGCATTTTGGTTCGCGTCAATGACAGCTAGCTCATGATATGGAGATGTACCTGTGCGGTATTCTAGATAATAGCTATCTACTCTGACATCAGAAGAGGCTGAAAGTATCGTATCGCCTTTATCACTCACTAATGTTAAATCAGGAGCCATCAGCATATCTGAGCTATCCGATGCCAAAGTGCCCGCGTTGATCTCTACCCAGTCGCTGATCCCATCGTTATCACTGTCCACGTCATAGCTACAATTATTTCCTACCAAACAGAAGTCGTAGTAGTAGTACAGTATGTTATACGCGGCATCTGTATATTGACTGCGACTGCTATTTAATAGCGCAATAGCAACATCGGCATGGGTTGTGCCAGCCTCAAGTTCACTTACCCACTGTGCTTGAGTTTTGCCAGCAAGGGATGATGAACCATCTAGGTATTTAAATAATTGTTCGACAAATTCAGCATATTTATCAGGTTCAGTTAATAGATTTTCATTAGCATTAATTAATGCATTGACCACTTCGTTAAAAGGATGGCCATGCGCTAGCAAATACGTCAAAAAGCTAATTTCTGCCTTTGAAGGATTTTTTTGCAATAGGACAAAGATTGCCTTGGCAACGTCGGCGACCCCTGCATTATCTTGACTTGGTTGCCATTTTGTCGGCTCCCAACTAGCAAGTTCATCTTGGTAGTTGCCAGCGAGAAGCGTATCAATTTCGTGCCATTTAAATGCATTTGCGCCCATCATACGGTCGCTAATGTCATGCACTTCACCATCGCCTGTTTCAATTCGGACCAAGGATGGGACTAAGTCGAGGTCTTGAGAAGTGCTTGAACCACATAGTTCAGCACTCACTTGCTGCCCCTGACCATCAACACACTTTGGAGCAAAAACTTGAGGTTGTTTCGTGATACCGCCACTGTGTGGGAAGCTGTAGTGCCATTGCACATCGCCATTGTCTGGGTTGACTGAATAAAGCGCACCACCTAGCGTTCCAAGGTATAAGTTGTTTTGTTGATCTAACTGCGCTTGGGCTTCTGCCACACCAGCAGTTTTAAAAAACCACTTAAGTACCATGTTATTTTGGCTAAAGACATGCTCTACTTTATAAAAGTTTTCGTTTTGTGCACCAAAATAAACTGCATCTCGTCCGTCCTGACTCTCAACCAGAGGCTTAGACTTCACAGCAAAATCTCTTGCAAACGGTGTGGTCGCAATCAATCCATTATTGTGCTTGGACATATCGACAAAGAATGATTTAAGGCCTGTTTCACCACCGATATAAAGATAACCATTATTACTATAGGTATAAGGTCTATCTAGATTTACGGCAGTTGAGCTACCAGAGTCATCCACCGTGATACTGCTATAAACAGGTTGTCCATCACGTTTCACCCCATTATTGACAGTGACAATCACACCGCCTTGGTTCAGCGCATCATAGAACTTACTATCAACTTGCGCTGTGAGTTTTCCATTCGCTAATGTTAAGGCACTTGCGTTTAAAAATAGCGTTTCGCCTGTTTTTCTAACTCTGATTTCTGCGGCCGATTGAGAGCCATGTAATCCAAACCCACTGATTGTCATGGTGCTTTTCGCCGCCTGAGTCGGTTTCGAAAAAGACACATCAGTGATGCTAGGTGGTATATGCTCAATAGTTAATTGATGCCCACCTGTACAGCGAACATTTCCATTGTCACACGACACTATTTCATAAGTGCGAAGCCCTATATCGAGGTTCCTGATACCAAAAGAAAGTGAGCGAATGCCACTAATATGAGTAGTCACCATACTGCTTGACTTATCGCTCGCAAGACCAGGCCAAGATAGCACTTTATAAGAAGTTGTATTGCCATCATTTTGGTTGACCCAATTGAGTGTAAAGTCACCGCCGACCTGTGCTTCAGTGTTGGTAAAGGACGTTGGCATAGGTTGAATAGTGTGTTTTATGCCAGCTTTAGTTGCTACCCCCCATTGACCATAGTTTGAACTGCGTCGACCTCTGACTTTAACTTCCAAAGTTTGATTCTGATGATGCGCCTGAGTCCGTATATCAAAATAGTACTGAAGTTTATCCCGTACACTGACCCATCTAGGTACAGTCTGAATATACTCGTTGCCAATTTTAACTAAGACTTCTAATGCGTGGGCATGATTAAAGTCTGTAATTGTCGCAGAATAGAGTCCCTCTTCAGGGTTTGAAATCACAACATTCGGTGTGCTTGGTATGGCATGATAGAGAACTTCAAATCCCCAACTCGTTACAGAAGCTTCGTTCCCTGCTTTATCTTTGGCAACGACTGTAAGCGGGATTGTATCAGCAAAATCCGCTCGCTCTGGCGTCCAAGCAATATTGAAATTGATGGCTCTTTGTTTAGTCCCTTGTGCTGAGGAAATCACACTACCATTGTAAAAGTGTTGCGGCAACGTAGGAGATATCGTGTATGAAGCAGGATTTACTACCTTATTGCCAATTCTCAGCTCAAGACTATCTACTCTGTAAGATGCCTTACCTGAAGCAGGCGTTGTAACCTGCACAGGAATTCTGAACGTCCCCCCATCGGTGATCCTTTGAGTCCCTGAACTTTCGATCTTTACACCAAGGACACTTTGAAACAGAACGTTTCTTATCGAGGCATTCGATTG
Organism: Pseudoalteromonas luteoviolacea NCIMB 1944; assembly: GCF_001625565.1. Taxonomy (GTDB): domain Bacteria; phylum Pseudomonadota; class Gammaproteobacteria; order Enterobacterales; family Alteromonadaceae; genus Pseudoalteromonas; species Pseudoalteromonas luteoviolacea_F. The sequence goes on from NZ_AUXS01000016.1 coordinate 205,559, forward strand.
ACCTTGTTTGTTTTTAACATATAAGGAATATAAAGCTCGCCCAGACTCCGATTGGGTGTCTTCAAAGCCACAATAAAAGTTCGTTTGGCGAGGTGAATTAACTTCACAAGTGTGAACTTTATTTAGCTCTCCACACCCGTTTCGCGGATCAATTTGACCTCCAACAGTATCGGCAAATTTACAGAAGTACAATTCTTCTACACCGACAAAGTCAATGACATGTGCTCTTATTGATACAGGGCTATTTGTCGTCGCTAAAGTTGGCGACGCAGTAAAACTCTTAATTAAAGGCTCTTTAACAACATAAATTGTTCTCGAAGCAACATCACTTGCTCCTGCACCATCAGTTGCTGTTAACTGCACAGAAGTGGTTTTTTGTATATCCAGTTTGATGCTACATTTCACTTCTTTTTTACCAGAACAACTCGAACTAAACTCCGTTAAGTTCTTACTGACATCACCCACTTTAAGCTTCAGTGAACTTAATTGGAGAGACGCAATATTATCTGCATCGGTCACATGCACTTTAAGGGTAACCGTGTCACCAGAAGGAATATGTGTCTTATCAGCACTGAGCTCTTTAATCACAGGTGGAGAGTTCAAGCTAGGATAGGTGACAACAATATCTGAACTGCGACCCGAATTAGAAAATTTATCCGAGGCGGTTGCGTGCCAGGTAACCTTGCACTCTGTGGCACACGCCTCAATTGCGGCATTAGTATCAGTGTAACTACATGACAACGAACCTGAACTCGAAGTTGTACAGCTCTTTACCAACGTGTTATTGCGATAGATATTGAAGTGTTCAATATCCTTGCCACTGTCGTCCACCTTGAAAGTAACAGTGACAGGGTCTCGCGTAGCCAAATCTCCTGCACGCGGGCTCACATCGGCTTGAGTAAAGTCTGGCGTTGTTTTGGCTACGACCTTAACCGTTCTGTCAATATCAAGAGCGCCACCAATCACATGAGTTGTGCCATCAACTGGATCATGGTCTTCAGACATCGCACCATAAGTTGCGGTAATACTGTACGTGCCCTTGTCTAACCCACGGACGCGCACACACTGAACATCGTCTCCATGCTTTGTCCATTCATCATATTGAGTATAATTGTTAATCTGATTAACTTTTACTCCAATAAATCCATCATAGTATTCTGTGTCGCGACCACTATAGTCCCAAGGACCAATAACTTCTTCAATTAAATAAGAGTCGCCTTCTTGTATAACTGTGGCATTGGCATTAGTGCCACACTCGGACGCCAAAGCTAAGTGGGTATAACTACTTGCGGCCAATAAAGCAGTCGCTTTTAAGGCCTTTTTAAATAAACTCATCATAAATCTGCGCTCCATGCTTCATCTAGTTTTTGCACCTGCGCTGCCTTTGACTCACTGGCAACTGATTGAGTACTAAAACGAAACATTTGCTGTGCACGCTCAACTATCGAATTGCCTTGCGATTCAACTGGCACGGGTAAACCCACCAACCTATCGCCATCAATAAGGGTGAATTGCAGCTTTCCTTCACTTGCTGTATTTGGCGCGCCAATTAACAATTGCGGCGTATTCAAAATTGGGTTTGCCGGATGAAAAGGTAAGGTAAATTGGCGAGAAGTTGTGCTTTTAGAAAGCTGAGATAACACTTCGATTTTGCCATCTCGATAAAAAACGTAAATACCGCGCATAACTTGGCTATCAATAGGTGTGATCCCATTTTTCTGTAACCAGCTTAAATTTGATTGGGGCAAAAAGTCGGGGTCGATTACGATTGGACTGGCATATACTTCCCCGTATTTGATAGAAGTACAGTTATGTGTTGGTAGCTGTTGTAATTTTACGCTGCAAATTTGGCTGCGCCCGCCAAAAATATTGACCGAATAGTACAACTCTCGATTATGCAGTGTTGGCGGGTTATTAATTATACCATTTAACGTGCGCTCCCAAATTAACTGCCACTGTTCACTACCAGCAGCCTCTTTTTTATATCGGTAGTGTAATAACTTTCCGTCATGCGTACCAAAATATATATCTTCGTTATCAGTCAAAACCGTTTTATGGTTTATATCATAAGGAAGTTCATATAAAGGTTGGGTATACGCTGTTTTATGTCCATCATGACGAATTAAACCATGCTCTAAAGCCACGTTTACTTTAAGCGTTTTTTTCTCTCCTGAAAAACCCGATGCCGTGATATAAAAAGTACTAGACCGTTGAGGTCTGATTGTAATTCGTCCACTTACAGGGTTCAAAGTCGAGAATGTATAACCTTCACTACTTCTAATTTCAACCGTCGCAGCCCCCATAACTGACCATCTCAATAATGTACTTTCACCTTTTTTTAAAGTGGATTTATCAGTATAAAAAGCGTTGATTTTTAATTCATCACTCACTTTATTATTGTTCAATTGCCATTCAGAGCAACCGTACTTATGGCAAGAGCGTATACGATACTCTCTACTAGAATCGACCTTAAAGCTCGCACTGGTCCCAACAACCTTATTAGAAACTAGACGCCACTCTCCGTTTATATAGGCTTCAACTTGATAGTAATCGGCGGTACTTTCGGAACTCCAAGCAACAAAGTCGTGAGTGCTTGTATTTTTAACGCTGAAATAAACAGGTTTTGAGGGGTAAACATCAATTGGTAATATCAATGTAATGCCATCTAAACCGATAGGTACATATGCTTGTTCAAACTCTTGAGAAAAGCTTTTGAATGGCATATGGAATAAGAAAAAAATCAAAGGAAAGTGTATCAACCTTTTCAAATTTAAAATCCCTATAAAATAAAACCCACTCGCTCATTAAATAAGCAGCAGGAAAGTTAAAATGGCGCAAATAATAACACCGTCCATTAGAAACAAAAGAAAAGCCACTTAAATAATGTAAAAATTCATTAAAAAACAAACCAAGTTACACAACATAAATAATGACTTAATAAAAAATTAAAATAAAAAACATTTTAAGAATAATAAAAGAAAAATCGATATTGATTATAAAACCGGCACGACAAAGGTCTTTTAATGTTGAAGGTTGAATTTGAATACATTTAAATTAATTACTAAACCTTGCATAAAAAGCACATAAAAACAGCAATTTCAACAGCTGTAAAAGTCATTTAGATGGCTACTCTTCGCCCTATACTGCTAGTTTATTAAATAGGAAAAAGGAATTAGAAAAATTCTTTTCAGTAAAAATTAAAAAACCAGAAATTATAAATTTAGGTCTTACTTTTAAAATATAGAAGACTTTCAGACAGTACGATTCTAACCCCAGAAATTAGTGACCAAAGCTTTTTTATAAAATACACGTACAAAGAAAAAAGGATGACACCACACAATACCACGGCCGACTATAGCTAGTAAAAAATATTAATAATGGTCATGCAAAGTTAGTAGTAATGGACTATATAACAACCCATAAACAAGCCTTAAAAATCAACAAAATAGAAAAAACAACGCTTTGCAAATTGACGTTTTTTTGTACCGCTCTAGTTAGAGATTACATCTTTAAATCAAACTTGAAAATGACTGGATTTATATTAAAGTACTGAGATTGAGATGGAATAATCAAGGAAAATACTATGGATATAAAATCTTCTCTGCAAAAGTCACAACATGACTTAATCAGCAATAACGCGGCTTTAACAAAAACAAAATCTACGACCATTGATACACAATCTCGCGCTGAAAAGCTCATTGCAGCCCCTGCATCGATTGAGAATACGGCTGTCGTAAGCGAAGAAGAAGTAAAGAGGTTTCAACAAGAAGCGTATGACTATAATGTGAAGAACTTCGAAATACAGGACAAAACACAAGCCGCTTTTGCAACAACACTAAAAGAGTTTGGAAAGTTTAAAGATGCGCAGTCGACTTTACATCCAAATATCGATTTAAGCACACTCGACCTTGCTCAACAAGAAGATGGCTCTCTCCAACTGGTAGGTGGAAATATAACTGAAGCGCTCCGAGCCGATCTGGAGGCACAAATAAATGAAAACGAGGAGCTGAAAAGCGCTTACAAGCAAGTACATGAAGGTATGGCAGATATTGTTCGCTATTTTGACGTAAATAGTAATGTTGAAGCTAAAGACTTTTACGGAAAATTTAGACTAAATGAGTTAAGTAACAGTTTTGAGAAACAATTTCATGATGACGGTTTTGGCCAAGATTATCATACGTTAGAAGAAAAAGTATTGAGCAGCTCTTTACTATTCTCTTACAAGATGGCTGATGCAATAAACCCGAGAGTAAATATATCAGCATAAAGCTCTGGCATAACCGACATGAGTATGATTTATAAAAAACAGTTCAACGCAACGTTTAACACCGAATTAATTTAAGTACACTTCATTATCACATACAAATAAAACTAGGTAATAAATATCACTGAGTTTTATAACATACAGAGCTCTTATTATATGGAGCACAGTTTTAAGTCTGCAAGTACTTATAAAAAAACTGCTATGATAATTGAGCTCGGTTGAATAGCATGGGCAAACAGGGATCGGTCGTAGTCGCAACAATGTCTCTTTAGGATAGAAATATGACAGAAGTTTGGATCGCAGCCCTTAATAGCTGATTTCCTTGAGTGTACATAGGCCGTGCGGACTCATTAGCACTTCACTTTAACATCGCGTTTAACTCAATTGATGCGAGATAGGTAAACAGAGGCCACTGTTGATAGGGCCTCTGCTTTATTGTTTAAATTGGGCGGAGTTGCTTTAATCTGCGTGTCGCAACAATCACCAAAACCAAAATAAACAGTGTGCTTGTCAACAGCTGCCAAACATCAATACCTTTAGCTAGCGTTTTTGCTTCAAATAGTGGGAAGTTTTCCACATCCGTTTTTGTCACTGGCTTATCAAAAAACATAAAGTCATAAAAGAAATGACGGATCTGTTGATGATACTCGGCTACTTGTAAACGGTAGTCTGCCTGATCTGCGCTGCTAGTATTTGCCAACTGATTCAATTTGAGCTGGAAAAACAAGGACGGAGATAGCACACTCAAACGCTGTAAACTTTGCTGTCGCATCAGATTGGTCTCACGGTACTGCTGCCACAGTTGTTCAACCTCAACATCACTCAAATGCTGTTGGGCGTAATACCATTTCCAGTCAAACGCTTCACCTAATGGGGTCGTGTCTTGCCAGTTGGATTCATGCTGCAAAAATGTATTAAGGGTTTGCTGCTTGTCTTTATCCCACCCATCATTAAGCGTTACACGCTGCTTAAGACTTATTTCAAGTGGTGCGTTGGTTTGATATTGATTTGACAGATATAGGTGCACTGCACTGGGCAGTAACATGGCAAACACAACCCAACTACTTAAATAGGTTAAGCTATTAAACACACTGCTTTTGCCAAAGCTCATAATTAGCGCGGCAATGCTAAACCAAAAAACCATATATAAGCTGGTCGCAGCTAGTACAGTCCAAAATATGCCATCAAAAGGCAAAGACAGCAGTATTGCAGCGCTCACTAGCAGCAGTATAACTAACAGCCAAATCACAGCAAAACGCAGTGCAAGCTGCTTTGCCACTTGACTAAACGCGCTGGTTGGCAGGGCATTTAGCATTCGCCAGCGGCCCGCATGCTGTTCATCAGAAATCAGAGTAACCGTCAATATACCGATGACTAAAGGCAGCAAATATACCAATACAAAGCCCAGATCTAAGCCACCGGTACGCTGCTGTGCAGGGTTGACAATCTCGCGGTTAAAAATCTGGCTTTGCAATGCAGTGGCACGCACTTTAGTTGCAACCATGGAAGAATGACTTTCTCCAACAAACAAAGCCGCCCATGGACTCAACTTCCACTCAGTCGGTGCACTGGCATAATAGGCAAGCGAACCAGCGGCAGGGAGAGTCTCTCTTTTATTAACGTGTTCACGTTCTTTTTGAAAAACTATTTTAGATTTGTATTGATCGATACGTAACGTTTTATAGCCTTGAGCACCTTGATAAATCGCAAAAATACCTGCAACTATAAAGAGTAACAGAACGAGTTTATTTACAACCCCTGAGAACAGTCGCTTACATTCAAGTTTAAACAGTAGCATAAACTCTCCTTTGCATACCTTTTGAGTTCAAAGACCCAAACATCGCCAAGACCACCAGCAAAGGCAGTAACCAAACCAAAGAAAACGGACCTAACGACCAGCTCAATACTGGAGACCGATAAGAAAACGCTTCAAACTCTTGCCAGTAAGATTTATCAATACGTTGATCACTGTCGTTGTGATGATGGATCTCATTGGTGTGTAATTGGTTCAACTTTTGAATACGTGCGTAGCGATGCGCTTCTGCTTGTTGCTCAAAGTCCAAAAAGTGCCTAGTATCTGTGCGCGTCAGTGCCATTGAAAAATCGCGAACAAATAAATAGGGATTTAACCAGTAAAACTGGCTTACAAAGCGTTGCTGCGCCGCAAATTGCGCTAGTTGGTTTTCATAGTGCTTTTTATAGATTTCGGCATTGAGTTTTTCACCTTCTTGCATCACCAAGCCTCTATAATTGACTGGTAGCTCTTCCACTGTACTAACACCATACTTTTTGAGAGTGTCCTCTTTGAACTTGTTAAAATAAGGATCATTTGGATTGTGGCTGTCACCTACTTTGCGGTTATCTAACTTGATAGCCAACTCGAAGTCATTACGCTTTTGATGTGGGTACTGGTTGTGTGCAAATTCGGCCAGCATTCTAGGCATTAAAATGGTTAAAATAAACCATAAAGATGTGAGTAATACCAATGCTTGTTTTGGTGCTTTCACTAGGCTTGATACGAATAGGGTTAAGCCAATCCAAAATAAACAATACAATATATACACGGTAAATAGCAGCAACAGTCTCAGCGGGGCTTCAGAAGAGAAAGAGGCACCTGTGCTAAAGGCGAGTAATAATGCCAAAATAAACACTGGTAAGATAAATATCACTGACAACAATAAGTAGCTCAGACTTTTCCCAGTGATCAAATCTCTGAATGAAACGCCCATGGACATAAGCTGACGCAAAGTGCCACTTTTTTGTTCACCACTGATACTGGCAAAGCCTAACGCAATGATCAGCAGGGGCCAGATGGTTAAAAGGATATTAGCAGTACTTAACTCAGAGAACCTCAGTAACGTACCGCCGTCTTGATCATTAGCGAAGTTTGCACTGTTTTGTTTATGGGCTTCTAAAAAGATACTGTTGCCAACCCATGAGTTTACTCCTAAATCAAAAAAGCTTAGAGCACTTGGCGTTCTAAACGCAAAATGGCCAAAATGTGCAACTCGGTGTGGGTGTCTATCTGGCTGAGCTTCCCACTGCTGTTCTACCAAGGCCTGTGCCGTGGCCTGCGTTTGTGCATTGTGTTGATATTGCTGCCACCCAGTAAACAAGGCGATAGCAAGCAATAGTTGGATCATGATGAAGATCAACCACAAGCTAGGGCTTTTACGCTTACTGGCTAATTCGTGGCGAAATATCTTCATTACTCTGGTATTAATCATGTAATTATATTTCCTGTATAAACGCGGTGTTATTACGCAACGAGTTGTATTTTGCTGCGTTAATTGCTGCGTTAGCTTGCCTCGCGTATCGCACTTTTTCCTGAAATCAACTCATGGTAGGTATTTTCCAGAGTACTGAGCGGAAGTTGTTTATTATCGAGCAAAGTTAACAGTGTCCCTTTGTCCATGATGCCAATTTTATCCGCAAGGGTATGCGCACAATAAAAGTCATGGGTTACCATTAAAATGGCCGCACCTTTTTTCGCAAGCTGCTCGATAATACGAATAAACTCAAGGGTTGCACTCGGATCTAAACCTGAGGTTGGCTCATCGAGTAAGAGTACTTTGGCTTCACGAATAATCGCAAAAGCAATGCCCACTTTTTGTCTCATCCCTTTTGAATAATTTTTTAATGATTGAGAGCGTGCTCCTGGCTCTAAACCGGTCTCATCTAACGCGGCATTGATCTGTGCTTCAGACACAACTAGACCAGACAAACTGGCGAGGTATTTGAGGTTATCTATGGCATTAAATTCTTGATAAAGGTTTACTTGCTCTGGAAGGTAAACGAGTTTTTCCTTTGAGCCCGAACTGCTGTGTACATTCACACCGTCAATCAGCGCTTGGCCACTATCAGGCTGTAAAAAATTGAGAAAAATATTGAGGGTGGTACTTTTACCTGCGCCATTTGCGCCCAACAGACACATAATTTCGCCCTGCTCGACCTTAAAACTCAGGTCATTAATCACTTGTTTTTCTGAGAATGATTTATTTAAATTTTTGGCTTCTAACACAAAACACTCCTTATACTAAAAAATTCCGCTTCAGCAAAATGCATTGTCCCGGATACGGTGCACAATGCATTTAACTTGAGCGGAACTTGAAATATGCGATGAACGCAATATTGCTTAGTTATAACATAACACTTGTTGATTAAATAGAAACATTTATCATTTAACCTATCGGCACAAGAAAACTGGCTGTGCCTGTAAATGCGCCTCCCTCAACATGGATCTGCCCATTTTTATAGTACACAAGGTCTTTTGACAGTTGCTTCTTACAGTGTTTTGGAAAAAATCCTTCGAATCGAACTTCTTCTGTGATGTTAATAGGGCGCTTGAATTTAATATCTAAATCTCGCAGGTACACTTCCCCTACTTTTTCGGTAAGCTGATTATCCCAACAGCCATAAATAATGCCCAGCTGAGATATCCAAATCATTGCACTTTGTGCGCTAAAATGAAATTGACCATCTCCTGGCATTTGAAAATGCTCGACATTGATCCTGCCATCAATATAACCAGGCTCTAGAGATACTGAACTAAAAGACATACGCTCTTCACGCCAACCATTTTCTAAATAGTCCGACATATAAGCGCGCTGCTGCTGTGGTGTGAGTTGAATCATTTGATGTTCCTTACTTAATGGGTAGATGGGCTGGTTGTTTGACTTTCGTCTTCTTGGGTAGCGGAAGACATCAGCAGCGTGTTTAGTATCGCCGTAATAAGGCCAATGAAGATTAGGCAATACCATGCTAAGTGCTCATTAATGTTTGAAAGATCAAACGCAACGCCGACAACGCTACTGCCTGCGATCAAACCAACGCCAGCAAATAGATAAAAAAAGCCATAATGAGTTGCCACTGACTTGTCTTTAGCAAGTTCAGAGATTTGACTCATGATAAATGGGAAACTGACCATGGTACCCACGGTAAAAATAACTGCGAGTAAGCTAAGTGGTAGGTAATACAATACGCCTTGGCTATAAGGCCAGCTTGGAATAAGCGTTAAGAAAGACACCCCCATCAATGCAATACCAATACTTATCCATTGTTTTGGTGACAGCCAACGTTCACATAACTTAGTTACTGGAAACTGTAAAAATATTGAGATCAGGGCACATAGCGTTAGTACCCATGCCACATCTTGCGGCGCACCTTGCTGATTGACAATATGCATAGGTATTGCAAAGGAGATTTGGTTAATAAGCATAAAATAGCCAGCCATCACCGCCGAGAACTTCAAAAACTCTCGGTTACTCAGTACACCCGCTACCATCGCTTTTACTCCACCCTGTTTGGATGATGAAGACGCATTGGTCTGGTCGCTTTGCTGCTGTTTTTGATGTTGTGGGATCAATAATGTGAAAACAACCGCAAACATGGCAAATGGCAGTGCAGAGACGATGCACAAGATATCAAAACTGATATTGAGCAAAAGCAAACCGCAAACAGGGCCCAACAGTTCCCCGCCATTTCTCGCCACGCCAACCAAAGAAAACATTTGTGCGCGACTGAGCACTTGTTGCTTGGAAAAATACGCTTGTGCAGCTGGAGTAAATAGTGCCCCTGCAAACCCGGTTAAAAACGCAGCAAGAAATAAGATTGCCGTCACATCAGAGAACAGGAATAAACAAAAACCAAGCGCTCTTAGCAAACACCCAATTACAATGAGTTTTTTCTCGCCAAATAGGTCAGCTAAAAGACCACCAACAAGAAACAGTCCTTGCTGACAAAATGAGCGTACGCCAAGTACCACCCCAACCAAGGTTGCGCTCAGCAACAAATCTTGTTTCAAATACCCCGCTAAGAACGGGATCAGCATATAAAACCCAAGGTTAAATACAAAAGCAGCGATCAACATCCATCGATATTCTGCTGTCAGCTTAAAATATGAGGTAAAAATAGACATAATCTTAAACTGGCTTCTGCGCTATTAAAATTGAATGAAAATTATCAGCATAAGTTTGGATCTTAAGTTTCAGCTGAAACGGTGCTAGTCCCTGTTCGTCAATACTTGGATAAAGCAAGGTCCGCAGGTTGTATGCCGTTCGCACAACCAATTGTGCACCCGGCTTCATCTGTTCAAACAGGTGAGCGATAATTTTATTTTTTAGTGATTCATCACCAACAAGGGCCGCGAGCCAAATAACATCGTACTGCGCCAAGTTGCCTTGCTGACATATATCATTGTGAATAAACGTCATTTCATTGCCCGGTGAGAGTGACTGACACACTTGCTGGCCAAGCAACAGGTCTGGGCCATTGATATCTAGGTTATCAACCTTTAAACCCGAGTTGTGTAGCGCTAACGTCGTCAATGGCAATGCACCAGAGCCGACCATAAGCACGTTTTTCACAGGCGTATCCGCCAAAGAGTGAATGGCGTTTATTTCCAATCCAGTAGCACGTTGATAGTGTTTGTAATATGGATACTCGTTGCCCAACACCTCGTTTGGGTCATCACTTGCCACAATCCGCTCAGCCCAGTGTCGTTCGTATAAGCTTGAAGCGTGGCTAAACAGTTGCTGTATCCCAGGTTTAATTTTTTGGATCTGCGGCTGCGCAAGTACATTGTCGGCAAACTCACTACCATGCTCATTGGATAGCAAATCTAAAAATTGATGGAAGGTAGCCATGTTATCTGGCGTGATCTCAAGCGTGGACATTGACTTGATATGCTGGAACCCATCCACTATTTGAGTCGCGTGAATGGCAGCCTGATTTGAAATATTCATAAGTTAGTATTTACTGTATTGTCCCTATTTTTATGTTATAACATATCCCACAAGTAACCCCAATGTAAACTGCTCAACTGAAATAATTTCAATTAGTTTAGTTGGTTAGTTAAATTTGAAACATAATATTTACAATCAAACCAGGTGCGAACAGAGACATTTTCATGAGAATAAATAAAAATAAGTCTTATTTTCATAAACATACAAAGCGAATTGCGATTTTGCTTGTGGTGTTAGTAACAGGTGGTTCGGCATGTGCAGCGCTACTAAAATTTGGTAAAAAAAGTGCGGCAATAACACCGCCTGTGGATACACGTCCCCATGTTGTAGCCCAACCACTCAATATTGTCGATTATCAAACAACGCTTTCTTTATCCGGTGTATTACAACCTGCCGAAAAAACGGATGTCGCTTTTGAACTTGGTGGCAAAATAGCGTGGCTAAACATGAAGTTTATTGAAGGTGGCATTGTCAAAAAAGGTGAAGTATTAGCAACACTTGACACTTTTGACTATGAAACAGAAGTAAAAGACAAACAAGCGGGCGTCGCATTAGCCCAAGCGCAGCTCTCAGAAGAGCTAGCCAAAGCAGAGGTAGCAAAGAAAGAGTGGGCTCATATTCCCAATACCACAGCGCTGGCCCTTAGGAAACCTCAAGTTGCCAGTGCAAAGGCACACCTTAAAGCCGCTCAAGCCAGCCTAGACAAAGCAGAGCAAAACCTTTTCAGAACAAAATACTACGCGCCCTATGATGCACTGATACTCAGCCGTAACACAGGCCTAGGTCAGGTGGTTTCTAAAGGTCAGGGTTTAGGGCAGCTGGCCAACTTAAGTTATGGTGAAGTTCAGGTCCCTGTCGCCGGTTTTGACCGTCCATTTTTACCTAAACTTCCCGCTAAAAACGTAAAAATAAGCGCCGAGAATATTACACGATTGGGCACTTTAACACGGCATATAGGGCGCTTTAGTGAGCGTACTCGCATGGCCTACTATGTTATTCAAATTGACGACCCTTATGCACTTAACAATGATAAATCGCCTCTTTATTTTGGCCAGTTTTTAGAAGCCAATGTAACTGGGATCACACTGAAAAATGTACTAAAAACCCCCCAAGCACAGCTAAAAGATAACGCGGTGTGGTTATTATCTTCAAATAACAAACTGGTCAAATATACAACAGAAACCATTCGAAAAGAACAAGACTTTGTTTTGTTAGAAGCACCAAAATTAGATAACTATCAAATGGTTACTCAACTCCCTGAATATCCGCAAAGTGGTATGCAAGTCAAATTACAAACTGGGCACCTGCAACTTGCAGAGAAAGGAGATAGGCAATGAATCAGCGACAAGGTCTGATAAGTTATTTTGTAAATCACCCTGTTGCAGCTAACTTAATGTTGTTGTTGATTGTGTGTATGGGACTGCTCAGTTACAACAGTATTCAGCGCCAAACCTTTCCTTTGTCTGAGAGTAATAAAGTGACTGTCAGAGCAATACAGCTTGGGGCATCTGCAAAAGAGATCGAAGAGAATATCCTACTTAAAATTGAACAGGCACTTAAACCCCAAGTTGGTGTAAAACGCATCATTAGCACCGCTTCCCCTTCACGTGGTCGAGTTGAAATTCAATTGCACAATGGTGAAGACATGGCATCGCGACTAGACGAGATAAAACTCAAGCTAGACAGCATTGCCACATTTCCTTCAAATATGGACCCCTTGCTTGTATATGAAAATGTTCAGCGCCAAAGAGCATTTAGCATCGTCGTCTCAGGACTTGAAAACCCAGTTGCACTCAAACAACTCGGCGATGAAATGAAAGATGAACTACTGCAACTTAAAGGGATCTCTTATGTTGATTTGTCAGCAATGCCCGACTACGAAGTTGCCATTGAAATCTTACCTAACAAGCTTAGAGAGTATAATTTAACGCTTGCGCAAGTTGTTTCGGCACTGCATGCACAATCAGACAACCTCTCAGCAGGTCAAATAAAAACAGCCAGCGGTAATATCTATTTAAGGTTAGAGCAGCGCCAGTATTTCGGTGCAGGTTTGGCCGAAGTGCCGATACTGACAGGTATATTAGGCGAAAAAGTGCACCTTAAAGACATTGCCAATATTAAAGATGGTTTTAAAGAGTCACTCAATCAGGGCCGATTTAATGGCAAACGCGCACTGTACATAATGGTGTTAGCTTCCAAAGAGCAATCATTAACTCATGTCGTTGATACTGTTAAACCATATATTGAGCGCAAGCGCCAAACACTGCCTGATGAAATAGACATTTATGAATTTGTTGATGTGACATATTACCTCGATGGTCGCTTAAATATGATGCTCACTAATTTAGCTCAAGGTGCCATTCTGGTGTTTATTGTGTTGGCGGTTTTTTTGCGCACACGTTTAGCTTTGTGGGTCATGGTGGGTTTACCTGTCGCCATGCTCGGTGCATTTTGGCTGATGCCATTTTTGGGGATCACCATTAACTTAGTATCACTCTTCGCGTTTATTATGGTGCTTGGGATTGTTGTGGACGATGCTATTGTCATAGGTGAAAGCGTCTGTGATCAAATAGAACACCACGGACATTCAAATACACAAGTAATACTCGGAGCCCAAAAAGTCGCGATGCCTGCCACGTTCGGTGTACTGACTACCATCGCAGTTTTTATGCCTTTTATGCTCAGTACAGGTCCTAACTCAGGCCAATTTATTGCCATTGCCGGTGTATGCATTTTGTGTTTGTTCTTCAGTTTGATTGAATCCAAACTGATTTTGCCAGCGCATTTGGCCGCAACCCCGATACCTACACTGCCTGACAACCACTGGCGAGTGCGCTTTAACAACAAATTCCAGCAAGCTTTGCACAATCGCTACGTACCGCTGCTAACAAGTAGTATCAATCACCGCTATGCGGTGATTATTGGGTTTGTTTGCTTGTTTGTCTTTGCTATAAGTTTATTAATTAGCGGTCAGGTGCGTTTCACAGCAGTCCCAAAAGTTCCTCACGACTACCCATCGATTAATATCCAAATGAATCACAATGTTTCAGAAGCACAAACGCTCGCCGCAGTCGCGCAAATAGAAGATGTAATTCAACGTGTTGAGAGCAATATCAAAGCTGAAACAGGAAAAGGCATGGTCGAGGCCATGTATACACGTGTCGATCACCTCACCGAAGCTGAAGTAGTCACTCCGCTTATTCCTGAAGCCGACCGCCCTTTTGATACTTTTGAATTGGCTAGACGCTGGCGTGAACAACTACCTAATATTCCAGGGGTGAAAAAACTCACGATCGAATCAGACGTCATTGATATCGCAGAAAAAGGCGACCTTCAGTATCAGCTATTTGCCCATGACATTGCTACTTTACAACTCGCAAGTAAAGATTTCATCGACAGAGTGAATGAAATCCAGGGAGTTCATAGCGTCTTCTCTTCTTTAGATAGCGCACAAACCGAATATCAGGTAAAGCTAAAGCCACTTGCTCATCAGCTGCAACTCACAGCGAGGGACGTCACACAACAAGTATCCGCTCGATTTTACGGTATTGAGATGCAACGTGTGATGCGTGATGGACAAGAAGTTGTATTCATGGTCAAAGGGTTGGAACAAAATCGCGAACGTATAAGTGCTTTGGAACGCACCGTAATAAGCCTTAAAAACGGTGAACAGGTCTTCTTTGGAGATGTTGCTGAAACAGTGGAAGTGCCAGGGATTTCCGTTATCACCCGAGAACAAGGTCATCAAGTGGTCACCATCAGTGCTAATGTTGACCAACAGCAAACTGCGATAAAACAAGTTTCTGATGTAATCGAAGAGCAAATACTGCCCGAGTTAAATGTCAAATACCCTGAGTTAATGACACAGTTGGGAGGCGACTTATTAGCACAGCGCAAGGAGCAAAGCCAAGTGGTCAGCTTTGCTATCGTAGGGCTACTAGTTGTCTACCTTTTATTAGCGTTACCACTACAAAGTTATGTACAACCTGTCATCGTCATGTCTGTGATCCCATTTTCTTTGGTCGGTGCGCTATGGGGCCACTATTTCTTGGGATACAGTGTAAGCATGATGTCTATTTTTGGGATAGTTGCAGCAGCCGGTGTTGTGATCAATGACTCGCTTGTTATGACAGATGTGATAAACAAAAACAGAGAGAACGGCTTGGACATGAAAGAAGCCGTCATCCGTGCTGGCGTATCACGTTTTAGGGCTATCTTATTGACCTCGTTGACCACCTTTCTAGGGTTAGTGCCTATTATGTTTGAATCTAGCCTACAGGCGCAATTTGTTATCCCTACCGCGATTTCGCTAAGCTTCTCAGTCGTGTTTGCGACCATAGTTACACTGGTCTTGGTGCCCTGTTTATATGTTGTGATAGAAGATATCAAACGACTATTTACCATACTAAAACGCAGTTTGGCTACGCAACAGGCATAAAAAAATGCCTTGGCAGGGAGACTGACCAAGGCATTGCTTTTTGAGACTTATCAGTTCACATCAATTAGAACTGATAAGACGTCGAAACTAATATTTTACGAGGCTCGCCCGGCTGTACCCACATCTGAGTATACGAATTCGTATAGTGTGTACGATCAAATGCATTGTGCACTTGTGCTTTTACTGCCCAGTTGTCGCTCAAATCATATTGTGCAAAGAAGTTTGCAGTCACATAAGATGGTAAGTAGAAGTCTGAACCACGTTGACCAAGTCTTTCATCTACATATTGTAAACCCCCGCCCACTGTCAGTGCATTACCACCAACCTCATAGTACTGGCTCAGCTGTAGACTTGCAGAGTGCTCTGGAATATTGAGCAGATCGTCACCCTTTTTAATTGCTGCAAAAATACCTGTATCTACATAGTCTTCTTCAACTTGTGCATCTAACAACATGTAAGAGAATCGAATTTCAATATCGGCAGGTAATTGACCAGCAATGTCTAGCTCATAACCCGCGCTACTTGCTTCACCAATGGCAAGATGGCTGCCTAGATTCTTGATGTCCGCGACAATGATGTTCTTCTGTTCACTGTCAAAATAAGCAAACGTAATGTCTAAGTTATTGTCAAGTAAAGACCATTTACTACCAAACTCTATCGATTCCGTTTCGTTTGGATCAAAAGCACTACCTTGGGCGTTGGCACCAAAGTTTAGTCGGTAACCTTCGCCATAGGTCGAGTATAAAGACCAATTGTCCGCCA
Source organism: Pseudoalteromonas luteoviolacea NCIMB 1944 (assembly GCF_001625565.1). Taxonomy (GTDB): domain Bacteria; phylum Pseudomonadota; class Gammaproteobacteria; order Enterobacterales; family Alteromonadaceae; genus Pseudoalteromonas; species Pseudoalteromonas luteoviolacea_F. The sequence goes on from NZ_AUXS01000016.1 coordinate 221,766, forward strand.
CTTGGAATACCACGCCGAGCTGCGGGCTAAAGCGGTTTTCAGACTGCTCAGTGTTACGGCCTTTTACCTTGTCTTCTAAAGTTTGCTTTAATGAGTCAAAGCGACCACCTATACGGACCGAAAGCGCATCAGTTAATGCCATTTGGTTCTGAATATACAAACCAGTTGCCCATTGATTTTGCTGACGAACAATCGCAGGAACGCGTGTTCCAGGTGTAAACTGACCATATACAGGCTTGTGCACATTTATCGCATACATTTCTGCGTCTGTTGGATTTAACTGCAACGGCTTACCACGCGCGACAAGATAAGAACGATCATATTCAAACCTGTCGTAATCCACACCCACAATAATATTGTGCGTGATAGCACCTGTTTCTATTTCACCAGCGAGTTCAAAACGTACAACGTATTGATCAGTGTCATAATGACGCTCACGGTGCTGACGCGCCAGAGTTTGGCCATCTAGATAAAACTTTTGAAATTGAGGCGCTATTTCAGCATCGCTTGAAAAGCTATCAAGCTCAGTTTGTCGATACGCAGCGGCGGAGCTAAGCGTCCATGTTTCATTAAGGTCGTAATCCCACTTTAGCTGATGGCCAAGTACACTTGTGGTCGTTGGCCCATCTCCAGGCTCCCCTAAGAAACGTTCAATTGGCATAAAATCAAAGTTACCGCCAAGTGCGATAATGCCACGATCAAACGGGATCTCATGCTCAGCGTATTCTAATTCATAAGAAATACTAGAACGTTCGCTTTGTTCAAATAATAGCGAAGCCATAAACCCTTGTTTTTGCGTTTCTATGGTGTCTCGGAAACTATCTTCTTCTTGATAGAATCCAATAAAGCGACCCGCAACATCATCGGCAAATACTGCATTTACATCGGCTTCTAAGCGACGGTGAGCGCGACTACCCGCGGTCAATGCAATCGAACTTGCAGAGTCAAATGTCGGTTTTTTTGTCACCAAGTTAATTGAACCACCCGGCTCGCCACGACCATATAAAGCAGCCTTTGGTCCTTTTAATACTTCGACACGCTCGATACCTGATACATCGCGCGGCCCTGAAAACCCTCGTCCAGCATTAAAACCATTGACTAGGTAGCCACTGGGTACATTCTCATCGCCAAAAAAGCCACGTATTGCATAGCTATCCCAAAGCCCGCCCAAACTGTTTTGACGGCTAACTGATGCTGACATGTCTAGAACATCTGTCAGGTCTGTTAATCCGGTATTTTCAATGAGCTGTGAGTCGAACTCGAAAGTAGATTCAGGTGATTGCAAGTGTGTGAACTCACCACGATAAGCTTGGCGTTCACCAGTGACTTCTATTTTTTCAATACCGTTGTCGGCGTGAGCAGAGAAAATGGCAGCAAGTGACAGAGAAAGTACGCTTAAACGACAAGCATAGTTTAGGGGTTTCATTACAAATCCTTTATTTGATATGTTATAACGTTTTTGGGTACTTTAGCATGTGTCAATGCGAGTGTTAAGGATTATCGTTTAAGTATTTGTTGCAAAGTATTTTTCTGTATTTACCGAACTGACTGACACTTACCTAACCTGCTTCCAGCTTCTAGAGCGCTGTAATAAAGCGTAATGTTTTTTTCTACCTTTCTTGCTCTAACTTGTAAATACAGCTTTCTTTTGAGTAGAGATAGCTGTCTCTAAGCAACAAACCGTCAAACTGAAGGAGCAAGAAAATGTCACATGTCATACCCAAAAAAACCAGTGATCGAGGCCTAAGCTTGTCGTCCACTGCACAACCCCCATCTTCGCTAGGCAGGGAAACCTTAGACCAATACAGAGAGAGCCAAATGCGTGAGCCTCGGTGGGATCACGTCAATATTGGCGTTAGCAAAGCAGATTTAGATAACAACTTTGAGTTTTTAAACGGTGCGGTATTAAACCGCAGTGCTGATGAGCAACTGCTGCTAACCACCACAGGGCTATTTGGCCCAATTAGAACAGGCACTTTGGTTCACCTAGATCCAGATGCAGATAACCTCGTTGTACAAAGCGATTGTGCACCACTTAATCCAGAGGCAGATTTGGTTACACGCTTAAACCGACTGCATGACGAAGCAACACACAACCCTCCTGGTAATAAACATGCGCTCAGCGTATCTGGGTTTTGGACATCAGCGACAGATGGAGGTGGGATCCCAGGTTTAGATGGCGCATCCAATGTATTTGGTAGTACGGGTCAGCTAATCTGCGACACCGAACACCTTGAGTTCCCAGTACTCACATACGGCGGTGATGCAAAGTCTCAACAAGAGTATTTACAAACGCTTGCCTACTACGGTGGCACTTTGTTAAGACCTAAAGAAGAATTTGCCTTAGGGTTTATTCAAGATTTGTGGGGGATCCAATATGACCAAAAGCTCCCGCAATACGTCACCGACTATCAATTTGGCGTGCATAAAGGCGGAGGCCTATTTGTAGAACACCACCCATTTCCACATATTTGGCTGCCAGCGACTGGCTCTGATCCCGTTTTTCATAGATCCACAAAGTCGCGAATATTGCTGGGTAGACGAAGAGATATAGACCACGAAGATGGTTACTATCGTACGGTTAAAACACAGCATTTCCATTTTACGCTATTTGAAGTGCCAAATGATGGTAGTGCACTCGCCATCAGACCTCAGTGCATTCATAACGACAGCTTTACCGATGGAGCCCAAACGGTATTCTTAGCAAATACCCCAGCCAACACTGTCGCAATAAGGCAAAGTGCGCCTTTAACAGACATGACGTTTGATAGATATACGACCATGGATATGTACAAATAAAGATATAGTAAGGCGCAAAGGAAAAGCCTTTGCGCTATTTCAGTATTGCCAAAGTACGTAAGCTTAATTTAGATAAAATCCGAAATACGCATTAAAGCCTACTTATTTTAGAGTTTTATGTTGTGAAGATTGGTGGGTTTTTTCCAATAGCAAAATAACTTGCTTTTTCAAGACACTCCTCACTCGAGGCAAGCTCAATAGTAAGTAATACAGTAACAATAACTAAATAGGTTGGTTTGATTAAACGCATTTTCATCTCCTTATTAAAAGTCAAAAAGGCATAACTCAGCACCTTTGAATACAGTAAAAACAAGACTGCACAAGCCCGCCATTCATCACTTGATGGCAGCCTGATTTATTTATGAATTCAGCAAAAAAATACAAAATAAAATTAATAAACAAAGATTTAACTTTTATTGAACCGCTTTGAATACGCTTTATCTGTACTCGACAGGCTAGTTAAAATACGTTGACCATTTTCTGACGTACAAGCCTATTGGAGTAGAAGTTTTTTGCCACAAAAATGGAGTCTTACTATGGCATGAGCAGCTTTACTCTTGGGATTATGATTATGCTTGGCGTACTGCGGCTGATTGCGAAAGAATGTATGGCGGTAAAGCGACAATGAGAAATATCAGGCACAACTGAGTTTTTGTGAAGTAAAAACATAACCTTACCATCGCATTACTCATTCAAATGAGACACTAGCAGTGGCGCAAAATAAGTGGGGATACTACGTTCTTTTGCCCATGTTATTTCACCAAAGAGCTCAAACTCTTTGGTGAAAAGTTACTAGTTTATTTACTGGTTATGGAAATATTGACACTCTAGAGCCACAGTTTGTTAGGCGAGTATTTCTCGGGTAAGAATCACCGGAAATTTTATTTAAACGATTAAATACCCTCTAAGCATATGATCCGTAACTACTAATATAAAAATCAGTAATATTCCCATTATATTTATACTTGAATGCGCAATAGATGTGATCGCTTCTAGGCCCGATGAGCGGCTATCGCGACATTACTTACAATGAGCTACATCAGATATACACCCAATACCACAGTTATGACTTGCATCAGCAAATTTCCAAACAAGCCTTGTTATTTTTAATCTGGAACTCTCTAATCACTTGAGCGTCATTAAAATTATTATCTGCGGTTTGAGTGATCTGATGAATACGACTTGTACCATTAATGTTCTTGCTATGGTAACTGATATACGATCTTGCCATTGTGCCACTTGAACCATTATTGTCGTAGTACTTCCAAGTTACATACCCTTTGTGTACTTTAAACGCTGTGATACGACTTTGCAGGGCCATAAAATCTTTAAGTATAGTTTTGATTAATAAATGGTCGTTTTTCCGGAGCACTGTTCAAGCCTCTTAGCATGGCTCTTATATACCTGATTTGGATAAGGAAGGTATTGTTCGACAATAGTATCTACATGCAGATTTTGCTTCAAATAATCAATAGAGCGTTGAAGTTTTTTCACAATAACATCATCGATATTTTTATTCATTGCTAAATAATTTCCTTTTAAAGATCTGTGCTCTAGAACAAAGACAGGTTCTACATCTGAAAAAGTTAACCCTGCTTTTTTTAGTTGGGCTCCCAACGTAACAGAAGAACCTATGATTAAGTCCAGCTTTCCTTTTTTAAACAGCTCCATTTCTTGATGCTTTTCAGCAAATGTTAAGTAGTGTATTCCCTCTTTTAGCTGTAAGTCATCAAACACTAATTGATAGATGTCAAGGCGCATTAAACCAATCGTAAAATGCTTAAGATCGTCAGTTGAATGGATAATCAAATCTTTGTTTTCTTTAAGCTTATAGAAGCAGGTAACACTGTAAACAAGAGGGCCAACCCACTTAAACTTATCTTCTCTGGCCGGGGTGCGCGAGGTAGAGAACAAGCCTGAGTTTTTATTTAATTTTGTATTTTTCATGGCTCTTGCCCAAGGCAACAGTACTAATTCACAGTCAATACCAGAAACCCTACATGCTTCCATCACAACTTCGGTATTTATTCCTTTTATTTCATTTTGTTGCGAAAAGTTGTAAGGGGGGAATTCTTCTGTATAGAGTGTTATTTTTTCACCGCTGCTAGGTGCGCAAGGCAGCGAAAAATAAAACAAGATCATCATCAAATAATATTTCATGCTTTCTCAATTATTCTAAATCCAAAAGTAGCTCAGTATTCGTTACTACTTTATACAAAGTATCTTTTTATGTAAGTCTAGTACATGTTATTGGCTAGCGGTTAGTTGCTAGGGGCTAACCCCATCAACGTGATTGCTAGTTCGTTGAAAATACCTCATTTCAGATAATAAGCACGACGCGCGTGGGATCGCCTTTAAGAGAAAGCCAGCGACTGAAAGTAGTACGCTCTTATAGCCACAGAAACGAGCACTACTGCTATGCGATATCGGCAGTTGGCGAGGGCTGAAAAATCCAAATTTCTGCATTATGAAGTAGGTTGCTCTGTCTCTTACATCGCTAAAAAGTAAATTGTCATTGCGCCACCGCCTTATTGAGAGTAATTGTCCTGATTCAGCACACGTGGGAACCGGAAGCAAACCCAGTCGGACTAAAGATATATCGCCACAAAAATGGTGTCTTACTATGGCATGAGCAGTTTTACTCTTGGGATTATGATTATGCTTGGCGAACTGCCGCAGATTGCGAAAGAATGTATGGCGGCAAAGCGACGATGAGAAATATCAGGCGCAACTGAGTTTTGGTGAAGTAAAAGCGTTGCTTTGACATCGCATTACTCTTTCAAATAAGAAGCTAGCAGTACTGCAATTAAGTGGAAATACTGCGGTTTTTTTACGAATTTCACTGAGAGTAACCTTTTACTTAAGCCGTTACTCTCTTACATCACTTTTCTATTCGTTATTTCCTTGCAATGATAACGTGCTTTGCAATGTATTTTGTGGTCCAACTTTTGCCGCGCCGCCAATCAAATACAGAGTATTATTCAGTGTCACAGAGCCATGGCCATGCCGTGCTTGTGGCATATCGGGTAACGTCTCCCACTTGTCTGTATCTGGGTCATAGCGCCAAGCATGTTTAAACGCTTTTCCCAATTTCCACTGGTGGTTAGGGCCAAACACTTCTCCACCTGTCACAATCACTTTGCCATCAAGTACACTGGCTGAAAGCCCCGCCGAAGCCACAGGTAGCGGGCTTATTGTGGTCCATGTATCCATTTTTGTATCATAGACTTCCGCATGGTTTAAGTTTTTGCTGCCTTCACTCGCGGAACGCCCGCCAAACACATAAATTTTGTCACCAACCACAGCACTTGCTGCGGAATTTCGTTTAATCGAAGCAGGCTTTGCTTTGCGCCAATAAGCATTGTTGACCAGAACATAGTGGGCGTTTGAGTCGACATTTTTGCCTGTTTCGGAAGAGATTGTTTTGCCGCCAATAACGTGAATATACTTTCCGACGTTGGCATACACAGATTCTGCCAGAGGGATTGGTAAAGTGGGCCCAGAACGCCAAGCTTGAAACTTACCATCCAACCTGAACACAGACTTTTTGATTTGCCACGCGTTGCTTTTAGGCCCGGCGTAGCCACCAATACCATAGACATAGTGTCGATTACTAACCATGCCCAAATGATGACGCGGCTCGGGCAACGATGGGGCTTTTTGCCATTGACCCGTTGGTGGATTCAAAATATATACATCTTTGGTTGGCCCAAGTCCAAAAAATGACGGTGACTGAGACGGAGTAAATCCTCCTCCTGTGATTATCCGCTCTTTAAATACAGCCGGATAAACTTCTTGAAATGCAACGGGTAAGCTGGGGGCTTGCTGCCAATAATTAACGCTGTTTTCAACTGCTTTAGTACTTGACCAAACACTGCCCGAAGCTAAACCACTTAGCACTATACAGCTTTGTACCACTAAATTGACTTTCGCAGATAAACAACGCATTGGCACTCCTTAATTTTGGACTAAAAATTTATACCGACGATATGGATTGCGGGATCAATATACACGCTCGCTTATCATCAATTTTCGACTATTGATAAATAACACATCCATTACAATAGTAGATAGAAATGCGCCAAACCGCTGTAAATTCAGTTAAACACCAAATCATTATGGCCATGAATATTCAAAAGATGTTGCTGTGATGGCAGCCTAATTACAGCGAATGAAGCTCATAATAACTTAGCAACTAGCTCCCTACTCCCTTAAAAAATAAATGTACCACTTAGTCTTTTTAGATTATCCCTAACAATTGGCAAGGCCGCTAAAATCAGTCAATAAAATTGATTAATCTAGTCATTACTTTCTGCTCATAAATTTATTAATTAAAATTCAATAGCCTGACTCCTTCATCTTTACATGGGTGTTACACATACATACTATACTGCGAGTTTAAATCTACTATATCTAGTATGAGGGAAATTATGGATGTTTTAGACACCGTCATCTATTCCGGTATGTGGGGCGCAATTTTACTTGCGCTTGTGCAAGCTGTGAACAAGCCCAAACAGCCACAAACAACTTACCTCATCGCGCTATTATTCTTGCTGCTTATACATGTTAGCGGAGAACTCGTTATTTATACTGGAGCATATCAGTACTTCCCTGCTTTAGTAGGCATGCAAATGCCAGTCCGTATCCTGCTCGGTCCCGCGTTGTTTTTTTATGCCTGTGCAACTATGTCACCAAACCTGTCTATTTCCAAGAAAAGCTATGCTCTGGCCATGATTGGGCCCGTGGTTGCGATACTTGTGATGCTGCCATTTGCAATCGGATTCACATCAGCAGAAAAGCTCGCTTTGGCAGATCCCGCGACTCGTAATCCAGAGCATTTTAAAGTCGCCTTGTACACTTGTGTCGCAAATATGCTGGTATTTATGGTGTTCAATGCCTTTTATTTCATCAAAGCACTGCAAGTTCACGCCAGACATCGTCAGCAATTAATGGAGCGCTTTGCAGAAATACAATCCAGATCACTGGACTGGTTTAGGATCATGTTGATGCTGTGGGGAATTGTTTGGCTTTGCTACTCACTCTCTTACGTTCCAACCTTAACCGGTTGGAAGCTACCATGGTTGAAGCTTCTGCCGTTTTTTGAGGCCGTCGTTTTACTCGCTTTTGCGCAGTTGGCACTCAATCAACCTATTTTAACTAAAGAAGATAAAGGAGAACCCGTGTCTGCACAAACCAGAAGTGCAACTTTAAGCCTAGATAAAATGGATGCAATATCAGACGAACTGAAAAATATTATGAGGGAAAAACAACTTTTTATGGATGAAGAACTGTCTCTCAACAAGCTGTCAAAAGCCATTAGCGTAAGTGAAAATCATATCTCGGAGACTTTGTCGCAAAGACTGAAAACCAATTTCTTCCAATTCGTAAATGGATATAGAGTGGCAGCGGCCGAAATACTTTTACAAGAAACAGATAAACGCGTCTCCACCATTCAATATGAAGTGGGCTTTAATTCAAAGTCGACTTTCAATACTGCGTTTAAAAAAGCAACAGGTTTAACCCCATCACTATATAGGAAGCAAGCCACGTTAGTAACTCACTAAAAAATATACGAATAAAAAGACCGAACGGGCCCATTCGGACGATTTACTGACATTAAACGACAACAATAGAACCATCTTAAAAACGCACCGTCGGCATGCACAACTTTAAACAGCACGCCGGCGAGAAAAAATAAAAAGGGTTTTATTTATGTCTAATTCACTTGCAATACGTTTTGCCGGATTACTTATCCTGATCTCTACCAGCTCATTTATGTATGCTGATTCCATCATCTATGAGCTGCTCACTAAACCAGACTTTTTAGAGCAAGCCGCACTAAACAGAACATCACTTGCATTCGCAGCCTTATTAGAATTTATAAATTGCGCAGCGGTTATTGGCATGTCTATCCTAATTTATCCGACTATCAGGCAGTATAGCGAGCGTGTCGCCATCGGCTATGTCAGCGGTCGCTTAATAGAAGGCGCAACCTTAATTACAGGAGCGGTCACGCTGATGACACTTATCGCCATGGGCAAGCAAATAATCGATAATCCAGATGTGTCCAGCGAATACCTTTATATGATGGGCACTGCACTCAAATCTGAGCGTTGGTTCGGCTTTCTAATGGGGATGTTTTCTTTAGGCTTGTGCGGCTTTCTACTCAACATCACCTTATATCAATACCGTTTAATTCCAAGAGCCATCTCTGTACTTGGCATGGTAGGTTACGCGATTTTATTACTAAAAGTTGCATTTGATTACTTTGGTGTGAGTTTTTCAGGCTCTTGGATGTACATCCCGGGTGGACTATATGAATTAATCTTCCCTCTTTGGATGATTTTCAAAGGCTTTGATTTAAGCGCTAAACCCAAGTCCTGCTCATAATAACAATAAAGCCCTCCAAGGAAGCTAAATAAGGCTTCCTTTTTATATTTAATCTTGAACATAACCTATTCACAAACGCTTTTATATATGCTGCTGAGCCGCCGGAAAGGTAATTTCGAAACACGCCCCTTTGTGTGTGCCTGGCAAATAACGAATGCTGCCCTGCAATACATAAGTCACCAAGTTAAATACCATATATAAGCCCAAACCAACCTTGCCTTGATGTCGAGCGGTCGTATAAAAAGGCTCAAACATATGCGATACGGTTTGCTCTTCAATTCCTCCCCCATCATCTGCAAACAGCATGTTTACATGGCCATCTTTTATTTTAACAGTGATAAGAATATGACCCGATTTTCCTTCAAATCCATGTAGTGACGCATTTAGATATAAATCTTCTAAAATTTTGGACAATGCTTGCGAATCACATTGTATTTGAAGGCTTTTTGGGCAGTCAATTTCTACCACAACGCCACTGCCTTTGCTATGAAATGCTGTAATGCCCTCAATAGACGCTTTAAGATCTATGGTCGTTTCGTTACCAACGTACTCTTGTGCCGAAGCTTGTTTAAACCGCTTGATCAATTGTGCAGCGCGCTCTGTGTTGCTGTCTATTAGCTCGATACTCGATAGCGACACTTCAAGAAATGCGTTGGTATCACTCAGTGTGAGTTTGCTGTTCTCGAGTTTAGCTTTAAAATCATATAGCTCTTTCAATAAAATTGAACTTGCCGTCACAGTCGTGCCAAGTGGTGTATTCAATTCATGTGAAACCCCCGCAACCAAACGCCCAAGCGATGCCATTTTTTGCGCTTCTACCAAATTCGCCTGTGTCGAGGTAAGTTCATCTAATATCTGCGCCAATTCATCCCGTGACTGCTTCAAACTGACGGTACGCTCTTCGACTCGTTTCTCAAGTGTTGCGTTTAGTTCCGCTAAAGCCAATTCAGATGCTTTAATGTTAGAAATATCCTTAATAGTGCCACTCACTCGCAATGGCGTTCCATCAGAGCTTCGCTCAGTGACTTTGCCGCGATCCAGTACCCACATCCATCCGCCACCTTTGGTCTTTACACGATAACTCACTTCATAAAACTCACTGTCACCTGCAAGATGGCAATGAAACCTGGCATGCAAATCAGCATAGTCATCTGGATGAACCGATGACTCTAATGCGTTTAGGTCTGATCCAATATGTTCACAGGGCAAACAAAGGTTATGCATTCTGTTGTCGCGGACAATCAAGCCTGTGTCTAAATCCCAATCCCACAGTTCATCTCCACTTCCCCAAAGTGCATGCTTAAGGCGATCTTTAACTTTACTTACTTGTTTGAGCGCAGTTTGCTCAACGCTCAGCTGCTTGCTTTTATTGCGCCAAAAATATGTAAAAGATAAAAAGCTGAATATAAATAGCATGGCGATCAATATCATCACTTGCTGTACCGCTTGCTTATCTATTTCAAGATCTTTTATTCGGTTTTGTTGTACTAAACTGGCAATTTCCCGCTCTTTTTCATGAACATCAAATTCAATTGCCAAGGCACTTATCCGGTATTGACTATTTTTTTCATTCCAAGAATTTTGAAGTGCCAAATAAGCTTGCATATAAGACAATGCTTGTTGAAATTCGCCCTGAGCTTTGAGTATTTCAGCAACTTCTAGCTGGCAATCCATTAACAAGGCGTCTCTTTGGTGCTCCTTCGCGATTTTAATTGCAACCAAATAGGCATCAATGGCTTTTTCAGGTTCATTTTGTTTAACGTAAAGCTGACCTAAAGCTTGATAGATTTCAGCAAGCCTATCTTCCCATGGAGAACCTTGATACAGCGGGATACTCTTATTCAAATAGTCTTCAGCTATAACCAACTGGTCAGTTTCAATGTATAAACGCCCTAAGTCGAGAAAAGTTGAAATATTCGGGTCAGGGCGGTTAATCTCAGCTTTGAGGGCGATTGCTTGTTTTAGTACATCTTCTGAGTTTTCATAATCGCCCGCTTCTCGATATACACTACCCAACCGGTTGAGACTATGGATCATGCCCATTTTATATCCAAGCTGAGACTTGATAGACAGAGACTTTAAGTGCATTTCAATGGCTTTATCAAACTTCCCGACTTCATCTAAATATGTGCCCATGTTGCTATAAAAAACGGCTTGTTGATTGGGGTTGTCTAGCGTAAGTGATATCTGGATAGCTCTATTTTGATGAAACAAGACTTTTTCATATAAATTCATTTTTCGGTAGATCGACGCGAGGCTTTGATGGCTTGAAGCGATGTAAACAGGTTTGTTCAACTTGCGATATAAACTTAAGCTTTGTAAAAAGCTGCCAAGTGCTGCCTCATAGTCTTGAGTTTTACTGTATAAACGTCCGAAAAGCCTTTTGGCATTGGCTAAAAAGCGCTCGTATTTATCATTAGTCGCTTGTTCGATAATATCTATCAACCGCGCGTTTGCGAGATCATACTTTCGCTGCCTGATTGCAATATCAGCAAGCACCAATTGCGCCCTAAGTTCATTCTCTTTGACACCACTGCGTTTTGCAAAGCCTTGCGCTTCAAGTGCTAGAGCATGTGCTTGCGCCAAATCACCATAAGAAATATACGCCCGAGAAAAAAAGCTGAGTAATCTAGCTGACTGATCACTATTTGGCATTAAGCTCAGTAAAGTGCGTCCTTCTTCAGCGTATTTAATGGCGTCTTTGGTTTTATAATGAAAGTTTTTGGACACATAGTCGATTATCAATTCAATCTTATCTGAGCCACTACTACTTTCTATTTTGCTGATTAAATGTTGATTTTTTAACGCAGTAGACGCCATACACATATTGCTAAAAACAAGTAAAGCAATACAAAATATGAACATTCTATGCTTCAAGGTTAGTTCGCGCATAGTCAAAACCTATGTTCTATATCTGTGACACCATCAAGGTACGCCTTTTGAAACGCAACTGACTAGGTGCAACGACATCATTCGAGTAAGTTTAGCTGGTTGTTGAGAATTCGTTCAATGTAATCTTTTTGGGTACGAACAATTGAAAAACTGTAATATCGACCCATATAGTTAGTGTTGAAATTTAAAATGGAGTACAGCCAATTTCTCGGCTGAAATTTTAATATGGACAAAAAACTCACCTTTAAATCATTAAGCAAGGCGACACAACAAGAGCTTGAGCGAATTACTAAAGGGCTGATCAATACCTATAACACTTCGCCACTACGCAAAGTAAACTCGGCACAGGCCATAACTGCTGAGCGCGAAGATATCCGCGCTCGGTGTGATGACTATCAAGACGGCTTTGATGAAGTTCGCACCCGTAGACAAATTCCTGACAGTGTTCCCGATGAACAGTTACATGATCAAATCGTATATTTGCCCAACGGAGAGATTTGGTTAGCCAGTATATACCGCAACCATATCGACCAAACCATTATTGAAATAATTGGTGAATCTCAAACAGAATATGCCGATCTAAAAATCTATTTACCCGAGATACTGGCGTTTTTCACCTGGTGTCAACCAGAGCTATTGTCTGTTTGGTCCAAACCCAACAGTCAGCACTTTGATAGCCTGTTATCGTTAAGTGGCGCGCACTTAGAAGATTGTTTTTGGGGTGCTGAAATTGATCATATGCCCTTGGCAGCAGCGGATGATGTAACCCTGCGTCCACTAGATATGGAAACAGACTGGCACTGGTATAAAACAGAATATGATCTCTTCCACAAAGAAACACCTGAGCTGAAAGAGCGTATCGAAATCGAAGATAAAGAAACCTTTGAAGAAGCACTGAAAAGCCAGCTTCTTTTTGTCGCAGAAACACACAACCAACCAGCGAAAAAAATTGGCGTCATTATGTTAGAGCCTTGCTCTGAACTCGGGTATAGCGGCGTATTAGTCAGCGATTTTATTATTGCGAAGGCTTTTCGAGGAAAAGGGTTTGCCTTTAAAATCCAAGCAGCTACATTAAATAAGTTAAAGCGAAAATATGACTTTTTTTGCGGCTATATATACGGTGGCAATGACGCATCAAAACAAAATGCGAAAAAGAACCGACATTTACTGAGAACGGAAATCACGTTGCCCATTGAGCACTTCATTTCGGTTTAAAAATCATAACCTCCCACTCATTTAACAAAAACGCTCATTGCTATGCAATGAGCGTTTTATCTACCAAGAAATCATAAACAAGGTTATTTGCAGTCTCTAACCCACTGCCAAACTTCCCATTTTCCTGAATTGTCAGCTGGCGAAGCACCTTGCGTCCACCACTGTGCTTCATAAATACTGCCATTTTGCGATGCTTGATCGCCTTTTAGATAAGTCTTGTTGCTTTGCCACGCATCAACTGTACAGCCACCACCAACTGAAACTGAGATCTGTTCAGATTTAGTTGACTGTGCGCCTTCTGCATCAGTAACAGTCAGAGTAACCGTGTAAGTATTTGCAGCACCGTAGGTATGAACCGGGTTTTGCGCCTGACTCGATGTACCATCTCCAAACTGCCAGTTGTAGCTCACCACTCCTTTGTCATCAAAAGATGTATCAGTAAAGGTGACAGATAACGCATTTTGTGTGTAAGAGAAGTTTGCAACTGGCGGTGTATTATCAACAGGACCATTGTCACCTTTAGGCACTACACCACCGAAATGTGATGCAACTTCAGGCCAGATAAGTTCGATTCGAGTACCGCGATTTAGCTTAGTGGTACACTGTGTGCTATTGCCATAGTGGTGCAATGCAATCACATTGTTATGCTCAGCTGACACAACTGGAGATCCCGATGACCCGCCAATGGTGTCACATTTATAGCCCATATCTGTATCTGAACCACGACCTGCTGTCACAGTTTGATCAATTTGGCAGTAACCACCTGCATTTTGATCACTCTCAATCGCTAACTCTTTAGGGTTACCACTGCCATGCTGAGGGATAAAAATACGCTGTCCCTTCAGCTGAGAAGTTACATCCAAGCCAAAGTGACCAAACTGCTTAATTTTATCGAAATCTTTCACTGTGAAGAGGGTATAATCTAGCTTATAGTCAGTAGCAAGAAGCTGATCGCCCATTACTTTAACAGTACCGTTAGTATCACCTGTTCCGCACGCTGAACGCTGATAGTTAAACCATACTTCTACGTTTTTTGCATCTGCCGCAGAGTCAAAGCAGTGGTTATTTGTGAACATGTGGTTGCTCGCGCCTACACGCCAAGCAGTACACAAGCTACGACCTCCAATTAGTAGACGCGCAACAGGTCGGCTGCGTTCATATTCGACTGGATGAGAGCTTTGCCAACACGCTACATCTCTGCGCTCATTAATGCCGCAAGTCGAGTTCGGCTTTACAATATCCATCTCTGACATGACTTCATTTGCAGCGAGTTCAGTGTCCGAGTAACCAGCAAAAAAGTCAGCTATTTCAATGCCGTGTTCATGATTCCACGCACTTTTGTCAGTAATTACTAACTTAAGCTTAACAGCATCTGCAGATACTGACATTGAAGAAGAGACATCGCTGTCATTGTGGTCATAACGATAAACCTCACCGCCTTTAAGGTCACTCACTTCTAAGTAAGCGCCTTTTGGTAAAGCAAACTTGGTAAAATTGATTTTAATAAAGTTGGCGTTTGGATGGTGAATGACGTGTTCAAATTCATTGCTGTCTGAACGAGACATACTGTGCAAACCCAAATTGGCTTGATGAGACACAGCGTGGGCGATATCTGTTTTTTGCACAGCGCTATCAAATGCGCTGGCCTGAGCACTTGAAGCGAGTACGAGTGCGCATACAGGGAGTATGGTTTTGATTACTTTACATGATGTCATAAACTTAAAATCCTTTAATTGTAATTATTGTGCTTTTTTAATAAAAGACTTTTGAAATTTATGTTATATCAAAGTTAATTTCAAGCTTATTTTTTAAGCATCTTGCAAAAATCATGTCACTGACACGCTCTAATTTGGATCGATGCAATCAAATACGATTCATTCACTATGGCATCACTATCACCTTGAATGTCATAAAATTGTCAAACTATTACTGTGTGAACTCGCTCATAACCTGAACCTAGTTAAGGGAGTAGGTAAAAGTAAACACTAACTTGAATCTAAGCACTGTCAGGTAGAACAGTTTTTATTTTGAATACTCAAATTGTAGATTAAAAAAGTAACCCGTTTAGGAACTCAATTCGTAAGAACTC
Organism: Pseudoalteromonas luteoviolacea NCIMB 1944; assembly: GCF_001625565.1. Classification (GTDB taxonomy): domain Bacteria; phylum Pseudomonadota; class Gammaproteobacteria; order Enterobacterales; family Alteromonadaceae; genus Pseudoalteromonas; species Pseudoalteromonas luteoviolacea_F. The sequence continues at coordinate 237,151 of NZ_AUXS01000016.1, forward strand.
ACCGACCAAACAAAGAGTACAACCCTAAGTAACCACAAGCTTGCAGTACCTGCGATACTGACACCTTATATTGGTGAGGCACTGCCAAAGAACGCAGAACTTATGACCCCGACTACTGTAATAACATAAGTAATACACCGCGTACGTACACTGACTTATAACCTCAAACTAAATTGCGAGTCTCTTTGTAATCGCACTCGAGACTCACATTTAACTCAATTAAACGTTATAAAAACAACTACATATTCATAATTGTACTAAGACGCTTTTTTACTACCGGATTTGATTCCGATTGATAAAGGTGCTCTAGCCTATCTAAATTAAGCGCCGACAATTTGTAGTTTGCTTGTTGGTATACACGAGAGAATGCGTCAATTGCACCGACTTGCGGTGATGCAACTAAACTCGATACTACCTGATCTTGGTAGTCAGCCATTCGCGCTAAAGATTTGATTACGTTTTTTCTCACTTGCATATTTGAATGTTGTAAATACGCGGGCAATTTTGCAACTAACTGCGGATTTTTACTGTTTGCCATTGCCAATACTGCCGTAGGCAGTTGTTCGGGGTTGGTCAATTGATCGGTCAAATAATTCGCGACTTGTCGTGATTGACCAGGAGAGAATTTACTCATAGTTCCGATACTTAACAATGCCATATCAGATAAAGCTGGCGTTGATTGTTGCTCTGCAACAGACCGTAAACTAGCAAAACCAACCTCTGATGCATTTTCAAACCGCCCTAACGCCATAACTAGCTTTTGCTGTACTTGCTGACTTAAATCAGTGTCAGTTAACAGATCTGACAACATCTGCTCTGCTTGCATTGTCTGTGCTTTTTGTAGTGCATAAATGAACGCAGACGTTGATCCCTCATGCTCTTCGAACAGCCTTTTAAGCGCGCTTTGATCAAAGTTTTCAAGTATAAATAGGCCAATTTCTTTTGCTAACATGGGATCTAAATTAGTTTTAAGTGACTGGACATGCTCTAAAAAGTTTTCGTTGGTCACTTTTACCACCTCCTGCACCTGAGCTGTTGGTGGCAAAACATGTTGGTTGTGAGAAGCTAACCAATCTGTTGGTTCAAAAGGTGTATGTTTAATCAGTTTAACCGTAACAGATTGCACAACTTCGTACTGCTGATCATCGCGTCGCCAAATTTGTTTGTTGTTGTAATCCAGTGCCTGTATAGTCCCCGGCTTATCAGCATCTAATGTGATCTGCCACTGCTCTAGCTCTTCGTTATCAGCACTTTTTTTCTGCTGTGTAATTGAGCGCTCTATCATATTTTGACGCTGCACATACTGAAATGTTTTTACACCCAGAGCATCCTCAAATGTTAAAGGCTCATCTAAAGAATAACTCATTAAATCCAATACTTTTGACAGCACGGATAACGGATGCTGGCCGCTCAGACCCAACATATCTAACTCAGAAAACTGATGATTCTTATACTTCACCAAAAATGGTAACTGATCTGGCATTGCCTGTACTTTATTGTCTGCAACAAACTGAATATTGCTGAGCATTGCAGCCGACTTGGTTGATGCCGAAGCATGGGGTTGGAAGCTCATTTGCCAGCTGAATTCTGAGAAAGTCATAGCACTGCCCTGCTCTGTCAGCACTGCCGAATGTATATCTACCTGATACGCAAAAAAGTAAGTGTTTGCTGATATCGTGTCGCGCTGTTTTGGCGCGGTAGCTGTCGGTTGGGCGCTGACCTCTTTTTCATCTTCAGAGACATTAAGTATGATGAATCCGATCAATAAAGCTGCAACAGCGCACGTTAAAGTTATTTTTTTCATGGAATCTTCTCAAAAAGTGGTGGCAAAGCCACCACCTATAGCATTTTATAGATTTTCCCAAACTGGGCTTGCGTATTCGTAAAGCACGGTTTCACGTGTATAAAGTGGATCCCACTTCATTACGTCAACATTGAATTGCAACAAACCCCATAGCTTTTTACAGTAAGCTTGGATTTTACCGTCACCACCAGTCAACTTAGTGCTGATCTTCAGCTCCAAGAAGCCCTGCTCTACAACTTGCTCATCTTGAACAACACGGCGTATACCCGCCTCTACGTAGCCTTTTCCTTTTACTTTCAGAAGGTTTAATTTACCTTTAACACCCGCTTCCGAGATACCATGACCAAATGAACCATAGGCTGAGCTAGACACCAAACCACCGACATAAGGTTCAACTGAGGCATACACATAATCAGGGCGTCTTACACCATCCACTTCAAACGGTTCTTCATTGCCATGACCACCAATCACACCACCGACCGTAAATTCAGCACCTGCTTCTACACCTGCACCAAATTTAACGCCCACCTTGAGTAGGCCCAAAGGATCAAGCGGCAGTTCAACTTTTGGTTTAATTGGCTCAGGAATAAGGTCAAAGTAGTACTCAACAGGGTAAGTGATTGATGCATTCAATAAGTCGTCACAATTTGGTTTAAAGCTTGCGACAGTGTCATCTCCAACTGTAAAATTGAAGCTCATCCCTTGCGTACAGTCGAGTTTGCTTGGATTGAATGAAAATTCAAGCTCGCCTATAGACATTTTGAAATTACGGTTATGTAGTTTCACCCAGTTTCCAGCCTGATACACCCCTTGTGTTGCGCCATTGCTCACTTGGTCAACATACATCCAACCTTGCTGATCACGATATTGGTGTGACTGCCCAATCACATTATTTTTTTGAATTGAACGAACATTTCGCTCTACATAGCCCGGATCTTTATATAAATAGGCATTGGCAGCAGGTGACAATGTGATAGCAGAGATAACGCCTAACAATGCAGCGTATTTAAATTTCATGGTTATCCTCATATATTTTTTTAGGTTTAAATTGTATATATGTTGCGCAACACAAATAAGGTAACACACAATTTTTACACTTTGCTTTCATTTTTACCTTTTTTAGATAAAAAAGATTTAAATTCTATTACTTTTAGTCAGAATAATGTGTATTACCACAACGACTAATACCCAAAAAAGGATAATTAATGACGTTCACTATTGTTAAATTTAAATTAAATTTATTTACTAAAAACGCGATAGAAAGAAGGTTATTTTTTACTGCTATTGGTATAGCTGCCACAGCGAGAAAATCGAGCTAAACTTTGCATTCATTTAACTCATGAAAAAAGTAAACTAATTAAATGAACATTTATAAAATTCATTTGAATTATTAGAACAGAAGAAATACTGTATATTTTTCAAACAAAAGGAGTTAAACATGCGATCTAAATTAACATTAGCTTTAACCACCGCGCTTGCAACAGCATCGCTTTTCACATCTCTAGCAACAACAGCCTACAGTGAAGTTAGGTATAGCAATGCCTATACTTATGTAAGCCAAAGTGAAGCACGCCGTTTATTTATCAATGATTTTAAGAGCCAGTATCCTGGTGTTAGAATTACTTATACCCGTTGCGAGTACCCAATTGGTGCTGGTATGCCAGTATTTATTTGCAATGGCACAGGTAGATTATAAAAGCTGAATGCAAATATTCTCTGACCGAAAATTGTGTTGTTTTTCGGTTTAACAACTTGCTCATCTACAAGCCCATCATTCAAAACAACACGACGTTACATCAGCGTTCATCATTTTCGAAGTGGTAAACCATGGTTGTTGAACCTGAAAAGCCAAGCAACCACTTTAGGTAAGGAAAATACTCGGTTTGCGTCGCTACAAAACCTTTAGATTCATATAGCTTTTTCGCTCTCGTGTTGCTGTCTATTACATCGAGACGCACCGATTTATAGCCATTATTTTTTGCGTGTTCAATGATGGCATCCAATAGTTGGGAACCGTAGCCACTGCCTCTAAATTGCTCGTCTACAGCAATTCCGTCCATAAGCAACTCATGTTCCTTGACCTGCCTTTCAAGGAGGCCAAATATCAGTGCGGCTTTCACTCCTTTGACAACCCCCAAAAGTTCAATTAGCCCAGCAAAGCTCAATCCACCTGTCAACGAACCTTCGTTAGTATGAAACCCGGCAATGCCCGCGATTTTATCATCCACCATAACAACGTAGGAAAAAGAAGGTACGAAGCTTTTAGCTAAAATGAGTACTCTGCTCTGTTGGCAATTAATTGCTGTAGCAAACTTTGCACCAAACGCCATTTCGTACAATTCGGCCACTTTGCCAACATGTGACAAATCCCATCCTCGCTCTATCTTAGTGTGCTCCATCATATTCTCTACCGCTGTTGTTTGACTGCTTTCATGGTTCAGCCCTTGCTATCGATATATTAGTATCTGTAAAGGGCATGAATTATCATGTTTCAGAATGGTTCGAAAGGCAATAGTAGCTCCAACGTCTTTGTCCCTGTTTGATAATTTTTCCTTCCTTATGTAATTTTCTTAACAAATATGATGCGCGGTCATGGTTCACATCGATCAGCTTTTGGCATTCCATGTTGGTGATTTGATCATGTGAATTTAAATACGCTAAGATCACGTCTTCGTCTTTTCTTCGTGTAACAAACGACGGCGTATGCTCCGGAGTTTTGCTGCTGTGTTGCAAATTCACATCAATGTCTTGAAACTGCATGATTTGTAGTTGAGCTGGCGTGATGATTTGTTGATTACTGCGAATGAGTGCAAACTCAATCAGGTTTTTAAGCTCTCGAACATTGCCAGGAAAATGGTGTGCAGTAAGTATCTGCATCGCCTCTTCATTGATGGAAACAGGTGCTTGGCCCATTTCCTGTGAGAACAAATGAATAAAATGTGTAACTAGCAAAGCGAGATCTTCTTGGCGGTCACGCAGTGCAGGCACATTGACAACATAGCTCGCTAAGCGAAAGTATAAATCCTGTCGAAACTGTTGCTGCGATACTTTTTGATGAATATTGACATTGGTGGCACATACCACCCTCACATCGACTTTTTTAGATTGGTTTCCACCAACGGGTGTCACAACCCCATCTTCAAGCACCCTCAACAATTTAGCTTGCATCTCCAAGGGCATATCGCCAATTTCATCGAGAAACAAGGTGCCACCATCAGCTTCAACAAAATGCCCTTTTCTATCGCTCACGGCCCCGGTATAGGCGCCTTTAACATTGCCAAAAAATGTTGCATCCGCAAGCTCTCTTGGAATGGCTGAGCAATTAACTGCTATAAATGGCTTTTTTGATCTTGGGCCACCAAAATGTATGGCCCTTGCAACCAATTCTTTACCTGACCCCGACTCACCCAGTACTAACACACTGGTTTTGTCTATTTGCTGCAGCCGATTTATGTCATCGTGTAATGCCAACATCGCAGGGCTTCGACCAATGAGATTTGAACCATCCCACTTTTGTGCTTCATGACGAACCAATGTATTGACTTTTGCGTCTGCTTTTTTGCGTTCTGCACTTTCTATTTTTAGCTCTTGTGCCAGCTTTTCCAAAGCTTGATTTTGCTTGGCAAGCTCGTCGATTTGTCGCTGTAGGGTCAAGTGTGTGGAGATCCGAGCAACCAGCTCAACCTCACACAGTGGTTTGCGGATATAATCTACGGCCCCAACAGAAAAGCAGTCTACTACTTTCTCTTCATCGTCATGGGCGGTAATGAATATAACGGGGATCTGCGCACTTTTTTCGTTAGCTTTGATTCGCTTGCATATTTGTAATCCGTCCATACCCGGCATCACCACATCTAGTAATATTAAATCTGGCAATTGTTTACTGATGGTATCAAATGCCTGCACGCCACTGGTTGCCACAATAATCTCATAGTCTCTAGACAAACTCATACCAACCGCAGTTATATTGGTTGGATTGTCATCAATTATCAGTATTCTTTGGCGTCTACCTTGTTTGTTATCGCGCATTATTTTTTACCTCTTGCTTAATTTTCAACGCCAGTTGCAAAGCAAGTTTAAAGTCAAACTCAGTTAACGCTTTGTCTAATTCTGCGGTTAATTTGGGAGAAATTGTGACCAGCTCATGTTTGATGTTGTCGAACTCAAAGGTCGCATCAAATTGCTGCATTTCTAGCTTATTGATTAAATTAGTCAGTGTGACTGTTGATGATTCGATTGTTGTAACTTCAGGTTCAAGCGCTTTCTCATTAAGCTGAATATATGTCTCTATGTCCATTAATAAGTGCTTCAAGTTAGATTTGATATCGCTCAATTGGGTATACAGTTCTTGCTTGTTAATACTTGATAACTCAGCCTCTAATTGCGCAATTTGTCGCTCAGTTTGAGTAGCCGCTATCGTGCTAACCGCTCCCCTAAGCCCATGTAATTCACTGGCAATAACAGCCTTGCTGTCATCCGCGTCTAAACGATTAATCAAATCTGGCTGGGAACGTAAAAAGCTATGCAGCACCCTAATATAACTCTGCTTATTACCACCAGCTTGGCGAAGCCCTTGTTGAATATCCAGATGTTCAAATGAAGCGTTAAGCACTTCAGTGCAGGCAGTTTGCGATTCGTCTTCACTTTCTAACAACCACTGAGCAAGTGTCTCATATAGGGTGTGTGGTTCTATGGGTTTGGTCAAATGCGCATTCAAACCCGCACCGATGGATTTTTCCCTGTCACTTTCATAGGCATGAGCTGTCATAGCAACAATAGGTAAATCTTTAAGGTTCAGTTGATTACGAATTTTATCTGTGGTTTGCAATCCATCCATATCTGGCATTTGAATATCCATCAACACCAAGTCAACACTGCGACTTTCGAGATAAACTAACGCATCGCGACCTCTTGATACCACCGCGACAGCAACATGCCACATATCTAATAGTTCACGCAATACTTGTTGATTAACCGGATTGTCCTCAACAATCAAGATCTGGGCCCCTTTAAAGCCTTTAAAACGATCTGATACTTCAGCCGTAACACCCTCTTCAATCGGTAAGTCGTATGGCTCAAAAGCCAACTCAAAACTGAAAGTACTGCCTTTATTCAGTTCGCTTTTAAGTTTGATTTCCCCCCCCATGGAACGCACTAAATCTTGGCTTATAGTCAAACCAAGCCCCGTTCCTCCATATTGACGGGTAGTCGACAAGTCTGCCTGAGTAAACGCTTCAAACAACTGGGCTTGATTTTGTGGCGCAATGCCAATACCAGTATCTGTTACCTTAAACTCATGGCTTACCTGCGCGCCCACCCGCTGTTGGGTCACTTCTAAAACAACTTGTCCAGTTTCAGTGAACTTAAAAGCATTTGAAAGTAAATTTGTCAGCACTTGTTCAAGACGCAGAGCGTCTCCCATAAAGAGTGTTTGCTGGTATTGAGGCTGGATCACGTCAAATCGAATGGGCTTTTGAAGTTGCTGCGGCAGAAACATTTGGGCCACTTTACTAACCAGTTCAGGTAGATTAAAAGGCACCTTTTCTAGCGGCATTTTACCTGCCGCTATTTTCGAATGGTCTAACACATCGTTAATTATCCCGAGCAAGCTGTTTGACGCTGTCCCGATCCGCTCAAACAAATGTTGATGAGGGTGAGCATCCGATTGTTTTGACATTTGCGCAAGCTCAGCACTGCCGATGATTGCGTTTAGAGGCGTTCGCATTTCATGGCTCATCATCGCTAAAAAATCGCTTTTTGATCTATCTGCCGCTTCTGCTTGCTCCTTAGCTTGGATCAGATTTTGTTCTGCTTTTTTACGCTCCGCGATTTCTTTTTGCAGTGCATGGCGAAGGCGAAACTCATTCAGTAAGCGCCGAGAAACAATTACTGATGTGTACAAAATATTCACCGTCAGGATCAAAGTGAACAGCGCCATGGTGTAGTAAATCCAGCCGCCAATTATGATAAATTTAATAAATACGGCCAGCGTTGTTGGCAAGCAATACGACAATACCGTTCTAAAACTGGTACTAAATGTTACCCCGACAATGCCGCTTATACCGATCACGGCACTACAAGACAAAACATTGTATAAAGGAGGTTGGTACGGGACCAGTGTCAGAATACCTATACCGGTTAAACACCCTAGTACCAACACACCAACAAAGTATCGACTTTCCAAACCACGTACGACGTTATCTTCATCCAAGTCCGGCTTAATTAAATACAGACTGCTAATGCGAAACAGTGACAAAGAAATAATCACTATTAATAGAGTCACTAAGCCTTCAGGCGCATCAGCATCAATTGCAGCCAAAAGCATTAATACGTTTGCCAACATCCCCATTAGTATATTCGTCGGCGCTTTCACGGCTGTTTCACGACAACAATCTACCCATAATTCAGGCTCCTGCTGCCTGATCTTTAGTAGTCGCCGCATTTCATCTAAAAACTGTTGAACAACCATAAACTACCCAATCAAAAAAGGAATTAATTATTAATGACTTTAATTACTTCATTATAAGTTATACGTAACTTTTCGCAAATTACGCATAAATAAGACATATAGGTAAAAATACCTATAGATTCATAAAGTCGCGCATAGAAAACATGAAATTCAAAGGCTTATATGTGGCTTACTACTTGCTCTTAGGCAATACAGGAATGTTATAACTTTAAACTCAGTATATGTTTGCTATACAATTTCTCCCATCTTTAGTGTGTCGCACGCGCCTCGTCAAAAGCCAAGTGTATTTGCTGGCTGGCTCATCTGGCTGTATCAGTGCGCTCTCTTTTGCTCCATACAACCTGTACTATCTAGCTTTTTATGGTCCGATAATTTGCTTCTTGCTTTGGGAGCGAGTTTCAATCAAAAAGGCTTTTGTAACTGGCTTTTTATATACCGCAACTTTGCTGTCGGTTGCCGGGACTTGGCTATATTTGTCACCGAACCAACTTGCCGATATGCCAATGCCCTTGGCTATTCTTGTCACGGTTTTGGTTATTGCTGCTGTAAGTTTGTGTATGGGCGCCGCGGGCGCAATATATGTATTGCTCAAGGGACGCGCTTTACTTACCCGGGCTTGCTTGCTCTTCCCCAGCCTGTGGTGGCTTGCAGAATGGTCACGGGAATGGTTTCTTAGCGGTTATCCATGGTTCAATATTGGCTATTCACAGCTTGATATGCCCTTGATTGGTTGGGCAAGCGTATTTGGGGTCAACGGCATAGCTTATTTGGTTGCAATGAGTTCAGCACTGGTAACGATTGCACTGTTTTATACACGCTATAGACTCATCGCAATGAGCATAACTACCATTGCTTGGACATCAGGCATGCTTCTGCAGAGTATTTCTTGGACTAACGAGGTTGGCAGCCCAATCCCAATTGCGCTTGTTCAACCTAACCACATTTACAGCGCCTTATCGAATAAAGACAAGTGGCAGCGCGCTGTTGAGTTAAATCGGCAGTTGCTAAGTAAACATCAACTCGTTGTTTGGCCTGAAACCGAATTTTCAATGCATACAGTGGCACCGCAACCTTCACATTTAACTGAGTTAGATAAACATATATGGCAAACAGTTTCGTTTAGCCTCAATGATACAGTTTTGCCTTTTGCCACCAGCTCAGCCCAATACAGAGACTTTGTAGCACAGCTTGAAACCATCACAGCTCCCCAGAACAAGTCTGTTTTAATGGGGACAAATATTCGCGATCACCAAAATAACCTCACTTACAATAGTGTTCTGGCGGTCAATGCTACAGACAAAGCGATTTACGATAAACGTCACTTAGTTCCCTTTGGTGAAACCATTCCACTGCGCCAATCTCTCGCACCGCTATGGCAATTGCTGAATGTTCATCAGGATACCTTCAATGCCTCTCGAACACCTAACCCGCTATTGCCAACCTCCGAGTATTTAGCCGGGGTGTCTATTTGCTATGAAGCCGCTTTTGGTTCAGAAGTAGCAGATGCGCTGCCTAGTGCACATTTTCTGGTAATGCTCACCAATGATGGTATGTTCGATGGGACCTCCCAACCCGAACAACACTTACAGATCGCTCGAATGCGTGCGATTGAAACAGGTCGCTGGGTAGCGCGTGCAGCAAGAACGGGTATCACGGCCTTTATTGCTCCCGATGCGGCTGTGATAAAGCGAACATCACATCAAGAGTTTGCGATATTAAGTTCAACCATAGCACCACTTCAAGGCAGTACTCCATTTGTTTACTGGCGCAATACCCCCTTTTTGCTCTTCACTCTTGCCGTCATTGGATGGTTTGCACTTAATCGGCGCTAACAAATTAAAAAGCCCAGAGTAGTGTCTACTCCGGGCTTTTTTAAACGCTTAGATGCTCGGTTTAAACCAACCTTTACTTAGTGTGCCAACCGTTTTTATCGAAGCTGGTAAAGGTGTAGGTCGCGCCACACTTCACTAGTGGAATACTTCGAGTCCAAGTAGGTACCCCATCACAGTTGCTGCCACTTTTTTTAATTTTAAGCGCGCACTTACTGCCTTTACAGGTAAAGTTTACCCCCTTACCAAACTCAACCTTTCCTTTTGAATAAGGTACAAATAGTACTTCGTCTGCACCATCAAAGGCACACACATAACCATCTGGGCCGCCGCCATCGTAAACAAGGTTTTGTACTCTAATGCTACATGTTTTACTTCCTGCAAAAGCAGAAGCTGAGGCAAACATTGCGATACCTATGCTTACTAATCCTAATTTTGATTTCATTCTTTATCTCCACTTGGCCCAACTGGCCGTTTATAGACTACGGTCATGGAATGTGCTGCTCTCTAAATATCAGCGAGGAACAACTGCCCTGTTACTTTTATTCAGAGAAATACTCCACGTTATGAACCGGGTTTTATCATGCCGATTTCATACCCTATAAAGAGCAATCAGTAGGCCAAAAAGAGATACTTCATATATTTCAAACACTTAAAATAAAGTAGAAATTTCATATAAGTAATTATCCTGAAAACTCCGCATAAACATCTAAACTAGTCCACATAGACACTTATAAAAGCGCATAAATAACCTATATGATTTTCTAATCACATTGTAAGGCGTCGATTGGGTCCAACTTGGCTGCGTGATTTGCCGGTATAAAGCCAAAAAATATCCCGGTTAATATAGAAACACAGGAACCCATCGCAATTGGATAAATGGGGATCAAATACACCCAGTGATAGAGTGAAGCCGCCGCATAACTCGCGCCTATGCCTATCAAAACACCCATTACCCCGCCAATAGCACATAGGCAAATTGATTCGATTAAAAACTGGCTACGAATATCCCGCTTTTTCGCCCCCATAGCTCGGCGGATCCCAATCTCTTGCTTTCGTTCTGTAACTGACATCAACATGATGTTCATGATCCCCACGCCACCTAACAACAAAGAAATGCCAGCAATCATTGCCAGCATAATATCCAGCAGCTCTGTTTGTTCACGCATTTGCTCAAGTAATTGCTTGGCAGTGACTGTGTTGACGAGAATACGGTCATTTAAGATGTAAAAGTGTTGATGCATCTGCCGCTCACAAACTTCTGTATCAAATTTCTCCCCTACCTTTAGCAACGCATGGTTAAAACTAGCTTGGTTGTCGCGTTTTTTAATGTAATCCTGGGTCGTGAAAATACTGGTGTTAGTAGCAAGGTTAAGTGTGTTTATATCTGGTGATTCGGTTAACACTCCAATTACAGTAAAGTGGTGCTGCTCCACCTTAATGCGCTGACCGATCAGAGCCTTTGTCGCTGTGCTAAGCCCCAACAACTCAGCAACATGTGCACCTATCACGACGTAGGGCTTTGCACCATCAAAGTGAGAGAGCTGCCTGCCTGCTGCTAGCTTGGCTTTTGTCAGGGTAAAAAACTCAGAGCTCACACTTGCCAAAGTTCCGTTCACCCCTTTATCCAATGTCACGCCTTGTGTGCTCAGCGGCGCACTTAGCTCAACGCAGTTCAATCTTTGATCTAACTCTGCCGTGTGCCGAGTAGATCTAAAGGTCAATTGTTGTGTACTGATATCGTAAAGACTCAAGGTGATCAAATTTGAGCCCAAACTTCTAAATTGTCGCAGCGCTTCGTTTGATACCATTTGCCCAATGGCAACCATAGATATCACCGCGCCGATACCAATACTGATCCCTATCAGCGCCAGAAGTGTTCGTTGTTTAGTGGCAATTAAACTGCGCCACGCTTCTCTAACGTAGGCTTTTAATATCATCGTTTTAGACCTTTGGCTCAGTCGAAAGCTCACCACTTTGCATATGTAGAGTTCGATGGCACTGCGCGGCAACTCGTGGATCATGAGTGATGATCACCAAGGTTATCTGCTCTTCTCGATTTAAGGTCAAAAACAGTTCCATGATCTCTTGGGCAACTTGTGGATCTAATGCACCGGTTGGTTCATCAGCTAAGATTAGGTCTGGCTTTCCCACCAATGCTCTTGCGATAGCCACTCTTTGGCGCTGGCCTCCAGAGAGCTCATTTGGCTTATGTTCAGCTCGCTCCGCCATGCCAACTTTTGCCAGCATTGCCAAACTGCGCCTTTTTTGCTCCTGCTCTGAGACACCTCGATATAACAAAGGGATGGCTACATTTTCCCAGGCACAGAGCCGTGGCATTAAATGAAACGACTGAAATACAAAGCCAATTGATTCATTACGTAATCGAGAAAGCTCATCATCAGGCATATGCATAATCGAACGACCATTTAACTCAAATTCTCCTGAGTCAGGATGATCTAGCAACCCTGCAATATTCATTAACGTTGTCTTGCCACTACCAGAGCGGCCCATAACAGCAAGCATTTCTCCCTTTGAGACAGACAACGATAAGTTATTCAAAATGGGCAAATGTGTGTGGCCGGGACAAAACGACTTACTAATATTTGTCAATTTAAGCATTAGTACTTTTCTCCAAACCCAATCACAACTTTGTCTGCTGCACTTAATCCCGAAGACACTTCTAACCCTTGAGGCAGACTGGTACGTATCTCAATGTACTTGCGAATCACTTGCCCCTGCTCAGTTTGAACCCAAACAAACTTTTTATTGCCTTCGAGTTGCACTGCTGAGACAGGAATTACCAGCGCCTCCGGGTTAGAATAAATGAGCACACGAGTATCAACAGACATGCCTATGCGAATCAAGCTGCGCTGTTGTTCTGTTAATTGCTTCACTTGGATCTGAATATTAAAAACCCGACTGCGACTCCCTTTGCTTGCTCGGGCTCGCGCATCCACGTAGTGAATTACTCCTGACAATGACAAATCGTTGAGTGCCTCAATGCGCACATCAACACTTTGTCCCGGCTTGATTTTCAACAGGTCTACCTCATTCACTTGGCTGTCAATTGATACTCCACTCATGTCGGCAATCATCACCAAAGGCTCGTTTTTAACAACTTGAGCCCCCGAGTATATCTCCCCTTTAAAAGACGGCTTTTCTTGCTTTGAAGTTGCGGGGAGGACTATGCCTTGCACTGGGCTGTGGATGTTTGCTTGCTCTACTTGCTGTGCCAAACTCTGCATTTTCTGCTCTGCGTTTTGCAAACTAAGTTGAGCTATTTTCAGCTGCACATCACTGGCAACTGACTGCTGCGCAATCAGCGATTCTTGAGCCATGGTTAAGGTAACTTCAGCTTCAGACACAGCGCGCCAATCTGAGTCCAGCTCAGTTTTGGCAACAATGCCTTTTTGAAACAGCGAGTTGGTGGAAGCATGACGCTCTTTAGCCAATTGCAGTGCTTTATTTGCTCTAACAACAGCTCTTTTGGCGTTTTTAACCTCTATACTATTTGACCAGTTTTTTAATCTTTCAAACTCTTTCAAACTTTGAAAATAGGCGGCAGTGGCATCTCTATAAGCTAACTGAATAGTGCTCTGATCTAGCTCCAATAGAAGTTGTCCTTGCTGTACAGTATCTCCATATTGAAAGTTGACATGCTCGATTGCGGCATCTAACGGCGCGTTCACTTTTACCCAGCTCAAAGGCTGTAAATTGCCAGACAAATGCAGAAAATCCTCTACTCGCTCAACTTGAGGTGAAATCAGCTGACTTTGTATGTGACTTTGTGGACCTTCCCGATCCTGCGCTTCAGGTGCAACGTTAAAAGAATAGGCGAAAAATAGGTAGAACAAACAAAATAGAGAAACCATTATCGCAGCAGTAACAGTAAGTTTCTCTGTTATTCTTTTGCTACGCACAGTGCTTTCTAGCTGATGATTATCCTTACACACTGGTGCGTAAGCCGTTTGTAAGTCTTGATATTGGTTGTTCAGCTGCTCTTTTTTTGCATGCTCTGTGTCTACCTGCAATGTTTGCTCGACAACCCAGCCAGCCATACAGCTCAGCTTTTGCAACAATTGCTGGTCTTGCACTGTAAACTCTGTTGGCGCTATACCTTGGTTGGCCATTTTGTTGAGTGCCAGTACGAATCCCAAAGGCTCGCTGCTCTCATTGCTCATAATTGCCGATATACCGTTTTGGATACACAGCTTAAGTTTGGCATCTAGCTCCTGTATCAAGTCAGTACTCAAGAGCGCCTCTTGCAGCGTGAAAACAAAACTTACAGGACAGCTATCTGTCGTGATGTGAATATCTACAACCCGCGCTTCACTTTCCAGCACCCCCAAAAATTGGCTTTTTCCATGGTCTAATAAAAACACAATAGTGTGCTCTGCAGCGAGCAACTCTGCCACGGCTTGGCTCAACTTCAAGCACATATTATGCTGTGACGATAAAGGCTTGCGTGTTGCTTCTTTAACTTGAATACTATTCATGACTGTTCCACCCTTCTTGATGGGGTCCAGCCGTTAAGCGATACGCCTTCATATTGTTAACCGAAATACCTGATTCTGGCTCAAGTTTGATCTGCCACGCTGTCAAAGTAGTGCCCAATTGTGCTTGCAACACGGTTAACTGGTTGAGGTAGCTTATCTGCGCAGAAATAAACTGATTTTCGGCATCCACTAATTGCGTTTCGAAGCTCACTACATGAAAGTTTGAAGACAGCCCCGCCGCCAACTTTTCTTGCTCTAGAGACAACTGCTCTCGGGTGAGTGCTAGATAACTCTTTGCGAGCTGTAGCCCCTCCCAGCCAGTTTCAATATTGCGTTTACTATTTAACAACTCAAGACGAATTTTGCTTTCTAGCTCATAAAGCGAATTTTGCGACTGATACAGAGCGATTTGCGCATTGTATAACGACTGCCTTTTAATCTTGTCGCCTATCGGAATATTAAGCTGCAAGCCAATGCTATAGTCCCCTTGGTTTAGATGACCTTGGTACGCTAACGAGTCCGTAAAGTGTCCTTCACTGCCCATTAATTGATATGACAAGTTAAGGCTTAAGTCCCAGTTTTGCTCATCGTTCGCAACGGATAAGTTAAGGTCGTTAGACCGAACATTGAGCTTAGCTTGCAAATAGTCTGGGCGATTTTTAAGCCCTGTTGTCACCATGCGAGCCAAGTTTAAATTAGGTGCTGACACAGCAAGCGGCTCTGTGAGATTTAAATTGGTGTGTTCTTCTAAACGCAGTATTTGCAATAGCAATAAACGCGCTTGATCAAGCTCGTTTTCAGCTCGCTTTAATGCCAACTTTTGGTTTGCTAATGCAACTCTGCTTTGAACATATTCTGAATGAGATAAGCGACCAGCTTCAACTAGCGCACTATTTGTCTGTACTTGATGTTGTGCCCTTTTAAATGAGTGCTGGCTAATTTTCATCGCGTGCAAAGCTAATTGATAGCTTCGGTACTGCGTAACAACTTGACCAATCACCTCTGTTAAAAACTGCTGCATGCGAAGCTGTTGACTGAGCTCGTGCCACTTAGCCTGCCTCAATGAGGCACCAGCGACTTTAGAGCCAGCACCCCGCAACAGAGGTTGCTTGTAGGATAAAGTCAGCGTCGAGGCATACTGAGGATCAAATCCCTCATACTCATTTTTTTGTTGTGCAAGATTTAACTCTAACTGCCCACCCAGCTCGTTTTTTAGTCGGATAGAACCGCCAACAGACGTTTGCGTATTTTGCTCATGCTGCGCCAAGGTCGATGAGTACACTGAGTTACTTTGATCCCCAATAGTTATCATATATTGGGGCTCAAATTCCTGTTCAGCTGCCTCCAGTGCAACCTTATCCGTGATGCGAGATAAATATTGATTTTGCACACTGATATTATGTGTCAGCGCCCTATCGATTGCCTGTTTGAGTGATAGATTAACTTCTTTGGCTACAACTGTGGATGTACCAAATAAGCTAGCAGCGACAAGCAAAAGTGAGGAGAGATTACGCCGCCTCGAGCACAAATATAAGCCAGAGCTGTAATAGTAAAATAAATTGAACTGCAAAATGAAAACGCACAATGATGGAATTGAATGGTTTATCAATCAGCAATAAATAAACCACACTAAGGGCACTTTTTGATAGCATTGATACAAATAATGCCCCCTAGTGCTACACAGCAAAGTTTTGCTGTAGATGAATGATTTTATTCACTAATTCCACATATCGTTGGCAACTTAGTACAGTCGGCGCCCCCCTCAAATTTGATGCCCACTTGGGTTACATGTCTCGCTATACATAACAATACGAAACCTATCCGTAAAAGTTACTTATATAGCCGCATAGTGAAAGCACAAATCAGTTTGATACCTCATGCTTTATCTATATCAATCACTCATCCTTGCAAGTAGCTCATTAATTTTACGACGCACAGGTGACACTACATCAGATTGATTGGCCAGAATCACGACGACGTACCCTTTGTCTAGGTGCATATCAACTCTCGCATCGACCCCTAAATAGGCACCACCATGTCCAACTATACGATTGTCAGGTGTGCCTCCAACCGAAAAACCATATCCGTACCATTTGGCAGAATTATATTTAGATTTTTCGCTGTATGCAGATTCCGTCAATTCCTTATTGAGCAGTTTATAACTTGTTAGTGCCAGCGCATAGTTATGTAAATCTTTGGCACTTGCAAAACCGCCACCAGCTGGGCTGCCTTTGACTGCACGGGTATAAGTGCTATTGACCCAAGTGTCACTGTGCATGCGCTTTAGATAACCAGTGGCTAAATTAGGCGTGGTTGAATCAAGTTCAAAGCTGCCTGCTTGGGGCATATTGGCTTTGTCATAAATATGCTTTTGCACGAAATCGTAATAGGACATGCCACTGACTTTTTCTACGACTAAACCAAGCATCAGCATGCCTGAGTTACTGTAGCGATTTTGAGTCCCCGGAGAAAAATGCAATGGCATGCTTGAGATAAGGGGCTTATAGTTATTCAAATCTCGATAGAGCTCTTTATTACTATTAATAAACTCCTCATTAAAAAAATTACCCAATCCTGATGTGTGAGTGAGTAATTGCCGGATAGTTATCTTATCAACCTCCCCTTTTGGTAACCAGCTGCTATCAACATAATCGGTGAGCCTATCTTCAAATTTTAACTTTCCCTGTTCAATTAAATTGAGCACTGCCAGCGCAGTGAACATCTTATTAATTGAGCCCAAAGCAAATCTCGTATCAAGTGTGTTTTTTACTCGCCACTCCCTATTTGCTAGGCCAACTGCCTGATTGAAAATAATCTCCTCATTTTTTGCAACGAGAATAACTCCAGAAAATGCATCTTTTTTGCTCAAGCGTTCAGTGAATACTGATAACGCATTTGCTACCTGCTTTTTTGATAGATTGGTTTTTAGGTCTGCTTCCAAAGGCGTATTACGTAGAAAAAAATAGTTGATCCCATGCGGCTTTTTATTTTCTCTGTTAATCACCAAGGTGTATGTAAGCTGGTTATTTTTTGACAACACCAGCAAATGATCATGACCGTTTTTTGCTGGCAGTTGCTTCAGTAACGTCAGCTCTCCATGGGTATTTTGTGTATTTAGAAATGTATCTACATGCGCATCAATGCCAAAGCCTTCAAGCGCACTTTTTGCCATGTTATTGGCTAAGTACTCTGTGATGTCTTGCCTATCACCAGAGTTAAATAAAGGTAAAAATGAGTCTGATATGTTTTCTTTGGATAATACGAGACCTGATACAGTCAAAAGTAAAAAGCTGGTAAAAGTTTTCAATTTAATTTCCTTATTGTAATCTCATTGATTTAGCCTCACTCGTAAAAATAAGACTGACAACAAGTTATAATATAAAAACAATTAAAAACAAGGGGAAACAAATAGAACAAAACTGAATAAATAAATAAGAATAAATATAACCCCTTTTTAGTAAATACCAAAACCACGCCAAAAAGGCCAACCAAATTAAATATATAGAATTTAAAATTCAACTTTAAACTCACCGATTTTAAATGCTATATATATGCTATAAACCGCCCGAAAAAATATAAAATATTTTTAATTTCAGAACCCCTCAAAGGGATAAAACTTGTGAAGCTCAAAGCGTCCACTTTCTTTAACAAAAGTTACTTATTTATTGTCTTTGTGAGGTACATATTCTAGTGAAACTCTCTAGTTCAGGCTTTACACAAGATTACCAAGGATATGTATTAAGCCATAAAATACAAGAACCTTAGCAATAAATCCCCCCTACATCGAGATAGGATTAAATGCCAAGTCAATTTTGCGAGATAACAATATGGAGGGTTCGTTCACAGATAAGTGTAAAACATGAACTTTTCTAAGGTCAAGCGATTAACACCAAGAAAAGTTCATATCAGTTTATATATAACTCAGCCTATCACAACCCCCAAAGTATAACATTACTCATACTCTTAAGGGTCGCTTCAAGGTCTTCATCTACGTCAGTGTTGGTTAAATTCAATAAAAGACGACTATCGATATTGTCCAAACCATATATGCTATTCAGCACATTATTTTGAAAACTAACATTATACAATGCACTTCCTTTTGAGATATTCAAGCTGGTTATTGAAACATTATCAGCACTTAAATAACGTAGGGTCACTGGGATATCGACAGATGCAATATCTGTCCTATCAATAACTAAGTTGGATATAAATTCCAATTTTGAGATATCCAACTGTGTTAATTCTGTGTCCGATAAAATGACATTTGAATATTTCCCACCTTCGAATGTAATGCTGCCCAATGGATTGTCACTTACATCGAATTTAAACAAGCTGTATTGAAACTCGGGTATTACTAGATTTGTCAAAAGGTTACTAGATAAATCCAAACTCCCGTTTAATTGCCCGTAAGCTGAAAATTGCTCCAATAAGTTGTTCGACAAGTTTAACGAGCTTATGTTTGTGGTTTCCGACAAGGAAAAACTAACTAGCTCATTATTAGATAAGTCCACACTATCAAAGAGGCCCGAGAGTTCAGCTGACTTCAGCTTATTTCCAGCCAAGTTTACAGTTCTAACCTGAGACTCGGTAGTGAGTGAAATGCTTTCCAATTGGTTGTTTTTCAAGCTCAAATAAGAAGGGTTACCCAACATATTTAATTCTTGAATATGGTTATTATCAAAATTTAAAGAGCTGCCTTGTAAACTTGCCGGTATAGTTAAACTCTCAATTTTATTATATGCGACATTGAAGCTACCGCCCTGCGCATGCTCACTATCGGGCAATAACACACTTTTTATGGTTCCTTCAGATGCTTGTAAAGATCTGATATTCAAGTTTTGAGAAACGTCTAAGTTTACTAATTTATTTCTCGCAATTTGCAAAAATGATAATTTGGGCATCATCTCTACATTGAGCTCAGTCAATTGTGTATCAGAAAGATAAACATTCTGTACGTTGGAAAAATCCTCGAAATAAAGAGTATGTAACTGCGACTCTTGTGCATCGAATTCAAGCAAGGCTTTTGCTTTTGATATGTCTATCTCTCTTATTTGCGATTTTGACAAATAAAGGTAAGTAAGTCTTTCAAACCCGGTCAAATCTAGACTCTCAAACTGAGTACTTTTTAAGTTCATTATTTGAAGCTGATGATCAGCTGTTACACCGGTGATAGATTGAAGTGCTGATGAACGAGCATCCAACATTGTGAGCTTTTTATTGTTAGATAAATCTAAAGCGGTGATCGAAGAGTTGTATATAGACAAGTCCTCCAGACCGGAAAGTCCAGACAAATCTATTTCTGTCAACGCAGAAGAAACCAAAGATAATTCTTTCAATGTCGCTGTATTTGGCAGCGTTAAACTTCCTTCTGGCAGCCTTGTTAAAGTGAGTTTTTTCAGTTTTTCAAGCCCAGAAAAATCTACTTCTACAGGTCCCTGTAGTTCATCAAACAGATTAGTATGAGCAGAAAATTCTTCTAGATTTGTCAGCTGCTCAAGCCTCTGAAGCCCCTCAGCCGTTAGACTAAAATTTTGTAGCCCTAAACTGGTAAGAGAATGCAACTTTTCGATCCCTTCAAGGCTCGAAAGACCTCGATAGTTAGAGCAAAAGAATTGGTGGTCATACTCCACGTATTCACTGGCTTCGCGGTCTACACATGACTTCAATACAGGATCTGTTATGCCCAATCGATCTGCATTTGAATCTGGCAGCGGTGCCGCTGTCATTTGTAATGAGCACGATTGTGTTAGAGCAGGTGACGAAAATGTGATCACCGCAAAATTAAGCCAACTGGGCTTGGTAATACCGCAACCGGAAAACGCAGATGCATATTGGCGCTGTTGGTTGCTCCTATTAAGTGTGACTTCGAGTTTTTCGCCATACTTCAAATAACCTGAACCGGCATTGTGTCTAGCTTCTAAAGCATCAGGAATATCCAATGTCACCTCAACAAAAGGCAATTGAAATAACAGCTGAATTTGATTGTGTGCTGAGCACTGCCCCGAAACCATGCGGCACACTGTCAGGCCATCTGAGTCAATATCAAGTACACGATACGTAAAGTTGTCAGGATTATGAACCGACTTTATTTCACCTTTATCATAACTTGCAAAGAATGATGCATCATCACCAACTCTTACAACAACGTTACTACCTGTACCGTTATATATAAACTCCCATGTGCGTATCGAACCTGTTAACTTTTCATAATACTTGGCCGACTCAAGGTAAACAGGGTTATCGTTCTCAACTGAGAAGGTATCATCAATATCAATAATCCTTACAGAGCTCTGATAATCATTCGACTGATAAACGTGAATATAAGCACGGGCATTGTCTAGCGCAATCACTTTAAATTGCGCAATTGAGCGCACTTCACATTCAGGGCGAGTGTCATTGCAGATATGTTCAAAACGGTTTTGGCTCTTATTAAAGCTGGCCGAGATGGTTAAGGTGTTACGCTCAAGAGCGACTGTCCCTGCACCATTAAGTTTACCGGAACGGTATTCCCCCCCAGAAAACAAATAAAAGTTCTCTATGCTTTGCTCATCAACAGCGACCCAAGCTCCTTTAAGTTGCTCTAATGACCACGGCTTGCGTTCAGTTCGGATCATAGACCAGCTGCCATACCTCAACCAGTCGGCTTGGTTTTCACCACCGGTTTGATTAGCTAGTAAAGTGTAGAGACTCGCATTCTTTTCAATCACCGAAAACGACGCGACAGCGCCCGTTTCGTCCGTCAATTCAAGCATGTTTTCGCGGTTTAACTGCCAGTTTATATATTGGGCACTCGCTATCGAGCCATCGCCCAGCAAAGACATGAAAACCCCAGTATTGTCTTCATTAAGCGTCAACTGGTATTGATTTGAAGACAAGTCAAAGTTTAAGTGCCAGTCACCTAGTAATTCGCTGACCTCTAACTCAGTCGCTTGTTTTGAACTTGCTGATTCTACATAAGTACAAGTCGCCTCCAAATGCGCCGATTTGGGATCGAAGTTGTCGTCTTTTTTACTTCCATTCCAACAAGCATACAGAGAGTCAGCGCCATAACGGAGCGTAAATCTAGACGCAAAAAACAGTTTACCATTTACTCTGGTTTGAATAGTCTGCTCAAACTCAAAGATATACATTTCTGACTGTATGTTACGTACCGTAAAGGCTGTATTTTTGTCTTGGCCGAAAAAGGTGCCGCGGATTTGAGAGTCAGCGTCAAAAGTGTAATACCAACTGTCTACAAAACCTGCAGGCGTCGCATCCAATAAAAGTGATGTGTGCTTATGTGCAATTCGCTCTTGAAAGGTCGCCGTAATTTCACATGAAGACTCTAGTTTTGGAACTTGATATACCTTAGTAAAGTCTATCGTTTTCAGTACTCCACCACAGCCACTGATATTCTCGAGTGAATAGTCGCCAACTTCTGAGATTGTGATATTAAACCTATCTCCAAAGTAAAACTGCGACTGTGAAATCGTAAGCTCCCCTTCACCTATTTGCGATACGTTAACGGTCAATTCCGGCTTGGAGAACACAAAACTGTGATTGCTCCCTTGTGAGCAAGACGCCCCTTCAGCAAAATGGCAAAGTGAGATAGTTTTGTCAGTCTCTTCGCTCACCGCCATATAAGAGATGGCACCAGATTGTAGATGTTCTAATTTCAACTTCTCATTTTCTAAAGACGCACGGTAGCGTTCACCATTGAAAACTATCGAGTCAAAACACAGCCTCAATGGAGAAGGATTAGTTGGACAATAAAAATCACTGTATAGATGAGAAATTGTCTCACCATTAACAGAGTATAAATGTGTTTGCGCGCCAAAAAGCCGCTCGAGCTTGTCTGTATTAAAGAAAGACTTTGTAAACTTACCCAACGCCCAAGTTTTTTCCGATAGCTTGTAAAAATGGATGTCTCTGGATCTATCTGACACATTTAGTCTATTTCGAAAATAGGCCACCGCAATGGTATCGCCTATCTGCGCCAATAGCTTATATTGATAGACCGTATCTATGCGACAGCTGCTTAGTTCGGTATTACAAAAATCAACTTTATTACCGTCTAAGTAATAGTCAAAACGCGTCAGTATGCCGTTGTCATTTTGACCATGAATGTCACGGTGCCATCTAAAATTAAAGTTATCGTTATTATCAACCGTGAAAGCCGAATGAGATTTTTTACTGTGGGCTTTGCGCCATGTTTTTTGGTAATCAATGTCGTCGAAACTAATGTCTTGGTGTTTTATGAAGGTACCTTGTCGATATACTTCTTCACCAAAAGACCCCGTTTCTACAATGGTTTGATAACCAAAGTTAAACTCTCTGGCCAATTTAAGATTGAAACCAAAGACCCAATGGCTGACTTCAACTTGACCAAGGTGAATGCGCCAAGTACCGTCCCACACAGTGATCCCGGTATCAATTGCAACCTGACCATTTTCTCTAAAGGTCAACTCAAAGTTATTTTTTTCACCGAATTGAGAATAAGCAAGGCTCCAAGTGCCGACAAGAGCATCTTCAGTCAATCTATTTAAATCGCGCTCGCCAAACACCTGCGCCGCTGTCGTGTATTTTCCATTGGGCAGCTCTTCGATATCTCGTGAGACATCGAACTCCACCATGACTGCCAATGACTTATTATGCAGATCGTATGTGGTTATTTTAAATGAAGAGCTATGAAAACCTGTACGATGTTCAAACTGTTCGTTGTTTACCACCACTTCTTGGTCGAGGTTGATTGTTACTTCTTTGCCATTTTGTGCCCAAGAGAAAGGGATGCGCTTATCAGCGGTACTCAGTAAACCTCTTTGGTCTTCATAAAATGCCAGCTTATAATCCAATCCATCAACATAGTTTGTCTCGAGTAAGTAATATGTGCCGTTTGGTGCGAAGGCTACAGGAGCAACAAGAGTTTCGTCATTGGTGATTTCGCTTTTGATTTGCTCTACTAACTCTGGCTGAGTTTCAGTTAGGTTGTCGAGTAATTCATCCACTAACTCAGAGTTTTTAGCCAACTCCAGTGTCGAGTTCACGCCATCAGGAAGTGCAACACCATGATCAATCACGGCTTTTAAAACTGCTGCTAAGGTTAATTGCTCTTGCGACGAAATACGTGCTTTTGCGTCATTTAACTCGGCGTTATTGCTATACCCCTGTGTATCTCTTGCCAATAGTGCATATTCCGCAGTTGTGACATTGGTTACATTGACGTCAAATAATTCCTCAGCATTAACCAAATTGTCGTCACCTGCTGCTTCTTTAATAGTGCTAACAGAGTTTAACTGTGAAACAAGCGACACAGTGCTTTTATCATTAATACCTTTGGCAGATAACTTAACTAATTCAGCAGCTTGAGATTCATCGACTGCAACATCCAGCGTGTAGTCGCCATTTTCATCGGCATTTGCTTCAAAAGTTGCCTCACCGATTTGCATGGTAACTTGCGCAAATGGAATAGGCGCATCCGTTACTTTACCTGTAACCGAGAACGCTATTTGGATCGGTTCAATAGTCACCAACTGAGAAACACTGGTGCTCGCGCCTTGATTGTCAGTAGCGGTGTAAGTGAATGTCACTTCGTGAGGAGTTTGAATATCAGGGCTAACAACACTGATCGCATTAGTGTTTTGTCCGTCTATCAATAGCGTCAATGGTGAGTTGTGCGACCAGCTATGGCTGCTCACTCGACCATCAACATCGCTTGAGATACCTGTTAGGGTGAAAGCCTGTCGCTCAACAGTTTCTTGGCTCACTTGGATAGATGCATCAGGGGCAACATTCGGCAACGCTTCGATAGTTACTGTATGTTCAACTGTGTGGGAAGCCCCCTGATTATCAGTAACTTGTAAAGAAACAACAGCAGTATGGTCTTCAACTATATCTCCAGATTGAAGCGTTAAAGTCTCACTTTGCAAACCAGATACAGTAAAGGCTATGTCAGACGTATACGACCAAGAGTAGAATTCGACCTGACCATCGCTATCGCTTGCTTCAGCTGTTAAAACTAATTCAGCTTGCTCAGTAACTGTATTTTCACCTTTAATCACCGCGGTAGGTGCAACATTTGGTAGTGCCGTTACTTGCACAGTGATTGATTCTTGTGAAGATGTCCCTTGGTTGTCAGTAACTTCAACTGTAAATACCACCGTCTGATCGTACACAATGTTTTCAATAGACGCTGACAGGTTTTCGCTTTGCTCACCCGCTAAGTTTATGTCGAGGTTAGTGTTATGAGACCAAGCATATGTAACAACTTCACCATCCTGATCTGAAGCTTCAGCGCGCAAAGCTAAGGTGACCCCTTCAAGCACTTTGTGGTTACCAACAATGCTGACTTCAGGAGGCACATTTGCAAGCGCTTTAATAGTAACAACATGAGTGTGTTTGGCCTCTCTGTTGTCACTCAGCTTTACTTCTGCATTAAAGTGAACGGTTTGATTTTCTAAAATATCAGGTGATACCACAGTCAAGGTGGTTGAATCGCTGCCACTGAGGTCTAGCGCCAGCTCAGAATCATGAGACCATGTAATTTGAGCCGAGTCATCTAGCGGCTCTGTCGCTTCAAGTGTCAATTGGAATGCTTGCTGCTCAAGTTCGCTTTCGGTGCCTAATATATTAATATTCAAAGGCGCGATATCTGGTGCGTAAACCTTAACAGTATGGGTCGCTGAAGTTTGTTTACCTAAGTTATCAGTCACGACAACAGAGACATCAAAGGTAATATCTTCGTCAAGAGCTAAGCTTACAATCGTTAAGCTGGAATCGGTTAAGTTGTCTGCAGAAATCGGTAAATTTGGGTCGAAACTCCACGCATAGCTCGCTATGTTGCCATCGCTATCTGATGCTATTGCATTTAACGTAATGGCGACTTGTTGCGTTGTTTCTGTCAGACCTTCAATGGTAACTTTTGGTGCGGCGTTTATCGCTTTTGGCGGTTCAACGTTTGTGTTACCTGTACTCCCGGTATTTGCAGCGCTATCGGAGCCACCTGAGCCACCGCAAGCGCTCAGCCCCAGCACCGTAAAACAAACTAAAAACACTTTTAAAACAAAACGATAAAAAATATAGCTTCGCAACTATAATCTCCTCAATAAAGTCACAGATCCCACCTTTAGCCCAGTCCTAAAGACGACTGAGCAATAATTAAGCTGGCGGATTATATAGTAACCAGTAGAAATTTAAAGCACTTGCCTTCTTTCTATGAAAAGATTTGTAAAAGACCAATTATTTAACATTACAAAACAATAAGATGAATTCAGGGTGAGGCAGATAACTTGGGTAAAACCACTCTTTTTCATTACTTTTCCATGATTGAGTACCTAAATATAATACAGGCTCAATAACGCGATGTCTTACCTGTTGATTTGACGATTACTCGCTGAGCAAATAAAGCTTAGCTTCAATCAGATGACAAAGAAGCACACAATAATAAGTCATGTGCTTCTAGATTTGGTCACAAGTTATCGAAACTAGACCACTTGCAGAAAGTTCACATCAAAACGACCATCCGGATCTTCCACTCGGATCATCTCGCTATACCGTGCTTTTTGGTAGTTGTTATTTGTCTCTAAAAGCACTTCTAATAACGGTTTTACACGCTCACTACACAGGGCTATAGCAAGGGCTTCATGGGCAAGTTTAAATTGCAGGTCTAAGCTTTCATCTGAGTTTTCAGTAGCCTCACACTCTGACCAGCCATCAAAAATATCTCTCAAATTAGAGATATCAGGATGCCTGCCTTCATAATCAGATAAAATAATAAACTCTTGATTGTCGTATTTAGCATGGCATGTGAACTCGCAGCTCTCCTTTTGATACAAGTTCCAATACATATCGCTATGCCAAAATGCCACTGACAACGTCATATGGGAAAATGCGGGTTGCTGTATATAGAATTTTAGCTCTTTTTCTCTTTGCTCAATCAGTTTTACTAACACGTTTTCGTATACATAGGAGAGCTCTTCAGCACTGACCATTTGATTTAACTCCTTTAATCTATAAATTCAGTGCCAGTATTACGTCCGTTCACTTAACTGGGACAAAACACCTGCTCAATATTTAAACAACTATGCAGCTATCAATTTTTCATTAGTGCCTGAGCGTCCACGCCCAATGGCGTTAGCAGCTAAACAGAACGTTTATAGATGAGTGCAACTTGGGCGCTTAGTTAAAGATAATGGCTACACTAACTAGCGCGGTGCCCAATGAAGCAAGTATGCATGATTTAAGTGACCTCAGATTATTTTCAACGTCGAGTGGTTCCTTTTCCAATACGCTTAAAGCGCTCGAATAACCCCCAAGGTGAAAAACTAAGATTAAGCATAATGTTGCAATGAATTGAACATATATAGAGTGAATATACCCGCCAAAATCACTTGGACTTATAATAGATATAACTAACGCCATTACAGTTGAAAACAACACATTGACCAACAAAGCGTTATCTTCAAAGAATTTGCCCAGTTTTAATTCATGATATTGTATCGCGCATTCTTCAAGGCGCCCCATGCATCGCAAGCAGCGATAGTGACTTTTTTTGGCTTTGTCTTCTCTATATGCCACCTGTTCACAACAGTGAATATTTGTACACTTGTAAAAGCGCATTTTGACTAGACCTCTAACACGTTTTTAAATGTCGGACCGAATTCTAACTTGTCTGATAAACTCATGCAGACTCAAAGAGAGAAACTCACTGACCTAAGCTCTCTGACTTAACAGTATGGAGTGTTACATCCATTTCCTACCCTTTCATTATGCATGAGTTCAATTAAAAGTAGAATCATACAATAATTACTCCCTTCACCCTTATGGTTAGGTATTAAGGATCAGATGACTATTCACTTATTCGTGAAAATGTCATAAAGTACGCACGAATTATTTTATGAGAATTATATGCTTAAACCCATATCACAGGTATTCATTATCATCGCGATGTTAATTGCCTTCGTTGGACAAGCTGTGGCATATAATTTCACTATGTCTTTTGAGCAAGCCTCAACATCACTTGACCTAACACATGCACCGCAGACCTTGACAGAGCACTCTAGCAAAGCGAACGCTTCTGAAGCAGACGACTGTTGTGAAGTTGAATGTTGCGAAAATGATTGTGTCTGCCCAGGAAATGCCTGTATTTCATTGATGTATTTAAGCACAGACGTGCAATCAGCCCGAGTTGTCAAACACAGTGAACTTGTTATCAATATAGATATTAGTCGGCCTATTCCAATGACCGACTCCCTATTTCGTCCCCCCATTTTTACCTCTTAAGGGTCAGTGCGCCCTAAATTCAACCATTTTGTCAAAACGTATCAATAGTGCGCTATTTGCGCTCAGTTTTTTGCATTCTTAGAGGTAAAAATGCTTAAAAAATATTCAAAACTCGCTATTTCAGCGATGTTGTTACCGTCTGTTTCTTATGCAGGCGAGCACCATCATGATGAACATGGCCACGACGAACATCATCATGAACACAAAAACAGTCAAGTTGAAAAAATCCAAGTCACGGCATCTCGACTTGGTCGTATTGTTACAGAATCCGCAACACGCACAGAAGTGATAAATGCAGAAGAAGTACAAGAAAAAGCACTTATGAGACCGGGGAATATCTCCATGCTGGTTGCTGAAACCGGCGGTGTCAGGGTTCAGAACACCTCTCCTGCTTTGGGCAGTGCAAACATCCGCTTGCAAGGGTTGTATGGTCGCTATACCCAACTCCTCAGCGACGGCCTGCCTTTGTATGGTGGTCAGACTGCATCTATTGGTTTATTGCAGATCCCACCAACCGATCTTGCCAACGTTGAAATTATCAAAGGCTCGGCTTCTTCATTATATGGCGGCTCTGCACTGGGTGGGGTTATCAACCTTATTTCCCGTACTCCATCTGACGAATTTGAAGGAGAAGTGCTACTCAATGCGACATCAAAAGATGGCCAAGATATTACCGCCTATGTTGCGGCGCCCGTGACGGATACCATCAGCACATCAGTTACTGCCGGTGGCCACCATCAGGCCGCAAAAGATCTCGACAATGATGGCTGGATAGATATGGCAGCATACGACAGAGCGACAATACGACCGCGCGTATATTGGTCTAACGAGAGCGGTGCTAACCTGTATGCCACCTTTGGCGCTATGACAGAAGAGCGCACAGCAGGTACCCTAGCTGGTGCTACCCTGCCCGACGGCAACCCCTATGTTCAAGCGCAAGATACCGTAAGGCTTGATAGCGGCTTTATTTTTGAACAGCCATTAGGAGATGTTTTGAACCTGAATGTTCGGGGTTCAGCTATGCATCAAGAGCATGAGCACCAGTACGGTGAAGTATTTGAAGAAGATACCCACGAAAGTTACTTAATCGAGTCGAGTATTTCTGGTTACAACGATGATACCGCTTGGCTTGTAGGCATCGCACATCAAACTGACAAGTACGACTCCGCCGAGTATCCTGACTTCAACTACACATTTGACGTACCGGGATTGTTTTCACAACTCGACTATGACGTCGCTGACAATGTGGCATTATCACTCAGTGCCCGTGCTGATTGGCATAGCGAATACGGTTCACAATTCAGCCCTCGAGTATCTATGCTGTACAGCCCAAACAACTGGACCGTGCGCGGTTCATATGGACAAGGTTTTTTTGCGCCGACACCATTTATTGAAGACATCGACGACACCGGACTATCTCGCCTTGAAGCATTCACCGAACTAGAAGAAGAGCAAGCATCCACTGCCTCACTCGACATCAGCTACACATTTGACAGTGTTGAAACCAGTGTCACCTTATTTGCGTCTGACGTAGACAACGTCACTGAGCTTCAAGCTGTCGACAATTTGACAAGTAATACGGATAAAACCGTACGTATTGTAAATGCGCCAGGCCAGAGTGAGATTCGTGGTGCCGAGCTATTACTTCGCTATCGGTGGCATGACATCAAGTTCACGGCGAGCTACTTGTACACCGATGCCAGCAAAGAGAGCAACTCAGGTTTTGGCCGCGAGCAACTTGCTTTAACCCCAAGGCATTCAGCTGGTGCTGTGATTATGTGGGAGGAACATGGCAGCCATTTAGTTGGCTTTGAAGCATACTACACTGGCACACAAAAACTAGATAATAACCCTTACTTGGATAACAGCGATCCGTACTGGCATTTAGGTCTACTTGGTCAAATTACCTTGGGTCATGTGAGTTGGTTTGTGAATGCCGAAAACTTGCTTAATGTGCGCCAAACAGAAGAACACTCAATGTTATTACTTAACCAAGCACCGAGCGGACGTTGGACCACGGATATTTGGTCACGCAATGATGGCTTTACCGTCAATGCGGGAGTAAGAGTCCAGTTTGGTGGTTAATTTTTTAATTTAATTAATAAAGTTCAGTACCAATGCAAATCTCTTTTGCTGATTGCATTGGTACGCTTCAACGTTTAGTTCTGACTGGGTGTGCCTTCCACCGGCTCCTGCACTAATCTAAATCCAACGTCTGTAAAAGCCGAGTTTGCATAGAGAAAATACCTGAATGAAGAGCGCAAGCGATAAGATTTTCCTTGCCAAGCGCCACCTCGAGTAACTCTGCGCTTGCAAACCCCTGACTTTTCATATTTTTCGCCCCTTAACTCATTTGCTCCGCTTGAACTTGGTTTGTTTTGATATTCTTGTTCATGCCAACAATCTTGCACCCACTCCCAAACATTACCGTGCATGTCATACAAACCAAATGCGTTGGGCATGTAGGACATCACCGCGCCTATCTCCATATTCCCATCTTCAGGCCAAAGCGCTCTATTATTGCCATTTGCATGTGCGCCGCTGCGAGTATTTCCCCAACTATACTTAGATTCACTTCCTGCTCGAGCCGCATATTCCCACTCAGCTTCAGAGGGCAATCTAAAACGTGCCTTTTGGTTTTGATTTAACCAAGGTAGAAACTGCTCTGTTATGTCATTCCAGCGTATTATTGCAACAGGTTCATTCATTTGATGTCGAAATCGATAATATCGGTTGTCATCACAAACTCCTGCTTCAATACACGGTAAATACATTTCCCATGTAAGTTCGTGTTTCATCATCTTAAATCTAGGTATTTTTCTTGGATGAGCTGGCTTTTCATTTTCTTCACACTCTAAATCCCCAGCACTGCACCCCATCACATACGTCCCGCCGGGGATATCTACAAGGCTTGCCTGTATTAAATTGATTGATTTAGTTTGCTGGAGTCTATTATTTGTGGACTGACAAGCAGTCAAAAGACTTACAATGAAAATGCACAAGGTTATGTTTTTTAACGTCATTTTTCTCTGATACGGATAGAGGGTAAAGGCCTTAATGACCAATTCAATCGCGATATGATACGTTTTCTTGCGTTTTTAAAGAAGTGATAATTTAGACACTACGTCTCAGTACAACCATGCCTGTTTCAAAATTAAACAAGCTAAAGTGGCCTATGGTAGCAAACGTACAGCAGTTACGAGTTAACTAATACTTATTCATATGATAATTAACTCACGCTCCATTTTGAACACAAAAGAGTTTATGTCACAAAATAATCGCCACTCGGAGTGGGAGTAAAAATATATTCACTCCCTTGGCCTTTAAGTGCAAAATATTCGCACTGAGTTTATCTGTTACTCTATCCGGCTAAACTCCATCTGCCAGTTCACTTCCCATGTTTCACCATTGTCTTTGGAAAATGCTTGTTGCCACGTCGGCTTTTCTGGCGTTGTCGAATCCCAAATAAACCTTACTTTTACCGCCAAGCCATTATAAGTTTCGTCGGCGTAAAAGTGTCCGATACCGTCTATAAATCGCCCAACCACAGGAGTATCCATTGCCATTGGATTGCGCCCATCTAACCACCAAATGGACCATTCCTTTGATTTGTCATTGTACGAGCGTATCGCTTTAGCTCTAACAGACTCACTGGGCATATGCAAAAGGTTGTCTTCTACATTGCCAAGCCCTCCTAGCGTTTTGGCGGTTGATGATTTTCCCTCAAATTCAATCCATTCATCCGAACCATTTAAAATATCTTTTAAACGGCGGTGCTTAACCTGCCAGTCGCCAATGATGAAGTCAAAGTCCTTTGGTTCTTTTGGGTCTAATTCCTTAAGCATGCCTTTTCCTTTGTATTGTTTTTGGTTTGGACACACCCTACCACAACAACTGTATATTAATACAGGTGTAATTCACGATTTAATAAAAAAATAATCGTGACTAAATGACGAGTTTAATTGGGCCTATTCGTGAAAAAAGTCAGCATAAACGCTGCAATTTACCTCATTTTCTGCTCAGGATTGCAAGGTTATTAGCCTTTTAAGCTGGTTGTAATGAGAATTGTTTAAGCACAAATTGTACCTAATAAGTAATATTTCAGTTCAACTGTTAAATTTATGCGATAAATGCCAACAATGTAGTATTGTTATACTGTATCATTTGATAACAACAAAAAATATTAAGTTTCACTACCTTTATTAGGGGAAATCCAGTGTTAAGAAAAACCCATTTGGCTTTGGCCATTTCGGCTGCAATGTTACTGAACGGTTGTTCAGATGCACCTGAAAAACAAACAACCCAAGTAGAAGCAACCGACAAAGCGTCAGCAAAAGCGACTTCAACAAACGACATTTCGCAAAATCCATTCTTCCAAGAATGGAATACCCCGTTTGGTGCACCACCGCTTGGCGACATTCAAACAGCGCACTTCTTACCAGCATTTAAACAAGCAATTGTTGAACACAAAAAAGAAATCGATGCCATTACTGAGAATGAGCGCCCTGCTGACTTTGACAACACCATTGCGGCAATGGAGCTTGCGGGCTCAACACTGACAAAAGTTGCCCTAGTATTTGGTAACCTAGCAAATACTGAGTCAAACGATGAGATGCAGTCATTGCAACGCGAAATTTCACCTATGCTGACACGTCATCGCAGTGAAATTCGTATGAATGAAGCATTGTTCAAGCGCGTAGCAGCGGTATATGACAATCGAAAATCAGCGCTACTGAATGCAGAGCAAACACGTCTACTTGAGCGCGTTTACAATAGCTTTGTTCGTTCAGGTGCCAAGTTAACAGGTGAACAGCGTGCGGAGTTTGCGAAAATCAATGAGCGTATCTCTGCACTTACGACTGAGTTCGGTCAAAACGCACTGAATGACTCTCGTGCATTTACCATGGTTTTAGAAGAGTCTGATCTTGCTGGGTTACCACAAACACAGCGCGACGCTGCCGCTGCAGCCGCTGCTGCTCGAGATTTGCCGGGTAAGTATGTTATTACCTTGAATCGCTCAAGTGTTCAACCTTTCCTTGAGTTTTCAGACCGTCGCGATCTACGCGAAAAAGCTTTCAAAGGCTGGGCAAACCGTGGTGACAACGACAACGAGTTTGATAACAAAGCCATTATTGCTGAAATTGTCGAGCTGCGTGCAAAACGCGCTCAGCTACTTGGTTACAAACATCATTCTGAATATGTATTAACCAATTCAATGGCAAGCAAACCTGAAACGGCAATGGATCTATTGCTAAAAGTGTGGGAGCCAGCGGTTGCTAAAGCGGAACAAGAGCGCGAATGGATCCAAGAGTTGATGGCTGCTGAGGGTGTCACTCACAAGCTAGAGCCGTGGGATTGGCGTTATTATGCTGAAAAAGTACGCAAAGCCAAATTTGATCTAGACCAAGGTCAAATCGCCGAATACTTCGAGCTGAACAACATGATCGAAGCACAATTCTATACAGCTGAGCGTTTATTCGGTCTTAAATTTGTTGAGCGTACAGACATTCCTGTATACAACCCTGTGGTACGTGTATGGGAAGTTCAAGATAAGTCAGGTAAAGCAATTGGCTTGTTCTACGGCGATTACTATGCACGTTCAACTAAACGTTCAGGTGCGTGGATGAGTTCTTTCCGTTCACAGCAGAAACTTGCTGGCGACGTTAAACCACTGATCCTAAATAACATGAACTTGAACAAGCCTGCAGAGGGTGAGCCAACATTAATGAGCTACTCTGACGCGGTTACCCTATTCCATGAATTTGGTCACGCATTGCACGGTTTGCTATCAAACGTAACTTACCCGACACTGGCTGGTACCAGCGTACCGCGTGACTGGGTTGAATTCCCAGCACAGTTATTCGAGCACTTCATTGCACAACCTGAAATGCTGAAAAAATTTGCTCTACATTACAAGACCAATGAGCCAATGCCAGCAGAGCTGCTTGAACGTATCAAGCAAGCAGGTACTTTTAACCAAGGTTTTGCAACGGTAGAATTTACCGCATCTGCCCTTGTGGATATGGCCTACCACCAACTGACTGATGTAAAAGATCTAGACGTTCGTGCTTTTGAAAACAAAGTCCTAGGCGATTATGGTAAACCTGAAGAAATTATCATGCGCCACCGCAGCACGCACTTTGGTCACATCTTCGCAGGTGGATATTCATCAGCTTACTATGCGTATATGTGGTCTGAAATCTTAGATGCAGACGGCTTTGACGCATTCTTAGAGAAAAAAGATATCTTCGATAAAGAAACCGCTGAGCGCCTGTATCAATTTATCTATAGCCGTGGTGATACTCTAGATTACTTTGAGGCATATCAAGGCTTTAGAGGCAGAAAACCAACTACTGATGCGCTACTTCGCAACAGAGGTTTAGACTAATCTCCCAACCAAAAAGCCGAAGTCATTGTACTTCGGCTTTGTTTATTCAGCTCATGCCCACCAAATAAGCGAATACAATTTCAACATCATTTCAATTGCTTAATACACTTAGAGGGCACAATGGGCAGCGTCAATGACGCGTCTCCTTGAGTTCCATAATCAGCCTAAGGCAGCCATTAGCAAATGATCCCACAGTAAAAGAGACCAATAGAATATAAGGTCCTACCCCATTCCGAGTGGTTGCATATAAGTGTGTCAGCTTGTTATATCCTGTGGCCAAACACTGCGAATTCTCCAATACTGAAAAGAGGTTGTCATTACATCCCTTATTGATAAAAAGCCGTAGCTCAAGCACAAACCAAGGGCTGCTAACCCCATGTGAGATAGTGCATTATATCTTTTTAAAAAATAAAGCATACATGAGGCTGCGATAACGATGCTCGGTATATAAAGTGCTAGGTCCAAAAGCACAATTTGAAGCACAAAAACAGCAAAAAGTAATAGCTTTAATAATGACATGTATAAACCCTATAGCAATATACAGCAAAGATTTACGAATCTAACTCTTTCAGTCAAGATGAAGGGATGAGAAAATAAAATTGGCCTTTCACTTTACTCATTACAGTAAGTGCAGTTTAAACTCGTACCAATATATCTATAAATATACATAAAGCTAAATAAGCTTTTACGTTCTATTTTAGTAATTGTAAATAACCGATTGCAACGAATGCTGCTAAAAAAGCCAGCCTTTTACACCAAATAAGTCCAGAATATACTTTCTTTCTACGCTCACTTACCAGCATGGCCAAAGGTGAGCTATCCGTTAATGCTCGTCTCACTTCAGTTAACTCTGGGGGCAATATACTGTGAGCGCTTTCAGACGGTAAATCTTCTGCGGTTCTCTTCACAAACTCAACTTCGTAGGCAACTAAAAGCGCCCAAATTACCAATGTAATAATTGCATAAATCATCCAATCTGTTCCTATTACCGCACTTTGGTTAAAATGTATTGTCGGCGTCAGCACAGTTCAAACACACCTTTCTGCCCGAACTATTATTCACATTTTTAGCAGGTGTGCGAGATCATATAGCACATCTGCTATTTATCGCCATGGTTACTAGATTTCATTATTTGGCTCTCGAACAACCACAGTGCCAGCCAATTTGTCATGCCACCCCTGTTTTTTGGGGTCCCAAGCCACCCAAAAAAAGCCCAAACCGAACGGGAGCAAAGACACATAATAGGCTATATACCTGATTATTGACTGCCGGGCAGATAGAGCTCGACCTGTCTTTGCATCCACTATTTTTGCCTTGTAAACCATTTTCCCTGGCGTAGTCGATTTGTATAACCAGAATAAGATAATTGCCGCAATAGGCAAAACGTAGTTAATCAGTAATTCGGCTGGCCCTAATATGATCTCCCTTGAGGTCCAGTAATCACCGCCATAAATTGAATATATGAGTGGGATTGTGATAAGCAGCAACATTATGCTATCAATAAAACTGGCGCCAAACCTTGCCCAAAACCCTAGATAGTTTTGAGACACACTTTCATTGTTAATTTCTGAAGTCATAATGTTCATCTTTTCCTTTGGAGTTATTGCTCACGAACAATAATACATTTATTCAACTATTTGAATATACTTAACAAAAAAGTCCATGTCCTTTTCAAAAGTTGAGTTTATATCGTTCAACTAAACACGCTTTTTTATCTTTTTAGCTCAGCTTTTTAATTTTGAGCGCAGTGTATACTGCTAGGGTGATATCAATGGCTGCGCCGACAGCTCCCACAATAAACGCTTTAAATGCCATTTCAGGATCTTGAAGTAAAGGGATAACCGCATTGCCTTTAAAGTGAGCGGCAGCCCCAAGTGCAAAAATAAGATAAAAAGGGAAACCAATTGCACCTATAATTGAGAGCCTTTTCTGATATTTTTCTTTTTCACTAGACATTACTTTTCTCCAATTCACTATATATTCATTAAAACGCTTAACAGTTATGTCTACACATGATGTGCATTTTGTAACCCTTCCAGTCTCCGTTTCCAGTTACCGTCATGTTCAGTATTACAGGCTTCCTCTGTATCAAATACGATGCGTTTTTTTACGCCTTTTGCTTTAATACCAAATGACAAAAGTTTAGCTTCAATTGAGGCTTTCAATTGATCGCCTTTATCATCTGCAAGGGTGTATACTAGACTTTCATGGGTATCAAATACGCACACGATAGATAAGCTCTCTGGAAAACACTGAAAATTGACGGCGTGAGTAAGCCATTCAAATCCTTTATAGCGCTTAAGTGCATCATCACAAGCTTCGGTTAAAGCTAAAACAATATTTTTTTCTAATTTTTTATCTGACTTTCGCATGCTGCTCTCGGTGTTTTTGCGACCAACTTAAAATATACATAAATCTGTATGCTCGCTCCGCTTTACAGTATCTGGCAGGCTTGGCATCTATTGGGGAATAGGCAAGTTGTGTGCTTTAAGAAAGCTCAATTTATCCCAATACCCCCGTTGAAAAGTAATTAACTCATTTTCAAACTGAAAAAAGCCGCAGCCTCGCAGCCCAATGGGATCTTTCCACTCTAAAATAACCCATTGACCATCTTGGAATATATTTACCACAATACAGAACATATCTGCCGTAGCAAACTCGCTTGCAAACATTTGTTTAATGGCTTCTTTACCAATAATAGGATCATTTGTAACTTGATGGTTTACTGCGTTGTCACAGTAAAATTCAGCAATTGCATCAGCGTCACCGCGATTAAACGCAGCAACCCAGTTTTCAACAATTTGTTTTAACTCCATCAAAACATTCCTATTAATTAAGGTTTATGTAAGTGCTGTTAATTTACTTTAGCAAGGGATCTGTGCATTTAGGGTAGGCTTTGTAAATACCATTCGACATCACGGCGACTTTTTCTAAATTTTTACTGTTATTTGCACCACCAAGGAGCATTACCGAAATTGGCGGTAATATTTTCACAACATTCGGGCATTCATCTTTATAGGTCACCGCCACCGCGCTGGTTAATACTGTATTTCTATTTAACCATACTTTGGTTTTAAGTCCATTATCGTCAACTTCAGCAACGCTTTTACCAAACTTCCAATCTAGATATTCAATCACCTTTGTCGTTGGTGCTGAGCCTATAAACCGAACTTGGTCATGGCGCATTTCTATTTTTTTGGCAACATAGGCATGACTAAAATAATCAACCTGCTGAGCACTTGATTCTTGCCAAGCGAAGTCTGTTAAAACAGACGAACCAGCCTCTTGAACACGGCATTTTATTTTACCCAACAAAATTACATCTTGAGTGCCTAAGTTTACCATTTGGCCTGCGACTGGTGATTTAACTGTGCCGCGGATCACGTCTTCAGTTTTTGACAAAGTTTCAAAACCGCTAGGGCAGGTTTCATTCGCCGCTTGTAACCAACTATTCTCAACAAAACCCTTGTCTGTACCGTGGTATTCAATATGGTGAATATCATTCTTAGGAATAACAACATAGCCGTATGTACCGGTCAAAGGTTGATAAGTAGCCGAACAGCCCACTAATGATAGTAACGCCAGCGCAATAGCAGCTTTATGCATAATTTATTTACTCTTTATCGTACGATTTACACAATAAGAACGCGTGTTTCTTGCTACAAACTAGCTATACGGATAACGTTCCCAAAAAGGCGATTCTATCACTTCAGAATCACCGATTGAATATTTGCGCATCATTATTGATAAAAAACAAACAAAATACCTTGCTTGACCATGTGGCTAAACGTGGTTGTAGATTGAATGACAAAGTAACTAACGTTCAGCACTATTTAGAGTTACTGTTAGTCCTTGTCATTAAAATAGATGGGTGAAAATTGGTGTTTTGGCGTTTTCCTTAATCCAATTGGACTTTGTGTAAAAGGCTATGCAAACATTTGTCTCATTTTTCTTCCACCAACTG
Organism: Pseudoalteromonas luteoviolacea NCIMB 1944; assembly: GCF_001625565.1. GTDB lineage: Bacteria > Pseudomonadota > Gammaproteobacteria > Enterobacterales > Alteromonadaceae > Pseudoalteromonas > Pseudoalteromonas luteoviolacea_F. Next base: position 275,361 of record NZ_AUXS01000016.1, read on the forward strand.
GCACCAAGCCATTGCGTTTGTAAAAGCTCAATGTGCGTTCAAACTCTGGTAAAGGTGGAGTACAAAGCTCAAGACAAGACCAGCTACGTTCGTAACCATATGCCTGTACTTGCTCTATCAACATGGACCCTACGCCGCCAGACCTATACGCATCAGACACATAAAACTCTTGAACAACCCCTATTTTTCCTCCCGCATACAGTGCGTAAGTCTCAGTCATCGTTGCCACTGCAATCGGCTCGTTTTGATAAAATCCTATGATTGCAAAATAATGCCCTTCACTCAGGAGCGTAAGACAACGCCTAGCAGTGCTTTTTAAATCTATATCAAAATGCTGTGTACACGTTAACTGACAAATTTCAGTAGTCAGCTGTACAACCATTTTTGCAATTATTTCGCAGTCTTCTATTGTGGCAACTTTAAAGCTTATATCCATATTTACTCACTCAAGTTTAATGAGATTGAAAAAATGCCCGGCTAAAAACACGCCCAAGCCGTTTTTTTAACCCTGAAAAAGCAATTGTACGCCTTATCGGCATCAAGCACCTCTAAATCATACGCACTGTCTAGCAGCAGATAAACCCTATCATCTTCCAATCTGATGTGGACAGGAATTTGTATATGCGCCTGTTCAAATTTAGGATGTCGCAAGATAGCGTGGCTGGTTTCCTCCGGTAAATTAAATAACCTCAAGACGGCCATGTTAATAACTAACTCACCATCTCCATTGTGATAACAACCTTCAAACTCAACTTTCGCCGAATAGTACGATTTGGTTTTTGATAGCATGCTGCTTTTAAAGCGAATTTTGTTCTCTTGAGGCAACTGGATACGGTATTTAACCCCAGGCCCGCCATTAACTTTCGCCAATTCAGTGATCACAAATACATCTTGTTCAGTATTTCTAAATGCCAAGAAAAACTTCCCATATTGTTCCTTCGAGTAAGCACATAAGCCCATATTTTGTAATGGATTAGTGATGGACTCTGTCATTGTTTAACCTTTTCTCCATAGCCGTTTGATAGTTTAATTTCAGATAGTTCAAATGTTCAATTATGAGTACAGCTTCTGCATCAGTCATTTCTTCAAATGAAGGCATAGCTCTTGGTATTCGCTCGCTATTTTTTAACCATGCGATCAGTTCTATTTGCGTTTTCTGGGTCTTTACGTTAGCAGGAACCCCCTTAAGAAAGTTTCCTTGCCCTCTCTCTCCATGACACCCTTGGCAATGATGTGCGAACAATTGTTTACCAGTTTTAAATGTAGGATGCTGATGTGATTCGTTATCTGTACAGCCAAAAAGCAAAATCAATAACACCGAAGTCAGGTAATTTTTCATTATCTTTGCACCTGTGCCTAACTGTTATGCGTTCATGTTTCGCTTGATAGCAATACACTGTTCATTTGTTTGTAGGCCCAATTAACTGCTTCATAATGGCAAGCTTTAACTGTTTGCTCAGTGACATTACAACAGGCGTAATCAAACTGTTGTTGGCACTCAATGGCAATAGCGCACTGTAATACCTTGCCCCCATGACCCTGCTTTTTTAATATCGCTGTTTTGACTGAACCACATAGGGGAATATGATGAAACAACTGTTGAGCCGGAATGTCTAAACAAGTTTCCAGCAAAGAAAACAGGCCAGTGGTAAAATAGGCGTTGCGCTGCGTTCTCGTCAGCCGCTGCTGCACAGCCATTAATTCGCAAAACTTGGCGCGCTGCAACATCAATAAAAACAACATGGGCGGTTTATCTGTCATGCGACTGAGCGCCATAATACAAACCAAAGTACGCAACTGCTCCAAACCCAAAAAGATCAAAATTGATTTAATATCATGAAAGACCTTACCCATACCGGTGTAAGCAGAATTGATATATCTCAACAACTTATAGTAAATAAATGGGTCTTGAGACACCAAGGCTTCTAACTCGACAAAGCTGACCTTTGGATCGTTAAGTTTTATCAGCAGCCTAAGTGTAGAAATACGGTTGTGTGGCGTTTTTTTACCATTGAGCATTTCCGGTGACGCAAAAAAGTACCCTTGAAATAGCTCAAACCCCAATTTTTTACACATTCGATACTCTTGCCAAGTTTCCACCTTTTCGGCCAACAATTTCACTGAAAAGCGCCGTAGTAAATTGACTTGGTGGACCAATGCCTGTGTATTAAATGCTCTGATATCCACTTTCACTATGTCTGCACACTCCAACAGAGGAATCGCTGCGTCACTGTACACAAAGTCATCGAGCGCTATGGTGTAGCCTCGCTCAACCAGTGCCTTGACTGAATTAACCAAATACTCATCAATTACCACATCTTCCAAGACTTCAAATACAACCGAACTTGCAGACAAGCTCAATGACTGAGCATGATATAAGGCATCTTTAGTCATATTGATAAAACAAGGTACATCCGCACTGAGCAAGTCCATACCTACCTCAGTCATCGCTGTGATCATCACCTGCGCTGTCGCATACTCTGGATCAGGCTCAGTACAGCACGTCGAATGACAATGTGGACGGTATAACAGCTCATATCCAACTAACCTTAATTCTCTGTCACAAATTGGCTGGCGGGCCAAAATACATTCGAACTCAGATGCAGGCCCACGACAATTTTCTTCTGCAGCCATGTTTACTCCCTTTTTTACAAAACTGTCTCTGCTAATTTTTCCAATATTGGAGAAACCCTAGGATCACTTGGTGATATCACCGCTTTGATCCCCATTTGCATATGTTGTTTGTCACTTAAATCCAGCTTGTGTCCACACTTGTTACCACTCAACAGCTCTATTGTCGGTCTTAGACGATTTTCATTGCAGGCTTTAACAACCAGCGCAATTTCACCACTGCTGGTCTCAACTACACACCCAATCGGATAAATACTCAGGGCATGGATGAACTTTTCCACCAAGCGTTCGTCAAATTCCACCGCCCGCCGACTGTATAGATATTGCAGCGCTTCAATAGGTGAATACATCTGTTGATAGCTACGTTGACGAGTCAGGGCTTCATATACCGATGTGATCGCCACCATACGTGTCAGTAAACTCATTTTTCGCTCTGCAAGTCCGCTTGGATACCCTTGCCCGTCGATCCGCTCGTGATGACACAACACAATGTCTTTTACATCTTGTGGTATGTCTGGCGCTTTATTCAGTATGTCGACGCCAAGTTGTGGATGCCGTTGCATTTTTTGTCGCTGCTCCTCAGTTAAAGTTCGACTTTGCGCCAGTACTTCAGGTGTTATGTACAACATACCGATGTCATGCAACAGCGCACCTAACCCAAGGTGCAACATCTTTTTATTGGCAATGCCTATATGCTTGCCAAAAACGAGACTAAAAATGCACACGTTCACTGACTTTTGCGCCAAGCAATTGTACTTTTTCCTCATTTGCGCAAGGTAAAGCATGGCATCAGTGTTGCTGATAACATGCGTCGTCAACTCTGTAACTACATGTTTTGCGGCATCTGTATCGAGACTTTTACCAAAACGCACATCGCTAAAAATCTCGTTTAGAACCGACACACCTTTACCGTGCACAGTGCGGCAACTATGCATTGTTTTTTGCTTGTTATAAGCTGTACGCAGCCTCTTTTCACTCTTTGCTGTTTTAATACTATTGTTGTTTTGGGCCTGTTTTACTTCTTGAGCAAACACCACTTCCCGCTCGGTATCAATTGTGACTCTGCGGCAATATTTCGAGAGTTTGGTAATTTGCTCATCAGACTGAACCAAAAACGCATGGCACCAAAATGGGGTCTTTAACCATTGCGCTTCAATGGCACAGACATACATGCCTATTCTTAAAGATTCGATGGGAATTTGTTTTTTCAATCCAATACTCCAGTCCCTTCGCGCCAAAAAATGGCTACCTGAGTAAAATCCAATCAAGGAAAAAGATCATTGTGTAAGTACAGATTCAAGGCCTTTTAAAGCAGGCATAAATGACAGGGCGGAGTGATAGAATGGATCAGGACATACGGCGTACGTTTGACAATAAACGTAACTAACATAGTCACGCAAAATATTAAGGTATCTTGAATGCAGGCGCGAATACCTTAAATGATGTTCCGCCCCCTAAAATATTGCTTTAGAAGGTGTAAATAACTCAATCGGATACATCTTTTTCCTCTTGCTTTGTGCCATCCCCACTGGCTGCAATCACTTTCGAGTCCATGAAAGTGCAAGCATAATACTGCATAACATTTTTCTTTCTCAAGCCTTTGAGCAATATTTGTTCTTTCATCATGATTCAGATCAAATTGACTATGCTTTTGAACTCTTTGAAGGGAAAATTGCTGTGCGTCATGTATAAGCATCAAAAATTGGCAAGAATCACTTTTTGCACCGTCTGATACGCACACGTTTATGTAATTGGCGGGAAAATGAGCTGCTTTTACACTTGGTCAAGCATTTACGAACTAGGTTTTTTCAATTAAAAATAAAAGTGCGGCCTGTTGCCGCACTTTAACTTAAACTCACGTTTTGCTGTCTAATCCATTTCAATATTCACATTAAGCACGCAATCTTCAAATAACATTGACGTTTTAAGACCGGTGCTACCTGGGCTTTCCCTAAAAATTGTTAAGCCACAACCATCGAAGCTTGAAAGCTTAGCACTGGTATTATAGCCCGCAGCCACAGTCATACCAGCATGGCTACCAAACAACACATACCCCAAGCTAAAATTATGAGAATAACCTATGCCCGGAGTGATATTGAGTGTCACATTTATCTTAGGTGGGATGTAGCTAAAATTAATGATATTTTCTGTCTCGCAAACACTAAAACGTGCTCGCCAACATGCGGTGATCCCTTCAGAATCACTTGAAAGTATATTCAATACAAACTGTTCATAAAGTCCTTTTGTAACAATAATCCCATTTACCAGTTCAATCGGGTAAGTTTTAACACCATCTTTTTCGGTAATCCACAACGTCGCCGTACCCGTTTGCTCATCTATATCAAAACGCCATTGTCGAGGTGTGCCGTTAAATTGGTCATGCAAATACAGACCATGGAGTTGGTGAGGCGCAAAGCCAGTAAGTGCAGGTTCTGGGCTAAACTCATATACCAAAAAGCGTGTTTCATTGAGGCTGTCCCATATCAAATTCACATAAACCCTGTCCCCGTGTACACCGAGTACTTGATATTTTGTGCCTTCTTTTAGCTCGCATTCTTGCGACTCAAAATTACAATATGGATCTGACTTGTCGACCTCCACATTGTTAACATAAGCGATTGATAACATATCGCCTGTCAAAGATGCGATACGCTTTGAAAGATTCTGTTTACTCACGACAGTACCATCTTCGAATATTTCAAAACCCCAGTTGCCCAATAACTTCGGCGCTCGATACTGACCCACTACATTTTCAAATGATGTCGCTGGCTGCGCTTTAAATATCAGCCCTGAACCATGGCGAAGCCAATCATTGTTGTAGCGCCCATATTCCACCATACTGAGTTTGTCTATCGCAAAAGCATAGCCACCAGAGCGCGCTTCAAACAAAGAGATTTCAGCAAAGTCGCTGTCATTCAGTGTTGTTAAATGAAGCTTACCATGTGCATTAAGTGACCATGATAGCTCTGTTATTGATTCAGATTCGCTATCTAAGTCAGTGATCAGTCTGCCTGTTGTGTCTGCGTTAATTTCTAAAATGACAGTCTGCTGGGTCATAGGCACAAATGGCCAATGAGGAAGGCCCGTTTCAATATTAAACGAAGACTCTAGGCTCCACTTATTATTATAACCATAGGTAAGATACCAGCGCCCCACTAGTGAACTTTCATCAACATCTAAAGTGGCTAAATCAGAGCTATTAATTACTTTCCTTTTTTCCAAATTTTTATAATTAGCTTGCTCATAAACAACCCAGCTTATATATGTGCCATCTTCCTCAATACTCAGATCGAATCCACGCACCTCAGTTAAATTATTTTCATCTAATTTAACAACAACAGTTTCAAAACTATTTAACTGAGCCGAATAACTCTTATCAGCAGTCCTATATAACCTAAAAGGCTTAATCTCATCGAGGCCATACAAGGTGCCACTGGTTGCTGAGTCAATGCTAAAATAAGTACTCAAAGGTATCTCGTGGGCTGACTCTTCAATCAATAAAAAGTCACCGCTGATCGGCTCTTCAGAATAAAACTCTGTATTTATTGTACAATTTGCTTTGGGATCTTTTATTGTATATCGCGCAAATGTCGGTTCGTATTCACTAAAAGTGCCCTCACAACCACTGACCTTGCCAATGATATGCCCATCATTCGCAGTCATTGTAACGGAGAAGACTTCCCCATACCTGACAACCTCAGTGGAAGCTTCAACCTCCCCCTGACCTAGGGTGTTAAAATCAATATCCAGAATAGGCTTAGCATATTTAAAGTTATATTGATTCGATGCTGTACACCCTTGTCCTTCGGTAAAATGGCATACCGTGAGTTGCTCATGTGTTTCCTCCATCACCTGAAGGTAAGATATTTCATCCGAGAGAACAGCAGTTAGTTTTATCAGATCGCCTTCTAACTCTGCATAAAACCGCTGATCATTTAAGGTAATGATGCTTTTACATTTTAAAACATAGGAAGAGACAAAAGAGCATTGCTGACGCGAATTCAAAACAGCAACACCTGATTCAGATTGTGCATAAAGATTTGTTTCTGCACGATGTCGTATCGCCAGTTCGTCGCGCTCTAAAAATGACGTACCAAATTGGCCGAGCGCCCAGCTTTTATCTGACAACTCAAAGATATGTATTTGCCTTTGATTCGTAAAACTACTTTGACTATCGCCAATTTGATGACGCTGCTCCACAGCAATTTTATCACCATGAATAGCTAGCAGCTTGTAACTGTCCGTCCAGCTTATTTCACAATATGGTAAGGTCACATCACACCATGATACTTCCCTATAGTCCGAACGATATCTGTAACGATTCAAAATACCATCTTTGAGTTCCCCTTCAATATTTTTCGTCCAACGAAAATGATAGTTATCATTTTCATCAATAATGAATCGGTTATTGGAATGCTTATTTTTTATTAATTGCCATGTGCGTTGGTAGTCAATATCAGCAAAAGTGATGTCTTGCGTTTTTATCATTACCGCATGCGCCACCTCAGTGAGCTCTGCCAAGCCAGAGTTGACAACAACTTGCATCCCAACATCGATATCACGAACTAACTCAATATCTAAATTGTATCTCTCATTTGAAATGTGTAATACATTGTCGGTAATATCCCAATGGCTCTCTACACCAATAGAGTCCATCATGGCTTCATTATTATCATTCAACGTTATCGTTATGTATTCCTGATTTTTATATTTATCACGATAATTTAAAATCCACGTGCCCAATAGCTCACTGTGTTTGGACAACTGGTGAGTCTTGGCTTTAAACAATTTTGCTGTAGTGGAGATTTGATTGGGACCCCCCTCTGCCGCTAAGGTATTTTTAAAAGTTGCAGTTACTGCATGATAATGTTCCCCACTATCAAAAGTAGATAATGTAAACTCCTTAGCTTGGAAATCTACAAAACGGCTTGAACTACTACTATAAGCCCAAAATTCATGCGCCAAGCTTACCGTTATTTCTGTGCCATCTTGATGCCACTCAAATGGTATTCTCTCGTCTGCAACTAAAGTGCCTGTATGATCATCGTTAAAAGACAGTTTAAAACCTATGCCATCTAAGTATCTCGCTTCAACTAAGTAGTAGTCTCCAAGTGGTGATAACGCTACGGGGTTTACCAGTGTTTCGTCAGCTTTGATCTCTTCTTCTATTTGTGTAAGCAATTCAGGGGATTCGGTCTGTAACAATTCTATCAATGCATTTGACGTGTCTTTATTCTGCGCAAGCTGCAAGGTAGTTTCAGTGTTACTCGGTAGCTCAACGCCGTAGTCAATCACCGCCTTTAATAAGGACGAAAGCGTCAACACTTCAGCGGGCTCAATACTTTGTCTGGCTTCTAATAATTGATTATCAGAAGTAATTGATGAGTTCATTCTTGATATTAACGCATCTTCTGCGGTTGTCACATTGGTGATATTAACATCAAAATATTCTGTCGAATTCAATGATAAGTCATCACCTGCCGCATGTTTAAGCTGCTCCATAGAACCTAACTGCGACACAAGTTCAACATGTGCTTGCTCACCCGTACCGAGCGCCCTAAGATTAATTAACTCTTGAGATAGAGACTCATCAATTTCAAAGCTCAGCATATAAGCGCCTTCAGCATCAGCTGTAGTCGTAAATGTTTCATCGCCAACGTTTAGCTCTACAGCAGCATTTGCGATCGGTGCATCTGTTACTTTACCAACCAGAGTCAAACTGTCTTTGATTGGCTCCAATACAATAGAGTGCATAGCACTGGATGATGCACCTTGATTGTCGGCAACTGTGACTGTAAATTTTATTTCATGCTGGGATTGAATGTCTGGACTGATCACAGATAATGTTGCGTCTGTATTGCCTTCTAACGTTAGTTGAAGCTGTGAATTATGCGTCCAATTGTAACTTTTGATTGTTCCATCAGTGTCAGTTGCATTAGCAGTCAAACTAAACGCTGTTTTTTCAACCGCTTGCTGCGCACCATCTATTAATACTTGGGGCTGTTCATTTTCTAGTGCAGTTACTTCTATCGCATGTGTTGCCGATACAACTTTTCCATGTATATCAGTAATAGATACATTAAAATTGACCAGCGTCGCGTTTTGTATATCTGGCAAGCTAACCTGTAAATTCAATCTCTCTAATTCAGTTAAAGTAATGTCCAGATCCGAGTCATGCTGCCAAGCTATATCTGCAATCTCGCTTGTGTCTAGCGAAGTTTTAATCGTCAAGACAAATTGTGATTGCTCTACATACTGCTTATCACCCTGTATGGCAATGCTTGGGGCAGGAGTATCTTTGAATAATACTGTGTGTGTTGCCGAAGACTTAGCCCCATCATCATCTGTTACGGTTAACGTAAATTCAACGGATTGATCTTTACTTAAATCGTTACTTTGAATTGTGACTTCACGCTTGTCGCTGCCTTCAACTTGCAAAGATTCATTGTCGTTAAAATGCCATTGATAAGACTGAATGTTGCCATCTGTATCACTGGCATTGCCCGTCAAAATAAGCTGTTTTTGCTCAAAAACTTCAGAGTCACCAACAATTGAAACCGTGGGTTTATTGTTTTGCTCCTCAGGTAATGAAGGGGGAGTGGTGTCATTTTGTGAACTGCCACCACACGCGGTTAAATTCATCAAAAAAACCGCTAGGAAAAATTGCCGACCTCTATTTATTAGCCAACCATATCCTTTGGTATTTATTATAGTTAACAACTGATACATTTAACTACTATTCCATATTCGATAAAAAAAGAAACTATACCAAATATAAAAACAAGTGTTAATGGATCCATTTTAGAAACAATGAAAATTAAATAATTAATAAGCCTAATAATAAAAATTCATAACGAGTGTTAACCTAAATAATATAAAAGGGCTGCACTGCCCCTTTATTCTCTTACTTTGATACTCTCTTCCTAGAGTACATAAAACCAAGGGCACTCAATAACAAAATCACACCACAGCCAATTGCAATAAGATTAAACATATCAAGCAACATAAAACGCAGCTGAAACATATCCGGCGTTCCCGCTTCCCAGTTTGTCCACTTAGTTGCCATGTTAGATGCAAATGCCCGCTTGTTGCCGGTTTGAAACATAATGAAGGCGTTACCAGTTTTGGGGTTCATGCGCGCCGTTGCGTTGAGCATTGGGGAGCGGCCGCCATGTCCCAATACAAAACTGCCATGATTATTATCTGCATATAACATGACTCCCGCTCCCCAGATCTCAAGTCCGCCCGATTGGCCAATTGGCTGGCGCATTGCCAACAGACTCTGATCGGTCAGTATTCGTTTTCCTGGTGTATTTAAGGCGGATGTAGGAATTTGCGAACGTACAAACTTGGCAAGGTCTGACGTGGTGCTATACAACCCCGTTGCAGCTAAAGACGTATAGTTTGGATAAACCAGCAATGTTTGATTCTCGCCAAAATACTGAGCCGTTTGGGGTGCGCTTCTATCTACACTATATCCAGTATTTGTCATGCCCAAAGGCAAAAAAATGGCTTGTCGCATATATTGTGCAAAACCCTGCCCAGAAATCTCTTCAATTAACAGCTGAAGTAAGTTGTAGCTACCACCCGAATACTGCCATCTAGTACCCGGCTGCATGCCCACTGCAACTTTTCCCGATTTATCCGGTTCGCGGTCAGCTGCCAAGGTCAAATGTTCGACCAATGGCTGAACCGGCGTACCGACAGGGAAACCATCGTGACCTAAACCATCGGTAATGCCCGCAGTGTGACTCAATAGCCTTCTTACTGTGACTCCATCATTGTCAAACTCGCTAGGCGGCAATTGCCAGCGCGTTAAGTAATTAGAAACCGGGGCATCCAGATCCAACTTCCCCTGCTCTGCCAGCTGCATAGCGGCCACAGCAGCAACCCATTTTCCCAGTGATGCAACACCAAATACTGAATCAGTATTCACTAATTCGCCCTTCGATACATGATGAGTTGCAATAACCTCCCCTTGTTCCATCATCAGCATCGCCACATTGCCTCTAAAGCCTTTATCGACCTCTGTTTTAATGTTGGTTACAAACTCTTGTGTATCGCCCTGAGCTGCGATTTTTTCGATAAACCAGCCCTGTGTTGTGGCATAGAAGTTCAGTGCCGCCCACAAACTCATTACACCCAATGTCGACACTAACCAAAGCACCCCTTTTTTCATTTCAGCTCTCCTCATAAAAGATTTGAGCCAATTATCCAAAATTGAATTCAAAATAATTGTTCAAACTCACCAACTGCACCTGAGTTGCATTAAACGCATTTAATGCACTGAAAGATGGTTTACAATGTCCAATATGTTAGGGAACGGTGTTCACTGTGATTAGAAACGAAATTAGAAATGGATTGATTTTTATGTGCCTGCTCGTTGCAGCTTTGGCTCACAAATCATTCGCCAGCTCAGAGCTTCAAGGGCTAAGTAACCTTCGGCAGGCGCCTTTCTCGGAAAGTTTAGGGCAAGGTTGTCACAGCAAAGAATTAGATGATCGTCATTGGCAAACTTTTCAATTTCCCAATATTCAAGCCCAACAACACCTTTGCATTAGAGGCACACTCACTATTGACAAGGAACAGTTACCGCCAAATCCAACACTTTTGTTTTTAGCGCTCGCAGCCTATGAGATCTATTTAAATGGTGAGCTTATTGGTAAAAATGGTGTACCAGGCAGCTCTAAAACCTATGAACAAGTCGGTGCTATTAGCAGCTTGACCCAATTAGACTATAAAACACTGGTCCCCGGTGAGCATTTGATAAGCATTGAGTTATCTAGTTTTCACACTGCAGATGCATTTTCAGCAATCGCCTATGCACTTGCAATTATCGACCAACAATCGTTTTACCAAACAATTATTGTTGCCAGTAGTATCACGGCACTGTTAATCGGTGGCCTATCATTGCTATTTGTGATCTTTCTTACTGTGTACCTGCGCTATAGTAATCAAGCTAGTCACCTCATATTTGCATTGTTGTGTGTTTTTACGCTTGCTCTGCTTGTTGCTGAGCAATGGAAGCTCTGGGTAAATTATTACTATGACGTACACCTCCTGCGAATGCATATTGTGTTTGCATTGACCCTGGTAGTGACCTCCCTGCTGCCGAGTTACTACCTTGCTCAACACAATGCCTCTCACAAACCTCTCTGGCTCGGCGCGCTTGCTTTAACGCTGCTTGCAGTGGCGTATTCTACAACCAGCTTTGACGCTCGCAGTGCATGGCTCTTCTGCGCCTCACTGCTTTTTGTTGGTGCAATCAACGTTATTACTCTGAGGCACGGCAAGGCAGGCAGTATCACAGCTTTGCTGATCTGCGCCGTTTCTATATTGGGGTTCATTTTAGCACCTCGGCTATTTTTAGAGTTTGGCTTTGCATTCAGTATTACCTTAGTGCTGGCTTCAATTGGCGTATCACTTTTAAATCAACTTATTAAACAGCGAAATTTGGCTTTGGAAGCAGGTAAAATAAAGGGCGAGCTACTGCGCAGAAACCTGCAACCACATTACCTTATGAACTGCTTAATGCAGGTTCAGGAACTCATCGACTTTGCACCAGCACAAGCTAACGAATTTGTGCAGCAACTAGCTGAAGAATTTCGTGCTCTGGTAAAAGTAAGCGAAAAAGAAGTCGTCACACTAGAGGAAGAGTTGCGCCTATGTCACAGTCATCTCAAAATAATGTCAGTGCGTTACCAGCAAAACTATCAATTAGTTACACAGTCAGTACCCGACAGCGCCTCTCAATGCCCTGCTCACATTCTAGTACCGACGGCCATTATTCACAGTCAAATTGAAAACTGCTTTACCCATAACCGTATCATGTCAGATAAACCTATTCAGCTTTCAATTAGTGCCAGTAAAAGCCGCATCATTTTAGAACTTACAACCCCAATCGATGTCGCCACTCAACATCAGGGAATGGGGATTGGCGATGCATATATTCGCGCTAAAATGGCACAAGTTTGCGAGTCTGATTGGCAGCTAGAAAGTTGCCAAGTCGCTGACCATTGGGTAACTCGATACGAATACCAAATTAGACCTAATTTTACATAGAGGAGCGTTTTATGAGAGTCGTTATAGTAGAAGATGAACCTCTATTACAACAAAGGATTGCGCGTTTTACACGCAATATTTTAGGAAAAAAACTCACTCACTTAGGGCAATTTTTAACCTTATCTGAAGCTGAAGACTATCTTGCAGATAACGAAGTAGATCTATTACTGCTCGACCTTAACTTACAGGGCCAAAATGGCTTTTCTTTACTTCAAAATCAACTGGCTAAGGCTTTTCATACCATTGTGATTTCTGCGTATTCTGATAAAGCTATCGAGGCATTTGAGTATGGCGTTCTGGATTTTATTGCTAAGCCTTTGGAAGAACACAGACTAGCTAAGGCCCTCGCAAAACTCACTGACAACACCTTGCGAAGCCACTATGGTTGCCGCTACTTAAGCGTAAAAAAGCACGCTGCGATTGAGTTAATAGAAGTCGCCAATATTGCTTGGCTCAAAGCGGATGGCCACTACAGTGAAATTCATCTGATAAACAGCGAAGAGATCTATTTGCACAGCAAAAGTATTGAAAAAATTCAACTGCTTTTACCTGAGCAATTTGAGCGGATCCACCGTTCATATGTCGTCAACATCAATCAGGTAGCACGCTTACTGGTAGAATCTGGTGGGCGTTATTTTGCGCAGTTACGCGATAACACACAATTGCCAATTGGACGCACTAAATATCTGGCAATTAAAAGTCATATAGAGACAAAAAAATACTAGCTCACCACTATCCCTAGATAAAAGTAAAAGTAAGCACTTACAACTAAACTGGACTTTGCTTTATCTATTACTATGGATATCCCATGTTAAACGAGGAGGAACAATTAGCATGGGTTATGAGAGGAATCATCCCCTTGTTCCTGGTTACGCGTATTTTGCTTTACTGATTGGTTAATGGTGCGGTACATCGCGTGCATAGCTACCGGCTTACCAATATGGGCTGCAAAGCCAAGACTTTTATAGTGCGCAATGTCTTGCGACATCACATTTGCGGTGAGTGCAATCACTGGAATGTTTGGATTGACTTTTTGAATTAGCATAAATGCCTCTATACCATCCATTTCTGGCATCTGTATGTCCATTAAAACTATGTCGTAGCTGGACTGATTAAAAGCTTCTACCGCGAGTTTGCCATTCTCAACGACATCCATGGTGGCACCAGTTTTCTCTAGCATCTTGCTAATCACAATTTGGTTTATTTCATTGTCTTCAGCGATTAGAATTTTCAAAGCCGCAAAATTCGGTAACTGGTCTTCTCCTCCCTCTTTATCTGGATCCGATAGCTCAGCTTGTGCCAGTGGCAAGATAACGTCAATCGTAGTGCCTTTGCCTTGTTCGCTTTTAAGGTTTATTGTGCCACCCATTAAGCGAACTAAGCTCGCCGTAATGGCGAGGCCTAACCCTGTGCCTCCATACTTGCGTGTAGTCGACGAGTCAGCTTGCTGGAATCGATCAAATATCGACTGCTGGGCGTTTTTATCCATACCAATTCCAGTGTCGATTACTGCGATATGTAGCGCCGACTCTCCTTGGTATTGAATGGCATGCAGTTCAATTTTAATTCCGCCTGAGTCTGTAAACTTAACGGCATTTGATACCAAATTAAGTAGGATCTGCCGTACTCTGACAGAATCCCCCAAGCGGCCATCAGATGACCCCAGATCATAACTCGCATGGAGTGATATAGACTTTTTATCTGCTTCAACTTTTAAATCTGATACGACAGACTCAACAGTGTCTGACATTGAAAAAGGTGCGACTTCAAGCGTTAATTTATGCGCTTCAATTTTTGAAAAGTCCAAAATATCGTTAATAACCGTAAGTAAAGATTGCGCAGAATATACAGCTTTTGACATTAAACTTTTTGATTCCTCATCGAGATTTCCTTTCTCAAAAATCTGTAGTGCACCTAAAATACCATTCATCGGTGTACGTATCTCATGGCTCATATTTGCTAAGAATTCACTCTTTGCTTTAGAAGCTTGTTCTGCCTTTATTTTTGCCTCTCTAAGTTCTTCATTTTGCTGTCGCATTTTGTCTCGAGAGCGCTTTAGCTGCCCGGAGTATTTTCGATTGAAAAAACCGACATTACAACAATATAAATAGACACTTGCAGCAGCCACAACCTGCGTGATAAGCGGAGACTGTTCAACAAACTCGAAACCGAACCATACCCCACCAGATACACAACCCAAAGCCAATACGGCAGTACAACTGTAGTACCTTTTCACACCACCTAAGATAAGGCTATTTAACGAATTAACGATTAACAACGCAAACACCACCCAAACCTGAAACCCAACCACAGCGCACCAAATCCCATAAAACAGTGCATCTAAATGTAAGTTAATGTATTCATGGTTATTTTTATCAGAGAAAAGTTTGCTGTGTAGGCGCGCTACATGAGGCCACATTGCGCAATTTAGGAAAATAAAACAAACAGTGATGAAGTTAAGGTCATTGTACAGTGCGCCAATGAGCATAATTGCCATCAGGACGCAGCCAATTATACGTGGCGCATAGTTGAGTTTAGCCAAGGAAGGCTTCTGTTCTGGTGTTTCGTTGCTATATTGAGCAGACGTCATGTGAAATGTTTAAGTCCAAAGCGCAGCTAATCTTTTAACTTTATACACTAAAACAAGGGTTTTTATTTAACTTTAGGTTAAAAAGTTTGCATTTTTGCGTTGGCACGCGCTGCCGACCATACTGTTCTCACCACATAACGGGACTCAACCTACCGCAATGTTGCTACAATATGTTAAAAATACACACATTTATTAAAAGCACCAAGGTATACATACTCACACTCACAAGCAAAATACATATCAACAGCTTACCAAGCTTAGTGTTGGCCACCGTTTTTGTGACCACACACCATAACATCAACATATACAAGGCTATTTCGCCGGAATGTTTAAGCAACAAAGCTTGATTGAACGCACCTGAGACCCAAAATTGCGAAGGAACTTTAGAAAAATAAATCCCCCAACACAACTGATAAAGACAGGCAATTGGAACAAAACAAAAGCACACTGCCTGCCAAAGCCTAAATGATTGCATACTGCCAAGCACCCTATTTCTATTAAGTTCCTAATGAACTGCGTCGAATAATACGACCACACTGTCAGCAGCTGCACAGCTAGATGTGTTCATGCCGCCAAACTCAGCAATCACAACACATAGTCCGACAATGACTAGCAAGTTAGTTATCATGTCTAAACCTCTCAAAATAGGTTGAAATGTCTAAATACAAGGTCTTCACCCATTGCGGTTTGTCTGTCGCTAACTTTGAAATATCATTCATTCTTGGATCCGACGGCGCAATCGCGACGTTGACATTCGCTTTGCCCACGAGCGTCGTTAAAACAAAAAGTTCTTCTGCAACTTCATCGCCCATCGCTAAACACCCTATTGAAAAGGCCTTGCCGTGAATGAAAATATTGGTTCCCGGTTCAGTTCTCCCCTCTTCTTTGGCATGCTTTAAATCAAAATCATTTGGGTAGTTTAGTTTCATGGACAGATGGAATGCGCTATTTGGATTTAAATACTCTAACTGGTAGATCCCTTCTGGAACTTGCTTATCCCCCTCCCTTAGCTTGGGACCTAACACACCACTGGCAGCCAGCACTGGGTAAGAACGTATAAAGGTTTGCACTTCACCATTTTCAGCCCACAGTTCAAGTAGATTTGAATCTTTAATCGCGAGCAAGGTGACCTTTTCAGGTGGAAATTGAACGTCTGCGGCTCTGAAAAAAGGCAATAACCTATCTTTTGAAGTCTTACCATATAGGTCAACGACATCTGCTGTTGTGCGTTTTCCAACCACTTTATGAAACATAGGAACCCATACAGGCCTCATAAAAAAATAGATACAAGTCGTGATAATAACAAATGAAATGAGTGTTAGAAGTTTCACAATATGCATTGTTAATTCTTATCTTGCTATAAAATAATATAGGCACCAATCCGACTAAAAATTTTATTTAAACTAACCCAATCGCCAATCCAAGCACTAAGATCACAAAGTACAACGGGCCATGATTAAATCTATTTAAAAACCAAAAATACAAAAAAGATAAGCCAAACGATATTAAAGTACCGACTAAAACATACGAAAAACTGGCACCGCTCATCAAGCCAAACACTAAAACCACTGAGGAATATATCCCTGCACATAAAATTGGTTTTTCGGTGATTGCCAATACTCTCAGTAAAGCAAGCAATAAAATTATTTTTATAATCATTATGTTTTCCTATATGAGCAATATGAGTTACATATTCTGTGCTATTCGCCACAAAACTCCACTGGGATCAGTCAAACAAAATTCAAGCATTCCCCATGGTTGCTCTACAACTTCAGTCACCTTAACATTAAACTCATCGCTCACCTGTGCATTTAATAAATGTTTGTGCCAACTCATTGCATCTTCCACCAACAGGTGCATCATGGCGTTTTGGCAATGATCCGGCTCGTAAAAGTCTTGGAGCAAAAAAGCACAAGCACCGTGCCTAAAATAAGCAACCCCTTCAAACTCGGAGGCCATTTCAAACCCAATAGTCTGATAGAAACGCTTGGAGCACTCAAAGTCCTTCGCGGGAACAAATGACTTGATTTCAACTGTCTTTAAACTTTCCATATTTACACTCGCTTTGAAAAAATGGCTCACACCTGATCGAACAAGAGTCGCACTCAGTGGCAATTTAATACTTGCCATCACTCAAGTTTTCTAATGCTGGATAAATGAGAGAACAGCCTGCAAAAAAGCAAGGCGAAGTAGGTTATCTGTTACATAGTATGCTGTTTTGCAGTCCACCAATCTGTTGCACACGCTTGCCTATTGGCAAGCGCGACAGCGCCAAAGATTTTTTAAACGGCTGCAAAGTCATAAATATCAGACGCTTGCATACCATAAAAAATACTTGGAATAACAACAACACAAGCTGCTATAAATGCGTATGTGAGAGATTTATTCTTTTTCCCTCTCACATACGTGAGACCAATAGTTGCCGCTATCATAAGAGGCAGTAAGAAATGTACTCTCATGAGCGCCATTAAAACAAACAGTCGCTGTACTTCTATGCTCATTGATATATCGTAAGCGTAAGCCAGCAAAGGCGCCCCAATAAAAGTACCAATGATCAATGTAGTTACATATAAAAGTATTAAGAACCACCACGGCGTGTTTTCTATCAGTTTAATCATGTTTCAGTACACTTAACGCCAAAATCAACGGCGTATTAGGCTTGGCTAAAATTACCTAAGAATGGACGTCAGCCAAGCTTTAGACGACCCACTCATCATTGTGTCGCCATTTTACAACTTTCCCCGCCATTGAGGTACTTAAATCACTCATCATAAAAAGTTAGGCGTCAATTGACCTAGTTACTCTGCTCAATTACGACTCTTTGCGAGCAAAAATATGCCACTTCGCTTAGCTGGATCAGAGCAATTAACCTAGAGGTGCGAACACAGAATGTACTCGCGATAGAAAGGGAATGTTAAAAATCTGCAATAACAGCGATGACCTAGCAAATAAGCCTACAGCGTGAACACGCTCTAGGCCTTTGAGTAAAGTCTTTTAAAAGGTGTATAGTCACTACACTTCACTCAGTAGTTTATCAGTTCCCTGAGCTCAATCACTTTAGGTTGAACACTTGGTTGTTTCACTTTTTCCCAAAAATCTTCTTTGAGCATAGGGGGATATACTTCGTTTACCTCCAGGGTTTCCCTATCCATAAAGGTAGCATCCACAATGTATTCTATGGTTGCTTCTTGCGCAGTGCAGTCTAAAGTACCGCCAGTGAGTTCACAGTGATACCAAAATTTTACTGAACGTTCTTTTGGGAAATGCATTTGTTCGATATACATAAGCTTATTGACAGATACATCGAGTCCTGTTTCTTCTTTTACCTCGCGGATCACGGCCTCTTCTAAAGACTCGACTCCTTTGACACCTCCTCCAGGAGACACCCAAAAGTTATATCGGCCCGCTCTTTTATGATTGACCATCAACAGTTTGTCATCTTGAACCACAAAAGCCCCAACACATATTCTATGTTCCATGTTTTTATTTTCACCTCATATTTTTATAGGCTCACACTTGCAATAAACATGAGCCAATGGACCTAGTTTTTATATAGTGTCATCACCGGAGTGGGAGTTTGCACTGGCTTTATTGTCGCCAGTTAGCATGACGAAATATGTTGGCACATATTAAGGAAGTTATTTAGGGTTAGTTTGTTACTCCAACCCCAATTAAAGAATCAAACACTTTTAACTAAATTGAGGATCCGCTTTATCTATTTTCAAAAACAAGATCACACTCTAGAAAAAGCACTTTTGCGTTTTAAACCTCCACCACAGTATGGACAGGCTAACGATGTGGTAAGGATCGTTCTACCACAGTCATTGCAGTCGCTCTGCTCTTTTGTATTGACACGCCCGTCAGCCTTTCCGTCCATCAAATCCACTTTGTCGACGTATTTTTTGAGATCGCCCTCCGTTAAACCGGAATGATCTTTGAGCAAAGTCCACATGGCCATCGTCACAAGCTTAAGCTGTTCATGGCGGCGCTCTAGCTCCCGAAGGCGGGCTTCATTGGAAGTTATCTTTCCGTCTTGATACTTATCTTTCTCAAGGTTATTGCGGAGCCCATCTTGCACTTTACCAATTTGCCTATGCTGAAACATGTCCCAGATAAAATCAATCATATCGACTCCTATGAAAAGTTGTTAACACCTAAAAATAAAGCAAATAAGAAAAATATACTTTTAGCGACAATTATGCGATAAACCTGCACAAGTACACACAGTCCACATTGCCATCAGCGACAGTGAAAATGAATATCAAGTAACTCACCATTTCTCTTCACAAGCTGTCACAATAATCAATTGGCCCCTTACTAAATCTGAATATTCGAGGTGTTATAAACCTATTGAGTACCAAACGACCTACAAATGCACGTTAGTCGCAAATCATTTCATGCCACGTAAGTACATAGTAGGCTTATTAAGTTGGGTGTTTTATGAACTAAATTATTGAGTTTTGAGACTACAATAATAAAAGACATTTTCGGAACAGATACTTGCATGGTTAAACTTTTCTTTATTTTTCTGTTGGTATTTTCATGTGGAGGATTTGCACAGAATTCAGCCACAGGGCCACATATTGAAGTTTCGCTGGTATCCGAAACCAGTCAACTCAGCATAGGGAAAATCCATTGGATAGGCATCAAACTGAATCCGGAACAAGGTTGGCATACCTACTGGCTAAATCCGGGTGATTCCGGAGAAGCCCCTAAAATTGACTGGCACAGTGATGCGCTAGAGTTTGGAGATATTCAATGGCCAATCCCTAAAGCAATAGAGGTAGCGCATTTAGTGAACTATGGCTACGAAGGCAATACCTTACTAATGGTGCCAATAACGCTTAAAGACGAGACCCTTACCCATGTAACCATCAAGGCCGACTTGTCTTGGCTAGTCTGCAAAGAGGACTGTATACCAGGGTGGGCTAAGTTAGAACTAAATTTACCAATCGTGCCAACAGGGCAAGCTATCGTCTATTCCGAGCACCAAACCCTATTTGAGCAAACTCGCCTGCGTTTGGCGAACAAGTCATTCATTGAGGCTCAATTTGAGCTAAGCGAAAGCCATATAGCTGTGCAAATGGCATTGCCGTATCAATCTAACTGGCAGATATTTCCATTTAGAGGCGATGTGATCCAGCACAATGCTGTGCAAGTTTGGACACAATCACAAGATGCGGCCCAACTAATGTTACCATTATCTGATTATTTTTCGTCACAACCCGACTCACTGAAGTTTTTAATTAGCGACACCGAGTCTGGGTACTATGTCCATGCCTTGCCCAATTCACCCGACTTTAGTCGCACCGATAACGCTTCAACGAAACCGCTTTGGGTTATTTTAGCTTTCGCATTTCTTGGAGGTTTAATCCTCAATATCATGCCTTGTGTACTGCCTGTATTGTCGATGAAAGTCATAGCGCTGAGTTCGACAGAGCGTAAAAGTCACTGGGGGTATCCACTAGGGGTCATTATCAGCTTTTGGCTATTTGCTGCGGTAGTCGTTTCACTGAAGGCGGCCGGCAGTGCCATTGGCTGGGGGTTTCACCTACAAGAGCCCTTGCTGATTGCTGCACTGGCCTTTTTGTTCACTTTCATCGCAATGATATTGTGGGACTTAGTGCCACAAAGCGCAAACATGTCAGGAATTGGACATTCATTGACACAAGGCAGCTCTTTCTTCAGTCAGTTTTTTACTGGTGTACTTGCGGTTATCGTTGCTTCCCCATGTACAGCACCATTTATGGCGACGGCACTAGGTGTTGCCATGCTTAGCCCTGCATTTGAAACCTGGCTAGTTTTTACTGCCTTGGCAGTTGGTTTTGCGCTTCCTATGACACTACTACCTATGTCGCCACACTTTGCAAAGGTATTGCCAAAGCCCGGAATATGGATGGAAACCTTTAAACATTTCCTTGGCTTTCCTATGCTTGCGACTGTGGTGTGGTTGGTTTGGATATTTTTATCTCAAACCGGCAGCCTAGGCCAATTGTGGTTATTGTCTGGGCTATTACTATTTGCACTCTTTATCTGGCTATCGAGTAAAATGAATCGCCCTTTTAGCTATATTCTCGTGCTCATGGCAGTCGGTATGGCAGTACTTTCAAGCATTAAAGGCACACAAATTACTAGCGATAGTCAGCAACTCAGTTCTGGCCAATTTAATGAACAAAAACTCACGCATCTACGTAATGAAAATCATGTTGTGGTAGTGAATATGACCGCCGACTGGTGTATTACTTGTAAGGTAAATGAACAAGTCGCCTTTAAAGATAAAGCGCTAAAAGCACTCTTTGAAGAAGAGGACGTCGACTATCTAGTCGGAGATTGGACCAACAAGAATTCAACTATTTTAAACTATTTGACGCAATATCAACGATCTGGTGTCCCCTTGTATGTTGTGTATGCAGGAAACCACAGTAAACAGATTTTGCCTCAAGTTTTAACACCTGAGATAGTAATCGATGCTATCTATGAAGCTAGGAGGGAAATTAACAATGCAACGTTTAATTAAATGGTTTTTAATTACACTCTTTTTTGCCCCAGCCATGAGCATGGCAGCAGCAAAAATAGACGCTATGGCACCTGATTTTACACTGCAAGATTCTTATGGAAAAACGGTGAATTTATCAGATTTCAAAGGTAAATATGTGGTACTGGAGTGGACAAACCACCTTTGCCCCTATGTCAAAAAGCATTACGGTAGCGACAATATGCAGTCGCTGCAACGCAAGTACACGCAACAGGATGTGGTTTGGCTGTCAGTCATTTCCTCTGCAAAAGGTAAACAGGGGCACGTTGATGCCGACAAAGCCAATAGCCTAACCAAAAGTCGAAATGCATCTCCATCTCATGTGTTATTCGATGAGTCGGGGACAGTTGGTCGTCTTTACAAAGCCAAAACGACGCCCCATATGTACATCATTACCCCTGAGGGTAAATTGAGTTACGCGGGTGCCATTGACAGCATAAAATCGGCAAACCCCGCAGACATACCAAAAGCGACAAACTATGTTGTCAGTAGCCTAACCAACTTATTGGCAGGTAAAGCCATCAACAAGAAAATTACTAAACCGTATGGCTGCTCAATTAAATACAAGAGTTAGTCGATGCAATTGAGTTAGAGATAGAGATAGAGATAGAAATAAGCTGGAAATATTGCAAAGCTTAGCAATCTTGCTACACCAGCTTATTTCAACGTCTTAACAGTGAAATCTAACTTCCCCCAAAACACCGTTGATTAGTTTTCAGCATTGGGGTCGCTAGACTTTCTCTCTATTTTACTCGTAAGCGCAGTCGTCAATGTACCAAAGAAAAACCCTAAAATGACACCACCCCAATTAACCAGTACTTCTGGCAGCTCATTTTCAGGGTATTTCACGGTCACAATTGCGACGGGAAGGATCACCATGACCGCCAATATGGAAGCCACAACAACCAAAACGCTAATGTGCCAATTAGACATATTTACCTCCTTTCTACGATGTTTTTGAGTAGAGTTGTTGCGTCACGTATCCGTTTCGAGCTAGGTTTATTATCATGCTTAAAAATCGATTCGTACTGCTGTATCGTCACTAGTAACTTTTTAGCCATGTCATAGTACAAAGTGTCTTTTGCTATATCCTCCCGTGAGGTATAAGGAAACCCTGTCACTTTTTCAAAGCTCGTTAACCAATCCCCTAAAAAAGTACGTATTGTTGATCCCTTTTTTATTACCGCGTTATTGTCAAAATAGCTTTGGATCACCATAGCCGCGTCAAAATGGTTGCCCGTCTTTTGATACAACTTGTATTCACCCTGATAGGGCCTCGCGTTTGCTGGATTTGCCTTTTTAGCAACGGCATAAGCCGACACCGCCACATCAAAATAGGAAGTTGTCGCGTCAATCTCTTTTTCAGGATCTGGTACATTTGTATATACGTGGCCGAGTTGTAAAAATAGCTTATATCTCTCACGATCACTGAGGCCTTCTGTATAATTCAAAAAGTCGCCATCAGTGGTCAGATCCATATGTCTGATTGGCAGTGTATTTTGGGTCTTTAACGCATCGCCAATCAGCCTTACTTTGTAAGAGTAGATGTCAAAGCTTTGATAGATGGCACTTGCAGAATCCAGCTGATCCAATGCCTTAATATAATCGCCTGTTAAGGCAGACTTTTTTGCAGAAAGCACTAGAGTATCTGCTAGGTGCTCCTTTGTCCTAACATTGATGTGGTGTTCTGTTTTGCCACTAAAGCCTGTTCTTATCTTATCGCGCTCTGGGTCAACCTGCACAAAGTCAGTATGTTCGACAAACAAAGTAATATGCTCCTTAGCAAATTCATCTGGCGGTAGCCGTTTACTGAATGTACCGTCCGACGCAAAATACTCCGCTTCGATACGCTCTCCTTTGGCGAACAGGACCACTCTAGCGTTTTCAATATGTTGACTTGGTGGGGTTTGATTTATGACCGAACCGGCGACTAAAATACTCTTGCTAAAGCAGCCTGCAGAGAAAAAAACAACCAGTATGGCAAAGAAAGATTTCAACATCATACGCCCTCCTCTGGCCCGTTTTTTATTCAATGGCACTACTAGCATAGCAGCAGATACCACCTTTTGCGTTCATTTAACACATCATAAAAAAGGAGTAATAACTCTATCAGCATCAACACATTCACATGCGTGACTAATTGCTAAAGCGAATTAATTTAAATAAACAGACCAGCCAAAAGCAAACCACAAGAACCATTTAACCACACAAATTTAAAACAGAGATTTTTATACCTTCAATATGAAAACAAGGAGTAAAAATGCAATATAAGCCATTTACTTGTTGTTTTTCTTTGCAGCTCGTTTTTGCCTTATCCGTTTCTCCATATTAATATAGTCTTGCACTCCATCTTCAACAACGTAGTAAGTCACTAGAATCTCTTCAGCTGGTAGTTTCATTGCGGCTTCTTTTAGATCTTTTAAAGACTCTAATTTATCCACCACCTCTAGTGGATTGTCATTAATATTCAAAAAACTCTCTTCGCCAAGTTGTTTTGAAGCTTGATTGCCATCCATTTCTCTGTTTACTTCCCGCAAATACAATGGCAAATTACGTATATTGTCTACTTGTCGTTTAGCACTTATATATTCTCCTAATTTTTGCAAGCGATCGTTTGTTTTTGTTACAAAGTCATGTTTGAACTTCCATGGCATTTTATATAAATTCATCCTTGTTTTAGCAATTGCTGTTTCTAATGATTTTCTCTCTGCCCATCCCGATTCGAAAAACTGTTTAATTCGGCTTTTTTCTATTCCCAGCTCCGTAAACCTCCCTGTTTTACGTATGGAATCCAAATTTCTAGCGGCCCAAATTGCATTATTGTATTTATTGACACTTTCCTTCTCCAACTCTGTTAACGCTTCAATTTGCAATGGTGTAATTTGTTCTTCAGACTCTTTGTTTTGTGCGATTACTTGAGAACCCGTAATATCAGTTGTTGGTTTACTTGGTCCTTTTTGCATTAGAACCATTTCTGACTCTTTGTTTTGTGGCTTAATCTGATTACCCGTAATTCCTGTTGCTGGTTTAATCGGTCCTTTTTGACTTTGCATCACTTTCTGACTCCTTATTATTTAAAAAACCTTCAAATTAACTCCAGCCATATAAATTTAATATATAATTTTTAAACTAGCCACAAGCAACCAAACAAACACAACACCAAAAAATTAAAATAATTAAAATACATAACAACATTATAATCAATTTTTCTTTAAACGTGAAAAACCCAGAAAAATGAGGTTCCACGCTAAAAAACCAATGGCGCTCATGTCGCTTTCATGACAAATAAAAAAGGCTAGATTAACTATAAACTAAAAATCATGGTGCAATTATCTTATCCAATCAAGGTAAAAATAAACTAATTTAAATATGAAAAAGCATGAAGCTTAACTACTTACAGGTTACTATTTTTTTTGAGTGTTCCACTTATACACGTTGTCCTCATACCCATCTTCAAAAGCACTTTGATCTATAGAGGTCCCCATTCCTGTTTCAATCGCTCCTTTTCGTGCAGGATTTTCCAGCCCTTTAACAGCTGTATACAAATCAACTAACGATTTGGCCCTGTCGCCCGGAGCGGAAGTGAGTTTTTGGTCATGCAAAAACTTAAACATTTTTTTCCATTTGGTAACTGACACATCGGTCGCGTTCGTGCCATCCTTCGTGGTGTCGTCAGTCGCTGTTTGCACAACGGTTTCAACTATACTGGTAATTTTAGCCGCGCCTTCGAGCACACTATCTCCTTTAGAAGGGTGAATATCAGCAGCTGCCCGAGTAAAGTAAGTTGTCGGCTCTGGATAATAAATTTTTAGTGGATGTTTATCATATAGTTCTTTTCTTTTATCAACTTCATAGCCGTTAAGTTCATCTAAAAAGGTTTGGTATTTATAATCTTCAGACTCTTGTAGATCGCTCGCCCCTGTCGAGCTCCAGTGGTAAGGCGTTGTAAGAACTAAAGGCATATTGAGCGTATCAGACACAATACTTTTGGCCCCTTTTGAATCACCAATTGCTTTAGCAGCAGCGTCAAGACCATTCTCTATTTCAGACTCCGACCAGTCTTGATCATCATCCGCAGTTTTGTATATCAAGTCTCGTCGCTCATCTCCCGCAAGCCACTTGTTTGCACCCCAGTGCCCTAAAGCGGTTGTATGAGCAAGCTCTCGCCACGCGCGAAAAGGGAAGTTAGTTCTTATTGGCCGCCCTATTTTATTTTGCTTTCTCGCGAGATCTGATGAATTTAAATTTGCCCAAATCCAAGTCGCAGATCCCCAACGCAAGAAGTTTTCAATGTAACCAAAGGTGTCATCTGACTTTTTTTCATAATCTCGCTTTTTAACTTTGTCATACTTGTATTTGATACCATTTATTTTTGTACTGCCCTTTTTAACTGCCCCTTGGTTTAAATCAGGTTCCCCATCAGCATTTCCTTCTCTTTTGTTAAAGCCAATGGCGTAGAAAATTCTATTTTTCAAACTCGGTTTTAAGCCACTGTGTTTTGCAACGACACTGTTTATTAGTTTCCGATCTGTGTGCAAGCCTTTTTCAGCAGGCGCTATCATTTCAACAATGACACCTGTCTCCTTCTTTGGCTGCTCACTTTGATCTGCATTCAGCATAACGCATCCTTAGTTTTGTTTATGAATTGAAAAGCGCATTTGTGCTGGGCAAAAACAACCGCAGTAAGCCGTCAACCTCTGAGCATATAGACTGACTCACACGCAGCACAAAGCTAATTTGTGATTTAAAATAATTAAGTTAGAGATTTAAATTTAAAAAAGGGGGCGAAGAGCTTGTTCTATAACACAATCAAATTGTGGGTCCACTGATTTGAATTCTCACTTGTGTCATCTCGGTGGAAATATGATTGACGTGTTATACAGCTAGATAAGTCACCGTCAACAAGGTTGATCATGTTGTAAAACACCAGCTCATATTCGAACACTGTAAAATTAAGAGCTTATCCGGCTTCAAAACACGGTTACTGATGACGCAGGCCGCTCGGCCCCTTCAAATGATTGAGATTACGTCATTTAATTTGGATATCTACATGAACAGTCTTGAGATATCGTCAATAAAATGAGCAGTCGTTTTTTAATACAAAACTGAAAAGCCATTTTCTAGTACGAGTTATACCCACTTTTTGAAGGTCAAATCAGGAGTTGTCGTTACGACCTCATAAGCATCAGAAGTATGATTGCCCTTTCCTGCCCCAGAGTGATAGCCGTTGGCGGTGACACTTTTACCAATCTTCGTAAACCAGAACTTCCAGCGCCCCTTCACCCGCTCTAGTGAGTCTGTCAGCTCGTAACCTGAGTTGGGGACTACCTTATCTTTCACATCGGTACGACCACATTTAAAGATACAGGTTTGTGTGATATGGCCATCATAACGGGTGCCGTCTTTGTCCGGTTTTAGCTTATTCTTGTCGATAGAACCATACGAGATGCGCGTGTGAGAATCACTCCCTGGTGAGTCGCCATCCAGATAGTCTGAGTTTTCTCCCGGGCCAACTGTTAACGGACCAACAGGCGCGCCCCCCTGCACTTGCTCTGAGATCATTACCTCATCCAACCAACTATAGTCGTTTGGCACGCCATCGCTCTCATAGGCATCAGAGACTTCCATAATGGCCTCATCATCATCGACAAGACTATTTTTCGCGCTGGGAAGATCCCAGTTTTGTGGGTACGAGGCAATCGCAAAATGATTGGTGATTGGTGAATCATCGATTTCTTTATTCTCAGATTTTACCATCAGCTCTTCACCCAGTTTGGTTTGCTGTTTTGGACTAACGGTGATTTCTATTTCTTTGCTTAATTTAACATCACCGAGCACCGAGACGTCGCCCTTGGTTTTAGATTGGTTACCTTTTGCATCATATAATGCCAGTTTCAACTCCTCTTGCTTAATCGTACCTTCAACTTTTGCAGCCACTTTGGCCGACGCGCCCCCCGGACGAAGACGCTCATAGGTTCCCAACTTTGTTGCTTCCTTAATATCTTCTGAAGCTGTGATTTTTGGTTTCATCATAATAAAGATCCTTAATATTGATGGTGCCACTTACATAGTTTTACTACTACTTGCATGTAAAAAGGATTGAGCCACCTTATAAAGAAGATGCTTAATCCCTTATTTACTCGGTTCTTTAAAATCTGCTTTCAACCAAAATTCATCTTGGTTAGATTTGGAAATCACTCTCTATCTGGTCTAATAGGCTGGAAGCTAGAAACAACAAAACAATTTCTTTCTTTGAATGCGCCCTATAAATACCGGATAGTTAATTAGTCTGTTTGTATGCCAACTGCCATCGGATCATATACATCTACACATCATTGCCATTAATAAATAGCGCTGCAAATATTTATTTTTTAGCGTGCACAAAGGAGGCTGTAAGTACCAACTATCAACATTATTGCTTATATACTGGCGCGGTATGTACAGCCGAAATCGTTGGTAATCATCACTGAGTTTTAAGCGTTCCGTATCAGTAAAAGTGCGTTATTTTGAGGTTTTTAGTCGTATTTAGGCAGCAATACAGCGCCGTCGCTTAACGCGCAATGCGTTATAACGGCTTCGCTGCATCACCTACATTTAGGTAATCTTATTTAATAATACCGCTGTTTTTATTGGAAAACGCAATATACGCTGCGCTTTATTAATACCAATAACGCAGCCAATGCGATTTTGTGAACAATATTATGATTTTAAAAAGGCAAGTAAACCCACGCTAAACCTGTTCATAACGTCCAAAGGCACCCAGTCGGCTAAACGTTTGAGGTGATTCACCCAACCTAAAGTTAAATATCACAAACACGCTCTGGTGTTTCATAGCCCCCCAATGCATCAATAAACTCATCTCCCCATTCCATCACTTTATGTTCACTTAACTCCACAAGCCCTTGCGCTTGCAGCGCCACAACTCTATTGGCGACTTGCTCCAATTCATCGACATGGCAGGGTTTAAATAGATCCGGATAATCTTGTGCGATGACTTTCGCTTTTTTAGGGCACACAGTATGCAGTGGATGTTCAAAGGGCACATAGGGTCCGAGCATTACTTCAACTACCATGGGGGCATCTTCTGCCCCCCAAAAACAGTGTGGCGTCGCATGTGGAAACAATATCACGTCACCTGGCCCCACTTCTTTTTTTGCCATTTTTCCCTTATAAGTTTGCACAATGGCTGTACCATAGCCCTCCAACACAGTGATCAAACGGCTACTTAACGGGTGAACATGCATATCCCCTTTGGCCGCTGATTTTGGCGGAAACATATCAAAGCCGAATGAAAGCCCATCCTCTTGTTGTTTAACAATTTTAGTCAACATGCAATCAATTTTTTCCCAAGGAAAAGCGTCGAATTTTTTATAGTCTGGCAATGCCTTTAAAGGCAAGCGATCAAAGTGCTTCCCCTGCTGCCATTGAACGAGTACAAATTGGTCCAGCTGTGCTTTGGTGAGTTTTTGCCTGTTATTTAATAGGCTCAGTAAATTATCTGTCATTTTCATACTCCTTTTTGAAAAACTGTTTCAGACTTAAGAATCTAATACGTCTGTATTGGAAGCTATCATCAGGCTAAAAGCAGACGGCTTAGCTCTGTCTCCTAAAGTAATTTCCCAATGTTTGCTTTTAACGAGCATTTCCAGCGACACAAGTCACCGCCCAAACTTCTATGTATAAATTAGATATACCTTCAACTTCATAAATTTTCGGCCCGCGAAAATGCTAACCCAAGGTTGCAAAAATGTAAAAACAAATATTCAAATTCATGATTGAGGCGAGAAAGCATTCCGTTGATTCAGTGCATGCAAAGAAAATACAGAATAGTAAGTTGGACATTGCTGCCAAATATGAGGTTACTTAATTACACAACAAAGGCCGGAGTTATTCAGGCTATTTCACATAAGTGCCCACTGTGTTGAGCTGCTTAATCACCAGTTCTTGCGCAACAGCCATGGCAGAGTGAATTACTCTGCCATGAAGAGCTCAATGCCGGTGTTGCTTTTGTTCTCTGTGCTAAGGTTGCTGACGTGTTGCAGCAATTGCAAGCTCTCGAATGCACACGTATTGTGGCTGCTCTTGAATAAACAGTGCAGCTCTGGCGATGTCATCCGCGATTAACGCTCCGCCCATGGTCTGTTTCCAGTCTTCATAACCGGTTTTAATCTCTGTTGAAGTTGTATGACTTAATAACTCTGTTTCCACCGCGCCTGGACAGATACTTGTCACCCTAACACCAAACTCTGCAACTTCTTCGCGTACATTTTCACTGATAGCAGACACCGCAAACTTAGTACCACAGTACGCCGCATGATTAGGAAATGTTTTCTTTCCAGCAATTGAGCTAACGTTAATTATCGTCCCACTTTGTCTTGATTTCATAGGCTCAAGCACAGCTTGCATGCCCCCTAACAAAGCCAATACATTAACATCAAACATCTTCGTCCATTCACTGCGCTCTTGAGTATCAATTTGCCCAAGTAACATGACGCCAGCATTGTTAATAAGGCACTCGACAGGGCCATATTGGGCCTCTGCTTTTGCGATCGCTTTTTCAAATGCCTGTCTATCCGTTACATCGACTTGTTCACATAAACAATTTGGTAGGTCGAGCGCGACCAATTTCTCAATACGTCTAGCAACGAGTAAAAGTGGGTAACCAGCTGCACTAAAACGCCTCGCTATAGCCTCTCCGATACCCGAACTTGCTCCGGTAATAACAACCAGTTTTTTCATACGATTTCTCCAATATTTAATGCGTTAGTCTTGCCTACAAAGCTCTGTTATTGTGAATAAGTGCGCTGCAATATCAGTTATGCGCCGAACAGTTGCTTATTCGACCTACTTTATTGGTGAAACAGACGTGAGTGTTCAGCTTACCTTTTTCGTTTCACATAGCACTTTTCAAGTAAATGAAGCTGCAAGCAACTTCGAACGCTATTGTATAAAATCGTCTATTGGTGATATATACTTATCAATTCACATCAATGTTTACTATAAGTTACCAATAGAGTCACTTTATGGACCAAGTAATATGAATAAAGCCGTGAGCTATTCAGATATAAAAAGCTTTTTAGTGTTGGTCGAGTCAGGCAGTTTTACCAATGCTGCACAAACACTGCGCTGTTCTCGGTCCCACGTTTCCAAACAGTTGACTCAACTTGAGTCTGACTTGGGTGTGAGCTTGATGGTTAGAACAACACGAACACAACACCTCACTGATGCAGGTGAGATCTTCTATGAAAAATGCAAGCAGTCATTTTTAGGCATTGAATCGGCCATTGAGCGCGCCAAAGAGCAGGCTTCTAGCCTATCGGGGAAACTTAAAATTAATAGCGTTGGTGGCTATATCGGCGAAAACATCATCGGCCCTTTGGTGTCAGACTTTATGAAAGCACACCCAGAGATAAGCGTTGTACTGGATTTCAGTAGTCAAAGGGTTGACTTGGTCTCGGGCGAATTTGATTTTGTGTTTAGAATGGGAGAACTATTCGACTCAGCCCTGATCGCTCGAAAGTTGACAGATATTGAAGTCGGCACATTTGCCAGCCCAGACTATATTGAAAAGTACGGTCGCCCTACAGAGCCTAAAAACTTAGACAGGCACAAATGTATAGCTGGCAGCATGAACCAATGGAGCTTTGTAAATTCATCATCTGGGGCGAGGCAAAATATCAGTGTAAACGCTGATTTAGCCTGCAAAAATGGTCGAGTAATGCTCCACGGCGCACTACTTGGCAACGGCATAATTCGCGTACCAAATGTGTATTGCACCGATGAAGTTCAGCAAGGGCGCCTTGTTCCAATATTTAAAAATTGGCAGCCAGAGCCAACACCGTTTTATTTGCTCTACCTACAGGATAAACATCAATCTGCACGGATCATCGCTTTTAAAAACTTTGTTTTAACGCACTTTGCTAAATACTTTAAATAAGCCTGCCTTCTATATTTTGATGGCGTTTTGCTATTAACTGCGCACTGCCCGCTAGCTTAGCCTGCGTCACAACCCCTACGCAGGCTAAACACTCATAATACTACTAACTGGCTTCTACATTTGGTCTGTAGGGTTCCTCGCGCACACCGTGAGATAAAACCAGCTTAATAATGTAAATTGACGCCAACCATTCAAGCCCCGGCGGGCCGACAAAAACCAATTGACTCAACATAATCGAGAACATAACAATAAGCAGAGCAACGGGCCGATGAATATACTGTGGTAAACAATGGATCAACACAACTGACAACATCATCAATCCATACCAGAAAAATGCGTATGACCAACTGACATCAAAACACAGTGGTACTGCAAAAATCTGAAAATGTATCGCTGGGAATAAAAACTTACTGCCTACCAGCTTACCTAAAAAGTTCAGCTCTAGGGTTTGATTTGTATGTAAAAACCGTTTCATCGATCCTAAAGAATTGGTCAGCACACCTCCTACCATATCCAATGCCAAAAAACTGGCAACGACATACTGTAACACCGACCAATCGAGTGTACGCCACAGCGCAAAATATAGAATGACCGGCGCTAAAAACGCAGCATAATTGGCGATTGCACTTTCAGCCTTGGTCGGACTAAACCCTGCCGTAAAATTAAACTTACCCATACAGTGCCAGTCAATCTTTGCCCCATTAATGATGTGTTTATCTTGTGACATTTTTACCTCTACTTACAAAAGCCAAAATTAGCCGCATATTTTTATCGACCACTTGGACTATATAATAATCACAAGCGCAAAGTTTGATCAACCTTTTTAGTCCACTTGGTCCATAATATATTTATGCGTTATACTGGGCTGAGTAGAATTATTAGATAGATCATGAGCTAAACGATGCCAAAAGTTATTGACCGAGACGCATATCGGATTGAGCTGGCCACAAAAGCCATAGATATCTTTACAGAGCACGGATACAACGGCTTAGGGATGCGTGGCATTGCAGAGGCATTAGGTGTTTCTAAAAGTGCTTTGTATCACTACTTTCCGAGTAAAAAAGACTTGTTTGAAGCAAGTACGGAAATAGTCACACAAAAGCACAGCTTATATGGCACAGCAGATGAGCAAAGCATACCCACATCCAAAGCAGATGCATTACACGCAATCATCTCTACCTTAGACAGCCGATTTCAAGGCGAAATGGTACTGCTATTAGAATATATAAAAAACCGCGATCCGCAGGATATCGCCGACGATAAATTACTGCAAAAAGCAGACTCACGTTTTATGGATGAACTTGCGACCATAGTTGGCAGTGAGCAATCAGAACAGGCCTATGCATTAGTGATGGGCGGCTTATTACTTAGGCTATTAAATGGCCAACAAACCTCAATTGAAGTGATCAGCGATTGGATTAAAAATATGGCAAAAGTTAACCCCACTTCATAAACAACAACATTCATAAACCAGCTTCCTATCAACCCGATGGGAAGTAGCCATTTTGCAAGCAAGTTGCCACGCTTTCCTTGCCAATCCATTCTAATGCGCTGATCTGAGCGTACAGCTCAGGCGCTAATTTTATTTATTTCACCTACGTATTTTATGTATCAAAAGCCTTTGATTCACATTTATTTCACCAAAAACCCTCTATTGATTCACAAAAAGAAGTTAAATATAATAATTCTCATTTTTATTAAAAGGATAATAACCAAATGAAATTACTCTCTGTACTCTTGTTGTTGCTGTTTTCTATACCTGCACTAGCAAAAAAACCAGTACGCGTGGTGGATATAGGCGTGATGGGCTTAGCTTCCCATGACTTATTTCAATGGAATGCACAAACACGAGAAAATGAAGAAAATGGACGTTTTGATTTAAGCACCATTTTTGACTATGCCAATGGCACAAAAATTTACCAAGGTGGCAACCCCAAAAACTCTTCAAATGCCGCAGTCTATTCAATTACACAAAACCTAGTGAGTTTTTATGCGGGTAAAAAAGCTACGCTGCTTATGTCTAGACAAATGACTGAAGAACAGGCACATATCATCGCTCGACAGCAAACTGTAGCGTTTTTTATGGGTATGGTCATTGAGTCTTACGAACGTTTTACCAACGCTAGGTTTCCTAACTATGCCCTTGCGCAAAGTGTTACCGACGATGAGCAAGGCGTAATGCGCGCACTGCATGATATTTTACCTGGCAAAATTTATGTCAATCGTAATTTCTCTCAGCAGCAGCTTGAAGTAACTGACTTTAAACTCGCGATGAACCAACTGTCTCCAACAGAAATGATGCAATATGTGAAGTTTTTTGATGGCGCATACGACGAAGAATACCTGCATGTTGTGATCCCTGGCTTCCCAGATTCTCGGGTAATCAATTTAAAAGAAATAGATCAAAATTTTATAGCAGAACAAACCAATTACAATTTGGATAATATGCTCCGCGAGTTGCATTTTTACGGTAAGTTTCCTTTCTTCGGCAACATTGTTGAATTTACCAGTTTTGGCTATCACCTAGAGAGCCTATTCGCAAAAGGTATATGCAATAAATATGTTGATGGAAGCCCAAACCCTTGGAACTCAGTTTCAATAGAGTGTTACTAATCGGCAATCTGACTTAAAAATATGGCTGGTGCTCATTTGCCAGCTATATTTAACTGCCCTCAAATGCTCAAGTGAGCAATTTTAAAGGGCTGTTGACTCTTCAACTTAATAATTGCTCCACCCTTTTGTGTCGAGTTCACTGCCATATATTAACCGGGTTTTATACACCCAAAGAGTAACGCTTAGTTTAGGGTAAGTCGTCATTCGCAAAACGGCGCTTTTACAAAGCTGCGCTATCGTTACACACTAACTCTAAGACATTTTGCTCTGGATCTTTTACATAAAGAGACTTCCAATGACACCAGTTATGCTGTGCGGTGATCACTTCACATCCCGCCTTTTCTAACCGAGATTTCTCTGCCAAATAGTCATCTGATGATATTTCCAATGCGAAGTGATGTAAGCTTGAGCATGCAGGCTCAATTGAACTGATGTTATCCTTAGCGAATGCGGTGGGCAGCTCTTGCGCAAATAAGCCTAATACTTGCGTATGTCCCCCGTACCCTTCTGCGATTTTAAAAAAAGCGACTTTTGGTAATTCTTTGATTAGCTCAAGGCCAATAATGTTAGAATAAAAGCCTTTCATCTTATCTAGATCACGTACTCTGAGTACCGTTTCCCCTAACCCTTTAATTGCAGGATTCATCTATTTCTCCTTAAAACTATTTGGTGTATCTATGTAATTTTATAAATCCCTAATTTATGATATTTAAAAGGCATTAATGATCAAGTGCACTTTTCTCATTAATTTTAGTAAGTTACCAATATAGGCATACTCGTTCAACGCGATTCTCATCTGCAAAATACCGCTCTCACTTATGCCAGCTTTATTCTGCTTTGCAAGGCTCTAAATCTCATGCCAGTAAATGAGCTATGTCAACAAATCAACGACTCTGACCCCATTGATATGATTGAAAAAGAAACGTAAATTTAACCCCCACAAGCACCAAGGAGCAATAAACCCCATGGCAAGAGATGACAACAAAAAGACAATACTCGAGGGTCAAGCAGCGATAAACCTTTGGCTAGAAGGTGTCGATATCTGGAATCAGTGGGTAGCAGACAATCCTGTTGCTGATATCAGCTTTGTAGATGCTGATTTTAGGCAGTATGACAAGGTTTCGTTTGAGCGTTACATGTTCCCAAAAGGTCATGTTAACTTTTCCCGTGCACAGTTTGGCAAAGGTGATGTTTACTTTGATCGAGCGCGATTTGGAGAGGGTGACGTTGACTTTTCCAGTGCACAATTCGGTGAGGGTGATATTAGCTTTGAAGGTGCGCTATTCGGCATTGGTAGTGCTTATTTTTACAATGCTCAATTTGGTCAAGGCGAAATAGACTTTTCTCGAGCACAATTTAGTAAAGGTATTGTTAGCTTTGAGTTTGCACAATTTGGTGAGGGCGACGTTAACTTTTACTCTACACAATTTGGTGAGGGTGATGCTTACTTTTACAACACCCTGTTTGGTAGGGGCAATGTTTACTTTTACTGTGCGCAATTTGGTGAGGGCAATGTTAGCTTTGAAGGTGCACAATTTGGCCAAGGGTTTGTTAATTTTTACGGAACACAATTTGGTACGGGTGATGTTTACTTTGATGGCGTACAGTTTGAACAAGGCGATGTCAGCTTTTACGGTACACAATTTGGGGAGGGTACTATTGGCTTTTCCAATGTACAATTTGGGAAGGGCGATGTAAGCCTGGCATCAGCCAAAATTCTAGGACGGCTAGAATTTTCTAACCTTGTAAAAGTAAATAAAATTAGTGGCTTATCTTTCAAATTTACGACTTTTGAAGGCCCTGTTGACATGGATGGCAATGAGTTCCACTGCATTCCTGACTTTACCAATACAAAACTTTCCCACCAGCTAAGCTTGAGCCACTTCTCTGTTAAACCCAAAATGCGCAATAAAGGAAAGTTATTTGTAAAAACTCTCATCGGGTTACGGCGGATTTGGCTTGGTTCCCAACTTAGGTTCTCAAGCACTAAAAAAGCGATAAAACTCTCAAGAATAATGGCGAAAAAATTCCCTTGGTTAGCCCAAACTACTGCGGCTGATAGGCAAGATATAGATCGACTAAGACGACTTAAGGAATTGGCTGAAAGTAACAAACATCATAAGCTTGCTTTAGACCTACATATTGAGGAAATGAAATGTAGCCGCTGGATTGAAACGCCTTGGCACCAACTTTTCACTGAGTTTCTGTTTCAAAAGCTTGGCGATTATGGGCGTAGTGTTTTGCGACCCATAGTCTCACTCATTTTACTCTGGTTAGTATGCGCCCCAATATATGCAACAGCATCCAATAACAAAGAAATTTCCTTTGATGCACTCATATTTTCTTTTTCTCAAATGTTCTCCATAATACCGAGTTCAAAAGATGCACGTACAGAGTCATCTCAAGCACTTTACGGCACCTTGATTGACGGTAAACTAGTTGTGGACGTCCCTCACATGGTGTTTGTTGTAGCTGGGGTACAATCTCTTGCATCTGTTGCGCTGGTGTTTTTAATAGGTCTTGCACTGCGTAACAGGTTCAGAATATAAGGATTAATTGATGAAACATATCTTTTTTTTATTAGCAGGGCTGGTAATGATCTCCCCGACTTTTGCTGATGAATCTGAGTATAAAAAAGTGCGCGACAAAGTTTTCTGGATAAAATTGTACAATCAGGATTATGAAACATTCTATTGTGGTAAACCCAAAAAAGCAGGTGAAAAGGTAACACTTGAGCACATATATCCTGCCGCTTGGATTGCCGAGTCGTTAAAGTGCACATCACGCAAAAGTTGTAAACACGATAAATACCGTGAAGCGACATCAGACTTACATAATCTATGGCCCGCAGATAAACGCTATAAAACAAGCCGACAAAGCCTCCCCTTTGGTACGATCCCAGAAAATAATCCTTATTTTAAAAACGATAGCTGCGACTTTGAGCGCACATTGGGTAAGAAGGCAATTGTCGAGCCAAGAGACGAAATTAAAGGTCAAGTTGCACGCAGTTTGCTATACATGATCCACTACTATGACTTACCACATAAGGACATGTTGCCATTGCTCGTAAAGTGGCATACTGAATATCCACCAACTCCGGCAGAAATAGAAAGACAAGATCGCATTGAAGCAATTCAAGGTCGCACCAATGAGTTTGTAAAAGGAAATATTTAAATGTTTCAAGAGTTTCGAGACTTCCTAACCATAACGCTTGCCAAGCGGTTATCTAGCCCTTTTTTAGGTACTTTCATATTTACATGGGCTGTCGTGAATATAGATATGGTATTGCTGGTATTTTCCAATGTTCCTTGGGATGTACAACAAGCAAATATAACCAGTTACTATACTAAATTTGAATGGTATCGACTGGTACTTCCGTTATTGATAACCGGATTTTATGTCTTTGTTTGGCCTTATTTGGACATGTATATCTTTAAATTTACCAAAGAGCTTAACTTTAAATTTAAAGAACTGCAGATCAAACTCGAAGGTGAACAACCAATATCGAAAGATGAGCTTGATACCCTTAGAGCCAGCCATAAAGCAGATAAAAAAGCTTATGATGCAGATATTGAAGCGCACGAAAAAACAATTAAGCAATTGAAAGATGAGGTAAAAGAGTTAGAGTCCCGGCCAACACAAGAAGCGTTCGATAAGTTAACTGCAGAGCGAGATTCTCGACCGACTCAAGAGGCCTTTAACAATATACAAGTGGAGCTTAAAGAGAGGCCCAGTATCAATGCGTATAATGATTTGAAAAATGAATACTCACAAGC
Source organism: Pseudoalteromonas luteoviolacea NCIMB 1944 (assembly GCF_001625565.1). Classification (GTDB taxonomy): domain Bacteria; phylum Pseudomonadota; class Gammaproteobacteria; order Enterobacterales; family Alteromonadaceae; genus Pseudoalteromonas; species Pseudoalteromonas luteoviolacea_F. Next base: position 313,505 of record NZ_AUXS01000016.1, read on the forward strand.
AGCCGATGATGCAAAGGCCAATAAGTCAGGCTGGGATGAAGAGGTAAAATTACACGAAAACCTCAAACAAGAGAGAAAAAAAGAAAATGACCAGCTCTCGAAATTAATGGCGGAAGTCGAGCAACTCAAAAACAGCAATACCGAATTACAAAATAACCTTAAAGATTCTCAAATTGATTGGCTCAATACTGTTAATAATGAACTTAAGTCTGAAAAAGCAGCTTTCACAATAGACTTTGATGAAACTGGTGTACTCGTTTCAAAACCAACCCATGATGAGACCAATAGAGAAGATATACACTACAACTACTCATACAAACTGGACAGTGATTTAGTTAAACTAATCCTCTCTAAGAAGAAAACGGTACCTAAGCCAGAAATTAGGTTTACACAAAAAGACATCCCTGATCATATTTGGGAGTACTTTACCAATGTTCACTTTAATCGGCTTTCAAACACCTTACCAACTGACGGTGCGTTAATAGGTAGTAATCAGTTTGATTTTCAAATGAAAGAAGATCTTGATTCTTGGGACGCGTACAGTGTTCTTGAGCATTGGTATTCAACTGAGCAATCAAATGATCCTGCGCCCATGAAAAATAAAAGCACAATACAAAACAAATACAACTCTTCACTGGTGTCAAAAAATGTCAAAAAAGACAGAAACCACGAAAAATTGACCGATTCCAGTGACACAAAAAGCAAAGAAAGTGAATAATAAATTAATCAAGAAAATAGCTTAAGAGCAGATGACTTGCTTCACAATACATACTCATTGTTAAATGTGTTGTGAAGCAATGACTTTAACCCCGATTTTTGACGTGCTATTTAGTTACGGTGACTGAACCAGAGTTATTTAATAGAGGTTAATTATCACCTCCTATTTTTTGATGTTCACTTAAAACCAGCAAAAACTGCCTTCATATTTATGGTGCGGCCCTTGTGTTTCATAGGTTAAATTAGACAAGCCAAAGCCGGTAGGTGCGATACTCTGGCTTCCCTCCGGCCTGAATAAACTTCTGAATTTAAACTTTTAATCTTTTTTTATTTTAAATTCGAGCTGAACTTTTTGATTTTCTTTTTTAGTTGGTACGCCATTTACCAATTTAGGCCTGTACTTCCACTTTTTTAGGGAGTTTATTGCTTCATTGTCAAAAAATCCCTCGTGGCTAGATTCTACGACCTCAATATTTTCAGTTTGGCCCTGCTCATTAATATCAAAAGACAAAATAACATAGCCATCTCCAATCGCTTGCTGTTGCTTATCGCTTGAACTAGCGCATGAGCATAAAATCAAAATTAACGACAATATCAAACTAACTTTCACTACGACCTCTTCTTTTATAACCCGCGCCGATGTAATCAACGCAATAAATGTTGGCTAACAATTTGCCACGAAAAATCGCAAAATGCCAATTTACCACCGCAATAATAAATAATTTTTAATGCATTACTTTGCCCAACTTTTAAACTATTTTTTGAATGGGAGCGACTATCTTTAATTAACATAGTTTATGTTGAGATACCGCCTTAACGGCACGCGATAAATCTAATCAACAACATTAATTAGTCTATGTCGTTGACTGGGCTGATACGACCTACAGCGTGTAAACATGGGCCAAGATAGTTGCGCAATAGTCCTTTTAAATTGACGGTAGTATTATCGAGCACCACTTGACCCATTTATCACATCGGTAATTAACTAAACAAGCTCTGCTACTTCGCTATTTTGATGTGTAGTTACGCGATGGCTACTTTGCTCAATAAACCTTGCCATAAACCATACAAACGCTTCGGTCTGCCCTTTCAAAGTGCAGCCACTTTGGCACACAGCTTCAAGCAACCCCTGTACATCACCAGTGACTAGCGCCTGTAGTGCCTCTAGGCTTGTGATATGCAACTCACAATATGCTAAATCGCTCTTTTGATTGTACAAAATATGCACTTCCTTATTTTTTATCACCAAGGTAGCAGTGGGGTCATTTGAGTTAAGGCATATAGTAACAGTCAACTCAGGCAGCTGGTTTTCAGTGCTTCTTAGGTAAGCCTTAAGATAATAAACAAATCCATCTAGCCAGCGATTTAAATTAGGTGCTGCTGTTACAAGTTCCTCTAATTCTGTATTGCTGCTACTTTTTGCAAGCGCAGAAAAATGCGCATTGACTTCCTGTTCTGCTTCGATGAGTGCGTTAACTGTATAATCAATATCTTCATAGGTATGAGATGCCGAACAAATAAACCGCAAACGCCCACGCCCTTTTTCAACAATGGGATAGGTAACCGCTAAGGTTTGCACACCTCGTTGATACAAACTTTGAACAATGGCATATAACTTGTCTTTGTCTCCAAAATGAGGCGTCACTATTGGCCCATCTCCAGTGCCAAGATCAAAGCCTGCTTGCTTGAATTTATTACGCATATAACGAGTACGATCCCAAAGCTGCGCTCTCATCGCATCGTCACTTTGTAAAATGCGCAGAGACGCAAGCGCAGCGGCGATATCCGCGGGACTAATTGATGCTTGAAAGATATAAGCTCTCGACGCTGACTTAAGCAGGTTTACGTGCTTTTCACTGGCTGCGATAACTCCCCCAATACTCCCCATCGCCTTGCTTAAAGTGGTCATAATAAAATCGACCTGATCGCTAACCCCCTGCTGTGCACAAACGCCAGCACCTCGTTCGCCGTAGAAACCAAATGAGTGAGCTTCATCGACCAGAACAAGTGCACCATGTTGCTTTGCCGTTTTTACTATTTCTGCAACAGGTGCAATGCCCTCTCCCATACTGTATACACTTTCTAATACGACTAAGGTGGTGCGATATGGAGATTGTTCCTGTTCTAAAACGCTTGCAAGGTCGTCTTTGTCATTGTGCTTAAACGTGCGGATAGTTGCGCCACTCAACCTAGCACCGTCAACAATAGAGGCATGACAAAGTTGATCTATCACAACTACGTCATTTGCTCCGAGGATCCCTGAAATTGCCCCCAGATTCGCTGTATACCCTGTTGGGAAAAGGCAGGCACTGTCTTTGCCAACGAGTTTGGCAAACTCTTTTTCGAACTCGACATGTTGACCTGTCATGCCTGTGGCAGCTGCCGATATCCCCATCCCGGTGCCATAAGTTTGCAGTGCATCAGAGGCTTGTGCGATAACCTGCGGGTCGCGATTAAACCCAAAATACAAGTTAGTCGACCAAATTATGGACTCTCGCTGCTCGTCATTGTAACTGTCACCAATAAGACCTCTAGACGCGCTGCCTGTGTGCAACACTTTACCATAAGGGTTACGGCGTAAACGGTTGACCATGCTCAATATTGCCTCAACTAACACGCTTTTATCGTCAATACTCCAGGCCTGTACACTCGCACAGCCAAATGTCGGATGGCTGGATTGCAATAAGGTTTGAAACTGGCTCAATGTTTCAACATCGCGTGTAGCCTCATTTACATTCAACTGCGCTTGTGAACGTCCCGCCAACAAATGATTTGCAAGTAATGCGGGTGTTGGAAAAGTTAAAATGATGGCAGGGGTTAAAGATGAACCAAGCGCGCTGTTTATTCTGCTTGCAAGCTCCATCAAACTTAACGAATCAACCCCTAAACTATCAAAGCTGTGATCCTGATTGATCAAGGTTAGATCAGCCACACCCAGTAATGCCGCAACCGCCTGTTGAATAAGTGAAACCGTCTTGGAAAATTGCCCATGATTTGCAGGTGAACTTTGAGCTAACTGGTGAGTTTGACTAGCATGCCTCACTTGAGCCAAATCGGGCAGCTTACTGCGATCTAATTTGTCATTGGGTAACAGTGGCAGTGCGTCCAAAGACATATAAAGTTGTGGCACCATGTAACTTGGTAATTGCTCTAAAAGCAACGACTTTAAATTCTCGTGGCTAGGCGCATCTTGTTGCTCTACTAAATATGCGACAAGTGATTTTTGCCCTGAATCACTCTCTACAGCACTCACAGCCGCAGCGCGAATAAATGGGAGTGACTCAATCTTGGATTCTATTTCACCAAGCTCAATTCTGAACCCACGGATCTTTACCTGTTGATCTATTCTCCCTAAAAACTCAATGTCACCGTCATCGTTCCAGCGGCATAAATCACCTGTTTTGTAGAGTCTTTGTTTAGGCAGGTGTTCGTCGACTTGTACTTCAACAAAGCGAGTTCGTGTTTGCTCATCATCATTCAAATACCCTCGTGCCAACTTATTACCACCAAGACACAACTCCCCTGCCATCCCCTTACTGACGGGCTGAAGCGTATCATCTAAGATGTAAGCAACAGAGCTTCCAACGGGTCGACCAATTGGGATTGTTTTTGCGCCCACGGCTATGTCTTTTAACGTTGAAAATATGGTGTCTTCAGTGGGACCGTACGCATTGACAACCCGTGGCCTTGGACTGAGACTGTGCACTTTGTCAACCAGCGCGGATTTGAGCGCTTCTCCTCCAAATACCACACATTCGATATTTTCTGGTAGCGGCCCACTATTGAGTATTGCCTGCATGGATGAGGGGACCATAACGCAGGCTTTGACTTTATTTGCACGAGGGAGTGATGTCAGTGCGAGTGCATTTTGTGCAAGAATAACGGTGCCACCCAAAGACAAAGTACCCAGAGTCTCCATCACAGATGTATCAAAACACACTGATGCCGCAGCCAATACTCCTGCTAATTCCTGCGGCCCAAACAAGTTACTTAACGCGTGGCTCATAGCCACAAGGTTTTGATGTTCAATCGCAACTCCCTTTGGGTTTCCTGTAGAACCCGAGGTGTAAATAACGTAGGCCAAATCATCGTATTTTGGACAATAATTAGGTTCAACACTTTGCTGGGATAGATCGAGCGAATCCAGACTAATGCAGGTTTTCACGTGTGTACAAAGTGCAGCGGTGTCACTGTTATCGACAATGGCAGCCTGTGCTTTGGAGTGAGACAACATATACTCTACACGGCTTTTTGGATAACTTGGATCAAGCGGGATGTATGCACAACCCGCCTTGTGTATGCCAATCATCGCAGCAATTAATTGCCACTTTCTCGACATACACACGGCAATGAGAGAGGCCTGCGGAATGCTCTGGGCTTCAATGGCAGCTGCGATTGTCCAAGCCGCAGACATAAGCTGTACATAGGAAATTTCTTCAGTCCCATCGATGATTGCGATACTGTTTGGGGCCTGTTGTGATTGCCGCTTGATAAGGGCATAAATCGTTTCATGCTCATCACTTACATTATGATCAGCCGCCTTATTAATTGCCTTGTGCATTTTACGTTTCCTTTTATGGTTTTTGTTATGGATTTAATTATTCTTAAACACGGCATAAAAGGTATCAGAAAGGTAAGTAAATTACGTTTAAGTTAAGTAGGTGTTTCTAATATATGTACTATGTACAATTCGATAGTAGTGCAACCACTGACAACTCATCACGACTGGTGGTTTAAACTGTTACCGAAGCAATTTAATTGCCTTTTCTTAGTATCCCTATAACTTGCTGTGGATTTGAATTGCGCGTAAAGCGGGCATGAACCTCCCCTGCAATATTCGACTCACACTAGCTTGCGTTTTTTCCCTTCAATCCTCAGAGTTCTCCCTGTGTATGCAGTTAGGCAAGTGTGTAAGCTCATGCTCTGTGACTATAGAGCCAACCAATAAAGGAGCGAACCGATGTCGAACAACCCTCTTCAAGGCAGGGCAAGTCCGAGTGACAACTCATCCGCAAGTCCCATCTCTGCCGTTAGGCAAATCGCCAAAGGCGCCTCGTCGGGGCAGTTGCTAGGCGAACAACTTTTGATCCGATACGGCAAAGCAAACAATATCGAAAAGCCGACTCAGATAACCCAGCAACAAATGCTGGACACCTTCGTCGTTACCGGACTGGACTTTGTAGGTCAGGCTTCTCATGGCTACGGCGCCAAAGGTGTCGGTGTGGGTATTGATTTCGGGGTAGATATTGGAAAAGCAGTGCTACCCGGATTTGCCACAGCGGATGCCAAAGTTAGTGTAAAAGCATCGGGTGCCAGCGAGGTGCTGGTCGCTCTCACTCGCCAACCCTGCGTGCGCGATGTCCACCCCATCTGTTTGATGACCGCAAAAGGCGAGCTATGGGAAATGGAGTTAGGTATCGGTGCTTCTATTGGTCTCAAAGCGTCCACTTCAATCGACACTTCGGGTCAATCGAGTAACATGATGACCAGTAAAGAAGAAAAAGAGACTCAAAAGCAACAGGCACAACAGCAATTTGGTACTTATGGCACCATGGCCTTAGAACAGATAGGCCTTGAAGCATCAGCCAGTATTGGGGCTGAAGCAAATGCCAAGTATCACGGCGAATTAATGATGCTAAGAGACCCCTACCCCTCTTGGTATAACAGCGTGAGAGATCCGTCTCTTGAGGAGATTTTCTTTGATTTGGTCGACTATGGCAGCAAAACAGGCAGTAAATCTAGGATCAAACAATTCTTTGACCGTGAGAGCAAAACCATAGGTCCATTGTTTAAAGATTTGAGCTTCTGGCAAACCATTCAAAAGGCCATAACTGGCGGCAATATTCCGTTTGAACAACTGCTACTGAGTTTGTCCGATGCCAGTGCATGGCTCCTGCACATTCAAGCCATTAATGACCGTGGCGACAAACAAGAGATAATCACCACATTAGATGACTTGGCTCAGCAAATCGCAACCCAGCAGGAAAAGAATTGGATTGTGCGCCGATTTAATAAAACTGAAAAGCGCGAAGTGAAAATGACTGCGCTGCAATATTTCGAACAGCAAGGCTTCAACTTATTGTTGCCCAGCAAAGGGCTTAGTGGCTTTGCCAGCTTGAACGATTGGAAAAATGCCATTACTTGGGTAAAACAAGCCCTTTCTGTGGACCCATCAAAGCTTAATGAGTTGCTCACAGAGGTTATTCACCACCAAAAAGTCGTCGCTTATTTCCAGAACAAATCCGATAAGTCTCCTCCACCAGCACCTGACTACGCGCTCAGACGCAATCGCCTAAGTTTCGTCAACCTGTGGGGCCATGCTGCTAGTGCTGGTGCTGGTGCTGGTGCCAAAATGGCACTCACCGGCAAAGCCACGCCAGCGCTGTCACTTGCCACTACTGCGGGAGTTAGTGTCAATGGCGAGAAAAAATGGACCAGCTACCGCTTACAACAATTTGAAATCGCACCAACAGATAACGAAGAGCAGATCTGTGAGCGCATTTTTACTCAAGATAGCAGTATCACCTATTCTCAAGCTGCCATCACAGGAGAGGCAGCGCTAAAAATCTCTCTAGCAGGTTTAGATCCGGTGAAAAAAGTCTCCGGTAAAAAGGCTGAAACAACCAAAGATAAGGTCTTGGTTAATACCTTAGGTTATCAATCGGCACAATTTACTTGGCAGCCAGTGTTAAAAGCTGAAGAAGTCACATTGGAAAAAGGCACTGGGTTGACTTATGGCTATTCCATTACAGTAGCAAACCTAGAAAAAATCATCGCCAATGAGCCCGGTAGCGACAAGCTGCTTAATACACTTGCTGATCTGCTACATGTATCGACAACCGATTTAATGACCGCAATTACAGCGGGGCAATGGATCACACAAAGCAAGTTACCGGCTCCTGTACTCTTGTTAGAAAGCACTTTTGCAGTCGGTGAAGGCTCAAGCGCGCCAATTACCTGGGATAACAATATCGAGCCGAAGCTTTGCAAAAATGCGCGCAGCCAACTTATTGACCGTTCGAGCGCTGCGATAGCCGCCGACAAAGATCTCGATGCTAGCGAGAAAAAGTGCCTGCAAACCATTCGGATCCGCTATCGGATAGCTGACGCACTTGACGACAGTGCCACTTTCAAATTGGGAATTCCAATTGGGATTTTCAAGGTCGGTGTTGAACTCAATGCTGTTGCGCGAGCCGGGGCAAGCGGCATTGTCGACTTACACACGCACTGGTTTGGCAAAGACTCAGATACTCTGAATCGTAAAACAACTTACCCAACCACAAGCGTGCCTGCAACAATATTGCTACACCAGTAATAGCAGCCACAGAAAAGGGGCTATCCAATTCTCTTTTTGCAATCAAAAAGAGCATTGAGTTGCTCCTTCATTTGCTCATATCCAAGCGCAAACTTTGCCCTACTTATTGATGGTTAAAGGGTCTAAATACCTTTAGCCAAACTATGCTTAACCCTTTCGACAGCGCTTTTTTCACCTGATATACCTGGGTTTTAAATTTATATAAACTTGCTCTCCCCTTCCGCTCAATAAAACTGGATACAACACTAGTCAATATAACCATCTCCAAAACCCATGAAAATCCTAAAAAACAATACTTAATAGTGGTTACACCAATCAAGACAATGAAATATAATCCTTCATAACAAAAATTAACACCCACTTATCAGATTAAATATATTAAACAATATAATTTTTATATAAGGATATCTCCAATGAGAAAACTAAGCGCTCTTTCACTTGTTGCTTTGCTTGCTACCGCATCTACATTTGCTAATGCGACAGCCAATAACACATACACTGCAAAAGGTTCACTAATTGAGTCAATCAGTAGTTATTCAAAGGAAGAAAGTATTTTCCCAGCATGGAGATCAATGACGCAATTAACTTTTTCTGGTGAACTTGTATGGACTTCAGGTGGTTGCCACAACAAGCATGTAGCGGTAAGAGATAGCGACCAAAACTTAATTCGTTTAGCTGAATTAGCATTTATTAATAACCGCCAAATTCGTGTATATGCCGATGCGACTGTGCCTAAACTAGACAATCAATACTGTGTATTAAGAGCTGTTACAATTATTTAAGCGATCTAGTCTGCACAAATAACTAGAGGTCTATTACCTCTGTAGCTGAGCCTTGTTAAAAAGACTCAGCTTTTAAATTACTTAAATTCCGCCAATGTACTATTTCCTTTTTCAGCACAATATCACCACATATCAAAGTAGATAAAAACGTCCTACTGACCTTAATTGCCAGATTATGTAACAGCCATAACCACTTAAAATAAAGCGGTTTTTAACATGCTATTGCAACTTTAACTTTATAATTTCCGGCCCGCTATGATTCTCTTAGAAAAGACAAAGTTTAAAAGTAGTGATGCCGTCACACCAAAAGTAAAGCTAAGTTTAAGCGATAACCCAAAATAAACAGCGGCAGAGTATACTGCTAGGTTAAATAGACCTGTACTATGGCTCATTATTAAAAACTGGCAAAATTTATGAAGCCTATCCGTGGCGGCCTGATTTTTAGCAATAAACGTAAAGTAAGTGTTGCCTATCCAATTGCAATAAATTGCAACACAAAAGCTTACCCACCTAGCGAAATAAGGGTTCTGAATATATTGAACTAGCCAATTAAATAAAGCGAAGTCTATGATAAAAACGACCCCACCTACTAAACAAAAACGAATAAACTGCACTTTCTAACCTACTAGAATATTTAACCTCTATTTGCTGAAAGTTACAGTATCATTGGTGACGTCTATAAAATGTCCTAAACTTTTTAGCAGCTGTTTGCTTCTCGAAACTTAACGCTCGCAGTACACCCTTTGTTGACATTATTGGTCAAGGAGAATTGCCATTGATATTTATTACAGATGTCATTCACTATTTTTAAACCAACACCAAAGCCCTCGTCATTTCTAGGCTTTGAGCTCAGCCCAACTCCATTATCAATCACTTTAATTTCTCTTTTCGAAACAAAGATATTCACTGTTCCACCTACGGTACAATTGAGCGCATTTTTAATTAAGTTTCCAAGTGCAGCAGAAAACAATTGATGACATGCATTTAGCTCAAATGGTTCCAGTAGCGTAATATTAAGATCAACATTATTGCTGTCTTTCAGCGAATTGAACTTATCACTCATTCCTTCTAGTAATTTGTTGTCTATCAAAACCTTATCAGACTCTACTTGATCACGAGCTAGAAACAGAAAGGTTTGGACCAAAGACTCCATTTCTTCTATCGATTCACGAAGCAAGCCAACCTGTTTAAGTACTTTTTCATCGGTTGATTTTTTCAGTATGCTGGCACTGCCTTTTATTACCATCATTGGCGTACGAAGTTCATGGCTGGCATAACGGGTGAATGACTTTTCTCTATCAAATGCGTGTGCAACCTTAGCGCGATATGTATTCATCGCCTCCTCCATTTGTAGCATTTCATCTGACAGCTTGCCATCTACTTTGATCGGTTCAAAATCTTCATCATCTTTAAGTTTTTTGGCAAGTTCGGTGACAGGTTTGCTAATTCGCCGCGCACTGTTAATAACATAGGCCGAAGCCAAAATTAGCAGTACCACACCGCCGCCAAATACAGTTGCGGTCAGAATAATGACTTCTTCGTCTTCTAACTCTATTGCGTCAATATCCTCAACCGCATACATAACACGCTGACCTTCACCATGGCGAATTACTTTGCCCAGCACATTGAACTCTACATCCAAGTGCTCAATATGAAACGTCGAACTACCAAACCAATCCTTGGTTATGTTTTTTTGAAGTGACTCAGGTAAAACTGAATAATCCGTATATACAGTTAACAGAGGATTTATTTTAATTGACTTAGGCTCCGCATCTTTGTACTTAATAATGTAGTGTTCGCCAACGATAGCGAGCCGCTTCATACTATTGTTATCTTCTGTCAAAGACGTACCAAAATAAAAGATCACCGCATAAAAAATGACAAGTAGGATTGCGCCAAACAAGTAAGTACGGATCAAAATGCCAGAAGTTGAATTATCGAGTTTCATTTGTTGAGCTTGTAGCCTATTTTAGGGATAGTTTCGATCAGATCTTTGTTATAGGGATTGTCTATTTTTTTACGAAGTTGGTATATATGCTTTCGCAACACATCTTGTTCTGGCAAGTCCTCCCCCCAAAGCTGAAACTCCATTTCTTCTCTGGTGACAACATTAGGGCTGCGTTCAACTAATAGTTTTAAGATTTTAAAGCTGATAGGAGAAAGTTTAATTTCATCTCCGTCTCGCCATACTTGATGGGTTGAAATATTCAGTTTTAACGAGCCTTGTACTAACTCTGTTTTAAAGCCTGTTCCTGAATATCTGCGCGCTAGGCTAAGAATTCTCGCTTCGAGCAATTCTATATTGAAAGGTTTCACGAGGTAGTCATCAGCACCATGATGAAACCCTTGTAACATATCCTCATCAGTATCTCTTGCAGTCAACATGATAACCGGTGTGTTAATACCTAATTCTCTGAGTGATTTGCAAATATCTAAACCATTCATACCTGGTAACATTAAATCTAATACAATGCAGTCATAATGATTGGACTTTGCTAACTCCAAGCCCAAGATACCTGTTGCGGCATGATCTAATGCAACCTCAGAACCTTCAAAGTAGTCAAAAATCACTTCTGCAATATTTTTGGAATCTTCTACCAAGAGTACTTGCACATCGGGCTCCTAATTACATTGATACAGTATATGTTTGTTAACGACTTCAACAACCTTACAGTTATTTTTCAATATATTGGCTACGCCGTTAAGCTGGACTGTATTTATTACCAAAAAGAAAGGTGCTTGTTCATCCAGCTTCGACTCTAGTAGTTTAATATTTTTTAGTAACTTAGCTTTTCCTTGAGAGTAAAATTGTGCGCTAAACGGCCGCTTGTACCAATAATATAACTCTCCCTCTTGAATTGATGTGCCGTTTGCAACTAGCAACTTTTGCTGTGTTGGCAAAGTTACTTTTCCAGATATCAACAATACAGTTGTTATACTCAATATACAGAGTGTTAAACACCCTGCTAAGACCAAGCGTTTGGAGAGTTGATTTGTGATGGTCACAAATACAGCCATGGCTCCAAACCCCGGCATAACATAGATTGGAAGAATATTTCCTGCAAAAGTAAACAGCACCAGTGGCGCAAATATCCATGCGACTAAATAAGGCTTAATCTGCGACTCATGTTCAGATGAGAAGCTGCCTTTTGTCATTTTAGACAAAAGTGATTTTATGACAAAAAACGACCAAGGAAATGCACACAGTATCCAGTAAATCCATATGCTGCCTCGTGGTCTATCGTGCGCGCTACCATACAAGTCTCCCGCCCATCCAGATACTAAAAAACGCTGAATATGCTCACCTATAATAAAGTACTCAAGAAACCCTGGGGTTCTTATTTCCGCCCATGCATACCACGGAACGACGAGCAGCCAAAATAAGGGAAAACCCGTTTTCCAAGGTAGTGAACAAAATGCTTTCACAAATTGCTTTTTCCACACACTCCACATTATTAAAGCGATAACCACAAGCGCAACAGCAACCGGCCCTTTCACTAACATACCTAAGGCCAATGCAGTAAAAAACAGGTGACCATGTAGTTTTGAACGATAACCTTGATAATTTAACCAAAAACTTGTCATGGCCAATGTGTAGGCCAGTAGCAAAGAGCTGTCGGTCATCACCATGCCAATAGCCAAAATAAAGCCTAATGTAGATGCCAAAACAAATACCGATACAACCGCTTTGTGTGTATCAACCAATAGAGCCACAAAACGAAAAACCACAAGTGCTGTTAACATGCCCACCAGCAAGTGCGGTAACCGAGCAAAAAACTCACTAACGCCAAACAGTGAAAAACTAGCAGCGCTAAGCCAAGTATGAAACGGGGGTTTACCCCAAAAGGGCACATTGTAATCGAATTGCGGCGTAACCCAGTTTCGTGTCTCCAACATGATCCGCGCAATTTCACCATACCTCGCCTCGGTGGTATCAAACAGAGGGTACATACCTAGCGAAGCTAATCGCAATAAAAATAGTGAGAGCAATACTAGACTTATGACTTTGACGATTGTTGCCGAATGGACAAGGTGTTTGGTACTTGGTTTAAGCATGCTTTTGCTGCCCCTTTACGACTTGAACTTTGCTCTCAACATCCATCACAATATAACTGGGCCGCCCTTTGACTTCGGTGAAAATACGCCCGATATATTCACCGCATACGCCAATAGCGATGAGCTGTACACCACCTAAAAATAATTGAACAAGCATCAATGATGGGTAGCCTTGCACGGCCTCTCCCAACCATACGGTTTTAATGAAAACCCAAAACGCATAGACAAATGCAGACGCAGAAATTAAAACGCCAGCCCAGACTGATAGCCGCAAAGGCTTTACACTAAATGCAGTGATCCCAGATAGCGCAAGCCCCACAAGCTGAGTAAATGACCACTTGGTTGTACCTGCTTCTCTGCGAGGCCGCGAGAATTCAATCGTAGTTTGTTTATAACCTGGCCACGACAATATCCCCTTAATGTATCTGTTCTTTTCAGTGAGCTGTTTAATTTTCTCTATCACACGGCGACTAATTAAACGAAAATCTCCCACATTTCTTTGCACTGGTACATCCGCTAAATGGTCAAGCAACTTATAATAAATATCAGCGGAGTATTTTTTAAACCTGCTTTCTCCTTCTCTCTCAGTCCGTTTCATATTTACCACGTCAAAGCCTTGTTGCCATTTAGCAAGCATCTTTGGAATGAGCTCCGGTGGATCTTGAAGATCAGCATCAAGCAAGGTAACTGTTTGGCCTTTGCAATGATCGATACCAGCCGTCATGGCCGCCTCTTTGCCAAAATTGCGGCTTAAATTAATACATTCGACATCTGCGCAAAATGACGTGAGAGACAGCATGACACTCCAACTATCATCAGAACTTCCGTCATTGACATAGATAATTTCAAACCGTTCGTTAGGTATCGCACTCAATACCTGGTTCAGACGATGATGAAAAATTGGCAGCACCTCTTCTTCGTTATAAACAGGTACTATTACACTCAATAAAATGTCTTTTTCATGGGACATGTTGTCTGAAACAAGCTGCATTGTTAACCCCTTCTATAATGAGATACAGCAAGGTTACACTGGGCTATGTCTAGGAAATGTCCTCAGCCATTTAATACCCTTAAACATTTGAGGTGTACACGAATTTTATGTCGACATTCGATGCCTAGTTGTTAGCGATCACGCTCTAAAGTGGGCATGTTTGCCCATTAAAGGTATGACATGCTTACAATCAAATCGAAATTATCCATACAAAAAACGCGAGGCGAGTTTGCTACCTCAAAATAAAATTTTAATCGCAGCCAACTCCCCCCCCCCCCTACGTCCCCTTTTTGAATAAATTATTCGACCATAGTCCAACTTGGCAAACCGAATTGTATAAAATATCCTCAAAAAGCTGATCTAAGAGCAGTTAATGTCAGCGTTATTGATCCGTAACTATTCGGTAGATGGCGTTTATGGTAGTGCCACCTGCCAAGACAAAACATGTAAAGGGATACTTATGAAAGTATATAAATTGAATAGCATGGGCTTGTTTGGCCTTATGTTGATGTCTGCAACCCATTCCTCTTGGGCGCAAGAACAGTATCAAGAGTTTACTGGCAACCACCAACAGTTTAAACAAACCAGCAATAAGGTAGTTGGCACTTACATTGCCAATTGGTCCGACCCCAATTCAATCGATGATGTGCCAGGCGATAATTTAACCCATATTTTATACGCCTTTTTGCGGGCGTGTGGACCAGGAGAGCTCCCCAATGACGCCACAGTGTGCGCCAATAAACCCGATTATGTCCTCGCCGAGGACGACGCCACAATAGACAAGCAGTTTGCGCCTAAATTTTTGCAACTAAAGCAAAAATACCCACACCTAAAAATCCTTCCTTCGGTCGGTGGCTGGGGCGGCTCGGACACATTTCCCCCCATGGCTAAAGATCCACAAGCAAGACAAGTATTTGTTCAATCAGTTGTTAATTACTTACGTACGCACCGCGCTTTTGACGGCATTGATATTGATTGGGAGTGGCCAAACACACCAGAAGAAGGCGGTCACTATGCCGATCTGATGCACGATTTAAGAGCTGCATTTGATGTGCTAGAAGCTGAGCTTGGCAGAAAGTACTCAATTACAAGTGCGATTGGGACACACGCTAATAACGTTAGAAATATTGATTATGAACGCGCAGCACCTTATCTTGATTATATCTTTTTGATGACGTACGACTTTTTTGGTGGCTGGTCAAGAAACAATATTGGACACCACACTTCATTAGATGCACACAGCGCAAACATGGCAGCATCCCATGGCGTTATGCAAGGTGTGCAAAACCTACTTAACAAGAGCGTCCCCGCCAGCAAACTGGTTGTGGGTGTCGCTAAATATGCCCGAGGTTTTGATGGTATTAGCCTAAGTGCTTCTGGTACGCCTATTGGTGGGCAAGCGGCAGGGCTATTTCCGAAAGCTGTGCAACCGTGGGATGAAGAAGGTGTTGGCACATATCGACGTATTGTTGATGAAGTTATCGGCCCAAATGGTCAAGGGATCAATGGCTTTACTATCCGTTACGATGCAGACTGCGACTGCCACTACGCTTGGAGAGAAAGTGACGCTGCATTTGTCGGGTTTGACCACCCAAGCAGCGTGATTAAAAAAGCTCAGTATGTGTTAAACAGCAATCTAGGCGGCATATTTGCGTGGGAGTACGCTCAGGACAATGGCGATATTCTCAGCGCTATGAACTATGGTATTGGCAATCAATGGTTAGGTAACTCTAACCCCGGCGACGGCATATGCAGAGGCATTGCAAATTGGCGCGCCGAAGATGTCTATCGCAAAGGCGATCAAGTACACATAGACAATCGCTTATATGAAGCCAAGTGGTATTCAAACAATCAACACCCTGCTCAGTACTCAGGCCGCTGGCAAGTATGGCAGTTTATAAGTGCATGCCAATAATATTTAAGAGCACTTAAAGCCCAACTGATTGGGCTTTCATTCATTTATAAAGTAGCACCACTACAAATTTCTACCTCTAGTTAAACTCCAACGGCGAATATTCATTCTAAACATAAACAAGCAAATTAACTACGCTTCTCATGCGCCACAAGCTTAGTAAAGCATGCGAATATATTCACGGTTTCTTCAACTTCATAGCCGCAAACAGAACCTGTAGACTAATTAATACACTTAGCGACGTCCACCTCACCAAACAGCCGAACAATAACACTCAAACTATTGCAGATAAATGAATAAATTAATAAATTAGGTGATTTAGAATACGGTATTACTCATCGCCTTTAAGTTTTACCAAACGCACAAAAACACACTAAACACCTGTTTTTAAACACAAAAAACAATACAGCTCGAATAAATTAAAAATACTCTCCTTGTGGATGCTGAAAAAACAATCTTTAAAACAGACTTATATAAAATGTCATTTATGTTAGAATATGCAACAAAAATGAAACTGTATGAATAATAAAATAGTAAATTCAATAATCATTAATTTAATTTCCCGCTATCTTGCAGGTGGCTCTAGTCTGAGAGAAACACGTAATATTACTCGAAAACAATTAGCGTTGACTAACTGCGGTGTAGGCTTTATTCACCCGGGAAGCCAAGTACAAACGGAATTAAATTTGAGGTTTATGAAAGCTGTTGAAATATTTAACAGCTCCGGGATAAATATTAGTACTTTATCTCAAGTAAACTCAATTTTTTTAAACCGCAAAACATCTATAAGAACTTCAGGCGTAAAAATAGCCACCCCAAGCCAAGAGCTTGAATTTAAGCCCCCTTCAGCTGACAAGTTACAATCCCTGCTAACCCAAATGCAAATTGATATTGCAGAATTCCCCGTGATTAGTATTCAACAAGCTATTTGTTTTTACACACAACTGATCAAAATTCACCCATTTTCAGACGCAAATGGCCGCACAGCCAGAGCTATGGTTTGTGCAATGTTAATAAATGATCCTTCTGCATATATAAGCTTTTTGTATCGATTGAACGCGAATAAAGAAGATTATATTGCGGCATTGGACGCGTATACACTGACAAGCAAAGAGTATATCGACAGCACATATTGGGACCAAGCTCAGTATTTTGGCAAACAAGTTGCACAATTAAGCACTCAGGTTATTTTGGAGACACACAAGTCCTTAACCACTCAATTTACACTGTCTCCAGATGCCAAGAACTGCGTTCTGCTGATTGAGCACCTTTGGTTGCATCCTATTGTATATCCACCCAAGCTCGCCTCACATTTAAAGCTATCTGAAATTGATCTAGATAAAGCTATTGATGAATTAGTAAAAAGAAAAATTCTTGTCCCACGAGCAATGCGTAATCCCAAAGGCGCTGTTGTTCTAGAATGCCCAAAGATAATGTCAGCTTGGGCTCAAATAGATAATCAGTTTTTACAAAGATAAGACTTAAAGGAAAAGTCATGAAGTATAAGAAGACCAAAGTGGCCTTGATGGTTACGCTCTATATCTCAAATGTAAATATCACCACAGACAGTTTTATTGATGATGAAGCTGGAGTGGAGCTGCACTCCACTGAATGGGGTTGGGGTTTAAATGCGGCAGCTGCTAATGATGAATGCACGGGCCCAGATCAGCCAGGCTGTGAGCCCGTACCAGACCCAGATCCAGATCCAATACCGGAACAAGACCAAAGACCAGAAACACCTCATTGTGATCCCCTGAGATCAACTTGTTTAGAGATTAATGCCGATCCCATACCTGATTATCGTTTGGACGACAACTACAAAAGGTACAAACGGAATCAGGAAGCAATGCTTGAGCAAATAGCCCGATTACAAAGAAATCAGTTTTTTTATGACCCAGACTCAGGTGATTCTGAGGGAACGCACGGTCGAGCCGTTTTCGAAAAAGTTACTTGTAAAGGGGAAATTGGTAATCCAATACGTTACCAAGATGGTGAAAAAGTCGAAAAGTTTACAGATTTTGTTGGTCGCGGAAAACACCCTCTCTCTATTATTCGTACCTATCAGAGTGATAAACTTTCGCATGTACGGTATCAAAAACCTTTTGGAAGAAACTGGAGCTCGAACCTAAACAAAAGCTTAGAAATTTACTACAACAAACATATAAAGAAACATATCATTGAGCGTCAAGCTGACGATGGAACGACAGTCATGTTCGAAAGCTCTGATGGGTATAATTTCACCAAAACTAATCAAGTTAGATTGGCCGGTTCTAAGCTACAGAAATTTTTAGATGGGCGTATTGTATATACTTCCCCTTCTGGCGAAACAGAACAATATAACTCCCTGGGCCAATTGGTTAAAATAACATTTAAAGGTGGTATTACTCATTCATACACTTGGACACCTAACAGCCAAAGTTGGTTACCCGGTCAATTGAAAATCACTCATTCCAACGGTTCATCAATTACGGTATATAAAGCGAATGGTCGAGTTACTAAGTTTGTTGATGAGCTTGGCCAAGAGTATAAGTATCAGTATTTATTCGACAATACAGATGTTGGCTCCTTCTCACTAAAAAAAGTAATTTATCCAGATAACAATATTACTGAGTATACATACGATAAATCTAGCAAGTCATATAAACAGTACTCTTTCGATCAACTAAACGGTGTACATTACAACGGCGAACAGTATTCTTGGTTTGAATATAAGGATGGGAAAGCAACTTCAAGCCGACACTATGGTGATATAGATAAATATACTTTTGACTACCATATGGAAGGCATCAAAGTAACTAACCCATTAGGCCATCAAGTCGATTATTTATATGAAACAGGCCTTGAAATCGAGAAGCGTAGCTTACCGTCAGAAAACTGTAATGGCATGTCTCTACATAAAACATATACGAGTGAGGGATATATTGACACCATTACTAATGAAGAGGGCCACATTACAGATTTTGACTATGACGAAGATGGCAACGTAATAACCAAAACCGTTGCAAAAGGGTCGGCTGAAGAGTCAGTATTTAGGTATACATGGAACGACAAAAACCAGGTATTAACCGAAACAGGTCCAGACTTTAAACTTGAATTAAATTATAATGACCTTGGCGATATAGTTTACAGAGCTCATCTCAACCTAAATGGTGATATCCTCAGATCGATTACGACAACTTATACATATCACAATAACAAAGAGCCTGCTTCAATCGTTATGAAAAGCAGTGATTTACCGCACTCTCCTAATTCTCAACACTTTAACAGCCAAGGAAACCTTACTAAGCTAGTTGAGAAAGGCCTCACAACAAAATTCGAAAAATATGACGCATTAGGTCGTGTGGGTAAAATTACCTACCCTTCTGGTTTAATTAAATCTTTTACCTATCATCCTCGTGGTGAGGTTAAGTCTCTGACTACCAATGATGGAGGTAAAAGCAGTACAATTACATATGAATACAACATCAAGCAAAAGCTCGAAAAAGAAACCCATTCTAGCGGCCTAGTATTAGATTACGTATATGACAGAGCATTCAGGCTTGTACGAGTCGACAACCTCACAAGCCAAACGAGTTCACAGTATGACTATGACAAAATGGGAAATTTGATCAAGTTAAGCTCATACCCTCTGAACAAACCGACTCAAATTCAAACTGAGAGTGGCGCAACCTACGATGAGTTAGGCAGGAAGCTAACAGAGTCAGCTGGTGGGCAACTGGTTGCGCAATACACCTACGATAACTTAGGTAACGTGCTTAGCACTACTGATGGCGAAGGCTACACGAATTCATATCAATACGATGAGTTAGATAGAGTAAGGCGAGAGAATATCTCTGACGGCGGCATCATTGATATTGAATACACAAAAAGTAAACTAACCGAAATAAAAGATCCCAAAAACAATAGAACAACATTTCAGTATAGCAACAACAATACTCTTGAAAAGCTAATTAGCCCAGACACAGGGCAAACCCCTATGTCAGTTAGTACCAGCGGACGAGTATATAATTTAACACGTGCTGATGGTACATATATCGAATATGGCTACAACTCCCATGGTGATTTAAGTAACATAACTTCAGGTGGCGTGAAACATAGCTTCGAATACCACAATGGTACATTAAAAAAAATATCAAGCCCATCAGGGAATATAACATTGCTACGAAATGGAGCTGGTAATGTAACAACCCAAACTAATTTAATTGATGGTGTCAATTATACTACCTCTTCTACGTATAATAGTTCAGGCCAACTATCTACTATAACTTACCCGGGTGGAAACCAGGTAAGCTATACTTACGCCTCTGACAAAACCATAGAAAAAGTGAATGTTAAAATAAATGGTGTGACTAAGAGTTTGATCAATAAGGTTGATCACCACTCTACTGGTGCTATTTCTGCATTACATTTTTCTAATGGAATACCGCAGTACTTTGCTAGAAGTAAGTCCGGGAACATCTCAACTATTCGCGCTGGCGGAATTCAAAATCTTGATTATAAGTACGATAGAGCATTCAATATTAAGGAAGCAATCAATACCGTTAACTCAGACGCCTCCCGCCAGTATACTTATGATAAAGCTGGCAGATTAACTTCCTCTCGTCACCCAGTTACACAAAGTGGCAGTAGCTATACTTACGATTTGGTTGGTAACCGAAAAACAGAGACCTCCAAAGGGCTGAAGCGCTCTGGTTTTTTTGTTCTCCATGGCGAAGTAAGCGTGACTCTTCCATTTGTTACACAAGATGGACATAAAAATATAACTCTAGGTTACGATAAAAACAGTAACCGTTTAACAAGCCTATCAGGTACTGAAGGAAGCCATAGCATTACCTACGATGCTAATGGCAACATTAAGAACGATGGTCATCGAAACTTTACTTATGACTCTTTTAACCGTTTGGTTAAAATTAACGACAATATACAATACAAGTATAATGGACTAGGTTTACGAGTATCTAAAAAGGCAATGGGAAGAAGTACTCACTTTATCTATAATGAATCTGCCAAACTTCTCTCCGAAGGCAACGAAAAGCAATACATTTATGTAAGCGGTCGAGTAGCAGGTTATATTTATAACAACAAGTTATTTAGTGTTTACAACGATCACATAGGTCGTGCTGAAGTAATCACGGACCAAAGTAAAAATGTCGTATGGCGAGCAGAAAATTATGCATTTAGCCGTACTGTATTGAAAGACAAAATTGGCGGCTATCACCTTGGCTTTCCTGGGCAATATTATGACTCTGAGAGTGGCTTGTATTACAACATAAATCGTTATTACAACCCAGAGACTGGCCGCTATACACAATCTGATCCTATTGGTTTAGCTGGTGGTATAAATACTTATGCTTATGTTGGAGGGAATCCAATCTCAAGAATAGACCTATTTGGCCTTGCTCAAATATGTAAAAGGCCTCTTTCATTTGCTGGAAACTTTCAAACCAGTGGAGCAACAGGCCTAGATTTAGGTATATTTCACGAGCATATCTTCTCTGAAGATGGAAGTGGAGAAAACTGGGGATATACCAAAGGTGGCTTCTTCGATGACGCTAAAAACAAAAGTAAATACCAGTGCGGATCCAAGAGTTACGACGAAAACTTAATTCGGGCCGCAGTGAATGATGTAAGGGTAAATTACGCTGATGATGGTTACAATTTTCTTACAAATAATTGCCAAGACTTTGTTACGGATGTGATAAAAAGGTATGACCAGCTTGAACTATTGCAAAAAATACTAGATAAAGGTAACAATTAAAATGCATGGTGAGTTATTGAAACATTTGATTAAACTTGTAATTATTGCATCAATTTATCTGTTGTTTTTATGTACTCTAGATCTTATCTTTGTATTAGCATTAGAGCAGAAACAAGGTTGGTACAATAGTTTAGTACTATTAACATTCACCCTACCAATTGTTATGAGTTTCTATGTCTATAAAAAAGTAAGCAAATCAATTGTATTAATGTTGCTGACTTTTATAAGTGGCTTAGTTATTAGTTATATTGAGTTTATGTGGGTTTCAATTGAGTTCCATACTTTGATAGGGGGAAGTATTTAGCTACTCCCATTTAGCTTTGAAGTCATTATAAGCCAGCAATGCTGGCTTTTTATGCTAAAATATGCTGCCAGAAAAGTTTAATTATTTATTACCTGCACCCTGTAACTAAATCAGAACAGCTATTGGTCACAATCTTACTGTAATACCTTGAAGCCTTGTGAAAAAGCTCAACTCAGTATCATCGCTTGAAAAGGTTGGTCAGCTCCGTCAAGACAAGCACCTTTAATAGGTGCATTTTCTGTTTTGATATTTCGACACCAACAGACGCACAACAATACAGTCCAATATTTTTGCCAGGCAGCCCTGTTTCTCTTCAAGCACTTCGTATTGACCTTGACAAAGTTCAGAGGCCCTTCTGTGCCAATAATTGCTAACCTGCTCTTTGGTACTAACACATGACATCCAGCTGTATTTCTAACACAGTTCTACTTAAACACGTCTGATGCTAAGGAAAGTAGGCGCCTTTGAATCTAATTCCGCGTTTGCAGAGTTATGCTAGAGAATTTCCAGAAATAGTAAATTGAATAAGAAAATGACTAGGCCAACTAGATAGTCAATGATTCAACAGGTCTATCCACTATTTCAACTCAGCCACAACACAAAACTTTAACTTGAAATAAACATGTGTAAAACATAATATCTTGTTTCCAAAAAAGAGAACTTGGATGTGTTTCTTGCTCTTCCACACACTTGAGAGAGCAACCGTGCACAACTGTTTTTTGTTCCCTCTCTAGCTCAATTATTAAAGTTTCAAATACTTTAAGGATAAAAAGATGAAAATAAGAAAGGCCCTAATTAGTTTAACTTTAGCAAGCGCTGTATTTAGTATTAATGCAAATGCAAAGCAAGATATAACGTTTAAATTAGCAGCAACGACTGATGGCACTACGCATTCAGTACCTATGCCTATTGCGGGACAGAATCCATTTTCTTTTGACATTCTATTGGACTACCAATACCAGACTAATGGTGGCCGATGCATTATTGTATATCATCAAGACTCTTGTACCATTGAAAATATGAATGGAGCTGTGACTCTATCGAATATTCACTGGGGCAGAGCCTCGATTAACGGCTCCATTCAGCAGATCTCTAATTGGATGTATGTCAATCCAAAAGAAACCAGCTCTACTGTTTTAATTCCATCTAGTAATGTTCACTTCTACTATATAAATAATGACAAGCCAACCTCTACGCTTAACGTATATGGCCGCTCTTCACTTCAAATTAGTAATTATGGTAGAGCTAGCTTACAAACAACTAAAAATGCTAACAATGCAGGGTTTGAGATTGCGCGAGTCCCTGCTAGTACAAGTCAAGATGGCGTAAAATTCCCTATGATGGCGGGATGTATCAATTTAGCCGTGCTTAACACAACGTTACCCAGCATTGCTCGTGTTAACTTTACCGAAGCAAACCAAACTACTGGGCCTATTACTACCACCTTATGTGTGCCAGGAAATGACACAACCACATTTGTTGGTATAGACGCAAAAGCAGAGCGTATTGCAAATATCACAGCTAAAGTGCCAACTGAATTAAAGCACCTGTATTAAAAAGCGATTGCTACTAACAAGAATCAAAATTAGCTGCTGAAGAGCAGCTAAAAATCGCTAGAGTAGCTTTGTGTGAAAAAAATTATATGGGTTTGAAAACAAAATCAAACCCAATTTAATAGACGTGGCCAAACAAATCCTAAATCGTCTACTTACAGTAGTTATCTACGAAGGTTAAATCATTGATATGCCGTGGCGCATCCATAACATAGGTAGACACTGCGGTTTGTGGGTCGACGGTATAAATTTTCGCGTTTTCACCTGAGACTCTTCCTGAGACATACAATGTACCCTCATCGGAAATTGCTAAACCAGACGCCCAATTAATGCCATGGTGACCAATCAAGGTTAATGCCATCGAACTATCATCGATTGTATATAAGGATTTACCAGTTAGCACATAAAGTGTGTTGTTATCAGCAGAATAAGCAATGTCACCGTGTGAGAAAGAATCACCTGAATAACGCATCTTGCCTAACACTGTTTTTTCACCAGTTTGTAGATTGTAATCATACATATACGTTTTACTGGTGGCGCGTAAAGATTGCCCGCTCGCGGTTACCGCAGAACGATAAATTGGCCAAGATTTCGCATCTGCCTCAGCAACTTGAGCACCGGTTTCTAAATCTATTGACCAAAGTTTTGAAGCCTTGCTGCCAGAATCAAGCTGCTCCATAAAATAAAGCTTATCATTGTGACTAGCAATGTTTGACGCGGTATTTTGAGCCCCTGCTACGACACTAAAAGTCTTTGTCTCTAAATTGAACTTATAGACATAACCCGTCTCAAATGAGCCATAGTTATTGATCCCAAAAATACCCGTGTGGCACGCCTGTTTTTCTGTTACGACAACGTCGTCAATAAAGCCCCCTAAACTATCGTTAGTGCCCGCTCCTGTGAAACGGAGCTCTGAAGTACTTGAATCCGCCTCTAAAGACAAGGTAAAAGACTGCCAACCTCTTTGCGCTGCGTTTAAATTTAAAACCGTCGTGCCATTCCACTTAACATCAACTTTGTTTGTCTGAGTGTGCCCAGAAACTCGCGGTGAGTAGTAGAATGAGACTTCATATGTTTTTCCAGCCTCTGTAGCGAGAGTTTGAAATACACTGTGATTGGCAGTCGAATCGAGCTCAATATATTGATTGCCATCTTGAGCGGTAATGATACCAAGGCGTGACGTTTGAATTTCAAACCTTGCCCCTTCACGTTGCCACCCGGTTACTGTACTCAGCAATTTCCATTTTGATTTAACGACATCCTGTTCGAAAGAGCCGTTTGTAACTAAATTGTCCGCTGTTGCAATTTGCGAAGCAAAAAGCGTGGACATTGCAAAAAGAGATAATTTCATAAAGTAGCACTCCAAGGTTTGGTGGTATTTACAGCACAATCGAAAGAACATTTACCAATTAAATTCATAAGGTTACATTTAATATAAGTGTTCAGTTAGAACTGAATCGATGTCTTCATTTGAAAAGAAGTTGCACAAATGATGCCTAAACTGAAAGCAGTGCTTATGGATCAGGAGATTACTATAAAAGATCACGATCTTACCGGCCGCTTTAAGTCAGGTGTCTCACTGACGAGGAATTAAGCAGCTCCAGTGATTACTGAAGGTTTTGTTGTTTAAAAGCTGGGTGACTATTTTGGGGCTTAAAAAATAGGTCAGCGACTTTACAGCCGCTGACCTCTCGCAAAAATGTTTGTGTATATTCGCCCTACAAAAATAATTGTATTAGCATACGCATGCCTGTAATAAGCAATACGATAGAAAATACTTTCTTGAGCTTTGTTGCGTCTAATTTAGCTGCGAGTGATGCGCCAACTGGCGCAAATAACACGGTTAAAGGCACAATACATAGGAACGCAACTAGGTTCACAAGTCCGAACGTGCCGACAGGAGCATCAGCAGGTGACTGACCTAAAATGAGCATAGTCGCGGCTCCTGGCAAAGAGATAATTAACCCAATGGCAGCGGCTGTACCCACAGCTTTGTGAGCCGGGTAGTTATAAAGCGTGAGTAATGGAACAGAAATAGTACCGCCTCCAATGCCCACCATTGAGCTGAAAAACCCGATTGAGGTACTCATTGTTGCTTGTCCGGCTTTACCGGGTAGTGATTGAAATAAAGCTGACTTGCCTGTTCGAAACATCATATTCAGGGCTGATAAAGTAGCGATCACACCAAATAGCCCAGTCAACCAAGTGCCGTTGATGCGAGTTACCAGCCAACTTCCTGCCAAAACGCCAATAAATATAAACACAGCCCAGCGCTTTAAAAGGTCAAAATCTACATTACCTTTTTGATTGTGCGAGCGAATTGAGCTGATGGAGGTTGGAATAATTGTCGCTAACGAGGTCGCTGTTGCGATAACCATGGCCGACTCAGGCGATACGCCAAAGCTCTGAAAAACAAAAAATAGCACCGGCACTATCACAATACCGCCGCCTACCCCCAACAAACCAGCCAAAATGCCCGCAAATGCGCCAGTTGCAATCAGTGCGACAAGTGTTGAAGTATTATTGCTTAAAAACTCTATCATAGTGTGAATCAACAACGTTTAAATGAAATAAATAAAACCAACAAACGGAAACCCCATTTGTTGGTTATGTGAAAAACAAACGAAGAAATTATGCAGAGAGCTCTTTTCTTACTATTTCAGCCCCAGCTGCTAAAGCCTGCAATTTGCCTCTCGCTACTTCTCGTGATAACGGTGCCATACCGCAGTTTGTACTTGGGTAGAGCTTGTCGGCATCGACATATTTAAGTGCTTCGCGAATAGTGTCGGCGACTTCCTCTGGCGTTTCAATGTCATTGGTAGCTACATCAATAGCACCGACCATCACCTTCTTGCCTTTAAGTAATTCCAGTACTTCTAGAGGCACTCGACCGTTATGACATTCTAAAGAAATAATGTCGATGTTAGAGCGCTGGATTGCTGGAAAGGTTTTTTCATAGTGACGCCACTCATTGCCCAATGTTTTCTTCCAGTCGGTATTTGCTTTAATGCCGTAGCCATAGCAAATGTGTACAGCGGTTTCGCACTTAAGCCCTTGGGTTGCGATTTCAAGAGCTTCTATACCCCACTCGTTCACTTCATCAAGGAACACATTGAACGCAGGTTCATCAAATTGAATGATATTAACGCCAGCTGCTTCTAGCTCTTTTGCTTCTTCATTCAATGCTTTAGCAAATTCGAAAGCAAGGGTTTTACGATCTTGATAGTAATCATCATATAGCGTATCTACCATAGTCATCGGCCCAGGTAGCGCCCATTTGATTGGCTGCTGTGTTTGCGAGCGTAAAAATTTTGCATCGTCAACAAACACCGGTTTTTGGCGGCTTACTGGGCCAATAACCCCCGGTACACTGGCGTCATAGCGGTCGCGAATTCTAACCGTTTTCTTATTTTCAAAATCAACACCGCTTAAGTTTTCGATAAACGTAGTGACAAAATGCTGGCGGGTTTGCTCGCCGTCACTCACAATTTCGATACCTGCACTGTCTTGTTCTTGTAACGTGACTCTCAGTGCGTCTTTTTTACCGGCTATCAGTTCTTCGCCTTCTAATTTCCAAGGTGACCAAAGCTGTTCAGGTTGTGCTAGCCAAGACGGTTTTGGCAAACTTCCGGCGGTAGAGGTTGGGAATAGTTTTTTCATAATTAATGCATCTATACCTTAAAATCAGAATGACGGCTGAACAAAGTTAGCGGCCCACTTTTCCAGTGTTGACTGGTGTCGCTGAATAAAATTATCTTCGCACCACTTGCCTTGTTCAATCGCAAGGCGAGCGCGCTCTTCTCGGTCATAAACCACTTGCGTTAAAGAGCAGTCTAAGTTCTTCAGGCTTGGCTTATAAGTTTCACCAGCGGTAGAGTTAGCGTTATAAATCTCTGGGCGATAAATCTTCTGGAAAGTTTCCATGGTGCTCAGCGTACTGATCAGCTCCAATGTGCTGTAATCGTTTAACAGATCACCGAAGAAAAAGAATGCATACGGAGCAACACTGTTTTCAGGCATAAAGTAACGAACTTCCATACCCATTGTTTTGAAATACTGCTCAGTCAGTGATGATTCATTCGGCGTATATTCAACACCCAAAATCGGATGTGTATTACTTGTACGATGATAGGTTTTATTGTCAGATACACTTAAGCAAATGACAGGCGGCTTACTAAAGTTTTCTTTGTAAGCACTTGAATTAATGAAATCTTGAAACATTTTACCGTGCAATTCACCATAGTTATCTGGCACAGAAAACTGATCTTTCCCTTCATTGTGTTTACGTAGTAGCACGCTAAAATCGTAGTCGCGTACATACGATGAGAAATTGTTACCCACAATACCTTCAATACGTCTGTTCGTATGGTGGTCAACTATGTATGTTTTTAATACTTCGATAGTAGGAAACGTTTCGCCATTGCCCTCAACATCAATGTCCACATGCACAATATCAATTTCAACTGAGTAACGGTCTTTGTTTGGGTTATCCCAATTTGCCAGACTATTAAAACAGTTATTGATCATGTTAATTGCTTTACGCAGGTTTTCTTGACGTACTTCACCGCGAGCCAAATTAGCAAAGTTTGTAGTAAGGCGCGTATCGTTCGAAGGTGAATAGTGCTCATCAAATCGAATGGTCTTAATGGAATAGGTGAAATCGCTGCTCATAATATTGTGGTGTCCCTAGCTTAAAAATTAAATCTGGCCTCAAAAGTAATGAAGCGATTCTATGATGAATAATCCATGATTAATATTGATTTAATTTTATGAACCTATGAGTTTTGCTCATAGTATTATGTTAACGGAGAGAATACACAAACGTACTGGAATTGTTAATCACAGTGAGTGATAAGCTGGGGTGGTAATTAATTCCATGTTTAGTGATGCTGTTTTATGAGCAAAGCCGTTGGCTTTTTAAGTATGCTTGCAATAGTTCGAAACAGCGTGTTATCACTGAAAAGTTGTTTAACTACGTGAAGGACAGCGCTTTGCGCCCACAGTAGAATATGCAGTACAACGAGCGCCGCGTTTAGGTCATTTTTCATTTCTCTAATGCAGGCAAACCGGGGGCTTTTATCTTTTCGTGACTTTTAATTGTTTGTGCAAATGGATATCAGAGTTCGATAAGAGAATAGAGAAATCAATTTTTGAGGCCAACATCACACTTGTCATTTCACCGCGACATGGCTCGCAACAAGAATGTAATAACAGGTAGTTATAGCCATTAGGAAGAGCTAATGGCTGTTGATTTACTCCGAGTCTATAGCCACCGGATGCTTGTAACTGTGCGCCATTTTGATAAAAGCTCCGAGGTAATCAATATTACTATCCCCTTCGCGAGTACCTAAATAAATTTGTTTCGCGATGCCATTTTTACCTAAACGCACAGCTGATAATGGTAATTTTACGCTGTACTCCTCTGCCAGCCAGCGTGGTAATGCCGCAACACCTCGACCACATGCAACCATTTGCAACATGATGTCGGTGGTTTCAACGGTTTTATGTTGTTTAGGGATCACTTGATCTGGATTGAGGAACTGCGTGTAAATATCAAGGCGATCTTTTGATACTGGGTAGGTAAATAATACTTGGTTTCTAAGATCTTCAGCCTTAGCAAATTTTTGCGCTGTTAATTCATGATCTTTTGGAACAACGAGCACTTGCTCATAATCAAATACTGGCTCAAAGACCAGACCACTTTTAAAATAGGGATCAGGTGTTACCAGCAGATCTATTTCGTAATCTAACAGAGCACCTACTCCACCGAATTGAAATTTTTGTTTAACATCTACGTCAACACCCGGCCAGGTTTCTAAAAAAGGCGACACCACCTTTAATAGCCATTGATAGCAAGGGTGACATTCCATACCGATCCGCAATGTGCCGCGCTCGCCCATGGCGATTTGTTTTAATCTTTCTTCAGCACCGCTCAATAGTGGAAGCGCACGGTTTGCGATATTAAGCAGATAATGGCCTGCTTGTGTTAGCCTTAAACTTCTTCCGTCACGTACCCAGACTGCAGTCCCTAGATTGTCTTCCAGTTTACGCATGGTATGACTTAAAGCCGATTGTGTTACACAGAGCTCTTTTGCTGCGGCAGTAAGAGATCCTTGCTGATGGACAGCATGAATGATACGAAGGTGGATACGTTCTAACATTTTTAATTATGAGCAAAATTAATAGATTGTTTATAATATATCATTATCTCTCATCTATAAACTCATCTAAACTAGCGCCAATTAAATAATCCATACGATTAAATGTAGGTTTAGAAAATGAAAAATGAAGCTAAAACGCCCCCTGTTGCACATCATGACGTTTTTGTAACCAAGTTAGAGTCACTGAATAAACACACCTTTCAAATTGAGCTCTTAGCACCTGAAGGAAGCGTATTGGACTATAAGTCAGGGCAATATTTGAAGCTCAAACTTGATGTGAATCATGATGGCAAACCATTGTGGCTTTCATACACAATTTCCAGCCGTTTAGATGCTGATAAAGCGAATAAAGTGTGTCTAATCATCCAAGTTACCAGTGATTTTTCAGGTAAAGTTGTTGACTGCTTGTTTGCTGCCAAAGCAAATAATCAGCCAGTTGCTATCATGCTCGCAATGGGAAATGCGTTTTTACAGACCAATATTGACCAGCCTCATTTATTTGTCGCTGCAGGCTCTGGTATATCCAAGATAAAATGTATTACTGAAGAGCTTTTGCATCGAAACCCTGAAGCCAATATCAATATTTACTGGTCCAATCGTCATAGCGATGACTTTTTTCTTTTGGAGCAATTTCATGATTGGGCGACTGCGCATAAAAACCTAAATTTCAATACGATTTTAGAGTCGGCTCAGTCGGGTTGGACAGGAAGAACAGGCTTTCTCTACGAAGTGATACAACAAGATTATTCTGATCTTAAGGATACACATGCTTATTTGTGTGGCTCAACACAAATGGTTTATGGCACGATTGACCAGCTAAACTCTATAGGCTTACAAGAGCTAAATTGCTATTCAGACGTTTTTGAGTTTTCACCTAGAACCGAAAAGCTAGAAGCGTAAACCAATTCAGATAATTTAAAGCTAAAAGTGCTTTCAAGTAACCGCCAAATATGCTTTTTGTGGTTACTTGAAGGGGTGACTAATTGTTGGCTAACCCACGTAGTAGAGCAGGATCGAGCCAACCGTTACGGATCCGACTTTAAAGCTTTTTTATATTCAATTAAATAATCAAAAACCTTATTTGAAATCGATTCTAACTTTGGTTGAGTATTTTTCCCTGCCACATTTGTCACAACGAAAATACCAATTTTTTTCTTTGGGTAAATGGCTAGCCAACTAGATGTGCCCATTGAGCCGCCACTTTGATAGAGCATTAGTTCATTTGAATCATCTTTAGCTGTATACCAATAAAATGCCTTGCCATGACCCGTCCAGCTCTCATCTAATAGTTGATGAGAAATTGCCACCTCAGGCTCTGAAGAAAATTGATGTTGCATATACCGCGTGACAGACTCAAGGTTTGAAGTTAATCCCCCACCAGCAAGCCAATATGGACTAGCCAAGGGCATTTGATTGCCATTTCCATCTGATCCGACTGTAACTTCGCTTACTTCGGAGTCTGTGCGTCTGAATTTTGTGCCTCGCTCTCCAGACTTACTCGTGATTATTTCATAAACCAGTAATTCAAATGGCTTTTGGTAAACAGATTCCAGAATATATCCAGCTAAATTTGTACCGACGCTTGAATATAGATAGTCCTCGCCTGGTGTAGAGTTCAGTTTTACTTTTTTAAGGTCATCAAAGTAGTCACTTCTAGAATATTTTGATATTTTTTCAAAATATCTGCCTTGCTCAATATCTTCGCGACTGGCAGCAAAATTGCTAGGCAGCCCACTGGTATGCGTCAAAAGGTGTCGTAAAGTTATATACTGGTTGGACAGTTCTAAGTTTTTATATTCGTTATTTTTAAGGTAATGGCGGATATCTTTATCAAGCTCAACTTTCCCGTCGTGAATAGCCTTAGCAACAGCTAAACCTGTATAAGTTTTGGTTAACGAGCCAATTTCATATATTGTTTGGTTGTTAGGCGTGTCTCCATTGCTTAACGTCCCAACATGATATTGGTAAGTATTTTCTGAGTCTACGACAGAAATTGAGACCACCTGCCCAACATTTCCATCAATAAATTCAATGATTTCATCTTTCGTATTGGATTCAAAATCAATTGCATCATGACTTTTGCATGAGGTCAAAACTGTTATTAATGAAATAGCCAATAACGATGATATAGTTTGAGTTATTAATCGGCTCATTACTTTCCTTTTAAAATCACTAAAATCATTCTTTAGACGAAAAAATTGGCTAAAAGGTTTAAAGGCTGAGTCAAATTATCTGATTAATGCTGAAAATAAACGGCTAAAACATAGTCGGCTAGAATAAGCGCAAGCCTGCAGTTTTACGTCCATTTTTTAATTAACTTGTGATGTATTTATTGGCTACAGCCTACCAAATTGCTTTTACTAACGATGAGCACAAACCGTTTATTGAATTCACTGTTTGTTAAATAACCACAAGTTCCAGTTATTGTATTACCGTCAATTTTAAATGAATAATTATAACTACCATCATTTTGAGAGAGTGAATGGTAAATGGTGTTTTCTTGCTTGTGTCCAATAGAGCCAAAATTCAAACGACTCTCAGGCAAACGAACAATGGCCTCTGTTATAACGTTCTCTGATTCATTTATGACAGTAACACTTGGTTTAATAAAGAAATACAGATGATAAAAAGCAATAACAATAAAAGGGATAGCCACTGTTATCTTAATAAGCTGATTCAACAATAATCTCGATAGCACAGAGCCCCCTAACCAGCCGGGCCTTTGCTTGGCGTCGCTTGAACTTGATTGTTATGTTCCAACGCGCCTTTCATTGCTTGTTTAACTTTTGGGTTCTTAAGCAAGTCTTCATAACCATCAAGCATTGATTCTATTTTATTTTTCGGAATTCGCTCAGCGCTTGGCTTTGAATAAAACTTCATAGCTGCTTGAAATCGAGTCATGGAAACTCTCATGATTGAAGAAATCAACTCGTTGTTATCATGAATTTTGGTGATATCAAAGCAACCTTTAAGTTTCGTTTTTTCTTTGTCATCTTCACTTTTATATTCGTCTACACTCAAAGTCCAAGCGGACCAATCAATATCTTGATCAGGAAAACGCTTATCCAAGTTCTCAAATAGTTGCGGAGCAAACACGTTCTGTAATATGAACTTACCCTTGTCTTTATCAATTCTACTTACTTCATAAGACAGGCATGAAGCAAGTGGAGCTGGTTCTTGCGCCTCACTGAAATAACTAAAAAACATCAATACGATATAGAATGTGCGCAAGCTTCCTCCTTGTAACGCCTCGTTAAGAGGCAATAAAATAGTTGGCTAAAACTAGCGACGAAGGAGCGCGAGCCAACTTTTACGCGTCCGTTTTGAGCACTTTGTTAGGACTACTTTTCAGCGAAGTCTCTAAATATGACCTCAATAAAAGAGCCAATTGCATTAAACCCAACAAACCAATGTTTAAAATGCTCCTCTGGCGTTATTTCACCACACTTAATTAAATTTGCCAGTAACTCTGAATTTAGGACTTCGTAAACTCGATCATCACTTAAATCAGAAACAATGCATTCGTCGCTACTTAGAAACTTAAAATGGGGTACGTCAAAGAAGTTAAGTTGAACATCTTCATTCATCCAATTTTTGAACCGAACGCTTAAATCAAAGTTACTCCATTCAACCATAGGCTGCTCTGCACAGTCGGCAGTTGATGAGTTTAAATTTATCGATTTAACTTTCATTTATCAGTAGCCCTAACGCTCGCCGTAAACGGCACAAAATAGCAGGCTAAAATTGTCGACGAAGGAGCACAAGCCTGCTGTGTTTGTGGCCTTTTTAGGCATCAAAATGCTAATATTCTAGAAAAGCTATATAACAATTTACCTTCACAGCATTCATGATTATTTGAAATAAATTGAGCTGTCCATCCCTTTGTACCACTTGAACCAATTTTAAATTTAGTTAGCTGGTTATATAACTGCTCTAAGTTTAATTCTTGGAACGAAGATAGCCTTTCTTCCAAGTCTGTCGTACACCCCGATGAAGGTATATTTACATTTGCGTTGTAAATAGCATCAATTCTCTTAGGCTGGTAAGTATCAAATTTTGCAACCAGCTCAGGGTTATTTTCTATAAACGATTCCAACTCGTCTTTTTCATCAGAATCCAAATGAGAAACAAACGCTAAATCACAACATTCAGTTGAAAAGGAGCGCTTGTAAGAGTCGTTTACAAAACGTGAAGAGAAAACAATAGTTCTGGTTTTACAGCTTTGGCTTTGAATATCGAAATCACTTAGCTCTAGAATTCGGTGAACTCTCCATATTCCTGAGCCATAACTTCTGACCCAATCTCCTATCTTAATGTTTTTTACCATACTTGCCTGGATCCCTACGCCTCGTTATGAGGCTACAAAATGTTGGCTAAAATTTGTGAAGTACGAACAAGATAACAAATAGGACAGGCACTTTTCTTTTTACTAAGAGCATCACCGTTTAGGTGTCTATCAATGATTGACCTACCCTTGTATAACTTGTATCACCTCGTTATCTCGCCAATCCAGTGCTTTCAACCTATTCACTTTAACAACCAAGTTATAGCGGTTACTCATAATGGCATATGCGGCTATTTCAATCGCAAATACACCGCTTAACAGCTTCATTCGCTCTACTAGCCATGTCCGTCTGTGGTCAAAGTTTTTACCTGTGTACTTATCCTCTCCATATAAAAAAGCACGGCGTACACACCGTGCTTTTATCATTTCTATTCAACTCAATCTCAAGCTGGATATTTAAACAGAAGTAAAATAGCACGATTTAAGCAATAAGTTTGTGCCAGTCCTAAATAGTGACAAATTACTTTCTATATCGTATCCACCTATATATTACTCTAAAAAAGAACTTTATGAATTCGACACAAACCCGTAGCATTCTTACTTTTATCTGTTTGTATAGTAACTGTACCGCCAGACACCTTTGATGTAAGTAAGCCGCTATAAACGATATCTTTGTTTGAAGCGTTATGTTGTAAATAATAAGTCAGACCACAACCGCTTGGCGTTGCGGAGCCACTCCCTAAAGTAACCCAGACTCCATACGGGTCACTGCCATTGGCCCATACTTGAATATTACTGATTTTTCCAGATGCATTGGCCCATGTACTCGCTTTAGTACCAAAAGAAATAGCTCCAATGAGTAACCCAATAAAGAGAATTGTTTTCATATTACAGTCCTGTTTTAAGTTTTTTTTCGAGGCTTTGCCAGAAAGCATCTGACGTTTTTAAATCATCGAACTTGATTGTTTCTAGTTCAATAGAAACAAAGTCAATGTCACTATTATCTTCCACTTTAATAACCAAGCTTGTGTTTACCAAATTTTCATCTCTTTGTGCAGCCGTGAAATCAAGCTGTGACAAGCTAAAACTTTCAGCGTTTGGAAAATATCCGTTTAGTAGAAAAGAAATATTTTTAATATATTTGGCTTTATGTATTTCAATTTGTTGATGAAAGTCTTTAGCTATACCTATATCTATTGCTACACCTACACCAATTCCCATAGCACCAAGAGAGCCAACCAACATAGGCCCGGCATTTGTTCCCTTTCCTGTATATGACGCCTCAGGAATTTCCGGGCTAAGGGGTGCTGTAGCTCTTGAGCTAGAACAACCTGTAATTACGAAAATTACGGTAGATAAAATTAATAAAATTCTTATATTCATGCTAACAATTACCGATAAAGGCTTTTGAAATCCAGATTAAAATAAAATTTAAGGCTGTTTTAAGTATTT
This sequence comes from Pseudoalteromonas luteoviolacea NCIMB 1944, assembly GCF_001625565.1. Lineage (GTDB taxonomy): Bacteria > Pseudomonadota > Gammaproteobacteria > Enterobacterales > Alteromonadaceae > Pseudoalteromonas > Pseudoalteromonas luteoviolacea_F. The sequence continues at coordinate 348,791 of NZ_AUXS01000016.1, forward strand.
AAAATCAGCTAAAACCAGTCCTTTAAGCAGAGTTGTAATTTCAAACTACACATAACCATTAAAAGGAACTTAATTCAAAAAATAAAAACAATGGAAGTATACACTTATTGTTGTTTTATTAAAACTATTCTCAGCAACCAAATTAGGTTACATTAATTCTCTGCTAAAATAGCTCGCATATTTTAGCTAACCAATATTGTGTTTATAGACTTGAAGCATAAACGCATCTGGGGGCCGTGTTGTTTATAAGCTAATGCTAGCATTAACTCTGATTTATTAGTTTAAGACTTGGTGAAAGTTGGAAATTAATGTTAATGCAATCAAAGTGCATGTACTGGAAATATGTCGTAAACATGGGGGTACATTTTATAAGTGGCGTTCTAAATATGGTCCTCTGATGTAAAGATTTAAAAGAGCTTGAATTTGAAAACCGCAAGCTAAAAGATATGTTTGCGACCCTCCGTTTAAAACACTCGATGCTTGAGGAAACCACCTCAAAAAAGGCGTAAAAACAATTAGACGCAGAGCTTGGGTCGAGCACTTACGAGCACGGTTTGAAGTAAGCGCGGCATTTGCTTATGATGCAGCTCTAATAATTTATAAACCTTATTAATGTCATCTGATTCAAATTTCATGTAGCCACCTACAGATGAGGTAGTATCAATGACATCCTTACTTCCAATTTGGAGTCTAGTGCTAATTTCGCTTCCACCATTGAACATACCACTTTGGGTGCGATAGTAATGAAATACTCCCATTGCTCGGGACTGTGGGAGTATCCGCGTTATTATGAATAAATAAAATATACTCCATGGTTTATCTCCTGAGAAACTTAACGCTGCAATAAGCGGTGAGTAACAGTTGGCTAAATGTGGAACGAAGCGGAACCGAGCCAATTGTTACGAATCCGGCTTAATTACTTTGTTAAACGGCACATTTCTATGCACACAAGAATATTAACTTACCAGTGGTCTCTGCAAAAACTACGACTTGTCATCGTTAAAACTATTTTGTACCACGATGTTTCCATTTTTGACCACAAGAGAAATACTCTGTGTATTCATAATATCCTCGCTCGGTGAGGCATTTAAGATAACAAAATTGGCCTTATCGCCTTCATTGACACCACTTTTAATACCCATAAAGTTGGCAGAGTAAGATGTTGCTGAAGCAATCGCTTGGTGAGGTGTCATACCCGCATCAACTAGAAGTTTCATCTCTCTATGAACAGAATAACCTTGAATAGTGTTCCAATTCCCCGAGTCCGTGCCTACAAGAACCCTAACACCAGCATTAATCATTGCGTTGACTGAAGAAAAAGTGACAGAATTTCGCTCTCTAAATTTAGCCTGCTTACTCTTATATTTAGCAATTAGATCTGCGTGGCGATAGGCTGATATTAAAGCATCTGGAACAAGTTCCTTGATTAAAGGGGCATCTAACACCGTTGGGTCAAATAAATAATTAACGAAATCTGTATGAATGGTTAATGTGGGTATCATCACAATTCCGGCTTTCGCCATAAGGGCTGGTATGTCCTTTGGAATTTCACCGCGTGGTACATGGGTGACAGCTGAAGCACCAACTTCTATCGCATCTCTAATATCTTGCCAGGTTTTAATGTGAACAATAGATTTGATACCAAACTGCTTAGATGTTTTAACTAATTGCGCAAATACTTCTTTTGAAATCGAAGGTTGATCGTCAGAAGGTTGATAAACAATTTTTATCACATCAGGGTCCTGGGTCGCTAACTCGGTCATCTCTCTTACTGCATCCGCAACAGATGTCACCGTTCTTGTAGCAATACCATATTCGGAACAATGGCCTTTAGGTGCTGTAAAACAAGTCAGGCTAGCATATATATCTGCCCCCAGAAATTCCCCATTTCGTTGCTTAGTTCTAACATTAATAAGACTTTGTTCATCACCGAATAAGTCAACAAAGCCAGTGACTCCTGCTTTCAATACTCTTTCTGAAACAGCCTGTGTGCCCGGTGCATCGTTCTTAGAATAAGGTATAAAGTTTCCAAACGAATGGGTGTGCATGTCAATAAGGCCCGGGATCCCCCATTTTCCCTGCAGATCGATTTTTTCCCCTGGAAAGTCGTCAGGTAAAGTCTCTGTTTTGGTGAAAACAGTCCCATCTCTAACAACAATAACCTTGTTTTCAAAACCATTCTTTGGATCAAAAAAGTGTCCATTTACATAAGCGGTATCTTGTACAGAATAAACATTTTGGTTGGTTTCAATCTGGCCTAATGAGCAGCCAAACAACAATACTGAAAAAAGTATAATCGTTAAATACTTTAGGTTAATGGGTAAAAACATGTCTAAAACTCCATGATCATGTAAACACAATTTTTTTGTAATTATTTTTATACCAAGGCTAGGAATTACGCGCCGTGATGTTTAACGCCACGCACAGCGGCTGGAAAATCTGGCGGTTTTTGTGCTACGTAGCTGCACAAAAAATGACAGGTTTGACAGTCCGTTGCTGCGCCTTGTTATGCTGTTATTGCTCAAGTATTGCATATACCAACTCGTTAATTTGAAACAGATCTGACTCGGTGAAACCTGTCTTCAGCTCAATTCTCTTGATAGCAGCGCCATTGTAGTTGCCCTAGGCTTGATCAGATGTTGCAAAAATCCACCCTGCAAGCTCTTTTTCAATGATATCTGATCCTGATAAATGTGCTGATACAGCCTCTAACGCTGAAATTAATTTGGATATTTACCAAATCTCGAAGTGTAACCAACCCCCTCGAGAGCATGATATTGAATAATTTCCTTAACCTCTTTGTATTCCATAATCTCTTAGTGCATAACAATTTTATAGTTCACGCGTCGCGCATCTTTCTGCCGATGTCACGCTCATATATTTAATAAATCTACTTTTTAAAATAACGTAATGCATTACCAACTATAAATATTTTACTGGTGATAAAGATATTCAGAAAAAAGAAAATGCGCTCGGTGCTCATTTTCTTGAATACGGGAGCAGAATAGTCAGAACTGTATATTTACATAGTCACCCTTATTGATGATGACATGAAAACACGCTCCCCACTTTTAAATTATATCGCTGATTATATGTTGGTACGTCAGCATTCATTACGCGCCGTAGAAACGTACCTAAAATGGATTGCATCTTATATCCATTTTCATAACAAGCGTCACCCCGCTTCAATGGGGGACAACGAGGTCGAGTACTACCTAGAGCATTTAACAAGAGTTGCACCATGAACACAAGCCACGGCACTCATTTCATTATTATTTTTATAAAAACATATAATAAAAAAGAACTGTCGCTAAACTTAAATTTTGCCCACAGAAAAAACAAGCAAAACTATCTGTCGTTATGACACCAGAAGAAGTTAAGCTGCTTATAACTCATTTAACTAAGCGTTATTGCCTTATTGCCTTATTGCAGGCCTTATATACGGAAGTGGTTTAAGAGTAATGAAAGCGGTACAATTAAGAGTGAAACAATATTGACTTTAATTGTAAGTGCATTCAAGTATGGAATAGCAAAGGCAATAAGCACCCTATTGTAACGCTATCTACTGAACCAATACCTATTCATATAAATAAATTATACATATTGATAACTTTCTAAAACTTGAATTAAATAATTCGGAATACGCTGACGCAACAGACGGTATTTCTCTTATTAAATAACGCATGAGGGCAAGTTCGAAGAGTTTATCTGTCTCGGTGCGAGCTTGGCGGTTGCCCTTGCGATGATGCTTTGGGATCAAAGCATGAATGTCTTCCTCGGCTTTAATATAGTCAGCATGCCACCCAGCAACAGTGCGCCACTTTGGCTTTTCTTGCCCTTGAAATTCAGGCATTTCATCCAGTAATGGCGTTAAATTTTTTTGTGTCCAACCACCAATTAAACGCTGTTTGAGCCACTTGATATATTTAAGTCGAGCAAGTGTAGCTGCCTGCACTTCCTCTGGTAGTGACTCTAAATCGCGAGGTTGAGGGTTAGGCTCTTCCGCTTTAGCGGTTTCAACTAACTTTTGGGGTTCTTCCTCAACGTTAAACTCGTCTTCAAACTCCATCAGCCCAAATCACCGACTCTAAAGTAAGTTCTGTGTTTAAGTCTGAATTAACACTGCCTAAAGACAATAAACGATATACCGAGGCAAGTACCTCACCGATGGAGGCTTTTAGGGTCATTACCAAATCTTGAATAGTAAGCTTTTGCCATTGGTTAAGTAGCTGAATGATGGAGAGTTGGAGGTCTGTTAAAGACTGAAACCCCGAGTAACGATGAAGCAACTTTAAGTTGTCTAAGGTTGGATAAACACGAATTTGCTTGTCGGTAACTAATATCAGTTCAATACCTAATTGCTCTTTGGCAACTAACTGTTTTTGCGCAAAGCGTGCCCTAAATTCAGGGTTTGATATTTTACTAAAGGGTTTAACTTCAATAAGTTTTTGCGGCTTCTCATGATGAGTAATCAAAAAATCAGGAGTGTACGCGCAAACCTTGCCATTGAATTCATATCCAAATACTAACGGTTGAGCCTCAAAAGCTTTTATTTCACGAGAGTATTCAAAGTGAAAACACGCATCGAACTCTAAGGATGATTCAACTAAGCAAGTGGCTTTGTTCTTTTGACTTGCAAACTTATAGAGATTTTTGACTCTGGAGTGCTTTAGTTTACGCCTGATCATAACCATCACCGAATATACGAGACGATTTAAAAGTAGGCTATGCAGGGATTATAATTCAATTTTTATGCGGGGTTTTACTACAAATTTGCAGACTTACAAATTTATAGTGGAAAGTGTACTAAATATAGAATACACAAATAAAACAATGAGATATAGCAATGAAAAATTAGTAGTCAAAAAAGGAAGTCACTTACATAACATTTCAACTGTATCAAGCATTTTGACTTGCTATATACTAATACCGAAAGTTTGGGGAATAAGCACCTAAAAATTTCTATCGAGGCTTGTTATTGCCAGCCCCATTTCAGTCGATCATAAAGTGCAGCTAGCTTTCTAAAACTACTTGCGTAGCTAGAGTTTTCATAATCAAATTTGTCTTCATTCTCAATTAAAAATTGATGTAATAAATCAACGTTAATTTTATCTAGACTTAGAAATGGAATGTATGCTGCGGCATTTTCAGGTGTACAAGCCTCAAGGATCTGTTCCATATTCATATGCCTATAATTCCTAAAATATGGCTTTGAGTATGAGTTCATTCGAAGTTTCTTAGGATCTCTAAATACAACTTTATCTAACATAAACTCTGAACTTTTGTAAGCCAGCTCGTCAGTAATACCAATCTTGTGTAAATACATAAACACAGGAACATTTGGTGTTGATTTGCAAGATTTTGGCGCCACATGCCTTAGGATTTGTTCACCATCGTATTCTTTATTTTCGTGCAGTAAGTCCTCAAAAAGATCATTAGTATCAAGGCTTTCGTAGCCAATAGGAGATGGTCCAACTGACGCTTGCTGAGCAACTCCAACACCAACTAGAAATTCAACATCATCTTTTGATTCTATTTCATCAATATCAACCACGCATATTTTTTTCTCCGGCTCAGAAGACTGTACCAATTCGTATAATTGCTCCTTGCAATATCTAAGCACTCTTGCTGGTATTTTTCTCTTTGTAGAATGTATTGCCTTATAAACTGGAAGAAAATCATTTGTTTTGACTAATACTAGCGGTATTTGAATTCCTTCAATGGTCAAGTAAGTATCGGATATGTTAGGTTCTTCCCCCTCTGATAGTCGCTGAATAAATATTAAATTCTTTCGAAGTTGTTCTATATTCTCTCTTCCTATACAACCAGATATTGCCTTAAGTAGGCTACTAATATTCTCATCAGAAATTGAATACCCTATAAATACTACTGGGTGTTCAACAAACAAGGTAATTAATTTCGCTGCTAAATAAGTGTTTTTTAGATTAAATGAATCATAATCAGAATCGGTTAAAACCAAAGAGCTGGAACTTGTTGAACAGCCGTGAATTTTATATATTTCACCTATTTCTTGCGGGTTAGAGAATAGGAGCTCTTCTTGTCCAATGTATGTTTTTCTATTCTGGGAATAGTTGCTCAATAAACATATCCCAGTTTGTAGTAATTACTCCATCAACATTTAAGTTTGAGAGTAGTTTTACTTCTTCCGCGTATTTAGACTCTTTAGCTATAGATTGATCTAATGTCGATAGGTAATTACAAATCTCTATTCTAAGAGCTGATGTTTCATCTAAAATTTTTAATTTAAATCTCTCTACACTTTTTGAGTACTCAGCTTCACTCCACCAATATTCATTAAAGTCCTTAGCAAGCAGTGCCGCAACCTTAGGGTAATTACCATTAGCTGCTGACAAGTAATATTCGAAAGGCTTTCCTGTAATACAGAACTTGCTAAGTAGTCCTCTCCAGTCCTCTAAGCCCAAAAATCTCCTTGAAAACCCAGAACCTAAAAATAAAAAAGGCCCAGCAGAGCGGCTACGAAATATCTCAACTAGCTTACTCTCTATATCCATACTTACTCTCGTTATTTCCACTTAATTCAAAGGACGTTTAAAGCCCTGTTAGATTTTCAATCTACGTAGATTTGCTTTTGCACTAAGCAACTGCAAAGTCGCATTATTTTGATGATAATTACGCCACTCCTCTACCAAGCTAGGCTCCGCTACCTGCCCACGTTGATCTGTGTCATCGGGGCTAGGGTTTGTTAACGCAACAGACTCAATGTCTATTTGACGTTCACTGAGGAAGTTATTTAAAAGATTTTCAAATGAAGGGGTTAAGTAAGAAACATGGCTATTGTCATAAGTCAACGTAACCCCGAGTATTGGGCACATATCAACTTCCTCTAACTGGGCTTTTTTATACGCCATAATCAATTTTTTAACCGCTCTCCTAAATGCCATTGAGATCACTGTTTTCCTAGATGCTGGTTGTATACAGTGCACCCAACTACAATCGATTTCAGTGCCATCTACTCTGTGTATATATAAACATCGATTATTGTGAAAATCTCTTTGAACTTTAATATGATCTATCCCAACACCTTTCTTTTCCTCAAACTCAGAATGAAGCGTAAATAGAGATGCAAAAAAAAGCTCGTCCTCAACACTAAGTCGCTCACCTCCTTGATATTTATTTATCCTGAGACGTGCCTCTTCAATAGCTCTTTTCTTGGTTCTAAATTGGTATACTCCAAAAGCAATCGGTTTTGCCATCTAACTCTCCTTGAAAAACTAACAATCTTAGTGAACGAGAACCTTGTAACTAAAAAGCCAAAAATAAAGAAAGCGAAGATCTGCTCCTCGCTTTTTCACTTCATTTCTGCGTATTTTGAAGCCTATTCACCATCCATCTATAGCTGCATGGTTTTAGCTCACTTTAATCAGCTTCACGCCTTTCAGCATTAAGCTTCTCAAGCTGCTCTAAAAGCTGGTCATAAACCTTTTGATACCTCACAACCGTATGCGTGCGCAGGTATTCGTTGATCACTTCATCAATTAGGTTATGTACTTCTTGAGGTAGTTGCTTGGTGCGATTACCTTTGGCTTTATGCCTTGGCATAAGTGCGTGTTTATCCCAGCCGCTTTCCACAAAGGTTTTGTTCCAATGGGCTAGCGTGCGCCATGAAGGTGGGCTGCTGTCGTTTATTTCCGCTGCCTTTTGGGTAATATACGGAGTTAACCATTTTTCGGTATAAGCTGGTACGCTTTGTTCAATTGCGCCTTGCACATACTTATAACGTCGCTCCATTTCTTTTCTGGAAGCAAGGTCTTCAGCTGCCTCCATTTCAGGCTTTTTAACGTTATTGAGTGGTTTAAAGGTTAGCTTGGTGGGCAGTTCTCGCCGTGCAATGGTTCTGAGATGACCGTTTGAAACCAGTTGCTCAAGCCTTGGCTTTGCAAAATTAAACAGCCCACCGCTTTCAATATCCGTCAACACCACATCGGTACCCGCAATGCTTTCAACCGCGAAGTAAGAGCATGAATGCTCCGATAGGCGCTTGACTAAAATCAGGTCGGGGTTTTGCAAGTCCATTGTGGTGGCGTTTCCTAAAACTGCGGCAAAGCATAAGTTCAAATAGCGTATACCCTAATTGATCATCACCAATGCTGATTAAAAGTGTTCATTTAGGGTGGTTTAAGGCGTTAGTACGCACTATGTTTATTTAGTCTAGATGCTAAATGAACAATTACCATGAGTAAGATTGGATATGCGCGAGTTTCAACTACAGATCAGTCTTTAGATTTACAAGTAGCCAAACTTGAGGAAGCTGGTTGTGACAAGGTGTTTACCGATATGGCATCAGCATCGAATACCAAACGCGATGGGTTTCAAGCCCTACTTGCCTACCTTCGTGCCGGTGATACCTTAATCGTGACTCGAGTCGACCGTATCGCTCGTTCCGTACTCGATCTACAAACCTTAGTGAACCTCTTAAAATCCAACGACATTCAGCTACAAGCGCTAGAGCAGCCCATCTCAACCGACTCGGCCTCGGGCAAAGCCTTTTTAGATATGCTCTCCGTGTTCGCCGAGTTTGAGCTTAATATTAGAAAAGAGCGCCAGCTCGAGGGCATTGCAGCTGCTAAAAAAGCAGGTAAATACAAGGGCCGCAAGCCAATATCCAACGACGTAAAACTTGATATCCACCGCTTACACAAGCAAAATCAACCGATTGCAGCAATCGCTAGAGAGCTAAATATCTCTAGAAATACTATTTATAAAACCATCAAGACTAATAATTAGTTGTACTCATAGGTTTATCATAAGGAAAATTTAGTGATTTTAAGTCTAGGACAATATGTAGAGGCTGTTTCTGAGCTCAACCATGACCTTTGGTTTAGAGGTGTAGGAAGTACAGATTTTCAATTAACTCCGGAAAAAATAGGACAGGCACTTTTTAAAAGTTAGAATTAAATTGTGGAAATATATTTCCAAGCCTAAGGTTTTTTCGTCGCAATGCGATTAAAATCCGCCTGATTTTAAAAGGCCAACATCAATATCATACTCGGCCAGCATTGCCGAGAGTGTTCGACTTCCTGCGGAGCCTCGGCTTAATTTAAAGCACTCTTTGAGTTTAGCTCGAAGGTACACCTCGCAAGTATCAATGGCACTAAGGCGACGCTTGTAGTCATAAAAACTTGAACGGGCGACATCGAAGACATTACAAACCAGTTCAACCGGATCTTGCTCACTTAATTGGTCTATTAACGAATACTGTTTGTTTCTTCTGACATTAAGAGAGCGGTAGCCTTTTTTAGAATCGATTTCTCTCGTTCTAAGCGATTGATACGGGCTTCAAGCTCTTGGATCTTCTGTTGTTCAGGCGTCAAAGCTTTCGACTTCGGTGTTTCACCGCTCCTTTCAACCTCAAGTTGCTGAACCCACCGTCTTAGGGTAGTTTCACCCACATCCAAGGAGCGGCATGCATCTGGAAATGAGTAACCTTTATCTAAAACTAAGCAAGCTGCTTCAAGTTTAAACTCTTTACTAAATGTTCGACGTTTTCTGTCCATTTGACACGACTAGTTAAGTGGTAATCATACTACCTAAAGTTGTGTCCGGGTTTATTGAACCACAACACCGTGCAATTAAGTGATAATAAGATGTCGACGTCAAATCTATCAGTGCTTCCTTGCTCTTGTAATTCCTATTTAACTCAACCTTAACTGGATATTTAAACAGTATTCAAGCAACGTAATTTATGCAAATAGTTTGTGACTGTCACATTAGGTTATTCCTGATTTGGTTATTATTATACGCTATTTCACCACAGGCTTTTGAAACCCTCCATTACAAAAATCTACAGACCCTGATAGGGCTTTGTAAAGGACTGGCTTCCAGTGGTTCTTTGAATATTCCACCTCTAATTTTGAAGCCTCAGTCCTTAAAGATCTTGCTACATCACAAGCTGTTCCTCCTCCGAAAAATATCCTTTCTAAACTTCGTCTTTTTCTACTTATTTCAGATGCAGCTTTTATTCTGTACCTTTTCTGTAAGGCTAGCTTTTTGAAATGGTTGTCAAACAAATCAGAAAAGTAAGGCTCATTAACTACTGCAATTGGCAAGAATTCTATTGCGACCTTATTATTTACTGTAATTAATGCATTCAAAAAACATTCATCTGGAAAAATATCATAGTATGTATGAATAAATAGACGCTGACCATTATTAATCCAATTGGAACCTTTGTAATTGCTATTACAAACCCCACAAATAGGAATTAGGTTTTTTGCTAAAACAGAAAACTCAGGAAAATTCTCTTTGGGCAAGTAATGGTCAAGTGTAGTAGGTTCACCAATCCCACAAAATGGACAAGCATCAAAGTCTTCTATATCTGGATACAAAAGCTCATCTCTTAAAGTTGACATTTCACCAGTTTTAGATGTGTAGCATTTTATAAGAGCATCAGCATTAACACCTGTGATGGTACTTATAGCCAAGTTTTCAAGCTGCTCTGCATGAGCATCATATTCATCATACCTGCGTTTTACCGCTGGTCGAACACGAACTAGTCTACCTTTGTAAGGTCTGTTTTTAGAGTTAATTATTCTTGTTAGTTTCTTTTTATTTAAAGTAGTTGGTATAGGTAAATTTCTCATACTAATAACCTACAACGTCTCAATAAAGCTTTTTGCAGTAAAGCCTAAACGTTTTTCAAACAACTTCTCTATTTCTGAAATTGAATATCCCTCTTTAGAAAGCTTACTAAGTGTTTTGTAAAAGTTCGCATCTTCATAAGATACGTGAAACACTTCTTCAGTTAGTGTCGATATTTCTTCGCCAAAGGACTCTAACTTCAAAGATTTTACAGAAGGTATACTCGTAGTTCCACCGAGTACTTGTACAAACATTGACGGTGTTTCTTGCAAAATAACAGGAGAGTGAGTCGCTATAATTGCGTAAGAGTCAAAAGACTCTAGAATATCTCTGAGAGAGTGCATAAATGCAGACATTAAGGATGGATGTAAGTGAGTTTCTGGTTCATCTAAGATTATAAGTGAATTATTTTCAATATGCTCATACACACCAGCAAGTATAGAGAGTATTATCTTTTGGCCAGAACTTAACTTCTTAAAACTTTTCCTTAACTTATTCTTACTTAAATTTTGAAATGACAAATCATTTAACACATGCTCTATACATGAAAACCACTCATCCTCTTTTCCTAGATTTTCTATTTTCTCAAAGGAGGCGTGAAAGTCTTTAGTTATTTCTGATATATCCTTCAATCTATACTGTTCGCTACTAATTCTTTCTCTTAGACCACAGTACTTATAACCATGAACGTGACCTGCTAAACTGAGTTTATTTCTTTCTTGTTCATCTTTTCCAGGTATTTCAAAGCTGTCAAATGCAGAATATGAAATAACTATTACATGGCCAAAAACAGGGTTAGTATTGCCAAACTTATTATCTCTAGATTCTATTAGCTCATCTTTGTCAAAACCATAACCTGAGATCGTTTTAGCTAAATCACTAAGTAATTGTGTTTTACCTGTGCCATTTCTGCCTATAACAACATTTATATTTGACGGTATTTTTTTGTCTTTTTTATCAAAAAATTTAAAATTTAGCTTGTGGCTTTTCTTAAAACCTTTTAGCAAAGTATTAAATGTAAAAGAGTGGCAAGGTTTAATATCACTGTTAATAGTTCTTGAAAATACCTCCCGCCCAAAACTCAAAGCTTGCTCCGCAGTACTGAATCTTACAGCGGAAGACTTAAACTGGTCTAAATCTCGGAAAATTTTATATATACCATCATCATATGCACAATCATTTAGAGCTTTAAGTATTAAATCAAACTCAGTTTTTGATAATTTCTTTAAGTCTCTATAGTATTCCTTTGTTTGGCCAAGAGAGCACAAATTGTAAGGTAAAGAGCTTATATCATTGTCAACCTTTACCTTGCCAACACCTTTCTCTGAGTCAATTAGTTTTGCTTCACCGAGATGAATCTCTTTGAATCCATTGTAATAATAGACATTATATGTTGACTGATATGAGTAGTCATCCCAATTACTATGCTCTAGAAATATGTACTTTTCTTTGCTTTTCTTTGGGTGGCTATCAGTATAAATTTTCATATGATCGTCTCAATATTATAAATAATGGATTAAAAAATTCTTTTCTGGCATATAGCACCTCGTTAAAAGCCAACTGTTTTCGGTCTTTTTAACGATTTGTTACAAGCCGTTAATAGCACATACCTTTTTCATAAAAAGGCATTATTTTTTTATAAGCCTCTTCATAATCATCTAACTTCAATAAACTATACTTTTCTGTAAGCTCAATTTGATGGTAACCATGCATATTACTTTCTAGTGATACAGCGCCAATAATTACTTGATTATTTCTCCCTAAATCTTCTGTACATAAAGCAATTAGCTTCTCGGTACCTTCCGTATCAAGATCTTGCTGTTTAGGAGAATCAATTACAATAGGTAGCATGTTTACAGAAGAGTGTTTTTCCATAGTTTTTAGTAGCCCATAATGATAAGCAAAAATAGATCTTGGGCTTCTACTACCTGTCTTGCTCTTTGTGATTTTCCCATACTGAATTAAGGGAGCAATAATAGGCGAGCCTATGCCCAACTTTTCCTGCGCCATCGATAGATAAGATTTGAAATCATCGTTTATACTTTGCGTGCGTTTTTTATCAGTAAACTCATTTTGACGTTTAATTAACGCTTCTAAAGCAGTCGTTTTAGAACCAATTTTTTCATGAAGGCTTTTTATTTGTTCATCAAAAGTAAACTCTACTTCTTTACTTGCTTGAGACTTTATTACATCCTGTAATGTCAATTCACCTCTAACCTCTTTCATCATTGAGTTTAGTTCTGAACTTAATGTTTGTGACTGGCGCAACTCTTCTTTGATTGAGTTTATTTGGTCATCTAAACCTTGCTTCTCATCATACATTTGAGGAAGAATTTCTAAAATTTGCTCCCTATTTTCAAACATGTGATATTTTTCTGCTGCGTCATTAGTTGTATAATCATCAAAGTTTTCTATGAGACCTCTGCATATGTCAATTTCATTTGCTATAGAATCTCTATTAGAAAGTAAGCTTAATAGTTTTAATCTAAACTCTGATTCTTCTTCATTGAGTTCCTGACATTTTGCTAAAAATTTATTCAGCAAATCTTGATAGTATTCAATATCTATATCAAATAATACTCTGCCAAACGACTCTTCAAATCTCTTCTTAGCTGCAAGAACTACTGTAAGTGTTGCACTAAGTTCTTCAAGTTCGAGCTGTATTGTTTTGATTTCACCTACCAATTCATAATATTCTTTTGGCTTCATCCCTGAATGAAACTGTAAAGAGTTTTTTTGCCAATCATCATACATCGCTAAACCTAAAAATGATGATAAAACGGTGTGCCAACCATTATCTTGATCGATATAAAAAGGCAGGTATAGACATGCTGGATTAGCTTGGCTTTGTTTGCCTGTTTTTTTGTAAGATAGCTGTAAATTAAAATCGAAAATTTCCCGAACTTTATCAGCAATAGCGCTCATGTGGCTCGATGTTACTATTGGCTTCGTATCGTCTGAATTTGAGAATATTGAAATCCTCTTGTTATGCCTGACAAATGTATAACTTTTCCCTTTAACGCTTATGCAAACTTTTGTAATAATATCATCATCTTTCCAATCTTTATCAATCCGACAATCGCCGCCAAGCGTGAAGTATAGCGCCTTAATCAAACTCGATTTACCTGTATCATTATCACCAAAGATCATATTTACAGTAGGTGAAAACTCAAAGCTAAAACCTTTTTTATCTCTTCGAGAAAGAATCGATATATCTTTAAAATGTATGAGGCTCATAATTCCTCGCCTCCTATGATATTTTTAATTACTGAATAAACAATGATGCATTCTTTCTTAGGTTCAGTAAGAGCCAAAGAGTAATCAGGAAGAGTTATTTCTAATGATTTAATTGATTCGGCGATATACGCAATCATCGATGCTTCTACAGCTTGTTTGTCGAATAACAAGTCTGCTTTTTCCAAGTACAGTTTCTCAACACTTGTAGATGACTTTACTGAGATGCTTATACGCGTAAATGTCGACTGCAATGAAAGTAACTGAATATGATTTTTCCCCATATCAGCGAATATCGCACGTGCATTTTCCCAATCAGGTTGTAAGATCTTTGTTGCACAAATATTATTAAGCGTTTCTTTTACAAATGTAGAAGTAAAACCTTTCCTTCTGATTAGTTCATCGAAGCTTCGAATATCTGATGATCTTACTTTCGCTCTGTCTCTGCATGCACTTTCTAGAGTTCTAGCAAAAGATGCTGGATTAATTTCAAGATTATCGTTGAAATAGCTCTCAAAAAAGTCACAAATTTTACCTTTTAAATGAACAGAGTGGTCTTCTAAACTCAAATCAGATGTTAAGAATGTTAATTTTGAGAGTTCTAAAGCTTCCTTACTAGATAATTGATTAGATACTTTGCTTATTAAAGCATCTTGATCCTCTGGTTTGAGCTCATCAGCCTTGAACGTATTCCTATTATCAAAACTAAAATAAGCATTAGAAACAAACATTAATTCAACATCTGAATTATTGAACTTATTCTTTTGTTCAAATAACTTTCCAATAAATGAAATAGGCTTTTTCTTTGTTGCCGAAATTAATTTACTTAATGTCCAAGGTTTCTCATTAGTTTTAACTTGAGCAAACGTAGCTTTTTTTGGAAAGTTTTCAGAATCAAGAATAAGTACGTCGTCATGATATTCAAAAACAAAAACATATTCCTTACCTTGTAGTTCATATTCAAACATATGAGAAAGTGCCCAACAGGCTTGAAAGTCAAATCCTCTTTGAGCTATTTCTCCGCCTCTTTCTGTTTGAGGTACATCAATAAGACTTTTAGCTAACTCCATCATAATCCTTTACAAGAATCACAGGTATACTCCATGCCGGCTTACGGCTTACGGCTTATAACAATTTAACATCGACCCAATGGTTCGTTTTCTACCACTAATTGAGTCGTTTATCTGATTGTTCCAGTTTTAACATAAATAATAACATGTTGCTACCTATCACATTTTTATGGTCACGGTGTTTTAGCAAATATATAAAAACGACCCATTTGGTCGTTTCCATGACTACAGGAGCAAGTTGCTAGTTAAGGAGCTAAAAAGCAACGTTCTCAAAAAACGATGAAGGTCCACTTTTCGCTCAAAGCAGTCTTTTAGAGCATTTATGTTAACCCATTAAGAGGCAGAAACGAGTTACGCTGATAGACCGTTTCTGGCATTTAGACAACCGCCAGGTTAGAATTCGCTCACCTCAAAGCAACTTCCTCAACCCATTCACATACCCGCGCTTATAAACCTCATTCCCCTCAGCATCTTTAACTTGCCCTGTGGGCATAACTCCCCAGCCATATTTATTGAAAAACGCATCAGAAATTGCGTCTTTAATGGCTTCAACTTCCAGCGGTACCAGTTGTTTGTTTTCAAGTGTGGTGTTGGTTTTATCGCCTTTGGTTCGGTCAATAAACAAGTCTGAGTTGGCTTTTAATGTATTGAGTTGGTCACGGTATTTGTTACGCTCGGCAATCAATGACCCTACTACGGCTCTAATTACAGGGTCGTCGATAGCATCCAAAATATGTTGGTCGTTGCTGTTCAATAACTGCTTTTGACGCACTGAGAGTGGCTTTTTACACGTTGTGCCTGTATAGGCTGCCCAGGCCTCAATTAATTGCTGAAAATGCTTACCTGTGCGATTACGGATGGTTTGTGTTGATGGGCCGCCTTGCTCTTTAGACAGCCGCCCGATCGTTGCCATGGAAAAATCAAGAGGCGTTATTTTACTTTGTTGCTCCAACACAGCATTCAATACCGTTAAAGCATTGGCGGTTCTTGTGGTGGCGCTTGCGCAAAGCTCTTGCAGCACTATCGTTGGGTCAACTGGATTAGCCATTTTTCTTCACTCCTAAAGTGGCTGTTGCCATGTTTGCTAATGTTCTGATGCTAATGCCTGTTTTACTTTCAATCGCTTGTACACCTTTCTCGAGCAAACCTGCGTCTTTTAAGTAAGCTTCAGTATCAAGGTAAGTAGAGAGCATTGTCATGGCTTTGCTTTTGTCTGGCTCTTTAGTGGCAGTTAGCATGGCATTGACCATCACATTACCAAGCTTAAGCTGCGCTTCGTCGTCGAGCGGCATCAGGATTGGTTGGTAGCCCATGCGCATCAGCATGGTATTTAGCATGTTTGATCTATGATTGATGGCCGTGGTTTTCTTTAAGTCATCTTTTAAGTCTGTAAAAACTTCTGCGTCATCGCAAATTTGGATCAGCTGCCTAAATTCAGATGTCGTGTCTAAAAAGCTAAAGAATGGTGATATGTCTTGCTCCGAGCCAAGCGAAATAACTTTGACTAACACGGTAACTAAACCAATTAGTGCTGATTAGTTTTAGTAGATTAGTATATGAAGTGCTATTGATCTAATGAACTACTGTCTAGTTTTTTACTTTAGAAAGATAGGAATTAGTACAGATTAGTATAGTTTTAAGTACTATAAATAAGACTTACACTTCAAACAACATCAATGAGGAAATTTGGGTGGTAGTCTTACCAGCCACATCCCGGCACACAAGTCATCCGCTGTGGCTGCTTCCTTCCGGACCTGACCAGGTTCACGAACTATTGTTGCGAGAGGACCAATAAGACTACCATTGAGGGCCTTGTTTGGCGCGGGTTGAATTATGGCGATTTTCTTACTGGGATGCAAGCGAAAACTAAAAAAGCTTGCTCGTTTGCTGTTTGTTTAAGCAAGTAAGCAAGCTTTTGATTATTTAAGTATTAAATTTGTACTAGTTAGCCAATGCACGCTGAAAAGCTTGTAGGCGCTTTTTGGCTTTTTTCATATTTTCAGGACCCATACGCAAGAACAGTTTTTGTGCATCTGACAACTGCTCCCACTCTGCGTAAGCATACTTATAGGTCACTGACTCTTGAATAAGCGGCAAGTTTGACTCTGGAATAGGCGTTTCAAGTAACTCGCCCAGCGCTTCTTGTAAGGTATAATCGAATTCGCCGCCGTTGTAGCCAATCTCTTCATAGGCTTCATTGATAAGCGGCTTATACTGCTCATATAAACGCACAAGTTGCGCGGTGCTCATTGAGTTCAACATATTTACATAAGGCGTGTAGCGCTCAAAGCTATTCGGGTCCGTGATAATTAAGTCATCTTCAATGACCATAAAGTTATCGGAAGGTTTACTCACAGGGTAATGTTTTTTAGCCACTTTACCTTGCGCTAAATTGTCAATAAACACCACACTGCGCCTAACCATATCTTCTGTTACCAGCAGCTCCATCGCCTGTTTGCTCAGGTAGTTTGCAACTGTGTCACGCACACTATTGTCGCTGTCATCTAAACTTGGTAGTACAGGTTCTACTGGCTCTTGAGGTCTTGGCTCAGGTTCTGTCACTTGAGAAACCGTTGGCTCTTCAACCACTGGTTCTGGCTCAACACTTGGTGCAACCTCAGCTGATTTGTTTTGCTCAGCTTCTTGACGCGCTGTATTCACAACGGTTTTAGGGGTTTCTTCAGGCACGACGACATCCTGTCGAAATTTTGTATTTTCTGCGGGCTTACTATCTTTGTTCGCTAATACAAATACAGCCACAATGATCAAGGCAACCACTGCGATTGCCGCAAGAAGTAATTGACTGTTAGAAGGCTTTTTATTTGTCCTTGGTTCTGCTGAACTGTGCTCTGACATGGAGGCTCCGTAAAATTCGCTTAAAAAACTCGGCGGCTAAGGCATTTACCTCAGCGGCACTTTGTAATTAAAACACAAACTAAAAGATATCTCATCTGCGTCAACGCGCATTAACGAGAGTTTATCTCAAACTCGCGCCGATTTGCTGACAATTACATGAACACCCGCGCAAACAAGCACCAAATCGACAATAAACCACATAATCATGACACTTTTTTACCACTTAATATTTGTCAAAATTACGTAACAGGCTGATATTTATAAGAGATGTAAAATATACATTCGTCATCAATTGATTATAGTATAAGAAAGCGACTTGTTTTTATCGTTGCAACTTACACCCTACTTCGAAGGAACAAATATGAAAAAAGTACAGTGTAAAATTGGCAAGCCGCATATCGCGTTGTTACTTACCGGTGGTGGAGCGAGAGCGGCATATCAAGTGGGTGTACTCAAGGCCATTGCGCTGAGTTTACCCAGAAGTGCCCCTCTACCATTTAAAATTATCAATGGGACTTCTGCCGGGGCTATCAACTCCACCGGCCTTGCGTGTTACTCCTCTAACATGCACCTCGCCATTCGAAAAATTGAATGGATCTGGAAAAATTTTCATACCAACATGGTGTATAAAAGTACATTGCTCGGCGCATTCGGACACTTATTTAATAACGTTATGCGCAGTTTTCAAGCTGATTACTTAAATCACCCACCAGCCAGTTTACTCGATAACACCCCGTTACGTGTCTTGCTAGAAGAGGTGCTTGATTTGGCGAGAATTGACCGAAATATTCAACGTGGTTTTATTGATGCTTTATCAGTGACCGTATCGAGTTACTCCAGTGGAAAATCGGTGGCATTTTTTCAGTCAAAGGAAGCCAAACCGTGGCAGCGCGCTAAACGAGAGGGCATTCAAACCCAGCTAAATATAGACCACCTTATGGCTTCTAGTGCTATTCCCATGGTGTTTCCAAGTGTTAGAGTTAAACATAACTATTATGGCGACGGTTCCATCCACCAGCTCTCGCCTTTGAGCCCATCAATACACCTAGGTGCAAGCAAGATATTCATCATTGGTGTTGAACAACCAAAAGTACAACAACCCCTTGGCTATGAGCCCCACTTCCCGGGTATGTCTGTCGTCGCTGGCCACCTGTTAGATAGTATTTTTAGCGATACTTTGCAGTCGGATTTAGAGCGACTTGAACGAGTCAACCGCACACTCAGTTTGCTGCCAGCCAGAGATAAACACAAAGAGTTAAAACGCGTTGATACACTTATTGTCAACCCATCACATAACTTCAATGAATTGGCTATCGATTTTTACGACGACCTCCCCATTGCGGTGAAGCTCCTACTGAGAACCATAGGTGTGAAAAAGCATTCTCAATCAAGTTTAACCAGTTACTTGTTGTTTGAAAAAAGCTATACCCAAGAGCTCATTAATATTGGATATCAAGACGGGCTAGAACGACTGGATGAGATCAAAGCATTTTTAGAGTTAGATTAAGGCAAACCGTCTAGAATAAACTGCTCTGCCCGCTCTACCCGTCTTGGTTTGCCTTTGAGCAATAGCACATCGCTCGATTGCAGCAAAATATCTTCATCAGGCATGGAAATTTCAATACCATCACGTCTGAGCGCCTTAACCACCACTTTATGTCTAACGAGTTGTAACTCTGAGATGGTTTTATCCACTGCATAGGCATCTTCGGGCAGCGCAACCGCATGTAAATACTCTAGTCTATCGGTCACAAAGCTAGAGTGATTGTTTCCATACTCGTTCATTTCATCTGGACTGCCGGTAAAAAAGCCATGGAGGTATTCATAGCGATTCTGCCGCTCTTTACTCACCCGCTTAAATATTCGACGCATCGGCACCCCTGACATATAAAGCACATGAGAAACCAGCATGAGGCTTGCTTCCAAAGACTCCGGGACCACTTCAGTCACACCCAGTTGCTTTAAGTCCTCCAAATGGGTGTCATCTTGCATTCTTACCAAGATTTTTACTTCAGGGGCGTAGTGCTTCAAAGCATCTATTACTATTTGGCTTTGCTCAAAGTCATCCATGGTCACAATTACCAACCGCGCTTTATTGACACAGGCCGATTTTAAAATGGCCTTTTGCCCCGCGTGGCCAAAAATAACAGGCTCTCCTGCAGTTTGCGCTTCTTGCACAATAATTGGATTGCGCTCAATGGCGATATAAGGGATTGCTTCTGGTTTTAAAAATCGTGCGATAGTTTGGCCAACACGGGCATACCCAAAGATCACCACATGATCTTTCACTGTATTTTCTTTAAATCCCGCATAAGAAAAATCAGATTTATGTTCACCATCTAATTTGAACAATTTAAGTAACCGCTCAATTTCTCCAATTAAGTACGGTGTAAGGGCCATAGATAACACACCGAGTGCAATCAAAAATGAGGCTGTATCTGGGGTTAGTAAATTATGCTGTCCTGCTAGGGCAACCAACACAAAACCAAACTCCCCCATTTGCCAAAGCATCACACCCGATGCCAGAGCATCTCTTTTCCTCTCCCCCATCAACTGGGCGCTAAAATAAATAATGGTTACTTTAGCCAACAACAACGCAGCAAGTGCCGCCACAATATAGCCAAAAGCTGTTATCACATAAGCCACATCTAATTGCATGCCGACGGTCACGAAAAACAGACCCATTAAGATATCTCTAAATGGCCTTATTTCTGCTTCAAGCTGATGCCGGTATTGGCTCTCTCCGAGCATCATGCCTGCCAAAAATGCCCCCAGAGCCATTGATAACCCAAATGCATAGGTAAGCGCACCGGCACACAAAGCGACCACGAGCGTCGTTAAAACAAACAGTTCATCGGTCCTTGCCAGTGCAACCTCATTGAACACTTTGGGTAGTATCCACTTACCAATTGCCCATAGTAGCAAACACACAAAAGCGCCCTTAGCCAAAGCTAAGACCAGCGCGCCAACTAAAACTTGATTGTCGGTACTCGCCATAAGCGGAAAGATAATCAGCATGGGCACTACTGCGATGTCTTGAAACAGTAAAACCCCTATTGCAAGCTGGCCTTTACGCATATTCAACATACCGCTTTCTTTCATGATTTTTACGACGACAGCTGTTGAAGAGAGTGAAACAATGCAGGCAATCATGAGAGACTCTGAGCCACTATAGCCAAATAACGAAACCAGCGATGTGCCGATTAGAATAGACAGCAAGACCTGTGCACTGCCTAAGCCAAATACCACACTGCGCATGGCCATTAGTTTAGGGATAGAAAATTCCAACCCCAAACTAAACAGCAAAAAAACAATTCCCACTTCAGCTATTAAATGGATCTCATGGCTGTTATCTATCAAGCCATAACCTGCGGCTACCAAACCTGTGAGTAAATAGGCTAAGATCGGCGGCAGCCCTACTCTTTTAAATGACCAAACCAAAATTACCGCACATAAAAGAAGAGCGACAACATCGGCAAAATGACCATGTACGGCGTTCATGAGCCCGGCGATGATTTTATCGGAAAAAAGCCCGGCAAAATTTTGCTGCAAACTGCCCCCTAAGTGTCAAAGAATTGTTTTGGATTATTTTTCATACAATTTAACTATAGCAACCAACTGTTTTTCAGCCAGTTTAATTTTTTGGCACGAAACTCGCTTATATGTTCGGGAATGTTGTAATTAGGGGAATTACCAGATGGAAAATGTCCATATTTTGGCACAACGAACGCCGACGCGCGGTGATTATGTTCCGTTCGCTACCGAACAGTACGTATCGCAAGCGCCTGAACAACCCAATGTGCTCGTTGAAAAGCTGCAAACAACGCTAGAGGTCAATGGTATTTTAGATATCTTTGCTTCTTACGTTAAGCGCATAACTGATCTTGCAGGGCTGCAGTTTCATTCAAACCAAGGACTGTTTCAAACTCAACAAGGTGACAACCAACTTAAGCCTTATACATTTGATCTAGACCTAGAGGGTCAGCACTTAGGGCAATTGGTATATTTCAGCAAATACAGTCTCAGTGGCACGATACGCGCACGCTTAATGCAACTGCATGCCTGTCTGCTTTACCCGTTAAGAAATGCCTTGATGTACCACCGAGTGCTGCAACTGGCAACGAAAGATACACTGACCGGGCTTTATAACCGTAGCCAGTTTAATGAATACCTGGATACTAAGCTTGAGCGCAGTCGTCGACAACATCGTAATTTCAGCTTGATGCTGTTAGACCTAGATAACTTTAAACAAGTGAACGATGAATATGGTCACAAAAAAGGTGATGAGGTACTCATTGGCTTTGCTAGCATATTAACCTCGAGTATTCGAGCAACTGATGCCGTATTCAGATTTGGCGGAGATGAGTTTGCGATCTTAATTGACGACCCTGCATTTACAACCAATAAAGTCATTGCTGAACGCATTATGCAACGTGTCAATAGCAATAGCCTTTTGGCCAAACACCAAGTTACCACCAGCATTGGCTTTACACTGGCGTCGAGCCAAGATTGTTCAAATGAGATCTTTGCCCGAGCAGACAGTGGTTTATACAAAGCAAAACAAGCCGGTAGAAATTGCGCACGGGCGGTTTAGCATATTCGGTACTTACCATCCCCTAATTGGTAAGTACCTCCCTTAACGCTGACTAGACAGCAGTTTAAATAGCCAAAGGAAAATGGCAAAACCACAAAAAAATCCACTTATCACCCAACCCAATGCCCAAAAATCGGGAAGCTCGCTTAACACGATAGACAACATAGGTGCTAACAGGCCTAAAATAAAATAACTTCCGCCTTTACCGTGCCAATACGCTAACAAAAGCCCGGCAGACAACGTCCCTACACCAAGTGATAACAAAAGATTTAGCCAATTTAGTGGAGAGCAGAGCGACAATAATATAAAAATCACCACACACGTAATGACAACAATGGGGGCTTTATTCGCCAAAGATTGACCTATTTGATTATTATTCTGCATCTTGGATCTGCCAATTAATGCCTGACTTTTCGGCATAATCTGAATTAATAAAATAACCTGCTACCGCAACGAGCGCCTCATTGTAATAGACCATGGGTATTCGCGTGCGCTCCCAACTGGGCACTTTGGCCTCTTTCAACCAATGCTTGACGGTATTACGACCGGGTTTACCAAATGGCTTTATTTTATCGTTTAGACGACCAAAGCGAATGGCCACGGACTCTGCTGCAAGCGGCTTTCTCACACCCTCACTTGAAATCGTAAGCAGTGTACGCCCATCAGCCAATTTCATCTCAGCGGTTAGGCTAATATTCTCAATGTCGGCCAACTCAATGTGATTTTTTGGTACCCAGTACAACAAGGCGTTGTAACGTTTAACAGATCCAGTGCGCAGCTCGATATTCACTTGTGCGTCCTCTCGTCCGTTAATCGCTTGGTCAATAATTTGTGCCAACTGCTTTTGCGACGGCATGCTGACGCCTTGTTTGGCAAACCAAGCTCGGACAACATTGCTTTGCCTAAGTGCTGACAAAGTTGCTAGTCGTACTATATCAAGTTGCTCATTGTCGCTGCATGATTCTAAGTCACTCTGTGAGATCTCATCAACCAAAGCTTGCTGCGCCTGCAATAACGATATTGATCTTAAAACGCTAGGAACAAAGCCACTAAAACGGGATTTTAAAAGTGGGATCACTTGATTACGTAAAAAGTTTCTGTCAAATACGTCGCTGTGGTTTGATTCATCTTCAATGTGTGTCAATGAAAAGGTCTGAGCAAACGCCTCGATATCTTTTCTCTCGATGCCCAGCAAAGGTCTAATACAATCCCGCCCGCTAGCTAGCTGCGTTTTTGCCCGCATAGCCCCGAGCCCCTGTAAGCCAGAGCCTCGTTTGAGGCGAATTAAAAACGTTTCAATTTGATCGTCAGCATGTTGTCCAAGCACTAAAACTGCGCCTTGACTGGCATGCGTATCCAGTGCTAAATAACGCGCATCCCTTGCTTGCGCTTCCAAGCTGGTTCGTGATTTAGCTTGTATATCTACACTAACTGCGCGAAAGGGAACTGCCAGCTTTGCGCATAACTGTGTACAAAACTGCTGCCACATCAAAGCATTGTCAGATAAACCATGATTAACATAGATGGCTTGAAGTTTGACCGTTCCATTTAACTTGGCATATTGATGGCATAAATGTAGTAGTACCACAGAATCAACCCCGCCGGACAACGCAACACACAGCTTCTGCTGTAAGCCATTGTGATTTTGCTGCTCAAGCGCGGTGACAAACTTTTTATAAACGTTGGTCGATTCCATACTATTTCCTCTAACAATCCCGTGCGTTATACCTGATCCTCCCTAAATTGCAATGCGATATACGATGACAGCTACTTTATTGTGCGCCAGATCAGCGCTTGCTCAAAACCTGCCCTTGGTTTAAGTAATATTATTCTCACAGAGATATATAATTTTGTTTCTCAAATAGGCTAGCCTTTAAACGCCACAACAACTTAATTATACAAAAAAACAATTTTACCAACTGCTGTGAACTGACATTGATTTATTGTAAAAGGTATTTTCAATATTTACATCGATAAAACAAACCCGAAATTAATTGACATCAGTGCTAAAATCTAGGTAAATCCCTACTTATGTTTAAAAAGTCGCATTATCTTGCTGGTCTGTTTTCAAGATGCAGCTCGGGGCAGTATAATGTGCATAAAATTGTATGTGATGACAGAGAACTCGCCTTCACGAAGGAAAAACAGTTAAAAAATGAAGAAGGTAAATGTAGCTAAAATACGCTATCTTCTGCAAAAACTGACTTAAATAAGCGATACTAACACTTAGTTTAAGCTCCATTTAGCACATTAGACTATGCTGAATATTATGCTGAAAAATAACTGAGTCACGGCATTTTGAATCTGTACTCTCTACATAAAACCGAGACAAACTTTAAAAAATTATCAGATAGGTTAGAAAATGAGCTTAAATTATCTAGAATTTGAACTTCCAGTAGCTGAATTAGAGCAAAAAATTAAAGAGCTACAAGCTGTTAGTCGCTCAGGTTCTTTGGACCTAAGTCTGGAAGAAGAAATCAGCAAGCTAAAAGAAAAAAGTGTTCAGCTTACTGAAAAAATTTACTCAGAACTAAACCCATGGCAGCTACTACAACTTGCTCGCCACCCAATGCGCCCTCACGCAAGTGATTACATCAAGCGCATGTTTACAGAATTCGACGAGTTTGCTGGCGACCGTGCATTTGCAAACGATCCTGCGATCATTGGCGGTACAGCACGACTAGATGGCAAGCCTGTTATGGTTATCGCACAGGAAAAAGGCCGCGACACAGCGGAGAAAATCAAACGTAACTTCGGTATGCCACGCCCAGAAGGTTACCGTAAAGCAAAGCGTCTAATGGAAATGGCAGAGCGTTTTAAAATGCCTGTTATCACATTAATTGATACACAGGGTGCATACCCAGGTATCGGTGCAGAAGAACGTGGTCAAAGTGAAGCTATCGCAATGAACTTAAAAGTGATGGCTGCATTAAAAGTACCTACAATCTGTAGTGTTATCGGTGAAGGTGGTTCTGGTGGTGCACTTGCCATTGGTGTAGGTGACCGCGTAAACATGTTACGTTACAGCACATATTCTGTAATCACACCAGAAGGTTGTGCATCAATCCTTTGGAAAAGCGCAGAAAAAGCACCGCTTGCAGCTGAAGCCATGGGTGTTTCTGCACAGCGTATTAAAGACAATAACCTTATCAATGAAATCGTATCTGAGCCGCTAGGCGGCGCACACCGCGATTACGATACTGCGGCGAGAAACCTAAAAGCACAAATTCTAAAAGATCTTGATGCAGTTTCTAAGCTAAGCCAAGAAGAAATGCTAGAGCAAAGATATCAGCGCTTAATGTCATTTGGTTATTGCAACTAAAGAGAACACAAATTGAAAAGGCCACCAAGTATTACTTGGTGGCCTTTTTTGTGTCTCGCTTTTGAGCTGAATTAGTCGAATATCAATTCAACTTCTTGCCCTGTGAGCTTTTTCAACGCTCGGATCAGCTCATCACTGGGCGTCACACACCACTGTGTACCTAACGTCAAATCAGCCGTCGCATCGGGTCGATGGTATTCTATAATCACTTGGCACGTACCAAACTTATATGGCTCAAGTACACGTTTTAGATCTTCGCCAAAGCCTGCGTCAATTTGCGTCATACTGAGTGTCATTTTAAGTGCATTGATGCGCTTTTCTCGCGCTTGAGCAATGGTATTCACGTCTCTGGCGGTCATGGTTATCCCCCCGGAGAAGTTATCAAAACTCACTTGTCCGGTGATCACCAATACCTGATTAACCTGTAGCAACTCTTCGTACATTTCAAACTGCTCAGGGAAGAAACGAACATCAATACGCGCACTCTTATCGTCTAACGTGATCAATCCCCAGCGATTGCCCTTTTTGTTTATTAACGTGCGGGCGTTAATGACAAGTCCGGCAGCAGTCGATTGCATATCCCTATTTGTAGGCTGTAAATCCACTAACTTGCCTGAGGTATAATGCTTTAATTCTTTACGGTATTGATTAATTGGATGACCGGTCAAATATAACCCAAGGGTCTCTTTTTCACCATGTAACCATTCGTTATCACTCAGCGGCGGTGCATGTACAAAGGCCTGTGCCACCTCATCTGGTTCAACAGCAAGTAAGCCAAATAAGTCGGACTGACCAAGTTGCTCTGCCTTGTGGTGCTGCTCGGCGGACTTCATAGCGTCTTTTAAGCTTGCCAGTAAAGTGGCGCGGCCGCCTTGCTTTTTCTCTGGACCAAGCTTATCTAGTGCACCCGCATAAATAAGCTTTTCAATTACACGACGGTTCAACCGTTTCAGATCAACACGCGCACAAAAATCAAATAGGTCTTTAAACTCACCGCCTTGTTCACGCGCTTCCAAAATGGCTTCTACAGGGCCTTCACCGACCCCTTTTATAGCGCCAATACCGTAAACAATTTCCCCTTGTAGATTAACAGCAAACTTGTACACGCCTGCATTTACATCAGGTGGGAGCAAGGTCAATTTCATGTTTTCACATTCATCAACCAAGGTGACGATTTTGTCGGTGTTATCCATATCTGCCGACATAACCGCAGCCATAAACTCTGCGGGAAAGTGGGTTTTCATCCATAGCGTTTGATAAGAAACAAGCGCGTAGGCAGCCGAGTGAGATTTGTTAAAACCGTAGCCCGCAAACTTTTCTACAAGATCGAAGATCTTCATCGCAAGTTCGCCGTCAACACCGTTATTTATTGATCCCTCTTCAAAGGTTGAACGCTGCTTTGCCATTTCCTCAGGTTTTTTCTTACCCATCGCACGACGTAATAAGTCAGCGCCACCAAGGCTATAGCCCGCCAATACCTGGGCGATTTGCATTACCTGTTCCTGATACAGGATGATCCCGTAGGTTGGCTCTAGAATTGGAGCCAAGCTCTCGTGCTGATATTGTGCATCCGGAAATGATATTTCTTCTCGACCGTGCTTACGGTCGATAAAGTTATCTACCATCCCCGATTGCAGAGGACCTGGACGGAAAAGTGCAACCAGTGCGATCATATCCTCAAAGCAGTCCGGCTTTAGACGGCGAATAAGATCTTTCATACCACGCGATTCTAGCTGGAAAACGGCGGTTGTTTCGGCTCTGAGTAACACTTCAAAGCTGGCATGGTCGTCAAGTGGGATAGCATTTATATCGACAAATGATTTCCCTTCACGCGCCAAGCGCTCATTGGCCATGTCCAACGCCCATTGTAAGATCGTCAAGGTTCTTAGACCAAGGAAGTCAAACTTAACCAGACCGGCTGTCTCTACGTCGTTTTTATCGAACTGCGTAACCGGGAATTTACCCTCTTCGTCACAGTAAAGTGCGGCAAAGTCAGTAATACTGGTTGGCGAGATAACAACACCACCTGCGTGTTTACCTGCGTTACGAGTACAGCCTTCAAGGATGCGGCATTTATCGATTAACTCTTTAACCTCGTCATCGCCATCATAAGCTTCTGGCAGCCTTGGTTCGACTTCAAAAGCTTTGGCAAGTGTCATACCCGGATCGCCCGGTACTAACTTTGAAATACGATCGACAAAGCCGTAAGGGTGTCCGAGTACTCGACCTACATCTCGAATTACGGCTTTGGCCGCCATGGTACCAAACGTGATGATCTGTGATACCGCTTGTCGCCCGTATAGTTTGGCAACGTGATCGATTACCTCATCTCGTCTATCCATACAGAAGTCGACGTCAAAGTCAGGCATTGATACACGTTCTGGGTTCAAGAATCGTTCGAATAGTAAGTCGAACTCAAGTGGGTCAAGATCTGTGATTTTGAGTGCATAAGCAACCAGTGAACCTGCACCCGAGCCTCGACCAGGGCCAACTGGAATATTGTTATCTTTGCTCCACTGGATGAACTCCATTACGATTAAGAAGTAACCTGGGAATCCCATTTGGTTGATTACATCTAGCTCAATTCTGAGACGATCATCATATTCAACACGCTTAACTTTGCGGTCTTCTTCGTCAGGAAATAAAAATTGTAAACGCTCTTCAAGGCCATCCTCTGACACCTTAACCAAGAAATCGTCAATTTTTAAATCGCCAGTTGGATAGTCTGGTAGAAAGTATGTGCCTAACTGTACCGTCACGTTACAACGCTTGGCGATCTCAACTGTATTCTCAAGGGCTTCGGGAATATCACTGAACAGTTCAGCCATTTGTTCTGGCGTTTTTAGATATTGTTCCTTAGAAAAGCGTTTGGGTCTGTTTTTATCTTCTAGGGTGTAACCATCGTGAATAGCAACGCGGATCTCATGCGCTTCAAAGTCTTCTTCATGCAAGAAAACCACTTCATTGGTTGCTACAACAGGTAAGTTTCGCTCTGTTGCCAAGGCAACAGCAGCGTGCAAATACTCTTCTTCTTGCTCACGTTCAGTACGATGAAGCTCCAAATAATAATGATCTGCAAAGTGTTCTTCATAGAATGCGAGCGTGTCTGCTACAAGCTGCGGGTTGCCTTTGAGCAACGCCTTTCCGACATCGCCATCTTTCGCACCAGAGAGTAGGATCAACCCCTCTTTATATTGTGCTAACCACGCTTTGTCGACGACTGGGCGATGAAACACATGACCACGCAAAAAGGCTTCTGAAATCAGCAATGTCAGGTTTTTATAACCTTCATTGTTTTTTGCTAAAACCACTATACGGCAAGGTTCTTCAGGGAACTCATCACTTTTAAGCCACAGATCTGCGCCAACCATTGGCTTGATCCCTGCGCCATGAGCACCCCCATAAAAACGTACCAAACCACATAAGTTCATTTGGTCCGTAATTGCAAAGGCTGGCATTTCAAGCTCTTGCGCTCGAGCCACAATCGGCTTGGTTTTAGCCAAGCCATCTACCATAGAAAAATCGCTGTGTACGCGTAAATGTACAAAATTAGGCGTTGGCATAATTACGACTGCTCCGCTAGGATGCGCTGTACAGGCTTAAAGCTTTTTCGATGATGCGGCGTAACACCATGCTCGGCCAATGCTGCAAAATGCGCTTTGGTCGGATAACCTTTGTGACCAGCAAAACCAAACTCTGGATATTGTGCATCTAGTTCAATCATTTCATTATCACGCGTCACTTTAGCCAAAATAGACGCGGCACTGATCTCGGCTACTAAGCTATCCCCTTTGACCACGGCTTGTGCAGGAACTGAAATATCAGGTAGGCGATTGCCATCGACAAACACAAACTCAGCAGGGATTTTTAAACCTTCTACCGCACGTTTCATCGCCAACATAGTTGCGTGTAAAATATTCAGCTCATCGATCTCTTCGACAGTTGCGCGAGCAATACAGTAACACAGTGCCTTTTCTTTGATTTCCTCAGCAAGCGCGTTGCGTTTCTTTTCAGAGAGTTTTTTAGAGTCTGTTAGTCCTTCAATTGGTTTGGACGGATCTAAAATAACTGCGGCGGTTACCACATCACCAACAAGAGGGCCACGCCCAACTTCGTCTACACCCGCAATATGATTAACTTCTGGACGCTCAATCTGCATCTATAACCTCCGCAACAGCAACCGCTGCTTGTTCACTGGCATTCAAACGAATGTCTTTATGTATTTCATAAAAGCGCTCTATCAAGGCTGAGTTATCCCCTCTTAATAACGGCAATAGCGCATCTGTTAGCGCATCAGGGTTACAATCATCTTGTAAAAACTCAGCAACAAGCGGCGCATCAGCCAACAAATTAGGCAGTGAAAAGTGTTTAATGTTAAACGTGAAAAATGTGCTGAATATTTTGTAGCTTAGGGTTTTAAGGCGATAGCCAACCACCATTGGCTTTTTATACAGCATAGCTTCTAGGGTAGCAGTACCCGACGCCAATAACACCGCATCAGCAGCACTCATCGCCAATGAAGACTTGCCATCTAATAAGATGGGTCTCAGCTCTGGCGCGACTTTATTCAGTATTTGGGAAAATTGCTTTTGACGCTTTTCATTCACCAAAGGAACGACAATTTTTAAGTCTGGAATTTTATCTACCAACTGTTTTGCAGTCAGTAAATAGGTCTCACTCAATAGCCCTACTTCTGAGCCTCGACTCCCTGGAAGCAGCGCCAGCACGGTATCTGACTCACCTAACCCAATTTCACGCCTCGCAGCCAATGTATCTGATTCAAGTGGAATTTCATCCGCTAATGTATGACCCACAAATGTACACGGTACTTCATATTTGTCATAAAATGCTTTCTCAAATGGAAGTAGCGATAAAACCAAATTGGTTGCTTCTGCAATAGTATGGATGCGTTTTGGACGCCAAGCCCACACGGACGGGCTCACGTATTGAACAGTTTTAATACCTGCTGCCTTAAGTGGCTTTTCTACGCGAAGATTAAAATCAGGTGCATCAACACCAATAAAAACGTCTGGTGGGTTGTCGATAAAGTAATTTACCAGCTCTTTGCGGATCTTAAGCAACCTAGGGAGGCGCCCGAGCACTTCCACAAGTCCCATAACTGCCAACTCTTCCATATCAAATAGGCTTCGGCAGCCTTGCGCTTGCATTTTAGGGCCCGCGATACCGACAAATTGAGCATTGGGAAAGCGCTTTTTTAACGCCTTAATAAGGCCTGCGCCAAGGATATCGCCAGATAACTCGCCTGCGACGATCCCGACGGTGATTAATTTTTCGTTTGCCATTTTTGTTCTTCTAGAAAATAAAAAACGCCATACTAAGTATGGCGTTATTATATCAGAACCAGCTCTTTGTTATCTGATAAATTACAATAAGGCGACAAAGAGCGCGCTTGGATTAGCGAACTAGTCCGCGTTCTGATGTCGCAATAAAGTCAAGCATTTGCTGAACAGCAGGAAATTGCTTTGCCTCATCTTGTAATGCAGCGACAGCTTCATCCAATTTAAGTCCTTTGCGGAACAAAGTTTTGTATGCTCTGCGAGTTGCCATTACTTCGTCAGACTCAAAACCTCTTCGTTTTAAGCCCTCGGTGTTAATAGCAACAGGTCTTGCTGGTGTGCCTGTAGTCGTTACAAAAGGCGGGACATCTTGATTGACCCCTGAGTACATACCAACAAAGGCATGAGCACCCACTTTACAGAATTGGTGTACACCAGAGTTACCCGCAAGAATAACCCAATCACCAATATGAACATGACCAGCAACACTTGCGTTGTTCGCAAAAATTACGTTACTACCGATGACAGCATCATGTGCTACATGGGTATACGCCATGAATAAGTTGTTACTACCAATGATGGTCACACCTTGATCTTGGATAGTGCCACGGTGGATCGTTGCACACTCTCTGATCACATTGTTGTCACCAATAATCAATTTGGTTGGTTCATCCTTGTACTTTTTATCTTGACAGGCTTCGCCTACCGAAGCGAATTGGAAAATATGGTTTCCTGAACCTATCTCACTTGGGCCTTTAATTACGACGTGCGATTCTATTTTACAGTCGTCACCGATAACGACATCATTACCGATATAACTGTAAGGTCCAACCGAGACATTGTTTCCTAATTTAGCGCCAGGCTCAATAATTGCAGTAGGATGGATCACGCTTAAAACTCTCTTCTAGCACACATAATTTCAGCACTACACACAACATTGCCGTCAACTTTTGCCTCAGCTGAAAACTTCCAGATGTTGCGGCGCTCTTTAACAAACTGTACGTGTAAATGCATCGTATCACCAGGAACAACTGGCTGCTTAAATCTAGCGTTGTCGATGGCTGCAAATAAGTATAGCTCATTATCACTGCGGTTCTCGACAGTCTTAAAACCGAGTAGACCCGTTGCCTGAGCAAGTGCTTCTAAGATCATTACGCCTGGGAAAATCGGTTGATCAGGGAAGTGGCCGGTAAAGATTGGCTCATTTGCCGTCACATTTTTTACTGCGTGTAAATACTCTCCGGGCTTATGATCGACAACCTTATCCACTAGTAGCATAGGGTAACGATGAGGAAGTAACTTCAAGATTTCTTGAATATCAAAGCTGTTTAATTCGTTGGCCAAAATAGTACCTTTTATTTATCCGTATGTTGTAACTGCTCGGTAAGATTCTCGAGAGCTTTAATGCGCGCTTTAAAATCAGAAAGATTACGCAAATGGGCAATACTCTTGCGCCACTCTTTGTTGGTGGTATGTGGCATACCTGATGAGTACACTCCAGGCTTAGTGATGCCTTTAGTAACCATACTCATACCAGTAATCACAACGCCATCGCACACCTCGTTATGGCCGTTAATAGCTACCATGCCGCCGATTTGGCAGTACTTACCGATTTTTACGCTTCCGGCAAGTACCGTACAACCCGCTATTGCAGTGCCATAACCAACTTCAACGTTGTGTGCAATTTGAATTTGATTGTCGAGAATGACATTATCGTGAATGATTGTATTGTCAATCGCCCCTCGGTCAATTGAAGTACACGCACCGACTTCAACGCGATCACCAATGATCACAGTACCAATCTGTGGTATTTTGACCCACTCACCTGATTCATTAGCGTAGCCAAAGCCATCACTGCCAATCACACTGCCTGATTGAAACAAACAATGTTCGCCAATTTCTACTTCATGGTAAACTGTGACGTTGGCCCAGAGCTTCGTGCCAGCGCCAATACGTGCATGCTGTCCAATAAAACTGCCAGCGCCAATTTCAACATCGTCACCAATCACAGCACCAGCTTCTATAACAGCATTTGCGGCAATTTTAACATTGTTGCCTAAAGAGGCACTCTCATCTATCACTGCACTGCTGTGTATTGAGTTCGCCGCGCTTGGCGTTGTATCCATATATTGCGCAAGTTTTGCATAGGCCACGTACGGGTTATCACAAATGAGTTTGTTACCCGAAAAATAAGCCGCATCTTCCGCCGATAAGATCACAGCGCCAGCTTGCGTTGATTCAAGCTGGCTGCGGTATTTTTTATTTGCCAAAAATGCGATGTCTTGATCTTTCGCATTGAGTAAAGTGGCAATTTTTACAATTGGCTGATCCGCATTCCCCTCAAGGGTTGCTCCTAAATGATCAGCCAGTTGCGACAACGTATAGTGTTTAGTCATTACTTTTTGCTAACTGCTTCAACAATATCATCCGACAGATCGCTAACTTTATCAGGGTTGAAGTAGATTGTCGTTTCTTTTAGTCTAACTTCGTCAAACTTTCCTTTTTTAGCAACATTTTCAATTGCATCTAGGATCAGTTTTTGTATTTTTGCTAACTCTTGGTTTTGACGCTGTTTAATTTCTTGCTCAAGCGGGCGACCTTTCTCAGCAAGTGTTTTTTGCATGCCTTGGATTTTGTTGCGTAGCGCTGTTTTTTGCTCTTCGCTCATTGTCGCACTTTCACGCTTAAACTTTTCAGCTTCAAAACGGATGTCACCTTGTAGTTTTTCAAGTTCTTGGCGACGCTCTGAGAATTCACTTTTCAAAGTTTGTTCAATTTTTGCCATTTGTGGCAACTGCGAGTAAACAGTCTGCATATCAACAATGCCCACTTTATGTGCAAATGCATTGATTGAGTTACCCATTAATAACGCTGCTAAAATACCCATAGCAGAGGTTTTAAAAATCTTTTTCACAATTAAACTCCTTAGAATGTATTACTGATGTTGAAGCTGATGTTCTTAGTATCATCGTCATCTTCTTTCTTCAGCGGATACGCAAAACTAATTAACATTGGTCCCATCGGTGAGATCCATTGAATAGACATACCGGTTGAAACCCTAAAACGGCTTGGATCAGAGAAATCAGACAGTTGATTATACTGATGCTCTGGCAGGTTTGCGTAGCGGTCTACGTCAAACTCAGTATCCCAAACGTTTGCCGCATCGACAAAGAAACTCGTTCTAACAGAACTTGTGTTTTCGTCATCTAGGAATGGTGTCGGCACAATCATTTCAGCACCAAATACGGCTTTCGCATTACCACCAATACGACCAGCTGTAATCAATTGGTCGAACGCTGGATCGCCCCCGATAATGTTACTATCCGAGCCATCTGGGAGAGGAGAACCAATAATAGATTGAGGTCTACGTTGTACCGCAAGTGGTAGTATCGTATTTCGCTCAAAACCTCTCAATTCCATCTCGGTGATACGATAGAACTCTTGGAACGGAAGAACTTGATCAAAGCCATTTTCCGAACCGTAACCATTACCATATGCCAATGATGCTCTGGTTGAGAACACCCAACGGTGATCATTACTCACAGGCCAATAAAAACGCGAATCGTAACTTAATTTAAAGTAATTTAAATCTGAGTTTGGCGTCGTAATATTAAAGTTGGCATTTTGACGAGAGCCATCTGTTGGGAACATACCACGGTTTACTGTAATACGTGACCAGCCAATCCCTAAC
Organism: Pseudoalteromonas luteoviolacea NCIMB 1944; assembly: GCF_001625565.1. GTDB lineage: Bacteria > Pseudomonadota > Gammaproteobacteria > Enterobacterales > Alteromonadaceae > Pseudoalteromonas > Pseudoalteromonas luteoviolacea_F. The sequence goes on from NZ_AUXS01000016.1 coordinate 383,475, forward strand.
TCATACTTAGTGAAATCATACCCACCATCTGGGTCATTTGGATCTTGGAAGGTTAGTCTGAGAACTCGAGTCTGTTCATAATCAGCGATTCGGTCAAGTTCTTCTTCAACCCAACGGAAACTAAAGTTCAAACGGTTAACCGGGTTAATTGGAATACCAAAATGCGTACCAATACCGTAACTACGAGAGTCGTAATCAATTAGACCAATTTCAGAACCATCAAACTTACTGAAGAAGACACTACTACCTTGAGAAATACCATCAGGCGTGAAATATGGATCTGTGTACGATACGCTATAGCGTGTAGACGCCTTTGACGTATTGACGTTAAACGCGACTTGGTCACCAGAGCCTAAAAAGTTTGACTCACTCACACCGACATTAAACTGTAAGCCCGCATAAGAACCGTACGCAACACCTGCTTGGAAACTACCAGCAGGTTGTTCTTTAACGTTAAAATCTACATCTACTTGATCGTCCACACCAGGGATTGGTTTGACTTCAAAATCCACGGTCTCCATGTACGGTAGACGTTGAATTTGCAGTTTAGAACGCTCAAGGCTTTGATTAGATAGCCACGCACCTTCAAGTTGTGTCATTTCTCTTCGAACAACGTGATCGGCTGTACTTTGGTTACCATTGACAAGAATACGACGAACATAAACACGCTTGCCCGGATCTACGGATAAGGTTAAATGCACTTCTTTGTTTTCATCATCAATATCTGGAATTGTACGTACTTCAGCATTGGCATAACCAAAGCGTGCTAAGTAACCCTTGATGAATTCTTCTGATGAAGTAACCAATGAACCGTTATATAGCTCACCAGACTTTAACGGAATGACGCTTTCTATCAACTCTTCACGTCCAAGTAAATCACCGATAAAGTCAAACCCTTTAACCGTGTACTTTTCACCTTCTGAGATGTTTGCGGTCACGTAAACTGACTCGCGCTCAGGGCTAACAGAAACTTGCGTTGAGTCGATATTAAATCTCAAATAGCCTCGATCAAGATAGTAGCTACGGATTTTCTCCAAATCGCCTTCAATCGTTTGCTTTTGATAACGATCGCTAGACAAGAACTTCCACCAAGGTAAATCTTGCTGAGACTCCACTAGTCGAAGTAATTGCTCGTCAGAGAATAATTCATTACCAACAAGGTTAATCTGACGCACAGAAGCTGCATCGCCTTCATCAAACTCAAACTTAAGCTTAACTCGGTTACGTGGCAACTCGACAATGCTTACTTCCATTTTTGCATTGTATTTACCAATACTATGGAAGAACTCGATAAGACCTTTTTCAATCCCGTCGATAACCGTTCTATCTAGAGTTTCACCTGTTCGAATGTCTTTACCATCCAAACTTTCCTGCAACTGTTCATCTTTTATGTCTTTGTTGCCATCAAATTCAATTGAAGCGATGGTTGGACGCTCTTTCACCTTGAAAACAATTTGATTACCATCACGGTAAGCAGAAATATCGTCGAAATGCCCTGATGAAAACAGCGCCTTAATGGTTTTTGAAACCGTATAGTTATCAACTTCATCACCAACGTTAATTGGAATATGAGTCAAGGCTGCACCTAGTGCAACACGTTGTAACCCTTCAACTTTTAAATCTTCTACGATAAAGGAGTTTTGCCCTAGAGCAGCAAAACTAGCGCCAAGTAAACTCGTTACAGCTAAATGTTTTTTTATAGGCATTTTGTTATCTTTATCCTTTACAGCTTACGGCGAACTACGCGCCACGTGCGCTACCGCCCTTATTCTAAGAGCCTAGAGCCTCGATACATCATTAAACAGTGCAAAACAGGTCAGTGCCAGCAACATCATTGCTCCCAGCTTATAACCTAACTCTTGTGTCTTTTCAGAGACCGGTTTTTTTCGAATTAGTTCAATTAAGTAATACATCAAATGTCCGCCATCCAACATCGGCAGTGGTAAAAGGTTAAAAACCCCTAAGTTGACGCTTATCAGAGCTAGAAAGCTCAAAAAGGCAACTAATCCATAACTAACACTGTCACCAGCCCCTACTGCAATTCCAACAGGCCCACTGATATTTTTCACAGAGACTTGGCCTGTGATCAGGTTGCCTATCATATCGAAGCTCAGCATGGTCAGGGCATAGGTTTTCTGAACGCCAAGCACGATACTATCGAACACACCATACTGTCTAGTCTCAATGTACCCTGAAGGCCAACTTTTCTGTCTAGGTACAACCCCTAAATACCCAATGGATGTTCCCTGCGAAGTTTCACGGGCATCTGGTGTAATATTCAACGTTACTGTCTGATTGTCTCTCAGTACAGTGAGCACACTTTGTTTGTTGGGTGATAACTGGACTAGCTCGACAAATTGTGACCAACTAGAAACCTGCTCTTGGTTAAACGATACGACCACATCGCCAACTTGCACGCCCGCTTTTTGAGCAGCTGAGTGTTCTGCTACCAATGCTAGCTCTGTTGTAATATCAGGCCGATATGGCGTTATACCGATTGACGTCAATGGCGCTACATCCCGCTCATCTAGCTTCCAACCATCGACATTGAGTGTTCTTATCGCAATTTGGCCTTGTTTGTCTGTCACCTTAATATCTAAGCGCTGCTCACCGAGGCTTGATATCACTGCAAAGTTTACATCTTGCCAAGAGGTGACTTCTTCGTCTGCGATACGTTTGATGACATCTCCCGGTTGCACTCCTGCTTGATAGGCAATTGAGTTTGGTACAATAGTACCGACCACAGGCTTTATATTCTGTACGCCGATGATATACATTATTGCTAACGCAAATATTGCAAACAAGAAATTAGCCAATGGTCCAGCAACAGCAACCGCCATTCTGGCGTAGACGGACTTACTATCTAAGGTGCGCGTTCGGTCATGTTCTGCCACATCATCCACGCGAGAGTCCAACATTCTGACATAACCACCTAAGGGGATCACTGAAATGGCGTATTCTGTGCCGAGTTTGTCGTACCAAGTGATAAGAGGCTTACCAAAGCCTATTGAGAAACGCAGAACTTTCACACCGGCTTTTCTGGCAACCCAAAAGTGTCCATATTCATGTACTGCGACTAAAATACTGAGCGCAACAACGAAAGAACCAAGATTCCAGAAAAAATCAATCATTAGCGCATCTGCCTCATAACAAGTTCATTAGCACATCTGCGAGCTTCTGAGTCTGCGTCCATGATCTCCTCCAATGAGTTCACTTCACTCAGTGCACTCATTGACAAAACTTGCTCATTCACTTTGAAAATATCCATAAAGCCAATTTGGTTTTTCAAAAACGCTGCCACTGACACTTCATTCGCGGCATTGAGCGTAGTCGTGGCGGCTTGGCCTAGACGACACGCTTCTATTGCTAATTTTAAATTTGGATAGCGAGCGTAGTCTGGCTCGGTAAACGTAAAATCTCTCATGTCAGAAAAATCGAGAGGCTTTACACCCGCATCAATGCGCTCAGGGTAAGCTAACCCGTATGCAATAGGTGTTCGCATATCTGGCTGTCCCATTTGAGCGATAACAGAACCATCTTGATACTGTACCATTGAGTGGATCATGCTCTGCGGGTGGATCACGACCTCTATATCATCAGCCTGACAATCAAATAACCACTTGGCTTCGATAAACTCAAGGCCCTTATTCATCATCGTAGCAGAATCAACGGAGATTTTTTGGCCCATAGACCAATTCGGGTGAGCGACGGCTTCTGCAACCGTAACAGCATCTAGCGTTTTTATATCGCGGTTTAAGAAAGGTCCACCAGATCCCGTTAAGAGTATTTTTCGTATCCCCAAAGGCGCAAAGTTGGTTTGAATACCTTGTTGCATTTGACGAGGCATGCATTGAAATATTGCGTTGTGCTCACTGTCTATCGGCAGTAGTGTCGCACCGTGGCGCTTCACTTTATCCATAAACAACTTGCCAGACATGACCAATGACTCTTTGTTGGCCAGTAATACTTTTTTGCCAGCCTCGACCGCAGCTAATGTCGGCAGTAGCCCCGCAGCGCCAACAATGGCAGACATCACAATATCTACATCACTGTGCGCTGAAACGTCGCACATGGCTTGGGTGCCGCTAAGGACTTCTGTGTCTACATCCTGCAAGCGCGTTCTCAAAGACCGAGCTGCGGCTTCGTCATGCATAACCACATATTTAGGTTTGTGGAGTATGACTTGTTGGTGAACCACATCGACGTTTTTACCGGCAACAAGAGCAAAAACATTAAAGCGTTCTTTGTTTCGGCTGATTACATCTAAGGTTGATGTACCGATAGAGCCACTAGAACCGAGTATAACTACTTGCTCAGTCACTGACTTTACTGCGCTCATAACGTCACCGTCCACGCATAAAGTAACGCGAATATAGGTGCCGCAGCTGTCAGGCTATCTATGCGATCTAAAATTCCGCCGTGACCAGGCAAGCAACTTCCTGAGTCTTTCAACCCTGCTTCTCGTTTAAACATACTCTCAAGCAGATCACCAATCGCCGAAAATAGCGCAATAACGACCGTCAATAAACCGTACATTAACCAGTGTTTGTGTCCAACGTCTGCGCAAAAACAAAAAATTAAAACAAACACAACAGCCGTAAGCAGCCCACCAATAAGCCCTTCGATTGTTTTGTTCGGGCTCACATTTGGCATAAGCTTTCTCTTACCGAGATTTTTACCGGCAAAATAAGCACCAATATCTGCACTCCAAACAATGCCCAGCACGACCATAATTAACACTGAACCAAACTGTTCAGACGAATGGTATTCTGCGCTTCTTAGGACATTCAAAGCTAGCCATAAAGGGATGAGCGTTAAAAAGCCTGCGATCCCAGGCATAACCATCCCTTGGCTCCAAGACTTAGCCATTTTTGGATATCGCAGTACAAGCAGCGTCGCAACAATCCACCACGCCGCTGCAAGCGTAAATATATAATTGGCATCTGCGACTAACTTTTTCCCTTGCCAAAGACTTTCAATTGGCCAGTGAAAGTGCAATGTCGCAATCAATACACCCGTCACAGCAACATAGGCCAACCGATACAGTGGCTTGGTGATACCCATTAACGACGCCCATTCCCAGGCACCTAGTAACACAATTGATGCGGCTATCACACTAAATAGGTTCAGTGGGGTATAAAATACTAAAATTAGCGCCAGCGGTGCGAGCACAGCTGACGTCATAATGCGTTGTTTTAACAAACTGTATACCTTTAACTTGTTGAATTGCTCTCGGCGAGTAGTTGTTTTATTTGTTCACCTGTGCAACCAAAGCGCCTTTCTCTAGAAATATAGCAAGCGATAGCTTCTGAGAAAGCTTCTTCGTCAAAATCAGGCCAAAGAGTCTCTGTAAAATACAGCTCTGCGTATGCAGCTTGCCAGAGCAAGAAATTGCTTATCCGGTAATCTCCTCCAGTACGGATTAGAAGGTCTAGTGGGCTTTGATCAGCCATAGTTAGCTGTTTTGATAAAGCTTCTTCAGTGATATCAGCTACATCCAGCTCGCCACTTTTTACTTGTGATGCTAAAGATTGAGCTGCCGTGATGATATCCCATCGGCCTCCATAGTTTGCAGCGATATTTAATTGCAAGCCAGAATTCTCGGCAGTTAATGCATGAGCGCTGTGTACTTTATCTTGCAAGCTTTGAGGAAACTTTGATATATCGCCAATAATATTCAGTTTTACATTATTTTTATGTAACTTTTTTACTTCTTTACTCAAGACGAAAAGGAATAATTCCATCAAGGTACTGACTTCATCCTCAGGTCTACGCCAGTTTTCACTGCTAAATGCGAACAGAGTTAAAGACTCTATGCCTAATTTAGAGCAAAACTGTACAGCGCTGCGAACAGAGTCTACACCCTTTTTATGACCATAAGCTCTTGGGCGTTTACGGGCTTGAGCCCAACGTCCATTGCCATCCATAATTATGGCAACATGCTTTGGTAGTGATTGTTGAGAAATCGCGTCAGCGTTTAAAACCATAGTACTATTTTAAATAAAAAAAACGCCGCCTAGTATAGCGCAGTCGTCGCTGCAAACCTAATAAAATTCTTTATCTTCAAATTACAAAAAAACTGCTGAAATTTTACACCGAAACTTTATGAGTATGTAAATATCCTAAATCCGCAATAATTTTTACCTCTGAACACGAAAAAAGCCGCTATAAAGCGGCTCTTCGTTTAAAGCTTTGGTGGCTGGAATTAGATTTCCATCAGCTCAGCTTCTTTTGCACTTAACTGTGTGTCCATTTCTTTAATGTGCGCATCTGTGATCTTTTGGATTTGATCTTCAGCTTGGCGCGCTTCATCTTCAGAAATTTCTTTGTCTTTTAGTAGTGCTTTGATGTCACCATTCGCATCGCGGCGAATGTTACGCACTGCTACGCGGCCGCCTTCTACTTCGCCACGAACAATTTTGATTAAGTCTTTACGACGTTCTTCTGTAAGTGGAGGAAGCGGTACACGAATAACAGTGCCAGCTGACATTGGGTTTAGACCCAAATCAGAAGCCATAATCGCTTTTTCAACCGCTTGCGCTAATGACTTGTCGAAGACATTGATAGCAAGTGTACGAGAATCTTCAACAGTTACGTTCGCAACCTGGTTAAGTGGCGTATCAGCGCCATAGTATGAAACTGAAATACCATCAAGTAGTGCTGGATGAGCACGACCAGTGCGAATTTTAGATAGTTGGCTAGCTAGCGCTGCCACACTTTTTTTCATGCGCTCTTGAGCGTCTTTTTGGATATCATTAATCACAGTTGCAATCCTATTTTTACTGTTCCAACCTCTAGCTAAATCACGCTATTTAGGCTGGGTTATTCTAAGAGAATGGGGCCTCAAGCCCCATTCTCAATTGCTGTTTATTCCGCTGCTTTTTTCGACGTGATCAGGGTACCTTCATCTTCACCCATGATGACACGCTTCAAAGCACCTGGCTTGTTCATGTTAAATACGCTTAACGGCATATTGTGGTCACGAGCCAAAGTGAATGCAGCTAAATCCATTACTTTTAGTTCTTTATCAATTATTTCGTCATGAGTCAGCTGGCTATACAAAGTTGCTTCAGGGTTTTTAACAGGATCATCACTGTAAACACCGTCTACTTTCGTTGCTTTGATTACTGTATCAGCTTCAATTTCAATACCGCGTAAACACGCAGCTGAATCAGTGGTAAAGAATGGGTTGCCGGTACCTGCTGAAAAGATAACAACACGGCCTGATTTTAACAAGCTAATTGCCTCAGCCCAATTGTACGCATCACACACACCATTTAGTGGAATTGCAGACATCAAACGGGCATTAACGAACGCTCTGTGCAATGCATCGCGCATCGCCAAGCCATTCATCACTGTCGCTAACATGCCCATATGGTCACCAACAACACGGTTCATACCCGCTTCCGCTAATGATCCGCCGCGTAAAAAGTTACCGCCGCCGATAACCAAACCCACTTCTACGTCGAGTTCTACAAGCTCTTTGATTTCTTGCGCCATACGATCCAATACTTTTGGATCAATACCAAAGCCTTCATCTCCCATTAAAGCTTCACCGCTTAATTTAAGAAGAACGCGTCTAAAAACAGGTTTTCGATTGATAGTCATAATTTCCGGGCCAAGTTAAAATTGAGACAAAAAATAACCGCGCTTATGATAGACATAAATGCGCGGTTATTTTAGAGAATTTTCTTCATTGACGCAAAAGCAAATCAACACTTTTATGTCAATAAGATTATTCTATTGCGATTATTCGCCTTTTGCAGCAGCGATCTGTGCAGCAACTTCAGCAGCGAAGTCTTCTTCTTTCTTCTCGATACCTTCACCAACTTCTAGGCGAATGAATGAAGAAACAGTAGCACCTTTCTCTTTAAGGTACTCACCTACAGACTTCTTAGGCTCCATGATGAAAGCTTGACCAGTAAGAGAGATCTCACCAGTGAACTTCTTCATGCGGCCAACAACCATTTTTTCTGCGATTTCAGCAGGCTTGCCTTCGTTCATAGCGATTTCAACCTGAACCGCTTTTTCTTTCTCTACAACGTCAGCTGGTACGTCTTCTGGGTTTAGGTAGTCAGGCTTAGAAGCAGCAACGTGCATTGCAACGTGCTTAAGAGTTTCTTCGTCAGCATCACCAGTTACAACAACACCGATACGGTCGCCGTGACGGTATGCAGATAGCTTGTCACCATCGATGTACTCAACGCGACGAACGTTGATGTTTTCACCGATTTTAGCAACTAGAGCAACACGTGTTTCTTCGAACTTTGCTTGAAGGTCAGCAATTGTCGCTTTAGTAGCAACAGCGTCGTCAAGAACAGTGTTAGCGAAACCTAGGAAGTTTTCGTCTTTAGCAACGAAGTCAGTTTGACAGTTAACTTCAAGAAGTGCAGCGAAGCCTTCGCCTTGCTTGATAAGGATTGTACCTTCAGCAGCGATGTTACCTGCTTTTTTAGCAGCTTTAGCAGCACCACTTTTACGCATGTTTTCGATCGCTAGATCGATGTCACCGTTAGTTTCAGTTAGTGCTTTTTTACAATCCATCATGCCAGCGCCAGTACGCTCGCGAAGTTCTTTAACTAGGGCAGCAGTTACAGCCATTAGAATATCCTCAATTCTGAATTCGGTTTTTTGATAAGCGAATTACCGCTTGTAAAGAATATCAAGCCTTCATCACATTTGGATGAAGACTTGATGACAGCTAATTACTCAGCTTCTACGAAATCGTCGTTTTCTGCTTGAGCAACGATGTTGCTTTCACGACCTTCAGTGATAGCAGTTGCAACAGCTTTAGTGTAAAGCTGGATTGCGCGGATCGCATCGTCGTTACCTGGGATGATGAAGTCAACACCATCTGGGTTTGAGTTAGTATCAACAACAGATACTACTGGAATACCTAGGTTGTTAGCTTCGCGGATAGCGATGTGCTCGTGGTCAGCATCGATTACGAAGATAGCGTCAGGTAGACCGCCCATATCTTTGATACCGCCAAGGCTCTTCTCAAGCTTTTCCATTTCACGCGTTTTCATTAGCGCTTCTTTCTTAGTAAGCTTCTCGAAAGTACCGTCTTGGCTTTGAGTCTCAAGGTCTTTAAGACGCTTGATTGATTGACGAACTGTTTTCCAGTTAGTCAACATACCACCTAACCAACGGTGATTTACGTAGAACTGCTCACTTGAGATAGCTGCTTCTTTAACTGCTTCACCAGCTGCGCGCTTAGTACCAACGAAAAGGATTTTACCTTTGTTAGATGCAACGTTTGATAAAAACTTAAGTGCATCGTTGAAAAGTGGAACTGTCTTTTCTAGGTTGATGATGTGAACGCGGTTACGTGCACCGAAGATGAACGGCTTCATCTTAGGGTTCCAGTAACGTGCTTGGTGACCGAAGTGAACACCAGCTTGAAGCATATCGCGCATTGAAACGTTTGCCATTGTATTTTCCTCTATTTTAGTAGGGTTAGGCCTCCACATATCCCATAGCACCAACATGCTTATTGCGTATCTTTAACCGATACAAACATGCACCCAAGTGTATGTGTCGATATGTGTGTGTGTTAAAATTAAATTTTGCTTGTCTTAAGTACAAACAACCTCAAGATCAAATCTAGAAGATTTATTTGTAAAAAGACGGCGCGCTTTATACCATATAAAATAAATTAACTCAATGATGAGAACAAAAATTGCTCGTCATTGCTTTGTGAAAATTATGACTTGGAGTCTCAATGAGTGCAGTGATTAAAACCCCTGAAGAAATCGAAAAAATGCGTGTTGCCGGTAGGTTAGCGGCTGAAGTATTGGAAATGATCGAAGAGTATGTGAAGCCTGGGGTTACCACAGACGAATTAAACACAATTTGTCATAATTACATTGTGGATGTTCAAGGTTGCATTCCGGCGCCACTCAATTATCACGGATTTCCAAAGTCAATTTGTACCTCAGTTAACCATGTAATCTGTCACGGTATCCCAAATGAAAAGCCACTTAAAGAAGGCGACATTATCAATATTGATGTCACAGTCATCAAAGATGGTTACCATGGCGATACGTCAAAAATGTTCTACGTTGGCAAGCCAAGCATTCAAGGCAAGCGCCTAAGCGAAATCACTCAAGAGTCTCTTTACCTTGCTATTAAAATGGTAAAACCGGGTGTACGTCTTGGTGACATCGGTGCCGCAATTCAAAAATATGCTGAAGGTTTCAATTATTCAATCGTTCGTGAATATTGCGGTCACGGTATTGGCGCACAATTTCACGAAGACCCGCAAGTCATGCACTATGGTAAACCAGGTACAGGCGAAACCTTAAAAGCAGGTATGTGTTTAACAATCGAGCCTATGGTTAATGCTGGTAAACGCCAGTGTAAACTGCTCAAAGATGACTGGACAGTCGTAACTAAAGATCGCAGTCTATCCGCACAGTGGGAACACACCTTGTTGGTTACAGACAACGGTGTTGAAATCCTAACTCACCGTAAAGACGACACCATAGATCGTATTATTGAGCACGGATAATACAATTGTAGCTGCTTGCAAGGTCAAGCAGCTACCTACACAGCAACGGTCTAAAAATTGACATAATTTTAGGTAAAAATTACGCAATTAGATGACTTCTGAAATAAAACCAATAAAAACGCGCGCTCCCTGCTTCAAGTCATTCCAATATACAAGTAAACTGACTTTATCTCGTGTTCCAAGGATATCTCGTGGCGTTACCCAATAAAGTAAAGTTGCTGCTCGAACAAGCAGAACAGCTCAATGATTATAAAGGCTGCCTGACCTATTTTTATAAGTGGCTAAATAATCAGTTTTCAAAACAACCTGTTAGATTACTCATCAACGCTCGCTCTGAATTTATCGACACCCTGCTTAAGGAACTGTTTGTTCAAACTGGATTGTCTAAATTCCCTCAATTGGCATTGATTGGCATTGGTGGATACGGGCGTGGTGAACTCCACCCATTTTCAGATATTGACTTTCTGTTGCTTACAGATGGCGAACCCAGTGAAGAATTGCGACATGCATTAGAAGTGTTTGTTACCTATTTGTGGGATCTAAACCTCGATATCGGTCACAGTGTACGAACCCATGAGCAAGTCTTGGAGCAAAAACGTAAAGATGTTCACTTTACCACCAGCTTGCTTGAAAGCAGACTTATTTGCGGTAACCTTGTTGAGTTCGAACGGTTAAAAAGTCACATCGTCAAGACACCAATTTGGCGCTCAGACGACTTTTTTATCGCCAAAGTTAAAGAGCAAAAGTTACGACGAAAAAAATGCCACGGTACCGCCTATAACCTCGAGCCAAATATTAAAGAAAACCCTGGTGGACTCAGAGATCTGCAAACCATTTTTTGGGTCGCAAAAAAGCATTTCCACGCAGAAACGCTTGAGGAGCTAATCGGTCACGGTTATTTAACGCACGAAGAATATCAAGAGCTGATGGAATGTCTGGAAAACCTATGGAATATACGCTTTGCTTTACACCTTGCGGCTGGCCGTAGTGAAAACCGTTTGTTATTCGACTACCAGCCTCATGCTGCCGAATTGCTGGGCTTTGGCTCAGAAGGCAAACCGTCAGTTGAACGTATGATGAAACGCCTCTTCCGCATCATGAGCCGAGTGCGAGAAATGAATCAAATGCTGCTGGCTTATTTCGAGCAAAGTATTTTGCCGGAACAAGATGCACTTGTTATTACGCCTTTAGATGCGCACTTTGAGCGGATCGGGAACAAAATTCGAGTCAAAGACCCATCAGCCTTCTTTTTGAGAGAAAACCTCTTAGTGCTCTTTGAGCATATTGCTGATAACACTGATATCACCGACATTGATCCAAATACCATACGATCGGTTCGCCAAGTAAGAAGGCGCCTTCTTGGAGATTTGCAAGATTATGCAGCGTGTCGAGATGCATTTATGCGTCTGCTCAAACATCCAAATGGTATGGGTCGCGCTTTCACGCTCATGCACAAGCATGGGATCATTGCAGCCTACCTACCCCAGTGGCGTAGCATTTTCGGTCAAATGCAATTTGATTTATTCCATGCGTACACAGTCGATGAGCACACCCATAAACTGATCAATAATATTCATAAATATCGCGACAAGCAGCTTAACAAGGCGTTTCCAATTTGTGCTGAAATCATGACCCGCATGGATAAGCCTGAACTCCTTTATCTGGCTGGTATTTTCCATGACATTGCCAAAGGTAGAGGTGGTGACCACTCTGAATTAGGCGCTGTCGATGCCAACGCGTTTGCTAGCATGCATAAGTTAACGCCCTCTGACGCTAAGCTGGTCGCTTGGTTGGTAGAGCACCACTTGCTCATGTCTGTGACAGCACAGCGCAAAGATATTAATGACCCTGACGTTATCAATGAATTTGCCTCCAAGGTTAAAAACGAAAGGCAGCTAGATTATCTGTATTGCCTGACCGTTGCAGACATTCGTGCAACCAATGATAATTTGTGGAATGACTGGAAAAACACCCTGTTAAGAGAGCTCTATTTACATGCTCAAAGAGCTTTGAGGCTAGGCCTAGAACACCCAATGGATATGCGTGATCAGATACGAGATAAAAAAGCGCAAGCCATGCAAAGACTGATTGAGTCGGGACATTTAGAAGAAAAAGTAACCAAGCTTTGGTCTCGATTTAAACCCAACTATTTCACTGGCTTTAGTGAAGAACAAATCTCCTGGCAAAGTGAGTACCTACTTTCATTAAATGAGCAGAGTAAATCAGGCGTTGCTGTATCTGAAAAACCCATGCATGGCGGTACTCAGGTGTTTGTTTATGCACCATATGAAGCCAGTTTATTTGCCAAGTTAGTTTCAGTGATCGGAAGCAAAAAAGCGCAAATCCAACACGCTCAAGTCATGACTACAAAAGATGGCTATGTGGTCTTTAGTTTCGTTATATTGGAAGTCAATGGCGACGCCATCAGTGGCAGTAGAGCCAAAAACTTACGCCGCGGCCTCGATAGTATTCTCGCAGATCCTAAAAAGAAGATACGCTTAAAGAAAAACCGCTCGCAGCGCTTTAAAGATTTTAATATCAAACCAAAGGTTATTGTCCGTCCACATGCTCGTGATGATAGAAACTTAGTCGAGATTCAGGCTGTGGATATTCAGGGCCTATTAACCAAAATTGCGGAAGTATTGCAGGTTCACAACCTACATATCCACGCCGCGCGGATCACCACAGTGGGCGAACGCGCAGAGGACTTTTTCGTAGTCTCAAATGAACATTATTTAGCCTTGAGTGAAGATGAAAAAACAGCTTTACATCATTCACTTATGAAAAAATTAAACGCCGAATCTGAATAAACGAGGAAACTATGTCGGATTTAAAAAGCATTATTGAACAAGCGTGGGAAAACCGCGATAACATTACACCTTCATCTGTCGCGCCAGAAGTGAAAAAAGCGATTGTGGATTCACTAGAGTTGCTCGACAAGGGCGCTGCTCGCGTAGCGGAAAAAGTCAGTGGTGAATGGGTGGTACACCAGTGGTTGAAAAAAGCCGTACTATTGTCGTTTAGAATTCGTGACAATCAACCTATGAGTGATGGTGTAAACCAGTTTTACGACAAGGTACCGCTTAAGTTCAGTGACTATACACCTGAGCAATTTCAGCAAGGTGGTATGCGCGTAGTGCCTAACGCCGTTGCTCGCCAAGGCAGTTTCGTTGGTAAGAACGTCGTGTTAATGCCGTCATACGTAAATATTGGCGCGTATGTAGATGAAGGGACAATGGTCGATACATGGGCTACTGTTGGTTCATGTGCGCAGATCGGTAAAAACGTTCACCTTTCTGGTGGTGTAGGCATTGGTGGCGTGCTTGAACCGCTTCAGGCAAACCCAACTATCATCGAAGACAACTGTTTTATTGGTGCCCGCTCGGAGATCGTTGAAGGTGTAATCGTCGAGGAAGGCGCAGTGATTTCAATGGGTGTTTATATTTCTCAAAGCACACGCATTTATGACCGAGAAACTGGCGAAATTCACTATGGTCGAGTGCCTGCGGGCTCAGTCGTTGTGCCTGGTTCTCTGCCAAGCAAAGACGGTACACATAGCCTATATGCCGCAATTATTGTTAAAAAAGTAGACCAACAGACACGTGAAAAAGTGGGTGTGAACGCCCTGCTTCGCTCTGTTCAGGACTAAGAATCCCCTGCCGTGCAAGCTTTTTGCACGGCTGCTTTGACAACCGCTTTCAAGGTTGCTTACAACCCTATCTGTGTGTGGTTAAAATCAAGCCACATTTAAACGTGGGGCAATCACAATGATATCAATCATTCGCCAACTCACTGTCACTGCACTTTTCTTTATATGACAGGGTGTGCTAACACAACCACTGTGCATATTTATGCCAAGTACACTCCCAATAAAGCGTGCATCAACTTGCATAACGCGTTGCAGAAGCAAGGTTTTGCTGTCAAAACCAATACGCTTGATTTTCCAACCACAATCTCCCGCAATACAATTTTACATTCATTGATGTTACTAGACCCAGATGCACTGCAGCTGGTAAAACAAACAGCACAAAATAGTGGGTTTCAAACAACCAAAACAAAAAAGGTGGGCCAAGCCCACCTTATAAAATACATGTAATTTTGTTTTACAAACCGCGATGCATTTCTTCAAACTTTTCTTCGATAGTTGCCGAAGGGGGTGAAGTCATTAAACTGACAGCGACAATCGCAATAGACGCGGCGATGAATCCCGGTACAATTTCATAAATAAATCCGCTTGGACTTTGCCCTGCAATGGTAAATGGTGCATAGATCCAAACCAATACAGTTGTGGCACCAACCACCATACCTGCCAGCGCGCCTGAGAAGTTCATACGCTTCCAAAACAGACTAAATAGTACCAATGGACCAAATGCAGCACCAAACCCGGCCCACGCGTTGCTCACTAAGCTCAAGATGGTACTTTCTCTGTCATGGGCAAGATAAATCGCAAGAACAGAAACCGCAGCCACACTAATACGCCCGACTAAAACAAGTTCTTTGTCCTTCGCATTTGGTTTAATAAACACTTTGTAAAAGTCTTCTGTCAATGAGCTTGAGCTGACTAACAACTGCGAAGAAATGGTGCTCATGATAGCAGCTAAAATTGCAGCCAATAAAAATCCAGCTATCAATGGGTGGAATAACAATTCTGACAAGACCAAGAAAATTGTTTCAGCATCTTTGACAACGATATTGTTTTCATGAGCGTATGCAGCGCCAAATAGACCTGTTGTGATAGCCCCAATCGTCGCAACAACCATCCAACTCATACCTATGTTTCTAGCCGTCGGCATATCTTTAACACTGCGAACAGACATGAAACGTACAATGATGTGCGGTTGACCAAAATAACCCAAACCCCAAGACATCGCAGAGATAATACCGATCACGCCACCAGCACCAACCCAAGTTAACATCTCTGGATTTAACTCATTCAATGTCGCAACGAGCGGCTGATCTAACAAGCTGAATGTCACTAGTGGCACTAATACAAGCGCAATGAACATAATGCAGCCTTGTACAAAATCAGTCAGGCTAACGGCCAAGAAACCACCAAATAACGTATAAAGAACAACAACACCGGTTGTTACGTATAAGCCAGTTTCGTAGCTCATGCCAAATGAGTTTTCAAATAACTTGCCACCAGCTACCACGCCTGACGAAGTATATAAGGTGAAGAACACAATAATTACGATCGCAGAAACAATACGAAGTGCATTGCTGTTATCTTCAAATCGATTAGCAAAATAATCCGGAATGGTGATTGCGTCGTTGGCAACCTCGGTATAAACACGCAATCTAGGTGCGACAAGCAAATAGTTCAAAAATGCGCCAATAACTAAGCCCACAGCGATCCAGGTACTGCTGAACCCAGTTAAAAACATCGCGCCAGGCAAACCCATTAAGATCCAACCACTCATATCAGAGGCACCTGCTGACAGTGCCGCTACACTCGGCGGTAAATTTCGACCACCCAACATATAGCCTGATACATCATCGGTAGATTTACGATAGGCATAAAGGCCAATAGCCAGCATTGCCGCAAAATACAAAGCCAGCGATATCATTGTGCCAATTTCCAAAATGACCTCCGTCAATAAAGAGCTTCTCTCCGAATAGCAGTTAATCAAGTCAATAACTGATATTGGAACAAAAGCCAAATACAAAGGCGCACTATATCACGGCTCCACTCGGCCCCCAAGTAAGTGAGATTAAATAGGTTCTATTGCACATTTAGCACTCTAAAATATTACCCTTTAGTACGAAAATACTAAGAAAGTGTAAATTTCATAATGAAATACGTTGTAGATTGCCTTATATTGAAATGAAATGAAGTAACTACTGGGTGTCTCGTTCCATGTATTTTTATGCCGCTAGGCAACCTATTTTAAATATAAATAAAGAAGTCGTCGGCTATGAACTGTTGTTTCGCGATGGCGTAGACAATGTGTTTCCAAATGTTGATGATGTAGAAGCAACTTCCAAACTCATCGAAGGAAGTCAGTTTAACTTTGGCCTAGAAGATCTTACTGATGGTAAACCTGCCTACATCAACTTCACTTTAGAAACTATTTTAAAGGGTTACCCCACCATGATGGGGCGCGACCAATTGATAGTCGAAATACTGGAAACTGTGCAGCCGGGTAAACGGTTGCTCGCCGCAGTTCAAGACTTGAAGTCCAAGGGCTATAAGCTCGTTTTAGACGACTACAAACATCAAAAGGTGTGGCGCCATTTTTATCCATTTATAGATCAAATCAAAGTGGATATGCTAGTAACCAGTATTGAAGAGATCCACGAACTCAAACAGGCTATTGAACCCTACAAAAATATTGAGTTAGTCGCCGAAAAAGTTGAAACTTACGAGCAATATCAGCTTGCACTAGAGCTAGGCTTCACTCTGTTTCAAGGCTTTTTCTTCGCCAAGCCCGAAATGGTGCAAACAAAGGCACTGCCACCATCAGAAATGACCTTGGCCGAGCTTTTATATGAAACATCCAGCGTCGATGTTGACCTCAAGCGCATTACGCAAGTTTTTGAGCGCGACGTTAATCTAAGCTACAAATTGTTGCGCTATTCTAATTCAGCGGCATTCAAACGTAGAGCTGAAATCTCCACCATCAAACAAGCACTCGTGGTACTTGGCAACCAAGAGCTGAAAAAGTTTCTGTCACTGCTGTTTGCGTCTCAAGTGGCATCAGAAAAACCAATGGAGCTGATTAGATTATCCCTCACTCGAGCGAGGTTTTGTGAGCTAATAGCTATCAAACACAATAAAATGAAAGACACTGGTATGGCATTTTTGACCGGTATGATGTCTTTGATGGATGCCATCTTGGATGAAACCATGCAAAGTGTCATGCAAAAACTGCCCTTAACCATAGATATCAAAGATGCTTTATTGCTTGGTGAAGGTATGCTAGCGAAATATTTGCGCCTTGTGACGTCGTACGAACAAGCCAACTGGAATGACGCGTCACAGTTAACAGAGCAACTGGACCTTCAGGCTCAATCACTACCTGAGCTGTATAAAGACGCATTACAGTGGTGCGATCAACAGATAGAAGCAATGGGAATATAAAACTCATTGCTAGATTCACATAAGTGATGGCATATCATATGCCATCGCCTATCTAGAACATTAAATTGACCTAAATCAACAAACCTTGTGGCAGCTATTCAAGTGCGACATTATGTCACATCCCATCCTACCTCCACCTCAGTAAAATACGCGCCAGAATAATCTATTTGTAATTAAATCAACTGCATCCCTAACTGTTGCGTTGATACATATACCTATGAGGACAAAGATGAAAAAGCGCCTGATCTGCACGGTTATAACAGCAGCAATTGCTTGGCAAGGGCACGCACAATCGGATCAAACGATGGAGCATATTGAGGTAATTGCGCCAATGCATAGCCCACTCGATATTAAAACAGACCCCAAGGCAACCAGACAACCGCTCCCAGCGCAAGATGGTGCAGATCTGTTATCGAGTATTGCTGGATTTTCGTTAGTGAAAAAAGGCGGCGCAAGCAGCGACCCTGTATTTAGGGGAATGGCAGGATCACGTATTAACATCATCACAGATGGTGGCGTTACACTTGGCGGCTGCGGTGGCAGAATGGACCCACCTACCGCATATATCACACCACAAACATATGACACCCTAACGGTTATCAAAGGTCCACAAACTGTCTTATATGGACCGGGAAATAGTGCTGCAACAGTTGTCTTCGAGCGCGAATCAGAACGCCTATTAGAAAGAGGTACAACTGGCTTTATTAACACTACAATCGGCGCTTTTGGTAAACGCGTCTTAAATAGTGATATAAAAACGGGTACGCAAGATTATTTTGCTCGAGTGGCTGCCAGCTATAGTGAAGCCGACGACTATCAAGATGGTGATGGCACGCACATACATTCAGCATATGAGAAATGGAATGTAGATTCACAATTTGCCTACACCCCTGACGACTCGACTTTGTATAGTGTCAGTATTGGCCGCAGTGACGGCGAGGTAGCGTATGCCGACAGAATGATGGACGGCAGCCTTTTTGACCGCACGCAAGTCGCTTTGCAAATGACAAAAAGTGAACTAGATGGCTTTGTCACCAGTATCGAAGCCAATGTGTTTTTCAACGACATAGATCACATCATGGACAACCACAGCTTGCGCCAGTTTATGCCAAACATGATGATGAAAACCCCGGTTTCCTCAAATCCTGACAGGCGTACTTGGGGAGGAAAAATCCTCTTAAACTCTCAATTAAATGATCAGATAAGTTTGGCTTACGGATTAGATCACCAACAAAATCGTCATCGACTTAGGATCAGCCGAGATCTCGTCAATATGCCCATTGAATCATTGGTACGATTGGAGACCGCCGAATTCGAGCAAACAGGCTTATTCGCTGAAGCTGAATATAACCTTGGGCAAAGCAGCCAATGGGTAAGTGGTTTACGAATTGACAGCTGGGAAGCCATAGACAGACGCCAAACTCGCTCTGTTATGATGCAAGTTGTACCGAACCCGACCGCTGATCTCTCGCGAGATGACACATTGATCAGCGGCTTTACTCGTTATCAAGCGCAATCTAAAAACAGCAGTTACTACATAGGTGTCGGCCGAACAGAACGTTTTCCAGACTATTGGGAGCTGATGGGAGGCGGTCGCGGTGGAGTTAATAGCCCTAGCGCATTTTTAGTCGACCATGAGACAACGAACCAGCTAGATATTGGCTGGCTTGGTCAATCAAAGTCCGTTACTCACTCAGTCTCCGTTTTTATCAATCGTATCGACAATTACCTGCTCACAGACAACCTATATGAAAAAATGGGGATGACCAGCAAAGTAACGCGAAATATAGACGCACAAACTTATGGCTTTGAAGCTGAAAGTCGCTACAACGTGAATAAAAACCTCGTGACCACCGCAAGCATCAACTATGTCAAAGGTGAAAATCGCACTGATGATATTGCACTTGCCCAGCAACCCCCTTTGCAAGTTCGCTTTGCACTCAGTTATATCAAAGGCAAGTGGCAGTTTGGCAGTTTGTGGCGAATCGTTCAAAAACAGCACCGTGTTGCCATTGGCCAAGGTAACATTGCAGGTCAAGATGTCTCAGAAAGCCACGGATTTGGTACGCTAGCACTAAATATGTCGTACTCTCACTACGATGATCTCGTCTTTAATTTGGGTGTCGACAATGTGTTTGATAAAACCTATGCCGAGCACTTGAGCCGGTCCGGTACAATGGTAAGTGGTTACCCACAAACAACCAAAGTCAATGAAGCTGGTAGGACACTTTGGCTCAATATGAACTGGAAATTTTAGAAAGTAACCATCTGAAAAAAATAAAAAAAGCCAGCTAACGCTGGCTTTTTTATACGCATGACTTAAAGGTTTTCTAAGAAGTCATCATCGAAGTCTTCCGGCTCTTCCTCCATAGGAGGGTTGCCATCATGGAGTTCATAAAGTTGCCTTTGAAAATACACATCTTTTAAAAAGGTGTACGGATCCAAAGACTCATTTAGTAACTTCTCTTGCGACATCAGTGATGCACGCGCCTCTACCGCTCTCAATGCAAACACAATTAACGTTTGCGGTGTCGTCAAAGCGATTTCAGGTAATACAAGGTTGTCTACCAAATCACCCGCTGTATTGCGAACGGTAGAAGGGCCCATTGCTGGTAACATTAAATACGCACCGTCACCCACTCCCCACACACCAAGAGTTTGACCAAAGTCTTCATCTTTATGCTCAAGGCCTATTTCTTTGGCAACATCAAACAGACCTAAAACACCTACTGTTGAATTGATCAAGAAACGTGCAACATTGATACCTGCATCACCGGGTTTTCCCTGTAATGCGGCATTTATAGCGTCAGTAGGCGCTGCAATATTGGTAGTAAAGTTTACAATGCTACTGCGCACGGGTGTTGGTGTAATTGCGACATACCCTTTCGCAGCTGGGCGCAAAATATAGGCATCAAGCACATCCATATTGAAGTCATAGATGGGCCTATTCATTGATTGCAACGGATCACGGGGATCTTGTTTCACCTCGGGGACCTGCGCACAGCCAACGAGCATGAACGCAAGCGCTGCACCGACAATTTTTTTATACATTTAGCTTCCTGTGCTGGTTATAACACGACTTATAGTGACACTAACCTGTTGACGCAAATCCTTATTCAGCGTGATCACATCAGAATGTCCTTCAAGCTCACCAGCTTGTGTCATAACCGAGTCATCAACCGAGATACGCGCCGTTATCACAACTTCATCGAAATTGGACAACTTCAGATCTGGCAACATTGCCATACTATCATTCAAAGTGACATCTAAAGGCAAGTTAAAAACTGTAAGTTTTTGCACTGCAAGTGGCATTCTTGGTCCGTTTGCTGCTTTTGCAAACACAAACAAAGTCGCATTGTCGGGTAATTGAGCTTTTAACTTATCATCAAGGTAAACACGCACACTTAATTCAGGGCCCGCGGCACCTATCGGTGAAGCACTTTCGCCGAGCTTTTTAGTAACTTCATCGATGCGTTGTTTGATCATGTTATAGCGCGGGTCGTTAGGTTGCACTGTTGTCAATAAAAGCTCAAAAGCTGACTTTGCTTCCAACCAGTCTTCCCGTTGATACGCAATTAAAGCTAGTAGCGACACGGCATCAATATTCTGCGGGTCCTTTCTCAATACGCTCGAAAGCATTCTTGCGGCACGATTAACGCTCGACTCAGATCCCTCGATCAACAGTGCCTGGCTGTAGTTAACTAACACATTATGGTTATCTGGTTGCATAGCCAGCGCTTTATCAAATGCTTGCATCGCCATTTCGTAGTCATTCAATGACATCGCAACACGGCCTAATAACATCCACGCAACAGCATCATCGCCACTGTTTGCTAATTTAGTGCGTAGCCCCAATGCAAAAGCTTGTAGCTCATTCGCTGATAGCGGTTCGCCTGTTTGCAACACGGCTCTTTCACCATATTCTGGCAACTTTTCAACGGCTTTTTGCCAATTGGCAATTTGCTGATGACTGCCAGTAAAATAGTAAAAGACACTGCTGACAACAAGCGTAAACGCAATGCCCGTCGCTCCAAGTACCAAGTTGTTGCCGCGAGTGTCCAGAGTTTGCTCAGGTGATAGCTCATTAAGCAATCGCCTTTTTAACTCGATAACAGACTCTTCAAAATCAGTTTTTCCAATACGCTGGTTTTCTAGTTCGACCTTTAGTTCATCTAATCTTTGATGATAAATATCAATACGCTGCGCATTGGCATCATGATCAACTGACACAACCTTTTCTTTTCGTAAAAAGGGCACAACCACAAATAGGCAACTCAAAACTGCCAATAGGGCAAATATTCCCCACATTTGTGTTAATTCAATCATTGATGACGCTCCTTACGCTGATATTGCGCTATCAACTTTTCTAGCTGCTTCTCCTCTTGCACACTCCACTGCTGTTTTTTTGCCGCTTTCTTTTGTCTAAATACAATAAAGCCAAAGCCCAAAACAACAATTATGACAGGTAAAACCCAAAGGATTATAGTCGCAGGCGTGACAGGAGGCTGGTAGTGCACAAAATAACCGTATCTATCAATCATATAATCAATTATTTCTTGCTTCGAGTTCCCTTCATGAACCAATGACAGCACTTTGTCCCGCAGATCTTTGGCGACCACGGCATCGGAGTCCGCTATATTTTGATTCTGACACTTAGGGCAACGCAGCTCCAATGTGAGCTCTTTAAATGTTTGCGCTTGCGCCGCATTTTTAAATTCGTATTGATCTTCTGCCGCATTAACCACCACGGTACTAGAAAATAACAACACAATCATAAGGATCACAGTTCTAATTTTCATTACTGTATCTCCTCTAGAACAGGTAGAAACTTACTACGCCAGACTCTTTGGTTAATGTCCCCAGTATGATGCAATAAGATGGTGCCTTGTTTATCCACTAGAAAAGTTTCAGGTGCGCCAGATACACCCAAGTCCAATGCCAAGCTGCGTTCCAAATCAAGTATATTAAATTGATATGGGTTGCCCGCCCGGCCAAGCATTGTCTGTACTTCATCTCTCAAGGCGTGAATATCAAAGTGATCGCCAAAGTCAGGATCATAGGCTTGCTCGTAATACAAACCGACAATTTTAACCCCCTGCTCACGCAGCCTAGTTAGATAACCCAGCTCCGCAATACAAGTTGGACACCAAGTACCCCAGACATTCATTAAGTACACTTCACCCAACAACTCTTTTTCTGTCCAGCGAGTTTGCTCATCCATTAAATCTGGTAAATTAAAACTCGGCATAGTTTGCCCAAGGCGACCGGTTTGCAATTCTCTTGGGTTGCCAAAAAGCCCTTGATAAAGAAACACACATAACAATACAAAAATCAAAAATGGCAAAAAGCCCAGTATTTTTCGATTCATAGTGACTCCTGAGCGACTTTTTTAACACGACGACGGTAGCGTTTATCTGCAAGTACAATGAAGCCAGCCAGTGAAATTAAAATCCCCCCTAGCCACATCCAACGTACATAAGGCTTGTGATAAATGCGTAAAGACCAAGCACCTCGACTCATTTGCTCGCCCAGTGCCAAATACAAATCACGGAAAAAACCATCGTCAATCGCGGCTTCTGTCATAAATTGCATACCAATATCGTATAAACGTTTCTCTGCGTACAATTCAGTAACCACATTTTCTTGTTTAAGCACCGTCACCACACCAGCATACCCGCTGTAGTTAGGTCCTCGGATCTCTTTCACACCCTCAAAACGGTATTGATATTCGTTCAGTGTTGCAATATCCCCGGGTTTCATAGCCACAGAACGCTCTACCGAATATGCAGAGGTCAGAGTGACGCCAGCAATAACAAATGCAAGCCCAACATGGCCCAATACCATTGCCCAATAACTGAGCCCTAGTCTCTTAAACCCCTCTGTTATAGAACTTTGCAAAGAGACTTTTTGTAACAAGTCTGCCGCAGTAGCAAATACAATCCACACAGCCAAAGCAGTCGCTACAAACGTTAACCCAGAGACCATGTCATAGCTGGAGAACAGCCATGCAGCGGTAGCCACCAAACTTAGGCCTATCGTTACCAACCACTTTTTAGCCATTGCTGACAACTTGTTCTGCTTCCATCTGAGCATTGGCGCAATTCCCAAAAGTAGCGCAAATGGCACAATGATGATTGAAAACATTTGGTTAAAAAATGGTACACCTATAGAAATTGACCCTAAGCCCAACTCTTTATGGATCATCGGCAGTAAAGTACCAAGCAGTACAATCAGAGTCGCAACGACCAAGAAGATATTATTCAGCCACAGTGCAACTTCTCGAGAGACAAAACGATAACGTCCTTCACTATGAACCTGAGACACTCGAGCAGCATACAGTGCTAAGCTGCCACCGACGACAACAGCAAGGAATGACAGAATATATAAACCTCTATCAGGGTCCGTTGCAAAAGCATGTACAGAAACAATGATCCCTGATCGAACAATAAAGGTGCCCAATAAACACAAACTAAATGCCGCAATGGCGAGCAATACCGTCCATGATTTGAACACACCGCGTTTTTCCGTCGCGGCCAAAGAATGCAATAGCGCGGTAGCCACAAGCCAGGGCATCAAAGAGGCGTTCTCTACAGGATCCCAAAACCACCAGCCTCCCCAGCCTAACTCTGCATATGCCCACCAGCTTCCTATCGTTATACCCAAGGTAAGAAAGGCCCATGCAACCATTGTCCATGGACGCGACCACTTAGCCCAAGTGTTGTCCAGTTTGCCAGTCAGCAAAGCCGCAATGGCAAAAGAAAATGATACGGAAAGACCTACATACCCCATATAGAGTAAAGGTGGATGAATGATCATACCAGGGTCTTGAAGTAGCGGGTTTAAGTCTCGGCCTTCTACTGGGAAGTATGGCAGCAAGCGCTCAAATGGGCTCGACATCCACAGGGTGTATAGCATAAAACCAACCCCTAAAAAGCCAAGTACGCCCAATACTCTGGCTCTTAGCACCCAAGGTAAGGATTTAGACATCATTGCAACCAGTGCTGTCCAACTAGATTGCATCACAAGCCACAACAAAATGGCGCCTTCGTGCCCACCCCAAGTCGAAGTAACTTTGTAATACCATGGAAGAGTACTACTGGAATGGTGAGCAACATATGCCACCGTGAAATCATCTGTGAGGGTAACGTAGATCAAAACCCCAAATGAAAAAAGTACAAATAAACACTGCCCTAATGCCAACGCAGGTGCAGCTCGCATTAATCTCAAGTTACCCGTGTATGCCCCCCACAAGGGAAAAATACACAGTAAGAGGCTTAACGCCATAGCTAAAACTAGAGCGAAATATCCTATTTCTGGGACCATACTAGTTCTCGCTATTTAAATTATATTTTGGTTTTTCGTGTTTGATCCCTTTGACTGCCTCAGCAACTTCTGAGGGCATGTACTCCTCATCATGCTTTGCCAGTACTTCAAAGGCTTCAATAACGTCTGACTCTATTAGAGTCCCCTGAGCAACGATCCCCTGCCCTTCACGGAACAAATCAGGTAAAATTCCCTGATATCGAATAGTCACCAAAGGCCCTGTATCTATCAGCTTAAACTCTACATCTAAGGATGTTTCGTCACGCACAACCGAACCTGGCACCACCATACCGCCAATACGCAGTTTCTGCCCTATTTCAGGTTTCTCATTTTCAGGCCCCTTACCATTAACTAGCTCACTCGGGGTATAAAACAGATTAATGTTCTCTTGCAACGCATATAACGTAAGACCAACTGCTGAACCGATTCCAAAAATAACCGCCAATACAGTAAACATACGTTTTTTTCGTCTTGGATTCATACTTGCGCCTCCAATTCTTTGGCCTTTTTAATACGTTCTTCTCTGGCCATTTGGGACTTCACTTCTTGTTTTAATTTTTTATTTTCATAAAGTGAAGAGAATAACAAACCTAATATGATCCCTGCACAACTTCCATAAGAAAGCCATACATAAAACCCATAACCGCCCATGGCGATAAAGTCGCTCAATGATTCAAACTGCATAATCAACCTCGACTAACTAATTGACGGACCCAAGGGCGATGCTTCTCAACCTGCACAATTTCATTTTTAAGGCGGATCAGAGAAAGCGCGCCTACCAAGGCTGCAAAACCTAGAATATTGATCAACAACGGCCACAGCATAGTAGGGTCAATAGCCGATGTATCAAACTTAGTGATGGTCGCTCCTTGATGCAATGTGTTCCACCACTCCACCGAAAAATGGATGATAGGTAGGTTAACTACGCCAACAATTGCCAAAATACAAGCAGCCTTGCCCCCTGCTTTTTTATCTTCAAAGGCGTGAAACAAAGACAGCACACCCAGATACAAGAACAACAAAATTAACTCCGATGTGAGCCTTGCATCCCATACCCACCAAGCTCCCCACATAGGTTTGCCCCACGCAGATCCAGTGATCAATGCGATGGCAGTCATTGCAGCGCCTACCGGAGCAATCGCAATCACTGCAAGTTCTGCATTACGCAACTGCCAAACCAACGCAATAATGGCCGCAATGGCCATTGAAGAATATGCCCCCATAGACAAAATAGCCGACGGCACATGGATAAAGATAATCCGGTAACTATCCTTTTGTTGGTAATCCGCAGGAGCATAAGCAAGCCCCCAGACCCATCCAACGACAATACATAGCACGGACACCACGGCAAAGTACGGAAGCAAGGTGTTACACAACTGGTAAGCACGCTCCGCTTTGGCATAAGGATGTAACCACTTCCACATTTTAACTTACACTCACTCTTAAAGCTGACGAT
This sequence comes from Pseudoalteromonas luteoviolacea NCIMB 1944, assembly GCF_001625565.1. Taxonomy (GTDB): domain Bacteria; phylum Pseudomonadota; class Gammaproteobacteria; order Enterobacterales; family Alteromonadaceae; genus Pseudoalteromonas; species Pseudoalteromonas luteoviolacea_F. The sequence continues at coordinate 409,848 of NZ_AUXS01000016.1, forward strand.
ATAGCAATTGGTGCGGTGACAAAAGCGACGGCTAACATCGCACCAAGGATCGCAAGTTGTCCACTATATGCTAAAGACATTATGCTTGTATCAATAGCAGACGTTGCAAAAATTAATACCGGTATATACAGTGGCAAAACAAGTAAACTCATTAAAATACCACCTTTTTGCAGACCGACGGTCAGGCCTGCACCTATGGCACCAATAAAACTCAATAAAGGGGTGCCAATTAATAACGTTAATATAGTTGCACCAAGTGCTTGTGATTCTAAATTCATCAACAAGGCAAATACTGGTGCCATGATCACCATGGGTAGCCCGGCTGTCGTCCAGTGAGCAGCCACCTTGGCTAAAACTGCTAACGACAATGGGTAGGGAGAAGCAATTAATTGCTCAAGTGATCCATCCATGTAATCATCACGAAAAATCTTATCTAACCCTAACATAGTTGATAATAGTGCTGCGACCCAAATAATGCCTGGTGCCATTCGCGCCAATAACCCGGGTTCAGGTCCGATAGCTAGAGGAAAAAGGGTGATTACAATCAAGAAGAATAATAGTGGGTTAACTATCTCGGCGCGCTGCCTAAATGCCAAAGTGAGGTCTTTTTTATATACCGTACAAAATAGAGTCCAATATGAGTTACTTACGTGCATCAGTGACGGTACTCCAAAACCAAGGTCTGTAATGAAGCAAATGTATCTGTCAAATCTTGATGAGTTGTTAACAAAATTGCGCCTCCCTTGTCTAAATGTTGCTGAAATCGGGATTGCAACATGGCGACCCCCTTCTTATCAAGGGCGGTAAAAGGTTCATCCAAGATCCACAATTTAGCGTCATTAAGCCATAACCGAACCAAGGCAACACGTCTTTGCTGTCCAGCAGATAAGGTTCGCACAGGGACATCTTCAAGACCGACCAAACCAAGTTTGCCTAAGAGGGAATAAATTTCCGTTTCGGTACTAGTATAACCATGAACGCTAAGCCAATGGGTGACATTTTCGTAGGCGGTAAGCTGCTGATTGACACCTGTTTTATGGCCAATAAAGAGTAATGACTGGGCATACCCATCGTAATCTTCGTCAATATTTTTCATATTAAACAAAACGTTACCACCATCAGGTTGAGAGAAACCGGCTATGATTCTCAACAGTGACGTTTTCCCTGCACCATTTGGGCCTTCTATTTGCATGATTTGACCAGATAACAATGAAAAGTTAAGTGATTCGAACAAACAACGGTCTTGTTTGATACAAGTTAAAGCCTTAATCTCTAGCAAAATTTGTTATTCTCACGACCCCAAAAGTGGGCGTAAGTCTATCATAGTGATATGGTAATACGTATATCACGTTGCGACCAATTACCGAAAATTTGATTTAGAATAATGAATAAGCAAACAATTCCTGTACAACATCAGACAAATGTGTCATCTACAACACCTTATTCACAAGGTCGCAACACTCAGCCGCAACTTGATGCAGAAAAAACGTTTTTGGCTCGTAATATTGTAATTAAGCCAGATTCAATTCAAATGGAAGTGGCATTAGATGGACGTTGGCAACCTGTTCGACTAAGTAGCCAAGCAAATGTAGAACAGGCATTAAAATTGCCTGAGGCTCAGTTAAAATTGGATGCAACAGGTACTGTCCTTACACTGACCACACCCGAGGCTAAACTCTCTCTTAAATCGGCTCAGTCGCTACTCAGTTTGCTGGGCGTGTTAAAAGGGTTTGGTGATCACAGCGCCATTCAAACCGATGCTCAGATCAAACAAACTTCTGGTATGCAACTAACATTACCAAAACTAGGAATTAACGTGCCTATTCCACCCAGTGTCGGTAGCTTGCTCCAACAAGAATCAAAATTAATAGCCAGTCTAAGTGCCAAAAGCGATAAGATATTGATGCAAGTATTTAATATGTTTGGTGACAAATTACATCAAATGCCTATTGCAAAAAAAGCAATTGCCCAGCTAGTTGGACAACTTAGCCAGAAAGAACCTAATTATGTGCAACTGACACAAAACAAAGGCACGCTAAAACTTGGTCGAAATCAACACAACATGACGCAGCTGCAGACACCAACGCCCTCTGAATTAAACCAACTACAAAAGCAAGTTTGGCACAGTGCAAAACTCAGCAGTCCTCACGATGGTATCGAGGTAGCGATTGCAACCAAATCAACCACAATCAAACTCACCACCTCACTGAAGAGTATATTGCCCAAGTTAGATACACATGAATTTCAAGAGCAACTAAAAGTCGCCACTCGCAGGCAAAGTGAACCAACTTTAAAGTATGACAAGCCACTGTTTAACGTGTCATTGGCGGATATCAAACAAACAGTCAAGCAAGCACTGCAATCTATCACCCAAACGCCATTTTTTAACCGTGCTGCGAAACAGAGCACAGCCCAAACGAATCAGACAATCCAACAGTCAATACCTGCTATATCTTCAACCAATTTGAGCTATTTGCACAAACCATTGGTTACACCTGCTGCAATACGTCCAAATAGCTCATTGCTGATGACGCTTAGTGAAGGTATCAAACAAAACTTTTCAGGACTTGATAAACTTAATACCTCGCCTAATACGCCTCAGGCTGCAAACCAGCCAAGCAATACTGTTTCACCAAAAGCAACAATACAACCAAGTACGGTACATAGTGATAACGCGCAAAAACAACAAAATAAAGTGCCAGGTGCGGAGCCGCCAGCAACATCGTCAAAACCGGTTTTCCCCTCTGCAAATAGCAGCAATATAAAAATCCCATTCGAAGCGCGTATGCAGCTACTCCAGCAAGTATTCGCCGCAGCCTTGCCAAAAGCAACGGCCCCCATTGCCGCTGAACAGCTCAATTTAACGCAAACCAAGTTGGGATCGCAGCCGCCCCTAGATAATTCAATACCGATGCGCAGCGCACAAGGTAAAGCAATTACGAGCACACCGTCATTAGCGCTTGCTCACATTCTCACCAAACCTTTGCGCGAATCAAGTTTAGCTCAAGAACAGACCCCTGATCACAAAGATCATGCATTGTTAAGTGAAAAGATATCTGAAAAAATAGCCTTCAGAAGCGGCCAATCCGCGGACCTAACACGCCTTGTTCACCAGGCTTTTTCACGCTTGATGGATGAGAGTAAAGCAACCCCTGAAACGGTTAGTCAGGATCTCTTTAGCCGATTGCCCAGCATTGCAACACCACTCAATACCGGCGTGCCAATTACCAGCTTTACCCAAGCATTAGACAAGCTACTTGTAACCTTATTGGGCACACAATTAAGTACGCAAACTGACAGTCAATTACCCAAGAATGTGACTCAAGAACAACGTGTTGCAACTATGGTTGAAACTTTGTTCCCAGGCAACAAACTACAGCAACCAAAACAGTTTATTCAAGCCGTTAACTTGACCGCACAACAAAGTTTGGTTGAGGATCTCGGCTTTATTCAAAATGCCATGTCTGCGGCCAATCAAACCCAAGCACTTGGGCAAAAATTTGATAGTGAGAGTCAGCTATTAATCAATTTGTTTCTGCCAATGAAAACACCGCCTGAATGTAAACAGAGTGAACTACAAATTGGCAATTATAAAAAACCAGGTAAGGCTGGGCTTCCAGATAAGCAAGTATGGTTTGTCAGACTAAACTTTGATTATGAAGCTCTTGGTCAATTGAGCGTGCAAGCAGAACTTATGGACAAAGCTGTCGATTGTGAAATCATTGGCGATAGTACAAGCGTATGCCAACTTGCAGCGCCGCATATTGATGCACTGCGCAGCAAACTTGCTGCCCATGGTTTACAAGTCGGAGATATTGAATTACGCGAAGATGCTGTCCAAGTAAGGCAGTTTTATGATAAACATGCCATCGTCAATATAAAGGTATAAAAATGGAACAAAAAACAGCCGTCGGGCTATTATATGAAGCTGGTAAATCACCCGAAGTTGTATGCAAGGGCTTTGGGGATCTTGCCGAAGAGATCATCGCACTTGCAAAAGAAAAAGAGATCATGATCCATGAAGATGCGGCATTGGTTAAAACACTAGGGCAACTTGACTTACACGAAGAAATACCAAAAGAACTCTACTATGTTATCGCAGAGCTCATCGCTTTTTCATATGTCTTACGCGGTAAATTCCCACCTGGATGGAAAAACTTTCAGGGTAAATTGAATATAAAAGCCTAGGAAAGTAAGACCTTAATAACAGCAGCTAATACTGAATTATTTTTGCCACAACAATCAGTAGGTAAATGATATCAATGAATATAAATTAGTCCCTTCATGATCAATTGATAAATCAGCAGGAAATCATTACAACATCAAGTATCGTGAAAAAACGTACCTTATTATATGTGTAAATTAAATACGCATGTCCTAGCTTGCTAGGGTCATTCGAATATAAGGTAATCCCATGAAACAAACAAACTTGATTGGCACGCTTGTTTTATCTGCCGTATTTATTTCAGTAGCTGCTAATAGCAATGAAACTCCTTCGTCTGATCTCAATCCATATTTAGGTGAACAGCCTCCTGGTCTAACACCCAAACCTTTTGCTCCAGGCAAAGTCACGACAAAGCACTACGAGCTCACAGGGTTATTCTCTCATGACATGTCTTCATTCTATTTGATACGCAATGGAGGGTCTTACACAGCCCCAACATTGACAAGGTTTAAAAATGAAAAAGGTCAGTGGCATGAGGAAATCGTTTCAAAACGAGTTGGCACCCCGTTTATTTCCCCTGATGGCCAAACTATGTATTTAAGTAGCCGCTACAAAACCAAAACTGGTGATAAATGGTCCGAAATAAAAAAGCTACCGGCACCATTTGGTACGTTACCGACAATGCGCCTGACAGTGTCAGCAAAAGGAACCTACTTTTTTGATGAATTTAAAAAAGATTTCACTGGCGACATCCGTTACGCTCGATTGATTAAAGGAGAATATGAGACTCCCAAGCTTTTAAGTAAAAACATCAACGCCGGAAAAAGCTTCCACCCATTTATTGCTCCAGATGAGTCCTACTTGATTTTTGATACCACCCGAGCTGGAGGGTTTGGTGGTTCAGATCTCTATATCAGCTTCAAATCTTCCGATGGTAGCTGGGGAGATCCGATAAATATGGGCGACAAAATTAATACACCAGCATGGGAAGCATTGGCCAATGTTACACCTGATGGAAAATACCTTTTTTTCAATCGAAATATGAATATTGGCAACTATGACAATGTCGATATTTTCTGGGTCGATGCACAAATCATTAATAATTTAAAATCACAGCAGTAACGCTTTTAAAACAGCTCAATCAATTGCAACCTTTAAGGATTGCCTCTCACACTTGAGCAATAAAAAGTTGTCTAATAATTTAATGTCATATGGTTGTCCCGTCAATAAACACCGAGGCGGTCTCATTGCCAACCTCTCCTCTATCTCGGCGATAGAATCGGGCTTGCGTCCCTCCTGGATATGAAAATGTTGAATAGCTTCCAAAATCACCATGCTATGCAATTCCATACTATCCCGATTGGCATCTTCGGGAGAATAAAAACAAAACAGATCTAGTAGCAAGGCTACTGCTAATACAAAAATTGGTGAAAAAAACAAACAGCGCTTTAGCATAGGTATACTTCATTACTCAAACTCTCCCGACAAATAATACTTCACCACACATTCAGCACTGCTAAACAATGTCTCGTGATATAAACCGAACATGCAGTTTGAGTAACAGGCTCCACGTAATCACAAAATGTCTGCATATTCGCAGCGCTTCTCTAAGCAGTTGCTTAATGAATTATTGCCTATGCAGAAAAACTCGCATTGTAAGCCAAGAACTCTTCGAAGCTGTTTTTATTGAGGAAAGACAAATAGTATTCACGATGGGCTTGGACTTCTTCGCGCATATCATCTAGCAAATCTCGTGCACCTTCCACTTGATTCACACTGTTCAAAAAACGGTTCACCATGTGATCTGCTAATGCCTTTGGCTGCAATACCGACGCAATATAAAGCTGGTTGTAAACATTTAGAGTTTGGGAGCATTCGTATGGATATATTTCTCGATATACATGACCCACAGAGAGTTCATGAAGCAATGCGCAGCGCCCACCAAACATAAAAGCTTTCGCACTCAAAAACTGCTCATCACCACCCCACTGAAGTAAACCAGATAACCCACCAAGCTGCTCATAAAAGCTTTTATTAAAGCAATACGCCGCGCCAAAAATACAAGGTACTGAATGATCATCAGTCGGATTAACTAACCACTTTGTCGCGAGAAAATCTTGTACATTGTCAAATGGTATGAACGCACCACAGCCTTGGGGTGCATCGCTAACAACCTCCCAGTTTAGATTTAAATATACTGAGCGTGCGCAAAAAATAGTGTTGGGTTCGTGTAAAACTCTCTCAAGCACCAGCTTATCCCAACCTGTCTGGAAAAACTGCATATGCGCATCTAGAAACATCACAGCTTCATTACTCGCAAGTTTGACACCCAGATCCCTGCATGCTGCAACGCCGATCCTGAATGAGTTACGAATGTATTCACAGTGATATTGCTTAGCAATCGACTCGTAAACAAAATCATCATCACTGGCATCGTTAATCAAAACCACCTCTACATCACCTGTGACAGTACTAAAAATGCTAGATAAGGTTTTTTCAACGTTAACCCCTTCGTTTAAAAAGGGAATAATTATACTCAAACTCATGCCGACTCCTTGACGTACCGATTAAATGTTGTACTACAGTACCATATAGGGTACATTTACACAAAATTAACCTAAATAGAACAAACAAGGAGTGAACAATGAAACCTTCAATGAACAAAAAGCATTTGAAGCAACTAATGAAAAATGGCAATGCCATGCAAGATGCAACACCCAAAGTTGCAGGAGGGTTTGGATCTTTGCCCCCTACAGATCCAATGAGGGACTGTAAAGTGACCAAAGGCCATACCGGCTGTATTGCTTGCATGCCAACCCAAGAGTATTCTTGCCGTGACGGTTGCACGACTAAGTGGAATTAACATAACGGGTTATTGAGCCTAAGTTTGAAGTTTGCAGTCTCAGACTTAATTAACAAAATAGACGTCAATTACTGGATCTCGTTATACCAACTTTAAAATATATACCAACCTTTGTATCTGGCCCAGGCTATCAGACGAGAATAAGTGTCTGGCAAGACGTGCTGCTGTAGTGAACTAATGAGGCGGCTGCTCCAAACGCCATCAAGATTACCATTTGTTAGGTAGATAAAAAGCATATATTCACCCGTTACCTGATTTAGCATCGCCGTTACTCGCAATAAAGCTCCACCATCATGTCCAACACTCTGCCAACGCCCCATTTTTTCAACGTGCCAACCAGAAGCAAAATAATTCATATCACCATTGGTGAGCTTACTTTGCTGCCAAAGCTCTCGCAAGAGCGCAACATTCACCAGCTTGCCTGACATTAATCCTGATAAAAAACTATTTAAGTCGTGTGTCGTGGAGTATGCACCAGTGTGAGAGTTAGCGTATGCAGGAAAAACATATCGATTAGCCACAAGGTCTTGTCCGCCGCCGGGAAGATATGACGCAACTGAATTACTGGTATTGGAACGTCCATGCAGATATGTGTTTGACATTAGTAATGGATTAAATATGCGTTCCTCTACTAGCGTTTCGTATGATTGTGCAGTAACTGCCTCCAGCAGTAACTTAATCAGCAAATAATTGGTTTGTGTATATGCTATTTTCTCATTTGGTTCTGATATTGGCTGAAAACCCTGCAGTGCTATCATTACTTCTTCAATGGAGCTCGGCGCGACCACCTGACCATCCGTTACTGTAAAGTACTCAGGTATGCCCGATGTATGGTTGAGTAATGAACGTAAGGGAGTTTTTTGCCATTGCTGCGGTAAATTTAAATAGTCACCTATATTATCTTCTAAGCTTAATTGCCCTTTTTCTAATAGCTGATAAACAAGTACATTAGCAAACAGCTTACTCACAGAAAAAATAGGAAAGACGCTATGCTCATCTAGAGCCTGGGGCAGGCTGGAACTCGGTGAATTCGTAGCGAACTTAAAAATCACCTTACCATTTTTATTTACAAGAGCAGCTTGAGCCGGTATACCATGCGCTGCTGCATTGTCGACAACCTGCTGTTCTAATTGTTGTTGCAGTCCATCTACTGTTTGAGTGCAGCCTATAACAGTCCACAACACAATTAAGCCTGTCAATATTTTGAACACTGTTCCTCCTTGGAACAAAATAACAGCCAGATAAGGTTGCAGACGACTCACTATCGCTAGAATAAGCCACACATAGTGAGTGAATTTTTTAAAGGTTAAACTTAGCAAAGCTCGTTAAAGCCTTAAAACTAAAAAGGCGCCATTTGGCACCTTTTAATTTAAGACTTATTATGTAAAGACATAAGTAGTTCAGCTTCAGCCCTTGGCAGCTCACATTCCCTCATGATCTCCTCAAGGTCAGCACCGAGCTCCACCATTTTGACAGCCCGAGAATATATTTTTGCGTCTGGGTCATCGTATTTTTGCGCTGCTTGCTGCTGCGCCAAATCTTTGGCAAAACTCTCACAAGCGACAAGACGCTTTCCGATACTTAGTACACTTGCCCTAACTTCAGCAATTTCGCTTCTTAAAATGCTAATTTGTTCTGCATCATTTTGTGTTTGTTTAAGCAATCTAGCATTACTTTGCTGGGTCTGATGTATCCGCTTACTAAACACAAAAAGCAAACCCAAGCACAGCAAGCTAATCAAGCTCGCCGCTATTACAAGTACAATAAGTACATCATCTAATGTTACTGCCGCCACAATTTACAGATGACTCAACTCATCCCACTCATCATCGCTGAGTAGTTTGTTAAGATCGACTAAAATCAGTAGCTCACCTTCGCGGTTAGAAACACCTTGGATAAACTTAGCACTTTCTTCGGTGCCAATATTTGGCGCGCTGTCAATTTCTGAGCTGCGCAAATAAACAACCTCAGCAACACTGTCTACTAAAATGCCAATGACTTGCTTTTCAGCCTCAATAATAACAATACGAGAGTTGTCAGTTACTTCAGCACTCATCAGTCCAAAACGGGCACGCGTGTCTATAACGGTTACAACATTACCACGTAAATTGATAATACCTAACACATAACTTGGTGCACCTGGAACAGGGGCTATTTCAGTGTAACGAAGCACTTCTTGCACCTGCATTACATTGATACCGTACGTTTCTTCCTCTAGTTTGTATGTCACCCACTGCAGGACTTCATCATTACTATCGGCATTTTTATCTGCAGAAAGTATTCTTTCTTGGCTCATGATTAAACTCCAGATTGATGCTAGTTACTGCTCTCGGCTATCGAGGCCTTGTTCTAGCAACCTATTTAAATTCTCTACGTCAATAAGCGCACACATTTTTTCTTTGATAACACCAGCAAGCCATGGACGCTTGCCACATGCTGTTCGCCACTTAACATCATCTGCTGAGAGCGTGATATTATTCACTAGCTTTTCCGCTAACAACCCCCAGGGGCTGTCTCCTAGCATGATTAAATATTGATAGTTAAGCTGAGATTCTAACTCAGGGGTATACTTTTCAGGCATAACCCAACGCGCCGTATCGACAACATTTAACTTTTCTTCGCGGTTTAACATCACACCTTTAAACCACTTCGGTTTACCAAATAGCTGGTTGACCTCTGTCAGCTGATGAATTCCACCAAGTGCCTGTAAAGGAACCGCTAACGTTAACCCTGCCACTTCAAAGAATAAAGCCTGAAATTCACCCTCGATAAAAGCTTCCTTTGCAGCACTTTGCGCGGGAGCTTGTTCTTTGATAATAGTTGTATTTTCAGTTATCTCAAGCTCTTGAGTTGGCTTCACCGGAGTTTCTTGCAGAACTTCCTCTACAGGAACCTCCTGAGTCTGAACTTTCAGCTCAACTTTTGCTTTCGGTTCTTCTATTGCCTCGGCTTGTTTGAGTAGCTGCTCTTGCTTTTGAGCATCTGGGATAGATTCAAGCAACTTTGCAACGGGTGCAAGTGCAACATCCTGATCTTCCTCTTCTTGCAGTAGGGCACCAAGATATTGTTTCATCACTTGTTCGTTTGCAAACAGGTGCTTACTCATTCTTACCTCTTTCTAATTCACCAATATGCTCAAGCAAAGCTCGATACGCATATACTCCCCTTGATTTTGGGCAGAATTGTACCGGAACCTTTTGCGCCAAGCTAGCATCTCTGAATTTAGTATCAACTGGGATAACACCTGGCCAGACTTTATCCCGATATGACTCAACCAAAGATTTGTAGGCTTCTAGCGACGCTTTTGTACGCTTATCATACATTGTAGGAACTATAGTATATTGATATTGCTTAGAATGCGAACTTTGCATTAATGTCATTGTTCGCATCATTCTATCTAGACCTTTAAGCGCTAAAAACTCGGTTTGTACTGGGATTAATATTCGCTCACTTGCAGCCAATGCATTGACCATCAGTACTCCAAGCACTGGGGGACAGTCTAAAATCGCATAGTCATAATACTCGCTGATTTTCGCAAGCGCTTTTTTTAGTATCAGCCCCATACCAGAGCGGTTTCCCATGCTTCTATCCAGTGTTGCAATGGCCATAGTTGCTGGCAAAATATCTAGATTTTCAACAGTAGAAGGACATAGCGCTTGTAAGATCTCTTCGCTTTGCATATTAGAGCCGCGTATAAAAATATCATATACGCTCACCTCTAAATCTTCAGAGTCTATTCCAAAGTAATAGGTTAGTGATGCATGTGGATCCGTATCAATCAATAATACTCTCTTACCTTCAGCGGCCAAAATACCGCCTAAGCTCACAGCTGTGGTTGTTTTGCCCACACCACCTTTTTGATTAGCTACCGTCCAAATTTTCACTTTATTATTTTATTCCTTTGTGACTCATGGCAAAGCTGTTTTAACAATTCAATATGCCTTAAGCAATCCCCAGCTCTTTATTGATACGTAAAGCTACATCTTGCAATGCTAAGCTTTCAGATGATAAACCAGCAGCGGTAACTGCTTGTGGCATACCATAAACAACACACGTTTTTTCATCTTGTGCCCAAATGGTTGCTCCTACTTGCTTGAGCATACGAGAACCGTCTCTGCCATCAGCGCCCATTCCAGTCAAAACAATCGCCAATACATCACCTGAGTATGCTTTTGCCGTACTCGCAAAAGTTACATCAACACAAGGTTTATATGTAATTCTCGGGCTATCATCTTCAAACACTTTTAATGATTTGCTGCCGCCTCTCGACTCAACCATCATCTGTTTGCCACCTGGCGCAAGATAAGCGACACCCGGCATCAATTTGTCACCCTGCTCAGCTTCTTTCACCTTAATTTTACACAAGCTATTCAATCGCTGAGCAAAAGCTGGTGTGAACGCCGCTGGCATATGCTGAATAAGCAATATCGGATGAGGGAAGTTAGCGGGCAATTGAGTTAATATTGTTTGCAGAGCTACCGGACCACCTGTCGATGTACCAATGGCGACGACCTTATATGATTTGCCAGATGCCTTGAAACTTCTTTGTGTTGTTGTCTCTGGTGTTGCTCTTTGGAAGCTTCTATCCGGCTGCGAGACTGTTGAGGTAGAACGTAAACTTGATGGCGCCGGTTTCGCTGCTGGACTAGCTGGAGTCGCGGGTTTAGGCGAGGTCATTGGCCTCGTAAATCGACTAACTCGCTTCCTACCAATTTCTTTAACTTTGGTCTGCAACGCCCGTGTAGCATCTTCGCTATTTCGTGCAATGTCTTCAAACTTTTTGGGCAAAAAGTCAACCGCACCTGCGTCTAGTGCGTCTAAAGTGGCGCTTGCCCCTTCTCTTGTTAACGACGAGAACATTAAGATTGGCGTCGGGTTACTTTGCATTATTTTTTTAACGGCGCTGATACCGTCTAATACAGGCATTTCAACATCCATTGTAATTACGTCAGGGCGTAATTTACTGGCTTTCTCAACGGCCTCTTGACCATTTACTGCAAAATCAATGACTTCAATACCAGCATCTTTTTCCAGTATTTCACTTACACGACGACGAAAAAAACTTGAGTCATCAACAACTAATACTTTTACTGCCATTGGCATCGCTCTTTTTTATGTTACAGATCCGAAAAGTGGTGCCCTTGGCACCACTAATTCGGTGACAGCAAAAAGCGTCAAACGCTATTTGCCCGCGTAATGCTTCAACATACTTGGTACATCCAAAATCAATGCAATCCCGCCATCCGATGTGATGGTCGCACCTGCCATGCCTGGAGTACCTTGTAGTAAAGAATCGAGTGGTTTAATGACCACTTCCTCTTGACCTATTAATGAATCAACTACAAAACCAACTTGTTTAGTACCGATTTGTACTATCACCACGTGGCCTTCAGCTTTCTTCTGACTGATGTCAGTGCCTTTGACTAACCAATGTTCAAGATAAAAGAGTGGTATCGCTTTTTCTCTCACAATAATAGTCAATTGCCCATCAACTACATTGGTTTTAGTTAAATCGAGGTGGAAGATTTCGCTTACCCCAGCCAACGGCAAGGCAAACGTCTGCTCTCCAACCATCACCATTAATGTAGGTAAAATAGCAAGTGTGAGTGGCACTTTAATTTCTAATATGGTGCCCACTCCCAGCTCTGACTGAATGTTCACTTGGCCATTAAGCTGAGTAATTTTGGTTTTTACAACATCCATTCCAACACCTCGGCCCGAGATGTCAGATATTTGTTCTTTAGTCGAAAATCCTGGTGCAAAGATCAGGTTATATGCCTCTGTATCCGACAACCTGCTTGCCTGATCAGAATCAATTACGCCTTTACTAATCGCTATTTTCTTCAGTTTTTCAGGGTCCATACCGGCACCATCATCTCTGATGGTCAATAGGATATGATCACCTTCTTGTGAAGCTGACAAGGTCACTGTACCTGTACGCACTTTTCCAGCCGCTTCACGAACATCTGGCATTTCTATTCCGTGGTCAACAGAGTTTCTAACCAAGTGAACCAAAGGATCCGCCAGCGCCTCTACGAGGTTTTTATCTAAATCAGTATCTTCACCTTCAAGGATCAGATTAATATCTTTTTTAAGGCTACGCGCCAAATCCCTAACAACGCGAGGGAAGCGACCAAATACTTTCTTAATTGGCTGCATTCGCGTTTTCATAACAGCACCTTGCAAGTCTGCGGTAACCACATCTAGGTTTGAGATGGCTTTACCCATAGCTTCGCTGTTGCTGTTATTGGCAAGACTTACTAAACGATTTCGAACCAATACTAACTCACCGACCATATTCATTATTTGGTCTAAGCGTTTTGTATCAACACGGACTGTGGTCTCAGCTTGCGCTGCTGGCTTTTTCGCTGCTCCACCTTTTGGCTCTGCTTTAGCAGGCGCTGGTGCCGATTTTGCCGCAGGCTTCGCAGCCGGTTTTGGCGCTTCCACTTTTGCAGCTGGCTGAGGTTTAGGCTTTGGAACAGGGGCAGGTTCAGCTTTTGGTGCCGGTGCAGGTTCCGATTTTTCTGACGACTCTTCCTTGTTCTTAGGCGCCTGACCTTTACCATGTAGCTCGTCTAATAAGGCCTCAAATTCGTCATCATTTATTTCCTCATCAGCACCTGTCGATTCTGTCGCAGGCGCTGGTGTTGGTGCTGAAGCAGCTGGAGCCGCTGGCTTCTCAGGTTCAGTGGGTGTAGAACCAAACTGACCAACACCGTGTAACTCATCTAACAAACTATCGAATTCATCGTCAGTAATATCACCGTCATTTGCATTTGCTGGCGGTGCAGCAGGCGACGGGGCAGCCGGTGCTTGCTCTTCTACCGAAGGACCGTTTCCTGAGCCATGTAGCTCATCTAACAGGCTTTCAAATTCTTCTTCTGTTATTTCATCAATGTTATCAGACTTAGCGGGCTCGCTACTTTCTTCACTACTGCCATCTAAGTCAAAAAATACGTCAGCTTCAGGTTCGGGTGGTGCTTCTGGCGGCGGGGCAACAACAGCCTCTGGTTCTGGAGTTAATGCGACAGGTTCTTCGTCAGCAGATGCTGGTTGGCTAAGCTTGTGCAATACATCAAGTAACGCTTGATCAGCAGGTTCTGGTTGCTCGCGGTTTTGAATACAAGCAAACATATCGTTTATTGTATCCAGTGACTGCAAGATCACATCCATTAATTCTGGGTTGACTGAACGTTGGCCTTGTCTCAGTACATCGAAAACATTCTCAGCACCGTGACAAGCATCAACCAGCTCATTCATGCCTAGAAAGCCTGCACCACCTTTGACGGTGTGGAAACCTCTAAAAATTGCATTTAGTAAATCTTTGTCATCTGGGTTGTTTTCTAATTCAACGAGTTGCTCAGATAACAGTTCGAGTATTTCTCCAGCTTCAACAAGAAAGTCTTGTAAGATATCTTCATCGACTTCAAAGCTCATTATTATACTCTCCTATTAGAAACCCAAACTAGATAACAAATCATCAACTTCATCCTGACCAGACACAACATCGTCTCGTTCTTCAGCGTCAATGATAGGTCCTTCTGGACCAGATAGTTCATCAGTGGTGGTTTCAACTACTTCTTGTGGTTGTTGAGCCGTGCTAAGTTGACCCACTTCTGACGTGCCAAATACAGTTAATAAGTGAATTAAACTGTCTTCAACCTCTCTGACAAGTTCAATGACTCGGCGAATAACTTGACCGGTCAAATCTTGATAATCTTGCGCCATCAATACATTTGTCATCAAGGTTTGTAGCTCGTCGGTACGGCCTTGTGAAGATTGCATAAAGTCGTTTAAGTCGTGACACAGGGATTTAAACTCCCCTAATTGTATATCACGACTCATTAACCTATCCCAGGTAGGCTTTATTTCAGAAAGCTCATCTGCCAACTGTTGAGCAAGCGGCAAACTCGCTTCCACCGCGTCCATTGTTTTGTTAGCCGCGTTTTCTGTCATTTCCATGACATAATTTAAACGTTGTTTTGCATCTGGTAAGGCTTCAGTTGTTAAGTCTGATAAACGCGTATCTAACTCGAAGTTTTTCAACGATTCGTGTAATTGGCGTGTCAATTTTCCGACTTCAGCAAATAATTCAGATTGTTCTTTATTAGTCGCTTCAATTAAAATTTGATCAGCTTTTTCTTGTTCACCATTTTCAAGAAACTCAACAAGTTGCTTTGCTTGCTCTAATGTTATTTGTGGCGCAGAGGATTCTGACATAAGCCTATCCTTACTCGTAACTAGCCTAAGCGTTCAAAGACTTTTTCTAACTTAGTTTTCAATGTTCCAGCTGTAAATGGCTTGACGATATAACCATTCACACCAGCTTGAGCTGCTGCAACAATTTGTTCTTTTTTAGCTTCTGCAGTTACCATCAGCACAGGAATGTGCTTAAGGCTGTCATCGGCTCTTATCGCTCTTAGCAGGTCGATACCTTGCATACCTGGCATATTCCAATCGGTAACAACAAAGTCAAATTCTTGATTTTGCAACATTGGAAGCGCAGTGCTGCCATCATCTGCCTCTTGAACATTTGTAAAGCCTAAGTCTCTCAACAGGTTTTTGATTATTCTTCTCATTGTAGAGAAATCATCAACCACGAGAATTTTCATGTTCTTATCCAAAACTTCCTCCGGTGAGGTTTGAACCTAAATAAATAATAAAATGTACTCTAATTGATCCAGTCATTTATCTTGGCTCTGAGTTTAATCATTGCCTGACCATGAATCTGACTCACTCGAGACTCGCTCACATCAAGGATCTGGCCAATCTCTTTTAAATTCATTTCATCGTTATAGTACAAAGACAGAACCATCGCATCTCGCTCCGGTAATGTTTTAATTGCTTCTACTAACGATTCATTAAAGCGCTCATTCTTAACGTTATTGAATGGTTTGTCTAGCGCTAAATCACTGCCTGCAGGTGAAATTACATCTTGATCGACACCCAAGTCTTCAATGCCAATAATTTTACTTGCATTTACGTCATGTAAAATATGATGGTACTCATCTAAGGGAATATCAAGTTTTTCAGCGATTTCAGTATCTTTAGGCTCTCGGCCTAAGGCTGTTTCCAGCTCAGAAATTGCCTCTGCCACCATACGGCTATTTTTATGAACTGAGCGTGGAGCCCAGTCTCCGCGGCGTATTTCATCTAACATAGCACCGCGAATTCGAATCCCAGCAAAGGTTTCAAAACTAGCCCCTTTACTTGCATCAAAATTCTTTGTCGCTTCAATTAAGCCGATCATGCCTGATTGAATTAGGTCATCGAGTTGAACGCTCGCGGGTAGCCTCGCGAGCAAATGACAAGCAACTTTTTTGACTAAAGGTGTATGACGCTCAACCACCTTATTCAGGTGATCTGCTGTTTGATATCCCGCCATTCGATTGACCGGTGTAGCCATAATTACCCGTTAACTAGTTGCTCAATGAAAAACTCTAAGTGACCTGAAGGCTGGTGAGGTACAGGCCATTTCACTGCTTTACTTGCCAATCCCCTAAATGCAACTGCTGCTGGGGAATTAGGGTAGAGTTCCACGATCGTTTTTTGACGACGCGAAGACTTTCGCATATTTTCGTCGAAAGGTATTGTTGCAACGAGTTCAAGCGCTACATCTAAAAACCTGTCCGTCACTTTCGAGAGCTTTGCAAAAAGTTCTTGGCCTTCGCGAAGGCTTCTCACCATATTCGCGACAATTTTAAATTTGTAAACTCCGTGCTCTCGGCTTAATACTTTTATCAGTGCGTAAGCATCTGTGATTGACGTTGGCTCATCACAAACGACAACCATGACATCTTGAGCTGCTCTTGAAAAACTGAGTACCATATCTGAAATACCAGCAGCCGTATCAACAATCAGAACATCAAAATCGTTGCTTAATTCACTGAATGCTCGAATAAGACCTGCATGTTCTGCTGGGCTTAATTCAACCATATTTTGAGAGCCTGAAGTAGCAGGCACAATTCTTATACCAGCAGGCCCTTCAACTAAAATCTCATCTAATTCACATTCGCCGGATAGCACATGAGACAGGTTGCGTTCAACACGTAACCCTAGCATTACGTCACAATTTGCTAATCCAAGGTCAGCATCTAAAACTAATACTCTATGGCCTTGTTGTCCTAACGCAATCGCAGTATTCAATGAAACATTGGTCTTACCGACTCCTCCTTTACCACCAGTTACTGCTATTACTTTTACTCCGTGGTTACTTTTTTGATTCATTTTACGCAGGCCACTTGCTTGATCTAAAACTGTATTAATCATACATTCCTACTGTCTGGGACGCCACTGCTTCACGTCGTGAATGTTGTGCTTTTGTTCTTTTTAAATACAATTGCTCAGCCTTTTTAACTAATTTTTGAGCATTTGCTACACGAATGTCTTCTGGCACTCGCTGTCCGTTGGTAAGATACCCTATTGGCAAACGATTTTGAATCGCAATACTAATAATCTCACCTAAACTTAGACATTCATCAAGTTTTGTAAAAATGCAACCGCTTAAATTTACTTTCTTAAAGTGATTGACAGTTTCTTGTAAAACATGCATTTGCGATGTTGCACTTAATACTAAATAGCTACGAATATCAACTCTTGAACTACGCATCAATGTATTAAGTTGTTCAGTTAAACGCAAGTCTCTTTGACTCATGCCTGCAGTATCTATTAATACTAGTCGTTTATTTCGTAAATGATAAAGAACTTCTGCTAATTCATTAGCATCTTTAACTTGCTTTACCGGACAGCCAATGATTCTACCATAAGTTGCCAATTGCTCGTAAGCACCAATTCGATATGTATCTGTGGTAATTAAAGCAACTTTATCTGCACCATACTTTTGAGCGCCTAATGCAGCTAGCTTTGCAACAGTAGTTGTCTTACCAACTCCAGTTGGTCCAACCATGGCATACACACCGCCTTGACGAAGAATATCGTTATTGGTTGTGTGCATTTGATTTACAACCATATTTAAAAGTGCATTCCACGCTTCTTTTCTCGATACGTCATCAGGGATAAAACAGGCCATTTGCTCTGCGACATCAGAACTAATACCCATACCTTGAAGGCGGTCCACTAAACAAGCTCTGGTCGGATCACGTCGTTCCATTTCTTGTTTCATTAAACCCGAAAGCTGATATTCAAGTAATTGACGTATCGCATTCATCTCATCACGCATCGAGCTCATTTCATCTTGTGGAGCGGCTTTAACTGTTTGTTGCGGATCCAGCTCTGAATCTAAATCATCGTCAAAACCCCAATCTGAAGAAATAGGATCTGCTTCTTTAACAGGACGTTGACGAGCGCTAATAGGTTGAGTTTGCTGAGTTTGATTAAATTCAGGTCTCTGTGCTTGTTGAGGTTGAAACAAGTCATCAGTATCTATACCTGAGTTCGAAAACATAGAAGCAAGCTCAGGAGAACGAGGTTTTGGAGCTTGACGCTCTAGGAGCGCTTCTAGGCTATCAGCCACTTGAGCCTGAGGCTGTGCTTGAGGACGACGCGTTTGAGGCTTAACCACTCTTGCAGGCTGACTATATGTTGGCTTTTGTACAGCTGCAGGTGCAGGCTCTGGACGAGTATCCACGGGTGCTGCCTGTGCCTGCGGCGCTACACGGTCGTTGTCAATTGCAGCGACAATTTCTACGCCGTCAGCAAGCTTTTTGTTTGACATGATCACCGCGTCTGCACCTAATTCATCTTTTACTTCTTTTAGAGCAGTACGCATATCTTTTGCAAAAAATCTTTTAATCTTCATAACTCAGCACCTCGTTCCTCTATTATTGCCCTACAGAGCTAATAATCTTGATTTGTCTCTCGTCTGGTACTTCCTGATAAGACATCACTCTTAATCCAGGGATCGTATGTTTGACAAATCGAGATAAAACACTTCTTAACATACCTGAGGTTAATAAGATGGACGGCTCGCCTAGCATTTCTTGCGTTTGATGCGCTTCTCTCAATGAACCTTGAAGTCGCTCTGCAAGTCCTGGCTCTATGCCTGCCCCCTCATCACCTGCGTTCTGAAGTGACTGATGCAACATCTGTTCCAACTCGGGCGCCAATGTTATGACAGGTATCTCATCAGCGTTACCAACAGCATCTTGAACAATGAGTCTGCGTAGTGAAATTCGCACTGCAGCCGTTAGTACATCAGGGTCTTGGCTTCGCGGACCGTATTCAACTAAGGTCTGTACAATTGATCTCATATCTCGAATTGCCACACCTTCATTGAGTAAATTTTGCAGTACTTTTACAATCGTTGTCAGTGGTAGTACATCTGGAACTAGCCCTTCAACTAATCGCGGATGGCTTTTCGCTAACATATCTAATAAGTTTTGAACTTCTTCATGGCCTAACAGCAAAGAAGCATTATTGGTCAACAGCTGGCTAATGTGCGTTGCAACCACTGTAGCCGCGTCTACAACCGTATAACCTAAAGAGTGAGCCTCATCTTTTTGGTCAGGTTTAATCCAGACAGCATCTAATCCAAAAGCCGGATCTTTTGTAGCGACACCTTGAATTGGTCCAAATACCTGGCCTGGGTTAATCGCTAGTTCATCGCCATGTTTTAGTTCGCCATCGCCAGACCCAACGCCCATTAGCGTGATCTTATAAGCATTAGGATCTAACTCTAAATTGTCGCGAATGTGAACAGGAGGGACGAGAAAACCAAGCTCTTGTGATAACTTTTTACGCACACCTTTAATTCGGCTCAGTAACTCACCACCTTGAGCCTGATCGACAAGTGGAATAAGTCTATAACCTACTTCTAATCCAATCACGTCAACTGGTTGAACGTCATCCCACCCAAGCTCTTTTTGATCTTGCTGCTTATTAGCTACTTGCGTACCTTTGGCTTCTTGCTCAGCTTGTTCAGCAGCAGCTTTTGCTTTGTGCTGCTTCGAGTAATATGCTAAGCCACCTATTAAGCTCCCCAAGCCTAAAAATGCAACATGTGGCATACCCGGCACTAAGCCCATTACGATGAGGATACCAGAGGCAATGTACAGTGACTTTTCATTACCTAACTGCTGTGTTACCTGCTCACCCATGTTGTGCGATTCATTTTGACGTGTCACAACGATTGCGGTGCCGATTGATAACAACAGCGAAGGTAACTGTGCAACAAGGCCATCCCCTATCGTCAGTAGCGTGTATACCTCCATAGCTCTGCCGAACGTAAGGTCATGCTGTACCATACCGACAAATAGTCCACCAATAATATTGATCGCAAGTATCACAATGCCAGCGATCGCATCACCTTTTACAAATTTACTGGCACCATCCATCGAACCATAAAAATCCGCTTCTCTTGTCACTTCTTCTCGGCGGGTACGTGCATCTTCAGCTGAAATAAAACCGGCATTCAGATCTGCGTCAATTGCCATCTGTTTACCTGGCATCGCGTCTAATGTGAAACGTGCTGATACCTCTGAAATACGTCCAGCACCTTTGGTGATTACCACAAAGTTAATAATGATAAGAATTAGGAAAACGACCAAACCAACGGCATAGTTACCGCCGATCACAACAGAGCCAAATGCTTCAATCACTTTACCAGCCGCATCACCACCGTTGTGACCTTCGAGAAGCACTACTCGAGTACTGGCAACATTCAGTGCCAGCCTCATGATTGTTGCAATAAGAAGCACCGCCGGGAACATACCAAACTCAAGTGGTTTTAGCGTATATACCGTTACCAATAATACGACCAATGCCAGTGCAATATTGAATGAAAATAAGATATCTAACAAAAACGGAGGCATGGGTAATATCACCATACCTAGCGCAGCAAGAACCAGTAACGGTGTACCTATCCCCTTCGCATATTCTTTTTTGTCTCGATTAATTTGTTGTAGAACCGCTTTAAAATCCATAACTTATCAACTTCAATTTATTGACGCAGATAAGTTAAAGCAAACTTCGTTCCAACTATCAGTGTTTCAAACTATCAGTGTTTCAAACTATCAGGAATAGGTAAGTCTTTACTCAGCTCGTTAGGCCTGCGACCACGGCCTTTATTGAATTTTTTCAGCTGGAATACATAAGCGAGCACTTGTGCCACTGCAGTAAACAACTGATCAGGTATTTGGTCACCCACTTCTGTGGTGTGATACAAAGAACGAGTCAACACGGGAGATTCGACAATCGGCACCTCATTACCTTTAGCCACTTTTCGGATCTGCATTGCTAATTCATCGACTCCTTTGGCTATAACCATAGGTGCACCTGCTTTTTCTGTGTCATATTTCAGCGCTACTGAGTAGTGTGTGGGGTTTGTTACAACAACATCTGCATCAGGTACATCTTGCATCATGCGCCGCTGTGACATTTCTCGTTGTGTTCTACGAATGCGCGCTTTAATTTGTGGATCACCTTCTGAGTTTTTATACTCATCTTTCACTTCTTGCAACGTCATCTTCAATTGCTTGTTGTGGTTATAACTTTGATAAGGTGCATCAATGGCAGAAATTATGATCATGGTGCAACTGAGAGCTAGGAACAGCCAAGACAAAATCTCCAATGAGTGGATAACACTACCTGGTACCGATTCGATACTCAGGTGTAAGATGTCGTAAAACATCCACTTGATGAATAAAATTGCAAACCCAGCAACCAGTACAAACTTTAATATCGATTTAAGCAACTCGACTGCGGCTTGCGGTCCAAACATGCGTTTGATCCCTTTCATCGGCGACATTTTGCTGGGCTTTGGAGACGCGGCTTCCCAGCTAAAATTAAAGCCGCCAAGCAGTGTATTACCGATCACACCGGCGACAAGAATAATCAAAACAAACATCGACATAGGAAAGAAAAGTTCGGAGAATGCATCCCCCCAAACAGCAAACATTTTGGTTGTATCATATGTTTCATTGCGATTGAGTGTGAGCATGCGGCCCATGATGTTATAAAGGCCTTTTGCGATATCCGCCCCATATAAAATGAGTGCGACGGCCGAGAAAATAAGTACAAAAGTCGTCCCCAGTTCCTTAGAACGAGCGACTTGGCCTTTTTTTCTCGCATCACTGATCTTTTTCGCGGTGGGTTCTTCGGTACGTTCTTGACCCGAATCTTCAGCCATCTTACTCTCCTACACCGTACAGCCAATTAAATTACACATCAGCTCTGTCATTTTAAGCCACTGAAACTCATACTGCATGGTAAAGTTGCCCAGCGTCGCCCAAATAATCATTAGTCCAGCTACTAGGGTAAACGCAAAGCCAACAGAGAAAATATTCATTTGTGGCGCGGCACGCGTCATGATACCAAAGGCCAAATTTATCACTAACATTGCAGTTAAAGGTGCCAGCGAAAGAGACAAAGCCGTTGCGAACAGCCAAGACCCCCAGTTAGCAATGTCATAATAATTATCCACATGCCACCAGTCGCCTCCGATAGGCCACGACTGAAAGCTAAATACAATCATTTGGATCATCATCAAATGGCCGTTGAACACAAAAAACAACAGTGTTGCTAGAATTAAGTAAAACTGGCCTACGGCAGGCACGCTCAAACCATTTGATGGATCAACAACGGATGCGAAGCCCAAGCCAGTTTGCATCGCCAAAACTTGACCGGCAAGAATAAAGGTATTTAATAACAGCAGCGAAGCAAAGCCAATCGCTACTCCAACAATCATTTCTTGGATCACCACCAGTATCATCTGAAACGAAAATAAGTCGGTAAATTGTGATTGCGGTATTGCGGGAGCAACAGCTAGAGTCACCACCATAGATAAACAAATTTTTATCCGCTTTGAAACACTTTGCGCACCTAAACCAGCCATCACCATGATCATTGAACTAATGCGAATGAAAGGGATCAAGTAATCACTTAACCCCTGCATTATGTCTGAGAATAAAAACTCCATCCTAGCCTGCTATTTCAGGGATACGCATAACCATTAGTTTAAAGAAGTCCATCAACTCTTGAGTCATCCAATGGCCCCCTGCGATTAAGGCAACCAGCGTAATGATGAGTTTTGGTAAAAAGCTTAAGGTTTGCTCATTGATTGATGTAGCGGCTTGAAACACGGACACCACAAGACCAACCATCAAGCCGGGAAGCACAATTGCGGAAACTAATTTGATGACGATAAACAGTGAGTCACTTAAAATATCTACAAATATTTCCGGTTCCATCTTACACTCCTAAGCCGAAACTTCGTGCCAATGTCCCCATAACCAAGGACCAGCCGTCAACTAAGACAAAAAGCATGATCTTAAATGGTAAAGAGACAATCATGGGTGATAGCATCATCATACCCATTGCCATCAAAACACTGGCGACCACCAAATCAACAATTAGAAATGGAATGAAGAACATAAACCCAATTATAAAAGCGGTTTGCAGTTCGCTAGTTACAAACGCCGGTATGATGACGATAAATGGCGTATCTTCTGGGCTATCCAACTTATCATAACCAGCTATTTTCGCAAAAGTCTCCAAATCTTTTATCCGTGTTTGCGACAGCATAAATTCCTTCATTGGCTCTTTTGCTGCATGCAAAGCTTGTACCGACGTCATTTCTTCATTGATATAGGGCTGCACCGCTTCATCATATATTTTGCTAAAAATGGGGGCCATAATAAAAAATGTCAAAAATAATGACATACCAACCAAAATTTGATTTGACGGTGACTGCTGCAAGCCAATTGCCTGACGTAATATCGCCAGTACCACGATGATCCGGGTGAATGAAGTCATCATGATCAATGCGGCAGGTATAAAACTAAACGCCGTCATGATGGCTAACACTTGAAGTGTTACAGAGTACTCTTGAGACCCGTCAGGGTTGGTCGTCACACTCAACGCTTCGATACCATCATTAGCGCTTACTTGTGGAATAAATACAGTTAATCCAAGTAGAATTAGCAATCGAAGCATGATATTCACTTTGTTTTTTTTATGGGTTGATTCATAAAACGACTGAGCTCTTTGACAAAAGGGGCCGTTTGATTTTCACTTAAAGGAGTTTCCAACTGATATAAGTAGTTGATATTTTGGGGAGTAACACCGAGTAAATGCTGTTTGTCATCAATTTCGATTACAAGCAATCTCTCACGAGTCCCTAAAGGCATACTTCGGATCACTTTAAAATCTTGATTGTTACCCACATTAGGGTTTATCCGCTTCACCAACCAAGCTAAGCCAACTATTAGAACAACAATAGCAGCCAGTGACAACATCACTGTCACTATTTCCAGGCTTGCTCCTTGTGGCTGCGAAACTGCAGCCGCATTTGAAAACATTATCCAAGTCATTTTTTAATATATTACCTGAGCTTTTTAATTCGCTCTACTTGGCTAATGACATCTGTTAGTCGTATACCAAACTTATCGTTTACCACGACTACCTCACCGTGAGCTATCAAAGTCCCGTTAACGAGTACATCTAAAGGCTCACCTGCAACCCTATCTAACTCGACGACCGAACCTTGGTTAAGCTGTAACAGGTTACGAATGTTTATTTTAGAACGACCCACTTCCATTGAAATGGTAACGGGAATATCTAAAATCGTATCTAGCTTTCTTTTTTCATCAACACTTAGGTTGGCGTTGCTTTCTTCAAGCTCTTCAAGCTCGGCTACTTCAGCATCACCTTGATCAGCATCTTCTGCTTCAGCAAGTGCTGCCGCCCATTCGTCCATTGTATCTTGATCATCACTCATGCACTAACTACCTTAAAAACTTGATCACCAGTCAAGGTCTACACCTTCAGACAGGTGCAGATCTTCTTCTAATTCCGCCAATTCTGCATCCGAATCGAGCTTTTTACCACCTTTGGTAAATACGTGAAGCTCTGATTTAACAGACTCTGGACGTTTGATTTTTTCACTTATTTGTAAAGCAACATTGTCTCTAGAACGACCCATTTTTGCTCTAAATGTAGGTAGCTCTTCGACAAAAACAGTAATATGTTCTGGCATCTCCACAGGAATAATGTCTCCTGCTTTTAGATCCATAATTTGTTGTAGTGACAAGTCGACTTCCAATAACTGTGTTGACATTTCGACTTCAACGTCCATTATTTC
The DNA here is from genome assembly GCF_001625565.1 of Pseudoalteromonas luteoviolacea NCIMB 1944. Lineage (GTDB taxonomy): Bacteria > Pseudomonadota > Gammaproteobacteria > Enterobacterales > Alteromonadaceae > Pseudoalteromonas > Pseudoalteromonas luteoviolacea_F. The sequence continues at coordinate 434,916 of NZ_AUXS01000016.1, forward strand.
ATCGCGAAGCGCCTTACTCCAACGTAGGTCTGTATCTTCTGTATCCGACTGTACACCTGCGTCCAGTAATTCTCTTATAGGCTCTAGCATTGAGTAAGGAAGAGAAATATGGAAGTCTCCACCACCTCCATCTAGTTCTATATGAAATGAGCTAATAACGACTACTTCGGTAGGCGAAACGATATTCGCCATCGCGGGGTTAACCTCTGAATCTAAATATTCAAATGACACATCCATGACAGGTGCCCAAGCTTCTTTATAATCTTCAAAGATGATCTTGAGCAGCATTTGAACAATACGGCGTTCTGTCGGCGTAAACTCTCGCCCTTCAATTTTGGCATGGTAACGACCATCGCCACCAAAGAAGTTGTCCACCAAAATGAAAACCAGTCGCGCTTCCATAGTGATGAGGCCTGTACCTTTGAGTGGACGAAACCGCACCATATTCAAACTAGTGGGTACAAACAAAGTATGAATATACTCACCGAACTTAAGCATTTGGACGCCATTGATAGACACTTCAGCAGTGCGTCTCATCATATTGAATAAACTGATCCGCATATGTCTCGCAAAACGTTCATTCACAATTTCAAGTGTTGGCATCCGACCACGAACAATGCGGTCTTGCGATGAAAAGTCGTATTGCAAGGCATTTGCATCCTCGCCCTCTTCACCTGTGGATACTTCATCTTCTTCGACTTCATCAACGCCATGGAGTAGCGCGTCGATTTCGTCTTGCGATAATAAGTCACTCACAATTTAGTCCTACTGCATTACAAAACCAGTAAACAGCACACGCTCTATCACCTTGCTGCCCTCAACGCCTTCCATTGCAGCTTGCACCTTGTCCAGTGCTGTCAAGCGCAGAGTCTCTTTGCCTGCACTCGTACTTAGTTCGTCTGCAGTAGTCGTCGAAAATACGCTCAATAAAGTCCCCTCAATAAGCGGGATATGCTTCTTGGCAACTTCTTCATTAACGTCTCCGCGCACCAAAAGTTGCACTTTAATTTGCACAATTCGGTCTCTACTCGCACCAGGCACGTTAAATACGAAAGGTCGCGGCATAGCAACATATAATGCACTACCCATTTCAGCTGAGTTTTGTTCGCTTAAGTCTTCCTGTACAGCGGTCGCTTCCTCTTCTAACGAAGCTTCCTCTTCTTCACCACCAGACAATAGGAAAAAGGCTGCTGCACCACCTAAAATAACCACCGCAGCAGCGATTATGATGATAAGTTTCTTCTTCGACCCACCCGTTTCTTCTATTTCTAAATCGGTTTCTTCTGCCATATGTGCGCTTCTATAACTCAATAATCTTTTCTAATAATAGCAGTTGTTAAGCATAGTAATCTATCGCCGAATCACTTTGTTTTCTGCTAGTCACTGATTGTTCTTTATTATTTTGCGCTTCACTGCCTTCATTAGCAAGTTTTCCATGACCATTTTGCTCATTCCCTTCGTTGTCGCTGTTGCCTTCGGACTGTTGTTGAATATTACTTTCTCCTAATTCAATGCCTTGTTCCTCTAGCATTTCTCTCAGTTTAGGCATAGATTCTTCCAGCAGCTCCTTAGCTTGTTGGTTTTGAACAACAAAATTTATTTGTGCCTGTTCAGCATCTGAGCGGATACGGATTTGCATACTGCCCAGTTCAGCAGGATCAAGACGTATTTCAGCCTCTTTATTATTTAAGTTAATCATCATGTTAACTTTATCCTGCAACATTTTTGCGGCATCATTTCTTGCTAGATTCAAAGCTTGTGTTACAGCCGGATCAGCCTGTAATTTAGCCTGCGCTGTCACTTGTTGTTGCACAGTTTGCTGACTCTGACGAGACTGTTCAACCTGATGGATCACTTGTTCAAATTCTTCTTTGCTCTGTACCTGCTCTGTGCCTAAAGTGCGGATCGCTTTGAAGATATTTTCCACATTTGCACTAGCGGTTTGGCGCTGGTTGCTACCCGAATTTTGCGACTGTTCACTATCGGTATCAGATGTCATCTCTTGTGACTCATCACTTGGTGCTACCTCAACATTTTGTTTAGGTGACTCTGCAGTTGTTGTTTCTTTGGCTGAAACAACTTTTGTTGAATTATACGTTACTTCTGGTTTAGCTGCTTGAGGTGTCTTCGCATCGCTAACTAAGCTATCCAACTTAGATTGACTTTCAACAGTCTTGTCTGACTTTTGCCCTACGACTGCAACATTTTGTGCCTGTGCTGTCCCTGCTTCACCCTTGCTAGCTTCTCCTACTGGTTTGCCAGTTACCATTGCATATAGCGTACTTTCTATTCGCTTAACTTGGGGATCTGCTGCTTTGTCGCTATTGATACTTTCTTTGAGCGCCACTTCTAATTGTTTTTTCTCTTGAGGGCTCAGCTGTTCGACCATGGCTTTTAAGTCGGATATGGACTTGTTACTCATATCAGCGGGAATACGCTGCATAGCACTAGCTTCTGTGTTTTTACCCATATTCACAGCTGCTGGTTGTTCATCTGTTTGTTGTGTTGAATTCTGAGTAGATGCAGGCTCTCGGGCTTGTAACAGCGCTTTTTTAATATCAGCTGCTAACTGAGTTGTTTCAGCTTGAGGGCCAACTTCTGGTTGCTTAACAGGCTTTGTTAGATGCTCTGTAGACTCGCCATTGACATTCGATGCAACACTTGGTTTCTCTGCACTTTGGGACACTTGAGTGGCTTTTACATCAGCTTGTTGCTGGGCTATTGCCTCTTGGCTTGCCGCATTTTTATTGTGTAAAAACCATTCCCTCGGCTTAATTTCACCGTTAAATGCTTCTACTTTTGAGTTTAAGTTTTTGCCGCGTTCAAGTTGGTCATTATTCGTTTGGCTCGCTTTAGCGTCAGTTGGCTCCTTTGAGCCAATAATTGGGCCTTCAGAGTATCTAGGACCTGGCTCTGTCGCTTTGAAGGCTTCTACATGAGTTTGTTTAGTTTTTGCAGCTTGCCCCTCTTCTAAGCCACTTCTGCCGGTCACCTTAACACCATCCGTTTCAACTTGCGGCTCTTCCCCTTGCTTAACTATCGGACCAATTAAATCAATCGGACCTTTTTTAGTCTCTTTGGCTATTATGTCGGGAGCAACAATTTCAACCTTTCCAGCATGATCCTGCATAGATTTTGGCAGTGCCCCGACGTGATGTTCAACATCTGTCTTTTGGTTATTTGAGGCAGTAATTTGAGATAGCAAACTATCAGGGCTAGTTGACTTTGATTGGTCTTGCTCTCCTGCTGACTTTTCAACTTGCAACATGACATCTGGGCCATTTTTTGGTTTTGGCAAGTGTGAGTCATCTAGTTTAAGGCGTTCATCTGGGCCGATGTGGTTGGGGTTGTCAACACTATTGACGTGCTGCTCTTCACTACTCTCTTCGCTTTTTGTAGTGAAAAATCCGCGTAAAACCTCTTTACTGCCTTCATTGTCAGTACTGGCTCTTTTTTCCTGCTCCTGCTCATTCGCCTGCGCCATAATGGCCATAAACTTCTGATCATCTTGGTTTTCTTCAGTCTGTCGATGTTGAGGTGAAACTGTTTTGTTTAAACCTACATCTAGCGAAACATTAGCCATACTCTCACCTTTTCATGTGGCAATTTAAAACCGCTTGCCTACTTCAAATACTATTATTTCCAAAAAATGCAATTTTCAAGCCACTAATTGAGCAGTTTATTGCGCATAAATATATTAGTCGCAAATTCATCGAGCATTTTTTGCTCTGCTTTTGCTTCTAATCTTTGTTTTTCATCTTGTTTTTTCTCAATCAGCTTAGCGATCGCCTTTACTTTTGCCTGCTGAGATAGCCACAGCTTTCTTCGCTGCTCAACAACTCGTTTTGCAGTTGCAACCGTATTCGCTTGTTGTTTGATGGCCTCTTCAATTTTATTTATGAAGCTATGATATTGGGTAAACCCGCTACTACTTAGCCCCTGCTGCGCCTTTGTATGCAGTTGTTGTGTATATTCCAAGCGAAAATCATTTAACCCTTTGAGCTTCTGTTGATTCTCATTCAGGCTATTTTCGGCTTGTACAAAATTAATTCTCAGTGAATCTTCTTTATCTGTTTCAAGCTTATGTAACAAAGATAATTTATCTGCAGCCATTAACCTTGTCCTAGTATTTGTGATAAGCCTTGTAAGCACTCATCATAGTTAAGTACATCTTTCATACCTTGTTGCAAGAACCCATTTACAGTCGGCATCATCGCTATCGCTTGATCTAACATAGGATCACTCCCTTTTTGGTATGCCCCTAGGGTGATCATGTCTTTGTTCTGTTGATACATTGAATAAACCTGCTTCAGTACTCTTGCTTGCTGCATATGCGTATCTGATACAACTTGAGGCATAACACGACTAATGGACTTTTCAATGTCGATAGCGGGATAGTGCCCGCTATCAGCCAGTTCTCTAGACAATACAATGTGGCCATCAAGAATTGCCCGTGCTGAGTCTGCAATTGGATCTTGCATATCATCCCCCTCACTAAGCACAGTAAAAAATGCAGTAATTGAACCCTGTCCTTCACCTCCGTTACCTGCTCGCTCTACCAGAGCTGGTAACTTGGCAAATACAGAAGGCGGATAGCCCTTTGTTGCAGGCGGCTCACCAACAGCCAAAGCAATTTCACGTTGCGCCATTGCATAACGTGTTACCGAATCTAAAAGTAATAAAACGTTTAGTCCTTGATCTCTAAAATACTCAGCAATGGTGACTGCACTTTCACAGCCTTTTAACCTCATCAAAGGAGATGCATCTGCTGGTGCGGCGACAACGACAGAACGACGGCGACCTTCGGCACCCAGTATGTCATCTATAAACTCTTTAACTTCTCGCCCCCGCTCTCCGACTAGGCCTACCACGATGACATCTGCTTCACTGCCTCGCGTCATCATGCCAAGCAGTACCGACTTACCCACACCACTACCAGCAAACAGTCCCATCCGCTGCCCCTGTCCAACTGTGATGATGGAATTTATCGCTCTAACTCCCACATCCATTGGCTCTTTAATTGGTCTTCTTGCAAGGGGGTTTATGGGGGCTTGTGCGAATTTCAGTCGTGTATCGGCTTGAATTGCACCTAAGCCATCTAAAGGTCTACCTAAACCATCAACGACCCGGCCTAATAACCCCATACCAACAGGCAAGCCCGCTTCTTTAACTTGAGGAATAACCCGTGCGCCAGGTAAGACACCTGATATACGATCATTTGGCATGAGATACAGAACATCATTATTGAAACCTATGACTTCAGCATCAATAAAGCCATTTATTGTTTCAATCTTGCACTGACTGCCTACTGCAGCATTTAAACCTTTCGCTTCTAGGGTCAGCCCAACAACACGTGTTAGGCTCCCCGCAACGGCAACACCGAAAGGGTGAATATGTTTTTGATACTTATTTAAACGTTGTGCAAACGACTGACTTTGTGATTCAAGATCTGACATGACACATGATGCGGTTATTCTTAGATACCGCTATCATGCAAAAACTTTTCCAATATTTCAGTTAGGCGCGTTTTTATTGTTAAATCGATAGAAGAGATAGGCGATTTTATTTCACATCCACCGCGTTCGAATGTTGGCTCAGGGATCAGTTGCCATTGCTGCTTTTGTATCATTTCTGCGCCGTACGCCTCTTCCACTAGCGCCAAGTCTTCTGGGTGAAGATGTACTTTTAACTGTACCTCTGCAATTGGCAGCGCATCCAAACCTTTTTTCAACGCTTGAAGAATTAAACTAGGATTGGCTTTAATTTCATGAAAAGTGATTTGTTGCGTCAATAAACTGACAAGTTCTATCAATTGCTTTTCACACGCCTCATCAACTTGCTTCAGTGGGTCATGCATCTTTTCAATCAGAGAGGATAACGTGTGTAGCCTTTCTTCCACCAAGGGCTTAGCATCTTCAAGGCCCTGTTGTTTACCGATCTCAAGTCCCTCTTTTTGACCCGCTTCGTTTCCTTCTTTAGCGCCTTTTTCAAAGCCTTCTATGTATCCTTGTTCGTGACCCTGTTTGAGGCCCTCATCATAGGCATCTTGGCGGATTTGTTCTAACTCTTCAAGCGTCAGAGTGGGGATTTCTGGCTCAACTGCTTCAGGTTCAACATTGCGCTCGGTTTTGGTGTATAGCTCTTCTAGGGGCGTACCCATCGCTGTTGAACGCCCCGACAAACCACTCAGATCCTCTTTCACATCTGGAATGGGCCAATCTTCTAAGTGCTCTAATAATGCATCGACTGCATCACCTTGCACGGGTCTGCCGCGTTGTAACTTAGGTTCAGACATGGTTTATAAGAACTCCTCACCGCCACCGCCGCCAAGCATGATCTCTCCTGAGTCAGCCAAACGTCTTGCTGTTGCTAATATTTCTTTTTGTGCCGCTTCTACTTCACTAATACGAACAGGTGGCATTGCTTCAAGGTCATCTGCCATCATTTCTGCGGCACGCTTCGACATATTGCTAAGGATCTTGTCTTTCAAGGAGTCATCAGCGCCTTTAATGGCCTTCATTAACACATCCTGCTGCACCTCGCGTAATATTGCCTGAATACCTCTGTCTTCAACATCCATTAAGTTTTCAAACACGAACATAAGGTCTTGGATCTGCTGCGACATTTCTTCATCATGTTCGCGGATAGAATCCATTAACTGACCTTCCACGTTCGTATCAAGGTAGTTCATGATGTCAGCAGCCGCTTTCAAGCCACCCATCTTCGCAGCCTGTGCCCCAGCTTGCCCTGCAAACTGTTTCTCCATAATTTCGTTTAGCTCTTGCAATGCAGCTGGTTGTACTTCTTCCAAGTTCGCAATACGCATTGTTAAATCAAGTCGTACTTTCTCAGTAAACTGCGACAAAATTTCCGCAGATTGCTCCGGCTCTAAATACGACAAAACGATAGTTTGGATCTGAGGGTGCTCATTTCGAATGATATTTGCAACCTGCTTAGAGTCCATCCATTTCAATGAATCTAAACCCTTCGCGCCTGAGCCCATGACAATTTGGTCAATTAAGCTCGCGGCCTTATCTTCACCCAACGCAGCCGTTAATGCCTTTTTAATGAAGTCTTCTGATTGGAAACCTATGGTACTAAAGCTTTGAATTTGTTCGATGAACAGATTATGTACCGCACTAATTTTAGATTGCGACAGGTCATCTATCGCGGCCATAGCCATACCGACTTTTTGCACTTGCTTAGGCTCTAAGTGCTTTAAGATTTGCGCCGCATCTTCCTCTGTTAGGCTCAGAAGCAAGATGGCTGCCTTGTCGACACCATCTAGCTTCTCAACATCGAATGTTGGGGGCAGTTGTTTTTGTTCTTCATCACTCATCTTCAGTTAACCACGCTTTGACCACTTGTGAAGAAAGCTCTGGTTCATTTGCTACCAATGCACGAACCGCTTTCAATAGATCTTCATCTCCATGTAAGTCTGGCAATTGTAATGTACCATCCGAGGAGAAGCCAACAGCTGATTCATCAAAGTCATTACTTAACATATCTAAAGTACTATCTCCTAAGTCTACACCAGCAGTAAGTGCATCCTCATCGTAGTCCTCAAGTGTATCATCTGGGTAAATAAGTCTTTTCAGCATAGGGCGAACTACTGCCATTATCAATACAATGATAACCAAAGCACCTGCTGCTAAACGGGCAACTTTCATAAACCACTCTTGTTCCCACAGTGGTTGCTCTGATGCCTCTAGAATATCTTCACGTACAAACGGAACAGTAACAACCTCTAGCGCATCACCTCGCTGCATATCGAAACCAACACCACCTTGCAGTAAACGACGAATGTTATTTAATTCTTCTTGAGCGCGGGGCACCATGGAAACATTGCCTTCTGCGTCCGCTTTTGCGACATAATCGACTGCTACTGAGACACTGATCCGACGGATCACGCCAGTTTGTTGACGCTTATGAGAAATCGTTGTATCCAGCTCGTAATTGCGCGTAGCCTCTTTTTGCGAACGACTCGGAGTCGTGCCTTTACCGCTGCCACCAGCACCTGCTACTTCAGGAATATTCGAGTCCATCGGTGGCTGATTACTCAACGCACCTGGGATACCTGCGGTTATCCCGCCAATGTTACTCTCTTCAAAAGTGGTTTCGCTGCGCACTGCAGGTAAGTCAGGGTTAAAGCGCTTTTGCGTTTCTTCAACCGCACTAAAGTCCATGGTCAAGTCAACTTGTGCTGTGAAATTGCCCAGCCCAACAACCGGGATCATAATGCTGTCTATTTTAGATAGATATTCAGATTCACGTTTGCGTTCAATTTCATATTCTTTGCGTGAGCGAGCAGCCAATGAATCTTGAGAACCTGAATTGAGCAGTCGACCATTTTGGTCAGTCACAGTAACACGTGATGGCTCTAAGCCCTGTACCGCGGACGCGACGATATCTACAATTGAGTCAACCTCTTCACCATCTAGTGTACGGCCGCGTTTCATTGTTAATACCACAGTCGCTGAAGGCTTTTTCTCTCTGCGAGCAAATACATTCTCTTTAGGTATCGCCAACAATACTTTTGCACGATTGATGTCTTGCAACTCTTCAATTGTGCGAGCTAGCTGCTGCTCTCGGCTATGCTTTAGTCGCTCTCTTTCAAGACGTTGACTCACACCAAAACCCATATCTTGCATTAAGATATCTGCGCCTGACGACGGTGATTGTGAAAACCCATCTCGCGCCATTTTTAATTTGATATTTTGGTAGTCCGATTCGGCAACCATGATGGTATTGCCTTCAAGGTCATACTCAATTTTTTGCGCGTCTAAAAAGTCTAGGGTTTGCACCAATTCATCAGTGGGATATTGACCCAGCGGACGCATATCTGGCTGACGCGCCCAAATGATGATGAAAACAGCGATTGCCAAGCAAATTGCCAGTGCGATGACGAGCGTAACTTGACGTAGCATATCAACGCCGCTCAAAGCGCTAAAATAGCCAGACTTTTGCTCTTGCTGGGTGTCTGCGCCTTCAGCTACAGCACCTGCTTGGTTGTCTGAAAGTGCTAAATCTGTCGTTTGATTCGTAGCCACAGTTACTCTCCAATCATCTCTTCAATTATACCGGCATGCTCATGATATCTTTGTAAGCTTCTACAAGTTTATTACGAACTTGTACAGTTGCTTCAAAAGCGACCGATGATTTATTTTTTGCAATCATCGCCTCTGCCAAAGAGACACTGCGATCTCCCATTTCAACGGCTGTCACTTTTTCTTTTGCGTCTCTTTGCAACCCGGCCACTGTATTCAATGCATTTTGCAGTACGTCACCAAACTGTGCCGTTGACGTAGCAGCACTTTCTTGAATAGGCGGCTTCGCCTGTGGTTGAACTCGGCCCGCTTGCGCTGCCATAGATTGCATTTCTTGATATAGACTGGTGTTTTGAATTTTCATGTCGCTCACCCTGTAAATACTCTTACACTGGATAAAGCACTAATCATGCCAACTTTTAAACCTTTAATTTCAAAAGGTTACAAGTTAATTTGGAGGGGCAATATTTTGACAGGTTATAAAGCAACCAGTTGATAACTGGTTGCTTTATATAAATTAGGCTGGAACTGGTAATCCTAAATCTCGCATTTTAGCTAATTTATATCTTAGCGTTCTGGGGCTTATTCCGAGTATTTCCGCTACGTCCTTACGCTTACCGTTACAACGCGTTAATGTATCCAGAATAATTTGATGTTCCTTGTCTTGGAGCTCTTCTTTGTAGCTCAGGCTATCTACTGGTGTTGTATGGTTTTGCTCTTCACCAGGCTCTACTTTAAAAGGAGATGCATCCAATTCCACTGGATTTGGGTTGAGGATGGTTTCTCCTGAAGCTTCAATGGGAATCAAATTTTCAATAAAAACATCCGCATCAGATACTTCATTGCCTTGTTGTAGAATAAGGGCACGCTGAACTACGTTATCGAGTTCCCTAACATTACCCGGCCATGCATGTTGCAATAATTTTTGCTGAGCAGCCACAGTAAGCTGAGGTGTCGGCTGGTTGGACTTTTGACAATGTCTGTCCATTAAATGCATCGCCAAAGGCACAATATCTGCGGCTCTGTCTTTCAATGGTAGCCATGTTAACGGAAATACATTCAGGCGATAGTATAAATCCTCACGGAATTTGCCTTCTGCAACCGCATCTTTTAAATCTCGGTTACTGGTTGCCAAAACTCTGACATCCAATTCAATGGTTTTCCTACCACCTAGCCTTTCAACTTCACGCTCTTGTAATACACGGAGCAGCTTAGCTTGCAGACCTAGATCCATTTCGGTGATTTCGTCAAGTAAAATGGTCCCCTTTTGCGCTTGCTCAAATTTACCTGGACATGCTTGAATCGCCCCGGTAAAGGCACCTTTTTCATACCCGAATAATGTTGCCTCAAGCATGTTTTCAGGTATTGCAGCACAGTTAATTGCAACAAAAGGTTCACTCTTTCGCTCAGAGTTGTCATGGATATAACGTGCCAAAACTTCTTTACCTGAGCCACTTGGACCCAACACCATGACACTGGCATCTGACAACGCCACTTTTTTGGCGAGATTCAAAAGCTGCAAACTTTTTTCATCTGCAACAATTGGCCCATCCGTTTCTTTCTCTTTCTCCGGCATGTAACGGCTGACCATATTGAGTAGCACCTCTGGCGCAAATGGCTTAGCCATGTAATCAATGGCACCCAAGCGCATTGCTTCTACAGCATCATCAATGGTTGCATAAGCCGTCATCATCAATACCGGTAAATTTGGAAAGTTCAGTTTAATACTTTTGAGCAAGTCAATACCGCTCATCTGACCCATTTGAACATCACTGACAACCAGTGAGAAGCTCTGCTGTTTTAGCAATATCATTGCTTGCTCAGCGCTATCTGCCTCAACACAATCAATACCGGCGAGCTCTAGAGTATCCAAAAGTGCTTCACGTAAACCTGCGTCATCTTCAACGACTAGAATTTTATTGCTCATACAACCTCCTGAAGTTGAGTATGTTGAGAAATGGGTAATAGCATACTGAAGCATGCTCCTCCGTTTTGCGCGTTGTTCACTTCAACGCGCCCTTTATGCGAGTTGGCCACTGAGCTAACAACTGCTAACCCCAACCCAGTACCCTGTGATTTGGTGGTAAAAAATGGTTCAAATAATTTATCGGCTACCGTCATATCCACGCCCGGGCCGTTGTCACACACAGAGATCCGCACAAGGTCTGCTTCGTCTCTCACTGCACTCAAGGTAATTTGAGCACCGGAGCCAATAACCTGCACACTGTTGTGAATAAGATTCTGAATAGCGCTAGCAAGTGCTGTTTTATTGCCGATAATTTCTATATCCGGATCAGGTAAAATAACCTCTAGCTCTGCATTATTAAGCGATAACATGGCATCAGATCCCGCTTTTACTTCATTGAGTAATTGTTGCATAGAGACCTGCTCAATCACTTGTTGCTCACCACTTTTGGCAAATAACAACATGTCGTTGACTTGATTTTCGAGGTCTTTAAGACGCGACATTAATTTGTTATGAAACTTTTCGCGGGATTTAGCTGGCAAGTTTTCACTGCCTAGGTTAGCGCCGTAAAGCATAGCGGCTGAAAGCGGTGTACGGACTTGATGCGCAAGTGATGCAACCATCTTACCTAATGCACTTAAGCGTTGCATATGGGCAACACGCGCCTGCAAACGTCGCGTTTCAGTCAAGTCTGTCATTAGAATCAATTGGCCTGGCTCTGGCGTTAGGGCTGTGATCTCAAGTTTGATCAAACGACCGTCACGCAGTGACACCTCATGACCATCATCTTGTTGCGGACTAAAAGAACGCTGAATGATGTTGAACCATTTTTCGCCCTCAAGCGGTTCGCCAAGCATATCTTTGGCTATCTGGTTTGCTTTGGCAATCATGCCCTGCCCATCTAATACAACTATGCCTGCGGGCATAGTGTCAACCAAATGGCTCAACCAACTTGCCTGCTGTCGCAAATCACTCAGCTCACCAATATACGCTTCTTGCAGTAAGCAAGGGTTAAATTGGTTTTCTGGCACAAATTGTGGGTTTATCACTTTCGCTAACGCCATGACACTACTCTCATGAATCTTCCTAATATGAACAAAGCAAATGGCGTGCCAAATTTATTTTCCAATAATTACAGTGTGTTAGATTAAGTTTTTAAGCAGACAAAACTTTGACACAGCTTTATGTAGTCAAATCATGTGCCATATTTTAAGAGGAGTTATAGATGAAATGCGCAGAAGTAAACACAAAATAAGGCTGATCTCAATCAGCCCTATTGACGGTCAATTTAATAGCTAATATTGGTGTATCCTTGGGCTACCATTTCCGCCAAGTACGCTCTTGTAGAAGCTGATAATGGACTATAAATTAAAGAAATCTGTGCTTCTTTATTGTTGATCCCGTCTATGCCTGACACTCTATTCATATATGAAAAGCCGCCATAAAAAGACTCTAGACTGGTTAAATTCTGAAAGTCGAACTGCGTTACTAATGTACCGTCGATACTCATTGACTTAATTTGATTGTGTTCTGGTATTTCAATACTAGAAATCTTTGTATTTGATAACCCTATTGACTCAACCTCAGGGAAGTTATCCAAACTCACGCTGTTTAAGTCGCTATTTGATGCATATAGACTGATTAGCTTTGGCGCATTAAACTGCGCAAGACTAGTTAATTTACTATATGAAAGATCAAGTACTTCCAAAACCTGCTGTGCTTGTGTGTCAATGTTTAATGCCAAGAATGGGTTGCCACCTATATGTAATTGTTTTAAGTAAGGAACACCAGTTACCTCAAGCGAAGAGATATCGTTTGCACGTAAATCAATATACTCAAGAAACTCGCTGATACCTGTGGAGAAACTTGTGAGGGAATTATCTGACAACTCAAGATGCGTGATATTTGGTAATTGTGTATTCCAAGATTTAAGATTGTTTTGAGACAAAACAAGTGTTTTAAGGTTGTCCGCCCCATTCAAATCAATTGCTGATAATTGGTTTTGATAAGCGCGGAATTCAGTGATTGAACTTACATTACCAATTGCAATCGAGGATATTTGGTTGTGCGAAATTTCGACTACCTCTATGTTCTCTGCATTTGATATATCTAGCTCTACCAATTCATTGCCAAATAAATTAACTGTTTTCAAACTTTTGTTGTTAGCTAAATTTATACTTTTCAAGCCGATGCTAGCCAAGCTAACGTCGCTTAATTCCGGTACTTGAGAAAAGTCTAAACTCTCTATACTACCTCCACTGATACTAAAGCTCGTCATGGCTTTAAAGTTGCTTGGCTGTAGCTCGTTCAAGTTCGTACTCTGTAAATCAAGGGTAGTAATTTTATTATTTGCATTCACACTGAGAGAAACAAGCGGGTTTGACGCCAAATAAAGGGCAAAAGACAATTTACTATTTTTAGACAGATCTAATTGGCTTAACTTATTTTGAGATGCAAATAGAGAGGTTAATTCGGTGTTGTTAGACAAATCAAGTGTAGCAATCTTATTGTCTGAAACACTGAGGCTTGTCAGCATAGTTAAATGCGATACTGAAAGTGATTCAAGACTGTTGCTAGAAGCATGTAATTCCACAATACTGTCCGCTCCAGATATATCCAAAGAAGATAACTGATTGTCGTATAGCTCCAATGTCGTTAGCTTGTCAAAGTTTGTTAAATTTAGTTCAGTTAAAAAGTTATTGTTTAATCTGAGCTCTTCAAGGTTATTAGAACCAGAAAGGTCAATGGACTTTAGCTTTGCATAAGATGCATCTAAGTAAGCTAGTTTAGGTTTATTTGTTAACCCATTGACTTCAATTGTGCGGTCATAAAAAGAGCCAATATTGACATAGTCTAGATTTGTATTTTTACTAAAATCCATATATTCAAGCGGCACCGCCGTTAGGTTTATCGTTTTTAACTTAATTTGATTACTCAGATCAAGCGTGCTCAAACCTTGATACTCAAGCACTATTTCTAATAGTTCATCATTATTCTTGAGATCTAAAGCTGTTAGTACCCCTTCACACCCTTGGCTCTTATAACAACCAGGTACCCTTAAAAATGTCAAAGGTGATGCGTCTGGTAGTATTAGTTCGGTGAGAGGCAACCAAAGTAATTCAACACGCTCCAAACTACTTGTTTTGCTGAGATCTAAGCTCTTTAAATTCCCTTCATTGATGTAAATATCTCGTAGAGCAGAATTGTCCGCCAAGGTTAATCCAGAAAGGTCAGCATTGAATAGGCGAATTGTTTCTATACTGGGAGCACGGGATAAATCAACCTTGCCAATCGGTTTAAGCGTATCGTTTGAAATTTCAAAATATCTGAGTTTTTCGCTGCCCAATAATTTTATATCGCCTTTCAATTCACTATTTCTGAGAGTAAGTTCTGTTAGTTCTGTCAAATTCTCAATACCATCCAACGACACAACACCCTCACAGTGTATTGCAGTTAGATCAGACGAATATATGTAGCCATCGACACAAGTAGCAAAAGCAGCATCTTTAATATTAAACATCTCAGAGAGCTTCATACCATTGTCTTTGGCTATGAATGGCAGGTCTAATGAGCGTTGGACTTTGTTGCCAGATTCTTCAACAATCCATGAGACTAACAAACTTGCATCAGTATCACTCGTTAACTCCGGGACTGAAAAGGACAACGATTTTGCAGTAGTATCGAGTGACACCTGCTCAAAGTAAGCGATCTCAGGGATAGAAATTGACGCTTTGAGTTCGCTCATACCCTTTTCATCACCCGAAACGTTATAAGTCACTGTATATGTATGTAACTCAACATAACTACTGCCTAGCTGCGCTGTGACATCAGCCGGGGCAAGTTTATTATCTGTTCCTTGGCTCGCGTTATTTGATGTACTAGGGCTTTCACTTCCGCCGCCCCCACCACATGCAGTCAGTGCAACTGCAAACAGGGCAACTAAATAATTCTTCATTTTATTACCTTTATGAAATATAAAAAATAGAAAACGCTGCAATTATATACCGAAATTAGGGATAAACACATTTCTATCGAGAGTTTATTAACATATACATAAACAATGTCTTATATCTAAATACACCTATGAATTGTCAAAGCATCAGTTAAAATATTAATAGAGAATGTATAACGTTTCCCCGGACGAAATATGTGTAAAAGATGCCTATGGCTCGATGAGAGCAAACCCGACTATGTGGCCTATCATGATGATGAGTGGGGCGACCCTATATGGGACGACAATAAACTATTTGAGTTTATCACTTTGGAGTCTGCTCAAGCTGGGCTCAGCTGGTATACGATTTTAAAAAAGCGTGCGAATTATAGAGACGCATTTCATGATTTTAATGTTCAATTGGTTGCGAATATGAATGAAGGGGATGTTGAACGCTTGATGCAAAACCCTGGTATTGTTCGAAATAAAGCAAAAATAGTCGCCACCATAAACAATGCGCAGCGCTTTATTGAAGTACAACAAGCCTACGGAAGCTTTGCCAAATATCAATGGGAATTTGTCAATTTCACTCCCATTGTTAATGACATTAAAAGCAAAGAAGATTACCCAGCTACCAGTGAAATAAGTATTCGATTTGCGAAGGATTTAAAAAAGAAAGGTTTTAAGTTTTTAGGTCCTACTACTGTATATGCACATATGCAGGCATGTGGCATGGTCAATGACCATGATAACGACTGCCATAGAAAACAGCCGTTAATTGACAAGTTGGCAACGCTAGATTTAGCCAATAAGCTAAACTAGCGCCTAGAGTACAACCTTAGTCTCTATTAAGGTTGTACTTTTTCATTTTCTCAACCAAAGTAGTGCGCCTCACACCCAAAATTTCAGCAGCGCGTGCCACAACGTAGTCATATCGCTCAAGCGCTTGCGTGATCAGGCTTATTTCCAGTTCAGCCAAATAATCCTTTAATTCAATTCCCTCGTCTGGCAGTAGACCAAGCATGGGTTGATCAGGTGCGACATCAACATCTTCTTCTTCAAAGTCGCTAAAGCCCTCGCTGAAAAGCTCGTTGAACGCATCTTTCTCCATCAGCTCTTCTGGGTATTCAGGCTCGAATGCTTCTACTTCAATATAACGGTATTTTGATGGTAAATCAGTGACATCCACCAGCTTATCTGGAAACATAATGGCCATACGTTCTACCAAGTTAGCCAGTTCTCGAATATTGCCTGGCCACGCATGAGATTTAAGGCTTTCGATTGCTCGATCAGTAAACTTAACAGCTTTATTGCCTTGCTCAGTCACTCTTCGTAAAAGCTCTTTAAGCAATAAAGGGATGTCGTCAACACGTTGGCTCAAAGATGGATTTTCAATTGGGAAAACATTTAAGCGATAGAAGAGATCCTCACGGAATTTGCCCTCTTCAATCATATGCTCAAGATTTCTGTGTGTAGCGGCGATGACTCTGACATTTGCTTGAATAGGTTTAGTACCACCCACTCGCTCGTAGCTTCGCTCTTGTAATACACGCAGTAACTTTACCTGCATTTGCAGTGGCATATCACCAATTTCATCTAAAAACAGCGTACCGTTTTGAGCGAGCTCAAAGCGACCCTTTCGAGCTGAGATCGCACCTGTAAATGCGCCCTTCTCATGACCGAACAATTCACTTTCAAGCAGTTCACCGGGAATGGCACCACAGTTGACCGGTACAAATGGGCCAGAAGATCGATTTGAGAGCAAATGAACATTGCGCGCCACCACTTCTTTACCCGTACCAGACTCACCTAAGATCAAAACGTTGGCATCTGTTTTGGCAACTTGTGAAATTAAAAAGCGCACATCCTTAACTGCTTCAGTATCACCAACTAGGCCATCAAAAGACTTTGCATCTCTGCCTTGGTTTGTTTGGCCTGGTAGCAAACTCAAATATTGCTGACAGTCGTGAAGTAACTGCATTGTCACATCATGGCTAAACGGCTCACTGATTAAACCAATCACATTTGCAAGAGACAACAAAGGCCTGAGAGTTTCACCTACTAGAATAAAAGGCTGGGCAGGCAAGCTTTTTATATGGCGCTCATGATCCAATCCTTCGAGTGCACCCAATACAACTTTACATTCTTGATATTTTTTAACCAACTCGGGAGAAAATTCTGATTCAACCACGACACGAGCAGGTTGTCCACAAAATGAAAGTGCGGCTGCTAGTCCAGAGGCGCGATTATTGTTGTTATCGATGATCAGTATCATTTGGACTGGATCCGAGAGTATTTATAAGTCTATGGTTATGATTGTAAGGGAGTATAATAGGGATGCAATACCTAAGTGGCATTTTATTGACGTAAACGCCAAATAAATGCCACGGGGTATGTTTCAAATCAATACAATAGTATTAATTTTTACTGTAGTAGTCCAAGTACTGACGACGCAGACTGATTAGCTTGGCCTCGAAGTGCAATGGATGCCTGAGACAAAATATCGTTTGCAGTTCTTTCAGCAGCAGCTTGTGCAAAATCAGTGTCGGCGATGCGACTTTGACTTTCAGCAATTCTGTCACTTTGGTTACCTAAACCGCGAATCGTGCTATCTAACGTATTTTCAAAAGCCCCCAATTGTGAGCGCTGTGTATTAACGTCTTTTGCAACTTGATCTGCAGCGGTAATGGCGGCTTGTGCACCCGCTTGAGTTGAAATATCAACACTTAAGATACCTGCGGCGACAGTTCCATCAGTTGGCGTGAAACTTTGGGTTGTATTTGCATCCGGACCAACCTGAAAACTGGCCTGTTGTCCGTCAAATAATGGATCACCACCAAATGTTGTATTTTCGAAAGTCTCTGTAATTTGCGTTTGCAGCTGTGACACTTCATCTTGAAGCGCTTGTCTATCGCTGTCAGTTAACGCTCCACTACCAGCTTGCAGAGATAATTCCCTGATCCGGCCGACAGCATCGTTAACACCAGACAATGCTGAGTCGGCTGTTTGAGAATATGAAATGCCGTCATACGCATTTCGGATTGATTGGTTATACCCCTCTTGTTGAGAGGTTAAACGATTAATAATCTGCAGCGCTGCTGCATCATCAGCCGCTGAGTTTACCTTTTTACCCGTCGCTAGTTGCTGGTTTAATTTATTATTCGTTTGCTCAATCCGGTTAAAGAAAGAGTTACTCGGTGAATTGACTTGCATGACACCTTCCTCCGCAATACCCATTGTTCCAGTCTACGCCTATTAGTGCAAAAAGTCACCTATAGCTTAAAATTCACTACTCAGTCCCTGTTAAATACTGCAAAAAATAAAAAAGTGATATAAAGTATTGAGTAATCACTTTTTTTAGGATGCAGGGGCAAAATCTTTACCTAATACTTTTTTCCATAGTGTAAAGAAATGATTGCACCTTTAGATGGGTAAAATATGTTTGATAACAAAACAATCTTGATTACTGGCGGAACTGGCTCCTTCGGTAAGAAATACGTCAAAACTCTGCTTGAAAGGTATCGCCCTAAAAAGATTATAGTTTTTTCTCGCGACGAACTAAAACAATTCGAAATGCAGCAAACTTATAATGCCTCGTGTATGCGATACTTTATCGGTGATGTCCGAGATAGAGAAAGACTACGCAGAGCCATGCAAGGCGTAGATTACGTTATTCATGCAGCGGCATTGAAACAAGTACCTGCGGCTGAATACAACCCAATGGAATGCATAAAAACAAATATAAATGGCGCAGAAAACGTGATCGAGGCCGCCCTCGATTGTAATGTCGATAAGGTTATCGCGCTCTCCACCGATAAAGCTGCAAATCCAATCAATTTATATGGCGCTACAAAATTGGCTTCGGACAAGTTATTTGTCGCAGCGAATAATATTGCAGGTGGACACAAGACAATGTTTTCGGTGGTTCGCTATGGCAATGTCGTGTGCTCGAGAGGTTCAGTCGTACCCGTTTTCCAAAATTTTATTGACGAAAACAGAGATCATATTCCAATTACCCACCCAGATATGACTCGATTTTGGATAAGTTTGCAGCAAGGCGTTGATTTTGTTCTTAAGAATTTTGAACGTATGTTAGGTGGCGAAATCTTCGTTCCTAAAATTCCATCTATCAAAATAACCGATTTGGCAACCGCTATGGCGCCCAATTTGAAACAGAAAATTGTTGGGATCCGACCTGGCGAAAAGCTCCATGAAGTAATGTGCCCAGAAGACTTATCATTTGATACCTATGAATTTGATGATCACTTTGTCATCGCGCCGGGGATCAAATTCAGTAGTCGGACAAATAATTTCGACACCAATGCCCAAAATGAGAAAGGGAAGCCTGTACAGCCTGGGTTCGAATATAATTCTCTTTCTAACCCTGAGTACTTATCTGTGGAAGAAATTGTAGAATTTAATAAACAGGCTTTATTATGATCCCCTACGGAAAGCAAACGATATCACAACATGATATTGATGCTGTTGTAGATGTATTGCAGTCAGACTGGCTAACACAAGGGCCAAAAGTTCCTGAGTTTGAAAGAACTGTCTGTGAATATAGCCACGCCCAATATGGCACTGCAACCAACAGTGCTACCTCAGCACTGCATATTGCATGTCTCGCTTTAGAAGTCGGACATAACGATATTGTTTGGACCTCCCCTAACTCATTCGTAGCGTCGTCAAACTGTGCCCTGTATTGTGGTGCAAAAGTTGACTTTGTCGACATAGACGCAAATACCGGGAATATGTGTATTGATGCTCTGTCTAGCAAACTTAAGCATGCACGCACCAATAATATATTACCAAAGGTACTTATACCCGTTCATTTCGCCGGTCAATCATGCGATATGCAAGCCATTGCGCAACTTGCAGAACAATACGGCTTTAGTGTCATTGAAGATGCTTCACATGCTGTAGGTAGCAAATATCAAGATCTCCCCGTTGGCAATTGTCAGTTTTCCGATATCTGTATCTTTAGTTTTCACCCTGTGAAAATAGTGACTACTGCAGAAGGTGGTATGGCGCTGACCAATCAGCCTGAGCTCGATAAAAAACTCAAGCTCTTTCGCAGTCACGGAATTACAGCAGATAAATCACAATTGCAACAAGAAGCCGACGGCCCTTGGTATTACGAACAACAAGCACTGGGGTTTAATTACCGCATGACTGATCTACATGCGGCTTTGGGTATTTCTCAATTTTTGCAGCTTGACCAATTCGTCGCCACACGTAACCAATTGGCCAGTTATTACGACAAGCAGTTGAGCAACCACCCGAAAATTCAACCACTGGAGCAAAGCGAAAGTGTCTACAGTGCATATCACTTGTATGTTGTTAGAGTAGCATCTGCGACTGCTGATATTCACAGACAATTGGTTACACAACTGAGAAGTAAAAATATATTTTGCCACGTGCATTATATCCCTATTTACTTGCAACCTTATTATCAGGAACTAGGCTTCAAGGCCGGGTATTGTGCAAACGCTGAGGCTTACTATCACAGCGCGATTACTTTGCCTTTATTTCCAGCATTAACACAGCAAGAACAAGAGTATATTGTCGAGACATTGACTGAATCACTCGCAGCCTTAGAAATACCAACTCAATAGGAAACACAGATGTCAAAACACTGTTTAAAACTCGCATTTATCGGTGGTGGTGCCAATTCAGCAGTGGGCTACGTGCATTTTTCTGCGGCGCAATTGGACAACAGATTCAAAGTGGTTGCGGGGGCTTTTAGTCGAGACAGTGAACACAACTTACTCACAGCACAACAGTGGGGTATCGAAGCCAAGCATACCTACAGCAACTGGCAAACCATGCTAGAACAAGAGCAGCACAATATTGATGCGGTGGTTGTTCTGACGCCCACACCTCACCACTTGGAAGTGCTTGAAACGCTTTTTAAACTCAACATTCCAACCATTTGCGAAAAGTCTTTGGTGTGTGGAAGTGATGAAATGCAACAATTAGCTAAATGCTATAACCCAAAAAAACACTTTTTGGCAGTCACTTTTAACTATTCTGGTTATGCCATGATTAGAGAGCTTAAGAGTTTAATTAAGTTAAATAAGCTTGGAGATATTCAAAAGATCCACCTTGAGATGCCACAAGAAGGGTTTAAACGTCCACCTGAAATTGCGGGTAAAGCATCTCCTCCCCAATCTTGGCGTTTGCAGGACTATGCCGTACCAACGATTTGTCTTGATTTAGGTGTACACCTGCATCACCTCTCAAGTTATCTGCTAGATTTGGAACCAACACAGACCAGTGCGCTGTATGCTACACACTCTCAGTACCCAAATTTGGTCGATGATGTGCAGATGTTGCTTAAATACCCAAACAACATTACTGGCAGTATGTGGATGTCAAAGACGGCCATCGGTCACAGAAATGGCCTAAAGGTAAGAGTGTATGGTACAGAGGGAAGCGCAACCTGGTATCAACTCAACCCGGATGAATTGGAGCTGTACTTTAACGATGGCCGCCGAGAAATATTAGACCGGGCTGGGCAGTGTCAGTACGCTCACCAGTTTAGATACAATCGAATGAAACCTGGGCACCCAACCGGATTTGTTGAGGCCTTTGCTAATTTATACACGGATATTCATCAAGCGCTGTGCAGCTATTTAAATTCAGAAGAAAACGCCAACGAGTATGTCTTTGGCTTTGATCAAGCACGGGACGGATTGGCATTATTTGAGGCTGCAACTCGCTCAAATCAGTCTGGAAGTTGGGAAGTCGTCAAATAAATTGGTTATCTAAGTGAAGGGCTAGCCCTTCACTTCGTTATTGATTTTGCAGTTTAACATCATTTCTGAGCACTTTACCCATTTGATTCCTAGGGAGTTCACTTAGACGTACAAACGTTCTCGGCTGCTGATAATCTGTCAGCTCCTGTAAGCACATTAACCGCAATGCTCTATCTATCGACGCTTCACCTTGCTGCTCGTAGACTACTTTAATGATTTCACCTAGCTGTGGCTCATCTACACCAAATGCGACACAATCGATAACATCAGGATGGCGCTTGATCACAGCTTCAATATCTTGGGGGAATATATTGATACCGCCACTGGAAATTACCTCTTTTTTCCGCCCTACATAGTACAAATACCCCGACTCATCGAGATAGCCTAAATCACCAGTATAAAAATACCCTTCTTTATCGTAGGCAGCTTCTGTGGCATCCGGCATTTTATGATAACCGCTGAAACCTGTAAGCGTTTTACAGGCAATCTCCCCCACCACACCTTGCTGAACAGGCTGACCAACTTCTGAACATATTTTAACGTTAACAAATGGCAAAGGACGCCCAACACTACCATTTTTTTCTGGAGAATCTGACACACAAAAGTCGGTCACTACTCCCACTTCAGAAGCCCCATAACACTCGTGAAATGCACATTGTAATCTGCTTAGTAATGCACGTTTCGATTCAGCATTTAGCACTGCGGACGAAGAGACTAGGCAGCGCAACGAGCTCAAGTTAAAAACCGGCCCTTGATAGGCGAGAAAGCTCTCTAACTGTGCAGAAACCGCAAACAAAAAACTAATACGATGCGTTTCAATCGCATCCAGCCAGCCCTGCAAGGCAAATTTAGCCATAATTACCGTTGTTGCGCCAAGCATTAAGGGCATAAGCACGCCTCTTTGAGCCAAAGAATGATACAGTGGTGTCGCAACCAATACTTTGTCATTCTCATCCAAGCCATAGTAATTCTGAGTCGCTTCAATAGCACGCATGATTTTACAGTATTGGCTAAGCACAATGGGCTTCGGTGTTCCGGTTGAACCTGAAGTCATTGTTAATATAAACGGCGCATTTACATCCACTTGTTGGGGTAACTTCTGCGTAGAGGGGCTTAATGGTGTTTGGCGTTCAAAGACTTCTTGCCAAGTAATCTCTCCGGCAACGCTTTTCTCAAAGCTAATCAGCTTATCTTTTTCTATGAGATCTTTTTCAAGCAAGATTTTACTGATACTGGGCCAAGACAAGACAGCTGCAACTGGTGTTTTTTTAAGTGCGACCTCAAGGGCTGTCCCTTTGAGGCTGATCGGTAAAGGTACAACCGCCAAGCCAATTTTTGCGGCGGCTAATAAGACGACTGGATACTCAATCCCGTTGGGCGCAAACAGAGCAATTCGATGGCCTGAATTTAGCCCAATATGCTCAAAGTATGCCGCCAACTGGCAAACTTTTTGGTCCAAGTCTCTATATGTTAAATATGTATGCTTAAAAATCACAGCAGTTTTGTCTGGCGCCGCTAAAACACGGCGTTTAAAGATTGGATATATACCGTCCATATTAAGCTCTACTCGCTGGGAATTTTGCGACATAATTAAACTCATCTTCTGATGCTTGAGGAAATAACCTTTGCGTGACGGAAAACTCTTGAGATTCTGGCGTCAAAGCTACAAAACCTTCCTTTTGGTTCAACAAATTTACAAATTTATTGTCTTTGTTGATCACAGCCAGCCACACCGCCTCTGGGTGCTGCGCTGCGCAGTATTCTAGCTGCCAATTTAGAATAAGTTGTGCGTGCACAAAATTAACGTCATTGCTGGCGGCAAACCATCCACCAAAGAGGTAATCTTGCTGGTTATCTCGATACACCTGATGCCACACATAAATGAGCGGTTTGTTGTCTTTTTCTAACACATACGAATGACGATTATTGTTAAACCACCATGCATAGTGATCAACTTCTTTAATGGTATCTGTTATCGTCATACGCCACATATTTTCACTGCGATTGCGTGCTCGCAAATAACCATTTACATCATTATTTGTAACTTTGCGCACGTGAAGCGAATCAGACAGCTCTGAAACAACCTCAACTGCATTGCTAGACTCAGGTTGTAGCTGTTTGCGTTGCTTCACTGGTGTCCCTAGCAAGGTATCTGCGATGCGTTCTTGGCCCAAGCCATCGACATGAACACTAGGGTGCCTGCGCTGCGCTGCAATGGTACTGCGATGTTCAAATAACGTAATAATAAGCTTATACACATTACTGACTGGGTAATCTAGCAGATCCGGAACGTGGTAATAGTGTCCAAGATCTTGCAAATTTTCAATCTCGTTATGTTGGTTTACAGCAAGCGAGAAAGTCAGCGCAGGTGTTTTCGTCACAGCTAATTCGTACAAAGATGTACCAAGCGCACCGACAAATAACCCCGTTTTTCTGTAAATAGATGCCAAACTCTTAGGCGCATCGACTAGTACTAAATTGTCGAATTGATTCTCTAGTTGGCGTAACTTTTCGGTATTCAGCGCTTTTGGCCCTATCACAGCCAATATATTGCATGTTTGTTCACCACAAAGGAAAAGTTGTTCAATAACCTCTGTTAGCTGAGTCCAATCTCCGCCGCCACCCAATGAGAAAGTAATGGTATCCGGCCTTTGCTCTAAGCTTTCATTTTCCTGATATTCAGGAGCAAGAATGGCAAATTCAGGTCCTAGCAAACAGTCTGTACCCGGTGCCACCAAGTTCTCATATCTTGAGTGAGTATCCTTACCTGCCCATTTCATATCAACAACCAGATCTGCGTGATGTTCGCGGCCTAAATCATCCATACTCATGAGCTGAACACCGTGCTGTCGGGCCTCGTCCTCCCATGTCACATCAAAGCCATAGCCATCCAAAACGACCCATTGAATATTCATAGCTTGAGCGTCTAAATAGGATAGGCAAAATTCAGCATCCTCTCGGCAGTTTTGAAACTTAGGCACCCAGACAATTTTCGCTTGCAGCGGCGCCATAAACTCACCAACAGCTGCGTTTTCATCAATAAGAAACACTGTCTTAGCGCCTCTACCTTCAAGCGCTACAGCGAGCCACTTCATACGCATAAAGTGGCCCATACCACACTGTGTATCAACCCGAAAAGCTATCATGCCTGTTCCAGCATTGCAGTTACTAGATTACCAACAATGGCATTATTTTCATCTAACAGTAATGAAGGCGATACCACAATCGAGAAATGTGCCTCAAGCCCCATTGTTAAAGAGAGGATCTCAAATGAATCTAGGGCACCTTCGGAAATAAAGTTGTAACTTTCCAGCTCTGAAGTGCTTAACAAAACGCCACGCTCTTCCATAAATTGCTGAATGTACTCTAGTAATGCTTCTTTTGTAACCATTACAGCATGTCCTCCCAACGTAACTGCGTGCCGCATATCAACGGCTTATTAACTCGGCGTCCTATCAAGTTAGGTAACTCTTTAGGCATAATTTCTCCACCACCAGGACGCATTTGTCTTAAATGTTCCGCGGTCAAAACTTCGTTGGCCTGAATATCTTTGACAATATAAACACAGCGACGGGCTTTAGATGCTTCACTCGGATAATGAACCGTCCCCATGGCTTTTTCTATTTGTCGCACACCGTGGACCAAAGCTTTTAACTCATCAGGCGTCATCGAAAAAAAGCTATCAGCAGTGTTGTCTTTTTTATCTAATACGAAGTGCTTTTCAATCATACACGCTCCCACGGCCACCGATGCCAAAGGCACATCATTTCCGAGCGTATGATCCGACAAACCAACAGGACAGCCAAACGCTTCGCGCAGGTGCGGCATGGTCCGCAAATTAATTGACTCGGCAGGGGCGGGATAGGTGCTTGTGCACTTCATCAAGGCTAACTCCTCAATTCCCGCATCATGGGCTACTTTAACCGCTTCTGCAATTTCAGTGAGGGTCGCCCCACCCGTTGACATAATCACGGGCTTTTTAGTTGCCGCGACATCTCGGATCAATTGATGATCGATAAGCTCTGGAGAAGCAATTTTATATGCCGGGGCATCAAATTGCTCGAGTAAATCAACTGCGGATTTATCAAATGGAGAGGAAAAACAAGTCAGCTCCAATTTATTTGCCAGTTCAAATAGCTCAGCATGAAAATCCCAAGGCATATAAGCGCCTTGATAAAGGTCGTATAAATATTGACCTTGCCAGGGACCCGTAGCTTCAAAGTGCGGCAACTTACAGTTCATCGTAAGCGTATCTGCTGTATATGTTTGCAGTTTAATCGCATCGGCACCAGCTTCTTTGGCCGCGTATACTAATTCTTTGGCTTTAGTCAGTGATTGACCGTGATTAGCAGACATCTCGGCAATGATATAACATGGAAAGTCATGACCAACATCCCTGCCCGCAATTTGGAATTGAGATTTAAAATTCACAATGCTCTCTTCTTTTTTTGGCATATAACTTTAACTGTGTAAGCAAATATCGCGCCGACAATTAACATTGGTACAAAAAGCACCCAACGCCAATAAATACAACGCACACAATCACTTTTTTATTCTGTATTTGAGTGTAATGATTTGCTATATTGAACGCAATTATAATGATAACAACGACTTCGATGGAAAACGTTCAAATCATCATTCAAGCGCGAATGACGTCAACCCGTTTAGCGGGAAAAGTACTCTTACCATTGTGTAATTCAACCGTCTTGCAGGTTATGCTGCAAAGGCTCAATGAGTTTAAAGATCACATCGTTATTGCGACCACGAATGACGGTTCGGAAGCCCCCATTGTCGAACTCTGTAAAAAGAATAAAATAAAATATTATCAAGGCAGCACCGAAGATGTGTTATCGCGTTATTACGAAGCGGCGACTCTATTTGGAGCCACCGACGATACAACCATAGTGAGGCTGACAAGTGATTGCCCTCTCATTGACCCTCAATTAACGAGACAAGTGATAGAGAAGCATCGTCAATCTCAATATGATGTTGTCAACCTAGGACCGCACAGCGGATACCCTAGAGGGTTAGATTGCACCGCTTTTTCATATCAATTATTGAAAAAGACCCATCTCTTGGCCACCAGCGCGCCCGATAGAGAACACGTGACACTTGGTATGGCAAAGTTTTGCTCAATATCAACGTACTCATTTGCCGAAGGAGAGTCTTTGGATCACTGGCGTCTCACGCTTGATGAACCAGATGACTATACGGCAATTAAAGCAATTTACGCTCAGTTCGGCGATAACCTTGATTTTTCCTATCTCGAGCTAAAAAAACAATTAAAGGAAAAGCCTGAACTTACCGATATAAATAAACACGTAAGTCAAAAAACTGTTTAGGGGAAACAATGGAATATATTATTTATGGTGCGGGTGGCAATGGTAAGGCCATTTTCGACGCCATGTCTAAACAGGGTGACAATGTATTATTTTTCATTGACTTATACTCAACTGAAGATAGCTACAAAGGCGTCCCAATTTATAAACCTGATGCCGTAGAGCCGAGTGAAACGCCAGTTTTAGTGTCGCTTTCTTGCCTAAGCCAAGTGGTCAAAAAGCAACTTGAACTCAAAGGCTTTAAAAACTGTTATAACTTAAATGAGGTGATGACAGGGTTTAAATATATATTTGACGCCTTTTTTGACGTTTCACATAAGCAAGCACTACAGCAAAGTGAAATTCAGTTTGTTGACAAATTAGATAACCTTCACAGTAAACTTGCCAATGCTCAAAGCAAGCAGTGTTTAGAGCGGATCAGAAAATTTAGGCAAAACCCAAATTATGACACCTATTTGGAAAATGATTGGGAAACCCAATATTTTCCAAAAGAGCTAATGTCGAAAGGCCTCGTTCAATCGCCATTTAAAATGGTTGATTGTGGCGCCTTTAACGGGGATACGCTGCAGCTCGCCACAAACATTACGCAGCAATATGATATTGAGTTCGACAGTATCGTTTGTTTTGAACCCGACCCAAAAAACTATCAAAATTTAATGACTAGACTCAGAGGAAAGAACGGCGTATTTCCTCGCGTTTTTACACAGCAAGCCGGAGTGTGGTCTAAAAATACAACCCTGAGCTTTAGCTCATGCGGAGACCAAAGCAAAATAACAGAAGATGCGAACGCACAGAGCAATAGTCTGCAGGTCGCAAAAATAGATGATGTTTGTTATGGACTCGCACCCAACTACATAAAAATGGATGTGGAAGGCGCAGAAATTGAAGCCTTAAAAGGGGCATCTGAGATTATTACCGATTTTAAGCCGAACCTGGCAATTTCAGTGTACCACCATCCAGAACACTTATGGCAAATAGCTGAGTTAATTGAAGAACTCCACAGCGAATATCAATTTTACTTACATGCACACGGCGATTTTTGTAATGAGATCGTGCTCTATGCAATAGCAGAGTAATACAGTAATTCCGAGCAGAGAAAACATGAAAGAGAAAACGATTTTAGTAACTGGTGCAACAGGCTACAAAGGCACCGTTTTAGTACCTAAGCTTTTAAATAAAGGCTATCGTGTCGTCGCTTTAGACACACAGTGGTTTGGCAACTTCCTACCTACACACCCTAATCTTACTGTTGTAAAAGGTGATGTGAGAGACACTCATTCAATTGATTTAGCTGGTATCGATAGCATTATTCATTTGGCCTCTATCGCCAATGACCCATGTGGCGACTTAAACCCTAAATTAACTTGGGAAGTCAGTGCATTGGCCACTATGCAACTCGCTGATAAAGCCAAAAAGTCTGGCATCAAACAGTTTATTTATGCCTCTTCAGGCAGTGTATACGGCGTTAAAGATGAAGAGCAAGTAACTGAAGACCTGTCTCTTGAACCTATTTCAGAATACAACAAGACCAAAATGGTTGCTGAACGAGTGCTACTGAGCTATGCCGATGATATGGCAGTACAAATCGTTAGGCCCGCAACCGTATGTGGCCTCTCAGCGCGTATGCGCCTTGATGTCTCTGTCAATATGTTGACAATGCAAGCGCTTAAAAACAAGAAGATCACTGTGTTTGGTGGTGCGCAAGTTCGTCCTAATATACACATTGATGATATTACCGACCTGTATATCTATATGCTTGAGCACCCAGAAAAAACTTCTGGCATATTTAATGCTGGTTTTGAAAATATCTCGATCATGGATATTGCCAAAATGGTACAAAGCAAAGTGGATTGCGAAATAGAAGTAACGCCTTCCAATGACCCTAGGTGCTACAGAATCAACTCTGACAAACTATTGGCAACCGGTTTTAAACCTAAAAAGGATGTAAACACCGCCATCGGCGAATTGATCACTGCTTTTGAAAATGGAGAGTTGGAAGATCAAGACCGTTTTTACAACCTAAAGTGGATGCAACGAGAAGTACTATGAGCAATAAACAAGGTGCAGTTTCTGAACTGCCAGTCCAACACCCTGCAGAATCCATAGCGCAAGCGTACACCGATACACTTAGCTGCGTGTTACAACAACTCGATACAAAGCAAATAGCACGACTTGTTGACAGTCTACTGGAAATGAAAAGGCAAAACGGCACCTTATTTATTTGTGGCAATGGGGGCTCAGCAGCCAATGCCATTCACTTAGCTAACGATTTCACTTTTGGCATTAACCCTCAAGGCAATGCCATTAAAGTAGAAGCGCTTGCCGCCAATAGTTCAGTATTAACATGTCTTGGTAACGATATTGGTTACGAAAACATATTCAGTCACCAACTTAAAGTCAAAGCAGGTTCAAATGACCTGTTATTGGTTTTATCGGGTAGTGGCAACTCTCAGAACATCATTAATGCTATCTCACAAGCTCAGACCATTGGGATGACGACTGTCGGCATTCTTGGCTTCAAAGGGGGTAAGGCTAAGCCCATGTTAGACCAAGTATTTCACTTTGATGTTCAAGACATGCAAATCTCAGAAGATACACAAGTTATTATTGGCCATATATTGATGAAAGCGCTTTATCAGGAATTAAAAAATGTCTAATTCTCCTATATTAGTACTGGGAAGCAATTCCTTCTCTGGCGCTTCTTTTTGTGCCCATATGCTCTCTCAAGAGCATCAGGTCATAGCCGCTAGTCGCTCAGAAGAGCCACATACTGCCTTACTGCCTTACAGCTGGCAAAAAAACCGTGACGCACTGGACTTTCATCAGCTTGATTTAAATCATCACTTAGATGAAATTATTGCGCTGGTCAAAAAGCACAAGATCAAACACGTATACAATTTTGCAGCGCAAAGCATGGTTGGACAAAGTTGGGATTACCCTGAACATTGGTTCATGACCAATTGTGTTTCTACTATCCAGCTTCACAACCAACTAAGACATATTGACCACTTAGACAGATATATTCATATCTCGACTCCTGAAGTATATGGCAGCTGTGAAGGGCTAGTACCAGAGCATAGAAATTACAATCCAAGTACGCCATATGCCGTTTCAAGGGCTGCTGCGGATATGAGCTTACACACCTTTTTTGACGTGCATCAGTTTCCTGTGCTTTATACCCGTGCGGCAAACGTTTACGGTGAAGGTCAGCAGCTCTATCGCATCATTCCACGCACCATTTTATTTGCCTTGTTAGGTAAAGTGCTTCCGCTCCATGGTGGAGGACACTCGACTCGCTCCTTCATCCATATTGACGATGTCTCTCGTGCTACCCAAGCCATTGCACAACACGGCCAACTTGGTGATATCTATCACATATCTACCGAGCGAACCATCTCTATTAGAGCGCTGGTTGAGCTACTTTGTGACATGCTACAAGTGCCATTTGAACAAGTTTGTGAAGTTACAGAAGACCGCCTCGGCAAAGATGCTGCATATTTGCTTGATGCAAGAAAACTACGTGACGAGTTAAATTGGCAAGATCAAGTATCGTTAGAAAATGGACTAGAGCGCACAATTGCGTGGGTTCAAAAACACCTTGACGATTTAAAACAACTACCAGATTCATATATTCATAAACCGTGAGAACTCTATGCTAGGACAAGAAATAGACCTATTGAAAAACTACCCAAAGTCAAAACGAGACACTAAGGGCAGAGCGAATGTGATCACCGAAGCTGACAGGGAAATTGCAAGGCAATACGGCAAAGACTTTTTTGATGGCGACCGCACTTATGGCTATGGTGGTTTTAGCTACTTTTCTCGCTTTTGGCAACCGGTTGTTCCTGACTTAAAAGCACATTTTGGATTGAGCGAGCAAACCAGCTTACTGGATGTTGGCTGTGCCAAAGGCTTTATGTTGTACGACTTACAGCAACTTATCCCAGGGATAAAACTACATGGTATAGACATTTCTGAGTATGCACTCGAAAATGCCAAAGAAGAAGTGAAGGATATCCTGACTCAAGGAAATGCAAAATCACTGCCGTTTGACGACAACAGTTTTGACGTTGTGATGTCAATTAACACCATCCACAACTTAGATGAGCAAGAATGTGCGCTTGCGTTAAAGGAAATTGAACGTGTGAGTCGTGGAAAATCCTTCATCACTGTAGATGCCTATCGCAATGATGAAGAAAAAGAGCGCATGCTCGAGTGGGCCTTGACTGCCAAAACTATCATGCATGTTGATGATTGGAAACAATTTTTCCTAGACAACGGCTACACTGGCGATTTTTATTGGTTTATACCTTAAATACGCACTCAACAAATACCTAGCAGGAGAATGACCATGCAAAACTTACTCCTTGGAAATATCCCAAGTCATGAGCGCCTTAACTTAGCGTTGCCTCATTACAACCTCATTGACAACTTAGACAAAAGCTTTGTCACGTTTGGCAGTTGTTTTGCCTCCTCAGTGAGTAGAGGGCTCTGGCGGCTAGGGTTTGACACTTATTTTTCTGAAGAAGAGAGCTTTCACTACTCACCAAATTCGATTAAACAATATTTTGAGCAGCTTTCTTCTTCAGCAAAAGATTTAGAAGATTATGTCGTCCCACTGGAGGATGGCAAGTTTAAATCTGTTGCGACACGGTATGTATCAGAGCCCGGCCAAAGCCTTGAGTCATTTTGTTCGTTTCTAAAAAACTCTAATCAACAAATGAAGCAGCGTATTGAAAAGGCTGACTTTATTGTACTTACTTTGGGCAATGCTACCTATCAAAAACTGAAAACTTCAGGCCTGACACTATGCCATGGTGGTGGATTACCAACCGATTTATATGAAGTCATTAAGAGCCCGTATGAAGAAGTACTCGGTGACCTAACTTCATGCTTAAAGCAATTGAAAGCGTTCAATGCATCTTGTCAGGTTATTCTCACTGTATCTCCACAGA
Organism: Pseudoalteromonas luteoviolacea NCIMB 1944; assembly: GCF_001625565.1. Classification (GTDB taxonomy): domain Bacteria; phylum Pseudomonadota; class Gammaproteobacteria; order Enterobacterales; family Alteromonadaceae; genus Pseudoalteromonas; species Pseudoalteromonas luteoviolacea_F. The sequence goes on from NZ_AUXS01000016.1 coordinate 466,912, forward strand.
GGTACGGTTGGTTGATGAATGCAAACTTGTCTACTGGCATTAACGAAATTTTAGATTTAGATAAAACGGCAGCCACTAATTGGCTATTAAATAGCAATATTGATAAAGCTAAGCTAAGGCTTGCTATCGACTCCATGATCGAAAGCAATTCTGTCGAGCACATGCATTATTTCCCTTCATTTGAAATCGTTATGGATGAGCTCAGAGATTACGAGGGCTTTAACCATGACGTTAAAGATTTAATGCACGTTAACATGCCAAATACGCCCAACTTCGTTATTAATAAGTTTTTAAACTCATTTTGTGATGAGCAGCTTAGAGAAGTATTAGCTTTCTTTAGAACAACACTCGATATTCTGATTGATATCTATCCGTCACGTCTAAAGAAAATGAGCAGTGAACAGGCAAAAAAATACATTGAAGATAAGCTGCCAATCATCTCAAAATATGTTGATGCAGTGCAGTGTGACAAGCTCGCTGGTTATGTTCTCAGAGGCATGATGATTGCTTTTCCTACCATCACCGCAGAGACTATTACAGCGCATAAATTGAAAAATCTTGAATCGTATTTGTCAGATCCGATGAAAGACAAGATATCACAGATAGCCGCATTACAATCCGAAAGCATATGCGTGATTGGCAATACTCAAGACTTAGATACGCTGTGCAAGTCGTCAGCGCTGTTAAATAAAAATGTAACGCGTATTCTTACCACCAACCAAGATGATAAGCTCTGGGGCATCCCTGTGGAGAGTGTAACTCCTGATACCCACATAGAAGAACAAGTTGTCTTAGTACTGGATGGCAACCTGCAACACCAACTTGAAGAGCAAGGTAAGTTACGCGCGAAGGTAATGATATAATGAAGTACACCGAAACCGCATCACAAATTAGACATACACTGTGTGATGTTTCTAGCAAGACAAAAACGCCCCACCTTGGGAGCTGCCTATCGTGTGTTGATATCTTGGTAGCTCTATATTGGGAGATCATGAATATAGATCCAAAGGCACCGACAATGCCTGATAGAGATTATTTTTTGCTCGGCAAAGGCCATGCAGCCAGTGCGTTGTACACCACTCTGGCCTATCGAGGTTATTTTTCTATAGAGTCTCTATATCAGCATGGTCAAACCAATAGTCAATTTGAAGAACACCCAGGCATTCACGCGCCTGCCGGTGTCGAAACCGTATCAGGCTCATTGGGCCACGCACTTTCTCTGGCTGCAGGTATGGCTCTGAGCACCCGTCTAAGTGGGAAAGAAAATCGCTTTTTCACACTACTTGGTGACGGTGAACTGAACGAAGGAACTATCTGGGAAGCCGCGATGTTTGCCGGGGGGAAAAAATTGAGCAACCTTGTTGCCATTGTCGACTTCAACAAACTTCAAGGTACGGGTGAAAGTTGTGAGATCATGCACTTAGAGCCATTAGAAGACAAATGGTCGGCTTTCGGGTGGCACACAATTCGAGTTGATGGCCATGATATAGCGGCGCTGATCAGCGCTCTTGCAGAAGCAGGCAAGCACGATAAACCGACCTGTATTATCGCCGATACGGTGAAAGGTAAAGGGATTTCCTTTATGGAAAATGACAATAACTGGCACTATCGGATCCCCAAAGCAGAAGAAGTAGAGAAAGCAAAGCAGGAGTTATCAGTCTGATGAGAAATGCATTCGCCAAAGTATTAACGGAACTTGCAAAACAAGACAGCCGACTCTTATTGTATTACGCTGATATTGGCAACCGTCTGTTCAATCCGCTAAAAGAATTTGCCGCCGACAGAGCTATAAATGCGGGTATTGCCGAAGCGAATATGGCTTCTATGGCAGCTGGCAGTGCCATGATGGGGCACAAACCTTTTATTTATACAATTACTCCTTTTACCACTGCCAGAAACTTTGAACAAATAAAAATAGATATCGCTTATCAAAATCAGCCTGTCATTATCGTTGGCACCGGTTCTGGTTTGTCATACGCTAATTTGGGACCAACCCATCATTCGTTTGAAGATATTGCCTTAATGCGTTCGCTTCCCAATATGAATATAGTCTGCCCTGCAGATGCGGACGAACTTGAAATATTAATGCCACAGCTAATTGCGCTTAATAAACCCTGCTATTTTAGGATAGGTAAAAAGAACGAGCCACAGGTTCACCCAAGTCGCCCAGAATTGAAATTTGGCAAAGCACATGTCATGCATCAAGGTGAACAAATCGCGATCATAGCAACTGGTACGATTATGCCATTAGGACAAGCGCTTTATGGCAAATTGGCTGAGTGTGGGCTTTCACCAGAGCTGGTCAGCTTACATACAGTAAAACCGCTCGATAAAGAATATTTGAATGGCTGTATGAGCCGCTTTAAGCATGTGATCACACTTGAGGAGCACAATGTAAATGGGGGTATGGGCAGCGCGGTACTAGAATATTTTAACGATCAAAATCACCAAATAGCGGTGCATCGATTCGGGATCCCTGATCATTTTATTGACCAAGTGCACAGCCCTGACGATGCAAGAGAAAAAGCAGGGCTAACGCTCGACGCTATTTCAAAAAGCCTGACCGAGCGAGGCGTTTTATGATCATTGGCGTTGATTTCGATAATACAATAGCAAACTACACTGGCGTATTTTACCAAGTTGCGCTCGATCTCGGGTGGATCCCAAAACAGACAGGGAAATCCAAACAGGAGGTGAAACAGTATTTCATTTCACAAGACAACGAAAAAAAATGGACCGAGCTACAAGGCATTGTCTACGGAAAAGAAATTTCAAATGCCAAGCCTTACCCTGAGAGCCTCACCCATTTAAAAGCGTTAAAGGCACAAGGGCATCAACTAAAATTAATATCACACAAAACCAAGTACCCTATCATTGGTGATAAAGTCAATTTTCACGATGCGGCCAAAGGGTGGCTTGAAACACATGGTTTTGTCAATTGCCCCAATGCCCCTTTTGATCCGGAACAGGTTTTTTTTAATGAAACCAAAGATAAGAAGGTCATGTTAATTGAATCGTTAGCATGTGACTTCTTTATTGATGACTTAGAAAGCATACTACTACACAAACATTTTCCCGCTGCGTGCAAAGGCATCCTATTCTCACCCGATAAAGTGAGTCAATCACCTCATTTGCAAGCCCAAGCATGGACACAAATTCCAGCACTCATTGTATGATTGAGACCAGTATCCTCAAATGGCTACAGGAAGTAGTCAACAACGAGCAGGTTTTGCTTACCCCGATTAATGGGGGCGCAAACAATCAAGGTTTTCGTGTCAGTTCAGGAACGGAGCAATTCTTTTTAAAGTGCTTTGAACCGCACAATAGCCGCTCACTGTCTAAATTGCGTAATGAATACGCCTTTGCGAGCCACTTATGCAAAGCTGAAATACACAATATTGGTAAACCCATTGCGTACAGTGAGGAATTGAAGGTATCGTTATTCTCATTTATTGATGGCCAGACAATTTCCAAATTAACGGCGAGTCACATAGATGCAGCCTTAGCCTTTATCGAAGTAATTAATACTCCGGCAATCTTTGATGAATCTCTGCCAGTGGCCAGCGAAAGCCCTGCGACCTTATATGGGTTTGTTGACATTATAGACAAACGACTCGAGAGGTTTGCTCAACTGAGCTTAAATGACAATCATCAGTTACAATCGTTGCTTCAAGCCATTGCATCTCGCACCCGGCAAATCGCAGAGACTGTTGAGCCTAGCTGGCATGAGCCGTTGCAAAAAACAATCCTCTCACCTTCGGATTTTGGATTTCACAATGCAATTGAAACATCCTCTGATATATATTTTATCGATTTTGAGTATGCTGGCCGTGACACTGTTTGGAAACTGTTAAGCGATTTTTTTGCTCAGCCTGCAATACCAGTCCCTTTGGAAAATATCACGCGCTTTTTGCAAAGCGCTGTATTTTCACAAATAAGCCAACGAAGGCAAGAATTTGTCACAATTTACGAGCTAACATTGATGAAGTGGTGTTTGATCATGCTCAACGAGTTTATTCCTGTCATTGAACAGCGAAGGCGATTTTCATGGAACAATTCTTGCTTGAACATAAACAATGATGTGCTCAGTCAAAAAAAACAGAGTCAGCTTGAAAAAAGTATGCGCTACTTTGCACATATACCTGAAAAGATTAAAACTTTAGATAAATATCTATGAAAAAACATATGAAAGCCGCCGTGCTTTTTGAAACCGGCAAACCTTTAAAATTGATTTCAAATATTAAAGTACCCGCACTCACAGCCGGACAAGTACGCGTCGAGATCCTTTACAGTGGATTGTGCCACTCCCAATTGATGGAAGTAAAAGGCGGCAGAGGCGAGGACAAATACTTACCTCACTTACTTGGTCATGAGGGCGTAGGTTTTGTCACCGAGGTGGGTGAAGGTGTCACAAAGGTAGCAGTAGGTGACAAAGTCATTATTGGTTGGATCAAAGGCCAAGGACTAGATGCACCCGGGGGGAAATACCCCCATGAAGACTACCTAATTAACTCTGGCAGTGCCACCACACTGACAGAACAATCCATTGTCGCTGAGAACCGCTTGGTAAAACTACCGGAGGGCTTTCCCGAAAAACTCGCAGTACTATTGGGGTGCGCTCTGCCAACAGGACTTGGATTGGTATTTAATGAATTAAAACCACTTCCAAATAAGACCATCGCTGTTTTCGGCCTAGGAGGCATAGGTCTAAGTGCGTTACTAGCGGCGAAATTGAGTCAGCCTACCAAGTTAATTGCCATTGATGTAAACCCAGATAAACTGGCACTTGCGAAACAACTTGGTGCGACACATTGCATCAACTCTTTAGAAGTTGATCCTGTCACCGAAATATACCGTCTCACTGAACAACAAGGTGTAGATTACAGCTTGGAAGCTGGCGGCACTACACAAACGATTGAGCAGGCTTTTGAAAGCGTTCGCGATGGCGGCGGCCAATGTATATTTGCATCTCATCCAAGTGACGACTTAAAAATACAATTAGAGCCGCATGCATTCCACCGCGGAAAGTCGATCCGAGGAAGTTGGGGAGGTGGCGCTCAACCTGATAAAGATATTCCGCTTTTTGCCGATATGTACTTTGAAGGAAGGTTAAACCTAGAGCCTCTGATCAGCAAGGAATACACGCTAGACGAAATCAATGAGGCAATTGACGATCTCGACAATAAAAAAATCGTCAGAGCTTTGATTAAAGTCACGCAAAGGTAATTCTATGAGTGAGAAAAAAATTCCGGTGCCCCATTTACCGCCTAGGTTATTGATGGATCTGTATACTGATTGTAACTTGAAGTGTCCGATGTGCATTGTTCACGGGCAACCAGATGCACCAGAATTAAAGGGGATGCTGAAAAAGAGCATGACATTGGCAAACGCCAAGAAAATTCTCGATGAAGCGATGCCTGCAGCACCCGCTGTTGGCCCCACGCTGTGGAGCGAGCCATTGATGAGCAAAGATATACTCATTCATCTCAAAAGTATGAAAATGAGAAATATGAATATATCCATGAACACAAATGGCTTATTGATGAACAAAAAAATGTCAAAAGCCCTCATTGAGATTGGTGTCGATAGTATTACTGTGAGTGTTGATGCCACGACACCGGATGTCTTAGAACAAGTTCGAGGCATTAAGAACCTAGATAAAATCAAAAATAATCTATTTACTCTGTTAGAGCTACGTGGCGAACACTCATTACCGCGGATCGGGGTTTCTTTGACTAAGCAAGATTGTAACCTACATCAGGTTGATGAATTTGTTGATTATTGGGTCGACATTGTCGATTTTGTTCGCATTGGTGAGATCTTTGAAGAAGGTACTTTTCCTAATGTGTCAGTAGATCATAGCCAACGTAAGCCCTGTCCAGAAATTTACTCGACGATGCCAATTCATACCGATGGCGATGTATCACTTTGCTGCCTTGATGGTTTCAAAGACCAGATCGTCGGCAATGTACTGGAAGACGGTGTATCGGGTGTTTGGAATGGTGATAAACTTAACGAAATCAGACACTACCATGAAACAGGTCAATGGGATAAAGTGCCATTCTGTAAATCATGCGAGCGCTGGTCTTCTTCAGATTACACCGAAGAAGTCATAGGAGAAGTCTTGATCAGACGCTCTACAGAATATACTTTCTATAACGATATCCATAAGCTAAACAACTGGCGTGAAAATTGTCGGCATGAAAGGGAACAGCAATCCCAACAAATAAATATAAAAATGGTGGATTAACTAATGCATGTTGGCATTTTTACTTACCAAACAGGACATTTGAAGACCTATCAAATGATCCAAAAATTTTTGGCAAAATCTTATAAAGTTTCACTTTTTGCATTTCCATTTCAACATAGGCCGCATCAAGCGCGCGCCTTTGAAGAGCGTCCGTATCAAATTATTCCACTAGATATCAAATCGTTCTGTCAAAAAGCTGGTGTGGACTATATTGAAGTCCCAGGGTGGGATGAAACAGGAGCTTCTGTGGTAAACAGCGTCGCACAAAAGCCCGATTACTTTATTACTGTGATCGCCAAGATTATTCCTCAACATTTTATTGACGGCAATACCATTATCAATGCCCACCCTGGCCTTCTGCCTGAAAATAGAGGTGTTGATGCATTTAAATGGTCTATTGTGAATCAAGCACCAGTCGGTATCAGTTTGCATGTAATTAACCGACATATTGATGCCGGACGTGTACTTAAAAGATTGGAAGTACCTGTGATAGCAAGTGACAGCTATGATGATCTATGCGCTCGCGCCTATGACATGGAGTGTGACCTTTTGGCAAACTTTGCACAGTATTTGGATAACAACCAAGCTTGCAACGAAGTCGATATCAATTCACCGCTGAGTAGAAAAAGCATACCCGAAGAACAAAACCAACAATTTGACCTTGTTTTTCAAGAATATAAGAAACGTGTTTGTTTATGAATACCCATTTGAACAATGTCATTTTATATGGCATCAACGGAGTCACTGACCTCCTTTATAACAACTTAGATGGCGATAATATTATTGCTACAACCGATGGCAGTGGTGCTTTCGAAGAGCAGCCAGTGCTTTCACTGGAGCAGCTTACACAGCATAGAGACCGCAATGTCATTATTTGCTCTATTTTTGTTGATGATATTGTTGCATCCCTGCTATCAATTGGCTTTCACATTGAGCAGATTTTCTTTTTCCATATGGTGAACAACCAAATAGAAAGTGCGTGCGACTTTCTTATTTCCCCTTGTCAAAAAGAAGATATCCTATATGCCATCTATGATTTAGGCAGTTCCATCGCAACATTTGACGCAACAAACTTTGCCGTATTGGCTGAGGCCAAACGCATTGAGCTAGGTAAAAAGCATATTCATTTTATTGTTGTACCAAAACGAAACTTTCAACAGAGTATTCGATTACATGCAGTTCATGCTGAAGACGACGTAAATTGGCGAGTGAACCACATCCTGAATCCACTCTTTCAATGTATCAAGTCTACAACCGGGATCAGCTATTTAAACGCGAGGGAAGAATTAAGCGGTATACTTGGTGAATCCGCACACGTATTTCCAAGCAACTTTTCTTTGCAACATACTCAGCCACAGATGGGCTATCCAGAAATCATCGCACAAACGCAAAAAGGGGTTGATGTTGCCCATTTAGAAGCGCCTGCGACAGCAAAAAGATTGGTCGACAACTACATTCAACACCACTGTGCTGACAAACAAATTATTACGATCACCATGCGCGAATACAACATGCATGAGCAGCGTAATAGTTCAGCCGATGGTTGGTCAAAATTTTTGGCAGAGCTCGATACTGACAAATACTATCCAATTATTATTAGAGATACATACCAAGCGACGACACCAATCGCTGAGTCACTATCACATATAGAGCAATTCCCACTTGCATCAATGGACCTAACGGTTAGAGTCGCACTGTATCAGAGAGCATTTCTCAACTTTTCGATCCCCACTGGCCCGGCGTACATGTTTTACTTTATTAAGCCTTGTCCATCTATTGTATTTAGAACATTTAATGAAGAACATTTCTCGACCAGTAAAGTCACAGTGGAGAAAGGCGGATTCTTTTTCGAACAGCAACCTGAATTTAGACACCATGATAATCAACGTGTTTTTTGGGGTGAGGAGAATTACGAGAATATAACCGCAGCTTTCAACGCTTTTGAAAAAGATTTTGTACATGACTAACGTGTTTTTCAATGACCAAAATACCATTGCTTTTGACCAAGCTGGTATTGCACATCTCAAAGAGGTTGCTCACACTCACCCTCAAAAATGTGCGCGATTTTGCCTGCACCACGACAATCAGGCTGGCGTGCAAGAGATGCTTTTAGTCATGCACAGAGACAGTCGATTTGCACCGCACCGCCACCCAAACTACAAATCTGAGTCCATTCATATTGTTGAAGGGAAAATTGGCATGAGTGTGTTTGACCAAAGCGGACAAGTGACACAGCTTAATGTGCTGGCACCTAATGCGCGGTTTTTATTTCGCCTTGAAGGTGGAACATGGCATTTGCCTATCGCACTGAGTGAGTGGGTCGTATTTCACGAAGTGTTTCACGGACCTTATAACAAAGAAAACGACGTCGAATCACTAGTACATTATCAATCAGAAGCGGCAATTAATTCGCTCTACAATCAGTTAATTTCACAATTTAAAGAAATGGAAAGTAATGAGTAAACTTGCAATATTTGGTGGAGAGCCAGCCATACAATCTGCAATGCCAAAACGTGTCGCATTTGGCCAAAATGAAATTACCGCACTCAATAACGCTGTTGAATTTTATTCTGGTGAAAGCGTTGACCCAGGTTACTTTGGTAAATTTGAACACGAATATTGTGAAAAATTTAACCAGTATATGGGAGGTGGCTATACGACTGCCGTGGCTACGGGAACGGCGGCATTATATGTCGCAATTGCCGCTCTAGAACTGCCAAAAAATAGTCATATTGTGATGTCCCCTATCACGGATCCAGGCTCATTCAATGCAGCTGTTTTGCAAGGTTTTAAAGTGTCGTTAGCCGACACAGCAACGAACAGTTTAAACACCAACTGGACACAAATTGAAAAGGTACTAACACCAGAAACCAGTGCCATTCTGCTCGTGCATTGTGCGGGCATTAACGCTGACATCGAAACCATCGCCAAAAATGCCAAAGCAAGAGGCATTAAGCTCATAGAAGACTGCTCACAATCACCAGGTGCAGAGGTCAATGGCAAAAAATTAGGTACTTTTGGTGATATTTGTGCACTTTCCACCATGTACCGCAAAAGCTTGGCTTCAGGTGGCAGCGGTGGGTTGGTATTTACACTGGATCAAAAACTGCACTACAAGTGCCTATCTTATGGCGATCGCGGTAAAGACTTTGAGAATCCTGAGTATCAAGAGCGCAATGCTGAAGGCTATTTATTTCCAGCACTCAACTGGAACACCAATGAGTTGTCATGTGCCATCGGCATCGCTTCTTTGCAGCGACTAGACGATACCATTCGCGATCGCGCTGACTTCTGCAAAGCCTTAACTGATATGATGCAACAGTCAAAATTTTGTACTGTTCCTCCATTTATCGAGGGAACTTCACCCTTTTTCTTGACCGTTTATTTAGAAGATCTCGGCGTCACTAAAACGCAGTTTTGCGATGCGCTGCTTGGCGAAGGTGTCGAGCTAAATCCACATTACAGATTTGTGATCTCACAATGGCCATGGGCAAAACCGTATTTAACCCAGTTTCATCATACCCCAAATGCCCAATCTGCCAGAGATCGATCATTCAATATTTATTTGAATGAAAATTATACCACTGATACAGCCAAAGCTATTTTTGCCGCAATCATCAAAGTCGAAAATTACTTTCTGGATCACCTTAGCAAAGAAATGTAAGAGAATTAATATGAATCAGTGTTTAGAACAAGAAAGCAACCGTCATTACCAACACCGAAACAATTGTCGTTTGTGCCTGAGTACGGACATTCCATTGGCGATCCCATTTGCACCAACCCCAATTGCAGAAAAATATGTCTCTGACCCTAAAGGTGTAAAAACTCCGCTATTCCCCGTAGATCTATATATGTGCAATAACTGTGGTCATGTGCAAATTTTAGATGTGATTGACCCTGAATATTTATGGGCAGATTACACCTATCACTCTGGTCAAACTCAGGGGATTATTGACCATTTTAATGACGTTTCACAACAAATACTTGGTAATTTTGGTCCGTTTAATAAAAAGTTTGTGATCGATGTTGGCAGCAATGACGGTACATTTTTGAAATGCTTCAAGTCGCAAGGATTTAAGGTTCTCGGCATAGATCCAGCAACCGAGATCGCCGCCAAAGCAACCAGTGAAGGCGTTGAAACAATTGCAGATCTAATGACTGAAGCCCGCGGCCAACAGATCCAATCCGAGTACGGACAGGCAGATCTCGTAACTGCATTTAATGTCTTTGCGCACGCAGATGAAATGATTGATTTGCTTAAAGGTATTGTGAAAGTTTTAGATAAAGATGGACTGTTTGTTTTTGAAGTATCATATCTAAAAGATATCATTGATAAAATGCTTATCGGTACTATCTTCCATGAGCATTTATGCAATCACTCATTAAAACCTATGATTGCATTCTTAGCTGCACAGGGGTTAGAAGTATTTGACGTAGAGCATGTCTCAATTCAGGGCGGATCAATCATTGGCTTTGCCCAGCACAAAAATGGCCCTCGCGAAATCAAGCCGTCTGTAGCAGCTATGGTAGAAGCTGAAGACAAGGCAATGCTGCACGAATTGGCAACGATGGAACAATTTGTATCTCGCTTTGACGCAATGAAACAACAAGTACGTGAAACCGTCCAAAATACGTTAGACAAAGGCGGTGTTGTAGCAGGTTATGGTGCGGCACGCAGTGGTCCAATGTTATTAACACAATACGAAATTGGCTCAGATGTTAGTGAGGTTTACGACGATCACAAACAAAAAGTGGGGCTTTTCACACCGGGTGATCTAATCCAAGTTAAGCCGACTCAAACCATTAATGAAACGCAGCCTGAGTTGACCGTTATTTTAGCTTGGATACATGCCAAAGCGATTGTCCGTAAGCATGAAGACTATCTTCAAAATGGTGGCCAATTTTTAACATTAACGCCAACCGTTCAATTAATTAATAAAGATAATTATGCCAACTTCATCGCGTAAAATTCGTTTAGGCTTTATTGGTGCAGGCTTTATTGGACAAATTGCGCATCTTGAAAATTATGCGCAACTGGACAATTGCGAGCTGCATGCAATCGCAGATCTGCGCCCTAACTTACTGAATCAAGTTGCCGACAAATTCGGCATAGAAAACCGCTATGGCTCACATAAAGAGCTACTGGCAGATGAACAAATTGATGCGGTTGTTGTTGTCACTGCACGCGCTCATACGGCAGACGTAGTGCGAGACTGTTTGTTGGCTGGCAAGCATGTCTTCAGTGAAAAGCCTATGGCTGGCAACAGTGAGATAGCGAGCGCTCTAGTTCAGCTCGCAGAGCAACACCAGTTAGTCTATTGTGTGGGTTACATGAAACGCTGTGATGCTGGGGTTATAAAAGCCAAAAGCATATTTGATGAGCTGATGGTTAAAAATACACTCGGTAAGCTTTTACAAGTTAGCGCACAATGTTATATGGGGAATAGCTACTGCAAAGCGGCAGGCTATATCCATGGTGATGAGGCCAGACCAGATATGGTCAGTGAGGCAAATTTTGCACCGAGCTTTTTAAGCGACAACAACAAGTCGCTATTTGCTCGTTATGTCAATGTCCATTCGCATTTATTGAACTTCGTTCGTCACTTTTTAGGCACCAAGCCATCCGTCGAGTACTTCAATACCCTTTCGCCTTTAGCACATGTCTGCGTTATGCGGGCAAATGAGCAGCTAGTAGTGCTGGAAACCGGAGAAGTTGAGCAAAAGGACTGGCAAGAAAGGTGCACATTTATATTCGAACAAGGTCAATTGATAGTCACATTGCCACCAGCCTTATTGCGCAATGTACCTGCCACTATTGAGCTGCAACAAAATGCCGAAGTATCTCAGCGCACCCATTTTCAGGTAGAGTGGTCTTGGGCATTTAAAAATCAAGCAGCTACATTTATAGACAGTGTTCAAAACGGAAATATCAATAACTTGATCAGTGCCAAAGAGGCTTTGGTTGATATTGAATTAGCAGAGGATATATGGAAAAAGCTCAGCAATTAACACCGATTATTTTTGGCGCCAGCGGACTACTCGGCGGACATCTATTCGAGCATTTTCACGCTCAAGATCCAAATACAATTGGTACTTTTGGCCAAAACCCGAAAACGGGGCTAGTCGAGTTTGATTTGGTCAATGGCAATATAGAGACTTTAAATCTGCAACAAGATCGCGGCTATGTTGCAATTATCTGTGCCTCACTGACAAATATTGGCTACATCAACGCAAACCCGCAAGCCAGCTTTGAAATTAATGTCAGTGCGACAGAGCGACTTATTCAATCACTGACGGACAGGCAAATACCGGTCGTGTTTGTTTCATCAGACAACGTCTTTCCTGGTCGTGCAGGTGCTTATACAGACGATAATATGGAAGCACCAGTATCTGAGTATGGAGTGCAAAAGCGTGCTCTTGAAGCAAGGTTGATGACGATCACCCATGGCAATTGTTGCATCGTAAGACTTGCGAAAATTATCGGCCAAGCTGGAAAAGATGGCACCATATTGAATGACATTGTCGGCCAATTGCAATCGGGCAACGAAGTAAAAGCAGCTTCAGATCTGATATTTAACCCCACAGCAGTCCAAGATATTGTGTTTGCAATTGAGCACCTAATTAAAGGTCAATACAAAGGCACCTATAACTTTTGTAATCCTCAAGTTTTTAGCCGATTAGATTTAACAAATATGCTTGCTAAATCGTTGCATATTGACTCAGCTAGTATCACAGATATTAAGTTTTCCGAACTTGATAGCTCAGGTAAAAGGCCTCTCAATACGACCATGATCAATTCCTCTATCTTTGATGGTTTTGACTTTACAAATGTTGAGACCTGTATTCAAAAAGGGTTGAGTTCATGGTGCAAATAGCCACTTCGAAAAAGTGTGTATTGGTACAGGGTAATTTTGACGTATTGCACCCGGGGCATATTCGGCTTTTAAGCTTTGCAAAAGCATGTGGTGACCAATTAGTAGTCGCGGTGAACACGGACAATGCAATGGCGGTAAAAAGCCGGGTCAGTGAACAACATCGTCTAGAGTTGGTTAACTCACTAGAGTGCGTCGACCATGCATTTTTAACTGGCGATACAGCCGAAAAAATTGTAGAACGACTTCAACCCTATGCTGTGGTCAAAGGTAAAGAGTTTGAATGCCGGGAAAACCCAGAACTTGATGCCCTCAAAGTCTATGGCGGTAAATTAATTTTTGGTTCTGGTGAGTTTGAAAGTAATGCTGAGCAGTACATCAAAAAAAATAACCGTGTCGCCAGTAACCTCGACTTTTCTGAGGTGCAAGAATATGCCAAACGTCATAGTATCTTGCCCTCCAGCATTGCCAGTACACTAAACCAAGTTAAACAATTGAATGTATTGGTCATTGGCGAAGTCATTGTCGACGAATATATTCAGGGTACAGCTGTCGGCATGTCTCAAGAGGACCCGACAATTGTGATGACACCGAATAAAACTGAAAAGTTTTTAGGCGGTGCTGCTATCACCGCCGGACACATTAAAGCACTAGGCGCCAAGTCGGTCTCTTTATTCTCTGTAATTGGCAATGATGACGCGGGTGAATACACCAAAGAAAAGGTTTTAAAGTATCAAGTAGACGCACAATTGTTTGTGGATTCAACTCGACCGACACCACTTAAAACCCGCTATCGTGCATCAAATAAAACGTTACTGAGGGTCAACCAAGTACGACAGCACAAAATTGCCAAAGAGCTACAAAGAGATATTCTCGAAAAAATAACCGATGTGATCTCCTCCGTCGATTTACTGGTGTTTTCTGATTTTAATTACGGTGTTTTACCGCAGCCCTTGGTGGAATCCATTGCAGCCTTGTGTCACCAACATGGCATAAACGTGGTGGCAGACAGCCAAACATCTTCACAAGTGGGAGATATTTCTCGCTATCATAATATGGACCTTATCACCCCAACTGAAAGAGAAACACGTGTTGCACTAAATAACCCAGATGATGGCTTAGTGATCCTCGCCAACAAACTGACAAATAGAGCAAGCCCTAAAAACCTTGTTATCACATTAGGTGATGAAGGGATCTTTATTCACGTGCCAGATCATAAGCATAACAGTTGGGAAAATGACAGATTACCGGCCTTAAACCGCAGCGCCATCGATCCAGCCGGTGCTGGCGATTGCTTTTTAGCGGCAAGTGCCTTAGCGCTGTCTGTAAATGCATCTCCTTGGGAAGCATTCTATCTTGGCAGTCTTGCGGCAGCATGCCAAGTCGGCTCTTTAGGTAATACGCCTTTATCTCTCAACGTACTTGAACAAGCAATTTCTGAATCATTTAAGTAATATGAAAGCAATACTCTTAGCCGCGGGGTTAGGTACTCGCTTACGCCCCCTGACAAATAGCATCCCTAAATGTTTGGTGCCCATCAACGGAGAGCCGTTACTGGGTTTGTGGATCAAAAAACTTATCGCACTGAATGTGGATGAAATTCTCATCAATGTCCACTACTTCGCAGAGCAAGTTGAGCATTATGTCGCTCAGTCCCCTTATCGCTCTCGAATTACTTTAGTAAAAGAAGAAAGCTTGCTGGGTACTGGGGGAACGCTTGTTGCAAACCAAGATTTTTGGAAAGATGACACAACCTTAGTTATTCACGCTGACAACTACTGTGAAGATACACTCACTGCAATGCTGCAAGCGCACCACCAACGACCAACTCACTGTGATGCAACCTTGCTGCTGTTTGAAACGCCACAACCTCAGCAATGTGGTATTGTTGAACTGTCAGATCATGGGGTTATCGCTGCGTTTCATGAAAAAGTTGCCAATCCGCCGGGCAACCTAGCCAGCGGAGCACTATTTATTTTTTCTGAGCACGTGTTTGACAAACATTTATCACATTTTTCAAAAGGGCACTTTTATGAGATCAGTATCGACTTCGTTCCCCTTTTGATTAATAAGCTGTATACATATAAAACTTCGGGTCTATATGTCGATATTGGTACACCTACTGCATACACAAATTTGCAGTCTAAATTAAAGTAGCAAATAATGAGATTAGCCGAGCAGTTACTAAAAGCAAACAATGAAAGTCGCGATGCCCTGCATGTCAATGACCGCTGCTATTCTTATCAGCAGCTGCTGAACATCGCAAACAACATCATGGGTCGTTTGAGTCAAAAGGCGCGCAGTATTGGTATTTTAAGTTACAGAGATATCACATATTTTGCTTCCGTGTATGGCTGCGTGACGAGTAACAGAACCTTTGTCCCGCTTGGTGTTAAGTTCCCAGTTGAGCGCTTAGTATCTATCGTACAGCAAAGTGCACTTCAAACTATTGTTGTTGCTCAGCAATATGCAGACCTCGCAGAGAAACTTTCTCAGCACCTGCCAGATGTAACATTTATTTATATCGATAATATTGAACCTGAACACGCTTCAAACCCGCCGATAAGTTTGGAGATCAATAAGCGCAATGAGATAGCGTATATTCTCTTCACATCAGGGTCCACTGGAGTACCTAAAGGCGTACCCATTAGCCACGAAAACTTACAAAGCTACTTAAACTATATGACTGACTATCTAAAATTGACACACCAAGATAGAGTCAGTCAAATATTTGACCCCACATTCGATTTAAGTATTCACGACATGTTTGTTACATGGTTAAGTGGCGCATGTCTATACGTTTTGCCCGAAACTGCAATGTTTGCACCCGGCAAGTTTGCCAAAAAGCATGAAATTACAGTGTGGTTTAGTGTGCCCTCTACAGCTGCCATTATGGCGAAGATAGGCATGCTCAAACCCCAAGCCTACCCTCTGCTGAGATATAGCTTGTTTTGTGGAGAGCCGCTTCCGGTGGAGTTGGCTAGAAAGTTTCAACTTGCCGCACCAAATAGCAAGGTGATCAACTTATATGGACCAACTGAAGCCACTATCGCTTGTACTCATCATGTTTTTGAGCTTGAGCGGGAATATAGCCACTGCTATATCCCAATAGGAACTTGCTTCTCGCATATGAAAATGGCATTAAATGCTCAAAGTGAATTACTTATTTCTGGTAAGCAAGTGTTTTCAGGTTATTTAAATAACCCAACAAAAACCCGTGATTCATTTGATGTTATCGACGGACAGAGATTTTACCGCACGGGTGACATCGCCAAATACAATCCTCTAAACGAATTGGAGTATGTCTCCCGTCTTGACGATCAGGTTAAAATACAGGGATATAGAATAGAACTGTCAGAGATAGACACGCTAAGTAAAGCATTAATCAGCAACCCGCTGGTACAGAGCATTGCTTACCCTAAAGGCACACCGCAATTCATAGCTTTATTTATTTGTGGTCAGGCCGATAAAAATATTGAACAGCAATTAATGACTAGTTTAAAGTCCAAATTACCCAGCTATATGATCCCAAAAAAGGTTCTATGGCTAAATGATATGCCTTTGAATTCAAATGGTAAAATAGACAAACTAGCCTTGTATGCTATGTTGGAGAAAGAATGAGCTTAGCAAAAAACATCGAAGAAACAATTTATCAAACACTGGCTGAAAAGCACAGTGAAGACGTTATCAATACCATCAATAAGGATGAAAGCCTTATCACCACAGGCCTGTTAGACTCGATGGATTTCATTACTATGTTGATGAACATAGAAAATACCTTCGATATTGATATTGATTTTGAAGACGCTGATCCTGTCGCATTTACTGCTATTAACGGCCTAGTAAAACTGCTTAGTGAACAACAAAATGCCTAATAAAGCGGACTGGCAGCAAATTTACAGCACAGAATATGTGAAAGCACCGGAGTGCTGGAAAACATGTGGTGGCTATTGCTGTAAAAACTTCTACGGTGAACACTTTAATATTCTTGATAAAAACGGGGTTTCATTACCCTTGTTAGAAAAAGAATATGAGTACTACCAATCTATTGGTGGTATTAGCAATATTACAGAGCCGCCCAAAAAGCGCACTTTTAACTTATCCAATGGTAAGTCTTTTAGTATATATTTGCTCTCCTGTAATTGTGGAGGCGTTTGCGAGCCTCACGGCCATAGACCCTTGATATGCAGAATTTATCCATACTTTCCTGTGGTTGACGCCACAGGAACTATTTATGACTTTGAATACGCTGCACTGATGGATTTATTCTACCGAGACCCTGATGCTGAACATAAATGTACGCTCGTAAGAGAGCAATCGGAACGTATTAAACGGGAGCTCACGATAAGTTTACGGCCTCTGCTACAAGACCCTGAAGTCGTGTTTGTATTTCGCTGTTTAAAAGAGCTTGTAGATAGGCTTAAACTAAAAATGAACGGCTATATTAATACCTTAGACGAAAAGCAACTCAAGAAATTTATCAGTAAGTATGAGTGGATGATCCTCTCGGGAAAACCATGGAAAGACAAAGCTTTTGCACAGCGTATTGATGATATCTATGAAGAAGTCAAAGCAGCATTTGGAGGGGAAGATTTCTTATGAAGGCCAACTCAACACAAGATATAAAAAATACATTGGCCGAGGTCGGTATAAACAAAAGTGACAATGTCTTTATCCACTCATCTCTGTTTACATTGGGAAGAGTGAGCGATGTTACTCCGAGAGATATACCGGCAGCCCTGCTCAATTGCTTCGAGCATGTAGTGGGAAAGCAAGGCAATATATTCATGCCCTGCTTTAATTATGACTATCCCAGAACGCGTAATGAAGATCTCCGCTCTCAAGAAACCGTTTTAGGATATTGGCCAGAGTGGTTTCGAAATCAAGATCAGGTTTCGCGTTCAGGCCACCCAATGTTCTCAATATGTGGCCGCGGACCAGATGCACAGCTGATTTGCAGATCTGAGCAACCAGAATTTTCTGCGTTTGGTGAAAACTCCACTTTTGAGCGACTGATTAATTCCGACAGTGTATTAATTCTGCAGGGAATAGGTATGCGTGTTGCCACCGTTGTTGTTCAAATAGAAGCAATGCTCAATCTAAAGTATCGCTTTAACAAACCCTTTATGGGGGAGGTCACACTTACCAATGGTCAGACCGTAAAAGACAACTTTTACCACTTTTGTTTTCCGATAAATAACGCATATCGCGAAGATTACTCTCAGCTTGAGCAATCATTGCTGGCAAACAACATTATAAAGAAACAAACATTGGGTCGTTCATTTATCTATGGAATTCGCATGAAAGCCTTGTATGAGTTTATTAAGCAGCTAACACAAAAAGATCAATACGCGTTATTAAACTGCCGCCCACAATCGCTCTATCGCTTTGAAGACGGCAAAGAAGTTAGTTACCCAGCGCCTAAATACTGATTTAGTTCATTGTATGCGGCAATCAGTACATCTGCTTGTCGCCACTGTTTACCACCTGAGCGACCAGAAATAATGATATTGTCGACACTACTTGCCAAAGTGCTGTAATTTTTTTCATTATTTTGTTCAAATGCTTCTGTGGGAACAGGAAATGTATTGTGAATGACTTGCTTAACATGACTTAAACATGTTGCGTCGGGGTCGACAACTTGCATCTCTTTTAATTCGTGCATAATTGCATCCAGCTGATAATTCTCCACCTCCTCTGGGCGACACAGTATTTCTGCGGACAAGGTGTTAAATTCACTTGCTGGATTTAAGTTAGGATACAATGTAAGTCGAAATATATCGCTGTATTTATCCCAGACCCACAGGTAATGTGACTGTTTGTCGATTAAAGGCTTGCTGAGGTTTAAATGAAATACAATGGCAGTTCTCAGCTCAGGTCGATTTGCAACAACTGGCAGACCAAGTGCGTTGAGCGCAATAAACGGTGGAGCGCTCCAAAACAGCAAATCACACTCTAGCGCCTGCGGCTCTCCTGCTATAAATACTTTCTCAACTTTGCGTGCTCGCGTTTCCAAAGATGAAATTTTGCAATTGCACCGAATATCAACCCCCGCCTGTACCACTTTAGTCTTTAAGTAATCGACCCAAGCTTGAATACCACAATGTGAGGTTGGGTAATAATAATCCGGTGTTGAAGATGCATCTTTTTGCTGCCTAGCAATAAAGTGAGCTTCAGTTTGGTAACCCAGTTTGGCGTCAAATACCGGCAGATCCTTTAGTACATTTGCGACCTCGGCATCAAAAGCCAAAATGCGCGTAAAGCCGAATAACCCCGCGCCCATTGTGAGCTTTGAAAGGTCAGTGTGACGCCCATATAACTTTTCTAAAATTGGTTTAATAATATGCTGTGTAAACGTCTCACCTAACACCTCTTGGCAATAAGGCATGATGTGGTTTTGGCTTGAAGGGCTGGTACTTTGAATTAACTCTGCACACCCTTGTTGATATGCCGCTAAACCAAGCTTTTTACTATCTGCAAATGGCGAGTTAAGGTCCCATGAACCACCAAAATAATTACCCGACTTGAGTTTTTTAATCACATTCCAATGCTTGTCTTGCTCACTTGGGGCGCCAAACAAAAGGGTATCTAGCTCTTCGATCCCTGTCGCATTGGGAATATGAGAACCCATGTCATAGTAAGCACCTAGATCATCTTTGACAGAGCGAAATAAACCGCCGACTTCATCACTTTGTTCAATTAGCGTGACTTCTTTAAAATTGCGTTTTAGTAGTAGCGCAGCCATTAAGCCACAGATGCCACCACCCACTACCACTGCTTTATCTTGCATAATTGCCTCTTGAACTTGAAAACTAGATATCTCTATACTGCCCTTTCGACAGTTCAGCCAACCTGATCTGTATCAGATTTAAAAGCGCTAATAGACCATTGAGCACTAAGGATATTCCCTGACAATGTTTGAGACGTACTCAAGGCAATATTCACCTTCTCAAAACCACTAAATAACGGTGTTACGTCCTTTTCAGATGCAAAATAAAGGCCATCAATATCCCGATAACCTTCACATGTAAACCCGGTTGTAAACTCTTTTGTTGCGTTCAATGCGCTGTCATGTGCAGGATGGCTATCGGCATACATTTGAGAAAATACGCGACCTTTTGGTTTGAGAACGCGAAGTACTTGCTGCAAAGCGACCTCTATCTGGGGCTTAGGTACACAATTGAGGGCGCTCCTATCAATCACCAGATCAAAACATTCATCTGGCCAAGGTAAATCTGTAAAGCAACCCACTTTAAGATCGGCTTGCAGATTGCTTTCCGATAGGCGCGCTTGTGCAAAGTCTATCGCACTTTTTGAACAGTCGATTGCTGCGCATGTTACACCTTCAGACGCCATGAAAACCACGTTATTACCAGCACCGCAGCCAAGCTCCAGTACCTTAAGATTGGGGTTTTCACGTTTCATTTGAAAGATCAGGGAAACAATGTCACTGAACGGATAACGGTTTAACTGTTTACCCGCTTGATAGATTGATTCCCAGCTCGCCATTACACCATCTCTAGCAGTGATTGCTGCTCTAGTTTGCCAATTGCGCTTTGCATATCAGTTACACACTTATTTTGAAGGTTGGCAATATCGATTGTATCGTGTTCACAGTCACCATAATTGAGCAGCATGCGCATATCATTGAGCTCTGAAGCTTGACGCTCGCGCTCTTTTGTCACCATGCTCACTGTCGGATACAAACCTCTACTGCCAAGGTTTGGCTCGCCATAAGGACAAGTATTTTCAAATGTTGCGCACTGTTCATGTGCTAAAAATATCTGCTCAAGTTTGTCAATGCTATCTAGCAGAGGATCAATACCCATGGCTTCTTTGTTGTCGAGCGATGTGTGGTATTCATCAAACCCGGTGTGAAATGCCCGACTTACGCA
Source organism: Pseudoalteromonas luteoviolacea NCIMB 1944 (assembly GCF_001625565.1). GTDB lineage: Bacteria > Pseudomonadota > Gammaproteobacteria > Enterobacterales > Alteromonadaceae > Pseudoalteromonas > Pseudoalteromonas luteoviolacea_F. The sequence goes on from NZ_AUXS01000016.1 coordinate 487,929, forward strand.
ACATACAGGTAGTTGAAAACCAGGGGAATTATATTGCCGCTCATCAGAGCCCTTCAACGGGCTAAAAGGAATATTACTGTGCTTATAGCCAAAGCGATTCAAATGCGGCAGCAACTTATCAAGAATACCTTGCTCATTACGGCTTTGTTTAAAGACGAGCTCGTCTGGCTCTCCTCCCATACAATTGATCACTAACCCGGATACCATATTCTCTTTAAAATGCTCTCCAAGCATATGCAATACCGACAAGCTACCAATTGTTTCAGGGTTTAAAATAAATCGATAGGTATAACGACGATTTGGCCACTGCTTTATTCGATTGTATAAACCCAATAAAACCAGTGGACCGCTTAATTCATTGTTGGCCATTGATGGATGACAAAGATATGAGCTAAGCATTACTTCTTTTTTGGACTGGCCTTCTAGTACCGTTTGAGCGATATCCAAAGTGCCGTCTACAAATTCGCTTTTTACCACCGCTTTATATGTACCTGGGCGCAGCTTATCTCTTGATTCCTGAGAAAGACAGAAGCCCCAGCGTTTTTTATAGTAGCTAGTTACGTACGGAACTGCAGTCGGAAGATCTGGCAAACTATATAAGTGGTTCTGCAATTCATCCAGTTCGATATCTCTATCTACTGGCTCAGAATAATTTAAAACCTCTATGTTCAAACGCTTCATATCAGCGACTTTATTGCCTTCAGGGTCAAGTAAATAAGCATCTTCACAGTGCCACTCTTGCGGAATTTTCCAGTCAAAAACACGTGAGCCTGATTTAAATGAACAAATTTCTAACGGCATATAGCGGCCAAATATATCGTAGCTTTGACGCAAGCCCGGTCCCGTAATAGAACGTAAAATAGGGAACAACTCGTCGTACAGATCGCTATAAAACTCCGCCGTTTCTTGATAACTCACTATTTACTCCTTGCCCAAATCACACTTAGCACGATAGTTATCTCTGTAAAAATCTTTCATTTCAGTGATATAACCTTTCCATAATTCATTTAATTCGCTGTAACTCTCTAGCGTAAACTGATCATCTTCGTAGGTATACAGCAGAGACAACATAGGGCAGTGGTAGTACAGTAATGCACCTTTAATCATATGATGAAGGTGATGCAATGGCGTATTTCTAAAGGAGTAGATATACCTTGCTTGCCTAAGTAAGATATTTGATGCTTGCTTTCGAGTCGTTACTGGTTCATTTACCAAGCTGAGCATGTGCTCACAGATATCTTCAAATACATCAACACCAAGCAATTTGTCATCATACTGTTCAACGTCAAATTGCGTAAAGTAATCTTGTTTGAGAAACTCAATCTGCTCAAGTTTGTCTCTTGCGGTTGGCAAAGGTAACAACTCTTCGGCACGCACTTCATGTGCACCAACTAATTTTGCGCCGTTACCAATATTGTAAACATTCCTTCCAGTTGGGTAATGAGCAATCAGCTTCTCTAGCTGGCTGTGGGCCATCATAAACAAGTCATTACTTTCGACCTGCCCACCAAAATTAGCTGGTAAATATTTACCATCCATCCTCAAACAGGCAATCCCTTCTTCGCTTTCATCATCTTGGTTGATGCGATAGATGCTGTCTTTGCTATGGTGTTCACCGGTCAGTAAGTTACCATTATCAATACCAAATAAATAAATATTCTTGAAACCAGTAAACATGGCAAAGGAAAGCGCCGCATTTGCAACCACTGGGTTACAATATGGCATCAAAGGAATACCGACATTTCTTTGAGTCTGACTCAATATTTCCAGTAAGAATGTACCCGCCTCATTGCCTTTTCCAGCAATACCCGACCATTTGTATCTATCTGTGTTATCAGGATAAAGTGTATTGAGGCCGATCAAATTTGTCTTTTTGTATTCCTCGGCAGGAAAGATATCGCCAAATATTTTGTAGTTAGAATAAGGGCGCTCAACCAGTACATGAAAATCCACTGGAATACCTTTTTTATACAAAGACGCAATTGAAGTACCAGCTGCCATCAAAATGGCACGATCACAATTTTCTTTTATAAAGGCTTCAGCTTCATCTAGCGAGGGACCATTGCCTAAAATAAATACAGGTGTAGATAAATCCAAGCGTTTGTCTTTGGGCTGAACCAACATCGGAATGTTCTTTTCTAACAAATGCACCGTATGAGAGAGCCCAGTGATCGCATCGTTAAAAAACCCATGACCGAATTGAAACTTAAAGTATTGCTGTGACCACTGTTGGATAAGTTCGATAATTTCTGGCAGTGGCGTGTGCTGATAACAAAAGGACCTAACCACAGAGAAAGCGCCAATATTGTCGGCCAACACTTCCAAATCTTTGATAAAGTTGTCTTTATTCGCACCAAGCTGGAAAAACAACGAGCCACCTTGCTCATCTACTTTTTTTATAATGTCATACCAATTGGTACAAAATAAGCTGGCAAAGAATACTTCAAAATCAGGTTCAATTAGAAAGCAATAATCAAATGTGGTTTTTTCGAGCAGTAACTCAACATGATAACCTAAGCCAATGCCAAAAATCATAGCAGAGGGAAAGTTTTCAGGTAACTGCGCAAAGTGCGCCTTATCCTTTGCTTTTATCTTACGTAAAGCCTTTGTCATTGCCCCCATATAGCGCACATGAATGCGTGTATCATTCGGATCAGACTGATATGCTGTATAATCAGTCGCGCTGAACATAGGGTGTTGTATGCTGTGCTCAACTTGTTGTGTCACTTGACCAATAGGGTCATCACTGTATATCGGCGCTGAAAGGTTTGCGGGGACAAAATTGCCGTGTCCGGTTGATGTGACATGAAGACAAAAATCTTCACGCACGTTGAATTCTTTAATTGCGTTGGCGATATCCGGGTAATACTCTTCAAAGCAAGTGACATTGCGAGCAAATCTTTCGTTTGCTTCTGTTGCAAATTTTGCTTCCCGAGCCTGATGTTCAATTGAATTTGCTAACTGCTCGTCAATAATTTGAATTTGTTCTTCGAGGGATTTTTGACTCATATTAAACTTGATTGTTGGTTAGATGCTTTTATATGCGTTTATTTTCTTTTTATTGCCTAAATGTCGAGATAGCTGCGTAGTGACATCACCCTTTTGTTGTCGCAGCCTGTCATTTATAGCTGATATATTCGCATAGCAATTTTGTAGGTGCGCGACTTGCTCTTGGGTCAAGTTGATATCATCACTTGTGAATATCTTCTTCAAAGACAAGTCTAAATTAGTTAGTACTTTTTCCGCGCTTTCTAGCTCACCAGCCTGACAGTGAGCTTCCAGTTCTTCTATATGGTCTTCAAGCTTAGCTAGCTCAGCCGACATTTGCATCAGCACCATTTTGGTTTAGCGTCTTTTCTCGTACATCATAAGGAATAGCATCCCAAGCAGACTTGATTTCTTTCAACAAATTAGAAACCTCTTCTATAATTGCTGGGTCGTTTTGCATACTCGCATCCAACAAACGCTCTAGCATGTAAGTATACAGAGCATATAAGTTTTCTGTGACTTCACCACCAACTTCAAAGTCTAGGCAATCTCTCAACGCACCAATAATGGCCGATGATTTAGAAATGTGTTCAGACTTGGCTTCTAAATGTTTTTTCTCAATTGCCACTTTTGCGAGGACCATTTTTTCAATCGCGCCCGCCATGAGCATTTGGATCACTTCATATCTATCAGCACCAGCAACACGCGTTTTAAGTGCCTCACGCTGATAATTTTTGACTCTTGCGTTATACATAACGGCTCCTTACAGTGTTATTTCTTGCTAGTAAATCCTGGCAGGTTTGCAAGCTGCGCACCTAAATAGTTTTGAGTTTGCTGCATTTGCGCTATCAAAACGTCTAGGCCAGCATATTGTTTCCTTAACCTGTCTTCCAGAGATTGCATTCTATACTCATGGTTTATGACATCGTCTTCAAGGTCTTTGATCTGACCATTGAGACTGTCTTCCCTCTGTTTTAGCAAACCACCTGAATCTACGTAGTTGCCAAGTAACGATTCGAGTTCTTTGGCAACCCCATTAGGTCCTGCAAACGCTGTGCCAATATCATCGAAATTAGAATCCATTGCGTCATTCAGACTACGTACTAGCGATGACTTTTCAAGGTAGCCTTCTTTATCTACGCCCAAACCAATATCAAATATCGATCCGAATGGTCCCGCGTCTGTTAGCGGTTTAGAGAGCGCTGATATTAATTGATCATCTAAACTACGCATAGATGAGTCACCATTTAATGGCCTACCTATTCTTGTCTGAAAGCCAATCTGACCAATAACTGCATTATAGTTGGTAATGAGTTCATCAATTAATGTATTGACCGACTCTCTGTCATATTCAACACTTAGTTTAGCCGTTTCGTACACAGATGTGGTTGCATCTTGAACGCTTTTTGCTTTTGCCGTGATGGTCATGTCTTGCACGGCGTCTTTAAAGGTATTGGTAGAGCTGGTTACTTCCAAACCATCAACGGTAATTTTTGCATTTTGTGCTTTATCATCATCCGCAATGGTCATCCCACCAGCGGGGTTAGTCGTTGCATCATGGGTTTCTAGCGCATCCATTTCGGACGTATCACTGGTAATTACCAAGTCATTGCCATCCCCAGTAATGCTAGAAGTTAATACCAATTTACTGCCAACCGTCGGATCACCTGTGTTGACGATGTTCGCTGTGAGTCCAAAGTTATTATCGTCAGCATTAATAGCATCTCGCAACTCATTCAGCGTCATGCCCGCTGTGACAGTTAAATCAAAGGAATTGGTGCCTGCTGCAAACGACAAGGTGCCGCCTGATGCACTGACTACAGTGTCACTTGACGCAAACGCGTTGTCCGCGGTTACAGCACGACTACCTTGAGCAAGTTGTGTTACTGCAATATCAAAGTTACCAACTGAAATATCTGACGTTGGTGTAACACTGATGATATCACCGCTTGTAGGCTGCGTAATATTCGCAACCCTTTTATTGAAGTTTGAGATATCTGCCAATTTTTCGACAGTATCGTTAAGTTTGGAGATAGCAGACTTCACTTCGCCAACCGCCGATAACTCGACTTTGAGCGCTTCGTCCTTTATTGCGAACTGTTGCATCTTGGGCCTATTTTCAGCATCAACAGACGCTTTAATAATGCTTTCAAGATCTAACCCTGAGCCTACACCAGCAGATGTAATAAGTGGCATTTTGCTACCTCCAACTAACAATCAAGCTGTTCTATCAAACAGCACACCTTTACCTGATACCTTATCGGCAAATTCATCCAAAGCCTTAGCTACTTCTCGAAACTCTTCAGAAGGAATTTCTCTGATCACCTCATCACTACCTCTGTCAATCACTCTAATGAAAGGGGGATCCCCATTTTCATCAAATTCAAACGACAAATTCGTCGAAGTTACAGGCAAAACATTACTTAGCCGATCGAGATTGGCTTTCACCTCCTCAAACAATTCAGGTTGTAATTTACCCTCTTCTTCCTTTTTTTCTCGAGATTGTTCAAGCTTGTTATTACCTTCAACAGCTCGTAATGTTTCTTGTCCTTCTTCGGGCTTCGCAATATCAGGAGTTGGCACCATGCCGTTCGCTCCAACTCCAGTAGCAGATTGAACGTCTTTCATAATACACCTCCAAGTAACAAGCCTAATATATAGTATACGTCAAGTTTGTATTGAGTCCCAAACTTGACGCAACCATAGCGCCAAAATTAACCAAGTAGAGAGAGTGCGACCTGAGGTCTTTGGTTAGCCTGACTTAGAATTGAACTACTTGCCTGCTGCAGTATCTGCATTTTAGTTAAGCTAGCTGTTTCGGTAGCAAAGTCTGTGTCTTTGATACGTGAACGTGCAGCTGATAAGTTTTCAGATACGTTAGACTGGTTACGAATAGTTGATTGGAATCGGTTTTGAACCGCACCCAATTCTGCCCGCTTTTTATCCACTACAGCAATCAATGCATCCATACCCGCTAATACAGCTTGTGCATTGGCTTGAGAAGATACGCTGATAGAACCTGCTTGGAAGGTGTCACTGAAGGTATATGAGTTTGACGCTCCAGAAATAGAACTTACGCCTGAAGATAGTCCCGATAAGTCATTGCCAGCAATCGCACTTGCGATACCTGCAATACCCGAAAGGGTGAAACCACCGTTTGCAGATACATCATTTGCAGTACTAGACACATTTTTCATACTAAATGCGATCGTTTGAACTGCATCGGCACCAACCTGGAAGCTGGCATCATAAGAGCCATCTAGTAGGTTTTGACCACCAAAAGTAGTATCTGCCGCAACCCGGTTAACTTCAGCTGATAGTGAACGGATCTCTTCTTGAACCGCCAATCTATCTTCATCAGTATTTGAACCGTTTGAAGCTTGTTGTGCAAGTGTTCTAATACGTTGGAACATTTGCGTTGTTTCATCTAACGCACCTTCAGCGGTTTGCGCCAATGAAATACCATCGTTTGCATTTCGAATACCTTGATTAAGACCGTTTATCTGGCCTGTTAATCGGTTTGAAATCTGCAAACCTGCTGCGTCATCTTTAGCACTGTTAATACGAGTACCTGATGACAACCTTTGGAATGAAACATCCAAAGCGCTTGACGAGTTGTTTAATTGCCTTTGGGCATTCAAAGAACTCACATTGGTGTTTACGTATAAAGCCATAATAGCCTCCGCTTTATCAATTTTGGTCGCTAGAACGGGATACCCCTACCCTGTTTTAGCGATTGTCAGAGTCCTAAAGTTATAGTTCTCTAACTCCGCTATCGACTGATAAAGCGAAAGCTTTAGCTTTATTTGCAAATATTTTTAAAAATAAATTAATTACCCTTGTAATAAGCTCAATGCAGCTTGTGGTCTCTGATTCGCCTGACCCAATATTGTTTGGCTAGCTTGTTGTAAAATCTGATTTTTAGTAAGCATAGCTGTTTCATGTGCAAAGTCAGCATCTCTAATACGCGATTTTGCAGCGGCTAGGTTTTCAGAGATATTCGATTGGTTACGAATTGTCGATTGGAATCGGTTTTGAACCGCACCTAGCTCTGAACGCTTTTTATCCACAACTGCGATCATGGCATCCATACCAGCCATAACAGCCTGTGCATTCGCTTGTGAAGAAACACTGATAGAGTCTGCTTGATATACATTACTAAAAGTAAATGAGTTAGAAGCGCCTGAAATCGCACTGACACCATCAGATAAGCCAGATAGATCGTTTCCACCTACCGCACTCGCAATACCGGCAATACCTGACATAGTAAATCCGCCATTGGCTGCCATTGAGTTTGCCGTTGCACCAACGTACTGCATGCTAAAGCCAATTGTCTGTACCGCATCGGCACCGACTTGGAAATTAGCTGAGTAAGAGCCGTCGAGTAAGTTTTGACCACCAAACGTCGTATCCGTGGCAACACGGTTTACTTCTGCCGCTAGTTGTCTAATTTCCTCTTGAACTGCTAAACGGTCTTCATCGGTATTTGAACCGTTAGCCGCTTGCTGTGACAAAGTACGAATACGTTGAAACATACTGGTAATTTCGTCCATCGCACCTTCAGCAGTTTGGGCCAGTGAAATCCCGTCGTTTGCATTTCGGTTACCTTGGTTTAGACCCAGTATTTGCGATTGCAAACGGTCTGAGATTTGCAGACCCGCTGCATCATCTGCAGCACTATTGATACGAAGACCTGAAGATAATCTCTTAAAAGATGTATCTAGTTCTACGCCCGACTGCTGCAACTGTCTTTGTGCATTCAGCGAGCTGACGTTAGTATTTACAAATAAAGCCATGGTTCACTCTCTCTATTCAATGCTCTTATTCAAGAGCAATATATGAGTACAAGAAGGCAATCCGAATCGATAAGGTTTTTAACGATGGGGCAATAAACTGCCACTTGTACAACTATTCAAAGTTTGAATAAGTAAAAGCAAGCTACATGCCAACTAAGAGAAGAATTTTTGACGACATTGAAACAAAAACAATAAACATCTGATTTTATTTGAATTTTTGATTTTTATGTAAAAAAAAGGAGGCCAATGCCTCCTTTTTTAAAAGTTTGAGAGTGAGTGTCAATATTTTATTCTAAATATTGGCACGGAAAGTGCTAACATTAATGTGTTCATTGAATACATGAACTGATTTGGATTATAAGCTCCTCCGCTTTACCATCCAATTCCGGTGTCTGTGTTAATACCCCATCAAGCACAGACACCATTTTCATCCTCCGCTTTACATAGCCTCTACTTTATTAACCTAGAAGACTTAATGCTGCTTGTGGACGTTGGTTCGCCTGACTTAGAATCGTTTGGCTCGCCTGTTGTAGAATCTGCATCTTAGTTAGCGATGCTGTTTCTGTAGCAAAATCAGTATCTTTGATACGAGATTTCGCAGCTGATAGGTTTTCAGCAATGTTCGATTGGTTACGGATTGTAGATTGGAATCGGTTTTGAACCGCACCAAGTTCCGCACGTTTTTTATCAACTACGGCAATCAATGAATCCATACCAGCCAGTACAGCCTGTGCATTTGCCTGTGACGATACACTGATTGAGCCAGCTTGGAACGTATCACTGAAAGTGTAACTATTCGAAGCATTTGAGATAGCACTTACACCACTCGCTAAGCCTGATAAGTCGTTGCCACCGATTGCACTGGCGATACCTGCAATACCTGATAACGTGAAACCACCATTTGCTGAGATATCGTTTGCCGTACCGGCAACATTTTTCATACTAAAACCGATGGTTTGTACTGCATCTGCACCCACTTGGAAGCTTGCTTCATATGTACCATCTAAAAGGTTTTGACCACCGAAGGTCGTATCTTCAGCAACACGGTTAACTTCTGCCGATAGAGAACGAATTTCCTCTTGTATTGCTAAACGGTCTTCATCTGTGTTTGAGCCGTTTGAAGCCTGTTGTGCCAATGTACGAATACGCTGGAACATTGAGGTTACTTCATCCATCGCCCCTTCAGCTGTCTGCGCTAAAGAGATACCGTCATTCGCGTTACGGTTACCTTGGTTTAAACCGTTAATTTGTGAAGTTAGACGGTCTGAAATTTGTAGACCTGCCGCATCATCCGCTGCACTGTTGATACGGAAGCCTGATGATAAACGCTTGAATGAAACGTCTAAGGCATTGCCTGAATTGTTTAACTGTCTTTGAGCATTCAATGAACTTACGTTAGTATTTACATAAAGTGCCATGGTAATTCTCCCACTGTAAACTGAGTACTTACTCTCAAACTTATAACTCTCTTGGCCTTCGAGTTATTTAAACTGTCCGGCTTGGTTAATTAAGTTATCGGACGGCAAAAAGTTTCCTTTAGAATTTTTTTAATTTTTTTTATAAATCACTGTATTTAAAAGACTAAAAATGTAATTTCCAGCCTTCTAGGAATAGAGGGAAAGGACTTTCCGCTTTGACAAATAACCGAGATAAGGCAATGTTTTTATATGTGGGTCAAGGGGTTAACAAGTAAACTTTAATATTTGGCGGGTTTAATAATAAAAAGCCGTCAAATCGATGACGGCTAAATAGTTTATCGAATGTAATCGAGCAAGGACAAATTGGATAACCTGCCGTACGTCGCCTGGGAAGCCTGAAGTTGCGTTTCATGTTTGGTTAATTCAGTAATGGCCTCAGCCATATCCAATTCAATCAAATCTGCACGCGCAATTTTGTTGTTAATATCCAAATCCGTGTTTGCGTCAGTGATCCGCGTAGCGGTATTCATTCTGCCGCCTAACCCCGATTGGATCTGTGAAACCCGATTTTTTGCATTCTCCAACCCTATCATTGAGTCCGCCAATACTTGGCGATAATCTTTGTCGGAAAGGTTGGGGTCTTGCACTGCGGTAATGAGGCTTTCCAAGGTATTTAATACATTGTCTTTCTCGGGCGTGCCCAGTTCGAACGTAATCGTATCGGCAGCCCCCGCAGTCCCGGTAAAACTAAACTCCATACCCGCAACTTTAATATTGTTCTCAGTATAAGTACCGGTCTCAAATACCGTTGCACCTTGCATTAATCGGTAACTTGGGGGAGCAGTTGTGCCATTGAGCTCTAATTGAAATTCATTTCTCGTCGCTGGCGCCGTTGGGTCTGGATTGTAATTGGCTTTGTGGAACAGGTCGAAAGGGCCTTGTTGTGTAACATATACATCTGCACTGACAATACCACCAGAAGGCGTAGCCGTATTGGTTGTGACATTCAGGCGCTGCTCTACACTTTCAAAAACATCATACCCATTATCACTAGACTTAATCTCAACACCTTCGGCCACTTTAATTTTATGCTGCCCCTGATCGCCTCGATAAGCATATCGATTATTGTTGCTGTCAAATTCATAAGTTCGAGTGTTATCTTGATAACCCGAAAAGATATAACGACCATCTTCCGTTTTGGAGTTCATTAACTCTAAAACAGCAGTTTGAATTGACTCCAGCTCTTCAGAGAGTGCCGCCTTATCAGGCGCGGTCAATGAACCATTACCAGCGTTAACGGTAAGCTCAATCGAGCGAGTCAAAGAATCTTTAATGTTATCAAGCACACCTTCTTGCGTGTCAAGACGGCTTTTTAACATCGTTAAGTTCTTAGTGTACTGTTCATTAGTCTGGATCTTGTCGGAGTAGAGTAATGATCTCGCCATTGCAGAAGGATCATCCGATGCAGTTAATACACGTTTTTGTGTATTAACTTGCTTCATCGAATTATTCACTTCTTGCTGACTGTTCAAGATAGAATTCAAGTTACTTTTGAAAATCATGTTATGAGATAAACGCATAATTACCTCGCAGCACTAAGCAGTGTATCAAACACTGTTCTGGCAGCACTTAAAATTTGTGCTGACGCAGAATAAGATTGTTGGAAACGCAATAGATTTGCCGCCTCTTCGTCTAGGTTCACACCAGCTACCGATTCAAACCACGCCTCAGACTGAGCAGCAAGCGCATCATACGCTGCGCCATTTGTTTTAGCTTGGTTGGCGACTACCCCAATATCGGTAACTAGCCCGGCGTAAGCTTCATTAAATGTATTTAAATTGTCCGCAACGGCGGTAGTAACCACATTTTGCCTTACTAATTGTCCAGATTGTAATTGACTTAATACCAATCCATTACGGTTATCATCGAAACCGCCTTGGTTGAATTCAATGGTATAAGTATCACCTGTTGATGGCTCACCATCGATATTGAAGTCAAAACCATACCCCGCAAACACACCACCAGCCGACGCCAAGATATTCTCTCTCGGCGCAGGTGCTGTAAATGTCGTTGTACCGCTTGCATCGGTGATCTGGTATTCATCTGGGTTACCTGTTTTCACCAACGTGATCGTGCCATTTGTCAAAGTTGGAGGACTCGTAGCAGCAAAATTACTACTTGCTGGATCTGTACTTGTCACTGTACCGACAGAAATAGTTGCGTTACTCACATTATTGGCTGAAGACTCAGTTCGAATTGGAGACGCAAGCGCTAGACTCTCTGGTCTATCAGTTGCCAGTGTCATGGTACCAGCCGCCGCTGAGTTCAATTTTATGTCAAACATATCTCCATCATTTGGCGTGGTAACTGCACCGTTCACATCGGTAAAGCTGATTTGCAAGCCAAATAAATCTGTGCCTGCGGGCGCAGATTGAGAATTTAAAGGGTTTACATAAGGAACTGTCGTCGCAGTGCCAATGGTATTGCCTTGCGCATCAATCGCTGCAACAGTAATTTGGCTTGAACCGGCATCATAAGAGACTCTAAAATCCGTTGCAGGGATCTCGTTACCTTTTCCTGGTTCCAATGTCGCAACGAGCTGGGTTGTACCTGTATTGCTTCTGTGAGGATAACCGGCTGTGGTCGGAATTGAAAATATATCTCCGCCTAAGTTGCCATCTAAATCCATACCGAGTTTATTTTGTTGGTTGAAAGCGTCAGCCAAAGATAACGCTATTTGGCCCAGCTGGTTTTGTGCTGGGATCAATATTTCATCACGAAACGCCAGTAACCCGCCAATCTTGCCCTGTAATTTGGTTTGATCTACATCCAGTGCAACTGCTGTACCGTCGGTGACATCAAGTTTCAATTCTTTCTTGCTTGGATCAGGATCGCCATCTAGTGAAAACAAATTAAAACTGCCATTTTCCATCACTACCGACTGACCAGACCCTAAGAAAACCAGCTTCTCGCCATTTGAACCGTCAAGGGTTTCAATATCAACTAACTCTGCCAAATCTTTAATTGCCTGATCACGCTCATTGAGCACTGAGTTTGCATTATCACTATCAGGGTTCGCATTAAGTGCACCTACCTGACCATTCAAATCACTTATTTTTTGAATTAAGTTATTGGCCTCTTGTGAGTAAATTGATAACTGCTCATTTACGATATTATTTTGGTCGAAAACAATACCAGACAGTCGGTCCATTTGATCAATGAGATTTTGTGCATCGGTGAGAAACAATGACCGCGTCACCGTAGACGAAGGTAGGTTCATCGCTTCTTGTAAATTATTGAACAGAGAGTTAATGCTGCTGTTTAAATTATTTGAGTCTTCGCCAAATAGTGTATCAACACGTGTAGACTCAGTTACAAACTGATCATAATAGGACTGACTAGATACATCTCGGTACAACTGCTTTTGCGCAAATTCATTTAGTAAGCGGACGGTTTCACCACGACCCACTTGATTACCAATTAACGTAGCATGTTCAGTACGCTCTCGAATGTACCCAACTGTGTTTAAATTGGCGATGTTTTTACTGGTCGTTTGCAGTAGTTCACTACTTGCTCTTACGCCAGATGTGCCAATATTCATTAAGTTAAAAGACATCTTAGTTTACTCCCTGACGTGCAAATGAGGACACTGCTGATTGAAAATGTGATCCACCCAATACATTTTTTATTTTATTCGCATAATTAGGATCAGTCGCATACCCAGCCTGTTGCAGTGCATCTAGGTACTCGCCGGGTTTAGACGCTTTTTGTAACGCCTCTTCATAGCGAGGATTGGATTGTAGAAAGTCAACGTAGTCGCTAAAGCTATCTTTTAACGAGTCATAAGCGCGAAAATTTGCTTGTTTTTTAACAGGTAAGCCCTGTTCAAATTCGAGTGTCATTTTACTGGCACTGTCTCCTGTCCAGCGGCTATCCGCCTTAATATTGAATAAGTTAAAACTACTATTTCCATCTTGTTTGGAGATAACATGTTTCCCCCAACCAGTTTCCAGCGCCGCTTGTGCCACCATCACAGCTGGGTTTAAGCCTATTTTTTCTGCCGCAGACTTAGCATAACCCCATAGAGTTTTCACAAACTCTTCTGGGCTTTCAAAAGCCTGAGGATCAGCAGGGGTATCTGCCACATCTTTTACTGTGCTTTTTTCTTCTACTACATCTTTATCGGGCTGATTAATTGGAGTTTGACCGCTAGCAATTCGATCGCTTTGCAACTCGGCGCCGGTACGCACAACTGATGAAGGCATATAGCCATTTTTTTCCGGAGACAGCTGCTGCACAATCAAATCTGCTAGACCTAAACTACCTTTATTCGATAATTCCAATGCCATTTGTTGGTCGTGCATATCACGATAGAATTTGACACTGCTAGAGTTGAAGGGGCTATCTTTGTCTTCGAAAGCCTCATTGGCTTTACGCATACTGGTTAACAGCATTTGAGTAAAAATTGACTCAAACTGCTGCGCAGCTTTTTTTAGCGCTTGTTTTGATGCATCACCATCACCCGCGCTTTTTAACGCATCCTGTCTCAATGAGTTCAGGTTGTTTAAATCAAAAAAGCTTTGATTATGTGTTGGATCAGTATTCATAGTTCAAAAACACGTCGCTAAAAAAGAATATTATTAACAATGCAAATTTTGAGCCAAAAAAAAGCCTCATAAAAATGAGGCTAACTTATTGATTATTAATTGATCATCATATGACAACAAGTTGACCATGTATTGCGCCAGCTTCTTTTAGCGCTTCAAGTATCGCCATTAAATCACCTGGAGCTGCACCTACAGCGTTAATAGCACGAACTAAGTCATCTAAGCTGCTACCGGGGTCAAAAACAAATGCTCTTGAATCATCTTGGTCTACATCAACAATACTCTGACGCGTGACAACTGCATCTGCATCAGTAAGAGGCTGTGGTTGCGACACATTGGTCTGTTCTGCAATGGTTACCGTTAACCCACCGTGCGTGATTGCGGCGGGCTGTAACTTAACATCTTTACCAATTACAATTGTGCCAGTTCTCGAATTGACAATGATTTTTGCCGATGTATCTGCCGGTTTAAACTCCAAGTTTTCAAGTGTAGACAGGTAAGCCACTCGTTGCGATGGATCTCGAGGTGCAATCACTCTGACTGAAGCGGCATCTAGCGCACTGGCGCTGTTTGGCCCGACTAATTCGTTGATCGTATCTGCTAAACGCTTTGCCGTGGTAAAGTCAGGACGATTTAAATTGAATGTAATGTGATCACCTTGAGTGAACGGACTTTTGACAGCGCGTTCAACCATGCCACCATTTGGGATTCGACCAACAGTGGGCGTATTGATCACCACTCGGCTCCCATCTAATCCCTCAGCACCTAATCCACCGACAATCATGCTGCCCTGCGCAATGGCATATACATTGCCATCGACACCTTTTAAGAAGGTCTGTAACAACGTCCCCCCTCTTAGACTACCAGCACTGCCAATTGAAGATACTGTCACGTCAATACTCTGACCTGGCTTTACAAAAGGTGGTAAGTCTGCGTGAACCGCTACCGCAGCCACATTTTTGATCTTTGGTTTTAAATTTCCAGGTAAGGTAATACCAAAGCTGTTCAGCATCGCTTTAAAGCTTTGTTCGGTAAAGCGACTTTGCTCCCCCGTTCCTGGCAGGCCCACAACAAGACCGTAGCCAATAAGCTGGTTGCTTCTTACCCCTTCGACAACACTAACATCTTTAATGCGCTCAGCTGCTGCTTCAAGCGATAAGATGAGTGTAAAGAGTACTACTAGAGTTTGCACAATACGCATAATTGACTTCCTTAAAATGGCATCAAGGTGCTCATGAAGAACTTGGTCAACCAACCAGCACTTTGAACTTCTTGTGTTTGCCCTTTACCCGAATATTGGATCCGTGCATTTGCAATGCGGTTGGATTCCACTTCGTTTTCAGCAGAAACATCCTGTGGTCTAACCAAACCTTCAAGACGAATAAATTCCTCTCCAGTATTAAGAGTTAACCATTTTTCGCCTCGGATCACCAAATTACCATTCGGTAAGACTCGCATTACATTCACTGAGATATTACCAAATAAACTGTTTGATTGATTTGCTTGAGCATCGCCCTGATAGGAAGAGTTGGCCCCCATATCTAGTTGGATGGCATCACCACCAATATTAACTGGGGCATTGCCAAGACCAAGAAATGGATCGACGTTGACCTCACTATCTTTATCTAACTTTGAGTTTGCCGCTTTTGAAGCTTGTGTCGACTCTCTGAGCACCACTGTAATGATGTCGCCCACTCTCACCGCTTTTTTATCCGAGTACAGATCATTCGAATATGAATTGAACAGCGATCCTGTTGAAACCACAGGCTCAGCTTCCATGTCAGGATACATAGGCGCGTAGTATGGATCATCTCTAACTACATCACTATTTTCTGTTGACATGCAACCACTTAGGCCTAAGCCTAGCGCAACTACCAATATACATTTACGCATGATCTGCCCTACCTTAATTAAAGTTGTTGATTGATGTAACTCAGCATTTCGTCAACAGACTTGATCACTTTTGAGTTCATTTCATAAACACGCTGGGTCTCTATTAGATTCACCAGCTCTTCGGTAACATTTACGTTAGAAGTTTCAAGCGCCCCTTGCACCATGCTGCCAAGCCCTTCAACCCCCGGGTTACCTTGTACAGGCGCACCACTTACCGCAGTTTCGGTATACAAGTTTTGACCGATTGGTTCCAAACCTGATGGGTTAATGAAGTCACTGATCACAAGCTGACCAATAACGGTATTTTCTGCTTGTCCATTAATGCTGACAGAAACTTCACCATCTTGAGAAATCGTTATCGAGTTTGCGTTATCTGGTACTGTCATTTCCGGTTGCACCGGGAAACCTGCGCCAGAGGTTACCACACGGCCCGTTTCGTCCGTTGTAAACTGACCATTGCGCGAGTAGGCGATTGTGCCATCAGGCATTTGAATTTCAAAAAAGCCAGGACCTTGTATCATCCAATCAAGAGAGTTTTCGGTACTTATCATATTACCTTGTGAAAAGTTCTTTTGGTTGGCAACCACCTTAGAACCAGCACCGAGCATTAAACCTGAAGGAAGTTCGGTATCTTGTGATGAACGCCCACCTGGCTGGTTAATATTTTGATAGAGTAAATCTTCAAAGATTGCTCGGCTCTTTTTATAACCAACGGTACTGGCGTTGGCTAAGTTATTCGAGATAACTGAAATGTCAGTTTGCTGGGCGTCGAGCCCTGTTTTACTTATCCACAATGCAGGATTCATAATCTATACCTCACTCTCTTATACTATGCGCAGGAGCGAAGTGTGTCGCTCGTCGATTTCTTCTGCTGACTTCATTAATTTCATTTGCATTTCAAACTGCCTCTGGTGGTTAATCAAATCCACCATCTCATGAACTGGATTGACGTTGGACATTTCCAAATAGCCACTCATGACTTTTGCTGTAGGTGATACTTCACAAAAGCCGCAATGGCCATCTTCAAGCTGATCTTCTTTGGGTCGAAATAGACCATCATTACCTTTCTCCAACTTTGAGTTGTCTGCGGTAATAATTTTGAGTCTATCTACAGTTTCCAAAAAATTGGCGGGCGCCCCCTGAGGGCGAATCTGAATTGAACCATCATCGCTAAATACCACTTTGTCTATTGGAAGAGGAAGAATGATTGGTCCACCTTCGCCAATTAATTGACGACCATGACTGGTCACCAAAGAACCATCACTTGTAATATTTAACGTGCCCACTTTTGTATAAGCTTCTTCACCGCTAGCATCCATGACGCTTATCCAAGACTTGTCATCAACCGCGATATCCAAATCTCGTCCAGTTTCTGCGACAGCACCACTTAACATATTTGTTCCTGGACGCTCTTGCATGGCGAATACACGTGTCGGCAAGCCTTCACCAAACGCTTGCATAGAGCGAGCTTGAGCAAAGTCTGCTTTAAAACCCGTGGTATTAGCATTTGCTAAGTTGTTCGCTTTTAGCGCTACACCGCGTAAGCTTTGTTTAGCTCCAGACATGGCGACATATAGCATTTTATCCATGAGAACGACCTAAAACTGTTCAATATATAGTGATAAAAGCAATATTAGTGCCAAGGTGAGTGTCAAAAAATAAAAAAGCCGCGAATGCGGCTTTTGAAATGTGATTAGTGTTATCGGATTTGCAATATATTTTGTTGTAGTGTCGAGTTTACTTCCAGTGCCCTTGAGTTTGCTTGGAAGTTTCGCTGCGCACTTATCAAATCAACTAGCTCGTTGGTCAAGTTAACATTCGATTGCTCTAATGCTGAAGAGTTGATTGACCCTAACGTACCTGAGCCCGGCTCACCTGCGATAGGCTCACCTGATGTTAAACTTTTCTTCCAACCTGTATTTCCAGCCTCAGTTAGACCTTGTGAGTTAGAGAATCGTACCATTGCTACCTGACCTAAGAAGGTAGAGTCACCATTACTGTAAGAGGCAACAATCTTACCGTCCGCGCCGATATCAATACCCGCTAATCGGCCAGTAGTCGCGCCGTCTTGGTCAAGCGCCTTAACTTCGAATCGACTCGCAAACTGAGTTGGTAGTTTAGAACTAGTATTAGTTTCATCACGCCAGTTCATCTGGATATCTGACGGGAATGTCGCACCGTTGGTCAACAAGCCAGATAAGTTAGTACCGGTAAGTGTTAATGGATTGAATGTAGTACCGGTGTTTGGCACTGCTGGGTTACCTGTATCTTCAGGAAAACCTTGCGCGTTAAAACCAAATTCGGTGATTGGGGTCCCAGGAGGCGCCGCAATCTGCGTACCGGTGGCATCAAACTGTTGGCCTCCAAGCGTCGCATATACCTGCCACTCATTTGCATTGGTTGTAGGGTCTTCCTTACGGAAAAAGAACTGTAATGTATGAGGTTCACCCAGTGAGTCGTAAATAGTCGTCGACGTCGAGCTGTTATATGACGCGCTCACTGTAGGATCAAACGGTACAGACGGTGCCGTTGCACGTGAATCTAGGTTAAACGAAGAATAAACATTCGTGGTAGCACGAGGAGAACCTGACGCATCCGGAATTTGCAATGCAGAAGATGTACTCAAACTCACCGAAGTCGTATCACCTGTACTAGGATCAACTGGGAAGCCCTGTAAAAAGTTACCATTGGCATCAACGATAAAGTTATCTTTATTGAGTTTAAATGCACCGGCGCGTGTAAATGTATAGTCTTGACCACCTAATTCCTCACTTGTTGCAAAATAACCTTCACCTGTAATCGCAAGGTCAAGTGAGTTTTGGGTAAAGTTTAAAGAACCTTGGTGAAACTGTTGGGCAACCATTGTCGTTGAAACACCATCACCATTTTTAGTTTTACCTGCACTAAATACTGACGAAGCGTAAACTGAAGCGAACTCTGCACGCGACTCTTTAAAACCTGTCGTATTTACGTTTGCAATGTTGTTAGCTGTGGTATCCAAGTCTTTTTGGGCAGCAGCTAGTCCTGTTAAAGCAATATTAAAACTCATACTCTAATACCTCTATAATTAAGGTTAAAATCTTTTGATTACGCTATTTCTGCAACGTCAGTTAATCTAACTGCACCAGCTTTGGTGTTAATTACAATGCCCTGAGAGCCATTAACATTAACACTATCAATATTTCTAAAAGTCGCTGTAGGCAAAGATTCAAACTTACCGTTTGTTTGCCCTTCAGCTTTAATCGTGTATTCACCAGGAGGCACTGGGTCGCCGCTTTGATTCAAGCCATCCCAATCAAAACGTGTCGCACCAACACTCTGTTCCCCTAGCTCTATTTTCCTAACGAGCTCATTTTTATCATTAACAATACTCAAAGTGAGCTTTTCAACGGGCTCTGCAACAATGATGGATCCTCGTGACTGCATGCCTGGACCATGCTCAACAGTGTCGGATTCTAGCAGTGCCTTTTTACCAATTAACGCCGAAGCTTGAAGTGCTGAGTTTGACGTCATTGATGCAGCTAGTGATTCAAACTTGGTATTCAAGTTTGATATTCCCTCAGCCATGGTAAAATTTGTCATCTGAGAGATCATTTGATCATTGTCAGCAGGTTTACTCGGGTCTTGGTAAGACAACTGCTGGGTGAGTAACGCAAAGAAGTCTTCCTGCTTTAGCTCATCATTTTTCTCAGTTGGCACTTTTTTATCTGGCCAACGCAACGAGTCTACTAAAGACGTAGTTGCGGAATTGACATCATTACTCATCAGCTATACTCCCAATTAGCGCTGACCAAGCAACAGAGTTTTACTTAACATCTGTTTTGCTGCGTCTGCTACTTGAACATTCGTTTGGTACGAACGTGAGGCGGAGATCATATTTGTCATCTCTTCCACAACATTCACATTCGGTTTATAGATATAACCATCTTTATCAGCACTAGGGTGGTTTGGATTGTATTCAACCTGTAAAGGCTTATCGCTCTCTACAATTCCTAAAACCTTAACGCCTACCGAAGAACTCATTGTATTTGGGTGCGCTGCGGCCGCTTTGTTTAACTCAGCGGCAAAAACAGGGTGCCTTGCCCGATACACTTTGTCCTGACTAGAACTGATGCTGTTTGCATTGGATATATTACTGGCAGTGGTGTTCAAGCGAACATTTTGTGCACTCATGCCAGAGCCTGCGATATCAAAAACGTTATATAAACTCATAATTAGGCTCCTTGACCACCACCAAGCGCTTTTTTCAAGCTTTTAAATTTACCACCCAAAAAGTTCAAACTAGCTTGGTACTCTAATGCATTCTGTACATACAAGTTTCGTTCCACCTGTATATCCACTGAGTTACCATCACCTGTATCTGTTTGATTTGGATTACGAAATAGTTCATCACTGTTAGTCAATCTTGTCCCACCACTAATGTGTCTTTCGTTGGTTCGGGTCATTTGATTGCCGCTTTGTTGTGCCGTCTTTGCCGCACTAAGTGCTCGGCCAAAATCGATGTCTTTTGCTTTGTAACCGGGAGTATCAGCATTCGCAATATTACTTGCCAAAATCTCGGCACGTTGAGAGCGGATCAACATTGTATGCTGATGCACCCCAAGCGCTTTATCAAAACTAATTGCCATAACCAACTCCAAAAATTTGACTATATGCAGGTTAATGCAAAAGTAGGACCAACTTTAAACTCAATTAAAAACTCATATTTAAAACTTTAATATCAGAAGCTTATAAACAAACCTTTAGTCCAACACCTTTGTCAATAATATGCTTTTAACTCTTATATAGCTTTGTACAAGCAGGTTTTATTCTGTAAATTGGGGGGAGAATTGATATAGAGATCACGCTCACTTTATTGAATTGCTCAGGATTGAATTATCACTGTAGCGGCTGGAAAGTACATTTGTACCTGCACGTATAAGTTTGCAGCAAAAAGCCGCCAGCAATGGGGGGATGGTTAAAAAAGTACTAATACCGAACAGATGGCTGCCTGTCACCAACCTTTAGGGGCAAGGAGCACCGCAACTAATTTGTACGCAAGGTAATATAAGCCGTTTTAACCGGAGATAACCAATGTACCTCTCTAATCCAAGAAATCGTGCAAATGGTTACCGACAGCGAACGCAGTAAGGTGTAAAAGGTTAGCGACAATGAACGAAGTGAATTCGCTCTTTTTACGCAAGGTGAAATGAGCTGTTTTAATAGTTGTTAAGGCAATCACCTCTAACACCTAGCTAGTATCGAATACATAGATCCTGAAGCGAGTTCAGGATGACGGTATTAATCAACAGACCTAAATTCCCCCCACCTCGTCACCCTGAACTTGTTTCAGGGTCTAAAGTGCAAAAGGCTACCGACAGCGAACGCAGTAAGCACAGTTCTTTTGCGCAAGGTGAAATGAGCTGTTTTAATAGTTATTAAGGCAATCACCTCTAACACCTAGCTAGTATCGAATATATGGATCCTGAAGCGAGTTCAGGATGACGGTATTAATCAACGGAGCTGAATTCCCCCCTCCTCGTCACCCTGAACTTGTTTCAGGGTCTAAAGTGCAAAAGGCTACCGACAGCGAACGTAACGAGTACGGTTCTTTTGCGCAAGGTGAAAATCGTGCAAAGTATTAATGACAATGAGCGAAGCGAATACGTTTACTTTGCGCAAGGTGAAATGAGCCATTTTGACCATTGCTAAGGCAATCACCTCTAACACCTAACTCGTATCGAATACATTGATCCTGAAACAAGTTCAGGATGACATTGTGCAAAATGTAACGTCTGCGAGCGAAGCGAGTACGTTCAGTTTGCGCAAGGTGAAATGAGCAGCTTTGACAGTTGCTAAGTCTGCCACTCTTAAAGCCTAGCCAACATCGAAAACATGGATCCTGAAACGAGTTCAGGATGACATCGTGCAAAAGGCTACCGACAGCGAACGCAGTGAGTACGGTTCTTTTGCGCAAGGTGAAATGAGCTGGTTTAGCTGTTACTGAGGAAATCTTAAGCTTATCTAGTCGGCGATGAAGGTTACTCCCTTCACCTGGCGCTAATTCGTCTCTTTATCAATGTGCATGACCTCGGCAATATTCGAGACGATTTAGAACGCAAAAAAGCCCGACTCTTTCGAATCGGGCTTTCTGTTATTTGGCGCTTGGCAATGTCCTACTTTCACATGGGAAACCCCACACTATCATCGGCGCTATTTCGTTTCACTACTGAGTTCGGCATGGAGTCAGGTGGTTCCAAAATGCTATGGTTACCAAGCAAATTCTTTGCTTTTAGTTTTTATTATTAATTTTTTAAATTGGGCCCTGGCAATGTCCTACTTTCAC
>NZ_AUXS01000017.1 GCF_001625565.1 Pseudoalteromonas luteoviolacea NCIMB 1944
GGATCCTGAAACGAGTTCAGGGTCTAAAGTGCAAAAGACTAACGACAGCAAACGCAGTGAGTACGCTTCTTTTGCGCAAGGTGAATATCGTGCAAAGTATTAATGACAATGAGCGAAGCGAATACGTTTACTTTGCGCAAGGTGAAATGAGCCATTTTGACCATTGCTAAGGCAATCACCTCTAACACCTAGCCAATATCGAATACATGGATCCTGAAACAAGT
>NZ_AUXS01000018.1 GCF_001625565.1 Pseudoalteromonas luteoviolacea NCIMB 1944
CACTGCTGTTGCTGCATTGCCCGCGGTATCCGTTAAGGTCACAGATAAAGTCAATGTACCATCATTGAGGGCACTTAAATCCAAGTTGGATAGCTGCTGACTGGCTGACGTCACCGTGCCATTGCCAGTCACCGCTGTGCCGCCATTGCTGCTCGAAATGGTGTAGCTGTATGTTGCCCCCACTTCCGCGCTGCTAAAGGTAAAGGATGCCGCTGTTTTTTCTGTGTTGGAATATAAGCTGTCGCCAAACGAAACACCGTGGCCACTCGGTGCTTGAGTATCTATAGTTAAAGATAAATTACTTGCCGAATTCGCAGTATTGCCCGCATTGTCGACAGATTGCGCCGAGATAGCGTGACTACCAACCTGTAAAGTAGAGGTTGTAATACTCCAGGCACCACCAGACACAGTAGTGCTCCCAATATTGCCGTCGAGACTAGACGACAAGTTAATTGTGTCGCCAGTTGTGCCAGTACCTGTGATAGTTGGCGTCGTATCATTGGTAATATTATCTGTATTTGACGTGCCAGAATCACTACTCGCGGACAGATCCGGCGTACCTGGTGCATTTGGCGCACTGGTATCTATGGTTACATTTAAAGCACTTGAGGCACTACTCTCATTACTGCTTGCATCCGTCGCTTTTGCCGTAATGGCGTGTGTAGTAGCGGAGAGCGTACTGGTCGTAATTTGCCAGTTACCGCCTGTAGCCGTGCCACTTCCGATCACAGTATTGCCAGACTGATCACTATAAAGTCTCACAGTACTGCCAGACTCGGCTGTGCCACTAAATGTTGGCGTTGTATCTGACGTAACATTATCAGTGTCAGAACCACCGGTATCTGAAGCTGAATCAAGATCTGGCGTTGATGGTGCACTAGGCGCAACATTGTCGACCACAGTAACTGTGAACGATTTTTGGAATGTTGTCGTTGCATCATTTGACTGAACACAAACGATGTAATCACCAGCATTCAGGGCTGCCTGAGTTTGTAAACTAGAACTGTTGATTTGGAAGCTGCCATTGCCTGAGTGTGCAGAACAGGTGCCATTTGCACTACTTCCGCTGTTTACCAAGGTGTAGCTATGTGTGTTAGCGCTATCAACGTCAGTAGTAGATAACGTACCCACATTAGCCCCTGAACTCGTGGCTGATTGATTGATGCTATTGGCTGACAACGCGATATCTGTTGGCGCATCATTTTGAGCTGTGATATTTACGACTGCTTGATTGGAGCCTGTGCTATTGGCAGTGCCGTCATTAAATGTATAATCAAGCGTTACACTTGACGGTGGATCTTCCGACGTATTCCCATAAGAAATAGATTGAATGACACCATCAACAATAGTTGATGTTGCACTTGCATTAAACGTAAGCACCAAAGTACCAGCAGAGTTGGTTGTCACAGTACCAACATTTGTGCCGTTGTATGTAAAGGTATTTCCTTGTGTTAGTGCTCCAAGTAAATTCAAGTTCGCGAAAACATCTTGTGAACTTGCCCCGCCATTTCTGGCTATGGTCAAAGACGCCCCGTTGTAGTTCCCATTTCCGCCATTTAACGCATCGAGCTCTGTATCAGCAACGTTTGCATCACTATCAATCGCAACTGCCGAACCATTTTCAGTAAACGTAGACAACCCGTTCAATGAGCTGAATACAGGTGTATCATTCGCTGCAATGAGCGTAATAAGTGTATTGGCTCCACTATCGGCAATTGTAAAGTCTAAACCCGCGCCAGGTGCGTTTGACAATGTCAGTGCAACTTCCACCGCGGCAAAATCGGTTGCATCTGTATCCACCTGTAAAGTGCCATTGCCGTTGAAACGTACATTATTGGTTGTAAGGCCCGTCACACCTGTGATCGTTAGTGTGTCACCGACCGCTAAATCAGCGATTGTGTCGCCATTAAGATCCGCAGCAGCACCAATAAAATTATCGTTGCCACCATTACCTGTCATCGTATCGGTACCCGTACCTGGCCTTATGGTGTCAGCACTATCGCCGCCCGTTAATGTATCATTACCTGTTAAGTCAGTGGCAGCAATCACAAGGCTATCACCAGCAAGCGCTGAAGCGTTGATTGTCACGCCAGCATTAATGGCTGCCCCAGACGTATTGCTGACTGTGACACTACCACCATTGGTAGAGAAATTATCGGGTATAGTCACAGTGAATACACTGTTTGAACCAAGCGCAATCGTTTCAATGCTCGACACACTAGTTGAGGAAAAATTAAATGTGCCACCACTTACCAGTTGTATGCTTTCGCTCCCTGCAGCACCATTGATCGCTGTTGAAAAGTCGCTGATGTTCTGCGCATCGAGAGTTACGGTAGCGCCACTTGCAAGCGACAAGGTACCCACGCTGCTAAAGCTCGCCCCAGTCGTATCGGCACCATCACTTGCCAAAACAGTATCAGCGACCGTCGCTTCACCGGTCAGACTACCCGTAAACGTATTTCCAGCGATATTAAATGTAACCGCGTCACTGGATGACGTAGCAGTGGCACTGGTTGTCGCGCCTACATTGACTGTTCTTGTATTAGAGCTGTCATCACCTACCACATAGTTTTCAATGCCCGAAAGCACCGTTATGTCTCCATCACCCGTGATGTTAAACGTTTCAGTGCCAGCTGCCGTGATTGAACCGCTAAAGCTCTCGTTTTGAGACGCAGTCATGGTTACCGTAGCACCTGTCACTAAAGACAAGTTGGTAATATTTGTTATCGTTGCTCCACTGATGTTGGCGCCATTAGACATACTGAGCGTATCTGCAACTGTGTTATCGCCAGTGAGGGTGCCTGTAAAAGTGAGCGTACCAACATCAAATGTGACGGCATCACTGCTACTTGTTGCGGTTACCGAGTGCCCGGCAGCGCTAAGCGTCACGGTTCTTGAGTTGGTGGTATCATCATTGACAGTGTAATTTTCAACCCCTGAAACTGTCGTGATATTTCCGTCCCCACTTATCGACATGGTTTCTGTGCCTGCCGCTGTTATTGTCCCAGAGAATTGCGATAATTGGGCAGCGCTGAAACTCGCCGACGCCCCACTAGATAAAGTAAGGTTTTCAAAACCAGATACGGTGGCTGCGGCAATACTACCGCCATTTCCTACTGACAAAGTGTCGGTGCCTGAACCACCAGCAAGCGTTCCTGTCGCAACTAAGGTCCCCACAGTAACCGTGTCATTATTTGTGCTACCTGTGACATTTTGGCTCGCAGCACCTAGTGTAAACGAGTTCGCGACGGACAGAGTGTAAGATTCGATTGCCGCGTTACCTGTTAACCCGTCAGTGGCCGCGGAGATAGTGATCGTGTCAGTGCCCGATGCTGTAACAGAGCCAAAACTGTCATGCTGAGCTTCAGTCATAGTGACAGAAGCACCAGAGATAAGCTCTAGTACTTCAGTGTTTGATATCGTAGCCCCGCCAATATTTGCCCCATTGGAAAGACGCAAAGTATCTCCTGTGCCTCCACCGGCGTTAAGTGTGCCTGTTGGGGTTAACGCTGCGACATTTATCACGTCATTGGAACTGCTGCCCGTGACATTGTGCGACGCGCTGCCCAAACTAAATGTCATAGCAGCATTTAACACATATGTTTCAATATCTGGATCACCCGTTAATTCGCCATTGCCATTGGCACTGGAAAGCGTGAACTGGTTTGTGCCATCACCATTGATCGTGGTGAAAGACTCATGCTGGGATTCGCTTAAGGTCAGATTGCCGTTGTTTTCAGCTGTTAAAGTCTCAAAATTGGTTAATGACGTCAGGCCACTGATATCGACGCTATCTGAAACAGCAAGGGTATCAGTCCCGCCACCGCCATCTGCGGTAGAGCCCGATGCATGGGACGTTTGCGCAATTGTCAGCGTTTCATTTTCGCTGGTAAACAAAATAGCTGGATTTAAATTAGCACCTGTTGTCGTATTAAATGACGCGCCAGACGATGTCGTCGACGTCACATTCGTGACACTGACGGTTGAAGTACGTGACACACTGTTATCAGTACCGTCATTTACAACCACAGTCACTGCTCTTGCTGTCGTATTGGGCGTTGACGATGAATTGTTATAGGTGATCGCATCTAAAAACGTTTGCACTTGAGCAAGCGTTGCAGTCGCCCCCGTAATTGAAATGGTATCTTGCAATGTGACATCTGATTTTCCTGAAACACCATTTAAGGCATTTTGAGCCGCTCCAGTTACGTTGAGTCCCTCAGACGCACCATCTTGATCATTGGTTAGTGAGACCGTAATTGTCTTAATGGTATCTGACTCAGCATCACTCACGCTGGCACTATTGGTAATGCCAACCCCGCCACTACCTTCAGAAAACGCTGAAGATCTATCATTGCCCCCAGCAGCAGTATCTAGATCGACAACGGGTGCAGTATTTGCCGCTGTTACCGTAGCGCCCACTTTAAACGTGTATGTGCCTTCATTGGGATCATTGCTGGTTATGGTCACAGTTGCTTCAGGTGAGCCCACTGTAGTCGGATCAAGTTGAACGACAAAGGTCGTGCTCGTTACACCGTTTAGTGAACTTGACCCTGGTTGGCTTGAAATAGAAAAATCATTCGAAGCAGAAATACTGACCAGCGGCGAACCACTTAAAGTTAACGTAGAGCTTGCAATCACATTTTCTATGGTAAACGTTCGGGTAAAGTTACTCGCACCAGTCTGATGTGAACCAAAATCTGTATGGTCACTGGCACTCGGAGTGGTATCTCCAGAAGTAATCGATTGGTTGTTTCCTTTAAGATTAATATCGGGATCTGGCGCAGCCGCCGCGGTACAGTCATCAGTATCAGGAAACCAAACACCTCCTCCAATAGCTGCTTCACAACTAGCTTTACTACCATATGCAGTGGTACAACCAAAATTTACTTGGCAAGAAGCTGCAAGCTCTTTGGCAATACTGACTTCACCACTGACTTGGGTGGAATTCATGCCGTTACTACTGAGTAACCCTTGCTTGGCTAAAAATGCGAGTGTCGCAGCTTTGGCATTTTCGCCATCATGCGATTTTACCTTTGCCTGCTTAGCAATGTTAAACACTTGTACTGGCTTTTCATCCTCAGCTTGCAGAAAGTGTGTATCGTCACTCACCTTAATTGTATCTAGCGTCGGCACCTCATGACTAGATGTAAAATAGCTCTCTGAAATATTTGAAGACGGATTCGCAGCGACAAGGGAAGGGATCATCATTCCCAGTATTGAGGTGGTCATATCAAGCTTTTTCATTTCAATACTTCCTTCGTAAATTCATACAAGTGCGCAGCGAGAGCATCATCGCCACTGATCATTTCAGGAAACGTAGAGTTAGGAATAATGCACAGGTCATAAAGCTGACTCACATCACCTTTAAATTGCAATTTTGATAGGATCTCGCCGTTATGTTTGTTTACTATCCATATACCACACACCGTATCCGTCTGGGTGTGCGACGCTGTCAACGGGATATTGCTGACAACCTTCGAGGCACGAACTTGGCTGGTAGCAACCAGCATTAAGTCGCCCAAAAATGACAGCCCACGGGTAAAACCTGGTAAGGTACAAACCGTTGACTGTTTGCGGGTGTCTGGGTTGTAACATATCACTTCGCCTAAACCCGAATTACACAAGTAAACAAGGCCATCGTGGCACCTAGGTGAGTGCGGCATAGATAATCCACAAAGCAGTATTTCATTACTGTCTACATCTATCAGCGTACCATTTAGCTCTGTTCGCCAAGAGTCCTGATTATCCTGAGTATTAAAAGTGGTCACATATTTTGGGCGCCCATCTTGCATCGCCATACCATTTAAATGGCAGCGATCCTCTGGTTTTAATTCACTGATAAAGTGCGGTTTCCATCGTGCTGTAAATCCGGACTCAGATGACACTGTGGCAAGGCAAGAAAAACTCGAATTGACTACCCACAGGCCTTCGTCTCCCCAGGCGATATCATGGGTATTCAAGGTCCCCGTTGTTAGAGAAGAGCGCTCAGTAAATAGCTTGTCGCACTGTTTGATTGCACTGATCTGTTCCGCTCTTAGCTGCTTAAACGAGGAAGTATCACGCTCTTCGTCACGCAGTTTACTGGCCAGCAAATCTAAATCGTCTAACTCTCCACGACAAACGCTGCTGCGAGACATATCGCTTGATTTAAAGTTCACAATGCGATTGACCGTGCTTACTAAGAAACGATCTTCGCTCACACATACGCCCATTGGCCGAACAAACTGCTTAACGCTACAGCTAAGCGCATCTGCTCGGCTTCGAAGCAACATGACGGCATGTGACTGGTAGCTAGAAACCGCGAGAGAAACACCTAATGCTTGCAAGATTTTCGGAAAATTCTCACTGTACTGACTCGCAAAATCAATATTAACAAGTTCAGTTTCATGCTCTGAACTTCCATACCCACGTTCCCGATACCCTTGCATGCCTTTACTCCTTAGTGAACAGCATATTCAAGCCACGTAATTAGCGACTAAACGAGTTTTACTTTAATTTATTATTTTTGATTTCAATGTCATTATTTGATAAGCCACAACTTAACAAATAAGAGAATTCCCCTGTTGCCATCGCGGCGGCCGAGGAAGTACCGCTGACCGCGATACGTTTGTTTTGTTTTTGAAGTAACGCGGTTGATGGTGCGTAATAATCCACGCAATTACCGTAATTTGAAAAGGGCGCAATACTCCCATCTTTAGACAATGCGCCGATTGTAGTGACTCCCTCTATTACAGAGAGTTTATTGCTAATACATGCGTCTTGAGCATGATTGCCTGCCGACACAATCACAAATGAAACATCACCATGTAATAAACCATCGTCAATGACACTTGCCAGTAACTGCGAAACAAAGGGCAGTGTCCAACTACTGTTAACAATATCGGCATTCATTTTTTGAGCGACGCTGAAGGCTAATATCATGGCCGAATTGAGTGTACTAGCCTGTTGAATAGCGACAACTTCCGCAACGTGACTCATTTTACTGATTGGTTTGGAATTGAGCTGTGATGCAATTACACTTGCCACCATAGTGCCATGCCCAGCAACTCTCGTGGTGTCAGCTATCATGACTTCTTGTCGATCAGCATCGTATTCCAGCAAGACATTAAACGGTGACAACGCTGTGCTAGAAAAGTCAAAGCCATCATCAATGATGGCGATCCGTGTCGGTGAAATTGACACTTCACATTGTGAATTTTGCAAACGGTTTGGTGGCTTAAAATGAATATTTACACCTTTACGTGCTTTACTTGTGCGATGATGTTTTTTTACTATTGCATAGTCTGGTTGCACAGCTTCTACGCTCGATATATTTTCAAGGCGTTTATAAACCGTAAGGAACTGCCCCTTCTTGGGAGAGATTAAAACAATGTCACTATTGCTTAGTTCAGACAAAAGCTGTGTCTGAAATACACCTGTTAAATGCGTAAACTTGTCTTTGTAACCCTTTTCAACTTGAATAATTATTTTGTGGTTGAGATAAAACTCCTGACCAATATTACTCGTGTAAATATTAGCTGTTTCTGAGGTGAAAAGTGCGACATCTCGGCCGTAATTTTTAAATGACACGTAAGCACCCTCGGCATTATCAGCTGCGATAATGCCGAAGTGAAGTAGCAGGAAAAATATCGAAATCACTTTCACCAGACTCTTACTCAACTAACTGCGAGGTGGGAAAACGCCATCTATACACAAACAAAACTGCAGCGCTAAATATGGTTGTCGGTTTGCATGCGATTGATTTTGTCCGTTACTCAGTACAGCGTTGTAATTAAGCGGTACGTTTGATCCAGTGCGAGGTTGAGATGAGTACACCCTTGCTACACCGCCAGAACTGCCTCGTGCCGCTGAAATTAATCCAACATTGTTTGACTGTTCGACTAAACCATCTTTAATGGTCTCTCCGCAATACATATCATGGCTGTGTGATGGTAATTGGCTTTCCAATAAAACAACTTCAGGGATACCAACTTCACTACCCATATCTCCAGGAGATAAACCTGGGCCAGTACCGAACATAGTTGGCGTTCTGCCTTGCAGATTTGGGATTTGCATATTTGTAGTCCCATTACCGCCGTAAGTCGTACCGATAATTGCATAGAGCGCTTGGTTTTGAGAAATATCAACAAATTGCCCATCACATACAGTGTAACTTCGAGGAGCAAACGTGTACGGTAGCATGTCAATTTGACCAATAAATGGATCCATTTTATTACTCCTTTGGTTAGTTGCGTGACGGATAAATGCCATTCATACAAATAATAAAACCGATATAGAGCATCGGCATTCTATTTTCATGAGGTTCATCTCCCCCAGTTGTGCCAATGGTTCCTTCAGCAAATGGGTTGGTTTTTAGGCCTGATGTAGAATCTGGTAAATAATGTAAATCGCTGCCAATATACGACTGGCCTGAAATAGGGGCATCCAATTCAGAAACCGCCGTGGTTACTTGAACCAAATGGTTGTGTGCTGGGATTTCATTGACTGTCAACGTGACTTTTTCAAGGCCATACTTTTGCCCAATTATACGATTTGGTAACCCAGGACCTTGCCCACTGCCTACAGGTATACGACCTCGCATATCAGGCAAAGCATAAGTCGTTCTACCATCACCGCCAAAGTTTGATCCCAACAAGCTAAACAAGGAGGCATTATCCGTTACCGCTTGCAATTGTCCTGCACAATATGACCAGTTATATGGGGAGTAAACACCCGCAAACATACGAATTTCAGCTATAAATGCATCACTCATAATTTACTCCTTTTGTTAATTTCGCGGCGGAAAAGCGCCATTGAGCGCTATCACAAAACCAATGACCGTGGTTGGTTGAATATTTGTATGTGACTGCCCACCGCCAGCAGCACCAACACTCTGAGACGACAGATTGTCCAAACTGCCAGAGTTTTGTGCATAAAACTCTTTAACCCCAGTAGGAAACTGCGTATTTGTTAAGGCAATGGTGTATTCTGCATTTGGATCTGAAGGACTAAAGGGCAAAAAGCTGTCACCTTCAATCCCCTCTACCTGCAAATCATGATTGTGCCCGGTCTGTTCATTGGTTAATGTGACCTGTTCAACGCCACCTTGCTGACCTTGTTGCAGAATATCGTACTGACCAAAATGCACAGGTGCGCGCCCTCGCATGTCTGGTAAAGCAAAGCTAGTTCTGGCATCGCCGCCAAAGGTTGCCCCAATTAAAGAAAATAAAGCGGGGTTGTTGTTAATCTGCATTGTTGCGCCATTACAGTCAGCCCAATGCACTGGTGGAAAGTTAAAGGCAATCATTTGTATCATGCCCAAAAATGGATTAACCATAAATACCACTCCTTCTACTTTGGATGGGCCATTAGCCCACTGCTTGATCACGTCTTCGTGAAATAACGATTTGATACTTATCATGGTCATAAATGCTCATGAACATCTTGTACTCACCAAACGCGCTGTGTTTAAAAAGGTAACTATCCTGAGGTAACTGGTTGTTTGTATCGCCCTTTAAAGAAATGCTAAAAGAGTGGTACTCTTCGGTATCAATTTTACCCTGAGCCACATCACTCACCTCTAATTGACTTAAAAGTCGCTCACCATCTTCCGAATGCACTTCAACCTTTTGGCCAATCAATGCATGCATCAAATCTTGTGTCACTATTTCCATTTATTTCTACCTTTCTCTATTGGTTGAGAGTTGTACGCGAAAACAGCCCTAGACCCACATTAAACACCAACAATGCTCTTCATCGCCGGGGGATACCAAATCATCAATTCATGGGGTGGTTGAACTTGTATAACTTGAAAACCGAGATCTAAATACAGACCCTTCACGTCTAGATTGTGGCTCAACACTGACAGCGTTAATGGCACTGCGGATTGCGCCGCACAATGTTGAAAAGACTGAATAATAGCGCGTCCGAAACCATGACCTCGCGCCGCCATTAAAAAACCGATATCTACAAGTCGAATTTCATCATGACCAAAGTCAAGCGTGGCTTTACCTATCGGCTCTCCATGTTTTTCTATTATGAAATACATTGCATTGGGATACTGAGCACCATAGCCTTGAGTCTGCGCTTTTAACTGCATCTCGACGATTGATTCAATAAAGTCACGCTCGCCATCAATACACTGCAAATCCTCTCTTACTTCTCTATGCAGCTTTTCGATAAATGGTCTATCAGTTGCCTTTGATGGGCGTATGTGTAGCCCTTCTGGTATGGTAAATTGCACCATTTTCCTTATCCTCTTTTGTGCACCTATTGAGTATATGCAGCTTCAAAACTTTTGCTCGGAACTTTCTATTAAATTTTTCAGCCAAACACCTACTTTACAATCAATAACTAGATTGATTCTCGCTTCAGCTCCCAGGTTAGAAACACTGTGCTCTAAATCGGCATTGAGGTACCAAACTTCACTACATTTCATAGGCACGATCCGATTGTTTACGACAAACTCAACCTGTTCTGCGCCGACGATTGGCACATGTATCCGCGCCTCTCCATATTCCATCGACAGACGGTGATCTCTGTGTGGCAGAATATGGCTGTCTGCCTCTAGACGCATTAACCTTACTGACTTAAGCGGGCATTTAAATTGTGCAAGGAAGCTTTTTAATGTGGGCAGCCGATCCATGATTGGTAAGGGACCAAATTGGGCGTTTTGTTCTTCAATTGAAAAGCACTGGAGGATCGGGTGTGCATTAGCGTGAGCTTGATTGGCGTAGAGTGGCAATACGTTCCAATGACCTGAAAATCCAGATGCGTTAACATGTGAGTACCAAGTTAGCTCATTTAATGTTAATACTTCGTCTTTCAACGCAGTAAAATCACAGTTTAAAGCGAGTTTGGCAAAAGCAATAGGGTTATCAATATGCTTACCTATATTGGTGCTCATTAAAATTAGCCTATAGATCGACCTGAAATATCGAACTTATAGACTGTGTCTGCAAATTTTCCACCAACCACTTCGATAAAATCATAACCGTCAACAGAGAGTAATTTAGGCTGCTTAGTCAAACTTGTTGGCGCGTAACTCATCAAATATACGCCCTGGCTGTCAAACTTCTTAATATCGTTGGAGTAGGTGTTGAGAATATGGACATGGCCAGCTTTGTCACAAGTTATCGATTTAATGCCACTAAGCTGATGTTTAAGTTCAACGCCAAACTCCCCAAAACTTCCGAGTATTTCTCCATTAAAGTCGAGCGTATATACGGTAAAAGCGGTTTCACCTATGACAAATACTCGCTGTCGCTTTTCATCAATCGTAAAATCCTTAACGTGTACCATTAATGGAATTTCACTTATTTTTCTTCCGTGCTCGTCGTATATATCAATGCTGTTCGATGATTCAAATAAAATATAGGTTTTGTTTGAGTAACGCCTTGCTATCTGTGGCTTAAGCCTCACTTTGACGATTTTTTTTTGCGGGTTTTCAACTAAACTGGAGGGGTAATCTAGCTTACTTAGTGTTAATTCCTGCTCGCTCAATCGTTCAGTATATTTATACTCAGAAGCCTTCGAATGAGCCACAAATGACTTTGAAGCCATCAACATACTAGTAGTGCCCAGCAGCACAGATGATTTGATAAATTCCCGGCGTTCCATTTTCTGTCCTTTGTTTGAACGGTAGATGAGATTATTACAGGATAACGAATAATAATAAATTACACGAAATTACATTATTGTAAATATTCGAGTTGATAAGCTCATACTTATGTCTAGAAACAGGCTACCCCTTTCAATTAGAGTCATAAATAATTACCACCAAAAACTAGATAGCTAGAACATTAACAAATCTTTTATTGCGAATTTTTATACTTCCCCCAGTTACACAATCCCCATTAACACAACAATAAAAATAAAAACATACAGCTGATG
Organism: Pseudoalteromonas luteoviolacea NCIMB 1944; assembly: GCF_001625565.1. Taxonomy (GTDB): domain Bacteria; phylum Pseudomonadota; class Gammaproteobacteria; order Enterobacterales; family Alteromonadaceae; genus Pseudoalteromonas; species Pseudoalteromonas luteoviolacea_F. Next base: position 11,875 of record NZ_AUXS01000018.1, read on the forward strand.
CGATTGGGAGGTGGGAAAAAAGAGCTTTAATCCCAAAAAACTGAATAAAAAATCAAGGCAAGCTTTTCTTACTAGGTAAAAAATCGTATGTATTATGGATGTGAAATTAATTATAACTTGTAATCGTAAACGACTAAAAAACGATGTAATATCTACAACTCAATTGCTGTACCAAACGTTTCTTGGCAAAAATAATTAACTCGAAGAATAAGCATAATGTCATTAACTCATTTTTCTGATCCGTATATAGAGAATAACTTTGAATCCTCCCACTATGAGCTGCTTCATAAGATTGGTGAAGGTGGTTTTGGTAAAGTATATAAAGCAAGAAACAAAAACACTGAGCAAACTGTTGCTATTAAATTTCTTGCCCTTGAACCTCATTTAGAAGAATCAAAAAAGAAACGCTATGTTGAACGATTCAAGCGAGAAACTGCGCTGAGTGGACAGCTAGAACACCCACATATTGTGCGACTTCTAGACAAAGGGCAAGTCAATGAACACCTTCTATATGGTGTTTTTGAGTATATCGAAGGCCTGTCTTTACGTGAACACCTAATGCAAGAAGGTGCGCTAGATGCGGTTGATGCCACAGACATTATGCTGCAAGTGCTCGACGCGCTTATTCATGCACACAAAAAAGGCATTATTCACCGAGATATCAAACCCGCCAATATCATGCTTACACAAGCAGGTGCAAAAACCCATGCCAAAATTCTAGACTTTGGTATCGGTACCTTGACGCAAGAAAACAGGCATCAAGATTTCTCGACAATTACTTTAACTCAAGAGACGATAGGCACTCCTTCTTACAGCGCGCCAGAGCAGTTAAGGGGAGAACCTGCTTCAGAAAAAACAGACTTATATGTTTGGGGTCTGGTCTTACTAGAATGCCTAACTGGCATGCCAGCGGTGACAGGTTCTAGTGTGGCCTCAATCTATCACAAACAGCTCAGTGATGTGCATATTCCCATCCCAAGTGCCTTGCTCGGCCACCCTTTGTCAGGGTTACTACGCAGAGTTTTACAGAAAAACGCCACTGAACGTGTAATTTCCGGAAAAGAGATATTTTCTGAACTTCACACCATGAACGTCTCAAACTTGGTTGGTATCTTGGCCGATGTTCAAGCGCAACATGGATACGATGACCACACAGTTGTGCTGCGTAATGACGATCCTAATAGCCCAGTATCGCAAGACTATACAACACTCACGGAACGTAAGCAGATCACAGTACTGGCATTGCGTTTGAGCGCCAAAAAGCTGAACGAAAGCGCTAAAGATTTTGACGTCATTGATACCTTATTTAAGTCTCAACGCAACCACTGTATCGATATTGCAACACGATTTGGGGCATATCATGTCGGTAATCTCGCCGATACGATGTTGTTTTATTTTGGTTACCCAGTAGCAAGTGACAATGATACTCGACTAAGTGCTAGAACAGCGTTAGATGTGATCAGTGAACTAGGCAAACGTAATGCACTGATGCAAGAAGCGCACGGAGTGCAACTCAATGCTCATATAGGTATACATTCGGGTATTTTCGTAACCTATGCCAACTCGGTACCTGAAGGCAACATAGCCAACACAGCTATGGACCTAGCTAGGCTGGCAGGGGAAAGACAAATCCTCTGTTCCACAGAGTCTCGGGCTATTTTAGAGCCCTATAGTGACTTCGACTATTTTGACAATATCCAACTTGGTTTGTCTTTTGAGCAATTGTCCATATACAACTTAAAAGGCGAAAAGCGTATCGAAGCGTTTGGCTTTATGCGCGGTACCAAGAGTCATCATAAGTTAATTGGTCGACAACTGGAATTAGACAAAACACTGTCAGTGATCAATGGCGAAAACAATACCCGTATCGCCCATATTTATGGTGAAGCTGGTATTGGGAAGTCTCGACTACTGCAAGAAGTTAGAGACAATGCGAGCAAATATCAACATTTGGTAGCTCAGTGTTTGCCTGAGCACCAAAACAGTGCTCTGTACCCAATTCTCAATTTAGTTAAATATCTATTCAATACGGACAATCAGACGACAGACAAAATCACGCAGTTTTTCACTGATGTCTTGGCTGACTGTGGCCTGTCAGATTCAGAGATTAATGCCACTATACCCATCTTAATGGTATGGCTCGCTATTGAATTGCCTGAAGATATGCAACCTTCTTCTCAATCACCTGACGAGCAAAAGCAGCTGCTTTTTGCAGGCTTAAGTGCGCTGTTATTATCTCGTCAATCCAGTATCAGTGAATTTAAGCTCTATATCATAGAAGACATTCATTGGTCAGACTCTATTACCTTGGAGTTTTTGCGTTATTTTGCCGCACAACTTCTAGACGGCAGCGTTATGATCAGCACTTCGAGGCAAGCCTGCCCAAGCAGCTTGCAAGACCTGACACTGTTAGAGATCGAGCTTAATAAACTGACTGCACAAGCAACAACAGACTTTATTGAACAGCTATTCGACAGCAAAAATGTATCCGACAATGTACGTTCTGTGCTGGTAAAACGCACTGATGGCATACCACTGTTTATCGAAGAGCTGGTAGATATGCTCAAAGAAAAACAGCTCGTTCACGAATCTGGTGGTGCCATCACATTTATCAGCCCAGATAGGCTAGAGCAAGTACCGAGCAGCTTACGTGAGTCATTGCAACAAAAGCTTGATAACCTAGTGCATGCCAAAGAAACCGCTCAGCTTGCCGCAACCATAGGTCGAGAGTTTGAATACGAACTGTTAGTTGCAACGTCTTCATTGAGCGAAGATCAAATTCAAAATGACTTAAACGAGCTACTTGAGCGAGAATTAATCGTTCAACAAAGGCGAGTAAACAGTGACAGCTATGTATTTAAGCACGCCCTAGTCAGAGATGCAGCCTATGATAGTGCATCGGCGTCAACTAGAAAAAGCATGCATTTGAATATTGCCAGTAGAATGCGCATACTGCCTGACAATGCCTTAGAAGATATTGCCTTTCACTATGAAAAAGCACAAGACTATCAACAAGCCTATAAATTAAATACACAGGCTGGTAAACAAAAAAACAAAGTCGGACTGAACTTACTGTCGATCCCTTTATTTAAGCGTGCTATTGAGCAAATTCAACATCTCACCTCAAGTGAGCAAACCTCTTTAGACGAAATTGACTTACAATTTACGCTTTCAATGTCACTCGCTGCAACTGTTGGCTATGCACATACCTCCGTCAGACCACACATTGAAAGAGCACTAGCCCTTTGTAATAACCTCAATGATCCACAACCTACACTCGACGTATTGTGGGGCATAGGTATTACCCAAGTTGTATGTGCCGATCATCGAGAGGGCATAAAGACGGCTGATACGTTGTACCAAGGAGCCCTTAAAACGAACAACGTCAAATATATGGTTTCATCTTTGTTTATCAAAGGCACCATCCTTTGGGCTATGGGTCGTTTCAACCAGTCCCTTGCTGTTTACCGTCAATCTTTAGCGCTATATGATTACGAGCAGCATCATCAGCTATTTACTGACTACCCTTTTGAAGTTGGTATTTCCTCACATATGCTTCAGGCTTCAAATTGCTTACTGCTCGATGATTACGAATCGAGTGAACAACTGGTTGAAAAAGCGAATACATTGGCAATAAAACATGACGTACCATCATGTACCGTTCATGTATTAGCAAGGTCAGCTTATCACTACACGATTGTTAATGACCTGAGCAAAATTAAGCATTATGCACAACAGTGCCTAGATATTTCGAAAGATTGCAACTTTACGTTGTGGCAAGCCTATGCCGAACTGCTATTAAGCTGGGTTGATATGAAATCTGAGCTACCCTTTTCGCTCGAGAATATGGCTCAAAACCTCCAAACATATGTGGAAACAGGCTCAGTCGGTCACTTATCTTGGCTAAAATCTCTGTACGCTGAAGCACTCCTTCACAATTCAGATATTGATTTAGCACTCGACAACATCAATGAAGCCATTGCCTTGGCCTTTAAACAGAAAGATTACTTTTACCTGCCTGAAAGCTTTTTAATCAAAGACAAAATTCTCGCCGCACTTGGTAAACCGTCAAATTATGCCAACAAAGCGAAAAAATTGAGACAGCTACAACAGGTATTTGGCCGTCAAAGCCAATAAGCAAACATCAAGGGGCTTAATACAGATGAAAACAATTCAATTAATGACCGTCACACTGCTGGGTTTGTGTGCGACAAACCTGCTTGCGTTTGATACAGCAAACAGCACAGCAGTGGCATCATCGGATATGCTGCCAACTACCGAGTGTGATTCTAGATCACTCAGTGAATATGCATTAAAACCATGCTATCCAGCCACAATTGAAAATACACCCACAGATACATCGGCATCCCGTTTTGCATACAAGCAATTTTATGCCGTGAACTGGCCTTCCCAAAAAGGCAAAGTTGGCTTGCCTGATTTAGATGCAGACTATACCACTAGTTCAGACCACCTGCCGGTATGGCAAACTTGGCCACGCTTGCAAGATTTACAATTGAGCCAAAAGCAAAACGAGCAGCTCAGCTGGAACAGCCTAAACTACTTTATTCCAAAACAGTGCCAGAGTTTGGTTGAAAAAGACAAAAATGGTGACTCTGCACTTTCAAAATTCGTCAAAAATAACCCAAATATTCCGGTCAATTCTAAAGTAGAGGCACTATTTGATATCACCGACGCACACGGTGACGTATTATACGATATCAATAACAAACCCGTGTTCTATCAAATTTACTTAAACGAGCAATCTTGGCAATTCCTATCTCAACCAAACCCTGCCAAGCCTTATGATTTCGCGATAGGAAATTACGATAATACGCAAAGAGGGGCAATGTTCCTTAAAGCATCTTGGATGCTACTTGATAAAACACAAGTTGCAGATTTTCATAGCAGTGTCGCATTAGTTGTCGATCCGACGTCTAAGGCGTGCTCTATAGAAGTGGTAGGTTTAGCTGGCTTGCACATTGTCAATAAATCGATCCCAAGCCAATATACTGAGATCGATGGAAACCGTGTAAATAACTGGTCATGGTCTACCTATGAACATACAAATAACGCCCCTAAAACCAGTGATTTGAAGCTTTCTGAGACTAAGCAATCTTGGAACTTATTCAATATCGATTTAACCAACAAAGAAACATTTAACGCGCTTGAGAAAACATGTAAAAACAACAGCGAGTGGGATTTTTCTCAAACCAACTGTGAAATAAACAGCCCATCACCGGACAGCACAACTTCTCAAATCGTAAACACACTAGAGTTGCCAAGAGAAATAGCCAGCCAAAAGCAAGTTTACAATGATCAAGCGCATAAGCGATTGAAAAAGTATAACTCTAATTTTATCAATTACGAGCTGGTCGCAAGCCAATGGCTAAAAGATAAAGTTATGTCACCAACTAACTTATCTAACACCACTATGGAATCTTTCTTCCAAGAAGAGAATTGCTCTGCTTGTCACAGTGATGCTGCTGAACAAGACTTTATGTTTTTAAATGATAGTAAACTGAAATCGTTGCCCGACTGGATCCAATTGTCTGGTGACGCCAAACTATTTAATTAGGATACAAAAATGACTCAAGAAGCTTTAACTGAAGAAAAAATGTCTGCACTACTGGCTATTAAAGACCGTTTTAGTTGTCTAGAAATGCAAAAGAACATGATCGTAAGAACCGATCTACGTATTGCGACTTCAAACTTATACCCACAGTTAAGCGCGAAGCCAGCTCTAAAACTATTGCTAGCGAATATTTACTATATTCCGAGTAGTAATGTGGCTTTAACTGATGAGAACACAGTGACCAACTTCTTCGAATCAAACGGTGTTCCGATCGACAGCGAAACAAGCGTTGTAATGAGTGAAGACTTTGCAAACTATATTGTTGAAGGCAGTGCACAACAAGATTCGAACGATGTAATTTCACTGGTACTTGCAAACGTTGGCTACCGTTGTGCATTTTCGGACCTTACAGATTTAGAGGCGAACGAAAACTTTGATTCTTTAGATGCTGACGCGCCGGTTCTTGCTGATGTTGAAGAACAAGCACGTATTGGTATTTTGGTATGGCAAATTGCTATGAACAGTGCACTGCGCACTGAAGTAATCAACCTGATTGCTGAAGGAAACGAAGCGGCACTTACAGACAAGCTAGTATCAATTAAACTTGAAAATGACTATGGTTTTGTTGCTCAAAGCACAGCTGAAACAATTTCAAACGGATTGGTCGTTAAAAAAGATATTAAGTTTGTTGCAAGCTACATTGGTAAAAACATGTATAAAGCAACTTGGTAATCCCCCCTTTTTTCTGAGTGCAAACTACAGCTTTTGCGCTCTGAGAACAAGGTGACTTGATTGCTCAGCGATCCAGCCATGCATCACAGATGGTTTAGGCTAATTCTAGTGAATGTTGGATCGCTTTAACTCAGGACAAAAAATTGTCTTTTGCAAGGCTACTCATTACCCAGCTCCCCACTAAAACACCTATAAGCACACCTTTATTTCAATGTTTTGCAACCAATTTCAAACCACTCAACACGGAATCTGCCAAAGCGTGCCAAAGGACTAGAAGCACAATGTAAACTAATTTCGCCTAGCAATAAAACTTGTGTACTTAATTTCAGTTTTCTCTCCTTTTATTCAAAGATATATGCCAAAATATGCCCCAATACGCATAAAAGGATTATGTATGAAAAATATATTCTGCCTCATTACCTCTATCGGTTTATTAAGTTCAGCTCAATTCGCACAAGCTGCGGATACAGGCTTTGGAGTATCTATCTTCGGAGGGCACTCTATCAATCACGACTTAACAACCAGTAAAGACCTCACAATCGACCTTGAAGACAACAGTCACTTTGGTATATCTGTCGATAGACTCGTCAACCGAACACGTTATGGCATGTATTACAGTTTCAATGAAACTGAATTTGCTGATAACGCCATCGCAAAAGTTGACATGGAGTACTTATTGTTCCAAAGCGCTATCGAACTTCCTATCAATGACAGTTTATCAAGCTATGTCGGTGCACAGATTGGTGTAAACCGTATCACGCCAAACTTTGCCGAAGCGGATGAGTTTTTTGCATCAGGTTTATTCACTGGCATTGATTATCATATTGGTGCTGGTTTCCACGCCTTTACCGAGCTTAGATGGATGGCAACCATTGTAAAAAATACTTCTCAAGTTGTCTGCGACGATGACCCAAATACACAAGACAATTGTATTTGGCACTTTGATGGTGACGTACTAAGTCAGTTCCAATTTAGTGCTGGTCTAAATTACCGTTTTTAGTCGCGTTAAACTTTGCTTTAGTTCATCAATAAAAAGCCTAGTTTTATATGGGGTGAAGCGGGTGTTTGGGTAATAAGCCCACAGCTGCTTCACCTCTGATTTCAAATCTGGCAGGACCGGAATTAAAACCCCTTGCTTTAGCTCTCGGGCGACATATTGCGGGGAGATAAAAATTAACCCCATCCCCTGAATGGCTGCCTTCATCAATGCATCAAGATGGTCAGAGACAAAATTGTAGTGACTAAAATCAAATAAGCTGCCGTCTTCTAAAATTATCCCGCCTTTCTTCTGGTAGTAATTACTCAATAACATCTTATGGGCTGCCAAATCTTCAATGGCCGTTATTTTTTCACATTGTGATAAATAGCTAGGAGCTCCGAATACCGTCATTTGATAGTCAGCCAATCGAATTCCTTTGTGAGCCGCAGAATCAAACTCTTCATAATAACTGGTGATCACCAGATCATGTTCGAGATCTGGCGGAGAACCCGGCGTCAATATATTCAAATGAATTGTGAGGTTTTCATACTTATCTAAAAACTGCTTAATGACAGGCATTAATAAACTACTGCCTATGGCTTGGGTCGCTGCTATTTTTAGGGTACCTTGCGGCTCAAGCTCACTCCCTTGTGCCTGCTCGAGCATATCGTCAAACTGCCCGACCCAGTTTCTTGCATAGGACAAAAAACGAATGCCATTTTCGTTTAAGCTTACCTGCCTAGTCGTACGCACAAAAAGTGTTTGACCCAACTGTTTCTCAAGCCAGTCAATTCGCTTGCTCATTGCCGACGCAGACACACCTATGACATCTGCGGCCTTGGTAAAACTGCCCATATCCGATAATACAACAAAGCTGCGCACAGCACTTAGCCAATCCATATTATTTCCTATCAAGAAAAAGTCTTTTAATTATTACCTTATTTTTAGGACATTAAAAGCAGGTTATAGTAGCGCCTATTGTGCCCCACCATGAGTAACTGCCTTGAATAGATATATTGCTTTGGCCGCTTTTTTACTGTCATGCTCTCAATTGGCCAGTCAAATATTTATGCCCGTATTGCCAGATATCACGCAAAACCTTGCACTTACTGAGGGAGCAAGTCAGGCAATTATAATTAGCTTCTTTGTTTCATTGGGAGCAGCACAATTAATTGCCGGCCCGTTATGTGATAAATATGGCAGTCGACCAATTTTTATCTGCGGACAAATCATTTTAATACTGGGTACATTGCTGTGTGCTCTGGCGTCTAATGCCGACACTTTTTTAGCCGGTAGAGTGTTACAGGGCATCGGCAGCGCAGCCCCCGTACTAGTCAGCAGAGCCATTTTATACGCTACGTTTAAAGGCAATAAGCTAAACAGCTCTATGGGCAATTTAGCCATTTCCGCCAGCCTAGTTGCATTGATCACACCTCTGATTTCAGGCACGCTCGCAGACATGTTTTCATGGCAGGGAATGTCCTTTGCTCTCATTGCCTATTATGGCTTTGTGATGGCATTTGGTCTGGTTGTCTTTCCGGCGCAGCAATCTACAAATATATCATTGCGCCCCGCTGCACTTGTAAAACAGTATCTCGATATCTCCCTCAGTCGTTTTTTTGTATCTATGGCTGTATTAAAATGGGCGCCGACATTTTTATATTTGACTATTCAGCTTTATTTCCCCTTTCTTTTAAGGAATCAATTTAACTTTACTACCGAGCAAATTGGTCAAGCGATGACGGTATGTATGGGTGGTCTACTTATCGGTTCTTCCCTTGCCAAAGTCATGCAAAAACGGGTCTCCCATTTAAAAGTTGTTGTTTATTTATGGCCTGCTTTGCCAATAAGTGCGCTGACTTTCCTATTTTTTCACGGTTCTGTATACGCCGTGATCTTCGCTTATTGCGCCATATTGTTTATTTTTGGTGGGTACTTCCCCAGCTATATGTATTATGTCGGACACTTCCATACATCACGTTCCAGTACCGCCAATGCACTTGTGGGCGCCACCGAATTGCTGATATTTTCAGTAATTGCTTGGCTTGCTAATCAATATTTAATTAGCGGTCCTGACTCGATAGCGATTATTGTCGCAACAATTTCTATCATCGTACTATTGGCTGCAAAACATCTCTCTTTTGCAGCAAAACCAAATCATTGTATTCAAGGAGAAGCACCATGCAATTCGAAACCGAACGACTCATTATAAGACCTCTACAGTCCTCCGATTTGCACGCTGTTTATGACTCTCGACGGAACCTAGAAACATCAAAATATATCGGCAAACCGGAAACCCTCGATGATGTTAAAAAACGCATTGAAGAAGCAAGACAACCTTTTGAAAATCTGGAAGGGCAAAGATTGCTGCTCACATTGGAGTGCAAATCATCGGGTGACTTTATTGGCGAAATGTTATTCAAGCATACCCAATTGGCTAGCCGCATTGGCGAAATAGGCTATCGATTGAGCCCAAAGAAACAGAAAAAAGGCTATGCTTTTGAAGCCGCGAGTGCACTTATTTCGAGGCTATTCGCAGAGTTCGACCTAAATAAAATCACGGCTATTTGCGCCACTGAAAATACCGCTTCATGGCAACTGATGGAAAAACTCGGAATGAAAAAAGAAGGCTGCTTGCGCGAATATATGTTACTCCAAGACAGGTGTGTCGATAGCTACTTATACTCCATATTGAAAAGGGAGCACGTCGGTTAATTATTGACCTTCTTCGAAATGAATGGTGAATGGCTTAATAAACGCAATAAAAGGCGTTTTTACTTGTTAAATCCTCAACATTGGATTCTGAAATTTTATCTCTTTATTGGCTAACGCAGATATCAATCAACATCTATACTGTTTAAAAGCATTGATGTAGGAGTTAGTTATGAGAATGCGCAAAAAGCTCATCAGTAGTTTTGTCCTGACGGTGATAGTTCCAATATTAGCAATATCTATCATGAGCATTACGCGCACTAAGCAAGAATCTCTCACGCGATTCACCGCTTCATCCGATAGTGAAATACGTCAGGTTGAAAATACCTTCGTATTATTTTTCGAACAAATGAAAAACAACGCGCGATTTTTAGCACAAAGCCAAGCTGTCGTGAATGTCAGTGACGACACCAGCACATACTTTGGCGCTGAAAAAATGATGACCCCTGAGACGTCTGGAGACAACGAAGCCGAGATTTTTCAATTATTTGAAAGTTTTGGCGTGACCCACCCAGAACTCTTATTTGTATATCTTGGCACCGCTCAAGGTGGCTTTATTCAATACCCAGCTGAACCACTTGGCGGCTACGATCCCCGCAAACGCCCTTGGTATCAAGAAGTAAGCCAAGCGTCAGACAAGGTCGTCATTACTGAGCCTTATCAGGGCGTCACAGGACAAGCTATGGTATCGGTTGCCACGGCGATTAAACGCGACGGTGCACTTGTCGGCGTACAATCACTGGACGTCACGCTGGCAACATTAACCGATATTGTAAGTAGTATTCAGCTAGGAGATACCGGATATCTAATGTTGTTGGACGGTAATGGCACGATACTGGCCGATCCGAAGAACCCAGATAGCAACTTCAAAAATGTCGCTGACCTGTCATCACCTAAATACCAAGCCATCAAAAATATGAGCAGTTCACATAAGGATGCACTTGTCGCCATCGAAGACGCCGAAACACAGATGATGGCTAAATCATATTATTCTAAAACATTAAATTGGACCTTCGTTGCTTTGATGGATGAAGACGAAATTCTCTCTTCAGCCTACGCAATGTCTTACAATATCAGTGTTATCGCACTAATTATGTTGGTGCTGTTCATCGTCATTGCGATTGTACTTGCCAATAAAATCGTCTACCCCATTGAAATGGTTTCAGAGGGGCTCAAGGAAATAGCACAAGGTGAAGGTAACTTGTCAAAACGACTGCAAATAATTGGCAATGATGAGATCAGCGAGCTTGCTTCATGGTTCAACCAATTTTTAAATTCGATCAATGCGCTGGTTATTGATATTAAGAACAATGCCAGTAATTTGAATGAGCAGGCTCAGCAATCTCACGGCAGTATTGATGAAATTCGGGGACAGTGCCATCACCAAGCCAGCACCTCTCAACAGACAGCTGAGCACACCCATGCCATGGAAAATATGGCCATGACGGTCAATGACAATTGTACCCAGGCACTGAGTGAAATATCCAATACCGATTCACATGCTCAGCAGGGCAATGAGCTCATTCAAAGCACGGTTAAACAAGTTGCCACGTTAAACGATTCACTGGGTAGCTCAGCTCAAGCAATGAGCGAGCTTGAAGATCAGAGCAACAATATTACCAATATTCTCGAAGTCATTAGAACGATTGCCGAACAGACCAACTTACTGGCGCTCAATGCCGCCATTGAGGCTGCTCGTGCCGGTGAGCAAGGGCGAGGCTTTGCAGTAGTTGCTGATGAAGTACGTACTTTGGCCCAGCGCTCTCATGACGCGACGAAAGACATTGAAAAAGTACTCACAAAGCTCACTGAAAAAACCAGAGCGGTGTCTAAACATATGACTTTAAGCGTTGAGGAGTCCAAATCAGCCATCGAACAGTCTGAGCAAGCTCATCAGGCTTTTGAAGAAATTGCAGATTCGATATCGAGGGTCAAACCCATTATCGCCAATATATCGCAACAAGCGGAGCAACAAGGTGCTTACTCAAGCGACAGTCGTACTCAAATTGAAGGCGTTAACCAGTCAATCAAGCAAGTGAGTCAATCCGCTGACACCTTGTACGATGGCGCAAAACAGCTGGTTATATTCGCTAACAACCTCAATGAACTTGTAGGCAGGTTTAATACTGATTAAGACAGTGTCAAACTAAGTTATAGAGGGGTTTGCTGCGCCATCCCCTCTAAAAATTGCAAACTAGCGCGCTCCTTGTCGCTGGGTTTGTATGGCTCTCTTTTTAAATCTGACAAATCAGCTGCGTGCAATGAAATTTCTGTGATTAAACTTTCACCATAACGGGTTCGCTCCCCTGGTACTGACGACATGCGTTCAACAATAAAAGTCATCAGTTTGAGGTCATTGCTTAGATCAGGCAATACAGATTGATGGGCTTTTAGCGCGATTTCCTGTTTTCCATTAGCCAGCTTTGACTTTGTCACCAAATGCGCCAAAGGCGTTCCACCATCAAATAAGTTGGCTCGCACTCGATAGATACCCGCATCCTCCACTTCTAGCTCTAAAGCAATGATTAAGTCACTACCTTGCACATCCATGTATTTTAACCCGACAAGTTTTGCACTCGGCTGTACATACTTTGCCTGTGCCACAATAGTAATGGGATCTCCCCCCACATCTGCGATCACTTTCAATTGTATATCACCATTAAAAGCTTCTTTGGCTGGCAATTTGGTATTGGCTTGTCCCTGCGAGACACTCAATCCCTTCTCAAACAGTATTTTGTTTTTTTCATCAACCAAACTTACAATCACCTTCGCCCGAGAAATACCCTCTCCGGTCAGCTGCAATTCAATAGGCTCTGGATATGTAAATCTGTATTTGTTGAGCGCCAATGCAATCGTCCCGCTCAGATCAGAATTCGGAACCGTGACAGGAACAAAACGATTGGGTTCCAAACGATCAATATCGTGAATGCTTAAGGGTTGAGAATAAGGTGCATAACGTAACGTTTCTCGGTAATTAGAAGCGATGACTTTTGCTGCTTTTTGTGTGCTGGTAAGTTGAAATGGAGACATTTCGACTGCACTTGTGGCTGGCTCTTTGTTTATCGAGGCTACATCAGGTTGTTGTATTTGAACATCTATTACTGCTTTTGGCTCACTGACTGATTGCATCGGCTGAGTGCTGTTATTTGGCGCCAGTATTCGCCAAATAACAAGTGCCAACAGGGCACTTGTTACAACGGCAACAATTTTCTTCATAATGCCTACTCTGGAATTGCAGCAAAGAGTAGCGCTGACATACTGGTGTTGTCAGATTGTCTTACATACCTGTACTTCTTCTTCCATAGCCAAAAGCCTTTTTCTTCTTCATAAGTAGAAAATGCCACGCTTTTGTTTGGCGCTACATTAATTGAAGTATTGGCAGTTGTGACTTTACCTTTTGCCTGATTCAATATCACTGAGTAATGATCATAATTGTCACTCATTAACATCGGATAGTGATAAGGTAAAAAGTGTCTGACGCCGTCATCTTGACTGGTTAGCTTTCCGTCCATTCCAACATGTACACTACAACTGTCAAATGCCGCAACTTGGTTAGCACCACATGCAGAATGAGCCGCTACAACACTGTCATCAATACCCGGTAAAAATAGCTTCGTAGCATTGAAGTACAAGTCTCCGTCTGCAACAAATCTGAGTCTAGGTGTGCGATCTCCCGGAAAACTCGCAATTTGACGCGCATTGTTCACTTTTAAATCGTTTAAGACGCCTAGCGTTTGACCTACAGAACGTCCAAGCCAAGCTCTAACAGCGGCTTCTACAACTGGGTTTGCTAAACCATTGGCAACATTCACAGCTAGGTCCGCTAATTCACTGCCGCCGCCCGCACCCGCAACATCGAAAGTAGCAACAATATTTAGTGGCTCAAGCCCTGCATTTTCTAGCCAGTTCGCTTGGTTATCTATGATGTATCGAGTGATCAAGTCACCTGTTGAATGTGTCAAGAAGATACAGCCTGGCTGACAAACACCTTGTTCCGACATAGTGCGTAATTTTGGCCACAAGTAATCACTTGCAATTTTGCCTTCTACACGCTCATAAGACGGCCAATCGATGCGTTCGTCGGCTAGGCCTCCCCAATATTCAGCCCAGTATGCTTCACCATCACTGTCGATTTTTCTCGGATCCATGGCTGTCAACTGTTGAGATTGAAAACCATGTACTAGCACAGTTTTATAGGCTTTCGCGTTGGCACCGACACTTGTACCCACCAACGTTAACACAAAACTGCTAAGCAAAATTCGCTTGATTAAATTCACTGACGTACGCTCCACTTTTATTATATTAATAACGCAAACACACCCCAACGACTTCGTGTTTCGTTATACAAGGATTACCAAGTAAAAACTCAAAAATCAAATTTAAAATGCAATTTATTTTCAAATTTTTAACTTTAAAGATCAAAAAAAGGGCAATTCATTAATCTTTAAGCCAAATATATTAGTGGTTAAAATTGAAACAAACGTGATGATAAGGTTAAAAAAAGATGAAAAAATAACTTGTTAGTTATTACACTGCAGACCATCAAAAATACCTAGGTTGAGAAGCAATATCACCCAATATTTCAACTCGTTCACACTCTCGGGAAGCACATGAAGGCATAATATAGGAAAGTCAGGTTACGAATTTTATGTCTACTATTTTAATAGCAAAGAATAGAATAATGATAAAGTCTAAAACAGGTGGTGATAATATGTATGACGCCTAGAAAAATTGGCGGGTTGGAGTCTGGCGTTTCAAAAAGATAATTTTAGAAGTAGCTTAACCAGCTACCTCTACACGATTGCGACCATGGGATTTAGCAAGATACAACGCTTTGTCCGCGCATTCGACCAAGCTGTGCCAAGTCATTGTCTTGCCGAATAATGCAATACCAAAACTGGCGGTAATATGTTTTAAAACCTCGCCTGTTTCTTTGTCTTTCAGTGACAGTTTGGCGATGTCCTCACGAATTCGGTTAGAAAACCCGACAGCTTCACTAATACTAGAAAAGGAAATTAAAATACAAAACTCTTCACCACCGTAACGATATGCTTCACCTTCGGCTTCACTGTGCAATTGAAGTTTTTGCGCTACTTTTCTCAAAACATCATCGCCGCGTTGATGACCAAATTCATCGTTGAATTGTTTGAAGTGATCAATATCAATAAAGATCAGCACCTTTTGTAACTGGCTACTTTCATCACAAAACTTGATAATATCGTCGTCAAACTTTCCTCGATTGAGTAAGCCAGTTAACTTGTCAGTGCTCGCTTTTTCCTGCGCATCCGTTAAGGTATCTTGCAGTTGCTTTATCTCACTATATGCAACTTCAAGTTTTTTCTGAAAACACAGGGCATTGTGCTGCATAACAATAGATTCTTGGGTCAGTTTAGAAACATAATTCAGTACATCATTATAGATTTCCGGCCCAGCAGTAGTATTTTGCTTTTTCAGTTGATGTAAGCCGACATGACACTCAGACAAAACAGCTGAAAACTCTTCCGAGCAATTCAATGTGTTATTGATCTCTTGTTCAACATTGTTAAGTGTGCCCTTTACTAGGTCTGACATCTCGTGGAACAGAGCAAGGTCTTGTTCACTTAAGAACTCATCAAACAGCGCCTTAGCCTGATCCGACGGACAAGTACCATGCTGCGCAAGGATCTCCTCTAATTTTCGATTGAGATCAGGCTCTTTTCCCAAAACATAGCAATACCAAATCGCATAGTTCATAGGCGATAACGGTATTTGGTACTTAACCATAAAAGGTACAGCTTGTTTTAAACAACTTGCGGATTGAGCGAAAGAGCTATTTTGTTCCATGTAAGACCCGTCAAACCACCAATTTCGGTGGCATCATTATTAATTTTTGTTCTGCTTTGAGAGCCAAGAAATACAATACTAAATAATTAGAAAAAATTAATCAATCTTGATTTTAACACCCTAATAACAACGACTAGCAATGTAAAAAATGCATACGAATTAAGTATAAATAATGTCGCAGGAATAATTTATGTAGCCAAACTATCACAAAGTACCTTTATAAGGTATTTCGTAATTGCATTTTAATCAACTTAAACCCACCAATTTTTGCTCTTTAGTCGTCTGAGTCTCGCAACATACTCTTGAATTGACCTAACTGCCATGGCCGCATCGCTAGTAATAACCCAACACCTCTGCGTTTGCTCAGGGGTAGTTTTATATCTTGCTCATTTAACTGTGCAATCTCCTTAGTCAACTGCTGCAACCTACGTTTTATGGTCGCTATCGTCGCGTCACTATAACTACCTCTCAGATAAAATCGGTAGCTGTCTTCTTGATTAAACTCCCCTTGTAGAAACTTTCCCAATACGTGTTGTTCAATATAAGACTCTAAAGGACCGCCAGGTATCCAGCTAAAGTCTTGGGCAATGAGTAACTTGTATCGATTGTTTGGCAATAATTGGATCATCTTTAAGCGGTCAAGATGCGCCAATAAACGGACACATTCGAGCGCCTCTATTTGATACTTGATGATGATATCTTCAAATTCCCAGCCATCCCGAACACATACGGCAACCAAAAACAATTTTGGATTGTCTATCAACTCCTGTTCTTGTTGGACGGTCAATTGGCTGATCTGTGACTGTTGTGATTGAGATAAAACAAATAAATCACAGAGTGTTACATCTAAAAGTTCGCAGACACTTTCCAACTTTTGTAATGAGAATAGCTCGTTTGCGAACATTCTTTTGATGGTGGCTTCGCTTTGTCCAAGGTGATTGGCGACATCTTTATAAGTCAATTTTTGCTGTTTAAGAAGCTGCTTTACGGTGTTAGAAACAAGTGGGATCTGGCTCATAGTGTTAGATTTTAATACTTAAAGTATATTCTATTAATACAAAGTATAAGAAAGTATACAAGTCCGTCCAGTTTGCTAATTTAGATAGCAACAAAGCAATACGGAGTGTTTTCAGATGCTAGGACAAAAATTTAAAACAGTTTCAATTACCGCCGCCACACTGGCTTCTTTCATTTTTACACCAGTAAGTGTCGCGTCAGACAATGCGTCAAACGCCAGCCATCATACAAGCCAAGCTAGTAAATACAGCGTATTAACTGTGGGCGATAGCTTGGTAACAGGCGCAGCCGTTTCAACCGCTGTAGTTGCTGTACCTATGATAATTACTGGCACTGTGATGCTAAGTGGAGGCATGGCCAGTGCCGGTATTGCAAGCGCAGCACTTGACTCAAAAAGTTCAAAACCACTACCAATTAGTGATGACGTTATCATTGCAGGACCGCCACCTTCAGCAAAATTAGAAGGAGAGTAAACATGGGCATCAAACGATATGCAATCTACTTAACCATCGCTTTGCAAAGCATAAGTGCTATAGCTGGCAGTGAGCGCTCCAGTGAACATTATTTTGAACCAAGTGAAATTGCGCAATTCGCGAAGCAAGTTGAGAAATATAGCGCTGCACATCGTGCCCATGTATTTATTATTGGTCGGGTCGGTCAGCCGAGTAGTACACTACCTGAAGGCGTCGAATTTACCCATGTGGCCCTTGCCGTCTACTCTCAAATCACCACAAACAATGGAGAAAAGAGGTACGGATACGCTATCCACAACCTATATCAACAGGCAAATGATCCTGCCAAAAGCGAATTGGTGACTGACTATCCAACCGACTTTTTTTGGTCAGTTAAAGAGCTTAAAGCGGGTATTGCCATACCGAAATTGAGTGTGCAAAAGCGAATACTTGAAGCAATTAGCAGTGGTGTTGCTGAGCAGCTTCACAATCCAAAGTATTCGCTCATAGCAAACCCATACAACAACCAAAGACAAAATTGTACTGAGTACACGCTCAATGTGATAAACGCCGCGCTATATAAGACTTCAGATATGGCGCAGCTCAAAGCAAACACCAAAGCTTATTTTAACGCGCAACCTCTGTCTGTGAGCCGCTTCAAGCTGTTTTTTGGTTCCGTATTTAAAGACGAGATCTACAGAAAAGATCACAGCGGACGTGTCCGTATCGCCACGTTTACAAGTATTCGTGACTATTTGGAGCAATACGATTTGCTGGCGCATTCCACCGTTATTACTCCAAAACAGTCATCTGAGGAGATTTAATTATGGACAATCATCAATCACAACAAAGCTCGAGCAAAGCATTTAATATTGCTTCTATCATTGTATTGGCCATTGGCATCGTCACCTACTGCATTGGCCTGTTTAATGCCCAAATGCAGCTAAATGAAAAAGGGTACTATTTGGTTATCCTATTGTATGGCCTGTTTAGTGCCATTTCACTGCAAAAAAGTATTCGAGATAAGCAAGAAAATATTTCAACATCAAGTATCTATCAATTACTCAGCTTAATCTCGACTGGCGCAGCAATTTTGCTATTAATGGTCGGACTGTATAACGCAAATTTGTTGCTCAGTGAAAAAGGGTTTTATGGCATTGCTTACCTAATGAGCTTATACGCCGCAGTAGCTGTTCAGAAAAATATCAGAGACAGAGAACAGGCAGTCCAATCAGAAATAACGCAAATCGACTATGCGCAGACTGCTACCCAACCGACAAGAGATTAATACCACGCAAGCTGACCATGGTCAGCTTGCAATTTGAGTTACCATGACGAGCTTGCCGTCTTTGTTTGCCACAACCTCAAAACCATATTTGTTGTAAAGTGCTACGAGATGCGGCTCGCATTTTAAGTATAAATTTTTCCAGCCAAGCTCGGATGCTTTTAATTTTGCATGGGAGACCAATACTTCAGCGATCCCTTTGCCCCGAGCACTTTCATCGACATACACGCCGTCTAGCCAACAAGTATCGCCGCTAAATGTTATTTCCGCTGCCCCAACAAGTTTGTCATGGCAATAGACAACAAAACCAGCTCTTCGCTTGGTACAAGATATTTTATCGACAACGTCTGTCAGTGTTGCCTTGGGATCTTTACTATCCCATTGTGAAAAGTACCAGCGAGCGACTTGCTCTATGGCTTCGGTACTTTCTGACATTGCAATTACTTTAATATTTTCCACGTCTTAACCTTTGTTCTTTTTTTATGCAATCAAACTTCTACTACAATGCAGAACGCAAAGATACCATTGCTTAAATCAAACCCTTTGACTATAGAGTTTCTCATTTCTAATTATTTTCGTCATTAACTTGCATGACAATTTAGGTGTCGAGGGGCCAAAATGAATGAAAGCGCACAAAAATGTGCGCTCCAAAGACGTGGCGAAGGGGTCTACTCCAAATGCGTGTAAAGCGCTAAAAACCCTTCGCTTAAATAAACGTAGAACAACACAATTCAGATCACATTGTTTCAAACATAAAATTAAGAAGGCCTATACTTTCCCAAGTCTAAAGCCCCAATTTCAATCGCTTTCTGTATTCGCTAGGTGACGTCCCAAAACACGCTTTAAAGTTTTTCGCAAAGTGCCCAGCATGTTTATAACCAACCTGCCTAGCGATTTGTACTATCGGCATATCGCTATTCTCTAACAGTTCCATCGCCTGAAAAAGTCTCGCTTCAGCAAGATAGCCATACAAGGTTTGCCCAAATACCAACTTAAATTGGCTTTTGAGCTTATGATCATTGATCCCTACAATTTTTGCTAGCGCACCAATACTTGGCGGTGATTGCATATGCGACTTTAAATACGCAGCCGCATGCTCAAGTGCAATCAAATCAACCTTTTTTATCGTATTTAGACAATTGTGATAGGTGTGATTGTGCTCCAGCAGCAACGCTATCAATTCCATCATTTTTGCGTGGATCAACAATTTCAAACTCTGACTTGGAAACTGACAGGCATATATTTGCTCCACCGCGCATTTAATTTGCTGCGTCATAGGTAAACAGATCAGCTTCTCATACAATAAGTTGGGTGCTTCATGTGTCTCACAATCATATTGTGCCATCAGCGAGCTCATCAGGGCTGGGCTTAGAGTATAATTGACGATTTTGTTAAACCCAGCCTTATACAGAAAAGTACAATAAGCCTTCTCGATAAAAAATAACCCGACGTGTCCCTTTGGGACCCTCGCTTCACGACCACCCGCCAATGAGATCGTTATATGTCCCTCTAAAACAAAAAACGCCCCACATACAACCCCACTGTGTGCATTTAGCTTGGTACTCTTTTCGAAGTTGAGTTCATTAATTTGAAACGCACTTCCATCAGAGAATGAAAAACCAAAACTCTCACCGTGCCCTAATTGCTCTGATAGGGCAAAACGATAGTCACATGCCTGAGACCACTTGCCCGCTCCACAATTAGCTGTATCAAGATTTGAGGCAAATTGCTCAAGAGACACCTCCACAATGTCATTGTCATCAGTTTTCAATTTCAATACTCCTTTGAGTGACCATTAAACTCCCTGTAGCGCTAGTCCTGCCGTATCAATTTAAAGTCTACTTGTATTCAATATTAGGTATCTATCTCAAGATATAAACTGACTATTATGGACTGTTTAAAATCGCCACATGACCAAGACGAAATTCAAGAACGACAAATTAAAGGCACATATAACGCCCAGTATGCGCCTCTATACCAAGCATTTTTGAGTAATTTTTCTCAATACAATGAAACAGGCGCAGCCATTTGTGTATTTCATAAGGGACAAGCAGTTGTTAACTTATTTGCCAGTAATGAATCACAATCTCCGCCATGGCTAGCCGACCACAGGGTCAGTGTCATGTCGTGTTCAAAGGCAATGTTGGCCATTTGTATCCACAAACTGGCAGCCGATAATAAAATTGTTTTAAACGCACCTGTTTGTCGTTACTGGCCTGAATTTGCAACAAATAGTAAAGCTCATATCACGATTTCGTCAGTGTTAGATCACAGTGCTGGTATTCCTTGCCACAAAACAGGAAAGCCTGGCGACATTTTTAATTGGCAAGCGTCTATCCACAACATTGAGAATACTAAACCCATATTCTCCGTCGGCAGACAGCTTGTTTACCATGCGCTGACTTTTGGGCATATTTTAGGAGAAATCATACACCGCGTTGATGGCCGTATGCCGAGTGTTTTTTTTGAACAAGAAATTGCACAGCCCTTTGATATTGACTGCTCCTTAACTAGGAACTCATCATATCGACACCGAGATATTGTAAAATCCAGCGCATTTTCAAGTAATAACTTAAAGTTTATGTCTCACTGGTTGCCACGTATTCCACATTGGAAATGTCAGTACTTTAAACCCTGTGGAGAGCATTATCACCCCAATTCATCACAGTGGCACAACAGCGAAATACCAGCTGTTACTGGACATGCATCGGCGTTTGGCCTCGCTAAACTGTTTGCTTTTCTAGCTGGCAATGGGACGTTAAACGGTCAAACTTTGCTCCCTAAATCACAAGTTCAGCGCTTAACTCAGCTGAGCTTCGCGGGTACAGAATTAGTGACAAAGAAACACTGGCGCATGGGGGCAGGTGTGATGCTCAATTCACCTGAATTTTGTCCAATGGGGCCTAATGAAAATGCCTTTGGGCATATGGGGATGGGCGGGGCTATCGGTTTTGCAGATCCGGATGCACAGCTTTCTTTCGCATATGTCACCGAGTTTTTCCACTCCCCAAGCAAGACTGATAAAAGCGTGAGCGGTATTCGCTTACAAAAATTGGTCACCGCTTTATACCGCTCACTACTTACTGAATGAGATATAAACCTAAATAGCGCAAGGGCCGCAATATCGCTCCCAATTAAACGAGGTTAAGCGTTCACTTGATGGTCAACAGTATGCTCCGCCCATGTTTGATATGCGCTTTCACCTTTTTGCGCTAAGGCCTCGGTTAAAAACTCTATAAATACGCGCACTTTAGTGGGTAAATAGGTGCGTTTGGGGTAAATGGCAAAAACCCCATTATCAACTTGTGGTGGCCTAAAGTAAGGGTAAATTGAGATCAGTTTACCGCTCTCAAGTCCACTTTTAGCAAGAAAGTGAGGTAATTGAGCAAACCCTAAGCCATCTTCACACATTGATACCATCATTTCACCATCGTCAGTAATGTGACTAGATTCGAGATCACATAATTGATACTCACCTTGCTCATCAGGCAAATATATTGGCTGAAGTTGTTGAGTCTCTTTGATTCGAAAACCAATCCACTGGTGTGCGTTAAAGTCATGCTGGCAACATGGGGTCCCATGTTGCTGCAGGTATTTTGGCGAAGCGCAGACAAAAAAGTCCATTGGGCTGAGCCGTTTGGCAACCAAACGGCTGTCTTTAATATACCCAGTGCGGATCGCAATATCGACCCCACTTTCAATCACATCCGTGTGTAAATCGTTGATTTGGAGCTCTAGTTGAATGGCCGGATACTTTTCGCAAAATGCAGCTAAGATTGGACGCAAATACAAGTGCCCATAACAAACAGCAGAATTGATTTTCAACACCCCGCTCGGTGAGTCGTTCAGATGTCTAAGCTCACCTTCACATGCCGATAAGTCTTGCAGTAATTTGCGAGCCGTTGATAAATACTGATTTCCAGCCTGTGTAATACTGAGTTGCCTAGTAGAGCGCTGCAAAAGCGTCACGTGTAACTGCGATTCCAAGCGGCTGATGGCTTTGCTCACTGTCGATGGGTCGGTATTACACATCGTTGCGGCTGCGGCAAAGCTGCCACTATCACACGTGGCTATAAACAACTCCAATGCTCTAAGTTTATCCATGTTCTTCGCATTTAACAGGTTCCTACTTTTTACTATAACAGCAAAGATTCGTGAATTATATTCACAGGTGTATGGGTTACATGGTTATTTTTCACGGTTCTCTCCCACCATAGACTGTTTGAAGCACACTTTCAGACGAGTTTGGAGACTTAACTTTGAAAAACACAACCCCACAACAACCTTGCCAACACAGTATTTGGATATATATTGTGTTCGCTTTTATTACCATGTCTGGGCTGTCATACATTAATTTTTTGCCTGGCTTGGTCAATGCCCTTGCTGGCAACATCGGCTATTCGGAGTCTGAAGCGGGACAAATTGTCTCACTCAATGGGTACGGCGCTTTATTTGGTACAGCCACAGCTATTTTTGTTGTTCGCCGTTTACCTTGGAAGCCGTTACTCCTAGCTTCTTTTATACCTCTGTTGATATTAGAACTTACAACCCCAAACATCCACGGTTTGAATGCCATGTTGGTAACCCGGTTTTTCTCAGGATTGGCCGGCGGTCTCGCCGTGGGCGTGTCGTTTTCTATGCTGGCAAAATTAGGTAACAGCGATCGCGCATTTGGCTTTTTACTGTTCACCCAATTTATAGTAGGTGCCTTGGTGATGTATTGCTTGCCATTACTTGAATCTATCACCAATCACTTTGCGGTATTCCATATTATGGCAGCTATCGTATTGGTGGGATTACTAATGACCTTGTTTATCTCATCCAATATGTTCCCAATAGTTGCGGTCACGCACTTGCAAGTAACTATAAAATCAATTGCTCACTCCGTTCGTTTGATGCTCACAATCTTGCTTTATATTAACGCTGCAAGTGCGCTATATACCTATGTAGGCGTAATAGGAATTCATGCCAACTTTGGACAACAACAAGTCAACACCGATATCGCAATTACCGGCTTATTAGGTTTAATTGGTGCTATGTTGCCTATGTTCAAATCGCGATTCCTTAAAAGGCAATCACTCATAATTTCAGGAACATTACTATGTGCAACTGCTTGCATCATGCTATTGCAACCTGCTCTATCGCACGCCATGTACATAGTGGCCTTAGCTTTGGTGTTTTTTACTTGGCCCGCTGTGCAATCGTATTTATTCGCTACCGCTGCCGATATAGATCCAAGCGGTCGCCTTTCAACTATTGCCTCACTCACAGCTTCTGTTGGTATGGCGTCTGGACCAATGCTCGCCGCCCTTTTAATTGAACCCGGTAATTACGCTTCAATGCTCTATACCTGTATTGCCTTATTTGCACTGAGCACAGTCGTTTTTCTGATCCCACTGAAATCTCGCAACAGCACAAATCAGCTGCAACCGAACCATTCTCACTCCGAAATAAGTTAAGGGATAGTCATGATTAAATATTTACTTAATAAACAAATACTCGCCATGAAGAGCCAATACCAATACGATGTGCGCTACATGGAGGACATCATTGCGGCGGATCTGCCTGCCTTTTTAAAATACTGGGGCTTTACAACCATGTCTTCACATCGGGCCCATGTCCCTGTGGCTCCACTGTTTGCCGCACGCATTCGCACACTGATCAGTGAAGATTGTGGCCCCTGTATTCAGCTGGCTATTGACATGGCACTTGAAGCTGGCGTAGATGAAACAACCATTACATACATCGTCAGCAATCAAAAAGACAAAGTTTCTGAAGAAGTGGCACTTGCCATGCGCTTTACAGATTTGGTTTTAACCCATGACTCTGGTGCTGATTTGCTTAGAGAACGTATCGTTAAACTCTGGGGCCAGTCAGGCTTGATCACGCTTGGATTCAGCATTAGTGCATATCGGGTATTCCCAACATTAAAATACGCGCTTGGTTACGGGCAGGCTTGCCAACAACTCAAGATAAGTGACTCGGCTATTTTACCAAACCACATTAACTAACCACCTGTTGTTGCGCACCAGTTGCTTCCCTTAATCTGCTGCGCTCCCCAACAATGCCCGCTTGGTATTAAAACACCCCATTGCTGTTTTTTATTTTACCACCCATAAATAAGTTATATAAACGCATCGAAACATCCAGAGCTTGAATTGCATCCCAATGTTCAATGAGCTTACCGTCTCTCACAGTCCAAGTGTCTATAATATTCATGCCTTTTGTATCATCGCCACGATGTTTCGCTTTCAAGGTCGCATGTGAGTGAATAATTACTTGCTCACCGTCAACAAACATACGTTTAATTTCATAGCTAAATTCAGGAGCCTGTTTAACAAAGTCGCGCAGTGTTTCGATTACTCCGGAAATGCCATCAGCCATGTTGCGATTATGCTGCTTATAAGGACCTTGACCAAAACGCGTCATCACCTTTTCAAAACTGTGATCGTTCATCAGTAATTGTACAAATTCTGCGACA
Organism: Pseudoalteromonas luteoviolacea NCIMB 1944; assembly: GCF_001625565.1. GTDB lineage: Bacteria > Pseudomonadota > Gammaproteobacteria > Enterobacterales > Alteromonadaceae > Pseudoalteromonas > Pseudoalteromonas luteoviolacea_F. The sequence continues at coordinate 36,928 of NZ_AUXS01000018.1, forward strand.
ATTTTGGCGTTTTTTGTCTCTTGCTCATTCCAATGTAGGCTAATTAGCGCGTCTGTGTTTATTTTTGGGCTGTTCATCATTTGCTCTCAATTTACGTGTGGCACATATAAAAGCGCCACTCACATTTAACTTTTAAAATGCAAGTTAAATTATTTGATTGCAAAATGCAAGTAAATTATCATGGACCAAAATTTATCAAAGAGACCTATCATGACCAAACGTTCTGATTGCCCTATTTCTAATGTTCTTGACCATGTGGGAGACAAGTGGAGTTTGTTGATCATTAGAGACCTTATGTTTTTCGGCAAACACAGCTACTCAGAGCTACAAAATTCTGATGAAAAAATGGCGACAAATATTCTCTCAAGTCGGCTAGAAAAATTAGAAAAAGAGGGGCTGATACATAAGCAGAAAGATGAACAAGACAAAAGAAAAAAAGTATATCGGCTAACCGAAGCTGGGGTTGATATGCTGCCTATCATGCTAGAAATGATTATGTGGAGTGCCAAACATGCACCTGAAACAAATATCCCCAACCAGTTGGTGTCACGAGTTCACACTGACAGAGCAGGCCTAATTCAAGAGTTAACTGAACAGATCCACCAGCAGCCATAGGCTGCAAGTGTTGAAAACTAAAAAGTGAGGCGCTCCACAATAGCGGACGTCCCCGTCGCACCTGCTTTGATAGCGCCGCCAAGCAAGTATATTTGATTACCTAGGCTCACCGCTCCCAAACCATGACGTGTCGATGTCATAGTTAGCGACTCTGTAGCCCAGCGCTGTGTGGCCGGATCATATCGGAAGATCTGGTCAAATGTGCGGGTTTTCATTTCTCGCTTTCCCTGGCCGTTTTTGACATAGGTGTACTCTTCACCACCAAAAACATAAATCTGACCATTAATTACAGCGCTCGCCAATCCTGCACTTGGCTGTGGCATGGGCGCTAAACTCTGCCAGCGGTCTTCCTTAGGATCGTATCGCCAAAGATTGTCGAGATTTTTAAAATCGAGAGAGTTTATTCTTCCCCCCATCACATACCACTGCTCATTTATGACTACAGACGTAGCCGAATTACTGGCAATTGGTAACGGCGCAGCACGAGACCAGTGCCCCTTTTTTAACACCCAATGCGCATCGGTATCAGTCAATTTACCGTCCACCATAGTGCGCCCTCCAGCAACATGGATCTGGCCGTTAAGCGCCCCATACACGGATTCACCCATGGGGATTGGTAGTTCGGGGCCGACTTGCCAAGCTTCGCCTTCGTCCCGCATAACATAAACAGATGACTTCACTTGCCATGCATTAGCTTTGGTGGCATCAAACCCGCCAATGGCATATAGCTCATCGCCGCTGGATATCAACCCTAGATGATGTCGTGATTGAGGCAACAACGGGCCGCTCAGCCACGCTTGACGCGCATCGTCAAACACATAGGTATTATTCGAAGCGGCTAGGTGTGCCAAAGTAGCCATGTTAGAGGAAGTCTGTTCAAAAGCCCCTGCAACATAAATTTTTCCTTTAAACACTGCTGGGTAAACTTCCTGTAATGGTGTTGGCAACATTTTCCCTAACTGCCATTTAAGCATCGCTTGCGCTTGAGGGCTGCCATCTGATAAGTCGGTGGCACACCCTTGCAGTATGAAGGTGACGACCAACGCTATGAGTGTAGAATGTACTTTATTTTTCATGGGCACATTTTGAGTAAAAACAGGTCATGAAATTAAAGCATGGTGGCTTTGGGTTAGCTGTGACTTTTTTCTTAAATCAAAATATATAAATAATAATCATATAGATATAAAACAATATAGTACACAAAGTAGATTATTATGCCGCCTATGCCCCTGCGCAAAAGGTAATTGGAACCATCCCAGTCAGCCTATCGATCATCAAACGCTTAAACGACAATAACACGGTTTATTATTTGACTATTCCAACAGCCGTTGCTTTATCGCCGACATACACCACTATCGCACCTCGATTTACCCGTCAATAAGTAGGAAATTCGATAGCGATTACTGGCAAAAGCCAAATACAATTTATCAGCAAGGGGCTTAACCACAGGCCAGCGTAAAGGGGCGTACATCCACCCCATACCAACTAGGCGCCATGCATGGTATGTCACATCTAACCCAAGCAACAAATTGCCGTTCATATCCAAGGCGTGCAAAATTGAATTCGCTTTGTTTGGATCGATGTCCGGATAACGCTCAAATTCTTCGCTATAAATATCCACAATTAAAATACGATTCGATTTATCTCGTTTAGTCAAAGCCGCCATTTCCTTAACACACAGAGGGCAGGTTCCATCGTAGAAGATTGTCAGTTCTTGCATCTTTTATACTCTGATATTTTTTAAATTGTTACGCCACTTAAGACTTGCTAGATCACAAAACACAATATCACTCTTTTAAATTTATTGAAGTTCTTTGCTCACATTTTATTAAGGATGCACAGCCAAATTAAAAAATATCAAAAAGTTTTGACCCATCGTCGTCTTTTTTTCTCTTTGCCCGTCTTACGTGTGTAATTAATTTTAGGAGGCGTAGATGAAATACCTAGAGACCCAAACATTTAACTTGCAAACACCTGAAACACAACCCAGTCTTCATAGTCCAAGGGTATTGATGTTGTACGGCTCACTAAGGGCTAATTCAATCAGTAAGAAAGCAGCGATTGAAGCGGGCAATATACTTACCTACATGGGTGCAGATGTGAAATTTTTTAACCCCGAGGGTTTGCCTTTATTTGACAATGGTGACAGCGCACAACACCCTAAAGTAAAAGAACTCAGAGACTTAGTGAACTGGTCTGAGGCACAAGTATGGACATCTCCCGAGCTGCATGGAAATATGTCCGCTGTGCTAAAAAACCAAATTGACTGGATCCCACTGTCCATGGGGGCGGTGAGACCTACACAGGGTAAAGTACTCGCGGTCATGCAAGTGAGTGGCGGTTCACAAAGCTTTAACGCGGTCAATAATATGCGTATTTTAGGACGTTGGATGCGTATGCTCACAATTCCGAACCAATCGTCCATTGCCAAAGCTTACAATGAATTCAATGAAGACGGCTCTATGAAAGCGAGTGGTTTTCGAGATAGAGTGGTCGATGTTATGGAAGAGCTTATGCGCTTTACTTTTCTCACTAGAGACAACAAACCGTTTTTCGTCGATCGCTACAGTGAACGAAAGGATCAACAACAGCAACAAGCTGCACTGACCACTGCGTTGGCTGACATAGTTGAATCTGAACCGTCTTCGCCTCGAACACAAAAGGCATCGTGCTGCTAAGCTAGTATAACTGCAGTCATTGACTGCAGTTAATATGAGGATAACTATGACCACAGAGCAAATTTGGAATGAATATAGAAGTAGCTTGAAAGCTTTTCTTCACAGCAAAGTCGCTAACCCAGCGGACGTAGACGACTTACTTCAAGACGTGCTTCTAAAAACACACTTGGCGATGAACAGCTTAAACAAGCCAAGCAGTATCAAAGCTTGGTTATTTCAAATAGCGCATCATACCGTCATCGATTACTACCGAAAAAATGGCTTGGCGAAACAAATTGAGTCACAGCCTCTGTGGTATGAATCTGAGCAGCGCAATGTAAAAATTGAACTGGCCAAATGCATCAAACCTTTTATTCAAGCCTTGCCTGAAAAAAGCGCTCACTTGCTAGATGAAGTGGAGTTGGAAGGTAAATCGCAAAAGCAGCTTGCGCAAGAGTTAGAACTCAGTTACTCAACACTCAAGTCACAGGTTCAAAAAGCGCGTACCGAATTGCACAGTGTCTTTCACGCCTGTTGTGAATATGAACTCGACAAAAATGGCAACTTAATTGAGTATCACCCCAAAGCAGATTTTGATGCCAAAAACATATCGACATCCAAATGCGGCAAAAAAGCTTGCTAGACCCTCTGGGCAGTTAGGCAGATAAAGCTAATTCCCAAAGCGGATTTTAAGGAACGGACTTCTTGGCCTTTTTAGGGAATAATCGAAGCCAAAATGCCGCCTCAAAAACAACCCCTAAAATGACAAATGCGAACACCCCATTTGCGTTGCCATAGCTATAAGCACTCAGTGCAGCAACCAATAATATAAAAGCGATCAGTAGTCGGTATGCTAATTTCATATATCCTCACCTATCACGTGTTTAATCCATCATATTAAAGAAAATACTACAAAATATATCACTGTGTATCAATGCGCTGATTTTGGGATCGTCAAAATTTGGCCAACTCTAATTACGTTAGAGCTCAATCCATTTGCCCTCTTTAAGTTTGATAAAGAGACCTGATACCGCTGTGCGATTAACGACAGAGACTCGCCACGACTCACTTTGTGAGAGCGCGCACTATTAGCTGCAATCAAAGTGCCCTTTGGCGGGTAACGATTAAAATAGTTTTCAATCGCGCGAGTAATCGACTTGGCCAGTTTTTGCTGATGAGCAGGGTCATTTAAGTTTTTTTCGTCTTTAGGGTTAGAAATAAACCCTGTTTCGATTAAAACTGACGGAATATCGGGGGCGGTCAATACTGCCAGACTTAACCCTACAGGTTTGCGTTTATGCAACTTAGTAACCTTTTTCATTTCTTTGAGCACAAACGTTGCGAACTCATAGCTACTTTTTGTCGTAAACTCTTTCGTCATATCAGCCAAAATAACGGCTAAGTTATCATCTTGAGTATTTTTAATCGTTTCACCGGCCCCCCCAAGCAATTGAGACTCTTTTTCTCGATTTGCAATCACTTTAGTAAACTCAGAGTTGGCTCTTCGGGCTGATTGCACCAAAACAGAAGCGCCATTTGGCTGTGCGGAGGTGAATGCATCAGCATGAATTGATATCAGCAGATCAGCCCGGTTTTGACGCGCCATCCGAGGCTTTTTATCGTGGCGTACAAAATAATCTCCAGTCCTTATTAACACGGCTTTAATACCTTGCTTTTTATTAAGCAAAGCTGCGAGTTTTTTGGCAATTGCCAATGTGACGTGCTTTTCATAGCTTCCGCTGTATCCAATTGATCCTGGATCATCTCCGCCATGCCCCGCCACTATGGCAATAACAACATCTCTATTTTCTTCTGGTTGTTTTGGTTTTATAACTCTTTTTGGTTTTTTAGGGTCATGTAATTCAACAACAAGACGGTGACCATATTGTCCTGTAGGAGCGAGGGGGAAAACCACCAATTTAAAGGTGCTTTCTAACTCCAATACAATACGCTTGGTGTGCTTGTTTTTAGGGCTGCTTGTACGGATTTTTTTTATTCGTTGATCATTCTTTAGCAGCTTTTTAAAGTTAACTTGCGAGTCACTATCACTAAAGTCGATCACTAATCTGTTTGGTGATTTTAAACTAAAGTACTTGTAATCAGGCTTTTCTTTTAAGTCAAAAACGACTCTAGTACTTTCTGGTGCGGACCACAGTCGTACACCTTCGATGCTATTTGCGGCATAAACACCCACACTAAAGAACAAACCGACAATGTACGTAAGTAATGCAACATACCTAGCAGTAAATTTGATTGACACAAAATAAGCTTTCAACTTCATCCCTTAGGTAAAAAAACCGAAGAAATCACATCTATGTCTTTAATATAGAGTATATGCAATCAAAAATAACGCAGATGAGATGAAAAATCCATTATATTACAATAATACCGAAGTGAAATTATATCTGCTCAGCTAAACTCAGCTTGCAAAATCGAGTTATCAGCCAATGCTCTTCTAGCTGATTAATGGTAATTTAGCATATCTCGACTTTAACAATACACTCTCACCATTTTTTAGTTGAGAAGCATTCCGCTACTGCGCTCTCACAGTCTTCTAAACTAGTATACATATACAATCTGACTACCAATTCACCAGCAAAGTAGTCAATTGGAAAATAAAGAAGTCGCATGTTCGAGCTCGGAAAATTGCCACGTTCTCTACTCGTTAGTAGCAATATACTAAGTGAGGTAGCAAAATAAGCTATTATATTTATCGAAAGGTGGCTATTTTATAAGGCATCAAATGACAGAGTTAAAGTTATGACGCCTTCTCAAATAAATAAAAGCCATACCCCAAGGTTTCTCTTCCCCACCTAAGATACGCATCCATCCAAGTATTTAACTGTTCAATCTTTGCTTTGATACTTACATCATTTGGACAAGACTTAAGAGCTGCTTGCGCTTGCATTACTCGGCCCCACTCAAAATTGTCCCACTCCTCCATACTGCAAGTCGTCGCATACAAAGCTTGTAAACCATGCGCTTGTGCCGTTTTTATGGTATCAAGATGCGATTGATAGAAATTTTCAGGCACGCCCAAAAAGTTTAGATAGGCTTCATCTGGTCGCTGCATCCAAAAACACTCACCCAACAGCAATCTTCCACTTGGTTTTATAAACCGAGCCATTGTACTGAGTGCATCGGAATCATTACCAAAGGCGTGGGAGGCTCCGTTACATACAAGTAAATCATAATTACAATCTGAACTCTCCAAGTTTGTAATGTCTTCACACACAAACTGAAACCTTTGAGTATTGAAGCGACCTGTTGCAAAGTCATTCGCCTGTTGGATCAACGCAGCATCTATATCTACACCGACAACACAGCTTTCATATGTTTCGAGGATCTTATGTAAAAATCGACCATTGCCACATCCTATCTCCAAAACTCTTGAGCCTTTTGGTAATTGCAATAACGATATTAATTTATTTTCTTTGGTACTTCCAAGTGGGCTATTATACTCCATCAAAAAATCCTTTTATAAATACAAACTAAATATAACAGCCATGCGCAAATTAAATACTGTACCTTTGGTTCAATCGAGTCTATCCGTGATTGAGATATAAGCTCAGTTTTGAGCTCAAAGTTGTAGCCGGCTTATGCGATTGTTATGGGTGTGCTGCTGCGCCGCCATACTTTTTTGCAAGATAGTTAATTATCTCTATGGGATCTGTTATGGCCTCACCATCTGGGAGCACCAATACTGGTAGCCACTGTTTATCTTCACCTAATAACTCAACGAGCATCTTTCGAGGCTTTGGGAAATCAAGGCGATGCAAGTCTACTTTCGACTCCCAATGTTTATTCACCAGTAAGGCCCCTTCTATCATGGCGCAGTGAGAACATATCCATGATTTGTTCGGCCCATCTTCAAATGGCATCTTTAATACAAAAAGTTTTGGCTTCATTACATACTTCCTAGCTTAGATCATGACACTAAGAAGATTATAACAAAATCATAAAACACTTAAAATAAGAAAGAAACAGCCAATTATTTTATTCCAACAATAGAAAAACCTAGAACATAAACCGCGTTAAATTGAAGTAAAATTAAAAGCTTTCCTTTTATTCCATTGAGGAGTAGTGAAAAAATCTGCAACCTCACTTTAAATATAATTTACTATTCACCTAACTATTGGCACTTTAATATAACTAGAATTATGCCAATAAACTTTTAAAGGTTCTTTTGCATCACTAATATTTTCGTCACTAACGTTTTTTCCTGTTCCATAGTTTATTTGAGCATAGGCGTTTTTATTGATATCAAGAGTCACCAATAATCGACTTCCTCTACTAAGCATTCGACTTGTCATCCCTGTGCGTGTAAATGGCAGAGTTTCAACTTTACCTGATTCTAGTAATATTCTTTTCGTCATGTCTTTTGCGTAACTTGCGCGGCCCAAGTAGTAAGACAAGTGAAACAGCCGCCCATCGGGCATAACCTCATATAAAGTAACCCCAAAGTCCATGTCTCGCTTATTAATGGTGGCATCTATTTTGCCAAAAAAAGTTCCTGATACTTCAATAGGTTGCTCAAAAGGTTCACTCATAAATACATAGCCCGTGGTCATTTCAGGCTTTTTGTCTACGATTGGATACGGATAATAGTCATTATTTATCGTGGTACGATCCGCATAGTCTACTCGTTGCGTTAAATACGCAGGCTTTGAGGGTTTTTTCTGCGATAAAACATATTTGTTACCTTCTTTTACCTCACTTAAGTAGAGTGTAAGCTCTTCATTGCTAACCTTTTTTAAAGACGGTGCATGTTTCCACTTATTGCTGCCCATTACTTGGTAGTTAACTCTATCTTTGAGTAATGCTGGTTTGTTTGCGCCACGAAATATGTGATCCATCCACTGATAAGTAATCTCTAACGTATCGAAATGCGCAATTGGGTCAATCGTATAATCTCGCAAAATTGCTTTCTTCGTTGCTCGTTGTGCACCAAAATGGTCATAAGGCCCAATCAAAAGGTAGTGCTGCGCTTGTGGATTATATTTGTAATGATCATTCATATAATTTATTGAAGCACGCTGCCCATCATCAAAATAACCAGCAATACTAAATACAGGGATATTTACTTTGGCGAAATCTTGTTTATACGGGATCTGGCTTTGCCAATATTGATCAAAACTAGGATGTTCTAACCAACTCTGAAACCAAGGGTTAGGCTGGCCATCTACCTTATCAACCTCACGGAAAGAGCGACCACTTTGATACCATTTGTCATTTAACGATCGCCACCTGTCATTGTCGCGATAAACCACATGATCAAGCGTTTTATTATTGGTGGTGTAGAATGGCCAAGCGTAATTGACTAGCAAAAATATGTTATTTTCCATTGGTAAACTATTGCCTGGACTACCAGCTACATAGGGCACTATGGTCTTCAATGCCTTAGGCATATACTTGGCTGCTGCCCACTGTGTAAATCCGTCGTAGCTACCACCAAACATACCTACTTGGCCATCATTCCAAGACTGGGCACTGAGCCAATTAATCACCGCAGTAACGTCTCTACCTTCATACAAATATGGCACAATTTCCTCTGGGCTATGTGCTTTACCACGAGTATAGGAAACTGCCCCAATATAACCTCTTGCGGCCGACTCTCTTATAATAGAGATGTCCCACTTAGGCTTAACGTAAATCGTGTGACGAAGTAATGCTGGGATCGGCTTTTTTTTATCTTTCGGACGATAATACATGGCAGCAATTTGAGCGCCTTCTGGTGTTTTGACAAGCAGTTTCTTGTCTATCACATATCGTGCGTTGTCGTCTTCGGCTATCAGTGTGTCAATTACCGGCTCCCAAAGTAATGTATTCTGATATTCTTGGTAAACCAGCACCAACTCCGAAGCATCATCTACAGAAATAAAGTCTTTGCCTTTATGTTTATTCAGCTCACGGGTATATGCTGTTTCTGACTTATTTAAGTCACGAACAAAGCTATTAATTACCTTACTCGCACTTAAATCATCGAGGGTTTTAAACGAAGTCCGAAACTCCATTTTTAGCGCTTTAGCGAGGGAAAGATTGGTATCCGCATTCTTCTTTAGCGCTTTTATGGCCAATAAATAAGGGACTAGTTTGGTTTTGTTGTCATTGGTATCGGTTGATGCTTTCTCGACTAAACTCTGTATATCAGCTTTGCTCTCTAGCCCACTTTTAGATGCTAGTTTTAAAATAAAGTAAGACGTTGCATCTAACTTTTGGATCTTATTGACTTTTAACAACCTCTCTGCAAGCGCCTCCATAGCTGCCTTTTGCGGTTTACCATCGTAAAAAATGTCACTTTTTAATTTTAACTCATGGCTTCGAGCCTCAAAGTTTATAATATTAAAGAAAAGAAATGCGAAAATAAAATAGACTTTCATCTGCTAGAGCCAGTTGTTATTTTTATAAAAACTATACATAACAAGTAAAATAAAGCCACCAAAAAACAATAATGGTGTAAGTTTATTAATAACTTAATTTTCCTAGCTAAAAGCCACTGACTTATTTAAAAATTTAGAGAGAGAATTAAATAACGATTCAAGTCATTCCCCTTGGCTACTTACATCAATCATTGAACTGACAAACAGCGAACTTCAACCAAAGTACTCCAGCCAACCGACACCCAGCCAATTACAAACCTTGCTTTAAATCCGAACAATCTATACAAGTACTTGTATAATTTCATGCTCGTGTTATTGTACAAGCACTTGTATAAATTGAGTGTACTTTAATGAGTTCTTATTTTGACAACTTGGACAATGCGTTTTTGGCTCACTTTTGCCGGCGATTGTCAGACTTAATCAGCGAGCAAGGGACTAAAATTACTGAAAGCTATGGTGTTACCACCCCTAGTACCGCTATTTCCAGCATCTATTTTCTTGAACAAAACCATGGTGTTACAGTAGCTGAACTTGCGTCAGCATTAGAGGTAACACATCAAATGGCTACGCAAAGAATCAACACACTTGAAAGTCTCGGTTTGGTTTGCCGTAAACCCAACCCTATGGACAAACGAGCAAAAATGATTCACTTAACAGATCTGGGGAAACAAGAAGCAGTCAAATTAAAGCCTCTTACAAAAAACATGTCTCAAGTATTCAATGAGTTAAATCAACAGATAGAATGCGACATTGTGGCAAAAGTACGTTTAGCTGAGCAAGCATTGATAGACAAACCTCTTTTACAGCGACTAAATGAATTACACAACCGATGAAAGCGAAGATTTATAAAAATCGCAATTCTCTGTCATAGGGAGCAAATATGAAAGCTTACGCATTTGTTATACTTTTCTTGATAACCGGGTGTTCCACACATGGAGCACACTTTGTTGATGCCAAACCAATGAGCAATGATCTGCTCACAAGTTCAGTGCTAAGTAAACCTAACTGGCACCATGGCGCAAAAAACTGCTCACTCTCACAGCAAGCACCTCACGATATTTATCAACATGATGAAAGTACTTTTATAATCAGACAAAATAAATGCTTAACTTTCGAAGCCCCATTTATTTACGTTTTGGCTGGAACGAAATCCGTATTGGTACTAGATACGGGTGCGCTTGATCAAGACTCTTCCTACAACTTGTATCAAGAATTAGAAAAGCTGTTAGGTAAAAAACATCTTTCAAGCAAACAGCTTTTAGTGCTCCACTCTCATGGGCATAGCGATCATTTCCAAGGAGACTGGTCATTTTCGGGACAGAAAAATGTGACTGTAGTCAATCCTGAAAAGCAAGCATTACACACATTTTTTGAATTTGACGAATGGCCAAATGGTGAAAAAACCATAGATTTAGGTGATAGGCAGATAACCGTGCTACCAACACCTGGCCACCAAGAAGAAAGCATCAGTTTATATGATGAAAAGAACAAATGGCTTCTCACGGGTGACACCTTATACCCTGGCTATATCTATATTAAAGATTGGGCATCCTATAAGAACAGTATTGATAAACTCGCTAAATTTGCAAAAAGCCATGAAGTCAAAGCAATATTGGGTGCCCATATTGAAATGAAAAACAAACCAAAACTCTATTACCCAATTGGCTCTACTTTCCAACCTGATGAGGCCCCATTAGAATTACATGCCAACCACCTCTATGCTCTTAACAGCGTGCTCAAAGCTCAAAAATCTCCTGAGGAGCTAGTTTTTGATAGATTCATCATTAAGCCTATGAGCCTCTTTCAAAAAACACTGAGCAATCTCATCAGGTGGTTCAGTGCATAAAGCATTGTCTGAAGGGCTTGTGTAAACTTTACTGTGAGGCCAGCTGCTAAACCGCAAGCCTCACTTTGAGCCGAACACTTGGCAAGCCAAACCTATTGAAAATGCATTTAAATATACCTTCAATTAACACCGCAACTGTCGGCAGGTTTAAACCTCAAAAAACAACCGCTGACAATTGTGCCAGCTGTTTGCGGGCACTAACCTAGCCTGCTGTGATTGAATTCCTTGTCCATCGAAATTACGGCCCCAAATCAGTGCGTGTGACTAATTAGGTTTTGTGCAGTCACTTCATTTACTTTGGTTGTAAAACCACTTAGTTTTCGCTTCATTTCTCCAGCTTGTTCAGACATTGATACGGCGGTCGCAGACGCTTCCTCAGCCATCGCGGCATTTTGCTGCGTCATTTCTTCCATTTGTAAAATCGCCTGATTAACTTGCTTGATCGCGCTGTTTTGCTGGTCGGAAATAGTTGCAATTTCAGCTATCATTTCGCTGGCGCTCTGTGCCGCATTAACAATTTGGCTCAGTGTATCTCCTGATTGATTAACTAACTGCGTCCCTACAGAAATCTTATCTACGTTAGCACGGATCAACTCTTTTATTTCTTTAGCTGCTGTTGCAGAGCGCTGCGCTAGGGCTCTTACTTCCCCTGCAACCACAGCAAACCCCTTACCTTGTTTGCCCGCTCTCGCGGCTTCAACCGCTGCATTAAGTGCTAATAAATTGGTTTGGAAAGCAATTTCATCAATCACACCTATGATGTCAGTGATCCGTTCACTGGCTTGGTTAATTTCATTCATACTATCTACGGCATCACCAACAACTTTGAAGCCGCTTTCAGCCTGCATTTGGGTATCAGCTGAGAGTTGATTTGCATTTTGTGCTTTGTCAGCGCTACTGACTACAGACTCAGTAAGCTCTCCCATCAGAGAACGAGTTTTTTCTAGCGCCGTTGCCTGTTGCTCAGTTCTTTGACTCAAGTTTACCACCGCACTGGACAAATCATTCGAAGAGTTATCCGTTTGATTTGCACTTGCCATTACTTGTTCGACTACTGAAGAGAGCCTGTTTAGGCTTGTATTGATTGACTGACTCAGTAAAGCAAAGTCACCAGCGTAGACATCGCCCATTTGCTGCGATAAATCCCCCTTTGCTACCTGCGTCATGACCGACTTACACTCATCCATCGGTGCAACAACAGCCTCTAACAAGGTATTCACGCCAGTAATGATCTCTTGAAAATCGCCCTGATGTTTTGAGGTGTCTGCTCTGGCTGCCAAATCGCCATTGCTCGCCGCGTCTGCAAGCGAATTTGCATCATCAATCAATTGACCCACCGCATCAATACAGGTGTTGAGGTTTTTCTTGAGCAATTCAAAGTCACCATTATATTGCTCGGTAATGTGCCCGGGAATATCCCCGCGTGATATGGCTTCTACGACGTTGGCCGCTTTCGTCAATGGCCCGACCATCGCATCCATCATGTCATTGACACCAGTAACAATTTTCCGGAAGTCTCCATTGTGCTGAGTCAGGTCTACTCGTTTTTTCAAGTCACCAGCCACAGCTGCATTTGCCAAGCCGTTTACATCTTTTATCAACAAGCCAACAACTTCAATACAGGTATTCAAATTGTTTTTAAGTAACGCAAAATCTCCCTGATATTGCTCTTTTATCAATGCGGGCACATCGCCTTTAGAGATGAGGTGTACAGCTTCTGCGGTTTTTTTCAAAGGGCCAACTATAGCCTCTAACAGCTCATTAATCCCCTCGGCAAGCACTTTCATAAACCCATCAAAATGAGCGCTATCAATACGCGTATTTAGCTCGCCTCTGGCTGCCGCTTTAATTACTTTTTGGATCTGGGATTCAGCATCTCGTTGTTGAGTAAGATCTTGCCACTCTAATACAACCCCGAGTTTTTTTTGCTCTTCGCTTATCACGGGATTGAGAGTCAACATCAGGGACTTTCGACCCAATTTAAGCTCTTCGCTGAACGTTTGACTCAAGTTACTCAACTGTTGTGACAACGCCGTCGGAGAGGGATGCAATTTGCTCGCATCCGATCCGATAATATGTTCCGCATTAAAGCCAGAGAGTGATTCTTCAATTGCAGTTTGGCTTTCTGTAAATAGGGCCTTTGAGGCATTGTTTTGGTAAATAATGGTATTTCGCTCATCGGCAACCATCACATTCGCTGAAACATTATCTAATGCCTGCTTCAGTCGGTTATTTTCAGCAGCTTGAGTACGCTCTAACTCCATTCTTTCTTGCAGCTCTCGTCGCGACTTAAGCAAGCTAGACTGCATACCACCCAACGCTTCAAGTAATTGACCAGATTCATCTTTGGTGTCCGCATTGATTTTATTTTCTAAATTTCCTTTCGAAATCTCTTGAGCAATATTCACAGCGTTATTGATGGGGGATGTGATCCGTTGCAGTACAAAAAATACAAAACCCAGTGTCAGCGATAGAGACACAACCATAAGTACAACAGCAAAATAAACATCTTGGCTAGCTTGATCCAATGACTTGTTTGACAGCGTGGCAAGGTTGCCAGACAACTTATCTGAAACCGTTTTCAACAAATTTATCTTCGCTGTTTGCATCTTAAACCAGTAAGCCGCATCTATGCCAAAATTACCCTCATTCACTTTGGCAAATGCAGCATCACGCATCTTTTGCGTTTCAGTCACTGCTTCATTCTCCATAGTAGCGAGGTAAAATCCTTTATTGTCTTGCGAAGCCAGACTTAAAAACACTTCCATGTAAGTATCCTGAACCGTGATCAAGTTTCTAAGCTTCTCATACTGCCCTGGCTTAAACCTGTTTTCTGCAAAAACGGCGGTAAACACCGCACGCTCAACACCAGCTCGCTCTTTACTGTTTAAAAAGTTACGGTAAGCGGTCGCCGCATTCACAATATCGCTTTGTGTACTCAATTTTGCCAAAAAAGTTATCGTTGACAAAAAAGCACCATTAGATCGCGTGTAATAGCCAATAGCCTCGCTTGTCGATATAGAGAAACTGCTGATCTGTTCACGCACACCTCCCAGTTGCTTTTTCATTGCAAGTGCACTGTTTAGTTGAGTGGCGAATTCACTATCAAACTGATTTACATTAAACTCTTTTAAAAAATTGCTTAAACGGCTGGCAGCTTTGTCCGTGTCTTCTCTTTGCTTGGGTAACACGTCAGAGAACTTAGCGCCTTTACTACCCAAAAACCCGGCAGTTGCTCCGCGCTCTTTTTGCATTTCATGGACAAATTCATTGGCCAGTACAGATAACTGGGTCAGCAGTAATAGCTTGGCATTTTCTCGCTCAAGCTGCTGACTTTCAAATACTTTATCTATTGCCAATGCAACCATAAACACCAAGGGGATTAAAGCAATTGAAAGCAACTTCCAGCGGAGTTTAAGATTGTTAAAAATACGCATATATCATTCCCTTTATGATCAGAACAATCAATATTCTATTGGCAAATTACGAGTATAGTTAGGAATTACAAGTGCTTCAATGTAGGGTAAGCATTAAATTTTAAAAGTGTTTTAGGCTCGCACATAAACGAATTACAATACCTACAACCTTCACATTCGTATATAGACGTCAATTATAATTATCATACAGACCACGATTTACACGCCTTTTAGACATTGTTAATGTCTATGTAAGTCTGATGCAATTTATTAAATAAAAAAATATTCATAGGACTCTAACAGGCTATATAGAAATTGCTTTAGCATTATTTTATATAATAAAAAATGCAAAAGGAAAGACAAGAATCTAGCCAAGAAAAAATATAGTAATTTCAAAAAATAAAATAATAATGTATGGCTTTATCTCAAAAAAACATACTCAATACTGTATAGGTAAATGACATTCGTTAAATACTAAGGTCTATATTGACCTTAAACATAGTTGCAGTATAGTTACAGCTGAACAAATAATAGACAAACAAGGACAGTGAAAATGAAAAAAATGATGCTTTCTACGATTGTAAGTGTGGTCGTTGCAATCACTAGTTATTCCGCACATTCAGCTACTACAGTAAGTGCTTGGGGTGGAGCAGAACATTTAAATTATGACACCGCCAGAGGGGGAGCAATACTCAATTTGAAACGTCGCTACCCCAATGTACGTAATGTACGCGTCACTCAATGTTTTAGAGTTACTTACCCACCAGCATACAGAAAAGGTGTCGTGACCTGCGAAGCGGTTGGAGAAATCTAGTAAGCTTATATGAAAAGTAAAGGGCGTTAATTGTAAACGCCCTATATGATATATTTGTTCAAAAAACACCATCAATAACGCGAAGTCGTATTTAAGTAGCGACTTTGATCTGGATATTTACCTCACAGTATTCCAAAACGGGATTGCACCCACTTTCAAAGTGTAGAAAATATAAGTTGAATTTTTTATATTTTAGATAAGAATTTAACGCGGACTAATTCAACCACCCATAAACCCTTTCTTAATTTTAAGATTCCATTTAGGTAAAACCTAAATATAAAAATTAAATAAAGTAAAAAGCAATTAAATAATCTTACCTATCAAGCTCATATTATCTATATCCGCGTCATTTCATTTTCTCATCATGAGTGATATGTCTAACTGATGGATATCCATGTAGAAATCCACTCCATTCCAATGCGGCGCTTGTTGCTTTGTTAACTACTCAAGCACTCAGCAATAAAGTAGTGAAACTTTGTTTCTCTAACCGTGTTTATCAAGAAATTAAAAGCGATGCTTAATAGCATCGCTTTTAAAAGGTGTGGTAATTAAGCAAGTTTATAGCATATATGGATTATCGCTATTTTGTGATGACCCCTGAGCTTTTGCTGGCAGGCTTTCAATGCGTGCCAGACGCTCTAAAATAACATCAACTTTTCGACCCAAGTTTGGATCAATATCACTCGATTTTTCAGCATGCTTCATCAATTCAGGTAAAGTGCTGCTTACTAACTCACTCAAAGCGAGTGCGACCTCTTCACTGGGTGTCGTGCATTGCTCAGTATTATTTTTAGCACTGAATTGCGCGATAACTTGGCTCTGCCCTGCTTCAATCGCTGTGCTCAACTGATGAGCTAAGCTACTTTGCCCTTGTTGAATATTGAGATTCAGATCCGCAAGTGCACCAGCAGTATCAGGCTTGTCTGCAATCGCTTTCAAGGCGCTGTTAATATCTGCAAGCAGCGCTGACTGTTTACTATTGTGCTCTGCTGATCTTTGCTCCTTAATTGACTCTGCTAAATCTGTCAATTTCTGTGTAAGCCCTTCAGCCAAAGCCTGCTGCCTAGTTGCTTGTTGCGCTACAAACTCTTCTTGAGTTAAGTTTTGCTGAGTCAGCGCATTGTTTACGTTGGCCAGTTCTAAAGCCAGTTTAGTAAGCTCGGTACGTTGATCTGACATCGCTTCGAGTTGTAGTTGCGTGCTGTGCTCTGTGGAGCGCATATGGCTATCACGCTGGCGGTTCAGAGCTTCTGTAACTTGCTGCAACTCTTCTGATAACGCAGTTTTCAAATCTTGTTGAGATTTAAGCGAGTTATCGGCATTTATAGTAGCTAGCTGAACCTGTTCAGATCTTTGCAGATGTTCATTATTTAAAGACTCGGTCAATTGGTTTATGGCTTGGCTTACTTTGCTTGTCAGCGCTTCATTTGTATCTGCATCACGTGCATTATGCATGTCGCTTTGCGTTAGTTTCTGCTGATGTTGCTCTGCTAACTGCGCTGAGAGTTGTGCAAATGATGAAGTGAGCGGAGACTGTTGTGCACTGTGCTCAATCACCTTTGCAAGCGCTTGTAGACTGCCATTTGTATCTTGCTCACCAACTGCGCCGTTTAACTTCTCTAATAGCGCTGAGTAATTGTGGCTCAGCTGGTCTTTGTCTAGTTTCGACGCGATACTGGTTAACGACTCATTCAACTCACCTAGCTGCTCAACCGCGAGTAAAACAGGACTACCTGCATCATTTGCTCTATTGAGTAGCGCATAGTCATCTAAAATTTGCTGCCAACGTTTGGCTTCTTGCTCACAAAGCGTGTTGCGAAGTTGCGCCAGTTTAAGTAAGTTTTCCTCACTGCCTTTACTTAGGGTTTGCGCCTCTCCTCGGTAATGATCTTGAATAAGGTTTTCTAATTCCTCATCATTCATCGCCGCAACAACTTTCTCTGCCATTTTGTTCATATTGCGATAGCTACCTTGTAACTTAAATGGCGGCTCAACACGATAGTCATCATCTTGTGCAGCCGACGCAATATATTGAGCATTCACTTTTAATACAGTGTTTCGGATCTGGATCAGCTTTTGCAACACGGAAACAATTTCATTTGCTTGAGCTTGAGAATAATTGTGCTCAAGTTCATTCAGTGAGATATCTTCTCCCTCGGCAATGCGGACCAATTTATACAGGTCTTGCATATTGCGATTGGCTAATGGCGCAAGCACTGCATTGGAAGTCAAGGCGTTTTCAATGAAGCTCATCGCAAACTCTTGCTCACACCCAGATAAGGTATCACCCAAATTGTATATATCGGCACGGTTGGCCAACATGTCTGGTATTTTAAAGCTCTCACCCGATTCAGTATATGGGTTACCGGCCATTACAACTGCAAATTTTTTGCCTCTTAAATCGTAGGTTTTACTGCGGCCGTTCCATACCCCATCAATTCGCCTTGATCCGTCACAGAGGGAAATAAACTTTTGCAAAAACTCTGGATTGGTATGTTGAATATCATCCAAATACAACATCACGTTGTTGCCCATTTCGAAGCTCTGGTTGATTTTTTCGATCTCTTTTGCAGCGGTTGCATTCATCGCTTGCCCGGGATCTAAAGACACCTGATCATGGCCAATTGACGGACAATTCACTTTCACAAAGGTTAGACCCAAGCGATTTGCGACATATTCAATTAAAGTCGTTTTACCATAACCTGGGGGAGAAATTAGCAGTAACATCCCCATTAAGTCTGTGCGTTTGTTATTGCCTGACGCGCCTATTTGCTTTGCAAGGTTGTCACCAATAATTGGAAAGTAGACTTTATCAATCAACTGGTTTCGAACAAAGGAACTCAAGGGTTTAGGCTTAAACTCATCCAATTGTAATCGCTCTTTTTGCTCTGCCAAGATCTCCGATTTGATCTCGTGATAATGACTAAATCCACTTACATGTGTAGACAAATACGTCTGCGTCCGAGCAAAGAACTCAGCGTAGTCAAGCGTTAAAGTTTGCTCATTGATACGGGTATGTTGACCTAGCAATCCAGTCACCTGATTTGAAACCGTGACATCTTGAGGTTCAAATTGCGTCTGATTCAGCTGCTGCAATAATACAACGTTTGCCGAATCAATCAGTAAATCAGCACTTACTTCATCATTTTGCTGTTGCCCATAAGCATTCAACCAACTAACCATCATGATGGCTTTGTCTTGTAGATGTTCAAGGGCGCCTAGCGTATCTTGCAAAGACGCCGAAAAACCTTTACTTCTCGCCATACTATTGAACTGCTCAGCAACTTTTTTGACTTTGCTAGACATCACAAAGCTGAGCTCTTTTTTGCTTTGCGCGAGCTCTTTAATTAAATACTCTGCGCTCAATTGTCCCGATAAAGCTGATACATATGGTAAATAGCGACTTAAACTAGATTGCGCAAACCCTGTTATTTCATCACTTAATTGCCCTGCTAATTGGGCCTTGAAGCGCGTATCTCCCAATACCGTTTCCATTAATTGTGCTTGCTTAGCTTGCTCAGACCACTGAACCAAAATTCGAGTATCGCATTGACTTGCAAATAATTGCGCAACAACACGCGCTGACGTTGGATAAATCAATAAACCAAGTGCCTGCTTTTGAGCCAGTAAATTTTGCAGTATTAAGGTCGCATCATGATCATGAATGCCTTTTTCATAGCCCTCTTGGTATCTCGGCTCTGCAAACTTTTGCACCAATAAGAGCAATGTTTCGTCGGCAATCGCTTGTTCAAGCTGGCTATGCGTCAGAGCATTTAACGGGTCATTTGCCGCACTCAACACCTGTGCAGCTAAGAATTCACCACGGTAAATATCGGTATTTTCAGAAACTACATTTTGTTGCCAATAAGGTCGATATGACAAAAGCGTGTCACGAATACTTTGCTCTTGTACTGGCTCAAAGTACTCAGTGCCAGTGAGATGAAACATCAGATCCTCATCACGAGGTAGCAAGGTGAGATCTAACAGCTGCTTGTTGACACCAAAACTGTGTTTGCCGATTTTGACCGAATTGCCACCATCGCTATAGATATCCTGCTTGTCTCGCAGTGAACGGACACCTTGGTCTTTGCATGCTTTGAGCTTAGCTTGAATATCATCCGCCTTGATCCCATCACCAAGCTCTTTGAGTTCTTGGGTCAGCCCCCGCAGCTTACTTATCATCGGATCTGACGCAAAATAGCTGTTGATTTCATCTATTTCGGAGAAGTTTTGCGAACGCCTAGTCACTCCTTGTAAAATGCGCTCTGCGGCATTGGCTAGATTGAGTGCTCTGCGCTGCCTCTCTTCTATCAGCTGCTGCTTATGCGCCTCAAAACTTTCGTATACATCATCGCGTTTGGCCATGATCTCCGCAAGATATTCGTCATACTCGCTAAACTGAGATTCAAGCTCTTCAAGCTGAATAAGTAATCTTGATAGCTGCTCATCGCATTGCTCTGGTGTACGAGCATTATTTAAACTGCTGGTGATACTTTGGCTAAAGAGTTTAAAACGCGCCGCAAATTCCGCTTTCGCTTCAACACTGCCCAAACTTTTACGGCGAATTTCAATGCTGGCTTTAGCGCGATTAACCAAACCATACACGCCACTGACATCTTCAAGAATTTGCGTTCTGATCCGACTATCGTCAATTTCCAGATCAAGCATCGTATGATTGAGCAAGTCCAGTTCACTTCCGAGTGTATCCAGCTCTTTCAAAAAACCGTTGAGTTCACTAACGCTCTCGCTTTTTTCACTCAGCGCTGTCAACTCATTTAACTTGCTTTGATAAGGTGCTAGCGCTGTATCTTTTTGCAAAAATTGTGCTGTTGCTTGACTCAAGTTTAAGAACAATTCATCTAGCTGGGCTTGTAATGCGGTAAGCCCTTCGACGTCAATATACTTTACTTCTTCAAGGCTGATGATTTTACCTTTTAAAAGCTTAAGTGACTCTAAGCCTGTGACAAACTCGGTTGTGAGTTTAAAAGCGTCCGGTCGAATATCTTTGGTTGCCGACTTAAATTCAGCGTTAATATCCACTAAAGCTTTTTTCGCAGTTTCCTGAATTTGACTGACTTTTTCAAATTCGTCCAACACTTGCTCAGAGGTTTCAAATATTTCGTGCAGTTGAGCATTAAGAGGGGAAAAGTCCGGCTCATTTAGCCAATGGTAGCGATCTAAAATGCTGCGCGTTAGCGATATAAGACTTTCATAGTGAGAGATATTTGGGTTTTGCTCACTGATCGCTTTGCAAACACTGTATAAATCTGAAATACCACGTACCAGATCTGGATTGCCAATTTTACCCAACATGCTGGTTGGTGTTGGTGCATTCGCTGCAAATTCTGCCGAACAAAACGGACTGTCCCACACTTGAATTGGGTGGACTCGCTGAGCTTCTTCTTTTTCAGCTTTAAAGGTGATGGTGAGTCCATCGTTGTATACCCCATATCCATGACAATATATTGGGTTTTGGAGGTTCTTTTCGATCAGGTTATAAGCAAATAGCGCATAGCGCCCTTCACTTGGTTCATAAAAGACGTATAAAACATCTTCACCATTGGGGGATTTAATTTGTTTGTGGAATTCGAGGTTGTCAATGTGGTCTTCAAAAGAGCGAGTTTGCCCTGATTGCAAATAATAACCGCCTGGGAATATGATACCGTGATCATCGGGTAGTTGAACACATGCATCCGCAATTGCATCTTGGCGGACCACGTTTTCAGTTACACAGTTGAAAATAAAGTAGCGCCATACCTTTTCTCTATAAGGCAGCACCTTAAGTAGAATAATTTCGCCTAGCTGGGCATATTCAACGCTGCAATCCGCCAACGACTGGTTTTTGTCATCGACAGGTTCTGCGTATATCCCTTCGCCACTTTCGGTGTTATTTTCAACCTTAATAGTAAGGTCGCCACCGACCGCCTCTACAAATACCTTGTCGAGAATATTAACATGGGGATGGCGCCCCTCTACATGGTCACTACGATCAGTTTTAATCCATTCAAAGTCATAATCTTGGTCACGATTTAAATCGCGTTCACCACGATTATCAATATAATCTAAGGTATTGTCTGCCGCGATTTCCCAGCGAAACACGCGAACATCGGACAGTTTATCGCCTATTTGAAACAACGCATAAAGCTTGCCGTTTTGTTGAAATAAGTGTTGCAGTTTTGATTCTTTGTAATAGGTATAGAGTTCGTCAAAATCTCTTAAGAACCGCTCATTGGTTAAGAACTTTGTTTCGTTTGGGTAAGGTTCTACTTCGTAATGATCATCTTGGTTTACGAGCTTTTGTACGGTAAATACATCACCTACCTGTGTGTTTTTTTTGAGTCCTAAAAACACATTGTAGGCAAATATCAGCTTGTCGCCGATCAGTACAATATCTCGTGGTATGCAATTATGTTCAGTTCTTACCCTAGCACGCCCTTTGACTTTAATTTCAGTACTGCCAAAGGTCTCTATTCGGTTTTGATTTAGTAAATCGATGTCTTTGCGTAACTGAGCACCAGAGTTACTCAAACGACGCTTGATCAGATCATATGATCCCTGCTCTAGTGCGACATTATTTTCAGAGTCCGCCATAGTCTACTGTCCTGTGGTTCATGGAGGGTAAATAGAAAGGTACGCTGAATGCACGCCCGACCTGCGTGCATTCATAGTCTTGTAATAACGCTGTTAGCTTTGCTCGTTTGACTCTACTTGTTTTGCATTGCCGTTAAGCGTACTGCCTAACAAGTTTAAAAGCTGTTGCTTCTCAGCATCACTACTATTGCCTAACTGGCTGAAAAACTTGCTCATAGCTACGTTTTTCATGGTCTCTGACGATGCGTTTGCACCACTTAGCACTCCTTTAAGATCATCCATGATATTTCTGTCGCCGTTTAGATGATCTTTAAACAAAGTTTGAACCGTATCGCTTTCTCCCACTAATCCATCAATAGATTTTCCGAGCGTGATCGCTTTCATAAATTGGTTGAAGAACTGGCCGTCGCCCCCCATGATGTTAATGTCTGCATTGCCCAGCGTCTTAGCCAGAATTTCAGATTGATGCGCGGCAATGTCTTTTTCTGTATCCAGCTTGGCCAACGTAAGCTCTTTTTGCTGATTAAGTTGAAGCGTAAAGCTTTCGTAATCTCTTGCTGACTGGTCCATCGCATTGAGTGCTTCAAGCTTTTCTTCAAGACCTTTTGCTTCAGCTGACATACGACGCTCAAGTGTCGATGCTTCTGCTTCCCCTTGCTTTTCAATTGCCTCAGCCATCGCAGATTGCACTTCTGCCTCAGCAAATCCGATATCACGTTTACCTTGCGCTTCAGCTGCCAGTTTTTGCTGTAGTACTTGCGCTTCTGTTTCACCCTGTTGCGCATTCGCTTGCGCTTTGGCTTTGATCACTTCCGCTTCAGCAAGGCCAGCTGCTGCTTTTTCAGCGCGCTCAGCTTCTGCTAATACCTTTTTCGACTCCGCAGTTTGATTCGCTATACGCAGCTCGGCTTCCGCCATTTTTTCTAGCTCGCGTGCTTTAAATTCTGACGCTTGCTCCTGTGCTTTAGCTGCTTCAATATCCTT
The DNA here is from genome assembly GCF_001625565.1 of Pseudoalteromonas luteoviolacea NCIMB 1944. Lineage (GTDB taxonomy): Bacteria > Pseudomonadota > Gammaproteobacteria > Enterobacterales > Alteromonadaceae > Pseudoalteromonas > Pseudoalteromonas luteoviolacea_F. The sequence continues at coordinate 60,231 of NZ_AUXS01000018.1, forward strand.
CACCAGCGCTTCTTCTGCTTCCGCTTTGGCCTTGATCACAATCGCTTCTTTTTCACGTTCCGCGGCTGCTAGCGTTTGAACATCTTTAATGCGTTCCTGCTCTTCGGCAACGGTTTTTTCTACCGCAACGCGATCTCGCTGTACTTCTGCGATTTCTTTGCGCTCCACTTCCAATGCTTTTTCTTTATTGATGCGCATGATTTCAGTTTCTTTCTCCCGTTCAATCACTTCAATTTCACGAGAGCGCGATACTTTTTCTTCTTCAATGGCAAGCACGCGCAGACGGTTTTGCTCGGCAATATCTATTTCACGCTGTTTGTTTTGTTCTGCAATTTCAATGGCTTCATCCGCTTTTAAGCGAGCATCTTCCGCCTTCATACGCTCTTCTTGTTTTACCCGTTCAGCTTCTGCGGTTTCTCTAGCTCGCACAGTTTCGATTTCGCGTTGTTGCTTCGCTTTTGCATCTTCTTTTTGGCGTTCAATCTCTAAAGATTTTTCAAGTGCTGCTTGATTTTGGATCTCAATCTGCGCTTGTTCATCACACTTTAGCTGGTTCGTTTGCACATTCTGCTCTGCGGTTTTCTCCGTGATACGTCGAATACCTTCAGCATCTAATATGTTGTTTTCATCTAGCTTGTGAATTGATGTTTGCTCAAGGTAGTCAATCGCCACGTCTTCGAGCGTGTAACCTGATAAATCTTGACCAATCACTTCTTTAATTGCATCTCTAAACTGGTTGCGATGAGTAAACAGTTCTTCAAAATTCATTTGTTTACCCACAGTTTTAAGGGCTTCTGAGAACTTAGCTTCAAATAACTCTTGTAGTGTTTCAGGTTGTGACGCGCGGGCACAGCCAACTTGTTTAGCAACGCGCAAGATGTCCTGCTTATTTTCATTTACACGGATATAAAAAGTAATGGCGATATCGGCACGAATATTATCCTTACAGATAAGGCCACTGTTTTCTCTGCGCTCTAAAACCATGCGCTTGGTTGAGATATCCATAACTTCCATTTTATGAATGACGGGGTAAACTATCCCACCTGTTGTGGTTACGTCCGGCTCATTCTTCATTTTGTTAATTATGAGCGCATGCCCTTGATCCACTTTTCGATAAAACTTACCGATGATTAAAATAATCGCAAATATAACACCGATAGATACGCCAACGATTGTTAAAATAGGTCCGAGATTATCTAAAAATTCCATGTGTGTTCCTAACTAATATGATTATTCCAAGCCATGGCTTAATGTTGTTTTCAAGTAGAGCTGCCACAGCGATTTTGTGCCATATAAAACTAAGTTATCTTGGCCGTTGTTTATGTGTTAATTGTTAATGATGTATTGTGTTCTTGATGAGGTACTACCAAGGCTTCTCGACAATGAGATAGCTATTTTTAGCCACATCATGCTCAATCAATAAGCCTGTATCACCTAAGGAAAACATGCCCTCGTCCTCTGAACGCACTTCTATTAGCTGCTCTGTTCCTTGAAATTGCACTTTTGCTTGACCAAATTGTGTATTCACTTTACTTGTCGCAATCACGCACTCCAAACCGATAAAATCATTCTTAGAGGCGGTTTCTTTGCTGTCAAAAAAGCGTCTTAAAGGCCTAACTAACATGGCTGTTAACGGGATCGATACAACAAAACATCCCAGCATCATCGCGCCACCTAAAAGGTAGAACATAACTCCATCGCCAAGTGCGTATGCAAACAGTTGATGCGCATAAAAACTTGCTATCCAACTGAGCAGTACAACTAAGCTAATTGATATAGTCAGAGGTACACCACCAAAGCCCATTTGCATAATGGAGTCACCACCACCATCAGCCTCTATCTCAACATCTCCTTCAAGCATATCAATGTCTGCAAATCCAAGCAGTGCGATTAACCAAAAGCCGATGACGATGAGTAACAAGGTGGTGAAAACCACTGTTGGGAAAGTAAAAATAGTATTGAGAAAGTCCATAATATTAAATATTCCTATGCATTAAGGGCCATTCAACCGCAAGTGCGCTTTAAGGTTTAACCATTAGCATCTTTTACGTGTTGAATCAGTAAATCGGCGACTTTTTGCTTTACTACACGCTTGTCAGCATCAGGGATCTCAAAACGATGTGCTAAAAGTGCAATCTCTTCATCACTTAGATTGAAACTTAACCTCTGACGGGTCTTTTTTGATTTAACTTCCAATCCTAAAATGCGCCTTATCATGTCAGACGGTGTCAACTCTTCGTCAATTGCACTTTTTTTAATAAATTTTTGCACTTCAGAGCTGAGGTCAAAAGCAAGTTGCGTTGCTCGAACCGCCTTCTCTTGCTTTTGCCAAGTATGTTTATTATCACTCATCCGTGTTACTTATTTTGTTTTGCGCGAATTCGGGCTAGGACGTCGGCACCTTTGCTAGCATCTTCCCCGATACCCGCTTCACGCATCTTGTCATGTAGAGATTTATCGTTACTTTCATCAGCGAGTTGCTGCGCAGCGTCTAACTGATCTTGCCTGTCCATTTGGCGCTGTTTTATGCGCTCCAATGACTGTTTTGCTGATGCCATTGCTGAGTCACCAGAAGTCATTGTATCGTTGACGGCCATCGTAGCTTTTTGCACACTTTCTGTTGTTTTAACCATGCTTAATTGACGCTGGTTTTCAACGATGGTTTTTTCTGCTTGTTTAATTTGCTCTTTTAACTTTGCGACATTAGCAGAAAATGTATTGAGTATTTGTTGCTGCTCTGATTTTTCTTGTTCAAGCTCGGCAATTTTTCCCGCGATTTCAAGAGCGAGTGACTCTTCATCCTTATCCAGTGCCTGTGTTGCATAGGTTTCATGCTTGGCGATATCATCTTCTAACGCTTTAATAGCACGTGAGGTTTGTATTTCTTTGGCCATCACTTCTGTTAGACTACGCTTGGCCTCACTCAAAGCATCCTGTGCATCTCTGATCTCTTGTTCAAAAATTCGAATAGCATTCGCATCTACAATACCTTCACCCACTTCATTCACACCGCCTTTTACCGCAGTAAACAACTTCTTTAAAATACTCATATTCAATACTCCTTGTTATTCAGTCAAATAATCACTTATCGCGTCCAAAGCATCAATTGAATTGGCAGACAAGGTGACAATTTCATGGCCTAATTGTTCTAAGGTAGAGTTGGTAGAAAGCGCGCCAAAAATTGCGTATTTGTTGTCAATTTTAGCGAATGCACTAAGGGGCATGGGCACGTTCAAGCGTAATAACGTATCGTTTAGCTCTGCGTGTTTGTCAGCACTTATTTCTTGCTCTGTAAACAAGTAACAAATACACAATACTTGCTCTTCTGTACGTGTTACAAAAATAGGAAGCTCATCGTTTCCATCAACGATTACCTGTAGGACTTCTTGTCCAACATTGTTGATAAAAAACGACTCAAAACTGGCACCTTCAGTTTCATATTGCGAGAGTTTAATAGAAAGCTCATTTAATTCCATGTAACAGATTCCTTATGTCAAATTGGCATTTATTTAGCTAATAAAGCCTGTTTGTTTGTATGAGTTACGTACTTAGGTTTGCACGCTGTGACATATTATGTCAATAGCATTTTTGATAAAAACGCAAGTTTATTTGTTTATTTGGCACTCAAGTGTACCCCAAAAATCCTCTTAATCTTCAAAAAGAGACAAGCCCACTGCTTGATAACCACCTTTAATCGGTGAGGTTATTTTTTATGTCAGCCACTTTGACAATGTTAACTTGGCTCGTGTTTACATTGACTGGCAGTAATCCAGAATTTAGAGTTGGTTGGTAAGGGTTGAGGCGGGTAAAACGTACAGCTAGGGACTAAGCAAAAATCTAAGGTTGCAGTTAGTCGATATAAACAACTAACTGCTCATATCGGCTTAATATTTTCCTAATTTTGCCAGTAGGTTATTTTTAACGGCTGGCCATTCGTGGGCGAGTATTGAATAAACAGCGGTGTCTCGAATTGAACCATCTGACATAATCTGATGACTCCTTAGTACGCCGTCTAATTTAGCACCCAGTCTTTCTATGGCGGCTCGAGAAGCCTGATTAAAAAAGTGGGTTTTAAACTCTAATGACATCGCATTGCATGTGTCAAAAAGATGAGACATCAGTAAGTATTTACATTCTGTATTAACAGCAGTTCTTCTGACCGAATTCGAGTACCAAGTATAGCCAATCGACGCCCTTCGATGGTTTTCTTTGACATCATAGAATCGAGTAGTGCCCACTATTTTATTGTCATGTTTGGTTTTGACTACGTAGGCTATTTCGCCAAGTTCCATACCAGCTAGTGCTTTATCAACATAAGCATGCATATCTTCAGGGGAAGGTACTGACGCATACCAAAGTCGCCAATTTTGTCCATCATTTACGGCGGCAATGAGATCTTCACAGTGTGAACGCGCAATAGGCTCTAGTAATACAACTTCACCTTCTATTGTTCCACTTGTTAGCCACATGTTTTATCTCCTTGACTCAATAAGTTAAGGAGAATTGTAAATGAATCACAAAAAATAAAAAGTGAAGATGTTTATTCAGTCAATTTTTATGATTTTTCTGGCAATTTGCTTATCTTGTGATGGCGTACTAGTGTGAAAAACCTGCTCATAGCAGCTTAATTCACCCTGTTTATCCAATTCATGGCAAGTAAAATGAATCCCAGTATTTTGATAGCTTTTTTCGCTTCGAATTGCTGACCATTGATCTTCTAACAATGAATCGAAGTGATCACCTAAAGCATCGTCTAATATCCGTTTCATGTCTAATGTTGATACGCTAACACCGGTGTCGCTCAACTCTACCTTACGAAGTTTTACTCGGTTTGAGTTTTTCTCCAGTATCCGCTCGCCTTCCTTAAGTTCGTGCTTATTTTCTAGTTCTTGTAAAAGAATGATAGAGAGATCTCTGATAATGTGTGTCTGTATTAGCTGAAACACGCTCTCTGTTGAACACCCACCAGCTTTAGATGCGATATCCAAGATATGCAGAAGATCTTTGTCCGGTAGGCTATTTTGCGATATACACATGCCATATTGGGCATCATTTATAACCGTAAATTCAACTTTTTCATCACCTTGAATCGGCAGTGAGGGAATTTCAATAGTAGGGTGACAACTGGCAATGAGGAATTGCTCGAAGCCCTTCATAAATGCTATTTGCAAATAACCAGGTTCTACTTGTTTGATACGTAAAATATAGTTCGCCTCAACGTCAGCTCGAAGCTTGCCGCATGACGCGTCTAGTTTATCTTTATAGTAAATACTGTATTGACCATCTTGCATCGTAATTCCCTACTCATGCAGCCGCCGTCCTCAATATTCAGCTCGATAATGATCGACAAAATTTTCCACATCAGAGCGCTGATATTGGCATTAAAGAGGCTTCACACCGATATCACAGTTGTTTAACAATTTTGAATATGATAGCTGCTGGATGTATTTTTAATTGTTATTGTTTAAGTATTAATCTAAAGCCAAATACCTAAAATGTAAATAATCAATTTACACTTTAGTATACTTAACCAGCTTCTAGACTTAGGTCGAGGAAAGGTAGCTAGTAATGTACGTCGTTATACCCTATTCCAAGCAATATAACCTCAGTCATTACCTTTTATTGGCAACAAACTCTATACACTCAAACAGCTGAATGTCTCATTCAGTTTAGTAAGGCAAAGCGCATATTAAATACGCCCTCAGCGACCTCTTCTATCTCGATAGAAGCGGAATGGCGATATAAATTTAACTGGGTTAAAAGCCTCGTCCGATCTTCTACAGATGATACATCTTCATCCAAAAGCAAAGTCGCATTGATATAGTGCTTTTTTGATTCGGTATACTTACGCGCTTCAGTATCGCGTTCTTCGTATTCAATTTGTTCGATCAATTTATGGTCCATAGCACATCTTTATTGCAAGTTATTTAACGCTAATAACTATATAAAAGTCCTTGTAGCTCAACTATTACAAAGTATTACACGTGCGAACAATTTAGTCTACACATCAAGCCCGGACAAATCACCTAACTGATTCATCATGGGCGAACGCTGATTTATAGTAAACATTTTCTGGTCTTTGTCACCTTCTTCTTCATTCACAAAAACTACCCTTAAGCCATTGTTTTTATGTAATTAAAAACTTTACCCTAGTACAATTAACAATATGTACCTTCGTCGCTCGGTGTATCATCTGCATGCCCTAATAACCACAACAAAGAGTTGCCTCACCCATGAGCAACCGTTTTTCCTTGAGCATACCTGGGATCTCTAAACAAGATCACAACAAACCCATTCTGCGCAATCACGATCTCCGCAAACCTACAAGACACAATATCACTAGACTTAAAGGCTCCTTGTAGGTCACGCAGTGTTTTTCTATTGTTAGCCCCCTCCTTAATTATAATTCACATCAATAACATTCAGAGAGTCTGAGTTATAAACATAACAATATGGGACGAGTAAAGCTCGCCCAGAAAAATAAAAAAAAGCTTGCCAATACATTCTTTGAGAATAGAATACCCCACCAATAGAGCACAAGCTCTATATAACAAACTATTAAGGATGAATAATGAAAAAACTAATTACCTGTCTTATGGCATTGTGTGCATTCAACGCTTCAGCAAATAGTGAAGAGTTAAACGCTAAACTATTATCAAATAAGATTAAAATTGTTGCTTTTGGTAAAAGTGGCTGGGATGACCGTTGGAGAGAACCAACTTGTAGCATTACAAAAACAGACAAAGATGAATATGGCCGCCCCTACCTAACTAGCCACTATGATATGTGTAGATGCCAAAATAGCATTGAAGCAAAATATTTAGTAGAAGACACAAGAGATAACCCTAAAGACGAATTAGTGATTTGCTATATAAATAATAACTAATTCGATGGCTGTTAAGGTCAGATATATCTCTGACCTTATACAAAGAAACCGACCTCATAGCGAGGTCAACGTCCTACTTATCAAGCGCATATTGAATACAAGCAGCATCTTAGCCAGATGACTTAATCCTCACAAAAGATTCGCATCAAATACTTCGAAGCTCTGATTTTAAGAAAAGTTTAAGATTGATCGGAATTTTATATTGCAAAGTAACAAGCATAAGATAGAAAAATTACCACGCCCCCCATACTAATGTTACAATGTAACGCTATTTACGACTTTCATTTTTATTTATAGGTATTTAAATGGCACCTTTGCAACTAGAAACATATATCAAATACAGCAAATTTGTCGCTTTGGCAGCGATTTTGATCAGCATTGTCGCTTGGACTGTTGAACTAACTGGCGTCGTCTATGTTTGCCCTTATTGTAGAACACAACGGACTGCCATTGGTCTTTTAGGGTTACTGTTGATCCTTCCCAGTGCATCTCACTGGATCTCCAAATACGCAGCGCTTGTTATTGGTTTTTTTGGTGCGGTGGTTGCTGCAAATCAGCACTTTATGGGCTGGAAGAAAATCTCAGCAGGTACTTTTAAATTTCATGAGCACATTGCCATGGATCCATTTATTTTATCAGGTATGGCCATGACGGGTATTATTGGTTTAGTGTTTTTACATTTAAAACAAGTAAACCCAAACAAAGTAAATGACTAGCTAAGCCTCTCAATTTATTGCAATCTCTTGGTCAGCACACTAAATTGAGTGCTGATCTGACTGAATCACTACAATCCATATACGCTCGGGTTCCTGCCGTCTTGTCGTATCAACTCTTCTAGCTCTTTTTTATAAGCTTGGTCTGCATCGTCGTTATGCCAATACCACCTGCCAAATAATTCTACCGCCAAGCGCATTATTTTAGCTTTAGCGTCACCGACACCAGATTCACACAACATGGAATAAAATAGCTCATCTGCTGCTGCTCTCTCTATCTCATGGGTATGATAAAGCCAATCGTGGACTAACGCCGCTTTCATATATCTAGGATTAAACGGGGTCCCTACCATGTGATAGGCCAGAGTAGGAATACTTGCGCCATCATATTGGAAAAACTTGGGTACCCAACGAACTTTACCGTTATGCTCATAAGGAAAGTCATCTACAAGTTCATAAGCATTCTCTAATTTATTTGAATGTGTCAAGATCACTGGCTTAAGGTTGAGTGCGTCCACGATCATTGCCCGAAAAAACAAACAGTGTAGTTATTCAAGCATGTAAATATGTCAGTTTTGCTAGGTAAAAATAGACGTGGATGGAGAAACTTTGGGAAAGATCACTAGTAAAATGAACAGCCAACAAGAAAAACTATGGCAACCCCGCCTTGGAGTTGCCATACTGGTCAAGTTGGTTTGTCCCTTATTCTTCTTCTTAGTTGGGACGCCAAGCATCCTCATACTGAAGGCTACTTGATATTAAGGGCTTGTTATTATTTTTATTGCCCAGATTTTGCTGTGGCACTAAGCCTCAACAAGGACCCATATTAGGTATCCCAATCACCTAAAGTCAACGAAAAAATAACTTTAATGTTTGAAATCGCTAATATTATTAATTTATTTATTCTTGAGCATTTATCCATGTCAGATGACTAATATTTGACATGCTATGTCTTATACCGCGAGCATAGAAGAGTGTGTAAGTAATAGGGTAAAGAAAAAGTAATATTTAAGACTAAGTACATTTTTATGAGCTCATCGCCAGCCCAGCTCAAATAACTAAAATTTTAAATTTGATACTCAGTTAGCCTATTAGAGTTATTCGCAACCATTATCGAGCTCTAATCGAGCGCCGTTTTCTTCCTATGGCTGTTAAACCAAGTATCTGAACAATATAACTTTTAAAATCATCAAACGTTAAGGGCCTAGCTCCTGCTTCAAAGAACTCGTTACACCACTTCGGTCATGCTAGTGCAAGTTAATTAAGCTCCAGTGTTATTTTCACAAAAAATATACATTTATATATGCATCGAGTTTATTTCAACGTCAATCGAAACTCTCTTTATAGAAAATAAAAGGATGACACATGTATAAGGTAAAATTGGCACTTTTGTGCTTATCGGTATTTGGATACTCACAGGCTGCTGCACACTCAAACGCCTCCGAGTATAATCGTTATGTGAATTTTAATTGGGGCGAATGCCCCAGCTCTTTTACCACCCCAGATAAGCGCAATCTCTGTTCCTTCGCGAAAGTCCCAGTTAACTGGGACAAACCAAATGACAAACAAATAGATATTTTGGTCTCAAAATATCCAGCAAAAAGTAACCAACCCAAAGGCCAAATTTGGTTTTTACAAGGTGGGCCTGGTTATTCCGCAAGCTTTTACGCCCAGCACTACGACACAACACTTGCCCAATACACACAAGATTATGATTTATACATCCTTGAACACCGCGGTGTGGGCTGGTCAACACATTTAGAGTGTCCAAACAAGCCTGGTGGCGACTACCAACAATATCAACAGTCGTGTTATGACGCACTCCATCAGAAATGGGGTGACGATTTATTTCACTTTAATACCACAGGTGCTGCACAAGACTTAGCCTACTCTATCGACAAAAGCCGAGCAACAAACTGGTTGCCTAGCTACGTTTATGGCGCATCATATGGAACGCTTTGGGCGCAACGCTTTACTCAAGTAGCACCGCAGGGTGCCCAAGCGATTATTTTAGATTCCATCGTACCATCGAAAGGGTTTAGCTTGGATCTCTGGGATGAGAACTTTAATTATATATTTAGCGGATTGGCTGAATACTGTAACGCTGATCCCTTGTGTCAAAGCAAACTTGGCAATGATTCAGAGCATACGGTCAAAACATTGTTAAATAAGGTTTATTCAAATTCCCACTGTCCGCAAACCAAGTTCAATCAAGATTCATTGCAAGCGCTATCCACATTACTCATGATGCGCTCTGTAGAAGGCGCGCTGATGCCGACTTATTATCGACTAGCGAGGTGTAATAGTGACGATGTTATTGCCCTTGATAACCTACATCAATTTATTTTTGAAGGTACTGGTCGTAAACTACTCGAGTTGCAGCCCAAACCAAAAAACGACTTCTCTCAGGTATTGTCCAGCCTCATTGTTCACAACGAGATAAGCCAAGAACATAGATCCCTTGAGGCGCGCCTCAACTACTGCAAAGATGCGGTATCTTGTATTCCTAAAGCACTGCTGTACAGCCGCTATATTCAAAAGGCGGTATGGGGAAACAAATATCGTAGTCAGTTTACCTATACTGACGTTCACCATTACATCCCGACACTCATGCTCAATGGTGATTTAGATCCACAAACGCCGCATAGTTACGCTCACGACTTTATGCGGACTTTTACCAACATAAACCAGCGTTACGTTGAATTCCCACAAATCCCACATGCCGTGATCTTTGAATCCCCTGCTGATACAAATACAGGCAATAACTGCGGAGTTGATGTAATGCAAAGCTTTCTGAACAATATATGGCAACAACCAAATACTGATTGCATTGCAAAATTGCATGGTCTCAATTTCAACTTGCCACCATTTGAAAGTACATTGCTGTTTGGAACCGAGAATGCATACGATGGCAGTGCACAAGTTATGACACTGGATTCATTAACAAGGCTACGAGATGCGCACCCAGAGAAGTTTTCGGCAGCCCGAGATACGTTAATGCGTGTATCAGATTTTTAGAAACTGATCAGATGAAGACGCCAATATGGCGTCTTTCGCAATACTAGCAACGACGTGAGCCACAAGCGCGGCAAGTCAAAGTCGCAGGACATTTTTTGCCAGTAATATCACAACCAAAATCTGAGTGAGCACGGCCACCTGCCACATTTGGTGTGTTTTGTTTTTCGAGCTCGTTATTAAGCTGTGTAAGTTGTTTGAAGTTTCTTTTTTTCAATTTAAGTTTCATTTTTAATTTCCTTTTGTTTACTTTTTAACCTTCACGTTACACTACCAGACAATCCTCTTAGTCTCAATATAGGTAATAAACGTATTCTCTACTGTTATTTAACGTTACAAATTTACCGCCGACTCATCGAATAAAACGTACTATATTTTCACTTTCCCTTTATACTCTTTTGGTTGTGAGTAAAAAACGCGCGTATAAAAATGAAAACTATCAACTCTGTAGCAAGTATCTTGACGGCGCTAAGCGTCGTAACTCATCAAGCCTCGGCTAAGGAAAATGTCGAGGACATATTTAAAAATAACTGTGCATCTTGCCACGGTGCTCAGTTACAAGGGGCTATGGCAGGCTCGCTGCTCGATACGCAGTGGCTTACTGATGGCTCGGATAAAGCTTTAGCAAACGCCATAAAAAATGGTCTACTCGATCGCGGAATGCCTGCTTTTGGGCATACCTTGTCTGAGCAAGCTATTCGAACCTTAGTCGTGTATATTCGTGAAACAAGTTATAATGCCGACACCGCAAAACTAAAAGCGCCCACTTTAAGCAAACAATTCAAAACAAACCGTCACAATGTTTATACTCGAGAAGTACTTTCAAGCAAAGGTATTATTTGGGCTATGGACTTTTTACCTGATGGAAGCTTGATATATACACTTCGCCAAGGCGAATTATGGCGTGTTGACGCCAAAGGCAATCGCACACAAATCAAAAATACGCCCACAGTCTGGCATCGCGGACAAGGTGGCATGCTCGATGTGCTTCCTGACCCTGATTATGAAAAAAACGGCTGGATATATCTGTCCTACAGTAAAAAAACCGGCCAAAACAAGGCGGGGCGTGACATCGGGATCACAGCCATTGTTCGCGGAAAAATAAAAAACGGCCAATGGGCAGAACAACAAACCTTATTTGAAGCGCCAAAACACACACATAAAAACCGTGGCTGGCACTTTGGTTCGCGTTTTGCCATTGATAGAGAATACCTCTATTTTACCAACGGAGACGAAGGTCATCAGGATGATGCGCAAGATCTGACAACCCAAAATGGTAAAGTTCACCGTATTTATAAAGATGGTCGAATTCCAAAAGACAATCCTTTTTACAACAAAAAAGATAGTCTCAAAACAATCTGGACCTATGGTAACCGCAACCCACAAGGTTTAGTTAAACACCCTAAAACCAACCAAATTTGGTCAACTGAGCATGGTCCTAGAGGAGGTGATGAACTCAACTTGATCAGCAAGGGCGTAAACTACGGATGGCCAAAGACTACATTTGGTATGAACTATGACGGCTCGCCTATTACACCTCATACGGAACTACCGGGTATGCAATTGCCCGTTCACCAATGGACGCCTTCCATTGCTGTTGCAGGCATGAACTTTTATACAGGGAGTCAGTTTAAACACTGGCAGGGAGACCTTTTTGTTGGCAGCCTTGCAAAAAAACAACTGCATCGAATAAGAATCAAGGACAACCAAGTTATTGAAGATGAGATAATTCTGAAAGGACTTGGTCGAATTAGGGACGTTATCACCGCACCATCAGGCGAACTGTTTATTACTGTGAATGACCGTAATAGCAACACGAGCAAAATAGTTGCATTGAGTGCACAGAAATAACTGAAGTTGGTAGCGTTGCTGCAAAGCACGCTGCCTTTAGCCGCTTTGATTTATTATGATAATTTAAAAAATGACGCGGATGTACGCAGCCTCATAGACAATTCAACAACCTCTTTGACTGAATTAGACAAGTCGTTACTGGCCTGCGTCGAACGCTTTGTTGTTGCATCAACAGCTTCAACAGTTTGATTAATTTGATTGAGCCCCGTTTCTTGCTGCTTCGAAATAGACATAATGTTTTGCACAAAATGAGATGTTTTATTGGCTGCGGGGATGATGGTCTCCAACTGTTTACCTGCATTTTCAGCTAAGCTAACGCTATTGACAGCGGTTTTGCCAATTCGCTCCGATGCATTTTGACAGCGCTCAGCCAGTTTACGGACTTCACTTGCTACAACAGCAAACCCTTTACCGTGCACTCCTGCGCGAGACGCTTCAATAGTCGCGTTCAAAGCGAGTAAATTTGTTTGATAGGCAATCTCATCGATGATCTTCACTTGCTCGGCAATGGTCTTCATTGCGTTTATCGTTGTTTTCACCTTTTGTCCCCCATCGTTTGCTTCCTGTGTCGTATTAATTGCGACCTGCTCCGTGGCAAGCGCATATTCACTATTCGCTTTGATTGATTCGCTAATAGAGGTCACGGCTTGCTTTGTGTCCGCGACACTTTGCTCTTGAGACATCGCAGTGGACTCCATTTCTTTTGCTGTGCGAATAACTAACGAGGAGAATTGCTCGAGTGCCGTTGCACTTTGCTTCACCTCGAATACGACTGTTTTAAACTGCTTAGCCATGCCTTTTAACGCACGTATTAACCTGGCAGTCTCGCTATTACCGGTTACTTTTCTCTTGAAGTGCAAATGGCCTTGTGCCAACGCATTTGCAATGGAAACAGCCTCATTTATCGGCCCCGTGATAGAACGAGAAATAATAACAGCCAATAAAATTGCAGCTAAAAGACTAAACACACTTACCCAGATCACAAAGTTTTGAGATACCCTGTTGTCTTTTTGTAGTATCGGTCCTAATTCATCCTGCTTATCTTTAATATTCAATTTTAAAGATTCAATTTTACGTGCTGCTTGTTGGCCTATAACATCTAATCGCTCTCTTTTGAGGGCATTACGTTTATTAATAACATCAACGAGTTCTGTAAAGCGGTTCATATACCTAGGTGCAAGACTGCGCACGTTGACAAAATGTCGCCGCCGTATCTCATTTTGCAACTGTTCATCTAATTCTTTGAGGTTTCCTAAAAATACGCTGTACTCTCTGTTAACTTGCTCAACATCCTCACTGTCATTGCTATCCAAAAATTTGATCACGTGTAGCCTCACTAACAATAAACTTCGAAGTGCCAAAGACGCGTAAAATGCGGCCTCCATGTCATTGTCTTGGCGCGCGCTAAGTAATACCCGAGACAAATCTTGCTCCATCAAAGGCCCCATTTTGTTCAAGCTGTTGTGTACAATTTCATTGCGCTGTGCAATTTTTTCTTCAACTTTCGAAAACGTATTGGCGTATTGTGTTGCGAGATTTTCCACATCTATGAAAGTTTGTATTTGTTCATTGCTAGTTGCATCATGGTGAGCATTCGCCAATAGTTCATTCAGCGTTGCCATTCGTGTGCGCTCTTCTTGCAGAGCTGTCTGGCTGCCTGTATTGATATAATGAAGCGCAGCGATTCTAATCGTAAGTAAATTTGCTTGAACGCGCCCTGCGTTATTGGTGTTTCTTGCTAATGAACGGTACTCTTTAAACCCATCAGCTGCAGTATTAAGTGCCTGAACAGACACTAAAACTGCACAACTAAACAAAAGCAATAACACACAAAAACCTAAACCAAGCCGACTCGATATTTTAAGCTGTGCAAACATATCAACCTACTGGTATATCCATACCTTTGGTATACAGTTCTAAAAATATAATACAACGGCTTCACATTGCTGACTTTTATTGTAAAAACCTCATTAATCTACTTACTTTTAAATTTAAAAATACCCTCAAAAATGAGTTAACACGCGCTATTTAGTTCTTTTTGCTTGGTGGAGCTTATTTCAATACAGACCTTTTCAGTAGGAGCGAGAACCGTTGCAATGCCAAACACAACCTCTTCTTTTCTTTGATTGCTACATTGGCAATCGATGATCAATGAACCATGTTGAAAATCTTTGTCAATTACAGTTACTTTTGTGGTGATTACATCTCCTACTACAACAGGTAAAGCAAATTTTAGATCTTGTGAGAGGTAAACCGCTCCAGGCCCCGGAAGTTGAGCGCTTATTACCGCGGTGATCTGCGCAGCAGTCCAAGCTCCCTGTACGACAGCCCCCTGGAAAGCCATATTGCTAGCATATTCTTTTGCCAAATTATCAAGACTTTCCTCTTCAGACAGTATGCTTAAGTCTTGGATATCACTCAATTGCACCTGCCGAATACGCATTGCACTCTGGCCTATTTCAATGTCTTCAAAAACAACATTCTCTAGTTTCATTTTTTACCCTGTCATCTAGACGCAATTATCAATATAGCTCTCTGACGCTATGACTATTATTGCCTCAATTGACTCAGTCCTTGAGACATGCACCAGAGATGTTGAAGCGCATAATATAATCATGATTTAAAGAATATTTTCCGATACTGGCTTATTTATTTCCCATTGTACCTATAACCCGGTCACCAACTTGACCATGCATTTTGCCAAGTGCACAAACCGTACCTTGTTGACCTCTAGTGCTAATCGCTTTCGCTGCAAAATCGGCCATCCGAGTCTCAATTTAGTCCTTCGACATATGTTTTTTGGTCTAACTACAGTATAAAAGCGAGACTTTTCATAAATAAGTCAGTTTATAGGGGTTACTTAGCTGGCAAATAAATAAGCAGTTTTATGAATATAAAATTAACGATAGGCCATTGAATAATAAAAATAATAATAAACTTTTTAACTTTATCGTTAGCGCTTTACATAGGCGTAATAAACAGTATGATTCGTTCCGATTCAAACAACACCTATAAGGAAGGAAATGAAATTACTTGCCTTAGCATTATCAAGTGCTCTAATTTCAACAGCAACATTTGCTAGCGACACATTTAATTTTGATTACGTTGGCGCAGGCTACGCCAAATTTAAGCTTAAAGAAGAAGATGGCGATGTCAGCTTAAATGGATTTACAGTAGAAGCGAGCAAACAGCTTAGCGAAAACTGGGTTATCTCTGCGCAATATTTAGATACTTCAAAAGATATGGCTAAATCTAGTGTCGAAAAATATAGCAATGGAACTTATTCAACACATCTGGAATTTAACAATGACATTGCACAGTGGAATATAAACACAGCCTATATTATTCCCTTAGAAAACAATGCATTGTTAGAATTTGTTGGCTCAATTGGCCGCATTAATATGGATAATGATACTTTTATAGAGCAAACGATTGATTTTTCAGAAACTCATGGAGAAGAACGCTCACCTTTGCATGATCAATGGAGCTACGGCTCGCAATACCATTCAAGCACTTACGGTATCGAAGCAAATTACCACATTGCTCTTTTAGATAACCTTAGAGCCAGCGCAGGTCTTGGTTATCAACGCATTAAAGAAGCCGACGATAAGAATGAACTTGTCTATCAATTTGAATTAGCTTATGACATTACTAATGACTTTACTATCAGCGCAACTTACCGAAACGTAGATGTATACGAGAATCATTTTGTAACTGTTAGATATAACTTTTAAATGCACAGTGTAGTGGGAACAGTGCGTTCCCACTATGTTATCTTTTTGTTCTAGGCACTTTTATCAATAATATGTACATCTCTTTGAGGGAAAGGAATGGAAATATTGGCTTTGTCTAGCGCTGGTTTGATGGCTCTATTGGTAGCAAAATACACATCCCAGTAATCGTCAGTTTTGCACCAAACCCATATCGTCAAATCAATTGAATTGTCGCCATACCCCACCACACCAACAAAGGGGGCTGGCTCATTAAGTATTCTCTCGTCACACTTCGCCATCTCCAATATAGCGCGCTCAGCTTCATCAACACTGTTGTTGTAACTGATCCCAACAGACAAATCGACTCGTCGAATGGGTTCATGTGTCACATTGTTAACTTGCTCACTTGCTAAAGGCCCGTTAGGTAGAATAATACGGCGATTGTCTAAAGTGACTAAAAAAGTGCAAAATACATCAATAGCCTCAACCACCCCCTCTTCACCCTGCGCAACAATATAGTCACCAACCTGAAAGGGTTTAAAAATGAGTATCAATACACCACCGGCAAAATTGGAAAGGCTTCCTTGTAGTGCTAAGCCCACAGCAAGCCCCGCCGCGCCCAAAATGGCAATAAATGAAGTCGTTTTAACACCTAACATAGAGATCACTGATATAAACAAACACGCTTTGAGTAACACAGTAGCGACACTACTGAGCCATTTTCTCAATGAGATATTGAAGTCTTTCTTTTCTAGTAAGTAGTCTATTGCGTTACCAACAAGCGAAATAAGCCAAAGACCCACTATCAAGGTAATAATTGCAAGCGCCAGTTTCGGTGCGAAATTAACGACATGCTCAGTGACTAAGTCCATTACTTTTTGCGGATCAAACGAAGATGTGTCCATAAGAACCCCCTTAAATTAAACCTTAAGGATTAAGCTTAGTTAAAAAAATGAAATTAAAAATGAATTTTTATAGAACAAATGTTCAAAGTAAAAGAAATACAGCCAATATCGGTCCCAACATCATTGTACAGCAGATATGCCCTGCGCCTTTTAGGTTAGCTGCGTTCTTGTTAAGAGGCTTTGAAACTTAAAAACACCAATGGGCAACAAAATCTGTACAAATAGTCCTTTGCAAGGTTTACCCTGTTAGGTTTGTGAGCCAACATTCACGCACAAAGTTTGATAAATGACTCCTCACCCCAACAACCTCGCAGACTTGATTTAACACCCAAGTACGTCTTTTAAATCAACTGCTCACCTAAATCACTGTTTATCAATCACCTTTTTATCACAGCTTTTCGCTTTCACAGTCCTAGTGTAATCCCATGTAATTTTTGCAATTAACAAGTTATGCAAAAATATTAACAACATTCAAATACCGTCAGAGAATATTATGTCCAGAGATTACCCGTTAATACTTGGCTGGCTTCGAAAGAAATGGCCTTGGATTGTATCCACGTTAATTGCTATCGCTATTTTAGTTGTCATGTTTCGCACCGTAACGGCTCTAAGCGAACTCAACTATGGTTTAACACCACCAAAACTCCCTAAATATGAGCACTTAGAAACTAAGTTCATTAATCAATCAGGTTGGCCTAGTATCGAAAACTACAATGATGAGTGGCCTTACCATGCATCCCAGGGAACAGCGACGCTGCCCATTCCTTATGAGTGGTTGGTAGCCCTTGAAGCGCCGAAAAATACTCCTTGGTTTATTCTTTTTGGCCAAGAAAAGGCCTTTTTATCTGAATACATTTACCGGCTTGGTTTTATAAATCTAAATCCTTCAACAGAGTTGGACAGCACCAAATTACAATTGCCCTTAGGACTGGCAAAAACAGCCAGTATTCCTATGCCTGGTTTAGATCGCTCAGCTACTGCGGTTGGCTTTACTTGCACAGCTTGCCACACCGGACAATTTACCTATAACGATATTCGCTACGTTGTTGATGGTGGGCCAGCAATGACCGATCTGGGCTTGCTAACTAAATCTCTGGGAGCTGCCATAGGCCAAACCGTCTTGTCGAGTAAGTTAGCACCATTCGACAGCCGCTTTGAGCGTTTTGCAAAGAAAGTATTAGGCAGTAACTACAATGTTGTTAGCAAAGCAAAGCTTAAAAGTGCGCTAACCGATACAGTCAGCAAGCTTGCCAAGAGTCAGGATACTATCAATGTTACCGAGGGCTTCACTCGACTTGATGCGTTAAATCGCATTGGAAATAAAGTGTTTGCAGACAACATGGATAGGCCTGACAACTATAATCCAATAGAAGCACCAGTAAACTACCCGCATATTTGGACTACCTCTTGGTTTAATTGGGTACAATACGATGGGTCAATTATGCAGCCTTTAATCAGAAATGCAGGCGAAGCGCTTGGAGTCGCAGCATATGTCGACATGCAGGTACCCGAGAATATCATGCAACAACCTGCCACTTTTTCTAGCTCAATTCCTATAGATACCCTTTACGATATCGAAGAGTGGCTGGCAGGTGAGTACCCTTTACGTAACTATAACGGTGGATCAGACCAACTAGGAGAGATAAATGGTCTTCGCGCTCCAAAATGGCCAAACAGCTTGCCTAAACTTAAGCCCGCTTTAGTAATAGCAGGGAAGGAATTGTACAAGCAGAATTGCCAGCAATGTCATTTACAACCAATGGATAGCCCCGATTTTTGGAAGAAAAATTGGCACGAGATCAGCTACGAAGAAAACGGTAAAGTTAAGTCTACAGCTCAAAAATACCTAAGTCTTCACCTCTACTCACTCGAAAAGATTGGAACCGATCCTGCTCAAGCGCTAGTTCTCAAAAATCGTACTGTCAATACCAAAGAGCTGGGACTCAATACAGATTTGTGTGTTGCGGTTGGTAAATATCAAAAAACCCCAGACATGCGTTCTGATTTACAGTTTATCAATGTGCAAGACAGCGCAACCAGTAATTTTGCACTCGCACTCGGCGCGGTTGTAGAAGAGACCAACCAACAGTGGTTTAAGCAAAACTACACTCCATACGATACTCAAAAGCAGCTTGAGGGCGGCAGGCCCAATTGTTTAAGGCATAGTGGCGGTTACAAGGCACGGCCACTTAATGGTATTTGGGCGACAGCGCCCTATCTTCATAATGGTTCAGTCCCAAACTTGTATAGCTTACTGTCGAATCCCTCACAAAGGCCGACTTTTGTTGAACTTGGCCGCCTCGAATTTGACCCTGTCAACGTTGGCATAACTCAAGGCAAGCATATCGAAGCTTTAAATCATCGAAATGATCTACCGCCAGCCAATCAAGTCGATGATTACCAAGGTGGGTATTTCGTTCTCGATACACGTCAAGCTGGTAATCACAATACTGGCCATGCCTTTACAAACGATACTAGTGTACCGGGAAAAATAGGCAGGGAATTCAGCCACGAAGAGAAAATGGCGCTGATAGAGTACTTAAAAACACTGTAATTTGAGATTGTGTGCATACCCATAAGGGTATGCACACGAGCATAATCATGCTATCGGCGCTTTCGCCATGTAAACTGCTTTCGAAATTCACTCGGGGTAAGACGTTCATGTTTTTTAAAAACCTGATTAAAATATGCAGCGCTATTAAAACCACATTGCTGCGCAATAACTCCTATCGGCTGGTGTGTTGTCGCAAGTAAATGCCTCGCTCGCTTTATTCTCAGTTGGTCACAATACTGTGAATAGCTCATACCAAGGCTGTCTGTAAACAAGCGTTTGAGTGTGGCTACACTGAGATTAGCCAATACAGCACACTCGGTAAGACTTGGTATACAAGCCAAGTTACTTTTTATGACGTCCAGCACTGGTTCTATCCTTGCTATATTGCGACGTGGTGCACTTGAAATAGGACTTTGAGATATGTGCACTTGCATGAGTTCTGACAGTACATCGGCAAGTATCGTGAGCTTTTTTAGTGCTTGAGCACTGTTCATGCTCAGCATTAAAGGCATCACTTTGGCTGTTACTGCCTTTGAAAACACGATGCCAGCTTCCAATCCAGTCAGCCAAGCTTGGATCACCTCAAATTCACTGATCTCAACTGAAAATAAATCCTTTGGCCAAAGTACGACAACCACATCACCAACAGGAGCTAATTGATCTGCATTGTCCCAAGTATGCGGTTCACCTGGTAAAATTAAGGCGAGATCAACCGCCTCAAAATAATGAACATCACCGGCCAAAAAACGCTTGCCTTTTGCTCCCAATGTTAAGATTAATTCAAAACAATCATGTTGATGCCATTCAAACAGCAATGGACTGTTTTGAATATGCTTAACACGAACAGATTCATTGATGGTAAATCGAACGGGCGCGGGTTTGCTTTTACTAATGAGCTAATACCTAATAATTTTGAGCCAATAGCTAAATTTATATCGCGAATTTTTGGCAAAGTAAACGCAACTTAAATTATGAGACGTAAAATAATGAATGTCGTATTTGATCTAGATGGGACTCTAATTTTTAAAGGTCAGCCTATGCAGGATGCAGTAGCCGAAGCGTTACAGGCAATTGAGCGACAAGGTGCGACGATACACTTTGCCACGGCGCGTCCGCTAAGAGATACCTTGCCAGTACTGCCAAAACACTTTTGGCACCATCATATCATTGGTTGCAATGGCGCGATGATTAGCAAAAACAAAGTCGTTTACGACACTTTAAACTTCAATAAACGAGAAGTTATCGAAGTTTTGAACTGGCTTGATCAAAACGAAATTCCATACCTATACGATGGCATCGAGGAATATGCTATCTCAGACACTCCACATCGCTTTCATCAAGAAGTTAAAAAGTTGGGTAGAAACCCATATTGTAACCAATCACTCAGGTTAGAACCCATCGTCAAACTGTTGGTACTAGAAGAAAATCGGCACTTAGAAGTTAAAGCGTATCTCAATACCACGCTCAGTGATTATGATTTTTATCACCACAATGGATGCAATAGTTTTGATGTCGTCCCCAAATACAGTAATAAGTTAAATGCGCTATTGCGCGCTGGCCTGGATATGAAAAATACCCTATGCATGGGTAATGACCAAAACGATATTGCCATGTTAGAGGCTGCAAAATTGGCTTATGTGGTTGGAGACCTTATTTATTTGGAAAGAGAATATACGAAAGTAACTCAGGAAAACTTAATAAAAGAGCTATATGAAATATCAAAAATAATACAGTTAAAAAACACGTAAAAAAATAAAAATCAATTTAAATTTGCAAGTGTGAAATTAATCACACTTGCAGTTTAAAACCATAAGATTAAATTTTTAATTAATAAACTTTTGAGCAAATGATTTCTTCGACATAATCATCACCATAATCTTTATAGCGCATACCTGTTAAGTAATAACCACTCGGGCAATACGCAACACCTGTATAAGGTACTCGGACAGTGGTTTCTGATCCCGTTGAATGCGACCTCATCGCTTTACACCTTAATGCCTCAACACTGTCATCGCCGCTATCAGCATAATAAAGCTCAGTCACCAAGTGATTACTCGGGCAACGGTATGCTTTTGAACCATTACCATCCATTTGTACTTTTACCGTTGCAGTAGTAGCCCAGTACCACGGTACTGAACCATAAGTATCTGCAAGAAACTGCTCCACGCTTCTATCACTGCCTCCCGCACCATATACAGCACGGATCCCACCATTTGTTGCGTACCATCCTGATCCATTGCCATTCATTCGCTCCCAGTACGAAGCTTGTATTTCTTGTCTGTCATGTGGCGACAACTCACCAACTTTCGTCACATATTTTCCGACATTTTGGTAATAATCTACGTTACTTTGAACTTCGTTCGTATTAACGTTAGATTCTCCTGCAACACTTGAAAATTGCATAATGAGCGCAGCTGCTCCGATTAAACTACTACCAGCTAATTTACGTAACTTCATTTTCATCTCCTTTTAACTTAATTAATTTAACGTTTCGGTAAATTAGCTTAGAGATAAAAACCAGACTTAAACATTACAAAGCATTACGATAAAACACTTTTGCAAATCAATGCAATCTATTAAACTCTCACACAATTAAAAACAACCAAAATTAATCAACATTTAAAATATTAGAATACACAAAGCCCGCCTAATAATAAAAGAAATCAAACTAAATAATATTGCCAATTGTTTAATATTACACCCTGTAAATATGGTCATATGCCCTCTCCGTGACAACCAATCAATAAAATTATAGTTATCAGCCTATTAGCGAAGATTTTATTGGAGTTTTAGGGCAAGTAAACCAAGAGGCTTTCCTTAACGTATAGTTGTACACACTGAATGTTGGGAGGTTGTATGAATCACTACATTATCAAAGGCCACGATTACACTGCGTTTCGTGAGACACAAGATGAGCTGGAAGCCTTACACCTAGATACCGAAGACGTCAGCGCACTGTGTGATAACAAAGCGCACCCATTACATGATTGCCTAACCAACCATATTGTTGGGATTTTAAAATCAGAGCTAGTTGTGTTAATTGCAATCATAGTAAGCGCGTATTTCGCAGTAACTTGGATCCTTATACCACCAACTGCTGCCGTCGTAGGGACTGTTGTACTCGCGCTTTTTAGCATATGGGTGTGTGGCATGGTGGGTTCAGACTTAATGCGATATTACATGATGTGTCGGGATTTCACACAAGGAGAAAGGCACCCGCTAGTTTTGCATGTTGAAATTGACGACAACCAGCACGATACACTAAACAAAGTGATGCAAAAACACCCGCAGATGCATATTCAAAAATTGCAGTAGTAGAGCACCTTGTAACACTTGAACAAGATAGACAAGTAGGCAACGGTTAGCTGCCTACTTTGACATCTGTTATTTGCTCAGCTCGTTATGGCTAAACAATATATCTGGACACAAAGCAGGGAGATCTGACGGCTTAAGGCCTCCCGGCAGGTACTTCAATTTATCGAGACTCACACCAGAGCTAACTGCTTTGTCTGGCTTGTTCATCACCTCCCTAATCCAAGGGACAAAATATGAAACACGTGAGTACACCTCAAAGCTGCCATACTTCTCAGATGGTCCGCCACCATACCGAGAGCTTATACCTAATAACTGATATCCGCGCTCAGTTTTAATAAAGGCAGGCCCGCCACTATCACCACCGCCCGATATTCCTTCAAGTGGTAAAGCATCTTCATCTTTATCAAATTTAAACGTTAAAATCGGGCCTTTCGCTTCCTCTACACGATTTTGAGCTTTTCTGAGCACGCCTTTATTTTCATAGTTATCAGTGGTGATCCCTGTATTACCATTACCTGTACCACCTATGCCAATAAACCAGATTGGCAGCCCTGATTCGTCATTTCTGGTATACAAGGTGGCAGGAGGCACATGCGCGGCGTCCTCCAAAAGCTCTACCAAAGCGATATCATGACTAATGCCTGGGGTGTGATTAGGGTGAATATGCAACCTTTTGACTGTGGCACTGCCTTTGCTCATTTTTATCTTGGTGCCAGAGGTTAAACAAAATGTTGTGTGTGCCGCGGTTATAATCCATTTTGATGAAAACAGGATGCCATGAGCACCATCTATGTAAAACGTTGCAAGTGCTGGAAAGTCATCAGGTTTTGCTAAATAATTAGTATCTTTTACATCATGACGAATAATAATGGCATGTGCATTGAGCGCTATAAAGCTCAAGGCTAGTAAAATATATTTCATATAACCCCTGTTTTTATTTTGGCATCGTTTATGATGGAATATGATTTAAATCTCTATAAACGAAGTATGAGCGTAACTAAATATACTTTGTACTAGCCATTGAGCGTACCAGCTTTTTCTTATCTATTGCAATAAGTACTCAGTAGCATGCCCTGCTTGTGCATATTACCTAATAATCTAACTATTACTTGGCCTTAAATCTTCTATCACTTTGGCGTCAACCCAAAAAATGTCGCTGTCATTATCTTTGGTAGCACGATTGAAAAATAAGAACTTCCCATCAGGAGTCACGCTGGCAGAAGCCTCTCTTGCGCTGGTGTTTACCTTATCACCTAGGTTGATGGCTTTGCCCCAACGACCTTGTTTATCACGGAAGCTTATATACAAATCAGAGTTACCGTAGCCCGTTTCACGAACACCATCCCAAATTAAATAAGATCCATCCGGAGCAATAAAAGGGTGTGCATTGTATTTGCCTGTATTAATTTGTGGGCCCAATCTCTCTGGTTTAGTTCGTTTTCCATTCACCAAAGATGATATTCTCAGAACGTCACCGCTTTTATAATCGTCTAACACGTAAGTGCCATCAGCAGCAGCTGTTAGCCTCATAATACCCCAATCTTCTCTATCAAACATAGGATCCAATACTCGATGTTGGGACCATCCCGCTCCTGCTCTCGTCATCACATATTTACCCATGTGCATCGTTTTGCCATCAGGTGCAAGTAATGGCCGCCAAATACGCGGCCCCACTGTCGACTCATGCCAATGACCATCTATTTGTTTGAATACAATAAGCGACCACTTGTTTACATCGGGGTCTTTCCTCGTAAAGTAAAATTCCGACATGTCTGGAGAAAAAAATGGATTTGTATCACGCTGTTTCGCGGACACACTTCCCGGAGCAAATACTTTTGGCTCCGAACCAGGTTGTTTCTGGCCTAGATAGGGCCCAACCATTGGCCCATCACGTTCCATTGCCGCAGCAAAGTCGGTCATAGTAAATGCCATGAACATAGCACCTGCCCACAGTGGTTTAACGCTTCCCATAGGTAACTCCTCAGTTTTATTAATCAACGTTTTGATTGCAGCATATCTACTGTGGAACAATTGACTTGACGTTTACTTGATTTGTCACCAACTTTTCTATGACTAAGAAAGTAAGTATATATATCAATACATTAAGGCTAAAAACTGATGGTGGGGCAGTCGTTTTCTTAGCCAAACTATATGAGAGAATTGGAGGTTAACAAAACTTAACACCTCTGCGTTTATACAATATTTGAAGCGCCCTCAAGCTAAGCTCGCTTTTTAGAATTTAATCTATCCCAATTGAAACAATGCAGTTAGCAAATTCATCTATCACTTCTCATGTTCTCAAGTGGCGCAGCGTTAAAATTACGCTTTACAAACCAATTTGGTTTGTCTAAAAATGGTCTGCGATACAAATTTACAACCTTCAGGCAAAGGCTGTTGTCGCTCACCACAGCATTTGAAAGTGAGCGGCATATTATCGTCGGACAGTGGAAGGTCCTTTACTTAGCTACTGAAGGTAAAAAACGCCTTCATACGCGAACTCTTGATCCGTGCTAAAGTGTCCAAACCAACCGCCAATTTGGACTTCGTATATACCATCTTTACTGTCTTTAATTACCAATTCCGAATGTGCCGATATACCATTGAGGTACTTCACATTATAAAAAGACCAGCCAGACAGAGCACTTGAATTGGCCTTAGAAAAATGTAACTTGGCGCTTTTAAAGTTAGCCTGCTCAATTAAAAACAACGACTTAAAATTTCGGTCATCCCATAGATTAATAATTTGACTGCACCCGGTGATTAGGCCCGTATTACCCAAGTGGTCGTAAAAGACAGGTAACTGCTCTGCTTGTTCATCAATAAAGCGTTGCACATCTGTGCGCTCATCATAACAGGCCATGATAGGTACAATCTCCTTTAACGACAGCGTATCACCTATCGCAAACCCTGATAGCCTTAGCTCAACTTCATCTTCTGAAACTCGGAATGTATCGTAGTCCAGCAAGTCATACTTATGTTCGAGTTCAGCAAAATATGAATCCGAAATTGCTTGGTGAAGTAAACTAACTTCAGCACTACCTACTTCCATGGTAGGTTTTGTGGCTGCAAGTTCGATGAGATTACTCCATATCATAGGGAGCAACTGTCGGTTATATTGCGCTCCAACCAACACGCCTTGGTTAAAGTACAAGGCAGTATACGACCAATAGTGGTTAGCCAACTCCACCATAACTCTTTACAAGAATCACAGGTATACTCCATACTGGATTACGGCTTATAACACCTTAATAAACGGCGAAGAATTGCAGGCTAAACTAAGCGAAGAGTGAGCGCAAGCCTGCTTTTAGGCACTTGTTATATTTTTATTTTTTCGTAGAAACTCCACTTATAAAGTTGATACATACCCTCCCCAGTAGATTTCCACCCCTCAGACTTTGTAGACACCCACGCCCTTATACTGTTCTTATCATATTTACTGTTAAGGCTAGCGTCGATACGTAAATTTATTCCGACAAGCCTTCTACTATGACTGCTATTATTCATCTCATCATAATCACATTTTTTATTTGAGAACTTTATATCCCAGTTTTCAGGACTCGTTACTTTAACTGAATAATTGGCACTACAGGGCGGAGCATCAGGCGACAAGCCCCAATAGACCTTTTCTTTCGTAAAAGTAAAGCTCCCATAAATAGCTTGATCAGATCGGCTTACAGCCTCCCAATTGCCGATAGGAAAATCAGGAGATGAATAAGCAATATTAGAAAGCCCCAACAATGCCAGTATAGTATACTTCATGTGTAATCCCTTAAAAATATAACGCCTTAATAAACGGCAGAAAATAGCAGGCTAAACTTAGCGAAGAATGAGCGCAAGCCTGCTGTTTTGCGTCCATTGTTTAATTAATTTGTTATAAGCCACATACTGGGGTGATTACTTTACCAGAAAGGTCAATTACTACCTTACGATTAAAGTTTTGTGTAGGCGAACCATTATTAAAAACAACATAGCCAACTTTATAAACCCAGTAATTGGTTGTAGCTTCTTCTGAAAAAACAGATGCTAAATTGTAATTTGTAACATGCGCTTCTTCGCCACTGCTTAAGTTAGCATTAGTCCAATTTTTGAAAGCGGTATTAATGCCCTTAATAGAAATAGGTAATTCAGATTCCCCATCCCAATTTACGCTAGGTGGTATTTGAAACTTAAAAAAACACTCTTTTCCTTTTGCAGTCCATCGCTCAAAAACACCCTCGCTACTAAAAGAAGCGCTGCTGAATAATAACAACAAAACTAGAAGGTTACGCATGTTCTACCTGTGGCTTATAACGCCCACATAATGGGCTAATAAAGCTTGGCTATAATTAGTGAGGCACGAACTAAGCCAAGCTTTATTAGCCCATGCGTTGATGCGTTTGTTATGTGTAAACGCACTCTGTAACTTTGAAATCTGTAAAATACACTTTGAATATAGAGCCAGAGCGTAATTCAATAATATGTTTGTATAGCCCATTTTCCAACGATACTTCGTGAGTTACAACATCACCATGAAAAGTATCATTGTAATTAAATTCATTTTCATGACCGATTAGTTTGTAGGATTTAACATTGTTATAGATTAAAACAATGTCGCGATCATGTTGTTGCCCGATTAGGCTTAAAATGATTGATAACGAAGCATCAAAAGGACGCTGTTTATTGCGATTCTCGGCAATAGTTAAAGATGAAACCCAACTATCATGAAGCGACTTGGGGTGATTTAACTTGTAACGTTCAAGATCCGTTGCGAATTCAAAGAGCTGTTCAGGAAATTTCGCTTTGTTGGTAACAAGATTAGAAATATATTTATCGAAATTTGAATTCACAATTGAACTTCCATTTACACCTAACAATTTAATATCGACCCATTGGACCGTTTTTCTACCAAACCATGGGCCATTTTTATCATTGTACTGGTTCTATCACAATAACTAACTTGTTGCTAAAGATATTTTTTATATCATTGTAGAAATTATGGAAAGGATAAAAACGACCCAATGGGTCGTTTTCTTGACTATAGAAAAATCACAAAACAACTGGGCATAAGCTCAATGCTTTAAAAATATTTTCTAATGGCCGCTATTCTTTGAGGCATTCGACTAAACATGTTTTGGGGCAGAAACAAGTTACGCATTAAGGTCCGCTTTTGGCACATACACGACTATCAGGTTTGATTGAGCCCTGTTAATCGAATCTGACAGATCAAATTAAGACTTAATCACACAATGTACCAATTAGGTTTAAAGAGACAAAAAGAAAGTACAGCCTTGATTGCTTTGCGCTCAACTTTCCTATTCCATTGGGATCAGTCTGAGAGCTGTGAATCCACTCTTTTTTCAACTTTATGTTCGTCTTCTGTACAATCATATTTCCAATAGCTGCTCACATACATCTGCTCTTTCTCAATGCCTTTTGTTCGCTTAAACCAACGACGCAGTGTCTTCATAGTATCAAACTCACAGGCACACCAAACAAAAACGCGGCCTTGATGCCAATCCAGAGCTTGAACGGTGTCCAACAATTGGCTGTTTCTACCTGGCGTACCATTGACCTTCCAGATCACATCAACACCACCGGGTTTGGTGAGATCCAAAATATCTTCTTGTTGCGTCACTTCTAGCACCACAGTTCCCTTGGCAGTTTTTGGTAATCGCTCTAAATAACAACTTATGGCGGGTATCGCCGTCATATCGCCAATAAATAAAAACCAATCTGCACTGCTATCGACTCCCATCGTGCTCCCAGGACCGCCAACGATCATCTCATCTCCTGCTTGCGCTTCCCTAGCCCAATCTGAAGCAGGTGCCATGCTGCCTTCATTAGAATGCAGTGCAAAATCGAGGGTGAGTTGCTGTGTTGCCTTATCAAATCCACGCACTGTGTATGTACGCATCATGATATTTTGACGGCTTAACTGCTCAAATGCCTCTTCTTCACGCAGTGCTCTACCCTGCTTGGTAAAAAGCAGCTTCACATAGCCTCCTTCAAAGCCACTAGGAAAACTTGCTAAATCAGGTCCCGTTAATACAACCCGTTTCATATTCGGTGATAAATATTCACTCTCTAACACTTTTGTTTTGCGATAATTGCCAACAGCCATCATTGATACCTTTTGTTCTTTGTTAATAATACGAATGGCAGTGTGAAATATTTAATAAACTCGTCCTTGAAAGGGCTGAGACTTAGATTTGAATAATGGAAATTTAAAAGCGATATCTATAAACGTGATATCGTTTTTTGTTGCTTCGTCTTAGGAGGGAATAAGTGCATTACCATACATCAATTGGACTCATGCAAATAATTTGATATGCCACCATATGCATCAATTGTTAGGCCTCTGTCAGTGGCATATTTGGCAGGCGTAAAACCGAGCTGGGATTTAAGATAACGAATCAAATGAGGTTGATCACTAAAGCCGAATCGACATGCAACCTCAGCCCAATCAATCTCCTCTTTGTTGCGTGAATATAAGTATTCGAGCATTGCTTCAAGCCTATTCATTGACTGGCATTGCTTCAGTGTAAATCCGGTCGTTTTGCTGAATGCTCTCTCTAATGTTCTTTGACTGCAATGTAATTGCTCACCTAGCCGAGCAATGGGCTCTATGTTGATTACTTTCAAAGCTTTGGATGTTAATTCACTGTACCTGTCTTGATGAAATTGAGTAAGCCAACGCGCTAACACGCTATCAAGTTTATCACGACACAAAGTATTGCTCGCTCGAGCGAGTGATAGCAAATCAATCACTTCTAATTCACTCATTACCAGCAGAGCCTGTAAATCAATTGCAGCAACTTGGTCCAGTGTTGGGTGGCCGAAACCAGGTATTTTTATGGCATAGAACGCGCCGACTTTAAACTTAATACCGAGATGAATAAAAGAGCAAGAGTGATCTAACTGTAAGGATTGTAAATGGGGAAATAGAATATGGCTCCCGACACCACATTCTATATTGCCGCCAAAATTGTAAGAATAAGGTTGGTCCGCGGGAGACATAATTAAGTGACCACTAGGGTCGGGGTTTAGCTTAGGAAATTGAACACCTTGCGCTTGTTCCCCCTTCTCAATCAGCCAATAACACTCAACAAAAGTAGACACAACAGAACACTGAGGGAATTGTAACCACTGGATCATAATGCTCTCTGACGCTAAAATGGAATACTCATTTATAGCAGTTGATGACACTGCCCCAAAGCCTTTTATCCTAAAATACACAAGGCGGTTGGAAGCAAATAATTAACGATTGGAAAAATCAAACTGCACAATTCTATTCAATGCAGTAAAGCCCGCTTTATAAATTGCTTTTTGTGCCCCTATATTACTACTTTCTGTAGAACAAACAGCTTTCAGCCCTTTTTTCTTGGCAATCATTACCAATTGTTTTAGTACCCGAGTTGCTAAACCTTGTCGTCTATGTTCTGTCGATACAATCATTCCAACGTCTGCAAATTGTGTTTGGTACTCATCAAATAATCGGCACTCGCCTGTCGCGACCACGCTTCCATTTCTGACCCAATACCACAACTCGTTACGGCTGATTAAACGCGTATAGTAACTTGTGAGCCACTCTTTCGGCGCATCTATCGCTTCAAAAGCAAAATCGACTAGCAAGCTTAACTGGCCATCGTCTGCTAAATTGAGATCTATCTCATTTACTTCTCTCACAGCTTTATCTTCACAAAACTGGTACATAAGTGCATTGACCGAATGTGCTGCTGAGCCATCCATGCATAACGATAAATATTGCGGCTCCGCGGTACTGGCAAAAGCACCTTTAACTTCGCCTATAGCAGCACTTTCACCGTTAATAATTGACGTAAATAGATCGCTAGGCAATGTATTGGCTAATTCTGACAAATAAAACTGTAAAAGGTACTTTTCACTATTGATACAACAATAGCCAACCAAGTTTTCACCTTCATAAAAGCCGAAGTGCTGCGCCATTGGAACAAATCCAAAGTGCCACATACCATCTAGGGGGCTTGTAGATGCGTTAAAGTATGCCGTTTTTAAAACGCGGAGTTCGCTTGGCTGAGTAATTTCTCTGATGTTTAACATCGCTTCAATCCTACTTCTATTGCTTAAATTTCGTAGTCTTGAACCAAAAAAACCGTCCTCAACTACAACTCAATGAAAACAATTTTAATGAAGTTTTTATATTCGAGATTGAATAAAAACGACAACTTAAAAAGAGCAAAATGGCGCCTTCAAGTTAACACACCAACAACCGCCAAATTCAATGCTATCAAGCCTGGCAACACGGCTTGGTGCGCAACAACATAAAAAGAAATTAGCTTATACATTTTCAATGAACTACTAATAAAAACTGTTCAAACTTTAACAGCCCACCTCAGGCTAAATCTTTCATAGTCGACCTTCTAGGTGCTCTAGTGAACCCCATTTAAATATTCTCAGGGGGAGATAAGCTTAAATATTAAATAGTCTAGTTCGATTGACATCAGGTTTTTGAGAGTTAAAATAACGACATTCGAACATCATTCGAATGAAAATCAAAACTGGTCACCTATGGAGTAATAAGATGGCACCAGCACCTAAATATGATCAACAAACTCAGCGAAAAATGATCCTTGCCGCTGCAGAGCAATGCATCAATGAAGCTTCGATCACAGACTTTACCATGGCCAAGATAGCGCGCATTGCGGGGCTTTCAATGGGCTCGGTATACAAGTTTGTACAAAGTAAGGAAGATATCGTGCTTGCCCTTGCCAATGAATCTTTTACACATCTCTCCAATATATTTGACCAGGTTCTTGCTCTTGAACTCAGTGCGCCCGAAAAGATTATCGCGATCAGCCTTATTTCACCGCTAAAGTTACAACTGTTCGAATTTGATTATGCACTTCAAACCTACGCAACCAATGAAGCTGTCATCAAAAAAGGTTCTACTTATTGGACCGGTAAAATTATTGAAGCACAGTCTCGTTGTGAGTCTTCGTTTAAATTAGCATTGGTGGAAGCGATTAATGCTGGCGAACTTGAAGATGTACCGAACTTATCTGAAGCGATCGAAGAAATCATCATCAGCGGATGGGCGATGACGGTCGGGTATGAACAAGTACAACGTGTGCAACAGACAAAACAGATTATAGAAGGAACGGATTCATTGCTAGCACCATTACCTCTTAACCACCCAATTATCAGAAGCTCGGTACGTCTAATCAATAGCTACCCGTGGCGACAGCCTATAAATGACGCCTCACTTAAACATATTGAACAACAACTGATTGCGCTAGACCTGCGTTAATCACAGATAGGAGTAATTATGAATATTAAACGTTGGCTCGCAGCTACCTTTATTGTCCTCGTTGTGATTGCCAGTTTGGGCTTTATCAAGTTTAGTCAAATACAAGCTCAAATTGCCTTTGGTGAATCATTTCCTGAACCATCAGCATCGGTAAAAAGCACCTATGCAAAAGCGATTGAGCATACCAGTAATATCAAAGTGGTTGGTCAGCTACAAGCGCGAAAAAACATGACTATCAGTAATGAATATTCGGGACAAATTACCTATGTTGGCTTTAACCCGGGTGACACTGTAGAGTTTGAGCAAGTACTGTTGAAACTTGACACCAGTATTGACGAAGCAAATTTAAAAGCCGCTAAGGCACGCGTCAAATTAGCCAAATCGACCTATGCACGTGTTGTAAAATTGTTGAAACAAAAACGGATCAGCCCGGACGAAGTTGATAAAGCAGAAGCCGATGTCAGTATTGGCGAAGCTGAGGTGCAAAACCTGCAAGCCTTGATCGCGAAAAAAACCATCCGTGCCCCATTTACTGGTCAAACAGGCCTTGACCAATATCAGGTCGGTCAGTTTTTAGATGTAAATAGCCAGATTACTACAATGATTGGTAGCGACAATGCAATATGGGTGGACTTCCATGTTCCTCAAACATTGGCACAACCACACATTGGCAGCCAAGTAAGCATTTCGCTGACAGATTCAAACAGCGCTGAGTTCAGAGATTTCCATGCGAAAATCATTGCCAAAAAACCCAGCATTGATTCTGACTCTCGCCAGCAAAGTTACCGCGCGCTGCTACCGAATTCTGATAATCGATTTAATCACAATCAAATGACGATGGTCACAGTCCCTGCCAACACCATCAAAGCTGTATTAG
Organism: Pseudoalteromonas luteoviolacea NCIMB 1944; assembly: GCF_001625565.1. Classification (GTDB taxonomy): domain Bacteria; phylum Pseudomonadota; class Gammaproteobacteria; order Enterobacterales; family Alteromonadaceae; genus Pseudoalteromonas; species Pseudoalteromonas luteoviolacea_F. The sequence continues at coordinate 93,325 of NZ_AUXS01000018.1, forward strand.
TTCCAACTAACGCCATTACGCGTAGTCATTTTGGCGAATTTGTCTATCAACTCGAAAAAGACGAACAGCAGAATTGGCGAGCGAAACCAGTTAAAGTGACGTTAGGTGACAAGGTACAAGACAACCAGATCGTTCTGACTGGGCTTTCTGGTGGTGAGTTTATTGCCAGCGAAGGAGCATTTAAACTCAGTGAAAATCTGTTGGTCTATACGGAGCAAACGGCATCATTAGATAATCAGAGTGGAGCACAGCAATGAGTTCATTACACGAAAATAAACCATCGGTAATGGACATTTTTGTCAATCGACCTGTATTGGCAATTGTGCTCTCATTGCTGATCATATTGGCTGGTGTTAACGCCGCTAAGCAGATCTCTGTACAGCAATACCCAAAAATTGAGAGTGCCTCCTTGGTGATCAATACCGTTTATACAGGTGCTGCTGCAGATGTTGTAAAAGGCTATGTCACAGAACCTATCGAACGTGTGGCATCGACTGTACCAGGTGTCGATTATGTTGACTCTGTCACAACCTCAGGTATGAGTAAAGTGACGGCTTGGCTAGATCTTAACCACAGTACAACCGACGCACTGGCTGAACTTACAACCCGGCTCAACCAAATTAAATTTGAACTACCAACCGGCGCAGAAGATCCCGCTATTCAAATTGTTCGCGCAGATAGCCCTTATGCCGTTTTTTACCTTGATGTAGAGTCACAAGGCCTGCCCAGAAATGAAGTAAGTGATTACTTAGTTCGCAATGTTGTGCCATCTATGTCGGATATTCCTGGTGTGCAAAAAGTCACCCTAGAAGGTGGACGAAACCCGGCTATGCGTATTTGGTTAGACAGCGATAAATTGGCCATTTACGACCTAAGTGCCAGCGACGTTTTTGCAGCGCTGCAAGCAAACAATACCATTGCGACCATTGGATACACGGAAAATAACCGTCAACGTATCGATTTAATGGCAAACACCAGCCTGAAGAGCGCAGCTGATTTTGAAAACCTTGTCGTGAAAGAAACTGCCAGTGCGCAGTTAAAGCTTAGGGATATCGCAGACATTGAAATCGGCGAAGCGCAAGGTATGGTCACAGCGCGACTTGATTATCACGACACTGTATTTCTCGCTGTTTGGGCGCTGCCCGGTGCCAACGAAATTAACATCGGTGATGCGCTTTATAAAAAACTCAACGAAATCAACCAGATCCTACCAAATGATATGAAAATATCGATTGGTTATGACGGTACGCTGTACATGCGTGATTCCATCAAAGAAATTTTCACCACACTTGCCGAAACTGTTCTTCTCGTAGGTATCGTTGTTGTAGCAATGATGGGCTCTTTTAGAACCGCCATGGTGCCTTTGATCACTATTCCAATTTCTATTTTAGGTGCCGTCGCGGTGATCTACATGATGGGCTTTTCATTGAATCTACTAACGATTTTGGCCATTGTGCTGTCAGTCGGTCTAGTTGTAGATGATGCCATTGTGGTGGTTGAAAACGTTGCCCGTCACATGCGAGAAGGCAAACCGAGATTGCAGGCAGCACTGATCAGCTCAAGACAATTGCTTGTGCCTGTCATTGCAATGACACTGACCCTCGCCGCAGTATATGCTCCAATAGGGTTCCTAACTGGTTTAACTGGATTTTTATTCCGAGAGTTTGCTTTTACCTTGGCGATTGCCGTACTGATTTCAGGACTGGTTGCGATTACACTCTCGCCAATCATGAGTGCGTATGTAAACCCTGAAGGCGGAAAAGAAGGCAAACTTACACGAGCTGTAAATAGCTATTTTGACAGGCTGCAAGCATTTTATTTTCGTAGCCTAGATACCTTGTTTAAGTGGCGACCTCAGATATTTTTTGTTGCTATTGTGTTTTCATTATTGTCAGTGCCATTTTATTTATTGTCGCAAAAAGAGCTTGCCCCGATTGAGGATCAAAGCAGTGTTCAGGTCGTTATTGAGGCACCACCAGAATCTTCTCAGGTCTATACAGCAGAAAAAATGAATGACACAGCACGGGTCATGAATGCGACTGAAGGCGGCCAATTTACTTGGCAAATAGTCACAGCTGCCGCTGGTTTCGGTGGTGTAGAACTTGCGCCATTTGAAGAACGCGAGAACTCTGTTCACGACTTACTATTTGACCTATATGGGCGCCTTGGCAGTGTGACAGGCTTGAGTTTGTTCCCTATTTTGCCAGCATCTTTACCTACAGCAGGTCAGTTTGATGTCGAAGTTGTATTGCGCTCTGGTGACGATGCACAAACGATGAAACAGTACGCCGACCAGATCATTGCCAAAGCCAATGCCAGTGGCCAGTTTATGTTTGTGAATACAGATCTGAAAATTGATTTACCGCAAGCTGAGTTGGAAATAGATCGTTTACTTGTGGCTGATTTAGGGTTAAATCTTGCGGATGTCAATAACCAACTCAGCGTATTGATGTCGAACAACTTCGCCAACTACTTTAATAAAGATGGTAAAGCCTATCGCGTGATCCCAATTGTTGGCGATGATGAGCGCTATAACCCTGAAAATATACTCAATATGCAGGTCAGGACAGATCAAGGCACATTGATCCCTGTATCAGCTTTTGCGACATTGAGAACTTTCACAAGCCCAAGAGTACTCGGGTCCTTTAACCAACAAGGTTCATTTAGAATTTTGGCGGGAGTATTGCCTCACATCACAAAGGAACAAGGGCTCAGCAGCATTGAAGAATTTGCCAAAGAGATATTGCCTGCTCATTATTCAATTGATTATGCGGGAGAATCTAGGCAACTTCGCAAAGAGGGTAACACCATGGTGGGTGTGTTATTGGTAGCCATGATTGTGGTTTACTTCTTACTTGCTATCCAATTTAACAGCTTCAGAGATCCGCTTGTGGTGCTTTTAGGCTGCGCACCGCTTGCATTATCAGGTGCGCTTATGCTGCCATTTTTATCGCTCACCACCGTAAATATTTACAGCCAAATTGGCCTTATCACCTTGATAGGGTTAATCGCAAAAAATGGTATTTTAATCGTTGAATTTGCCAATCATTTGCAGCTTGAAGGAAAGAACAAGTTTGACGCCGTAAAAGGTGCTGCTGCAACCCGCCTTCGTCCAATCTTGATGACTACTGGCGCTACTGTACTGGGTCATTTCCCTCTAGTACTGGTGACGGGAGCAGGTGCCGAAGCTAGAAACAGCATAGGTATTATTTTGGTTGCAGGCATGCTGATTGGTACTTTCTTTACATTGATTGTCCTGCCGTTACTTTACGAAAAGCTCGCGACAGATCACAGAGGCGAAGTAGAGTCTGAGCAAGCACTCAGTGAAACGCAATTTGCTACTCAAATTTAACACCTCAGGGTTGTTCAGCCAGCACAAAGCTGAACAACCCACTTATCGCAAGCTCGAAACTTTTCAAACTCCCCAGTAACAATAAGTAACAATACTTTCTTCCCCTTTATGGAATACTCCATGTTTTAAAACCAGTCGAAAAAGGATTTAGCATGCTGTATTTACGCGCCATAGGTTTATTGATATTAGTAGTAACGCTTTTAGGCTGTGGCTCTGAGTCGAGTGTTACTCCCCTTCCTGAACCACCTGAAAAGCAGAAAACTCAACAGATCACTAAGGGCATTGATTTGTACCTCTTCAATCGCGAGGTCGACCAGAAAATCGATACGCATATAATAAAGCGAGCTTCCCCTTATCAAGCAAACACGCCAATTGCACACCAAAACTTAATTTTCGGATTGGATACGGTAACTGAAACTGTTGTTATTGCATCCTCTTTTTCCAGCTCCATGTGGCCTGCGATTATCAGTAAAGCCTATGCCCGTTCCCCTGAGATAAAAACCACCAAGGAAAGTATAAAGTCTATCAAAATAACCTCTGCATATGACTTCAACGAAGACTTTTTGGCCGGCAGTAATTTAAATCAGCTCTTCTCTGTGACTTTCGCAACTTTTCCGAATAAATACTTTTCCTATAAAGAGGAAAAGCGTATTTACACCACATTAAATACCTATATTGAAACAGCAAATAACGCGCCTTTAACACCCCTTGGTCTTCGAACTGACCTCATATTAAATACGCCACCAAAGGCGCAGTTTCCTATGACATTTTATATTGAGATCGAATTGGATGATGGGCAAATGTTTACAATTGAAAGTCCCGAGATTCAGTTTATTTCCAATGAAAGTCACTGAATATACAAACGCCTTTCGCGCTTGTTCATTTCTGCATTGCGGTTGCTTTAAGCGTTTTGAATAGCTGGACAAAAAAAGGGGCCTAAGCCCCTTTGACTACAGTGACAAAAAGTTAGAAATACCCTCTAAACCCAAGCGCAAAGCTTCTGCCCGGCATAGGTGCCTTATCTTTTAAGAATGACGTATGTACGCGTGCTTCTGTATCCGTCAGATTATGACCTTTTAGATACAATACCCAGTCCTGCCCTAGGGCTGCGAAATCATAGTTGATGCTGGCATCAACTAGGGTGTAACCTGGCGTTTCGGTCTCATGAGCCGCGATATGGGATTGCTTTTGATAACGCACAACATCAAGATTTAACGTGAATTGCTCTAAGTTATACGTCAGCTTTGTACCAAAGCGAACTGGTGAAACCATAGGCAAATTACCACCATCGTTTAAACGCGCACGTACCAAATCAGCAAACAAAGTAGCATGTAATGACTCAGTTGCCTGCCAAGCAAACTCCGCTTCAAATCCATGTGTGATCACGTCATCAGTTTTAAACACATAAACAGGTAAACCATGCTCTTCATGATCTGTGTGATCATGTTCATCTCCATGCTCGTCGTGTTCACCATGATCATGGTGGTGGTCATGTCCATCATCCGCCATTAGGCCGGTGTTAACTTGATAGTAATAGTTGTCAATCTGGTTATAAAAAGCGTTCAGTACAAAACCAAAGTCGCCATCTAGCTTTCGCCAAGTTAAATCTATATTGTGCGCGCGTTCCAACTCTATGTCTGCGGGGTTTAATTCAAACGATAGACTATCCGCCTTTTGTCTAAACAATGCGCCAACTTCATAAGTACCTGTTCCAATGTGCGGACCGAATGAAAAAAGCTCAGACGCTGCTGGTGCGCGCTCTGAACGAGACACGGAAATACCTATGTTGTAACCCGGTTGATAATCCCAAACAGCACCGGCCGACAAACTTATTGGTGTAAACTCGTGATCTACTGCAAAAATACGCTGAGCGATTGCCTGCTCGCCTTCATGGTCATGGTCGTGGTCGTGGTCGTGGTCATGGTCATGGTCGTGGTCGTGGTCGTGGTCGTGGTCGTGGTCGTCACCTTGCAAATCACCACTCGACAATACAACCCTTGGAGCATCAATTGTGACACGCTCTACCCGTGCACCGAGTTGCACTAACACGTCTGAAAAATGACGTTCTTCCATCAGCGCAACCGCAAATGTTTCGCTCACTGAAGGCGGTGTAAATGCTTCAGCACCTTGTGCAGAGAAGTCGCTGCGTTTGTAATGTACGCTGACACCACCACGCCATTGCGCAATCGGCTGATGCATCAAATCCAAACGTACTTCTTGGCTTTCATTCGCAAAAATAGTACCTACTTCACCATGCTCTATCTCTGCATGCTCGTAGTCAGTATACGCAGCTCGAAAATTTGCTTCGCTTAGCCATTGATGATCGAAGCTGTATTTACCAATCATCTGCCATCTGTCTTGGTCTAAATCAGCATAAACTGTCGGCGCTTCGTCGCCGTGACTATGGCCTGGTATCCCGTATTCTCTGGTCATTTTTCCGTAAGAGATGCCAATATAACCTTGTTCAAATAAATAAGAAGTACCAATCGTCCCGCCCGAAGACTCTTCTGCACTATTTTCAACTTTATAATCACCAGAATGCGTTTCATCAGCCCCTTTTTCAGCAGGTACTGGAATGTCATAGTCTTCTGAGTCTCTCAGGTAACCGTCAACATGAAACGCAAATTGTTCTGTACCAGTGTTTAGATTTAAACTCGCTAGCTTCTGCTCATCACCTGTCGCATGCTCAATCAGTACCTCACCAAATGTATCGCTGCGCGTTGGGACACGCTCGTCCACCACGTTGACAACCCCGCCAATCGCACCACTGCCGTAAAAAAGTGTTGCAGGACCTCTAAGTACTTCCACCTGTTGAGCGGTTGAAGTCTCTGAAGCAACTGAATGATCTGGGCCAACACGAGAAGCATCACTGACATCTAAACTATTTTGTGTGATCAAAACACGAGGACCACTTAACCCCCGAATAACAGGTGTGCTTGCCACTTTTGCATGGAAACTGGTGTGGACTCCCACTTGTTTAGATAAGGTATCACCCAAAGTCGCAGCCTGCTGCTCGCGCAATTTATCTCCGGATAACACACTTACCGGCATAGATGACTCCATCATCGACGCATGAAATGGTGATGCTTTAACGTCTAACACTTCAATAGCTGAAGAATTTAATGTCACGACAATGGCGTTTAAACCTGTATCTGATGCTGCAATAAGCTTGTTTTGGTGCGCAAATCCAGCCGCGGTGATATGAAGCTCCACATCACCGCTTATATTTGTTTGTAAAACAAACTTACCCTGACTATCAGTTTGAGTTGTTCTTTGCGAACCCATAACTGAAATCGTCGCATTTGCAATTGCTTTACCCTGCTCGTCTTGAACTTGGCCGCTAATATTTTGAGCATACGCTTGTACTGATAAAGGCGCTATCAAGCCAAGCATCAGTGGTGAAAGTTTAAACATAATTGTCCCATCTAAATTTTGTTATAATATAACATATCACAAACAGGTAATTTGCAAGCTTTTTCCATGTGTTTTTTCAATCATGTCTTAAAAAAATCTTTTAGCTCGCTATTGCAATAAAATCATCAACCTTGAAAGAAAAACCATTTTATCAATTAAAAATCAAAAACTTAAAAATTTATTAGTAAATAAACAAGAATAATAATTGCATTTATTTTGTTACAATATAACATATCAAACAAATTCAATCTTGCGGGTAGCTTGTATAAAAGTACGCGCAAAGCACCTTGATAGAAGCCAATCCCAACCTGTTTTTATCAAAATGCTTTACCAATTAAACCGTAATTTTTGCATTAAATATCCAAAGTCTTACTATCTCGGAAACACACCATGATAAGAAAATCAATCGCTGCTGCAATCAGCTCAGTGCTGTTGCTCGGGGCTTGCAATAGCCAAAATGTCGCACCACAATCAGCAATATCAAAGCTACAAACAACAGCGCAGGTCGACTTGACAAACCCACTGCTCAGCCCCAGTTCATTGCAATATCAAGCACCTGACTTCTCAGCCATCAAGGACAAACATATTGCTCCAGCATTTGAACTTGGCTTTGCACAACAGCTCGCGGAAGTTGACGAAATAACAGCCAAAAAAACGGTCACATTTGAAAATACAATTGTCGCTCTAGAAAAAAGTGGCGCGCAGCTAACCCGTGTTAGTGCCTACTTTTCAAATATCAGTGCGACCGATTCAACGCCTACACGTAGAACTCTACAGCAAAAATTTGCCCCTCTGATGGCGCAGCACTACGACAACATTTACCTAAATGAGAAACTTTTCAGTCGAGTACAAGACATCTATCAGCAACGTGATACGCTCAAACTTGATGCGGAATCGCTCAGGCTCACTGAGGTATATTACAAACGATTTGTCCGCGCAGGTGCCAAGCTTAATGCAGATCAAAAGTCACAGATCAGAATACTCAACAAAGAGCACTCTCAACTAACCACCCAATTTAGTCAAAACCTGCTAAAAGAAACTCAAAATATTGCTGTTTTGGTTGAAGATAAAGCACAACTTAAGGGCCTAAATGACAAACAAATAGACGCGATGTCGGCAGCAGCTGAAAACGCAGGACACACAGGTAAGTACCTAATCAGTATTACCAATACCACACGCCAGCCCATTCTTGCACAGCTTGAAAATCGCGCTTTACGAGAGCGAATTTGGCTAGCCTCTGCAAATAGAGCTCGCTCTGGTGAGACCAGTAATACAGAGATTGTAAGTCGTCTCGCACAAAACCGCGCTGAGCGCGCAAATATCCTTGGCTTTGATAGCTGGGCTGAATATGGCCTGTCGGCACAAATGGCAAAAACACCTGAAGCTGTATTCAAAATGTTCTCAGGTATGACTGAACAACTGATGGAAAATGCAGCGCAAGAAACACAAGCTATTGAGGAAAAAGTAGTCCAAAGAGGCGGCGACTTTACCGTGCAGCCGTGGGACTGGGCTTTTTACGCGGAGTTAGTCCGCCAAGACAAATATGCGCTGGATGAAAGCACTGTCAGGCCATACTTTGAATTTAACCGCGTGCTCGAAGACGGTGTGTTTTTCACCATGAAAGCGCTATATGGTATTGAGTTTAAACCTCGCCCAGACTTACCTGTATATCATCCTGATGTCACAGCGTATGAAGTGTTCGACCATGACGGAACTAGCTTGGCTATCTTTTATGCCGATTACTTTGCACGCCAAGGCAAGCGCGGTGGCGCTTGGATGAATTCATTTGTCGACCAGTCTCACTTGCTTGGTCAAACACCAGTTGTGGTCAATGTTATGAACATTGCTAAAGCACCGAATGGCCAGCCTACGCTACTGAGTTATGGCGAGGTGACCACCATTTTCCATGAATTAGGCCACGGTATTCATGGTATGTTGTCTGACGTCAATTACCCTTCGCTGGCAGGCACTGCCGTATCTAGAGATTTCGTGGAGTTTCCATCTACTTTTGAGGAGGATTGGGCAATTCATCCAAAAGTTATCGCCAACTATGCAAAACACTACCAAACAAATGCCGCGATACCACAAGAGTTATTAGACAAGTTAGTGAACTCAAGAAGCTTTAACCAAGGATTTGACACTTTGGAGTACGTCGCTGCAGCGGTCGTTGATATGGAATGGCACGCCCTGAAGCCGGAGGATAAAATCACAGATTTAGAAGCATTTGAACAGAAAGTGCTTAAGAAACATGGCCTATACTTACCTCATATTCAGCCTCGTTATAAATCTGCGTACTTTTCCCACTCAATGGGCGGCGGCTATTCTGCGGGATATTATGCATATATGTGGAGCGAGATTTTAGCGGCAGACGCATTTGCATATGTTCAATCTCAGGGCGGGCTGGACAGAGAAATAGGCAAACGCTATCGTCAAAATATTCTTGAGGTTGGTAATTCAAGACCACTCATGGAGTCTTACAAAGCATTTAGAGGTCAAGAGCCGACGACAGACGCCTTGCTTAAACGTCGAGGTTTAAGCGCTAACTAGCCTAGGTGCTTGATATAGCATAAAACTGAGTGGCCTATTTTAGGGCCACTTTTCCCTGACTAGTCTTTACAGTCATTACCACTACATAGTAAAGATTGCGCTAATACCGCTTTATACGTCCCATCACTTTTCATTTTTTGCAGCGTGGCGTCGAACTGCTGTTTAAGCTTTTCACCACGCCATGTTTTAGGAAACGCGAAATAACTGGGGATCACAAACTCATACTCACTGTGCAATTGAACCAATTGCTGAATGTTTAGTCGGCGAAGTATGTCAAATCCTCCGAGCTGGTTACTAATTACAACGTCTACTCTGTCAGCCAGCAAGAGTTTAAAGCTCTGAGTGCCAGAAGTGGTTTCCACCACTTTGTTGATCACGCCTTGCGCTATAGCCGAGTCTATTTCTTTACCGTAGCTTACATTTCTAACCAGCCCTACTCTTAGCTGCCTCAATTCATTGATATCGCCAGTCAGATTTAGATCACTATCACGATTACTGAATATTGATACCGATTGGTTTATCAATACCTGTTGTGAAAACAGCATGGTTTTCTGACGTTCCTCGGAAAAATAAATAGTAAAAATGCCATCGGCACGTGCAGCCTGAACTTCTCTGAGCGCTCGTCCCCAAGGTAAAAATTCAATCACAAAGGGCTTGTCCATTCGGTTAAATACTTCGTTAACCATATTAACTCCAATGCCTTTAGCATTGTTCTCTTCTAAATACTGGTATGGCGGGTACTCAAGTGTGACAAAACGCAAAGTCCGCGTATTCCCCTCCCTACTATGAACTAGCAAGATCACAGACATGACGACCATGACAATAAGTCGAATATGCCCATATTTACGTTTATTGGAAAGATGACCTGCCATATACCACCAACCAACCATACAATTCAAAAGCGCACCTTAAACTTTAAATACGCTCTGCGTCCTCTCGGATCACCTGTTCTGGGGTCATAACTACCTGCAATATTTACAAAAGGCGGGGCTTTATCCGTTATATTTACTACACCAGCGGTGATCGCCCCACTAACTGCCAAAATAGAAGACTCATTGAGTTCCATTTCATACTGTAAATCTATCGTATTAAAAGAGTTTATTTTCTCTAGACTTACGTCATTTTCGTAACTGGCCACATGGCGAAAAAACACATTTGCATTATGGCCGTTCATGGTCCAATTGATGCCCATGCTACCTTTGAGTCTTGGAGCCGGATTTCCGACTGTGTTGCGATTCAACTTACCCAGACCATCCGTAACAGTGCCGCTTTCATCCATTAAGTCATACTCCAACAAATAAGACGCTGAAAGCTGTGGGGTTACCCGTCCAAAGTGCATATCAAAATGATACATGGCTGTCAGATCCACACCTGACGTATCAATCGCTTCAGCATTGATAAACCGCGTATTCACAATTGAAATTGTGCCTGCGGAGGTGCGCACTACCCGATTAGGGTCATCTGGAAACGCATTGACAACCGCTTGATGGCTTTCTCGAGTTAACACTTCTTCAAACGAAAAACGCCAGTAATCTACATCTATATCTAATGTATCGAATGCATATGAAATGCCAAAATTAAACGCTTCTGAAGTTTCTGGCACCAAGTTCGTATCACCTACAGTTCGATTACCGCCAAACGTCGTCGAACCATCTCTGGGATCGGTAATATTGGCAAAATTGGTTTGAATGCCTTTTAATTGATGAACTGAGGGCGCTCTAAAGGATGTGCTGTATGAACATCTCAACGACAAATCTGGAGATAAATGCCAAAGCACAGACAGTTTCGGATCTGTGGTGTCACCTCCTAAATCTCCATAATCTTCATATCGAATGGCCACTCCAAGCTCAAACTGAGCCAAAAGCGGGAGTCGCAATTCAGAAAACAGCGCTTTAACATTGCGCTCTCCAGATACGTTTTGATTGCCGATTAAAAACGCAAATCTGTCTTGTTGCGTCAAAGAGTCATAGACTGAGGTCATTGATTCTTTTCTATATTGAATACCAATCGCCAATGCGCTGTAGTCATCACCGATTGCAAACAGTTCATCAAACGCAAAGACGCCTTCAAAAACACGTAACGTCGATTTCACGTTACCAATATAGTCGCCAATGATGTAACTGCGTAATTGTTCATTCACGCTATCTTGAGGGGAAAAAGGATTAAAATATAGACAAGAACCGGTGCCTGCAATTGAAGCACCTCGGCTGTCACAATTCACCCCACCAAACCCCAATAAAGCAGATTGAAAGTTGTCAGCTATGACATCTCTGGGATTTAAAAATGCATCATTTTGCGCACTCACATAGGAAACTTGCCAGTATTTGTTCGACCCTATAGATCCGTCTACACCAAATGCGACCCGTGAAGTACGGTGCTCATAAAAATTCCGTTCGGTTGGTTTGCCAACGCCAAATGGTCGCCCTCTAAAAAATATATCTTCGTTGTAGGGGTTATTTGGATGTGACGAAAGCACAGACGGCGCATTTAGCACCGGAAAACTAGGTGAAACTTCTCGAGAAATATCATTATCTGCAAAACCCGCTTCAAACCATGGCTCAACACCATCGTTTAACTCCCATTTTGCATGCATGTACAGCTGTAACCTGTCTTCATTCGGCACTGCTGTGATTTGCGGTGCAAAATCAAACAAACAAAATGTATTGCCATTACTTCCTTCGGACTCAACACCTCCATTTTGCTCACAATTCGGGTCAGCAACTGTGAGACCCGTTGGATTTAGTCCATTGGCAAGAGAAGGGAGTACAAAACTACCAGGATTGCCAAAACTGCTAAATGCCGGTTGGACCCAATCAACTTCTCCAAGCACTAAGCTGGTCCTTTCTAAATAGCTTGCTGCGACCAGCAGATGCCCAGTGTTGCCAATCTCGACACCATAAGCAAAGTCTATTTTAGTTTCATCTTGACTGCCTTCACTTAAGCGTTGTCGATACTCATATTGAAGCTCACTGCCTATTAAATCATCTCTACTAATAAAGTTTACAACCCCCGCAACCGCATCTGAGCCGTAAATAGCCGATGCGCCATCTTTTAATATTTCAACTCTCTTTATTGCCAAAGTGGGGATCAGAGATGCGGTGTCGACAAAGCTGGCTCCTTGATCCGTAACCACAGCAGATGTCACTTGACGCCGGCCATTCAACAACACCAAAGTAGAAGATACGCCCAGCCCTCTGAGGTTTACATTTGAGGTGCCGACCGTAAAGTTTTGTGTCAAATTATCAGAGTTGTTCTGCGCCCCCGCGTTAAATGACAGGGTTTCAATCAAGTCTCTCACATCATTAGCACCAATATAGGAGAGTGCTTTTGCATCAATGCTGGATATTGGTGATGGGCTATCGGCTTGTATTGAGCGCTTTATTCTAGTGCCGGTCACGGAGATTTTTTCAACCTCTTGTGCTCCTTGGCACACCGCAGGTAACCAATAAAAAGGCGCACTGATTAGTATAAGACCAACGAATCTTGCAGACCTTGTTTGAAACATCCTCTCCCCGCTTTGCGCCATACCAACGCGATGTCGCAACTAAATGAATACGTTAGACTAAGCATAGAGTATTTTTAGCGTATATTATGGAAATTTTAAGAGAGGTAAGTGCAAAGAATAGGGCGATAGCTCGGAGTTACTCCGTTGCAAAGTCAGTTAAATTTTAAAACTGTAGAATGAAAAAAGCCCAGCAATTGCCAGGCTCAAGCACAACGTAATTGTTTAAAAAGACTTACCACATTTTAGAAATTTTTACGTCTGCAGTCGCACCGTCAGCTGATTGATCAACGACTTCAAACATAAGACCTAACTTCGGCAGCTTTTTACCTGTTGCTGGGCGAATGTAGTTTGTATAGTCATCCCAATCTGCAAAGCGAGGATTTGCATTTGTGAATTGGTCTCTCCATACCGTTTCAAGATAGCCACCATTGGCCAAATCGGTGCGAGTTGTTCGCCCTGCATCACCTAATTGCGGCACAGTGTTAAATGCTGCATCTTTGATCTGCCTGCGGCTATTTAGTGGTGTTACGCTGCGATCCGTTACCCACTGACCTGTGCTGCTGTATTCAGTCACATACTCTAGAATTGGATTTCTGTCTGCATCGACAATACCAATCCAACCTTCACCTGGGTGTGCACCCACTAGGTTATCAGCACTTGGTACATCAAAGAATTCAATTACATAAGATGGGTCAACATACCAAACTAACAGGCCTTCTTCCATTCCTGCCTCTTTCAAGCTCGCATCGAACCCAACATGCTGACGCCACTCTAACAGATAGTACGGTGTATATTGAATTGTACCATCAGACAGCGATGCGCTGTTTACAAAGCTAACTTTTTCAGGCGTATTTGAAGTGATTTCATTGAGTACATTGTCTCCATCTGACACGACAATGTTATCAACCGCGACATAGGTTGATTCACCACCAATTGCATAGTTTTCAACGGTAAAAGTTACGTCATCAAACTGCGCCAAAAATGCAATATCGTAATTAACCGTTGTCCAAGTAGAGCCTGTAGTAAGAATCTTTCTACCATCAGATGCCATTTTTAAATCAGCTGCATTTGCCGGTGCTAAAGCACCTGAAATACCTGCGCTCGGAATATCCACCAGTAGTCTCAAACCAAAAGCACTATTAATAGATTGCGTTGAGTTTAAGCTAAAGCTTAAAGTCGCAGCTTCGGTGCCTTTCACTGATTGTGCAAAAGAGATAGCACTATAACTTGTTAGGTCAAATGCATTGGCATGTAGTGGCTCATAGATCTTTTTCGTTTGCTCTGGCAGGTCAATTTTAACCAAGTCGTTATTCAAACCTTTCGTACCAGCTTGAGAAAACTTAACCGTCACACCTTTTTCTGTTAGCTCAGCAGCATTGATTTCCTGAGACTGGATCCAGTTACCGCCGTACTTATTTTGTAAGAACAATTTTGCATATGGACTATAACCCGTCGGTTTTGTGCCTCTGATCACACCACCCCAGCTACCTGAAGCCATAGAAGAGTACGCAGAAACAGTTTCACCAACGCCACCATGTTTATCTTCTGAATACACAGTGTCATACTCGTCAGGTAAGCCTAGATCATGACCTAATTCGTGTGCTAGAAGACCAATCGTTGCATCAATTGGCTGGATAACATAGCTGCCAATACGCGCTGTTTTACCCACTGATTCATTAAACACATCTTGATTAATTGAGTGACGGTGAGACCAAATATAGTTATTAAACGGGCTGTTTGGATCTGGACGCAGTGCACGTGGCTCAGATTCTTCACCTAATGTTGAGTGAATAATGCTTAAATGGTCAATTTGACCATCATTATCAAGGTCATAATCGCTCAAATTAAAGTTTTCGTCTGCTAATACATTATAAACAGCTTCTTTTATCAGTGCATGAGTGTCCTGTTTATAATAAGGATGATCAAATTTTGCTTTATACCAACCAAATACACCACCTTCCACGTCAAAAGAACCGCCACTTTGATCTAGGAAGTATTCACGCATACTTGGTAGTGTTTCGCCTCTTGGACCTTCGTAACCATTTTTCGAAAAGGTCATCTCATAATAATGCTCAGGCGTATAGTTTTCATAGTAATGTCTACTAGGTATATTTTCTGGCTTTATCGTATTATGAGGAACGTCGGCAAATTCCATCAAAATGGTAAGCACTTTACGTGTTGTTACTGGACCGTGCCACTCTCGGGTCTGTGATGCGTCAGCGGTATTATCAACAACCAATGGAGCACTAAAATCAGCTGTTAAATTTCTATGTAATTCAGCATCTTTTTTAAGCTTCTGTACTTGTACAGGATCGATGGTTACGTTATCTGTAGGCGTGTTTGCAGCATGCGAATGTGCTTGAGCATAGCCACTCAATGCACAAATAACTGCCGCTGCTAGCGAGTTCATTGTATATTTTTTCATTATTCTTTCCATATTTATTTACTTGATTGTCAGCCAGAGTATTTACCGAAAAACGGCATTTCAAACTCTTGAATATGAAAAACGAATAAAAGTCATGAAAATAACAAGGATTTAAAAAAACTCTTAACTTACTATTTAAAAATAGTTGAAAAACACAGGTTTTGATACATTATAACAACCAGGAATGGTTAAATTTAAAGCTTCTTTTAAAAATCAGGAATTGATTAACCTGTCAGATTTTAATCACATCTCATCAGGCGTAATCTCGTTATAAACATAATATCAATAGAAAAATTAACACCTTTAAATTATTGAGTTTATATAATTATATTCCACCGGAAAGCTAACTAAATACAGTGTAGTGCAGATATCAAGCCTTGAGTTTATAGGCAAGATATAGTACGAATAGGTAACCTGCTCAATTCTACCCTTACTTGCGAAATAGCGATAATCTCAATACTTGTTTTGAACATCATTAGGCCTAATTCAGGATAGCAAAATGAGATGGAATAGGTCGCCAATAGGGTGAGAGCCAAAAATCATCAATAACTATAAAAACGGATAAATAAAATATTTATCTAGTCATTCCTTAAAATGCGTATTACAACCTCATGTTACAATACGCATAGAGTCGTTATACAATTACTTTAAAAGGACAGAAGAAGCTATGACTGTAATAGCCGTATCAATCTCTTTCTTATTTATCTGATAAAGCAAAGAGCTTTTGTGATAGGTAAAGTCAGTATGTGACAGGTTTTTTCCATCGACTGCATAAATTCTATCAAAAGGCGTTGCTACGCTATGTAGATCAAATGCCACATCGGCATCGCTTACATCTAACGCCAATGCACTGTCAGTAGTAATGAAAGTCGGTGCTTTATTCGAACTCAGTAAATTAGTATGCAAGATAGTGACATTGTCTTTTACTGTACCGTCAGGCTTTCTTAGGAACGAATTTACCATATTTCCATCAATGGCATAGGAGCCTGGTGCATTTTCTAATACATAGTTACGATAGTAGAAAGGCGCCTTATAATTTGGTGAAGTTGAAGACGACTTTAAATCTTGTATCTTCAGTGTATATTCTGTTGTTCCATATGCTATGTAGTCATTTTCAAACTTCGCCATTTCAGTGCCTAGTGGTAGCCCTTGACTGGTTCCGGTGTAACTACCATTTGAGAACGCCACGTTATAAGTTGACGGCAAACCTTGTCTATCGAGTTCATTAAAGTAAGCATTGGCGTTGTCACCAGTAACCAAGAGGTTTTTAGCAACCCCATCCGTCATGTCGGTCAGCAAAGCCCCCATTTCGTCTCTTTCTTGGTCCACGTTACAAGCCATATTTAAAGTAGTACTACACAACTCATTTACGTCGTCTAGACGGCCTTTGATGCGTGCAACTGTATCTATGAAAGAAGGCGGAATTATTGCACCTTTATGTGGAGCATCGATAGAAATATAGTTTTCAAATCCGTGCTGATATGTTGAATCATCAAAACGATTAAGCGTTTTACGGCCCAAAACACCACCGTAACTGTAACCTATCATCGTGCTGTGATAATCACCTTGTTTATGCTGAGTTTCAACATAGTGGATTAGCTGTCCAACTGAGAGTTCTATATACACAGTGTCAGTATCATAACCGATAAAAACGATGTCTTTTCCTGCATCAAGTAGAGGCTTGAAGACATCCTTAAGTTTGAAAGTCGACCAATACTTCTCCAGTTCATAAACGCTGCTATTGATCCCGCTAGCAGTTACACTCAGGCCAGAGACAAAGTATACCGGTTTATCAAATATACCATCTTTTGATTTTATAATATTTGCATGGGCAATAGGTCCAGTTTTACATGTAAGCGTTCCAAAGCCACTAATTGGCTGACAGATCTTTCTTTCAGAAACTGGGTAGCTGAGCTGCAATGTTGACGAAACCGGAACGTCATAAACCTTCATATCAAAGATACTGACGTGCTCACTAGGTTCATAAATGATTGGTCTAGTTGTGACCGCATGACCACCATCAAACATAGACTCATATTCATACTGAATTGACTGTACCGAGTAACCATCAATACTCGTGATAGGATCAAGTGGAGAATTAGCGATTGAGTGTGCAGAAGTAAAAATCAATGGTAACAAAGCTAACGGGGTTATTTTATTCATGCATATAATCCATATTAAAAATCGAGCCGAAGATTACCTGAAAAAGAAACTTAAAGAAACATATTACCTTTTGTGAAAAACAATATTAATAAGCATATTTTTTGATTTGAGGCCAAGTATTGAATAGCTACCACCTTCAATATAAGGCAGAGATTAAAAGGCCAAAACAAAGCAATTAACATTCACCATCACTAATAAAAGCCAACTTGATAAATTTAATATTTCAAAAAACAGTGTAAAATAATATTTTTAAATTATTAAAATAATCATCCATTTTACAAGTATCCATAAACCCGCTACACAAACAGGTTAAAAAAAGTTCATGAAGCCACAAGTAAACCGATAGATTTCTGTGATGGGTTTTATTTATAAACTAGTGCGCGAATTGTTCATTTACAAACTGTAACAAATCAGCTTTACTACACATTTTTTAAACTTTATGATGCGCGGTTTAATACCAAAAAACGCAACACTTATGAAAAAAGCACTACTTATAAGCTCTGTCATAGCAATATTACAGGGGTGTTCAGGAATGAAGTACGTTCCTATGACACAAGAAACACGAAATGCAGCACAACAAACTAGTACATATAACCTTGTACTTCAGGACGAAGTTAGACCTGCGGTTAATCTTTCAAATGCTTCTGGAGCGTTAGGTGGGGGCTTGATCGCAGCAGCTATTGACTCATCAATTAACGATGATAGAGCCATGGGTGCATTCAGTGTTGCCGCACCATTATTAAATGATACGCTTGATCTAAATTTCCGTAAACTGATCGTCGAAGAATTCAACCCAGTTTTAATCTCTGAATTTAACGCCTCAGACACCAAAGAAACTGCTGAGTCAAAATATCTCAACGACAAAGAGATTAAAGCACAAATAGCATCCTTAAAAGAAGGTGAGGCTGCACTTTACTTGTTCACTCATTATCAATTTTTCGACAACTTCAAAGTTGTTTTATTTGAAACAACAGCCACATTATACACAGCGGGAAAAGCAAAAGTTTCTAAACCAGCTTATCGAAACTCTTTCACTTTCATCTCAGATCCTATTGGTACAGGTAACCTTGACTCAATCCGATTATGGAAAGACAACAACTCACAGTTATACAGAGCAACTGTTAACAATGCGCTTTCTGAAATCAGAAAAATGCTTGAGGCAGATATCAAAGTCGCCAATCAAGAAGCATGTATTACAGGAACTAGATACACCAGATACAACGTACTTGGTGATTATAAAAGTAGAGGTGTTATTACCGCTCAAGAAGGCAACCGAGTTCAAATAAGAGATAACGATGGTTCATTAATCAACTTACACAATGAACTGCTCGGCAAAAAACTAAGTAAAGGGTGTAAAGCATAATGATGAAAAAACGTTCAACTATTTTAATTTCAGCTGCAATACTCTCCTTTAATTCCATGGCTGTTACTGATGTCGAGATGAAAGTGGGTAAGCTATCTAAAAAAACTAAACAGCAGCACCAAACAATTGCTCAACGCCTAGCCGAATCAAATTGTCAGTATGTCATTAACCCAATCTCGGATGCTCGTGATAACAAAGAAGCGATAAGTTGGTCAGTGAATGCAACAGGCGTTCAAGCCTGGTTAGATAATGTACATAAAGATGTGCTATCACCACTGTTGCCGACTCATCGTCGAGATATCACAATTGAACTTACACCAAAGCTAAACAAGCTTTACACTTACAACGAATCGATGAACATTAATGGGATGGCTGTATCGACAGTTGACTACACAGTTAATGGCCAAGCACCGAATAAATTCTATGTTCGAGGGTTTCACTCGAAAACAAATTGGGCTAACGGCGACAGCGAATTTGTTGAATCAGCAGAGCGTGCAACAGCACAAATGGTCACCAAATTGCTGAATAATCTACCAGCTATTTGCGAGAAAGCGACCGCCGCTTAAATTGCTTACATCAAAACAAGGTCTATATGACCTTGTTTTGATGTTTCATATTGGTCAATCGATACTATTTAAGCATGTGTGCTTCAATTTGCTGAGATACACGAATACCGCTACGAACCGCACCTTCCATAAACCCTAAATAAAGCGTGTCAGTGTGCTCACCCGCAAAATAGATACGACCTACAGGTTGTTGAAATAACTTCCAGTATTTAGTTATTTGCCCTGGTCCATAAGCGATAAAACCACCTTGAGTCCACTCTTCAGCAACCCAATTTTGTACCTTTGAATCAACCAAATATTGCCCAGAACCCGGGTACATAATGGATAACTCATCGAGTCTTGCTGCTATGATTTGTTGATCTGTCCAATCTTTTTGTATCTGACTATAGTCTCCAGATGTATAAGTGATTAAAATCCCCCCTTCACCTCCTTGACGTTCGGTCGTTTCCCACGTCCAGCCTGTTGGCAAACCACCAGCAACAGCGGTATCTCCACCGAGATTTTGCTCTAACCAAAATCGTTTACTGTACTGCAGCAATACTTTTGAATGTGAACCATAATTAATGTTTTTTGCTGCGTCACTCATTGCTTGAGGCAATCGTGGTGAAAAGTCAATTTTGTTTAACACTGGCAAAGGCACGGTTACCACCACAACGTCGGCTTCATAGCTGGCGCCTGATACCGTATCAATTGTAACTCGCTCACCTTGTTCTTGAATTTTCACAACCGCCTGATTAAGGTGAATATCCCCTTCGATATTATCCGCAAATGCTTGCGCCATAGCTCTGCCACCTTTTAAAAAACGATGACTTTCAACATCGTCATCAGATACCTGCTCATACACTTTGACGTACTGGGCTAAGTGCAACAAAGAAAGGTCACTAGGTTCATCAAAATCCCCCCTGACATATTGCTCCGCGAGCAGTTTTGCTTCTGGGTGAAGTTGCAAACCATCAATCCAGCTCTGTACCGTGGTTAAATCATATACCTTAGCTTTTTCGAGCAGTGCAGGATCATCTGCATCAGGCACAGCATCGGCAAGCAAACTCAGTTCTTCATAAAAACGGTTGTAATCATTAACAATTTGAGTATCAAAGTTATTTTCAAAGTCGGTGTAACTGACTAACTTTCCGTCAACATAATAAGCACCACTTTCGATTTCCCCCCAATAACCGGTGTCGGCAAGCTCAACATTAAATAAGCTGGCATAACGATGGACCTCTTGGTGAACGGTTGGACCATCTATAAACTCACCTCCCATTTCGCCGTGCTGCTGTCCCATATCGTATGTACCTATACGACCACCTATCCTGTCCTTAGCTTCGAGTATTGTGACAGAGTAGCCTATGCTTTCTAATTCATATGCTGCGGTTAAACCAGACAAACCAGCTCCAACGACCACAGCTTGATTGACCACAGGTTCTTGTTCCGGCTTAGCCTGGACATGCACCACATCAACAGTGTCATTGTTGCCACATGCCGACAATACAGTAGAAAACACCACACTACTTACGACAATGCGCAAAGAATCCCTTCTCTCTGATAACTTCATATACACCTCAATTAAATTTTAACGCGATAAAAATAAATATTTTTATTTATATATTTCAATAGACTAGAACTACCTGTAGCAGTTCAAAGGAGGGGGCACGCTACCACGTCCCTACAATGTTAACAAGGACAAAATATGGTAACGTACAAACGAGAGAAAAATATTCTCTTTGCAACAAGATATGGTTGAGAATTTACTTCGCGACTCCAAGATGTTTATATATTAATACCTCCTGCTCAGCCTCAACTAATTGAAATGCCAAGTCCGTCGCCAATTTAACTGCAAAGCGTTTTTTTCCTTGCAATGAAAAGAACCCTCTGGGCAGTGTGCTATAGCGTTCGTACACCTGTGCTGCTTCACACTCTAATGCAATCAGCCGGGTGAATTTCGAACCAGCAGCAATATTTCGCTCCGTCCCTTGATAAATCGCAAAATCTTCAACAATACAAAGTAGGGAATACAGTTCGCCGTCTTCTTCAGGGATCACTGTATATCGCTTCAACTCAACCAGTGGCGTACCAAGTTGCAACGCTTGATACACTTCACGAAAGCTATCTAGGTAAGACTTAAAGCCATATCGCTCAGCCAGCGATTGCAAACGCTGATGCTTTTGAGATGGTGATTCATTTACAGCGCTCTTTGGTGTAACACATCGCCATGGCGCAAGCGATTGCTTTAATTCTGCTAGTTGCTGCTGTTGATGTTTAATTTCATCTTCTTCCAATCGCTTGGCTTTAATGGCATCTTGTTCCAATCGCTGCTGTTCATGCATCTTCGCCTGTATCTGCCGACGCTTTTTATTACCGCTATCAAAAGCGTTAATTTTAATATTTATCACCTCTTGAGCCTGCGCAAAAGACAAACTTTCACCATATTGATTAACTATATGGATATCCTCGTTAATATAGTCAGGGTTTAACTTTATTAACTCGCTAAGTAGCTCCTGATACTTATCATATAAAGCACCTTCTTCTGCCAAAGTAGTTGGGCTACCATATTGAGGATCACTTAGCCAGTCCGCTTCACGCATATCATTGACTGTGGCATACATTAATGCCATTAACTCTATTTTTTTACTTTCCACGTTTAACTTCAACTTTCATCCTAATAGCTACCAATTAAAAATCAGCTCAACGAACACAAAATTTTATATAAATTTACCAACCAATATAATACCTTGGTTTATAAAAAAATTAGCAGAGCTAAAAAACTAACAGAATATTATAAAACAACACTAAAATCAGATTAACCGAGAAAAAACTACTCTATCAATATGTAAAGCTATACTCTTCACCCTATCATGGATGCTGGTATTTTAAAGTCCTTAATTAGTGTAAACAAAAATAGCATGGCGCTACCAAATTGACAGGTAGGAACATCAACGTTAGCTGGGTAGACTGGCACTTTAATAAGGTAGGCATGGGAACGGATATGGACAAATACAAGGTGGGACAATGAATACAAACGGATTGTTAATGGTACTTTTTGAGGCTTTAGAGTTAAAACAAGCGCGTTATTACTATAACAATAGCCTGTTTACGGGTATGGCGATTAGCCATACCGATGGGGTTGTAACCAGCCGGCATATGTATAAAGATGGCGTTAAGGAATGTGATTACGAGCCGCCTTATTTAAATAAAACAACACATGCCATACTCGATGACTTGGTCGATTGCACCACAGATGAGCCCATGTATTTAAATGGAGAGAGGTATACAGGGACTATATACTGCATTTATCCAAAAGGTAGAGTATCAAGCGAAGATGTTTTTGTACGAGGTATGCACCGTGAAAACACACACTTTTACTACAATTCAACTGCGATAAAAGAACTTGTCGTAGAATCCGTTGTGAATGAGCAGTTCTGCATGTATGAAATTCACGAATGGGATTCATACGGTCAACTAGAATATTGGGATGCGGAGATTGAATGCATCAAAGAAAAATTGAAAGGTCGTATCTCATTTAGATTAAATAAAGATTTTAGCATCCGTGTTTTTACAGTTTCCGGTGATTTCAACAAAGTACTGGAAAACAGTGAGCATTTGGCATGTCCTTACTTCCCAGCATTCGAGCGAGTTCGTCAACTGAATTCAGGCCCTATTGATACATTTAATATAAGATTCAGTAACCAGCTGTGGGCTCATGAACCTGTAATCAAACAATTGATAAAGGCACTTCAGCCCAAAACACTAACCATAAATCATTTTTCCAGTGAATACATGAATCTTATCCTGTATGCCTCTGAGCACAATACTAAAAAGCTAATGATATTTGGTTTTCAAGAGGAACAAGACGAGGCGAATTTAAAAAAATTTCTTGTCCAAAAATGCCCACATATTGAGCTAATAATATAGATCAACTAAGTTAAGCAATTTCAGGGCAAGCATGCAGTAAAGGTGTTTAACCTCGACCGTTATAGCTGCCCTTATACGTTTTACTATTCGTTTTAACAGCGCGCTGTTGGGCGTGATAAGTGACAGTACAACCTCAAAAAGCTACTGCCTAAAGATGTAGCGCTTCTAGCTGCATTGTTATTGAGTGTCCGCAGTAATGTCTTTCGCCACACCCAATAATTAAGGTAAAAGCGTCACCAATTAACAGAACTTTCTTATGCTGTTTGAAACCTACCTTGCTATAGTGCACTGTCGATGGTCACCACGCCCATTATTGCAATTATCGGTTTTTTAACCATTTTTCATTCAAAAAAGCCATATAACCTGGCTAAAAACCCCTCACTTCGTAAACAATTGTGAAAATTAGAACGTTCTTTTTTGTATATAAAAATAGTTGAAAAATTAAAAATTGTTAACAGGTTAATTTTTTAGACAACAACTAATCAGCATTACGACTTAGAGATTGACGCCACCCAGATATCCAACCCCGATAGAAAGCCATACTAATCATTACGTTATGCAAGGACAAATGTCCCTATTAAAATACTTAAATCGGCACTTGTGTTAATAAATAGATTCGATCAATTGTTGCAATTAGATGTCTTATGTTTAAGGCAATTTTAATAAAAAGTTCATAATAGAGTATTATATTCGCCTCCCATTTTTTAATGGGAATATTTGCACCCTTAAAAATAATCTAACTCGCAAATGATAAAACAGAGTGATAAACACACGGGAAAAATATGAACTCTAACAATAAGCATCGTGGAAAACTGCGATACTTGGGCCGCTGCATCGCTATGGGGCTGTGTTCAAGTGTCGTTATTGGCCACGCAAATGCGAACGTTATCTTTACAGAATATGTCGAAGGTAGCAGCAATAACAAAGCGCTTGAAATTACTAATTTTAGCAACAATAGTATCGATCTTAGTACCGTCAGTATTGCGCTAACTGCAAATGGTAAAAAGTTGGATGAGGTCACCCCACTCACCCTATCCGGAACTCTGGCAGCGGGCAGCAGTTATGTCCTTTACAACAACGGTGCGAGTGACGAACTAAAAGCGCTTGGCGATATCGCCAGCACCGCCACTTATTTCAATGGTGACGACGCACTTACGCTGATGGTCAATGGCACCATCGTTGACAGCATAGGTCAAGTTGGTACCGATCCAGGCAGTAGCTGGGGTTCAGGTAACACCAGTACAAAAGATAAAACACTCCGTCGCAAAATAGGTATCGAAAGTGGTGACATCACCATAGATGATGCATTTGATCCAGCCAATGAATGGATAGGCTTTGCAAAAAACACCTTTGACGGTCTTGGTTGCTCAGGTATCACAGCCTGTGGCGGCGACGGTAATATCCCGTCAGAGATAAGTGGTGAGCCAAAAGGCATAGTGAATGCCACAGACACATACGTATTCACTCCAACTGTCACCAACATTGATGGTGACACACTGGTGTTTGCCATCGAAAACAAGCCGAGTTGGGCAACTTTTGATACAGCAACAGGGAAATTAACTGGGACGCCAACAGCCGCTGATATGGGCATATACGACAACATTGTTATCACCGTTAACGATGGCACAGTCACAAATGCACTTAACGGTTTCTCAATCTTGGTAAGAGCAGCTGGCACCAATGATGCGCCACTAATATCTGGCTCGCCAAATGCCTCCGTACAGGCAACCCGAAACTATGCGTTTACACCCGATGTCACCGATTTAGAAAATGACAGTCTAGTATTTTCCATCACCAACAAGCCGAGTTGGGCGACTTTTGATACGGCTTCAGGCCAACTTGCTGGCACGCCAGCGGAATCTGACACTGGCAATAATGAAAACATCATCATTTCTGTATCTGATGGTTTCAATGCTCCGGTGAGCCTACCAGCCTTTTCAATTACGGTTACAGACAAACCGGGCAGCAACTATGATTACAATACGTACTATGCTTCAGCAATTGGTAAAGTCGGTGCTGAGTTAGAAAACGCACTGTCTTTAGTTGCGCGACAAGGTCAGCAAAGAATGACTTATTCGCAAGTATGGGATGCGCTAAAGTATACCGATGAAGATCCAGATAACTCAAACAATGTGCTGTTGTTTTATACTGGAAAAAGTCAGTCAAAAGATACCAACGGCGGTGGTACAACGGACTGGAACCGCGAACATAGCTGGCCAAAATCCCATGGTTTCCCGAGTGAAAACCAATATGGTTACACCGACATTCACCACCTTAGACCCACAAATGTAAAGGTTAACTCAACCCGTAGCAGCAAAGATTATGACGATGGTGGTAACCCAGTTGATGGCGCCCCAGGTAACTTTACTGACAGCGACTCATTTGAGCCCAGAGATGCAGTCAAAGGCGATGCTGCGCGGATGATGTTCTACATGGCAGTTCGCTATGATGGTACAGACGGCAGCATGCCCGACCTTGAGCTTGTCAACAATATTAGCGCGAGTAGCTCACCTACTTTAGGCGTGCTTTGTAACCTCATGGATTGGCATCGTGAAGATACCGTTGATAAGCTAGAGCTTGATAGACACCAACGTATTGTTGAGCAACAAGGTAACCGCAACCCTTTTGTTGATAATCCTGAGTTTGCAGAAATACTATTCGGTGAAACTTGTCCAAAGTTAGGCGACGTGGCACCTGTCATTGACGGTCAGCCCGAGCTCATCGTTGGGACTGGTCGTCAATATAGCTTCACCCCTACGGCCTCTGATCAAAACAAAGATACTTTAACCTTCTCGATTGTAAATAAGCCTTCATGGGCGACTTTTGATACGCAAACAGGTCATTTATCTGGTACACCTGCTGTTGCTGATATTGCGATTTATGAACATATCCAAATCTCAGTAACCGATGGTACATCTACCGTGTCTCTACCAAGCTTTAATATTGAAGTGGTAGATGCAAGTTCGATTAAAAACCCACCGACTATCACTGGAACACCAAGTACCAGTGCGATTGTAGGTATTGCATATCGCTTTAAACCAGAAGCGAACGATGAAGACAATGACACGCTGACTTTCTCAATCACTAATAAACCATCTTGGGCAACATTTAACACGCAAAATGGCGAATTGTCGGGCACTCCATCATCTCAAGATATTGGCGTGACGAATAATATCGTCATTGGTGTAACTGATGGCAATACGGATAGTGTGAACCTGCCTGAGTTTTCGATTCAGGTCAGTGAACAGGTCGAAACGAGTAAAGTTATCTTCACCGAATATATTGAAGGCAGCAGCAGCAATAAAGCGGTTGAAATCACAAATTTTACCGGCGCGACTCTAGATTTGAGCCGTGTCACAATCACATTGGCAGACAATGGTAAACCACTGTCTACCGAAGGGCTAAGAACACACACGCTATCTGGTGAGCTAAAACATGGCGAAACACATGTTATTGCCAACAGCAGTGCAAATGACGAAATTAAGAGCCGTCAAGACAGCACGAGCACCATCACTTACTTTAATGGTGATGATGCATTGGTACTGACTGTTGATGGTCAAATTGCCGATGTATTTGGTCAAGTTGGGACGGACCCTGGTAGCGCATGGGGCAGCGGTAACACTTCGACCAAAGATAAAACCCTGCGCCGCAAAGAGGGGATCACTTCTGGTGATACAACCTTAGATGATGGCTTTGACCCAAGTGTTGAATGGGAAGGTTTCGAGAAAAATACTGCCGATGGCCTTGGCTGTAGCGGCGTTTTAGCCTGTGGTACTGATGGTGGAACTCCACCACCTCAAGTCGAGATTGGTGTATGTAATGACCCTGCTACTTTAATTAGTGCAATTCAAGGTAATGGAACTGCCAGCCCACTGGTAGATCAGTCGGTTGTGATTGAAGGTGTAGTTGTAGCTGCATTCCAAGATGCAGGACAACATGGCGGTTTCTTCATTCAAGAAGAAGATCAACATGCGGATTCTGACAGCGCTACATCTGAAGGTATTTTTGTTGCTGATACAAATACAAAGGTCACAGTGGGTGAGCAAGTTCGTGTCTTGGGTAATGTTGTTGAAAAGTATGACTTAACACAAATTAGCTCTGTGACAAATACGCTTTCTTGTGCGACAAATGTGTTAACGCAAGTCACACCAACACAAGTGAATCTGCCGTTTACAGCAGGCTTTGACCAAGAGTCACTTGAAGGTATGTGGGTGTCAATGCCACAGAAGTTACATGTAACGCTTAGCCATAATTTTACTAAATATGGTGAGATTTACTTGTCTCAAGGCATGCGAATGCAACCTACCAACAAGTACCCTAAAGACGACCCTCGACGCTCAGCGCTTGCTGACTTAAACGCAAGAAACAGTCTACTTGTTGATGACAACTCAACACAAAGTAACCCTGAAGAAATCAGTTACTATCCGGGCTTTAGTGCAGATTCGCCGCTCCGCTCTGGCGACCAAGTATCTAACATGTCTGGGGTTATCCACTACACTTATGGCAATTACAAGCTTATTCCAACCAGCTTGCCAAGCTTTGAACCGTCCAATACTCGTCGCACTAGACCTTACGAACGTAAGTCAGAACAGCATATACGTGTTGCCAGCTTTAACGTAATGAACTACTTCGTCAACTTTAACAGTCGCGGTGCAAACAATGAAAAAGAGTTTACCCGTCAACGTAGTAAAGTGATCCGTGCAATTGTGGCATCAGATGCTGATGTTGTTGGCCTGATGGAAATCGAAAACAATGGTTACGGCGACAGCAGTGCTATCAAGAACCTAATTGATGGCCTGAATGAACGCGATGATGTGAATGATTGGGCGTTTATAAATCCTCAGTTAGAACAAGTTGGTACAGACGCAGTCACTGTTGGCATTATTTATCGTGCAAATCGTGTTGTGCCTCAAGGAAGCGCTCACGTCATAACGGAGGCGCCATTTGATGAAGCAACACGGGCACATAGACCACCTATGCTGCAAACATTCAAGCCAATCAACGGTGGGAAAGATATCCGTGTCGTTGTGAATCATTTCCGCTCTAAAGGTGGATCATGTGGTGCAGACATGGACGACACAGTAGAAGGTGCATGTAATGGCCAACGTATCTTAGCTGCAAAAACGGTCGTTGCAGCGCTTACCCAAACAAATGTTGAATCAAGTGAGAGCACAAATTCTCCTGTTTATGCCATTTTAGGTGACTTTAATGCCTATACACATGAAGCGCCGATGCTTGAGTTTTACAAAGCTGGCTTCACAAATATCAGCATTGAAAAAGGCGTTGGTGACAATTATTCATACTACTTCAGCGGTGTAGCTGGTAGTTTGGACCACATGTTAACAGCAAACGATTCAATGGAACGCATTGTGCAATCAATGCACTGGCATATAAATGCCGATGAAGCTGCTGGCCTAGACTACAACACAGAAGGCAAATCTGAAGATCAACAAAGTAAATGGTTCTCAGACTCTCCTTATCGCTCGTCTGATCACGACCCAGTTGTCACTGATTTTGATTTAGCAATCAATGTACTACCTGACAACCAAGCACCAGTTGCAAATGATGATACCGCTGATGCGGTGCAAGGTGAGCGCATTTCGATTGACGTATTGGCAAATGACACTGATGCAGACTCTGATCCACTAATCATCAACGCCGCGACGCTCATCTCAGGCGAAGGTGACGTAAGCTATTCTGATGCTCAAGTAAGCTTTACACCAAGTGCAAACTTCGTAGGACAGGCAACGATCAGCTATACCATCGCTGACGGTAATGGTGAAACGGCAAGTGCAACTATTTCTGTCAATGTTATTGCCAAAAACCGAGCGCCTATCGCGATTGATGACACTGCTAATACACTTGAAGATCACAGCGTGACGGTTTCTGTATTGAGTAACGATAGCGACGAAAATACTGCGAGCTTAAAAGTCACTAATGCAACACTCACCTCAGGCCTTGGCCAAGTGGCTTATTCAGACTCTTCAATTACCTACTCGCCTGCTGAAAACTTTAACGGCACAGCACAAATCACTTATGAGATCAGTGATGATGCCGGGCTTAGCGCAAGTGCGCACGTTGCTATCACAATTGCACCGCAAAACGACGCGCCGACAGCAGTTAACGATTCAGCTATTGTCTCTGCAAAACTACAAGCCAACATCAACGTACTTGCGAATGATTCTGACATCGATGGTGATACGCTTCATATTACTTCGGCAGATGCGAATATAGGTAATGTTGAAATTAGTGGAAATGTACTTCAATACCAAGCACCTGCATTGAATACGGGCCATGCGACTATCAGCTACTCTATCAGTGATGGCACTGACACTGCGCAGGCAACGGTAAATGTACAAATTAGTACAGCCAACCTAGCACCTGTTGCCAAAGATGACTTTGTGCAATTGGCTGAAGGTCAATCATCAGCAACAATAACAGTGTTAGACAATGACAGCGATCCAGATGGTGACACACTGTCACTGGTAGCTGTAAATACCGATGCCGGTCATGCGTTGATTGAAGGCAACCAGATTGTATTTAGCAGCAATGACACATTCAATGGTGTCGCTCAGGTTCGTTATGCCATTTCTGATGGGTTTGGCGGTCGCGCAGAAGCTGTATTGGAGCTGCGTCAAGAACAACCATTTGCACCTGTGATCACCGTGCCGGCTGATTTGACAGTTAATGCAACAGGGCTGCTTACTAAGGTTGATTTAGGCGTAGCCACAGCAGTTGATAGCAACGGTGAGTCTATCGCAGTTGAGTTACTGGGCAACAACTTCTTGCCTTCAGGTGCAAACAAAGTGTATTGGCAGGCATGTAGTACTGACAATGTGTGTGAAAAAGTTGCGCAGTTGGTCAATGTACGCCCAATGGTAAGCCTACCATCTCCAAGTCAAGTTGTTGTTGAAGGTCAAACGGCGACAATACCTGTAGTGCTCAGTGGTGAGCATTTTACATATCCACTCACGATTGACTATACAGTTTCAGGCACTGCGGGTGAAGAAGACTACGCGTCAGTATTAGGCCAGATCACTATCGAGTCAGGTACACAGGGCCACATCTCTATTGAAACTGTGCTTGATGATGTTAACGATGCAGACGAAACTGTTGTGATCACATTGGACACCAGTGAACTAAATGCAAATGCTGAACAGCGCCATGAAATTACAATCGTCGAGTCGAACATTGCACCAACACTGACTCTAAATGCGATACAACAAGATGAAGTACGTTCGATTGTGGTCGCAGAGCAAGGTCCAATCACAATTACAGCTGATGTGATAGATCAAAATAGTACGGACACTCATACCATCGAGTGGACGGCACCAACAGATTTGAGCAATGAAAGTACTGATCCAACTCAGTTCAGCATCGATGCTTCTACGCTTTCTGCCGGTGTCTACCAAATTAGTGCAAAAGTGACTGATAATGCTGGCCTATTTGATACACAAAGTGTGATATTCAAGGTGGTTCTAGAACAACCGGCATTAGACATGAATGCAGACTCAGATGGCGATCTCATTAATGATGCGCAAGAAGGCTTTGGGGATGAAGATGCCGATGGTATCCCTAACTACTTAGACCCAATTGACGCACAATGTAACATTCTGCCTTCTTCTGGCAATAACTGGGATTCTGGTTTAATTGAAGTTGAAGCAGGTGTGTGCATGTCACTAGGTAGCTTGAGTCTTGGAGGCAACAAAAATGCAGCCTCGCTCAACGCCGATGAAGCAGCGCAAACAGGTTTAATTTCTGCGGATGATGGTATGGAAAATCGCGGTGGTATTTTTGACTTTGTAGTTGATGTACCAAGCGGTATGGACAGCGTCAAAATTGTATTACCACAGCAAGCTGCAATACCTGCAAATGCGCAATATCGTAAGCACCTGCCAAATCAAGGATGGGTCACACTCTCTGCGCAAAATGGCAACGCACTGCATTCAGCCATTGGCCAACATGGCTACTGTCCAAGTATTAATGACAGTAGCTGGCAGGAAGGTTTGGTTGAAGGTGCATGGTGTGTAAGGCTAACACTGGTAGACGGTGGTGAATATGATGCCGATGGTATTAAAAACGGTAAAATTGTTGACCCAGGTGGCGTTAGTGTTGTGCAAAGTGACAATGTAGCGCCGGTTGCAGTCGACGATACACTGGAAGTTACTTTTAATCAGTCGGTAATGCTGGAGGTACTAGCAAACGACACTGATGCCGATAACGACACTCTTTATATAGTTAACGCAACAGCAGTGCATGGTGTCGTGAGTATTAATGCTGATTCGAGCTTACAGTATATAAGTGCGCTGGATTTTGTCGGTATTGATGCCATCGAATACACTCTCAGTGATGGTCAAGGCGGGACAAGTACTGCAACTGTAGTGGTCCGTGTGGTTGCACAAGCTCAACTGCAGAATCAACCACCTGTTACCATGAATGATGTGGCTGAAGTGTTTAATAACGACACAGTGACCGTTGACGTGACAAATAATGACTCTGATCCTGAAGGTAGTAGGTTGACGCTTATCAGTGCGACAGCTGACTCCGGTGAAGTGACCTTTACAGATAGTGCAATCACCTTTAAGCCTGCATTAAACAGCGAAGGTAAAGTGACTATCAATTATATCGTGGCAGATGAGCAAGGCGCTAACGCATCTGGCATATTAGTGGTAGCAGTAAAAGTACCAACAAAGGAAACGGATATCATTGAACGTGTAGAAACCAGAACGGTTCGCACCTCAAGCGGTTCAATGCCTGTATTCCTATTGCTACTTGTTCTCCCTGCTCTAGTACGTCGCAGACGATAACAAGAAAGTATTAGTGATAAGCCCCTGTCGCCTTCGCTTCAGGGGCTTTTTTATGGTATCCCTGAAACCATTTAACCCAGCACTCTATACTCTTTCACCCTATCACCCTGAACTCACACCTCTTCACCCTGAACTCACACCCCGTCACCCTGAACTCCCACCCCGTCACCCTGAACTTGATTCAGGGCCCATAACCACATCAAACATAGATTGCGGGGCAA
>NZ_AUXS01000019.1 GCF_001625565.1 Pseudoalteromonas luteoviolacea NCIMB 1944
TGTGTTCAGTGATGGTACCTTTTTAAGTGCTGAAGAGGTGTTCAATTTGGCACAAATGCAAACTGGGACGGACGGCAATGATGAAATACGAGGATCGCGCCAAAATGAGAAACTTTATGGCTTAGATGGAGATGATCACATAGATGGCTTTGGTGGTAACGATTACCTAGATGGTGGTAATGGCAACGATACCTTGGTTGTAGGACAAACGTCGGCGAGTAGGTATACAAAAAATACACTGGTTGGTGGTCAAGGCGATGATATGCTCAAAGGGTATGTCAGTTCAGAAACTTATATCTATAGTCTAGGTGATGGCCATGATGTAATTGATGATGTAGGCAGTATAGGAGATAAAGATCTTCTCCGATTTGGAGGTGGGATCACTCGTGAAATGCTCATTATAAAGCGTTTAGGAAATGACGTTGTTATAGAAATAAACAGTACGCAAGCAGAACAAAGTGGCTCAATTACCTTTAAAAATGGCTTTACAAATACAAACAAAGTAGTTGATCAATTAGAGCTTTTTGATGGCAGTATAATTTCAGCTGAAGAAATATTAATTGAAGCTCGTACGACACATGGTAGTGCTTTGGATGACTCGCTAGAAGGCACGTCTGAGTCAGATAGGATTTTTGGTCACAACGGTAACGACATCATTCGAGGCGGATTTGGTAATGATTATCTGGATGGAGGCGCAGGTAATGATGAAATTTCGACTAGCGCTAGTACCAGCTTTAGAAGCTATCAAAACACCCTTGTTGGCGGTTTAGGTAATGATAAGCTAATCGGTTCTTATAGTGCAGAAACTTATGTTTATGACTTTGGTGATGGGCATGATGTTATCACGGATAAGGGAGATCGCTATCAGGTAGATAAAATTCAGTTTGGTACGGGAATCACTAAGGATAATGTTGAAGTTTCCAGAGATGGTATAGATATAGTTTTAAAGATTTTAAATGCCGATGGGAGTATTAATGGCAGTATTCGAATTGAACGAGCTTTCACTGATAGTGATTATAAAATTGAACTGATTCAATTTGCAGATGGGAGCCATTGGAGTGACGGCGATTTATTCGAAATGGCAAGGCGTTTTTATGGGACTTCAGGTGCTGATAGCTTGTTGGGAACCAGTCTAGATGATTTGATATTTGGACTTGGTGGAAATGATACACTTGATGGGGGACTTGGTAGTAACCTACTTGACGGTGGAGAGGGGGATGATGTGCTCACTGCCACTGGAATGGAAGACCATAAGAACACCTTTATCGGTGGAACAGGAGATGACATCAATATAGGTTCGTTCGCTCTAAATACCTATGTATATAACCTAGGCGATGGTAACGACACAATTAAAAACTACTTTTCGAAAAATAGCGTGATTTCATTTGGCTCTGGGATAACTCAAAGCATGCTAGAGTTCAAACGCAAAGGTGATGGCATAGAAATCACTGTAAACCATACTGATGCATCATTATCTGGCAGTATTTTCGTTGAAGATGCTTATCTCTATAGTAATTATAGATTGAAAGAGCTTCAGCTTTTTGATGGGTCTGTGGTTGCATTTTCCGAATTGGTTGAAGTTGCAAAAGTGACTAGAGGTGACGCCAATGACAATGAAATATACGGAACTATAATCGAAGAGATCATTTATGGAGGAGGCGGAAACGACATCATATATGGAAATACAGGCCTTGATGAGCTCTATGGCGAAGCTGGGAATGACATTATAGTTACGACGCTCGAAGCTAAAGTTATGAATGGTGGTGCTGGTGATGATGTATTGCGTATAAAGCATGATGGTTTCACAAAAGATCAAAAAACAACCTTGATGGTAGGTAGTCAGGGCAATGACACCTATGAAATATTAACCGAATACACCAGTGCTACCATTGAATATAGTTACGGCGATGGACACGATGTAGTAGTTGATGCTCCAGGCAAGAGTGATAAATTAGTACTCATGGAGGGTATAGAGTATAACGATGTCACGATGCGCCGTTTAGGTAACGCTTTAATAATTGAAGTTTTGGATGAAAATGGAGAGGTCAATGGCTCAATTACATTGGCAAACCAAGCACCAATATTCTCTACAGGTAAACTAGAGCAAGTAAATATCAATGGCCAAGCATATTCCACTTACAATCTTTGGATGGACAAAGGAGTAATTGTTCAGGGTACTGACGCGAACGAAGCGCTTCGCGGTACAAACTTAGATAACGTGATTAATGGTGAAGCTGGTAATGATGTATTGTCTGGAGGTCTAGGGGACGATATTTTGGACGGTGGAGAAGGAAATGACACCATAACATCTAAAGAAGGTAACGATACCATTAATGGTGGAGCTGGCGATGACAATATAAATACATGGGGCGGCACTAAAAACGAAACCAACATGATACAAGGAGGTCTAGGCGATGACACTGTTGTCGGAGGCCAGCGCTCAGATGTTTACATTTACAATCTTGGCGATGGAAATGACACTTATACTGAACACGCCGGGACGGAATTCGGTGAAGATAAAATTATATTTGGTGAGGGGATTAGCCAGGCCCAAGTAACTTTTGGACGAGTAGGTCACGATATCCTTATCAAAATAACAAATACTGACGGTTCATATAGTGGCAGTATTACCATTAAAGATGGCTTTTATTATAAAACTCCGCCGATAAGGCCTGATGAATTAAATGCAGGTAAAATAGAGAGTATCGAGTTTGTAGACGGGTCAGTCATAACCATGGCTGAGGTGATAGATATTGTAAAAGTTGTTCATGGCACTGCTCAAGCAGATAGACTGACAGGTACGGTCTCAGAAGATACTATAAAAGGCTATGAAGGAGACGATTATATAATCGAGTCTGTAGGAGATGATATTGTCTTTGGTGGTGATGGAAATGACACCGTTTATGCGAGCGCAGCAGAGGATTACAACGCGAGTAACACCTTTATCGGGGGTAAAGGGAACGATAAATTTGTCCATTCTTATGGAAATGATACGTATGTCTATCACTTAGGTGATGGTCACGACACAATTATCGAAGCAGGGAGTTGGCGTGGCGAGGATACTCTATTGTTTGGAGAGCAAATAAACGCTGATAACCTGACATACCGAAGAGTGCAGCACGATTTAATTTTTGAAGTGAGGAATGCGCACGATGAGGTAGTTGGTTCTATCACAATAGAAGGCGAGTATTTGGGGAAAAAGCTGGAGAACGTAAGGTTTTCTGATGGTACTGAATTGGATATGGTACAGATATTACAAGAAACAGCGCGAGTAAACGGCAGTGACATTGGAGAAACGTTACTAGGTGGTTATATGGATGAGACCATATACGGGTACGGTGGTGACGACTTGATTAGAGCAGGCTCTGGTAGCGACATTGTGTTTGGTGGAGAGGGGAACGACAATATATATGGGGGGAGCGGACACGCTAAATTGTTTGGTGGTGGTGGCGATGACACGATCAATGCAGGAGAATCGATCTTAGATTCTCAAGGTAATGTGCAAGAAGCTGCGGAAAAAATCATCGTGGGTGGGTTAGGTGACGACACATTGAGAGCTGGAAACTCCCTTGATCGAGTGGTATTTGAATATCAACTCGGGGATGGTAGCGATGTAATAGAAAGGTCCTATGAAAGTAACACTCTTAAATTTGGTAATGGCATCACATCAGATATGATAAGCGTAAGAACGACAATGTATAGAGAAAAAACTTGGATCACGATTGATGATGGCGTTACACAATCGCAGGTAACAATTAACGGTGGCGGCGGTTACAACCCTATTACGGGGAAATTAGACCGTAAACATCACGAGTTTCTAGATAACCTTGAGTTTACAGATGGAACAGTACTTTCTCTGAGAAATTTGATACAGATTAATTACTCCAATAATGTAGAGGCATTAACTGCACAAATTGATAAAGAGTCTGAGCTATTAGTCAATGCAATGCTCGCTTTTGATGATGCGCAAGATGATGTTGCGCTCAGTTCTCGGAATATGGTGGATTCTAAGTTAATTAATTATTATCAATAAGTTGTGGTAGTAAAAGACACTTGAATTAAACGTTTAAACTCAATTGGCACCCACAAACCCCGGCTTTGCCGGGGTTTTTATTTTAAAAGTAGTTTACCGGCTCTTTGCAGCGAAAAAGAAAGTCAAAAGAAATAAGTTTGTTGATTTCTCTTTACTGTAAGATTTTGATCGAACATCTACTCTTAATTTGTACTGGTTCAGACTTGCTCTGACTGCTACCCCTGTTTATACCAGTAAAAGTCAGTTTAGGTTTGAGTTAAACTTTTCTCAGTCCGAAGCGATTTTCCACCAAGTAATGTTTTTATTGTGTATTGTCCAAATCTTTGCAGCAATCACCCTGATTAGGGGAACTACTTTAACTATTAAATATATTCTTGAACTTTGCCATTTAATTTCTCTCAGAAAAACACCATGTCATCATTATCGTCACACAAGTCTTTTTCAATTGTGATAGATTCGAGATCGTCTACCAACTCATTTAGCAAACTAAGGCTTTTATCATCTTCTCGTTCTTTTAAGTGCTCTTTTATTTCTTGAATGATTGAGTCCATGTGCTGCAATTTGGCTATCTCATTTAATCGAATATCAATAGCCTCAACAACATAGTGAAATATATCGACTAAAGACCCCTTACTATAGCTATCGGTAGGCATATTCTTCACAATAAGCTCCGCTTGTTGATATTTGAAAAATGTAGATTGACCAAATGATTGAACATTGGCGCTGTTTACTTCTAAATCGTTAAATAGCTCAAGCTCCATTTCACAAATTGCTTCATCATTATTTTTAAAGTGGTACTCAGTACCGTCGGTGAGCTTTAGACGTGCAATGTAGTCGAGCTCCCAGCTTTCCATTAACGAGGATAAATAGCCAGAAAACTTGCTGACATCATTGAGATTAAGGCATTGACGATAGAAATGGATAAGTGCATTGTGGTCTAGCTGCGTTCTAAATGTTCTATCAGTTTGAACTTTAGAATCATTTTTTGCGTGCTTTAGTGCGAGTAATCGATTGGCCTGATAATCCAGTAAGCTATCTAGCTTTAGTTTCAACAGTTCTTTCGAAATGTCTTTTTGAATATAATTTTCTGCGCCAGCCTCAAAGGCACGAAGCCGCCACTCCAAATCCGTTTCTCCACTAATGAACACCGTGATAGTGTCTTCTTTTTTGGGTGTATTGATACATCGACAAAACTCGATGCTGTCGCCATCTGGTAAATAGAGATCAAGTAAATAGATATCAAACTGCTTTGTTTTGATGGCCTCGTTAGCGGCCTGTAGGTCTTTACACCAAGTAAATTGCGCTTTATCTCTACCTAAAAGTTGTATCAGTTTTGCATAGACATGATTATCTTCGACTAGGAGCACAGAGAATTTTTTCATGGAGATCTGCCTACGGGCGCCAGTTCGTTAAGTCTTGATATGTAATTATGTGCGCCAATACAGCAAACGCAATGTTTTAGTGATTAAGCAGTAAAATCTCTGCGGCATCTCATATGTCATTCGTCACTTGTTAAATTTGGTGAGTAATTTTGTGACATTTTTGAGCGTGAAACGGTCTGCATGATAGCGCAAAAGAAAATAAGGAAAATTAGCATGTTTGAGCTACTCACCGATTTGATAAAAAACTTCTACATTTTAAGTTTGGCCTTGGCAGGGATATTGTGTCTGTTACTTCTCCTATCAAAAACTAAAACCCTCGCATGTAGCCTCCTGTGCATATGGATATTACTGTTTATGACGGAACTCACTCAAGTAGCGTTTGTGATGAATGATTTTATGGCGTATGAGCACTATGTATCTTTTGATCCCTTTTATGGGCTAGTTTTTTACTTTTATGTACGTTTTCATTTAGAAGCGAAAAAAGTCTCATTCGAAGATGTTTTTCATCTATTGCCAGTCTTCGCCAGTTATTTATTTAGCATGACTTGGGAGTTCTGTTTTGGTGTTATATGTGCTCTATCATACGCAATGTATATACTTCACTACTTAAAATCACATGAATCAAATGTCTCTTTATCTGGAGTGGGTCGCCAGTATGATAACTATACTTGGTTGGTTTTTATGGCCCGTTTTCAGCTGGTATGTTGGGTGTTTACTTTATTACTTTTGTCTGTGAATGATATTTTTTCTGTGCCTATTAGCAAGCTGATAACGCTCGCCAGTTATATACCTATGAGTTTCTGGTTGTTTTATTTGTCCTACTTTAATCAAATAAAACCACTTTATGTACAAGGCGTGTTGGCAGAGCCGATAGCGAAGGCTGAGCCGATCAACTCACGTCAGAATGAGCAAATAGTTCATCAGTTAAAATTGTCGATGCGAACTGACAAGCTGTTTTTAAACCCTCAGTTAAGTATTTCTGAGCTAGCTGAACATATTAATGCCACGACTGCAGAGGTTTCCAATACACTGAATATGCACCTCAAAATGAATTTTTATGATTTTGTAAACCGATATCGAGTCGATGAAGCAAAATTATTGCTGTGTAATACCCAACATAAGGTGTTAGCTGTGGCATTTGATGCGGGTTTTAACAGTAAATCCACGTTTAATAAATTGTTCAAGTCTTATACTGGGTTAACGCCGAGTCAATTTCGCAAAGAAAAATGTGGATTATTCGATGATGACAAGGGCAGTGGATACAATCGTGAGCTTACTCATTTTTTAGTAGAATAGTTGAGAAGCCCCAGAAAATAAGCCATCGGAATAGATGGCTTAGACCGAACAATGAATAAGTTGTGCCTTACAGCTTATTGATTTGAGAAGTAGTTACTCCCAGCTCTGTAGTCGTGCTTGCCAGGTGTTGCGCGTTTGAATCCGCCTGCAACTGTTGAAGCTTCGCCATTTGCTTCATTGAAACGCCCACCCAAGACAACAGCAGCGGCGCTGCCTGATTTGTTTTCACTTCCGCCTACGACAACTGCATATGGCGCGTTAGCGGTTGTTTGGTTGAATTGACCACCACTGATAGAAGAGGCAATACCATATGCTGTATTATGTCGGCCTCCCACGATACTTGCTAATGGTGCATAAACTCTGTTTGATTCGCCACCTGAAATGCTCCCCCATGTTGCATCGGAGTAGAGGGTGTGATTAGTTCCGCCAAATATAACACCATGATTTGCTTCAACAGTGTGATTACTGCCAGACATAATAGCAGAAGCATTACCACTGATCTGGTTGTTTGCACCAGCAATCACAGCAGACTGACCTGTTACTGTGTTGTTTTGTCCGGTAAAAAGGGTGCCAGTAGATTGATAGCTGTGGCCATCACCTAAAACCACGTTGTGAGAGCCGCGGTGGTCAAGTTGAGGGGTTTGGCTTCCATAGCGCACTGCATTGTATCCAAGAATTAAATTTCCGACGGCGTTGGCTGTGCTAACGCCATTTTTCTTATGTGTATAACCTGAGCCATTTGAAATATGTAAGTTGCAGCCATTAATAACTAAAGTATTACCAACTTTACTCATACACTGCAGGATGGCGCGCAGTGCTTGCTCTTCATTGATAGGGTTGTGGTCGTGTGAACTGGCAAAAGTCGCGCTGCTTAGTAGGCCAAGGCTCATTAGTAGTACTGATTTTTTAAAATTAAACATGTTGTAGCTCCAAAATATTTTTTATTTGATTATTTTTCTGAGAAGAAATAGCCAGCTTGATAGTCATCTTGGCCATTAACTGTTCTACTTAGTCCACCACCAATACTTGAGGTAAAACCATTCGCGCGGTTAAACTCGCCGCCTAAAACTGCGCTTAGCTCGCCATTGGCCTCATTATTACGACCGCCTGTGATACTGGAGCTTGGACCCTGAGTAAAATTATTCTGTCCGCCTAAAATCATAGAGCTTTGACCTTTCGCGGTATTGTTTTCACCACC
This sequence comes from Pseudoalteromonas luteoviolacea NCIMB 1944, assembly GCF_001625565.1. Lineage (GTDB taxonomy): Bacteria > Pseudomonadota > Gammaproteobacteria > Enterobacterales > Alteromonadaceae > Pseudoalteromonas > Pseudoalteromonas luteoviolacea_F. The sequence goes on from NZ_AUXS01000019.1 coordinate 7,910, forward strand.
ATAAATAGAAGCAAAGAAATTACTTGCCGTATTTGATTTACCTCCGGCAATCAACGCAAAGTTATGAAAAGCAGGCGTGTGATTTTCTTGACCGCCTAATATCACCGAGAAGCTTGCTTGCGCAACGTTTGACTCGCCACCCCAGATTGCGCTGTGAAAGCCTGATACGTGGTTATTTGTGCCTGCAACTGAGGCTGAGTTTGCAAAGGCTGCGTTGTTGTCACCTGCAATTACAGAGCCTACGGAGGTATATTGGTGGCCATCTCCGATCACAAGGTTGTGCGAGCCTGTTGCAACTCGCTGCGAAGGTAAGGTTTGTGCGTTATAACCAACAATAACGTTACCTTTGCCATTTTTTTCTACATTGCCCGCAGAGCCATTAACAACTTGGACATCACACCCTCTGACTACAAGCGTATTGTCTACTCGCTCTAAACAAGAAAGAATGTCAATTAAAGCTGTTTGCTCTTGCTCAGTAAGCGCTGCATGGGCATTTATAGAAGCTGCTGATAGCGCGATAAAAGCGAATTTAGATAGTGTTTTCATTTTAGTTATCCTTCTATATTATTTTTTAGTCGTTTGAGTTTAATGCGTCAGCTCGATATGGGTCTTGTGAGTTGAAGACGCCAGCTCTGAATTCGTGATCTGTGGTTGTTTGGCGCTCAGCTCCACCTGCAATGGTTGAACGGAATCCTTTTGCGGTGTTGTTTTGCCCACCTAATATGGTGGCTGCTTCTCTGGCTGCTGTGTTGAATCGACCACCTGCGATCACGGTTTGTTGTACGGTTGCAGTATTATCTTCACCACCGAGGATGTTGGCTTGTAGTGCTTTCACTACTTTATTTCTTACTCCGCCTGCAATGGTGCTGTATTGGCCGTCTAGATCATTGTGTTGTCCACCCAAAATAACCATTGCATGGGAGAATTGGTCTGAAATTGTATTGCTGTTGCCTCCTAAAATACCGCTTTGAAAAGCAAAGTTTTTATTGCCCAAACCACCTGCAATGGTACTTCTAGATGCGTTGCGACCCTCTGCTAATCCGCTAGAACCAGTTACAAAACTAGCGGGAGAATGAACGGTATTGTTTGTCCCGGCAATGAAAGATCCAGAACGTGTATACGTATGTCCATGACCAATGACTAAGTTATGAGAACCAGACGTAGAAGCTGTGGGGGCTGACGGGGCAGAAGAACCATTATTGTAGCCAATAATTAAATTGCCTGTGCCATTGTTTGAGCTAGTCTCACCAAGTCCATTGGTGATTTGCAAATTACAGCCATGAATATGGACCGTGTCATTCGACTGTGATAGACAACCGAGTATGCTTGATAATTTTGCCTGCTGGTCTGGCGTTAAGTGATGGGCGCTTGCAGTAATAGAGATACAGGACAGCCCAGTTACAATGGCCATTTTTTTAAATGTGTTCATTTTAATTACTCCGATTTTAGGTTTGTTCTACTTAGCTAATGTCATTAAAAAATGATTAGCAGGTAGCGTAGGTGTGCTTGTTTACTAAGCACTGGAGCCACTTTACCGAGACAGTTGAAGCTGAGCGTCCATTTTTATTTAGGTGGACCCTTTAATAATACTATTTTTTAATCGATTGATTTTAAAGAGTAAATTCTGAGTGTGTATTAATGCGGACCAAAAATAGAGACTTTCCATAATATTTTGCACTGGCTTTTTGTCGTTATTCTTGTTTAAAGTAAAGGAGTGCAGCAAAAAGGAGTAATTATGGGTAAATGTGACTTAGTGTATTTCATTGGTGCAATTGGGATCTCATTCAATACATCGGCGGCAACTGTTTTTTCGGACTTTAGCGATAGAGTGGATATACCAGATGTCGAATCGGTATCGATTGAAAATACAACACAAAGCCGTTTCAACGACTATTTAGAAATCAAGCAACATCAAAGCGACTCCACTGGCGCAATATACTCAGCGCTTACACCCGATGAGCAGGTAAAATATAAATATCAAAAAGGTATTTTACGTAGCACTGTCACTTTTGAGTCACTGCAGAAATACACTTACGATGTAACAACGTCGCCTGGTCGAGTTGAGAAACAAACACACTTTATTTTTTGGGAATAAGGGATTGTGACAGAGGTTTTTATCAAAAAAGCGATTTGCTGTTAAGGCCAGTTAAGCAGCAAATCGCACAAAAGTTAGATTAGATTAAGTTTAATCACATCCTTTTTGAATAGATGTTGTCCAGACTCTAACTACAAAGTCATTGTAGTCATTATCATTTTGATCTTCCCAATATTGTTTATCACCATAAACTGAATAATTGGTAGTCAATTGGTTGCTGTTTCCATTAATTGCTAAAACGTAGTTGTAGTTGGCGCCGACAAGCACATCATAGCTACCAGAACCTCCGTACTCATCAAGCAATTTCACATAACTGCCATTAACTTGTACGCCCCAATCATTATTATACGCGGCACTTTCGCTGATAAATTGATAGTTGATCCGGGTGTAATCATCAGGGATACATGCTGGGTCATTGTCCAAAATAGTGCCAGGTAAAGAGGCAGAGCCAGTTACATTTTGATCTGCTGTAGCCTGAAGGGTAAATGTTTCGTTGTCCTCATGATCTTGGTCATCAAGCGCATTTACAATGACACTTGCTGTTGTGTCACCACTGGCAATAGTGACACTGCTAGCACCTAAACTCACGTCGTTCGCGCTGGTTGAACCGTGAACTATGCTAAGGTCAATCGTAACATCTTGATAGTAGTCATTGCTTAGGGTGATCTGATACTCCAACTGACCACCTTCATTGGCTGAATCTGTTATCGCTTCTAACGTAAATGATGGTAGTGGATCAGTTTCGCAAGTCGGCGTGGTGTAGCAGGCAACAGCATTGTCTGTATTGGTCGCTAGGTCGTTGAGACGAACAGGGACTGTAGCCAACAGGCAGGTATTACCTGATTGTGGGTTGAGTTTGTATAATTTGGATTTGTTGACATGACCATAGTCATTAATGAGCGTTCGGCTGACCACGATTTCACCAGCTTGGTTCAGTGTGGCACCCGTTGCGGCTGTCAATGAGTGGTTTGCGAGTTTAGTCACGTCATAAGTGTTTCTGTCTATTTGATAAACAGAGCGGCTGGTTATCAAGTAGAGGTTGCCATCTTGAATAACCAAGTCGCCTCTAAATTTACCCTTAAGTGATCCTAAAGCGCCTAGCTCAGTTGCAGCGCCTGAGTTTTTATTAATTTGGTACAACTTTTTAAAGTCAGTCCCAAGCAACACATCGTTATCTGCATCATACACAAGGCTGAGAACCTGAGTTGTCCTATCAACGATAGTATGTGAGTTGGTATTGAAGTCGTAATACGCTAATCGTAAATACTTAAACCGACTGCCTTCTATAGGCAAGTGTTCCTTTTGCTCTGCGGTTAGTGCCAATCCGCTAATGTCCACCTTGTATTCGATGGGTCTTGGTGCAGAGATGTAGTACATTCGTTTGCTCTGACTATCATAAGCAAGCGCTGAAGCACTAAATTCGGCGAGGGTTTGTGCATATGCACTGTTGTTTTGCTCATTTAAGCCAAATAAGATCCCCACATCGCCGCGTCCAGCATTGATGCCAAACAGTTCACCGTGACAGGTGTTGGCAAACCCGAGGGAGGGCAATGACGCAGTTGCGAGGGTTAAAATGGTTAGTGATGTTTTTAGCATGGTAACAAACTCTGTTCGGTTTATCCTAGACAAGCTAATACAACACAAAGTAATCACACATCTACGTCCATTGTACGACGTGCATTCTTAGTCCTTCGAGACAGACGCTTCCATTATTATCTTTGCAATCTAATTGTATCATGTCTCCTTATGAACAAAATTGCAACAATAAATTACGACTAATGGATTAAAAAAATCGCTGGTTATTTGTTTTTCTGAGATTCCAAATAGTTAGGCAAGAGTTCGTCAACAATTAATTTTGCTGGTAATGTGTAGCGCACGCCCTGAAACATCACTGAAGTATGTTCATCTATGCCGGTGATGCCTGTAAGTGTCCAACCTTCACCTTTTTCCGGGCAAAGCACTTTGGTAGTGGGGGGGATGACTTTAAATTCTGCGTTTTTTTCCGTCATATTTTTATCTTCACTGGACTTTCAAATAAGATGGGGTAGTTTATACCAAAATAATAAAAAATCGACCAATTAAACCCAATGGAACTACTAACACAGAGACTTACATTACGCGTGGTTTCTTATCGAGACAGCAATGTACTAATGCAGATCTTGAATCATCCAAAAGTAAGCCAACACAATGACTATGGTAAATCACTGACTTTGCAGGATATCAAAGCAATGATCCAAAGTGATTTGGAACTATTTTACCAAGGCATTGGTGTACGTTTTATCCTATTGAAAGAAGGCAGCGTAATTGGGTCAATAGGGCTGTTTGACTATCAACAGAGCTGTTCTGAAATATCTATGGGTTATGAGTTGTCGCCGGAACATTGGAATCAAGGCTACATGAGAGAAGCTGCAACCTGCTTAATTGATTCACTCCATCACATCTTACCGAAAGCGCTAATCTTACAAGTCAACGCGAAAGTTGCACCTAAGAATATTCGAAGTATTAATCTTCTCAAGTATTTAGGCTTTGAACACAAGCATGATAAATATAGATTAAACTTGAGTTAAAAGCCTTTTCAATTAGTTATAAGCCTTTTTTGCTGTATAAAGTAACGCGGCCTGAAACAAGTGTTACGGTGATATTCTTAGACTCGTTACCCCAAATGCAATTGGTGTGTAATGTTTTTTCTTCACATGAGTCAGCGGAGCCGAGTACTTGTTCTAATTCAGCTCGTTCCATACCTACGGATATTTTTTCATAATTTTCAATGTTCACTTTTGAGCATGCTGTAAGTGAAAGTAAGGCAAGCATAACGCAAAGTTTTTTCATGCTATCGGTCCTGTTAGTGTTTATATTTTCTTATCTGGAAAATAATCCCCATTTTGGGGTGGTCTAAATAGTGTATGTCACCACTGTATACACGTGTGAACTGTGACATTCTTGCTGATTCTAGCTCACCTGAGTCGGACAGGTAGCGATAATCAAAATTACTCGTCACATATAAATAGTGGCGAATATGAATTTTCATTGTGCCGTCTAATTCCCAAAGCGTTTCCCCGCCAGATTTAATACTTGGTTGCACTGCGCTATTGAGCAAGCTAATAAAGTTATCGCTGGGCTGTTCGCGATATATGTAACTGGCTGGTTGCGCGAATTTTTTACCACCGTATACAACAACATTGGGCGCTCGTTTTTTACTTTGATCTGGGAATCGCCAACCAGTGTGTAATATCGCAGTATGTCCTTTACGTTCTAGTTTTTTTCTAATCGACTCGAACTTAAGCTGCTCTGGTGCAAGTAAGTACATCGACTGCATGTGTTCTAGAGGTTCGCTGACAGGTACAACTGGTAAAACGTCATACTTTTGAACGTAGTTGATGTCATCATCGCAATACCAAGAGCTTTGAGATGTGGTAAATTGCTCTGTTACACTGCGCGGGTCATAGTTGGGGTTACCAGCTAAACAGGCCTGATGGCCAACATTGTTATAGCCTTGTGTTAGCAAATCCAATCGCTTTTTATTTGGCAAAGGAGGAGTCTCAATGGAGAAGTCCTCTTTAATTTGCGATGCATCTTTTTGCGCAAAAGCGATGAGCTCTACTTCAAACCAGCGCACTGCAAGTGCAGGCATTGTCGCTGTGGACAATGCCGCCAAAAGTCCCCATTTAACTATAGATTGCTTCATGCAACAGCCTTTTTCTGAAAGTCATCCATCATGGCGTTAATGAGCTTTAAGCGCTCTTGACCATTTTTTTCTTCTATATTAAAGCGTAATTTGCTCGCGCCTTCCATACGATATATAGCAGGGTTGCTTTGTATCAACCCGATAATGAACGTTGGGTTAACACTGGTATTATTACTAAATTCGAAGTAACCGCCTTTCGGGTTGGCTTCTATTTTCTGGATACCAAGCTGTTGGGCTTTGCATTTGAGTAATTGTATTTCAAAAATGTTCTTCGCAGCGTCTGGTAGTAAACCAAATCTATCGATTAATTCTACTTTCAATTCATCAAGCTCGTTTTCAGACGCCAAACTGGCAATGCGTTTGTACATACTCAAACGGATGTTGACATCGTGAATGTAGTCATCCGGCAACAGTGCCGGGATTTTAAGATCTACTTCACTTTGTTGTTGCAGCAAGTTTTCTAAAGTTGGTTCTTTGCCATCTTTAAGGGCTTGGACTGCTTGCTCTAACATCTCCATGTATAACGTAAATCCAACCGTTTGAATTTGACCACTTTGATCATCACCTAAAAGCTCACCAGCACCACGGATCTCTAAATCGTGGGTTGCGAGCGCAAAACCTGCACCTAAGTCCTCAAGAGACTCAATGGCTTGCAAACGTTTCACTGCATCTTTGGTTAAGCTTTGGCTATTACGAGTGAGTAAATAGGCGTAGGCCTGGTGATGACTTCGGCCAACTCGACCACGCAGCTGATGCAGCTGAGCCAAACCTAATTTGTCAGCACGGTCCATAATGATGGTGTTAGCCGATGGAATATCAATGCCGGTTTCAATGATTGTGGTACACACTAAAACATTATGTTTTTGGTGATAAAAGTCACTCATTAAGTGCTCTAGTTCTCGTTCGCGCATTTGACCATGCGCTACAGCAATATTTGCTTCAGGAACCAACTGCGCAATATCCGCCGCTGTCTTCTCAATGGTTTCTACGTTATTGTGTAAGAAGTAAACCTGACCACCGCGCTTAATTTCACGCAGAATTGCCTCTCTGATCAGCTCATCATTGCGCTCGCGTACAAAGGTTTTAACAGCAAGGCGTTTCGCTGGTGGAGTGGCAATAATCGACAGGTCTCGCATTCCGCTCATTGCCATATTAAGCGTTCTTGGGATCGGTGTTGCGGTAAGCGTCAAGATATCTACATCGGCTCTAAGCTTTTTGATTTTCTCTTTTTGACGCACACCAAAGCGATGTTCTTCATCGACTATAAGCAAGCCTAAATCTTTAAACTTAATGCTTTCTTGGATCAGCTTATGCGTACCAATTACAATGTCTATCTTGCCACTTTCAAGCGCACTCAGGGTTTCTTTTTGCTCTTTTGTACTGTTAAATCGAGATAAAACGCCAACCTCAATTGGTAAGTCTGCAAATCTGTCTTTAAAGTTTTCAAAGTGTTGCTGAGCAAGTAGTGTAGTCGGAACGAGCACCGCAACTTGTTTGTTGTCATTGATGGCCACAAATGCAGCACGCATTGCCACCTCAGTTTTACCAAAACCAACATCACCACATACCAACCTGTCCATTGCTTGGTTAGTTTGCATATCACCAATAACCGCCTCGATTGCATTGCGTTGGTCATCGGTTTCTTCAAATGGAAAACTATTGCTGAAATCTCTGTACGACCCACCGTCAAGTTTGAATTGATAGCCTGGCTTACTTTGGCGTTTGGCGTAAATATCCAACAGCTCAGCGGCAACATCTCGTACTTTTTCAGCAGCTTTGCGTTTGGCTTTTTCCCATACATCAGAGCCTAATTTGTGCAGAGGTGCAGAAGCTTCTTCACCACCTGAATAGCGACTCAACATATGAAGAGAAGATACAGGTACGTAGAGTTTGGCATCACCTGAATAAATAATTGTCACAAATTCAGTTGCAACACCCGCAGCATCAATGGTTTGTAAACCGAGGTAGCGCCCAACCCCGTGGTCCAAATGCACTATTGGTTGGCCTTCTTTTAATTCAGCCAAGTTTCTAATTAGCGCATCTTGGCCTTGCTCGTATTTATGCTTACGGCGTCTGCGCTGGGAAACTTTAATACCAAGCAGTTCTTGCTCGGTAATTAAAGTCAAAGGCTGTTTGCCATCGAGAAAAACTGAAGCCTCTAGTGGGCTCACAATAAGGCCTACGTCAGTTCGACCTTTAGCGAATTTTTCAAATGATTCGAACTCTTTTAACTTTAAACCAGTGGGTTTTAGTAGTGTAAGTAGGGACTCTCGTCGACCATCAGATTCAACACTAAAAAGTACTTTACCTTTTTGCTTTTTTTGAGTCGTTATATAACTCAAAATAGCGTGATAGGGATCAGCCTGTTTGTGATCAACTCGCACGTCGTCAATAAGCGCTGAGTCGACATTGGTGTGACCCGCTTTTGTACCAAGCTGCGCTTCACTCAATCTAATTCTTGGATAGTGAGAAAATGACTCAAACAAAGATTCGACATTGAGGTACAGTTCTTTTGGTTCTAGAAGAGGCCTAAGTGGATCAACTCGACGGCTTTCATAACGTTTGCTAACATCCAGCCAAAAATCACTTGCAGCATGCTCTATGTCACCAAGGTGCATAAACACGGTGTCATTCGGCAGATAATCAAAAATAGTTGCGAGCTTGTCATAAAACAGTGGCAAGTAATACTCTATGCCTGCTGGCCAGTTGCCACGAGTAACTTGCATATAAATTGAGTCTTGCTCAGAACTGGCACCAAATGTCTCTCGGTATTTTATGCGAAATCGCTCTATATCTGCATCATTGGTTGGGAATTCATGGGCTGGTAATAAGTCAATAGATGAAATGGTATCGCTTGAACGCTGGCTTTCAATGTCAAACAGGCGAATGCTATCTAACTCATCATCAAAAAAATCTAAGCGGTAGGGGTGTTGGCTACCCATCGGATAAAGGTCAATAATAGACCCTCGTACTGCAAATTCGCCGTGTTCCATCACTTGCTGCACATTGCGGTACCCCGCTTGTGTCAGCGTTTCTTTTAGACCTTGTGCATCAAGTGTATCACCGACTTTAAACTGTAGTGCATTGCCGTAAATAAATTCCGGTGGCGCAGTTCTTAGCATTAAGGTTGCAACAGGAATGAGTAGCACACCTTGTTGTTTTTTGCGCAGTGCATTTAAACTCGCCAAACGCTGGGAAATAATGTCTTGGTGAGGAGAAAAGTGGTCATAGGGTAGGGTTTCCCAGTCGGGAAACACCATGACATTGTCTTCACCGAGTAGATAACCCAGTTCGGTTTCCAAGCGCAGTGCACTGGGGGTATCTGGCGTCACCAACACAACGAGTGAGTTGTTGTTCTTCACACTCTCGCTTACGGAAATTGCCAAACTACTACCGAGTAATTGACCCCAATGGATTTTATCCTTTGCCGATTTTACCCAAGGTAGCTCATTCCACTGCACTAACGCCATTCTAAACTCCTAACTACTTAATCTCTGTATATTTTACATAGGTCTTGGTAATGATCTATACGTCTGTCACGTAAATATGGCCAAATGCGGCGTACAGATTCACTGCGCTCTTGATCGATGTCGACGACCAATACTTCTTCTTGGTCTTCAGAGCCATGTACTAATAATTCACCTTGTGGGCCCGCCACAAATGAATTACCCCAGAACAATATACCGTCGCTTTGTGCGCTCGGATCAGTTTCGTGGCCGACTCGGTTAACACTAAGCACTGGCACGCCATTTGATACGGCGTGTGCTCTTTGTGCAATCATCCAAGCGTCTCTTTGGCGTATTTGTTCTTCTTTATCATCTCGAGGATCCCAGCCGATGGCGGTTGGGTAGATCAACAATTCGGCACCCGCCATTGCCATGAGCCTTGCACCTTCAGGGAACCATTGATCCCAACATACAAGCACACCTAATTTACCAACAGAAGTTTGGATAGGTTCGAAACCTAAATCGCCCGGAGTAAAGTAAAACTTTTCGTAAAACCCAGGGTCATCTGGAATATGCATTTTCCGGTATTTGCCTGCAATTGAACCATCTGATTCGATGACTACCGCAGTATTGTGATACAAACCCGTCGCGCGTTTTTCAAATAACGAGGCAACTATCACAACGTTTAACTCTTTTGCCAGTGCACCAAAAGCATCTGTACTTGGGCCTGGTATCGTTTCGGCTAAGTCAAACAGGTCTGTGTCTTCAGTTTGACAAAAGTACAGGCTGCGATGAAGCTCTTGCAACACCACAAGCTTTGCGCCTTGTTGGGCTGCCTTCCTGATACCATCGACTGATTTTTCAAAATTGTTTTCAAGATTGTCGCTGTTGCTGTGCTGTACAAGAGCGACCTTCAAATTATTATTGCTCATTTGGATCCCTACTTAAAAAACCTTTAGGAAGTTGCATAGTAATGCAGTGTAAACTACCGAACTGATGAATTATGGGCAGACAGTCTATGCCAATGATAGTTCTCTCAGGGTGTGCTTTTTGCAGTTGGGTAAGCGCCAATGCATCTTTTTCGTCGCCATATATTGGCAGCAAAACAGTTTCATTGATTATCAGGTAGTTTGCGTAAGTTGCTGGCAAGCGTTCGTTTTCTGTGTTGTATTTTGCTTTAGGCCATGGCAGTGGCACTAAATTGTATGGCTTGCCCGATGGCGTAACAAAAGTTTGTAATTGAGACTCCATCGCTTTGAGTGCACTGTAATGCTCATCTTCCTCATCATCACATTGCACGTAAACCAAGGTGTCATTTGGTGCAAACCTAACCAAGGTATCGATATGGCTGTCTGTGTCGTCGCCACATAAATAGCCATGGTCAACCCACAAGAAAGACTCAGCACCGAGCTCTTGAGATAATTTTGTCTCGATTTGTTGTTTATTCAATTCCGGGTTTCTATTTGGGTTAAGTAAACACTCGGAGGTAGTAAGCAGTACTTTGTGCTCGTTGATTTCAACGCCGCCACCTTCAAGAACAAAATCAATTTTTTGTATTTTATTACTTTTATCAGCAACTTGTTTACAAAGTGCAGTATTAATTTGTGTATCAAGATCGCTTTGGTATTTATTGCCCCAACCATTGAAGACAAAGTCTTTGATGTTGAGCTCACCTTGCTCATTTGCAGTAGTCAGTGGGCCATGATCTCTTGCCCATGTGTCATTGCAAGGTGCATCTACGAATACAACTTGTTGCATATTGATACTCGCGTCAACGAGTAGGGTGGTGATATGTGCCATGAGTTCAGAACTATGCGCAACTATAACGACTTTTTGAATTTGGGAGATTTGCTGACATAACGCGACATAAACAGGCTCAACTTGCTCCAGTATGTCTACCCAGTCAGTTTGCTTATGTGGCCAAGTGACCATCACCGCGTCTTGCGGTGACCATTCTGGTAATAACGTAAAACTCATGACAATTATTGATTTTTGATTGCTAGGGGCTAAGTGTATCACTGCACAACGCTGTGTCAGCTATTTTGATCACTTTCGTTATCTGATTGACGCTTTTTTAGTTGCCTAGTTTGTGCGTGCAGGCTTGCTCTAACCAACAATTCTTGATCAGAATCTCTTATTTGGGTAAACGCCAAAGTATATTGTAAGTCTTCGTCTTCCTGTTTACTTATTTCTATAATTTGGCTGTAACAAAAGATGGCACTGGCTTCGTGCTGTAGAAAAATTTTTGTCCTAAAGTTTTGGCCAATTTGAAACTTTTCAGTTGTGGTTACTTTAATGCCACCACCACCGTAACTATCACAGTAACTGCTTTCATCTTCAGGTTGTTCATTTGCCAATATATGACTCATGATCAAGTCAATTTTTCTAGATTGTGCTTGTAAATAAGCGGCTAAGTCAGATGCGACATCCCCGAGGTTACGCAGTGGTCTCAAAGCATTAAGATCGAGTTCATTAATTTCGTTAGCAAGCCTAAACAATGGTGGGATAGCGGCTTCAAGTTGTGCTTGGTTTTTCGGCACCATATTTTCATCAACTGGAAACAAGTTGATTTGGTTTGTTTCTTCAATTTGAAAATACTGTTCAAAGTTTTCTTTTAAATTTGTTTGCATTTATATGTATGCCAATATTCAGTGTAGCTAGAGTAGCAGTGTCTTTATTCTCTCCACTCTAGCTATTTAAATCAAGGTGTTAACCAGTTTATACTTTAAATTGCTCTAACATTTCCTCTTGTTTAGCGATTTTATCAACTTGCGATTGCATTGTATGATCGACCACCTTTGCTTCATCAACCACAGTGTTGGATAAGTTGCGTATTTCTGATGCGTTATGATCTACAGCTTCAACAACTGCTTTTTGCTCTTCGAGCATGCTTGCAATATTCACATTGAGCTCGACAATATTGTCAATTGACTCTCTGATCGCATGGAGTGCGTCTTTAGTTTCTTGTGCTTTGACTACTGTTTTTTCAACAATTGTCTGACTCTGCTTCATGACGCCAACCGCATTTTCCGCGCCCGATTGAAGTTGGTCGATCATCGTTTTTATTTCAGTTGTTGCTTCTTGTGTTCGTTGGGCAAGTGTTCTAACTTCATCGGCTACAACAGCAAACCCACGTCCAGACTCGCCAGCTCTCGCAGCTTCAATAGCGGCATTTAAAGCCAGTAGATTGGTTTGTTCTGCTATACCATTAATGACAGATAAAATCTGTTCTATCCCTGAAGAAGATACTTCTAACTCGTTGACGACATCAACGGCGCGTTCTATCTGGGATGACAACTCACCAATTGAGTTTGTTGACTGTTCTACAATCCCTTCACCGTCCTGTGCAAGGCCGTCGGTAGTTTTAATCGCTTCAGCGGCTTGCTGCGCTGTGCTCGCAACTTGTTGTTCAGTATTCGACATATTCGCAGTAGAGTTGACTAGCGAGTTCAAAGATTCGAGTTGTCTTTGAATAGCTTGAGTAGCGTGATTTGCCCCGGCAGAAGTCTGTTTGGCATCTGCGAGCACCTCGTGGCCCAAGGTTTGGATCTCTGCGATGATATTTTGTAGCCTTGAGGTGAACAAATTAAAGTTTTCAGCCAAGTCTGAAAATTCTGGCTCGCTCGACGCTTGTAGCCTTACGGTTAAATCTGCATTGCCGCGCGCGATATTAGACATCGCGGAGTTTATTGCTTCCAAAGGCTTGAGTAGGATATTGATCACGTAAGAAAGGGCCAAGAAACTCGCTATAACTGCAATGATAGACACGACAGTTGCATTGTATGTAAGTGTTTCCATGGCTGAAAACACTTTTTGTTTTTCCAGTGCGACGCCGACATACCATTCGTATCCCTCTACCGCTTTAAACATAACAAGATAGCTGACGCCATCGATTTCAATTTCTTGAGAAGACTCTCTTACGACCGTGTCGCCCAAAAATGTACGAGCTGGTTGGCCATTTAGTGATATATCAGGGTGAGAGATGATGCTGCCATTTGAGCTCACCATAAATGCGAAGCCTGCATCAAACAAATTAAATGAATTTATCATATTACCCAGCTTGGCGAGGCTAACGTCGTAAAATATAGCGCCATCAAAATTATTGTCTTTATATACAGGAGCACCAATTGATACGACAATTTCACCGCTGACCGCATCGGCATATGGATCTGTAACAACTAGAGTCCTTGCCGACTTAGCATCTTTGTACCAAGGTCTCACTCTTGGGTCCCATGTTGAACCGGGGTCCCAATTAGGGTCGCTCGCGACATATTTGCCACTGCTTTCTTTTCCGTATCCTATTAATAGGAATTCAGAAGTGAGTTTGGGTTGAGATATCATCGGCCTAGCGTCTTCAAGTTCGTCTACTTGAGAAACTAACCCAGTTGTAAGTGCAGCAAGGTTCATCGACCCTTGCATTTGAGCTGTGACAGTATTACTGATCCCCTGGATCACTTCTTCCATACTATGTGTGACTTGTTGTTCTAAATTTTCTTTAAGCAGGAAGTATTGCTTGACTGAAAGCAAAAATAAGGCAAGCACTAATACACTAGCAGAAACGGCGACTACTTTATATTTAAACTTCACTGAACGTCTCCCGGATATGAGCTTATTATTAAAGGTAAATCATAAGCGAATAGTTGCAATGATTTCCTTTAGTTTAAAGGATTTATTTACAAATTTGCGACAAAATTATCAAAAACCGAGAATTTAGGCTGATTCTAACGAACTATATAGCTCATCTAACTCGTCTTCAGACAGATTGATAAAGTCTAAAACCTCATCACTGATAGCGTGCCATTCTGGGTCTTGTTCAATAGAAGCCGTATTCTTAAATATGAAGTTACCGTGGCGTGCAAGCTTTAATATTGAGAGTAGTTCCAGTGCTATGCCTTCTAACTCACCAGAGCGATAGATGCCATTGGCATCGTGTTGATAGTAAATAACGTTTATCATAGGTTTAGGTAATTTCCATTGCTGTGCCAATAAAGCACCTATCGTGGCGTGGCTGGTATTGTACTTATTGAATTCAAATTCAGTGGCTTTAGTCCATCCATCAGATTTAGCAACTTCTAAAACTTCGTTATAGTCTTCAAAGTGCACGCAGAGCAGTGGTATACCCACAGTATGAAATAGGCCTAACATATATGCATGGTTTGCTAAAGCAGGTTTATTGAGGCTTTGACAAAGTGTTGAACATAATTGGGCAATGTCACTTTGCTCAGACCAGAAGTTATCGAGTGCGGCAGGGGTATCTACAGTTGCTTTGACTGCAACAGCTTTTACAAGCGGTATCAGCCTTTTTAAACCTAAAATCATAATCGCCTGTTCTAGCGATTCGATTTCTTTACTGCGTCTAAATGCAGCCGAATTGACAACTTGTAATATCGCCGCACTGATAGCAATGTCGCTTTGTAAAATTTGCGTGATTTTACTGATATTTGGCTCTGCTGATTTTGTTTCTTCGGAAAACTCGACTAACGCTTCTGGACGTGGAGGGATTGAAATAGACCTAAGGATCTGTTTTTCTTGTTGGGTCAAAGATATGGCCATAACTACTCGCTCACTGCATTATCTTATACAGATAAGAATAGCCAAAAATTGTAAAAAACGAGAAAATTAGAGAAGTAGTGGAGGTGCACTATTGATTAAAAATAAAAAAGGCCCGCAAAGTGCGAACCTTTTTATTATTCAAAAAGCTGATCGCGATTATGCGTTTTCAACAGCTGAACGAGGCTCAACAAATTCCATATTGAAACCTTCAGCAACTTCTTTACAAGTTACTTGGCCCTTAAGAACGTTAAGACCGTTTAGGAAGTGCTCATCAGAAAGAAGTGCTTCTTTGTAGCCTAGGTTAGCAAGCTTGATGATGTACGGTAACGTTGCATTGTTAAGTGCAAATGTAGAAGTACGTGGAACAGCACCTGGCATGTTAGCAACACAATAGTGAACAACATCGTCAACAATGTAAGTTGGCTCAGCGTGTGTTGTTGCTTTAGAAGTTGCGATACAACCACCTTGGTCGATAGCAACGTCAACGATAGCAGCACCAGGCTTCATTGCTTTGATGTGATCTGCTGTTACTAGCTTAGGCGCAGCAGCACCTGGGATTAGTACGCCACCGATAACAAGGTCAGCTTCAACAACATGCTTCTCAAGTGCGTCAACAGTTGAATAAATTACTTTAGCTTGGCTACCAAACTGCGCGTTTAGGCTACGTAGAACGTCGATGTTACGATCTAGGATAGTAACGTCTGCACCCATACCTACAGCCATTTGTGCAGCGTTACGACCAACCATACCACCACCGATAACGACAACTTTAGCTGGCTCAACACCTGGTACGCCGCCTAATAGCATGCCGCGACCTAGATTTGATTTTTCAAGCGCTTGAGCACCAGCCTGGATAGACATACGGCCAGCAACTTCTGACATAGGTGCTAGAAGCGGAAGACCGCCACGTGCGTCAGTTACCGTTTCGTATGCAATACAGATTGCGCCGCTCTTAATTAGATCTTCAGTTTGTGGAAGATCTGGTGCTAGGTGAAGGTAAGTGAAAAGGATTTGGTCTTCACGTAACATTGCACGCTCAACAGCCTGCGGCTCTTTTACCTTAACAATCATTTTAGCTTTTGCGAAAACGTCCGCAGCTGTTGGTAAAATTTCAGCACCCGCTTGGATATAATCTTCGTCAGTGAAACCAATGCCGATACCAGCACTTGTTTCAACAATAACCTGGTGGCCGTGGTTTATTAGTTCACGAACACTTGCTGGAACCATACCAACACGGTACTCGTGGTTTTTAATCTCTTTAGGTACACCAATAATCATAATAAATCGCCTCAAAGTAAGAACGGATAACATTTTCGACTATTATAATTATGCAAAGCTAGTGTGTCCTACCTTTTTTGTGCTATTTTAAAGACGATAAATCTATAAAATGCTTAAACGCAGGATAAAACACTTTTCATGCATACTCAGCTAGATAGAACTGATAGAAAAATTTTAGTCGAATTACAAAAAGACGGAAGGATATCTAATGTAGAATTGGCAAAACGCATCGGGCTCAGTGCAACACCTTGCTTAGAAAGAGTAAAAAAACTCGAGCGAGATGGGTTCATTAAAGGATATAAAGCGGTGGTAGACCCAGTAAAGCTGGGGCAGGGGTTGCTTGTTTTTGTTGAAGTTACAATTAACAAGAACTCCCCAGACGTATTTGAGCAGTTTAATGAAGCGGTTAAGCAACATGATGAAATTATCGAATGTCATCTAGTATCAGGCAATTTTGATTTTTTATTGAAAACACGGGTAACTGACATGTCGGAGTACAGAGGTGTACTCGGTGAAATTCTTTTAAAACTGCCCAATATTAACGAAAGTCGTACTTATGTTGTAATGGAAGAGGTTAAAGGGGAGCAAGGAGAGGTTATAAAACCTTGTGCACCTTAAAGAATTTCTTGATATGGTGTAACCTATAATAGAAGTTCACAATAGAAAGATAAATACAGGTTGAATGTAATGCGCTTAAATGGTGTTCAGCGCCTACTAGAAACAGGTCTCATTGTCAGCACTGCTGCTGCGATTTTTACGCTTTGCGCCTTGGTTTCATTTGATCCAGCCGATCCGGCATGGACACAAGCGGGTGAGTTTGTAAAAGTAAATAATATCACCGGTGCAGCAGGTGCATGGGTTGCGGATATTTTGTTATTGAGTTTTGGATGGCTTGCCTTTTGGGTACCTGCTGCAATGCAGTTATTTGGCTATTTGCTATTTAAAAAACCACATAAGATTTTCCAATTAGATTATACCACTCTTGGTCTACGTATCATTGGTGCAACATTGCTTATCGCCTCATCCAGTGCGATAAGTAGTATCAATTTTGACGATATATATACATTTTCTTCTGGTGGAGTAGTGGGGGACGTCGTGGCAGGTGCCATGATGCCGGCATTTAACTTCACGGGCACTTCTATTCTTCTGTTATGTTTTTTCTTTGCTGGTATCACTTTATTAACCGGTGTTTCTTGGGTTGAAGCTGTTGATTATTTAGGCGAGAAGGTCGTTAAATTTATCAAGTTTGTTTTTACTAAAATGACCAAGAAAAATGACATAGTTCAGCAAAAAGCAGACACAATGCCTCAAAGTGGAGCGCGAATTGAAGCACCTGAAAGCGAGACTCTTATTGAAGAAATACAGCTTGAATCAGAAGATGAGCATAAAATTGAGCGCGCTCATAATATAACAGAGCCAAGCGCTCCTGTGGCTGAACCTGAAGTGCATGACGAGGGTGAAAAGCCACTCAAACTAAAAGACAAGCTGTTCTCTGTTGTCGGCAAAAAGGAAGATAAAAAGCCTCAAACAGCCGAAGCGGTTGAACCTGTATTGCAGACGCAGCCACCTTTTGATGAGCCAGTTTCAGCTGATGTATTTGATGAACTTGACCATATTTTGGAGCAGGAAATAAACTTCTCTGCGATTGACGACGAGTCAATGGACACCGTGGCTGCATTGAATGCGTTGGACGACGCAGCAGTAAAAGAGGAGCCTGTAACTAAGGTTGTGTCACCTGCGAGACCGTTGAAAAAGCCAGTTGGTGAAGCTAGCAAAGCAGCATATCAATCACCACCATCTGCAAAAGAGCAGTTTGAAGCTTTGTTAGAAGCGGAACCTCCGGCTGATCCGCTGCCGTCACTTGACCTACTTGATAGGCCAGATAAAGCAAAAAACCCGATAACAAAAGAAGAATTAGAAACGGTATCTCGTCTTGTTGAGGCAAAACTCTTGGATTTTAACATTCAAGCCGCCGTTGTTGGGGTCTATCCCGGGCCAGTTGTTACACGTTTCGAGCTCGATCTTGCTCCGGGTATTAAAGTAGCCAAGATAACTGGATTGGCAAAAGATTTAGCAAGGTCACTTTCAGCGGTCAGTGTACGAGTTGTTGAAGTCATTCCAGGTAAAACTTATGTTGGTCTTGAACTGCCAAATAAAAACAGAGAGATCGTAAGGCTCTCAGAAGTCATTAATGCACCAAAGTTTGAACAAAACGCGTCGCCATTAACCATGGTGCTGGGAAAGGATATTGCAGGGGAGCCTGTGGTTGCTGATCTTGCTAAAATGCCTCACTTACTAGTAGCAGGTACAACTGGTTCAGGTAAGTCAGTTGGCGTTAATGTAATGATATTAAGCTTACTTTATAAGTCACCGCCTGAAGATGTTCGTATGATCATGATAGATCCAAAAATGTTGGAGTTATCAGTATACGAGGGGATACCACATCTGTTATGCGAGGTTGTGACGGATATGAAAGAGGCAGCCAATGCACTGCGTTGGTGCGTTGGTGAAATGGAGCGCCGTTATAAGCTAATGTCTGCATTGGG
Organism: Pseudoalteromonas luteoviolacea NCIMB 1944; assembly: GCF_001625565.1. Classification (GTDB taxonomy): domain Bacteria; phylum Pseudomonadota; class Gammaproteobacteria; order Enterobacterales; family Alteromonadaceae; genus Pseudoalteromonas; species Pseudoalteromonas luteoviolacea_F. Next base: position 26,513 of record NZ_AUXS01000019.1, read on the forward strand.
TGTGAGAAACCTCAAAGGCTACAATCAAAAGGTATTAGCAGCAAAAGAGGCCGGACAGCCAATTTTGGATCCATTGTTTAAAGACACTGATGGTATGGCTGATGGCCCAGAAGAGTTAGATAAATTGCCAAGCATTGTTGTTGTAATCGATGAATTTGCTGACATGATGATGATAGTTGGCAAAAAAGTTGAAGAGTTAATCGCGCGTATCGCACAAAAAGCGCGTGCAGCTGGGATACATTTAGTTTTGGCTACTCAAAGGCCATCTGTTGATGTCATTACAGGCTTGATTAAGGCCAATATACCTACGCGTATGGCGTTTCAGGTATCGAGTAAAATTGATTCTCGTACCATTCTTGATCAGCAAGGTGCGGAAAATCTATTAGGCATGGGTGACATGTTATATCTGCCGCCAGGCACCAGTGTTCCAATTCGTGTTCACGGCGCATTCGTGGATGATCACGAAGTGCATGCAGTAGTAAATGACTGGAAAGCGCGAGGCAAACCAAATTACATCGAAGATATTTTATGCGGTGATGCAACAGAAGAGATTTTGTTACCGGGTGAGCAGCCAGAAGGTGGCGATGAGGAATCTGATCCACTGTATGATGAAGCGGTAGGGTTTGTAATTGAAACAGGTAAAGTGTCTGTTTCGAGTGTACAACGTAAGCTTAGAGTCGGTTATAACCGTGCGGCACGTTTAGTTGAACAAATGGAGATGTCTGGCGTTGTCAGTGCACCGGGTCACAATGGTGCGCGTGAAGTATTAGTACCGAAAGGTGGAGCAAATTAGAATGAAGTTTAAAACAATAGCCTTAGTACTAGGTTTGTCATGCGGTTTTATTACGCAAAGCTTTGCGAATGAAGCTGAGTCCTTAAAGTTAAAACTCAGATCTCTGAATACATTTGAAGCGAATTTTACTCAAAAAGTTAAGGATGAAGAAGGTACATTGTTGCAAGATGGTACGGGCAATATAGCTCTTAAATACCCATCAAAGATACGCTGGCAGCAACTTGAGCCAGATGAAACCTTGTTGGTATCAGATGGAAATAAGACGTTCTATTTCGACAGCTTTGCTGAGCAAGTGACAGTAATGAACACTGCTGGTTTGATAGATACAACACCATTTATTTTATTAACGACTCAAGACAAAGCGCAATGGGATAAGTACCATGTAAGCAAAACGACTGTAGGCTACCGGATTTCACCAAAGCCGAATGTCGAATCACAAGTTGAGCTTTTAGACATTGTTTTTGCAAGTGCTGGCGTCGCCATTGATTCATTGAGTATTAAAGATGCATCAGGACAGACTTCGACGTTTAAGTTTTCAAATGCCAAAACAAACATTGAGCTAGACGATAAGTCATTTACTTTCAAAATCCCCCATGGAGTGGTCATTGACGACCAAACAGCCAGTGAGTAGTTTAGGTTTTGACTTCGCACCTGATGTTAGACCTTTGGCCGCTAGAATGCGGCCAAAGTCGTTACAGGGCTATATTGGCCAAACACACATAATTGCTAAGGACTCTGTTTTATATCGTGCGATAGAACAGGGGCGTTGTCACAGCTTGATTTTATGGGGCCCGCCAGGTGTTGGCAAAACAACTTTAGCTGAGATCATTGCAAACCATGCAGATGCACAATTGGCAAAGCTGTCAGCGGTTACCTCTGGTGTAAAAGAGATCAGAGAAGTAGTGCTAGAAGCAAAAAGCCGATTAGCCCAATCAGGGAGACGTACCTTGCTATTTGTTGATGAGGTACATCGATTCAATAAATCTCAGCAAGATGCGTTTTTGCCCCACATTGAAGATGGAACTTTTGTTTTTATAGGCGCGACGACTGAAAACCCTTCTTTTGCATTAAACAATGCAATTTTGTCGCGAGCACGTGTCTACACGCTCAAGCCATTGACTATGGATGAGTTGGTTTTTGCGCTGCGGCAAGCACTTAATGATGACGAGCAATTAAGTCAGCTTGCAATTAACATTGAGGATGAGGCTATAAATGCGCTGGCACAAGCGGCGGACGGCGATGCACGAAAAGCGCTCAACTTATTAGAGCAGGCAGTGGATTTAGGCCATCGAGATGGCAGCAAGGTCGATATTGATAAGTCAGTGTTGACACAAATATTGCCCACCCATCTTGCGAAATACGATAAAGGTGGGGACATCTATTATGACCTAATCTCTGCTTTTCACAAATCGGTGCGAGGAAGCAGCCCTGATGCAGCGTTATACTGGTACTGTCGTATCTTGGCAGGTGGAGGAGATCCCCTTTATGTGGCAAGGCGTTTGCTCGCTATTGCCAGTGAAGATATAGGAAACGCAGATCCCAGAGCACTGCAAGTCGCGCTTAATGCGTGGGACATTTTCCACAGAGTTGGCCCGGCAGAAGGAGAGCGCGCAATTGCACAAGCGACAATTTACCTAGCAAGTGCAGCGAAAAGCAATGCAGTATACACAGCATTCAAACAGGCAAAACGGGATGCTCAAACGGATGGCGATTTACCCGTACCAGAGCACCTTCGCAATGCGCCGACAAAATTAATGAAAGAAATGGGCTTTGGAGAAGAATATCGCTATGCCCATGACGAGCCTGGGGCGTATGCAGCAGGAGAGAACTACTTTCCAGAAACGGTGTCTGATCGGCAATACTACTTTCCAACAGATCGCGGTTTAGAAAAGCAAATTAAAGAAAAGCTCAACTACTTAAAAAGCCAAGACAATATAAGTAACCAAAAAAGGTATACCAAAAAGCCAGGTCAAGCATAAATGGAAATGCTCAAAACTTATATAATGATTGCCTTTGGTGGTGCATTTGGCGCCTGCTTAAGGTTTTTTATTAGCGATATTGTGTTAAAACTCATGGGTAAGGGATTCCCTTTTGGGACATTGACCGTTAATATTCTTGGTTCATTGTTGATGGGCATTCTTTACGGATTAATCGAAAAGCAAATAATAGCGGTATCTCCTGCCAAGGCTTTGATAGGAGTTGGCTTTTTAGGTGCTTTGACGACATTTTCAACATTTTCCATGGACAGCCTATTGTTGTTACAACAAGGCCAGTTTATGAAGATGGCATTGAATATAACGTTGAATGTCGTCGTATGTATATTTATGGCCTGGATAGGTCTTTGCTTAGTCACGCAAAAAGGTTAAAAGAACAAACATGTTAGATCCAAAGTATTTAAGACAGGACATCGAAGAAGCTGCTGCGCGCTTAAAAAAACGTGGCTTTGAGCTAGATGTTGAAACAGTTAACGCGCTTGAAGAGCAGCGTAAAACTTTGCAAACAAAAACCCAAGAATTACAAAGCGAGCGAAACAGTCGCTCCAAAGCAATTGGTCAAGCAAAAGCAAAAGGTGAAGATGCACAGCCGCTACTAGATGCGGTTGCAAACCTTGGTGACCAGCTATCCGCTGCAAAAGCAGAGCAGGACAAAATTTTAGCCCAGCTACAAGACTTAGCATCAACATTGCCAAACTTACCTGCTGAAGATGTACCTGAGGGTGCAGATGAAGATGATAACGTTGAAGTTTCTAAATGGGGTGAGCCTAAGCAGTTTGATTTCGAAGTGAAAGATCATGTTGATTTAGGTGAAGCACTGGGCAAAGGTCTTGATTTTGAAACGGGCGTGAAGCTAAGTGGCTCTCGCTTTACTGTTATGCGTGGTGGTGTGGCACGTATGCACCGAGCGCTTGTTCAATTCATGCTTGATACGCACACTGACAAAAACGGCTACACAGAGATGTATGTACCGTACTTGGTAAATAAAGCAAGTTTGTACGGAACAGGTCAATTGCCAAAATTTGCGGCTGATTTATTCCACACAGAAGTGCTTGAAGAAGACCAAGATGGCTACAGTTTGATCCCAACTGCTGAAGTGCCACTTACAAACTGTGCAAGAGACGAAATCTTCGACGAGAAAGAATTACCAATCAAGATGACTGCACATACGCCTTGTTTCCGCAGTGAAGCTGGTAGCTACGGCCGTGATACACGCGGTCTTATCCGTCAGCACCAGTTTGACAAAGTTGAGCTTGTCCAATTGGTTAAACCAGAAGATTCAATGGCGGCGCTTGAAGAGCTTACTGGCAGCGCAGAAGGCATCTTACAAGCACTTGAACTTCCATATAGAAAAGTTGTTCTGTGTACGGGTGATATGGGCTTTGGTGCAGCTAAAACATATGATCTAGAAGTTTGGCTACCAGCGCAAAACACGTATCGTGAGATCTCATCTTGTTCAAACATGCAAGATTTCCAAGCACGACGTATGCAAGCACGTTTCCGCCGTGCGGGAGAGAAGAAGCCTGAGCTACTTCACACTCTAAATGGTTCTGGTCTCGCTGTTGGTCGTACACTTGTTGCAATATTAGAAAATTATCAACAAGAAGATGGTTCTATTGTCGTGCCAAATGTACTTAAGCCTTACATGGGTGGTTTAGAAGTTCTTAAGTAATCTGCCCAAGTGATTGATATCAGGCCGCTATCCAGCGGCCTTTTTTGTGACAAAATAATGAATGTTTTTTTACAGTGTAATTGGTATTTATTACTCTTTTAAGTTGTGCATTTTGTCATTTTAATTCAATTATTTTAAATAAGCGCAAGATAAAACCAAATTTTCAATTTGAGAAAAGTTCTTATCTATTCTCTATTGCATGTGATTTCAAACTATGGTTAATTGGAACCTGAGGTTTGGCCATTCCTTCTGAATAAGTTTTGCACGCACTCACGTTAAGTGTGCGCAGATGTCTTATTGTTACCATTATTGCAAAATTTAAATTTGATTCTATCCAAGATAGTTGGGTGACTTGTAGTGCCATATTTGCGCGACATATATATTTTTCTGCTTAAAACGAGGTTGTAAATAGCATTCGAGATTAAGACGCAAATATAGTTGCAAATTACAGTTGGGTTAACTATTTATTAAATGTGGATGTCGGTAAGACTAAGCAATCAAAAATTGAAGGTGAGGAATTTACCTATGAAGAGACAGAAAAGAGACCGTTTAGAGAGAGCACACTCACAAGGATTTAAAGCAGGTTTAGCAGGACGGTCCAAAGATTTATGTCCATATCAGCAAATTGAGCACAGATCAGAATGGTTAGGTGGCTGGCGAGAGGCCATAGACAATCGCAATATGTTTAAAACCTAAAACAGAATCAACAGAACCGAAGAGATAAAGTAAAGCCCCGAAAGGGGCTTATTTGTTTCTAGCGACTGATAAAAATTAAAATGCGCTAGTATCTTGGAAAAGACCCACTTTTAGATCTTTTGCTTCATAGATTACACGGCCGTCTACTTCAACAACGCCATCTGCAAGACCCATGAACAATTTACGCTTGATAACACGTTTCATGTCGACACGGTACGTTACCTTTTTAGCTGTAGGTAAGATTTGACCAGTAAACTTAACTTCGCCTACACCTAGTGCACGACCAAGGCCTGGGCCGCCGGACCAACCTAAGAAAAAGCCAACAATCTGCCACATAGCGTCTAAACCAAGACAACCTGGCATTACAGGGTCACCTCTGAAGTGACAATCGAAGAACCATAGATCAGGGTTAATATCTAACTCAGCAATGATTTGGCCTTTGCCGTATTCACCGCCGTTGTCATTGATTTCAACAATGCGATCCATCATTAACATGTTATCGATTGGCAGACGGCAATTGTTTTCACCAAACATTTTACCTTCAGCACAAAGGATTAGTTCTTCTTTTGTATAGCTATTTTTAGGTTCCATAGTATTCATTCTTCATTTTCTAATTGCGGGTACTCTAGCGTACACTTGTACGCTAAACAACTCTGAACAGTTAAATTTTTATCTATAACATACGTCAGTAACATTAAAATCAATTCTCTTTGTGAATTACGCGATTTTTGGTTGAAAAAACTTTATAATCGGGTTGTTTGTTAGTAATTTAATGGAAATTTATGATCCTTTTTGTAGATGCCTTGACGGTAATAGATTTTTCTTACTTATGTGCTAAACGTGGCGCAGTTGGAGAAAGTTGGATAGTTGATATGACGCTGCACGGTCAACTGAATGAAGAGTCAATGGTTTTAGACTTTGCAAAAGTAAAAAAACAAATTAAAGCAATTATTGATAACACAATAGATCATAAATTGGCCATTCCCTCGGCGTTAGATTGTCAGTTAGATATGAATGACGGCAGGGTATCATTCGATTATGAGTTTGGTGGTCATCACCTTGCAATGAGTGCGCCTGACGAAGCGGTTTGTGTTGTTGAAGGTGAAAAGATTGACGAGCAATCTGTCATAGCCTTTTTAAAGCAACAAATTTTGCCCCAAATGCCTGACAACGTTAAAGACATTGAAATTGCTCTACGTCCAGAGCAAACCAGTAGCTTTTATTATCATTACAGCCACGGCTTGAAAAAGCACGACGGTAATTGCCAACGCATTATTCATGGTCACCGTTCATTGATCGGCATATTCTTTGACGGTGTAAGTATGCCTAGACTACAAAAAGAGTGGTCTCAAAAGTGGGAAGATATCTACTTAGGTACGCAAGAAGACTTAATTGAGCATGCTCAATTAAAGTATATTTCAGCGAAACAACAAGACTATTCGTTCGCATACGAATCATCTCAAGGCTATTTTGAAATGTGTATCAGCCAAGAGCGCTGTGATATTTTACCTTGTGATACGACAGTAGAGTGTATCGCCGATTACTTAGCTAATAAAATTAAATCAACATACCCAGACAAAGAAGTAAAAGTAAGAGCTTACGAGGGTGTGGGCAAAGGAGCTATTGCTTATGCATAAATTGTTGCTGGCACTGAGCGCATGCTTTGCACTGAGTGCACAAGCAATTGAGTTAAAAGGCCACCTTACTCAAGGTGGCATGGTCACTGGTCATTTAGAGGGCATTAAATCAGTATCTCTAAACGGCAAAGAACTGAAAATAACACCCAATGGCCAGTTTGTTTTTGGCTTTGGACGTGACGCCAAGAGCGAGCACAAGCTAGTTTGGGTGGACAAAAATAATAACCAACATTCAAAAGAGTTTTTTATAACCTCTCGTGATTACGATATCGATCGCATTACCGGCGTCGCAAAAAAATATGTCTCTCCACCGAAAGAGGTATTGCAGCGCATTCGTAACGACTCCAAGAAAGTGAGTGCTGCGCGTGCTAAAAGCAGCACGCTAGAATATTTTGACTCTCCAGTTTATCGTCCTGCAACAGGTCGTATTTCTGGTGTATACGGTAGTCAAAGGTATTTTAATGGCGAGCCTCGTCGCCCCCATTTTGGTCTAGATATCGCTAATAAAACCGGTACACCAATATGGGCGCCGTTGCCGGGTAAAGTTGTGCTTGCTGAAAAAGATCTGTATTACAGTGGTGGCACTTTGATTTTAGATCATGGCTACGGCATTACTTCGACCTATATTCATATGAGCAAATTACACGTTAAAGTAGGCGACATGGTTTCCACAGGTGACGTAATAGGTGATATTGGCGCAACTGGCCGCGTGACGGGCCCACATTTAGATTGGCGCTTCAATTGGTACGGTGAGAGACTGGACCCTGAATTACTAATGATAGATAAACCAGCAAACAAAAGCAGTAAATAATGACAGAACAAGATAGAGACGCAACCATTGCGAAACGTATTAATGACTCGATAACATCGGTAACCAAAACTGTATTTCCGGGCAGAACCAATCATCACAACACGCTTTTTGGTGGCGATGCGTTGGCGTGGATGGATGAAGTGGCGTTTATCGCGGCAACAAGGTTTTGTCGCAAACCATTGGTAACAATTTCCTCGGACCGTGTAGACTTTAAAGAAGCTATTCCCGCGGGCACGTTTGCTGAGCTTGTTGCGAAGGTTGTTCATGTTGGTAACACAAGTCTTAAAGTAGAAGTGCAAATTTTCTTGGAAACAATGCACAAAGATGACAAGCACCTAGCAATTTCAGGCAGCTTTACATTTGTAGCGGTTGATGACAATCACAGGCCGACACCTGTTGTATGTGAAAATATGTTGAACGGGTTTCAATAATACTTAGAGGGGGCGATAGCCCCCTTTGTTATATATTTAAAGCTTATTGTTGTACCTTCATTTTTAGCTTCAGCCTATTCTCTATAGTTATCAATTAGCCTCACCATGCAATCATTGCCAGTCACTTGTGCATAATATGTGTTTTTTTCAATTCAGCTTGGTCGTATACAATTGTACCCAACAATGCTTTTGGCACTGCGCGCTAAACTGCGTGAAAGATTCCAACTTTATTTAACTGACTTTCTGCTCCTTTAGTACCAATCAGTTGAATCAATCACTAAGCTTTAGCGGGTTATCAAGGCCAATTTGGATAATTATGGACTGATTAACTCTATGTGATATCTGCCTCAAGGGATCTTTGAGATTTACCCAAAGCTGATAATTCATAAAAATTTAATATGTGTTTTTTTCACGCCGATTCCGATATTTGTAAAATATAAGTCATCAGCATCCAAGGGGGAGTATTACTATCTGAGTAACCTGATCTACACTTACTTTTGGCTTAAACAAACAGTAAGGAGCTTGTGATGATTACTATACATAGAGAATATTGCTTATCTGGAGAAAGAAATTTACATGCCCATGTTGAAGTCTTCCCAACAGGTCAGCTGGATGTCGATATTGTTGAGCTTCATGAGCACCATTCAACCCAATTTGATAATATTAAATATGAACACACTGGTGCCGATATTGTGATCACAGGTATTGAAGGATCTACTAGCTGGCAAGTTGTACTTAAAGAGCGCGATGCAAGAGAGCTATCCCACCTTATTGCAGATGCAAATGAGGAGTATGAGATACTAATGCGAGACCTTGGTTAGTAAAGTCCCGTCATAATTTCGACTATAAATACCTACAGATATGTAGTGGTCATAATAGTTTAGGTGCTCAGGTTTTTATTGCTGTACTCAAGTCAGGTGAGCACCTAGTGACAACCCCTCCTTAAATATAATCCCCATGCATATTTAGCGAATTATCTTAATGATTTTTCACAGTATTTGTTTTTGTGACTACAATTTATATATACATGGATCCGCCAAAATAGGTATCAATAGTGAGATACAGCCTTAAAACTGTGCTTACGGTCTTTATATTAGCCAGCTTGATCACTGCATTGGTCAATTTGATAATACTTAATAGCAGCCAAAGCGTTAAAGACAAACATGAGTTTTGGGTGATCCATACGCATGAAGTGATTGATTTAGTGAACCAACTCAGAACACAGATTAAAAATGCTGAAACAGGGCAACGTGGGTTTTTGCTTACTCATGATTTGCAGTATCTACAGCCTTATAACTCGGGCACCAAATTAACCTCTAAACTATTTGAAGCGCTGAAAATCAAAACGCAAGACAACCCAGTTCAACAAAACAGGTTGTCAGAGTTGATTGTGATACTGAACAATAAGTTTTCGGAGTTAGAACAAACAATTCAGCTTGTCAAAAATGGCCAGGAGCAAGACGCGTTAGAGCTTGTCAGAACGAACCTTGGACGTCATTTAATGGGAGAGATTGAGAATACTTTGTTGGCCTTTGAAAAAGAGGAGAGGGTACTACTAGAAGCGAGAACCTCAGAGTATAAAGAGGCAAAAGCGCTGTACCATATTTCAGTCTGGTTACTCGAAGCCATGTATTTGATCTTAATCATTTGGGTAATTTACACGATAAAATATAAGGTATTGGAACCGCTTCAGACCCTTAATACATATGTGAAAAGCGACCTTGCAGAAAATTCGATTTTAACTTCTCAGGGAGATAGTTGTCACGAAGTAGAGCAGTTAGCCAGCGACATAAAAAAACGCTGTGCGGACAGCGAGGCAACCATTGTTAAATTGCAACAAGCTCAAACACTCGACTCTGATTTACTCAGTGCTCAGAATCAGTTTTTAGTCGATTTGAGCCTGAAGACGAAATTACCAGCACACAAGGTGTACACTGCTCTTAAAAAGTTTAAGGGTAATTCTGCTTCGTTCAATAACAGCGATGAACTTAATGAGCTTATATCTATCGCGCATATGCTAGCCGAAACCCCTGAAGAGATAGATAACTTCGTAAATAGCGTGGAGCAAAAGGATACTAAACGTGATGCCGCCGATTGATCGATTGATATCCTTCGTTTTTTATTCCGATGAGTATGAAAGTTCTTTCATTACTTGGAATGTTCCAAGAATGTGAAGTAATTTTACCGTATTCAGTATATAATTGCCAAAATGGAAATAAAAACGCACGTTAGTTTTCTTCATTCAAGAGTTTCAGTGGTGATTTAGGGTAGTAGATGCCGAGTTCTGTATTTTTCTTAATATTGTTAATTGGCACGTTGCACCATTGGATCGGATACAAGCTTATTTTAAATAAAAAGGCGTTAGAACGGGTCAAGCCAAAACGTTTGCTAGGCCGATTTTGCACAAAAAAGGTACTGCTGACTATGTGGCATTTCTCCACAGCCTGTTGGTTTGGATTTGGTGGTGTTATTTTTGTCTTTACGGTGTTTGAAAACCCGTCAAAAGAAACGGTCTTATTCGTTGCACTTTGTGTCTTTTCAATTAGTGGTTGGTTGTGTACTTATTCGCGAAACCACAAACTGATTTATTGGTGTATCTTTTTAATTATGTCTTCTATGAGCTTTATCGTTGCTAAACATTAATGCACAGCCCCACAATTTGTATGGGCCTGTGCATTTGTATAATTTAGTTAAATGATGGGGTTGTTGCTATAAATAATCGACTTAGTAAAAGTATCTAGCACCATTCCATAACGGCGTGTTGCCGCCGTCTAAACCGACGAATTTGATTTGTCCTTCAATCGCGTCGTCTGGAATTGCATACTCGATAGTTTTACTTGAATTTCCGTAAGCGCTCGCTTGGATCCGTTGCATTTTTACGTCGTTAAAGTACACGTCCACAAACTCAGTATTAGTGACTTCGACAGAGAGTGTTCTGCCTGTACCACTAAGGTCAGAAACGTGTGGTTGCAAGAATGTCACCGTTGATTTGCTTTGAACTTGATTAAGTAGATCTCTTGCAATGGTGTCAAAGTTGCCAACACCATTATCCAGCAAGCTATTAAGCGTCTGCGGTACTACTTTGTCTGATACGCAACCAAAATCTTCTATGAGTGCATTTTTATTGTGGCCGTGACGGACCATTTGTCTCCAAGAAACCGTCATTTCTTGGCCATGAGGAAGCGCCTCAAAATAAGGTGCACCAATATACTGTGCAAAAACAGAGTGTCTCATAACGTTTGCACCGCCAGCACCTGTACGAGTGTGCTCACCGTAAACTTTAGCTACACCATTATCCTGAACTGCACAAGTGAATACATCACCTGATGAATAAGTTTTAGCATTAGACCATACACCGACTGGTTTGTAATAGTTTTGACCAAATACGTTGTTCTCGGGAACAGTAATGTAGGTTGCATTTGCCGTGTATCTTGCATTTGTACCAACAACATCAGCAAGTACTTTTTGCCAGTGAGGGCCGAATGTGCTGAAGATTGTGTCGTGAAGGATGTCATAGTTCAGCTGAGTATTGATAAATCTGAGCTCTGTTGGCTTAGCTTGTTTTTTTGAAAACAATTGCACGAGTCTATCAGCGTAGGTGATCAATCCACCAGGGTTATTTCGAACGTCAAAAACCAATGCATCTGTATCTGCTAGCTGATTTTGAAGAAGGTCGATAAGTAGCCATAGTGAGTAATCGATTGAACCAACAACACTGAAGCTATCAAGTTTGATATAACCGACTTTTTTACCGTCAACTTCGCGGATCGCCCATGACACTTCTGGATCTGCAGTTGGAGTCGTTGCAAATGGGGTGCCTGAATCGCTGTCTAATTCAGCTTTGACTAGTTCATGCTCAGCCGCTTCGAAGTTTGTACTTTCTTCAAGTAAATCTGCAATGGCTGTTTCATTGTTGTTGGAAGCCGTAGCATTAGCAGGAAGTCTTGTGATCCAAGGAATGGTAGTGGTATATGTTTCGCCAGTTACGTGAGATACAAATTCGATAGTGACGTCATTCTTTTCAGGGACAAGTGAAACGGAGTGCCTTTTACGAGTGATGGCGCTCAGAGCTCGAATAAAGCCTGCGTCTTCATTTGCGCCGTAACCTGTGTTTAGGTTTTGCTCAACGACCTTGTGAATTGACACACCATTATAAGACACAACCTTATCTCCAACTTCTGGTAAACGGCTGTCGGTCACATATGGCGAAATATTTTCAAGAATGTTCGAAACGCGCACTTCAGCGTTACCAAACACATCTAACGTTTTATCGAATTCAAATGGTAGGTAAGATGCATAGCTTCTCACAGGCTGAGGGTGTACATAGACCAAGTGCAAATCACGCTGAGCTTTAAAGATTTTTGTCAAGCGCGCGTGTAATTGTTCTGTACTAAGATTATCTAATTCAGCAATTACTTTATGAATTTCGGAAACAGCATTCACATGCCCTGTTGGGGAAATACCATAATAGATGTCTTTTGCGTATTGGTGTACGTATAGATCTTCTAAGAAAATTCTTGCTTGTTCTACAACGCGTTCTTTTTCTTGTTGTGTATATTCAGGAGACTTAATTTGGTCTCTCACTTCTGCCAGTGGCGCATAGTTGTTTGCCAAAGTTGCTGAACTAAAAACAAGTGCTAATGTACTAGCCAGTAATGACTTTCTCATTTATATATCCTTACGGTTTTGTTGTAGTCAGGTATAAAAAACCGAAGTTTTTCTGAAAAATAACAAAATCGGACCTAAAATTTACACAAAAGAAACATCTGGCTGATTTGAAGGGGAGGAGGCAAGTAAAAAGGCAATTAAAGCCAGCGCAACGTGGGTCACACTGGCAACAGTGTTGTCAGATTATACGATTTTGAATGAACCTTTCATAATTGCAAAATGACCTGGGAAAGAACAGAAAAAGTTATATTCCAAATCTTTGCTCATATTTTTAGTCGAAAAAGTGATTGATGTAGACTCTCCACCACCGATCACTTTGGTAAAAGCAAATACTCGAGGATCATTTGGCTTTACATAGCTATTTTTTACGCCAGCTCGCATACCATCAGAAGCGACGGCTTTTACGTTTTTTTTCTCGGTTAAAACCCAATTGTGACCCATAGCGGCAGCAGGTAACTTACCCGTATGAACGAGTGTGAGTTTTACTTCTTCACATTTACTTGGAACAGACAAAGCTTTTTCAGAAAACTGCATCATGTCATTGGATTCTATGGCTAATTCACAGTCATTTGCTGAAGCTTGAAATGCTGAAATGCACAGTGCGGCAACTGCTACTTTGTTTATAACCTTCATTGATGTTACTCCTTAAATGGAAATTATTCGCATTATCGAGCAAATCGTTCTATTAGTAAATTGTTAGATACCTAAAAACGGTAATATTTGTAAATTATAAAGTGATCTAGATCACAGAACTTTGTGTTAATCCATTTCTGTAGTTTACTTTTATTGTGCAAACCGTAATAGTTTATGATGTTTGTTTAATTCTATGTTTCTTTCCCCCGATCTGTAACCCTTTATTACTAATACTGATTCATTAATTTCAACCATTGAGCAAGTTGAATATAAATAAAAATAATAATTGATCTCATTAACTGTGTTGGTTAGTATTTTCGCGATGGAATTTTTCATCCTTAATCATGTGAACTATGAAAAATAGATAATTTGGGGAAATTGTGAAAACTTTTAAACATTTTACGCTAACACTTGTTTGTGCAGCGGTACTTGCGGGATGTAACGGTGATGACGGTAATAATGGAGAACAAGGTGCTCAAGGTGAGCAGGGCGTTCAAGGCGAGCAAGGCGTTCAAGGTGAGCAGGGCGTTCAAGGTGAGCAGGGTGTTCAAGGCCTAGATGGTGTTGTGAGATACGCTGTTGCGAAAGATGTCGTGCAAACCAATGCTCAGCATGCTTATGCGGTTTATAGTGATTCATTGCAAACAGCCAAAACACTAAAAGAAAAAATCGATGCATTTGTTGCGCTACCAACTGATGAAAACTTCACTGCTGCAAAACAAGCTTGGTTAGATGCCCGTGAACCTTATGGTCAATCTGAAGTGTATCGTTTTAGAGACGGCCCAATTGATGATTTGACTACCAATGATGCTGGGCAGCCAGTACTAGTGAAAGAAGAAGGCCCAGAGGGAGCTATCAATGCTTGGCCTTTGGCTGAAGCTATGATTGATTACACCATAGATATGGACGGATTGCAGGCTAGAGGTGACGATGTTATCTATTCGACTGGGGGTAATATTATCGCCGATGCTACCAGCTTCCCTGATATAACCGCAGAGCTAATTAAGAATCAATTTGAAGTGAATGACGAAGAGGCAAATGTGTCTTCTGGTTATCATGCAATTGAGTTTTTATTGTGGGGCCAAGACCTAAATCAAGATGGTTCGTACACACAAGCGCGAGATTTTACAGCGGGCCACCGCCCAGTTACTGATTATTATACAACCGCAAATACTCAAACCATCAATACAGTGGATACTTGTACGTCGGGAACAAATGTTTCTGGAGATACCATTTGCTCAAGAAGGGGGATGTATTTAAAAGCGGCAGCAGAGCTACTTGTTGATGACTTGCAAGGTGTTGTAGATGCTTGGACTCCAGGCTCTGGTTTCCACTACATAAATTACACGAAAGAAGAAAATGCAGAGGCAAATTTGGCTGCCATGCTTGAAAGTATGGGTCGATTAGGCCATGGCGAGCTAGCTGGAGAGCGTATGAGTGTGGCTGTTAGAACTGATAGCCAAGAGGACGAACACTCGTGTTTTTCAGACAATACGCATAGAGATATTTTGTTGAATGCATTGGGTATAGAAAACCACTATTTAGGCACTTATACCAGAACAGATGGTGAAGTGTTGAAAGGAGCGGGTATTCATGACTTGCTAATGTCTGCAGGCCACAAAGAACTAGCAGGCGAATTACAAACTGCTATCGATGCGACAATGGCCGCTGTACGAGTAATCGATGACAACGCGAAGAACAATAACTTACCGTTTGATGTACAAATCCAGACCACAAAGAATCAATTGGAAGTTCGTGCTGCAATGACAGCTCTTAAAGATCAAACTGCAATTGTTCAGAAAGTCATCGATACGCTTGGTTTACAAACTGAGTCGCTAACTGGTGACACTGAAGAAGAGTTTTAATTAGTTAGTCACATCACAAAGCCGATTTATTGTCGGCTTTTGACGTTTACTCTAATGATTCGAAGTAGGGGCATTGAATCATGAATTACAAAATTACAAAATTGATTTTGGTTTTACTTTTTTCAAACAGTGTGTTGGTAGGCTGTGGCGGTGGCTCAGACGGAGCATCACAGAACCAACCAAGTCCGCAACAGCCTACAGACGGCAATGTTACGCCACCGCAGCCTGACGATGGAAATAATAATGAACCAGAACCAGATGATGGAAATGAAGATCCAGATAACACTGATGATCAATCACCTTCAAATTTAGCATTCGATGTAGATCCCAAAGATGGCCTTGAACCCTTGTTAACAGATACGCCTGACAAAAGTGAACATTTGTCTGCTGGAGCTGCGACATCTTTTACATTAAATGAAGATGCTTTTGGTGAAGCGATTCCGTCCATAGAGGCTAATTTTTCGTTAGATAGTAATTTTAAAGCAGGTGACCACATATTTAGAAAGAATCACGAAGGACAGGGCCCACTATTTAACAATGAAAGCTGTCAGGGATGTCACATTAGAGATGGCAGAGGTGAATTGCCACAAAGTACCGAAGACTCAATGTTAAGCATGTTTTTTCGAATAGGTGATAGCCAAGGGAATTTGGACCCAATCTACGGTGACCAAATTCAAGTTTTTGGCACAATTGATGGATTATCAAGCAGTGCCAAAGCCAAATTTAATGGCGCGATTGATGATGCGCTAGCATACGGTGAAGCACATACTTGGGTTGAATACGAGTTGATAAGCGGAACGTTTTCAGATGGAGAAGCTTATGAATTGAGAAAACCAATAAATAAAGCCAGAGATTTGTCATACGGCCCGTTTATGGAAGGTGTTCAGTTCTCTGCGAGAGTAACGCCTCATGTTTTTGGCTCTGGCCTAATAGAAAGCATACCTGAGTCTGCAATTTTAGCTTACGCAGATGAAAACGACGAGAATAAGGATGGTATTTCAGGGCGTGCGGCCTTTACAGAGCACCCTACAACTGGAGAAAAATTACTGGCTAGATTTGGATATAAAGCGGTTACCGGTTCAGTGTTGCAGCAAGCTTCGGGCGCTTACAGAGGCGATATGGGAGTGACAAATTCACTTGTTCCCGAAGAAGTATGTACGAATCAACAAGTTGCATGTCTCACACAAGCTGAAAAAGAGCAAAAGCAGCATCATCAGGGGGTTGATCTCGGTAACTTGGACTTAGCGTTAGTAGAATTCTATAACCGAACCTTAGCTGTACCTGTTCGCCGCGGTTTTGATGCTGACAATAACACATGGAGTGCTGATGTTTTAAAGGGGCGAGCCATGTTTTTTTCAGCTAATTGCCACAGTTGTCACGTCCCAAGACATAAGACTGGTGAAGCACAAGGCAGTATTTTGGGCGACGTGGACATTCTTGGTTTGAGTGATACGCGTACCAATATTACAGCACTGGAAAATCTAGTTATCTATCCATACACAGATTTATTGCTTCATGATATGGGTGGGCAGTGTGAAATGAAACGAGAATTACAAAGCGGTGAAGCGTGCGATGATCTCACTTCAAATTCATGCCTATATGTCCAGCGCTGCGAAGGGCTAGCTGATGGAAGGCCGGAAGGCGAAGCATCGGGAAGCGAATGGAAAACACCAGCTCTTTGGGGGCTTGGACTGGTTCAAACGGTTAATCCTAGAGCAACTTTTTTACACGACGGGCGGGCACGGACAATCAGTGAAGCGATACTTTGGCATGGCGGGGAGGCCCAACAGGCACAGCAAAACTTCGTAAATATGACCAAGTCAGATAGGCAAGCTTTAATAAAATTTCTAGAGTCGTTGTAATGATGGTGAGAATGATATTTTCAACGCTGATTTTCATAGCAACCATTTCACTACTTGTAGTTTTTGTACAAAGTTCAGTATATCAACCACCTGCGTTTTCTCAGCAAGAAATGAAACCTGCCGGTGAATCTACCGCTCGTAGAGTACCAAGAAGAAGCTTTATTGAACCGATAGCAAATGAAGACGGTATGATTTTGTTTGATTTTTGGGATGGCTTTTCATTTTTTCGCGATCCATGGGTAGCTGCACCTTCAATCACCAGAGACCGTGATGGTTTAGGCCCCCTTTACAATGCGAGATCATGTAAAGCTTGCCACAACAGTGGCGGGCGAGGAAAGTTAGGTGAATCGGGTGAAATTGCGAAAATGTCGCTACTATTTCGCTTTCTAAAAGATGATGGCAATGTGGACAGCCGTTACGGGGGGCAGCTACAGCCGTTTTCAGTTAGATTAAGCCACAGTAGAATTAAAACGCCGACAATAGCGGAAGGTCAGGTGATAGTTCATTATGACTTAATTGAAGGTAAGTACGACGATGGAACCCCTTACACACTAAGAAAACCAAGGTATGAACTAATAGACTTGGGGTACGGAAAAATTGACAAAGATAGCTTTATTTCTGCTCGATATGCACCTGCAATTTACGGAATGGGCTTATTGGATGCTATTAATGAAGAGGATTTACTTGCACAAGAAGATACGCACGATAAAAACAAAGACGGGATCAGCGCCAAATATAATCGAGTTGAAAATGTTAAAACAGGCGAGTTGGCAATTGGACGTTTTGGTTTTAAAGGTCTTCACCCAACATTAGAGCAGCAAGTTGCCGGTGCGTTTTTAAATGATATTGGAATTACCAATCCAGTTTTTAAGTCTGAGAATTGTTTATCACATCAAACCGGTTGTAATCAGGCCGCTAGTATAGAACCCGCATCCATATTAGATATTCCTAAAAAACTCTTTGAACCAACGTTATACATGAGTCAAACAGTGACAGTCCCACCTGCAAGAAAGTTGAAATCAAAAAAGGCTCAGCAGGGGCGAAAGCACTTTTACCAGCTAAATTGTAATGGCTGCCACACGCCTAGCTACACGACCTCATCAGATTATCCTGTCGATAAGTTAGCGAATCAAAAAATCTGGCCATATACCAATTTAGCACTGCATGACATGGGAGAAGGGTTAGCTGACCGAGGAACGGAAAACCAAGCGAACGGAAGTGAATGGCGTACGCCGCCTTTGTGGGGAATTGGCCTACAGAAACGAATTCAAGGGTTTGAAGGCTACCTTCATGATGGCAGGGCAAAAACCATTGAAGAAGCTGTGCTATGGCATAGTGGCGAGGCCAAGAAACAGCAGCAAGCCTTTAAAGCACTTTCACTGCAAGAGCGTGAATCTCTAATTTATTTTCTAAAACAAATTTAAAATTTCATTAGGATAAAACAATGACTATTAAAAGTGACTTATTGATATTATCGATAGTAAGTTCGTTGTCTTTGCCCTTGCTCTCAGGGTGCGGAGGCTCGGGCGGCGATAGTGCAACCCCTACCAATAACGCCGGGGCTGACAATGGCACATCAGACGGCGGCACATCAGATGGCGGCACATCAGGTGGCGGTACATCAGGTGGCGGTACATCAGATGGCGGTACATTAGGTGGCGGTACATTAGGTGGCGGTACATCAGACGGCGGTACATCAGACGGCGGTACATCAGATGGCGGTACATCAGATGGTGGTACATCAGATGGCGGCACATCAGATGGCGGTGCATCAGATGGCGGTACACTAGCTCCTGGTGAAATGCCGGTTGCTGAAGGACAGAGCAAGGTATTAGGTGCGGTTAGTGACTCTGTAATCACGCCTATGTATCAGTCTTTTTTAGATTCGACTCAATCTTTGGCCAGTGCAACAAATACATACTGTAATATTAGTGAGCCTCAACAAAGTGATTTGAGTCAGCTTCAAGACTCATGGAAGCAAGTAAATAGTCAATGGCAGATGATCCGTGCAACTAAATTTGGCCCTCTTGCTGACAATTTTACGTATTCTAGGATCCAACTTTGGCCATTTTTACCAAGTAGAATTGTCAGCTCTGTCGAAAGCACAATTGAAACCAGTTACGACTTTTCACAGGGGTTCAATGATTCTACTCATCAAAGACAAGGTTTGCCTGCTTTCGAGTATTTAGTATTCAATCAAGAAACAGATACGAATATCTTAACAGCAGCTGACAAAGCCGAGCGATGCAACTATCTGAAAGCCATTGCGAGCAACGTGAATAATTTAATGACTTCGGTTAATTCTCAATGGGTAAGCGAATTTTCACAGCAATTCAAGGCAGGCAATGGTGAATTTGAAAGCAGTAAAAGTGCGCTTGAAACACTTTTTAAATACTGGTTTGAGTATTTAGAGGTGATAGCAGATGACAAACTAAAGAAACCATTAGGCCTTGATGTGCCGGGCAAACCGGAAGAGCTGGAAAGCCATTGGGCACAGGTGAGTTTACAAAGTATTGAGTCGAATATTACATCTTTGAAAGCGTTATACGATGCTGGTGATGAGTTTGGCTTTGATGACTATCTGGTAGCCGTTAACAATAGAGAAGATTTAAAGGATGATATCAATGAGCGCTTCGAAGTAATCTTTGCCATATTGAAAACGATGGAAGGGAATAAATTAGCAGACTTAATTCAACAGTCAGAAGGTCGCGAAAAAATTAATGAGTTAGGCGTAGCCATCACTGCTTTGCGAACCGTCATGAGTACAGACTTTGTTCAGGTAACAGATATACAGCCGGGGTTCAACACTAATGACGGCGATTAAAAACGGTAAGCCGAGAAGAGAGTTTTGTAAAAACGTGCTCGCACTGAGTGCTTTATTACCCGCTGGTTCGTTAATTTCTGGTTGTTTAATCCAATCAAATAGGGTGTTTGCTAGTGCATTTACCTTATCATCCGGAGAGCACTTTGTTGGTTGGTTTGATAACAACGGAGTACTGCGTGGAAAAGTAGCTTTGCCACAAAGAGCGCACGATTTGCATTTTTTTCCTGATAAACAAGTGCTGTTAGCGTTTTCGCGTAGACCGGGGCGCTATTTCCATATTATCAAATTGCATGAGCAAAGGGTTGTCAGAAGTATTGAGGCTTCGAAAGCACATCATTTTTATGGTCATGGCATTTTGAGCAAAGATGGAAACTGGTTGTTCACAACAGAGAATAAATTTGATGATGCACAGAATCCGAATGAAGGTGTTATTGCAGTGAGAAACACCGCAAACTGGAAAGTAGAGACATTTCTCCCCAGTGGCGGTGTTGGTCCTCATCAACTTCAAAGTTTGTCTGACCCAAATATATTAGTCATTGCAAACGGTGGGATCCATACTCACCCAAGCTCACCAAGAACAAAATTGAATCTCAATGATATGAAGCCCAATCTATCTTATTTGGATTTGAAAAAAGGGCACATTATTGATTCTGTTGCGCCGCCTCATCATCAGCTGAGTACTCGGCATTTGTGTGTCGACCAGCAAGATAATATATACGTTGGTTGTCAATTTCAGGGTCCAGATTACATTATTAAACCTTTAATTTATAAGCACAAAATGAACTCAAAGCTTGAGCCGCTTAAAGCACCACAAGCGACTTGGCTTAGCTTCAAACAATACACTGCAAGTTTGGCTGTAGATGAAAAACGAAAAACGCTTGGTGTGACCTCTCCCAAAGGCAATATCACAAGCTTTTGGGATTTAGAGACTCTTTCACTTAAAAAGGTTGTTAGTGTCAGAGACTGTGCAGGTATTTGCGCTTCCGAATCAGGTTTTATGATATCTACAGGTAGAGGTGAAATAGTGCAGGGTTCTAATGTACTCAATTCAAACTCAGGCCTACGTTGGGACAATCACATGGTCGGTTAAATTGAGGAGTAAATTATACTCAGGTAATTTACTGAGAAAATTAGTGCTTTTTTCATTTTTTGTTTAACTTTTTTCTTTGGCCACATACCTTGTGGCTAAATAATTTTCAATTCCAGTGTTATTTTTCAAAATGTTGCCAGTTTGTATTTAAGTGTAATAGAAAAGCAATTCGTATTAACCCTTTCTCTTTCTTGCTTGCAGAGCATTGATTAAAGACTTTTTTATTGCTTTTTTGTATTTAATGACAAAAAAATTAAAAAGTGTAAATAAAAGGTTGTAATTGTATTTTTGTTTGTGTAGTTTGTTTTTAAACAAGGTACATAGTTAAATATTAAACAGGACACCACCGCATCGGATGCGGATAAGAATAATAATTAGGAATCAACATGAAAAAAACATTTAAGTTAACATCGGTCGCATTCGCAGTTGCTGCGCTTTCTGCAACGGTTGCTCAAGCTCAAGAGACAAAACAGTACATTCTAAAACAGAGTGATCTTAGTATTTTTGCTCCTGAGACGAGCCGTTTTTCTAGAGCAAATATTGCAGAGAGCTTTAGCGCGGAACCAACAGCAGAAGTACTGTCTGCTGATCCCAATGGTACGGTTGTGACAATGGAGCTTACACCAGAGCAAGTGGCAAAACTTAAAGCGTCTGGTCAATATGCTTATATCGAAGAAGACATTGAATACAAGCCGTTTACTCAAGACTTTGCTGGTGAGGCATCGCCTTACGGTTTAGCTGAAGTGCAAGCAAACTTGTTGCAAGACACAAACGCTGATCTATTCAAAGTCTGTGTTATTGACTCTGGTTATGATTTAGGTCACCCAGATTTACCTCAAAATGCGACAGGTTTCACTGATTTACCAGGTGGATTAACTTGGTACCAAGACGGTTCCGGCCACGGAACACACGTTGCTGGTACTATCGTTGCACTTAAAAACGGTAAAGGCGTTGTAGGTGTACTTCCTAACGACAGAGTAGGGATCCACAACGTTCGAGTATTTGATAACGACGGTAAACAAGGTCTAACATCTCGTATCGCTCGCGCTGTAGATAACTGTGTAGAAAATGGCGCAAAAGTCATCAACATGAGTTTGGGTGGTGGTAGCCCAAGTCAATATTTCCAAGAGCGTCTGCAAGCAGCATACGACAAAGGTGTATTGTTGATTGCCGCAGCCGGTAATGATGGTAATGCGACCATGAGTTATCCAGCAAGTTACGATACGGTTGTTTCAGTCGCGAATATTGACGAAAACCGAGTTAAAAACCCATCTTCTCAATATAATGTGCAAGTTGAAATCGCGGCGCCAGGTACTGATGTACTGTCAACTGTGCCAAGAAGTTCCGGTATTCTTGCTGCTATTACAACGGGTGGTAATCAAGTTAAAGCGGGCGGCATGACGCACTCAGTTGAAGGCACAGTGAGTGCTGATCTAGTTGATTGTGGCCAAGGCTTAACAACATGTGCTGCTACACAAAGCATCTGTTTAATTGAGCGTGGTGGTGCATCGTTCAAAGATAAGGCAGCTAATTGCCAAGCGGGTGGTGGTGTCGCTGCAATCATTTACAATAACTCGCCAGGTGAATTTGGTGGTACGCTTGGTGATACAAACCATGGCCTAACTATTCCTGTGCTTTCCTTATCACAAGAAGCAGGTACTGCACTTAAATCATCAGTTGGTAGCAGTGTGAAAGTTGAGCTGAACGCGGTACTAGATTACGGTCTTAAGAGCGGTACTTCAATGGCAAGCCCACATGTTGCAGGTGTTGCCGCACTAGTGTGGTCTCAGCACTCAAGTTGTACAAACGTCGATATTCGTAATGCACTAAATGCAACCGCGATTGATTTAGGTACAGCGGGTCGTGATGATGAATATGGCTATGGTCTAGTTCAAGCCAAAGCTGCTTCAGACTATATCGCGACACATGGTTGTAGCGGTGTACAAGACAATCAAGCGCCTGTTGCAGATTTTACTTTTAGCTGTTCAGCTCTAGCTTGTGACTTTGATGCAAGCTCAAGCCGCGATGCAGATGGTCAAGTAGTCAGTTATGACTGGAATGTTGGCGGATTCAATACAACGGGTGCAACAGTTGCGCATGCATTCGCAAATGCTGGCACATACCAAGTTTCTGTGACCGTAACAGACGATGCAGGCGCAACGCACAGCGTAACTAAGTCTGTAACTGTGACTGATGGTGTTGATAACACAGGTTGTGTAGGTCTGACCGAGTGGAACAGCGGTCAAGTTTACGTAGCTGGTACAGAGGTGTCTTACAATGGTAGCAAGTACCGCAGTAACTGGTGGAACCGTGGTGCAAACCCAGCACAAAACTCCAACGTTGGTAACGCCTGGAAAGTGTGGACTGACCTAGGTAAGTGTAACTAATTCCTTAAAACCTTGAGATTAAAGGTGCAAGGCGACATTTAATGTCGCCTTTTTTAGTTTTTCAACTGAAGATACCGATAATTTTTTCAATAAGCTGTTGCTTGTTGAAAGGCTTATAAAGGATACAATTTGTTGTTAAGTGCTCTATATCTTCATTGCCTATAAAGCCTGATATAAACATATATTTTAACTCTTTATTGCTTTTCAAAGCAGCCTGAATAAACTCAAGCCCGTCAATTTTAGGCATGATGACATCACTGATCACCAAATCAATGCTTTGCTCTTTTAGTATTGATAGGCCATCAACGGCATTGCTTGCTTCGACGACATTAACCTTAGTTCCTGTTAAAAAAGATTGAATTAAAAAACGAATATCTTCTTCATCGTCTACTACGAGTATATTTTTAATCTGTTGAGGGAGGGACAATAACTGCTTTTGGTGAGTAAAAGTTCCATTGGTAGATTTCTCAACCACAGCCGGAAAATAAACTGTAAATACTGTACCGATCCCTATTTCAGATGAAACATCGATTGCGCCATTTGAAGCTTTTACAAACCCGTAACACTGTGAAAGTCCTAAACCATTTCCTGTCTCTTTTTTGGTTGTAAAGAAAGGGTCGAACACTTTATCAATATTTTCCGGCAAAATTCCTTCACCTGTGTCTTGAAAGCTGACTCTTATCGTTTTTTCTGTTTTAAGTTCGAGAGCAGCCATTTGTTCATCAGATAACGTGACTTGCTGAGTTGATATTTTAAACTCTCCACCATTAGGCATCGCGTGCATGGCATTGATTGATAAGTTTAATAGGAGGTCTTCAAATAGGTTCTCTTCAATATGAGCACGGCTAATCAAGGGATTAAGTTCCAATGTGAGTCTAATTTTCGAGGTCATTGCAGCTTCGAGTAATTTTTTATTTTTCTTTATTAGCTCATTGAGATCGGTATATACAGGCGTACTGGGTTTCTTTTTTGCAAAAGTAAGCAAATTGCCAGTGAGCTTTTGCCCTCGATAGCAAGCTCTTTCAATAGCTTGGACGCATGAAGACGGGTCTTTATCGTGATCTGAAATAAGATTAGTGTAGCCCAAAATGATGCCTAGGATATTGTTAAAATCATGCGCAACGCCACCTGCAATATTACCTAGGGACTCTAGTTTTGAACTACGGTTGATTAATTTTGCCTGTTGTTCATGCTCACTCATGTCTTGAAAGTTAGCGATGAAATGCAGTTCGCCTTGTTCCGTTAACGGCATACTTGCGACTGAAATACGAATAGGGAAAATATAACCGGTTTTGTGTTTTGCCTTTACGTCTCTTCCTAGACGGTTATTGATAATCTGAGACTTTCCGGACTTGATGTAGTTAGCTAGCTTTGCGCTATGCTGATCTATGCCATCGGTTAACTCATCAATATTGTGCCCAACAATTTCGTCCTCTTGATAACCGAATATATTTTCGGCTTCGGGATTAAAGGAAAGAATTGTGCCATGTGAGTCGGTGGTAAATATACCTTCTAGCAGTGACTCTATAATACGCTTTTGCTCAGCTTCTTTTAGCTCAATCAATTTCTGTTTGGACTCGAGCTCGGTAATGTCTTCGCCTTTGAAAATAAAGCCGATAATTTCCTTTTCACTTGAGTGGTAGGGAATATAGGAGACTCTTAATGTACGCTCTTGTGGTGTCCCAACAAACAAGCTTTCTTTAAACGTGACTGAATTACCTTTTATAGCATGGTCGATTTTGCTCTTTAGTTTTTTAAAAAGGGTGTTGCCTAAAATGTCAGAGACGGTATGGCCAACAACTTCTTCACGTTTTTTTCCATGCAATTTTAAATAAGCTTGGTTAACTGTCTTAAATGTATACGTCAAATCAAGGAATGCGAACATATCACTCGAATTCTCAATAATTCCTTTGTATTGTTCGAGCTCTCTCATTTGCTTATATTTATCAGCTAGGCTGACCACAAATACGATGAATTCTTGACTGTCTTTATTGAAAATAGATCCACCAATTAATATCGGAACTTCTAAACCAGATTTGTGGATATAAACCTTTTCGAATGGGGTCCAGTACCCTTTGTCATTCGCTTCCTCTACAGCACGCAGATCGAGCGGCAGATACTTTTCTGGTGTCAGGTTCTTCCAATCTATTTTGCCATCAGTTAATTCGTCTTGTGTATAGCCAATCATTTCAAGCAGAGTTGAGTTAGCGTCGAGGATATTCCCTTTTGCATCTGAATGAATAATGCCAATGAAGTTTGACTCTTTCCACCTTTTAAAGCGCTCAGCTTCAGAGTCTAGTTGATGGTTTAGTTTGGTGAGCTCCTTGATGCTGTTATACAGGGCTTCTTCATTTTGATTGCGTTGTTGAAGCATGAAGTTAAGGGACTGCACGACCTCCTGGATCTCATGGATTGTATGGTGCTCTGTGATTGAAATGTGCTTATCATTAACTGCTTTTGCTAAAACCTCGTGAATTATCAAAAAGGGTTTGGTGATCCAACTGATCAATATAAAAGAAAGCAAAGAAACCAAGCAAAGTGCGCCAATTACAACTTCTATTGACTGCAAATTTAGTTCTTCAACCCGTTTAAATGCCTCGGCTTTGTCAATTTTTACAACCATACCCCAATCAGTTTCTGGGATGTGATGTGAAATGGCCAATACGGGGACCTCTCTATAATCGACATAGTCCGGAAATATGTCATTAGTACCATTGATCGCGTGTGTTATAGGGATTTCTAGGTTGCTTTTAGGCACTGTGAGGGAGAGGGCAACTGTTGGATCGTTTCTTGTTGGAGTAAGAAAGAAAGCATCTCCATTTTCATCGCGCGAAGCCAGAACTATTTCTCCACTTTTGCCTAAGCCTGTGTAGTCACTGACAATGGATCTAAGTTCATCATTTTTAAATGCAACCTCAATATAGCCAATTAGTTGTCCATCCAATTCGATTGGCTCGATAAAAAGGAGCAATTGCAATTGATCTGAAAACAGTATTTTTACGTTATAAAGTGAACTATCTTTTTTTAAGTCACTTACATTGATGAGAGAGCGCAAACCTTCTCTCGAAGTATAAATAAGTTCTTTGCCGTGATTGTAAATGGCGATGCCATAGATGCTTTCACTCGAAGAAATCGCGTGACTTATAATCTTATCTATTCGTGCTACATCTTTTTGAGCTGCATCGCGGTCAGATCGTTTTAATAATTGCCTAAGTTGAGTTCGACTCTTTATTAGGGCGACTGAGTTTTTTTTGTTCGCAAGTAGACTCGTAATTCGTTTGTGGTTAATGTCTGCAACATCTTGCAGTTTTGCGATGGTTTCGTTAAGTAGGAGCTGTTTTTCGCTTGTTATGTTTAACAGGTGAAATATGATTAAAGGAACCGTCGTGCAAGACAGCATAACCAAAAAAATTAATGTTCTCAGCTTCATTAAATTGTCTCAAACCAGCTAAAAGTAAGTGGGGTATTAAACCGACTACCACCGTTTCTGTTGGTAGCGTGAACGGCATAAAGTTATTGAAAGTATAGTCAAAAAGTGTGAAGTATGTGCGCTATGTAGAAAGGATTAAGTGCGTAACTCATGAAGTAATCTTTATCTATTTAGCATATGCCAGTAGGAGGCACTTTGAAATTACTTTGAATATTTCAATAGCTCTGACAACTTTGATGTAGTGACTAAAAGATTTTCACTTGCTGCGTCAATCTCTTGAATGGTGTTTTGTATTAATTCATTCAGTCTGAGGTTTTCTTCGTTCGGGATGTTTAAAGACTGTAAATGCTCGGTGATTTTATACGTCATGATGGTGAGTAATCTATTTGTATCGATTTGATAGTCGGATATATTGAAACAAAGCTCATCAAGGTTTCTAGAAAGGTCACACGATATTGGTGTTTTTTCCCCTAATGCAGAAAGCGCGATTATTTTTGCATTCATCGCTTGAGCTATGTCTGAAACGGAATGTTTAATTTCCTTAAAGCTTAGGCTTTCGCACTCTATATTTTTGATTAAAAAGGAAACTTGCTCTTCGTTTACGAGCATTCTGTTTGCGAATTCATGTATTTGCCCTGTATGTCGAAGTATCTCAAAGATTTCTTCTTCGATTGGTGTCGGGCGAATATGGTCGTCGCGTAAGCATTTAACATTGGGTAGCCTGAAACAAATTGATGTCTGTAAACCAAAATTTGACATTAATGAAAAAAACGCATCGGCAATATTCTGCGGGTTAGTGCAACCAGATAAATAGTTGTAAAAGTGCATAATTTGGTTGCATAGTGGCGCTTGTGTATTGTAATGATTGGGAGAGTAGGTGTTTTTTAGAGGTTCTTCACGCAACTTTTGCTTGGTGATATGACGTTGAATGCTTGATGCGATTTTATGCTTGAGATCTTCTATTTCAAAGGGCTTGCCTAAAAAGTCTGCGGCACCTAGTTCATAAGCTTTTAGCTTTTGTGCTATGTCAGTTTCACCCGAGACAAATATTATCTCGACGTCCGTTAATTCTCGTTTTTGTTGGTTGAGTTCATTACAAAGTTCTATTCCGGAAATATCTGGCAAATGTAGGTCGAGTATAATTGCCTGTGGGTTTAATGTGTTCACGGCCCCGAGCGCATCCCGTGCACATGTAAAAAAATGAACATCGAAGTGGGTGTTTAATACCTCCCTGTAGAGATTTAAATACTCTAAATCGTCTTCTACAATCATGACTTTTCCTGCTAACTGTTTCATAGAGATACCTCTGTGGGAGTATGATTGTAAAAGCGCATTGCTCATGAAAGCGTGTGTACCATTAACAGTTATAGCGTCCATATGTGTCTATACTTTGTCTAACATGTTTCTGAAATATCTCTGTACACAAAATTGATCAAATGAGGAAACTTAGTGCACTCTTTACTCCTAATTGAAGATGATGAACAACTGGCCGAGGTGACTTGTGCATACTTGGAGCTAACTGGATTTAAGGTAGATGTGGTTAACAGTGCGAAAACTTGCTGGGATGCTTTACAAAAAAAAAGCTACGCGCTAATGATACTCGATTTAGGTTTACCAGACGAAGATGGTTTGGTTTTACTGCGTAAATTGAAAAGCAATAAAACTTCGACACCCATCATTATTTCATCTGGCCGGGGAAGTGATGAAGATAGAATTGCTGGTTTAGAGTTCGGTGCCAGTGACTATCTAGCAAAGCCGTATACGGTTAAGGAGTTGTTGTTACGAATTAACCTCTTAATTGACGCAACTTCAATGCAGCCCAAAACAATAGGAATATTGTATCTTGCTGACAAAAAGCTAGATATCTACAATCAAATGTTATTGGAACATTCCGGTGCAGAGATTGAATTGACATACCATGAACAAGCAGTTCTGTTTTTGCTGGCAAAAAACGCGCCGCGCACATATTCGCGAGAGGAGATAATAGATGCGACTCGACTAGGTGAAGGCCCTGAATCTATCCGGGCTGTCGATACAATTATTTGCAGACTAAGGAAAAAAATCGAAATTAACCCAAGAAAACCTCAAGTAATAAAAACAAAAGTGGGTGTTGGATATAAAATCATTGTTAACGCACGCATATAGCCGTTGGGAGTTTCAACTTCATCCTCTAGCTATAAATTTTAGGGTGATCAGAGTCTTTTTAAAAATAGGACGGAGAACTTATTTGTTGTCACTGTATTTTAAGTTTTAGTTTACTAGTTTGTACAAAGTGTTTTAAGTCAAATTGAAGTCAGTTACATCCTATCTTATTCGGTCTACAATTTATTGAGTTAATAAAAGGTGGGTAGAGCTTTGGGTTATAGTTTAAAAAGTGTTCTTTTGATTTTTATGATTTTTAGCCTTGTCGCAGCAGGCGTGAACCTATCTATCATAGTGAGTAGTCATGCAAATAAAAATGAACATGAATATTGGTTAATACATACGTATGAAGTCATCGATTTAATTAGCCAGCTCAAAGTACATGTTAAAAATGCAGAAACAGGTCAGCGAGGGTTTTTGCTCACTCAAAATATGGATTACCTAGAACCGTTTAGAAAGGGAACAAATTTAAGCTTAAGCACTTTTGAGGTATTAATGCGCAAAACGGCTGACAATCCGACACAACAAAAACGGCTCGCTGAGCTCGATGTCATTCTTAATAAAAAGTTTTCAGAACTAGAGCAAACAATCGAGCTATTACAGCATGCTACGAAGCAAGAAGCCGTTGATTTAGTCAAAACTGACTTAGGTAAACACCTAATGGAAGAGATAGAGTTGGTTCTGTTTGCTTTTGAACAAGAGGAAAGAAACTTACTTAGTAAACGCACAAGAGAATATCAAGATGCGAAAAGATTACTCTCTTCGTCCATCGTGATGTTAGAGCTTGTGTATGCCATTTTGATAATTTGGTTAATCTATTCAATTTGGTATAAAGTTCTTAAACCGATAAGTGTGCTGGTATCGTATATAAAACACTATCCAGAGGTAACCAAGTTTGAAATAGCTCAGCAAGACAATTGTGAAGAGGTAAGTGAGTTGGCGCGCGGCATTAAAAGTCGTTGCTCAGAATCTGAAGCAGTGATCTCGACGCTTCAAAAAAGCGAAAAAGAGGCAGTTGAAAAACAGCGACTAAACCTTCGGGGAGTAGCTGAATACAATGATGCAATCAAAACTTCGTTACAAAGCCTATTTGCAGCACTGCACAAGCATAAAACTGACGGTTTGGGTTCGATTAGCAAGCAAGAAATTGAAAGTATGGTTAGGTTAGTGAACCAGCTCTTAGACTTGACGAAGGACCTTGATATTTACTTAAAAACAAGTCGCCAAAATTCCAATTGAGTTAGAAAAGCAAAACTGCTTTTCCCGTTACCCACCAGAAGTTATGCAGAATCGAAATAGTTGTCAGAGTTAAATACCCATCGCAATGCGCCATCACCGCTTAATGGGTAATTAAGATTTCATTTGAATCAAGATATCAAAGTTGGTGTTTTGGTTCGTTAAACTGCTCAAGTATTTCTTCTAAGTCTGATTCGATCCCATAGCCAGCCTCCATCAATGTATCAGCTTTGTTTTGAGCGTTGGTTATCAAAGAAAGTAGCTGGGTTTCTGTTTGCTGGGAAAGTTCATGGCCCAGTTCAAAAGACGCAAATAGCTGATTTAGCTCAGTCTCAAGGTGTTCTATGATCTCGACGATACCGGTTTTTATCACGGCATTTTGGTTTTTATAAGTGTCAAGGGTATTACCTAGGCTAATCTCCGTCTTTATTCTTAAAATACAACTCTCAATTCCATCCATTAAATAAGCGAGATAGTCTTTCATAACGCCACTGCGACTGTCATTGCGTGGCATGTTTTTTATCAACAAACTACAATATTGCCAATTAAACGCAGCTCGACAGCTACCGAACTCCATGATGCGCTGGGCATTTTTAAGAGAACTAAGTAAGCTAACGTCGATATTGTTAAACACTTTGTTGTCGAAAAAGACAATCTCTTCTCGGTTTACTCTAAAAACCAGCGAGGTGCGTAGCCCAAAAGAGCGAGTTGTTTCAAAAATGGCGCTGGCAAGTTGACTGTATGTTCTACATTGCTGGGTTTGTTTATAAAACTGAATGATTGTTCCAAGGGAGGCTATGTCAGAAAGCGCTTGAATCGCGATATCTTCCGCGTCATTGCTAGACTGTTGTGCATACGAAAGAAGCGTATTAATCTTTTTAATCAGTTCGGTAGGCTCTGCAGGTTTTGCAATAAAGTCATTGCCTCCAGAATCATAAGCTTTTAACCTCTCCTCAATTGAGCATAAATTTGATAGAAAAAGAATGGGCATTTGGTGTCCTGCTTGACGAATTAAGTAAGTTGCTTCGTAGCCACTTATGCCAGGCATTTGTATGTCCATTACGATTAAATCAGGTTGGTGTTTCTCTAAGTAGCTCAAGGCAAGCTCACCGCTGGCAACTGTCTCAACATCAAAATAATTTGATAAAGTATTTACTTGGTATTCGAGGGCAAAATCGTCGTCATCGACGATGAGTATTTTGTTCATATAGTCACCATGATTGTTTGCCATTTAGCCAGATAATGAGATCTTCTAAAGGCATAGGTTTAGATACTAAGTACCCCTGAGCTAAGTCACATTGCAGGCTTTTCGCGAGATCCCAATCAGCCGCTGTTTCTACCCCCTCTGCAACAACTAACATGTTCAACGTTTTAGCTAGATTAACGCTTGACTCTATAATAGCTTTACTTGTGTTGTTGTTTGTGGCGTCGCAAATAAATTGTCTGTCAATTTTCAATTCAGTGAAGGGGATTTTCTTTAATTGCTCCAAGCTTGAATAGCCAGTTCCAAAGTCATCAATGCTTAATCCAAACCCTTTTAATCTGAGGCGCAATAACACATCTAACGTTGAAATAAGGTTTTGTATTAATCGACTTTCTGTTAGTTCTAGTGTGATACTGCTGCAAGGAATATCATGCATGTTTGCGAGATCTTCTATTTGTTCTGGCAAATCGATAGCACATAGACTGTCAGTTGATAGGTTTATGGATATATTCAGGTGACGACCAAGAATGTTGGCTAGCTCTTTAGATTGAGGCAAAGCTTGGCGAAAAATACTGCGTGTGATTGCATCAATCATGCCTGACTCTTCAGCTAGAGAGATAAATGCAGCAGGGTTAATCGTGCCTCTTTCCGGGTGCACCCACCTGGCAAGCACTTCAACAGATTTGACTTGCTTAGTTGTAAATGCAACTTGAGGTTGATAGAAAGGCACAATCTCATCATTGGCGATCGCTACTTTTAATTCTTCCAGACTAATTTTGTCTTTAACTTGCAAAGTATTAGGCTGTGATTCTGTAAAAAGCTTTTGAAGTTTTTGGGTTAATACGTCAATTGTAATTGGTTTAGGTATCGCGCCCAATACTTTGATATGTTGAGCTCCAGCCAGAGTTGCCGTCGTGTCTAATATACGTTGATCTTGTGCACTTAAAAGTAAAACTGCCCCCTTAAAATGGTACTCAGAAAGGTGCCTGAGTACTTCCACGCCGTCCATCTCAGGCATGATCAAATCAATAATAATTAGATCGAAGCTTTCTCCGTTTTGAATTCTTTCAACAGCATTTTTACCAGTTGATTCCGTCTTGACATTATAAACACCGAGCTGACCAAACTCGTGTTTGAGCATGTCATGAATGAAGTCGTCATCGTCGATCACAAGAATACTGAGCGTTTTTAGCTGATTGTTAAGAGTCAATTATCAGTGTTCCTATTAAATGTTGGACTGGCTTGTAGCAAAACAGGCGATATGTCCACAGCAAGTGTTGTTAAGACTAGAACACAGCACTTGATTTTTCCAAATTGACGAAAAGTAAGTCAGGTGTGATTTCGTTAGTCTACACTAGTTCTAAATATCAGGGTGTTACATCAAGTAGACTTTTGAAAAGGTGTTTGTTGACGCCAGAAACAAAGGCAAGGGTGAAGAAATATGAAAACTAGGTATTTTTTATTGTCTTTACTTATTTTTACTATAGTAAGTCAACTTGGCTGTTCTGATTTTGATAAAAAAACGATTAGAGTGGGCTCGAATGTATGGCCCGGATACGAAACTTTACATCTTGCTAAGCATCTGGGGCATATTCCACACAATATAAAATTAATTGAGTTGATGTCCGCCACTGATGTCATGGAGGCTTTTCGTTTAGGGCGGCTTGAGATAGCTGCACTGACATTGGACGAAGCCATGACGCTTGTATCTGAAGGTATAAATCTAAAGATCTTTTTGGTTATGGATGTATCGCATGGAGGCGATATGGTTATCTCACGATCAACAATTTCTGACTTATCGGAATTAAAAGGGAAAACAATAGCGTACGAGCAAACTGCGTTGGGAGCACTGATGCTCCATGAAGCAATGCAGGCAGGAGGGCTAAATATTGATGATTTAAAGCTTGTTCACTTAAAAATTCACCAACAAATAGAGGCATTTAATGATGGCTCCATAGATGCAGTGATTACGTTTGAACCTGTTGCAACTAAATTACTTCAATTTGACAGTAACGTTATTTTTGATAGTTCGAACATACCAAATATGATCGTTGATGTGTTAGTTGCTAGAGACAATACACTCAAAGAGCACAGTCAATTAATTAAAATATTGGTTAACGGGCAATTTGAAGCCTTACAAGCAATAAATGAAAAGAGATATGAAAGTTTGGAAGTTATGTCTCAACGTATGGGCATATCCATAGAGGATCTCAATACTGCAATGGCAGGTATTCACTACCCGAGTATGCAAGAAAATCAACAGCTCCTGGCTCGGGGAGGGACGTTAAATAAAACCATTAAACGTTTAAATCGCATCTTGCATGAAACAAGTATAATTCCCAAGCCTATAGACGCAAAAGCCTTGATTGATGACACATATGTGAAGCCATGAAAATTCCGATATCAACAAACTCAATAGTCATTTGGGTCCCATTATTTACAGCCTTGATATTTGTTATTTCTATCGCCACTGGGGCTAGTTTAACTTACTTGGGGAGCATAAAAGTCGCACAAGAGAACAGCCTATCGCAAATTAGCTATATATTACTCTCTTTAAAAAATAAGGCTGAACAAGAAGTATTTAGAGAAGGTGGAAATGTACTAAATCATGAAGCCTCGATCATAGGCACTATTCCAGCCGTAGATGATGTTGCGGTGACCGATGATGCGGGGGTTGTATGGGCTTCGAATCACTACAGCATGAGAGGGAAACTATTAACAGATAGTGCCTCTTTTTTAACAGATGAAGACTTGAAAAATACTCAAATGCATAAATCCATACAGATGTATTATTCGCCAGACAAGGAAGTTGTAGAAGCCACCCTGAGTTTTATTTGGCCATCCAATAGAGAGTTAAGGTCTAGTCGCAGAGGCATAATTTACTTGAAATATGATTTTAGTTACGACAGGTTTCACCTTTCTGAGTTTGTTTCAAACCAACTCATGTTTATCGGTTTATTAGGGTTGATGCTTATAGTACTTATGATGGTGTTGTTGCGTAATTTTTTTGTTGATCCTATCAAACAGCTTATCTTTCAAGCCACAGCACTTGCAGAGGGGGACTACAGCAAACAAATTGAAGTGCAAGGGGCAAAAGAGATACAAATGCTAGCGAAAGCTTTTATCCAAATGCGTTCAGCAGTATCGTTACATATTGGAGAATTGGATGAAATAAGAGCACAGCTTGAAAAACGGGTTCAACAGAGAACTTTCGAGCTGAACAACGCAAATTTAAATTACAAATATGCGCAAAACATGGCTAAGTTAGGCCATTGGTCTCTCGAGTTGTCAAGCGGTATTTGTGAGTATTCTAATGAAGCAAAGCGCATTCTCGGTATAGATGAACCCGATACAACTGGTTATGCAGAGTGGTTATTTGGCGGCATAGAAAATATACATGAAGAAAAACGCGAGTTGTTGCAAAACCTCCTAAACCCTGAGAAAGATTGCCGAGACTTTAACTACAGCATTAAAGTTAAAGGCGATTTACGCTATATACGTCTCGTTGCAGAGCATGTGTATGATTCCCAAAGTAAGCAAACGAAAATTACAGGTATCGTTCAAGACGTTACCGAACTGAGACAAAAAGAACTTTCTCTATTAGAAAGTGAGGCCAAGATGCGGGCTATTGTAAATACCGCTGCGGATCCAATTATTGTCATCAACACAGAGGGAATTATTCAGGAGTTTAGTCCTTCTGCAAGTCGAGTTTTTGGCTTCAGTAAGGCAGAAGTCTTGGGCTCCAATCTAAAAATACTCATGCCAGAACCGACTCGAAGCGAACATGATGGGTTCCTTGCTAGCTATGCAAAGACGGGTATACGAAAAGTTATTGGAAATAAACGGGAAGTTATTGCTCAAAGAAAAAGTGGAGAAAAATTTCCAATAGATTTGGCTGTCACAGAGACTAAAATCGCTGGGAAGGCATATTACACCGCAATTATTAGAGATATAACGCAGCGAAAGGAAGCCGAGGAAGTGCTATTAGAAGCAATGAAAGCGGCGCAAAGTGCAACCGTTGCGAAGTCTACATTTTTGGCAAACATGTCCCACGAAATTCGCACACCTATGAATGCTATTGTAGGTTTGTGTAGCTTAATGTCAGGTACTCAACTGTCACAAAAGCAGCGTGGCTATTTAAATAAATTAACCCAATCATCAGATAATCTGCTCAATATTATCAATGATATTTTGGATATATCAAAGATTGAGTCCGGTAAACTTGAAATAGAAAAAACGTCGTTTCGTTTGGAAGATGTTGTTGAGTTAGCAAGCGATATTATTGCTTATAAGGCCCATGAAAAATGTATAGACTTTAGTGTGGATTTACCTAGCTCGATACCTACGGCTCTAGTAGGGGATCCTCTGCGTTTAGGGCAAATACTCATTAATTTGTTGGGCAATGCAGTGAAATTCACACCTAACGGGGGGGAAATTACCTTAGCGCTTAAGGCAAAGATAATATCGAAAGACGACGTTGCTATTGAAATATCAGTAACAGATACGGGAATTGGGGTCGCAAAAGAGCAACAGAGTAAGCTATTTTCAGTTTTTACTCAGGCTGATATTTCTACAACAAGGCAATTTGGAGGGACAGGCCTAGGGCTGGCAATTTGTAGCAACCTTGTGTCAATGATGGGGGGCGAGATTGATTTTGAAAGTGAGGAAGGAGTGGGCAGCCGTTTTTACTTTACTGTTAGCTTCTTACTTCAAAAGGGGGAGCCTTCGCCACGGGAACCAAAAGTAAAATCTATCGATAAATGTTTGTATCTGAACAAAGCAAATTTGTTGAAAAACATTGAGGTATTGCTCGTTGAAGATAACGATATTAATTTGGAGATTGCTGTAGAGTTATTACAGGGAGTTGGTCTCAAAGTAGTTACAGCTACTAATGGGAGCGAAGCTATTAAAACGTTAAATCACAATCAAAATATAGGTTTGGTTATAATGGATTGCCAAATGCCGATTATGGATGGATATAAAGCTACTGAATTGATACGAAAAGACGAAAGGTTTAAGCAGCTCCCGATCATCGCGCTCACTGCGAATGTAATGGCAGAAGACATTAAAAAAATTGAATCAAGCGGCATGGATGGCTATTTAGCAAAACCGCTTGATGTAGATAAACTTTTTCAACTTGTATTTGACGGGCTGCGTCCGACAATTGAACTGCCAGCTCATAGCAAAGCGGTCTCAGCAGAAATGACTGATTCACACATTAATTTTGAGCTAGGCCTTAGGCAAGTAAATGGTGATGTCAACTTTTTTAAAAAAATGATTGAAAAGTTTCGAGTAAAACAGTCTAACTTTGCACCGCGTCTGAAATGTTTAATTGAGCAAGCGGAATTTGAAGAAGCGAAGAGAGAAGCGCACACCTTGAAAGGTCAGGCTGCATACCTGGGTTTTATGTCAGTCTCGAATCAGGCTGCTATTTTAGAAGGGGAGTTGTCAAAAATACAAGGTTGGCTTGAAATTGAGCTAGATGTGACTAAAACGGCCTCATTGATCACTCACTCAATCAATGAGGCTAATTCATATTTTACAGATTAAAAACGATATTTTAGGTTTGCTGTAATGGTACGACGCTGGCCGTAGAAACAGTCGCCACGATATAAGCAGCTTGTTATTACAGTTTTATCCGTTAAGTTATCTATGTTTAAGCTCAATTCATAGTTGCTAAATTGATAACCAACCATCATGTCATAGAGCGTAAAGCTGTCTGTGGTTAGTGCTTTGTGGTAGTCAAAACCACCTGCCGAGACAGAGCGACTACCGTCAAAAGTTTTACCTACATAACGTATACCCGCGCCAAACTTTAAGCCTTCTAATAGGTTGTCAGCACGATACGTCGCCCATACAGAAGCTAAGTGCTCAGGTGTTGCAGATAAAGGAACGTCATCAGTGCCAATCGCTAATACAGCTCCACCGATAATTGCTTGCTTTTGCGCAGGATCTTGCGTTTGTTGTGCGAGTAAACCTGCTTGTGTCATGATAGCGTCAGCAGATAATGGAGTTGTATCTTGTTCTGACGTGGTATACGCATATGAAGCATAAATATCGAGGTTATCCCACTCCAGCTGCGCTTCTAGTTCAAATCCGTCTACTGATACCTCACCATCTTGTACATGTTCAAGCGGAGAGATTTGGCGTATATGGTTTTTATCGGTGATATGGAAAACACTTGCAGTGATTAAATGCTCAGTTCCCGCTGGTTGGTATTTAACACCATACTCGAACTGCTGACCTTCTTTTGGCTCGTAGCCGCCACCTTGAGGCTTGGAGCCATACAGTGGTTGGAAAGATTCTGAATAGCTCGCATACGGGGATAGGCCGTTTTCAAATTGATACAATGCGCCAACTCGTCCAGTTAAAGCACTTTGAGATTTTTCAACTTTTAATAACGTCGCAATATCATCCACTTTTTGCCAGTTTGTTTGCTCAACATCATCATGACGAAGGGCTGTATTTAAAATAAACCCTTGGTATTCAAATGTTGCTTGTACATAGCCACCAACCTGAGTGTCAGTTTGCTCTGGCGCAATTGCTGTAATTGCTGTTGGTAATGGGTCATTCTGGCCATAAACAGGGTTATACAGATCTAAAGGCGAAGATACTGCGCCTCTTAAACGACTTGTGCGTGTTTCAGCATCTTGAAAATCAATCCCAGCTACGATATTAACTTCAATATCGCTGAATTCAATATATTGATGAACTTGGATATCGCTTAAGAAACTCTTTGATTCACCATCAGACATGCTAAAAATACGATTTACACTGCGCTTATCGGCTTCAAATTTAGGTGGCCACGAAAAGATAGTACGATATTCAGATGAACTATCACTGTAACGTGTTGACCAACGAACTTGCGTGTCATCAGATATGCTGTGCTCCAAAATTGCAGTCACGGCCATTTGCTCGGTATCGTATCTATCCCAACCTGGCTCACTAACAAAACGTTCACTTGGAATTTGGCCATATTTAGCGGGAAGTAACGTACCTTCATGTGGGAAAAATTGAGTCGAAGAACCAGACTCATTTTCTTGGAAATTAGTTAATAGTGTAAGGCGCGTATCTTGGCTAATATCCCAAGCAAAACTTGGCGCAAACACCAATGTGTTGTCTTCTACAAAGTCTGTTTGAGTATCACTATTACGATATACACCAACAAAGCGGGCTTGATATTGCTCGTCTTGACCAAACGCTGTGTTGTAGTCACCAGCAATTTGCGCTCGATCATAGTTGCCTAGCTGAGCCCAAATTTCACCTTGCGTTTCACTGTGTGGGCGTTTTGATACCGAGTTAATAATACCGCCAGTTGAACCTTGCCCGTACAATACCGAAGAAGGACCTTTTAAAATTTCAACACGTTCTAAGGTATAAGGGTTTGTACGCGTATTGTTATAGTGGCCAAATTGCATTTGTAGGCCATCAATGTATGTCAATGGATCTACGCCGCGGATCTTTGACCAATCCCCACGTGTGTCGACGCCGTAAGGACCGTTGTAAACACCCGCAACATAGCCAATCGCATCTTGTAATGTCTCTGCGCCCAAGTCAGAAATACGCTTTGACGTTAAAACAGATACAGAAACAGGGGTTTTAGTGATTGGCACATCTGATTTTGATGCACTGGCACTGACATAGGAAATAAGACCTTTAGGACTTACTTCAATAACTTCTAATTCATTGCTCTTTTTTTGTACGTCATCAGCAAGCGAAGCACCGGAGAAGGCGATAGCGAGTGCTGAGACAAGCATTGGATATTTGGTTTTGAATGAGCGCATGATTTTCCCTAATTAAAAATAAACGCGCGAATATTATTGCAACTAAAAATGATTATCAATAAAGTTTTGTTGTTTTTTCATTCAGATACATATATGTAAAAAGTGATATAAATCATGTATGTAATAATTTATAAATGGTTCACAAATGTACCTTTTATCGTGATTTTTAGGTTGTTATGTTCTAGCATAAAGCCAGGTTTTGAGGCTGGTGATTCAAGTCGTACAGAGAATTTACTTTGGGTGTATTTAGCACTGTTTCTTGAGGATTCCATTGACTAAAGGTTTGCGGTTAATTGTTGGAAATACAAGACTATTGGTAGTGCTTATCGGGTTTTCTATGGGATATAATCGAAAGTAAGTTATAAGAGGTAAGTATAAATTTGAATTGGCAAGCTTTAGTCGATAATCGACAACGATTTTTTTGGGTACTGCAGATTTCCGGTTGGATAGGCTATGCACTGGTCAACTACATAGGCTCAAAGGTATTTGAAATGCGAGACATCTATGTTTTTGTTATCGTACTCAATGCTTATGCTGGCTGTTTGATGACGGTACCTCTTAGATATCTTTATCGACGTGTTTGGAATGCAAAACCTTGGGTGTTGATATTTGTGGTATTTAGTGTGTCTTATATCACAGGTACTTTGTGGTCAGTCGTCCAAAAATACAATTTATGGGAAATATACCGACATGGTTACAGGCCAGATGAATGGTTTTACTACCTGCAACAAGGCTTGGACTCGGTATACATTGTTTTATGTTGGAGTGGCCTTTATTTTGGGATCAAATATTACCAACTTTTACAAAGCGAGCGCCAAAAAGCACTTAAAGCAAATACAATGGCCCATGAAGCTCAGCTAAAAATGCTGCGCTATCAGCTCAACCCTCACTTTCTATTTAATACGCTGAATGCGATTTCAACACTCATTTTGGTAGAAGAAAATAAAGACGCAAACCAGATGGTGTCTAGGTTGAGTGACTTTTTACGTTATACGTTAAATACAGATCCAATTAAAAAAGTTCCGTTGGAGCAGGAACTTCATGCGCTTAAGTTGTATCTAGAAATAGAGAAGGTGCGCTTTGATGAGCGACTCGCTATTGAACTAGATGTCACTGAGCAAGCAAAGCATGCGTTAGTACCCAGCTTAATATTGCAGCCGTTGATTGAGAATTCGATTAAATACGCCATCGCACATATGGACGAGGGCGGGAAAATCGAAATTAAAGCGCAAGTTTTCGCCAATGAACTATTGTTAGAAGTTGGTGACAATGGCCCTGGCGCAGAGTTATCCGGTGGTCAGTTGACTAATGCTGGTGGTGTTGGTATTGCCAATACGCAAGACAGATTAAAAACACTATATGAGAATAATTACTCATTTGTGTTATCAAATAATACGCCTTCAGGACTGAAGGCAAATATACGGGTTCCGTTTGAAAAGGCCGAGAAGTGAAGTAATGAGCAAGATTAAAACGATAATTGTTGATGACGAGCCGCTAGCGAGAAAAGGCTTGGCTGTCAGACTGAGAGAATTTGAAGAAATAGAAGTAATCGAACTTTGTAACGGTGGACAAAAAGCCATAGATATTTGCCAGCAACAGGATATTGATTTGGTCTTTTTAGATATCCAAATGCCGGGTTTAAATGGTTTCGAGGTTGCGCGAATTTTAAGTGAAAGCGTTAAGCCTTTACCTGCCATTGTCTTCGTCACAGCGTTCGATCACTATGCAGTTAAGGCGTTTGAAATCCACGCTCTGGATTACATCCTTAAACCAGTAGATGACAACAGACTAAAACAGGCGATTGAAAAAGTGCAAAGCTATTTAAAGAACCAACAAGATAACGCCCACAAGAAAAAGCTTGCGAGCTTTGTTGCAGGGATCACCGGAAATAATTGTGAAGAAATACTCAAAAAATTAGCCACCGGTGACGCTATTGAAGATAAAAAGTTTCCAGAATCATTAGCCGTAAAAGAGCAGGGCGAGATTATTCGCGTGTCGACGGCAACAATCCAGTGGATTGATGCAGCAGGTGATTACATGTGTCTTCACTGTGCAGATGGTCAAACCCATATCCTGCGCAAAACAATGAAAGAACTTGAGCAAGAGCTTGATCCAAAGTTATTTGTACGTGTTCACCGTTCAGCTATCGTAAACACTGGCCAAATTAGTAAGCTAGTTACACAAAGTAGTGGCGAGTATTTATTGGTTTTAGATAACGGCCAAGAATTGAAAGTCAGTCGCAGCTATAGAGATAAAGTCAAGTCTGCACTGGCGAGCTAATAGGTAGCACTTTAAATCGTTTTGTCTGGAACGCTGGTAATAAAAAAGCCCAACTGATTTAGTCGGGCTTAGTTGTTCTAGTGATTTAACGATTAGACGGTGACAATTTTCAATGTATTGGTCGCACCAATGGTTTCCATTAAGTCACCGTGAGTTAGAATAACCGTATCGCCTTTTTCAAGTGATCCACTCTCGACAAGTGTATTAAGCGCATCTTTCACCAGCGAATCTGCTGTGCAGCTTGTTGAGTCAAAATACACTGGATATACGCCACGATATAGTGCGGTTTGTCCGAGTGTATTGGCATGACGAGAAAGTGAAAAGATTGGTAATCCCGAGCTGATCCTAGACATAAGTTTTGACGTGTTGCCTGACTCTGTAAGGGCAACAATCGCTTTGACAGAATCCAAATGGTTAGCTGCATACATGGCAGACAAAGCAAGAGTTTCAGAAGTGTCTGCAAACATGCTGTCTAGTCTGTGCTTAGAAATGTGAGTTTCAGGTTGTGATTCTGCCCCCAAACAAACACGTGCCATAGTTGCAACAGTTTCTTCAGGGTAATCTCCGGCAGCTGTCTCGGCTGAAAGCATCACAGCATCAGTGCCATCAAGGACTGCGTTTGCAACGTCCATAACTTCTGCACGCGTTGGCATTGGGTTGTCAATCATTGACTCCATCATTTGCGTTGCAGTAACAACTGTTCTGTTTAATGAACGGGCACGGCTA
Organism: Pseudoalteromonas luteoviolacea NCIMB 1944; assembly: GCF_001625565.1. Lineage (GTDB taxonomy): Bacteria > Pseudomonadota > Gammaproteobacteria > Enterobacterales > Alteromonadaceae > Pseudoalteromonas > Pseudoalteromonas luteoviolacea_F. The sequence goes on from NZ_AUXS01000019.1 coordinate 68,678, forward strand.
ATAATTTGTTTTTGCTTACCAACAAGTGCAGCGTCGCCAATTTCAACACCTAGATCACCACGCGCAACCATCACAGCATCAGAGGCCAATACGATGTCGTCAATTGCTTCAACTGTTTCTACAGCCTCGGCGCGTTCAATTTTTGCAAGTAATTGAGCATTTGAGCCTGCTTTTTCAGCGAGACTTCTTACGTATCGCATGTCGTCACCGCTGCGAGGAAAAGACACTGCAATATAGTCAACGCCAATTTCTGTCGCTGTGATTAAATCTTCTTTATCTTTGTCGGTAAAAGCAGGGGCGGTTAGTCCACCACCTAGACGGTTTATACCCTTATTGTTAGATAAGATACCGCCAACAGTGACAGTACAAATAACTTTCTTACCTACAACTTCGTCAACTGTAAGTTGGATAAGACCATCGTTTAGAAGTAACAGGTCACCTGTATGAACGTCTTGTGGTAGCTCTTTATAGTCAATGCCTACCGAATCGATAGTACCTTCACCTAAACCAAGCTCAGCATCTAGCGTGAATTTTGCACCTACAACTAGGTCAACTTTGCCTTCTGCAAAAGTTGATACTCGGATTTTAGGGCCTTGCAGATCTGCAAGAATAGATACATGTGTATCTAGTTTTTTAGCGATTTCTCGAACAGCTTCTGCTCTGTCTTTGTGATCTTGCGCTACACCGTGGGAAAAGTTTAGTCGTACTACATTAGCACCGGCGCGAATGATTTTTTCTAAATTATTATCTCTATCTGTAGCTGGTCCCAATGTGGCAACTATTTTTGTGCGTCTTAGCATCAGATTCTCCTGTAGGCTGTTCTTGCTAGCATCTTTCTTTATCAAAAAAGTGGTTAAATAGTGGTCTTTTAAAGCCTAATTAAGTAAATATTCTCAGATAATTACGCTTTTATGTAAAGTTTTGCCCCTAAACCCTTTTTCATACACAAATTAAATTATATGATCTGTATGACGTGATTATGACACCGGTGTCAGTAGTCGTCAATCCAAGAGTGAAATTAAGATTGGATTTAACATCTTGACTGATAATGTATTTAACCTGTGTGTAAAGCAATCTTTTGCTTGTGTTAAACGACGTTATGAGTAAAAAGTACTAAACTTCAGTTTATTTGGTACTTGAGGTGGCCCGAGCAGAATATTATTGATTGCTCAGGTATAATGTAGCGGACATCGTGTAGACGAATTTAAGTGTGGTTGTTACCGAGGAGGAAACTTAATGCAAGTTGCATTAGTTGGTTTGGGTGTAATGGGCAAAAACCTTGCACTAAACTTAATTGAGAAAGGTATGACGTTAGTCGCCTATGATAAAAACCCAGACGCAGGTGCTGAATTACTAAGTTGTGCACAGTCTTTGGGTGTAGAAGAGCGTCTCCATATCGTATCGGATCTCGGTGATATGGTAAGAAGGCTAGAGCCTCCTCGTTCGGTATTATTATTAGTACCTGCAGGCGAGCTTGTAGATGCTGTTTGCAATGAATTGATTGAAGCCGGCGTGTCAAAAGGCGACATCATTGTTGATTGTGGTAATAGTAACTATAAAGATGGTATTGCACGGAAACTTAAATACCAAAATAAATTTGAATTTGCCACTATGGGAATATCAGGTGGCGCAGAAGGCGCTAGACATGGTCCAGCAATGATGGCCAGTGGTTCTGAAGGTGGCTGGGAGCGCCTGGTGCCTTGGTTCGAAAAAGTAGCAGCAAGCTACAATGGTGAATCTTGTTTTGCGCGTGTTGGTCAATCAGCGAGCGGCCATTTTGTAAAAATGGTACACAATGGCATTGAATACGCTTTAATGCAGTTAATCGCGGAAGTTTATCATTTACTTCGCATCGGTACTGGCCGTACACCTAAAGAAGTCGCTGAGATCTTTGAATCTTGGTCTGAAGGTGAATTAAACAGCTATTTGTTATCAATTTCTCGCCATATATTAAGTCTAGAAGATAATAATCAGACGCCATTGGTTGACCTAATTGACAACAAAGTAGGCGCTAAAGGCACTGGTCTTTGGACTGCACAAAACGCACTTGAGCTAGGTATCGCGGTACCATCGTTGGTTGCTGCGGTACAAGCCCGTCATCTTACCAATACAATTAGCACACTTGCTGCAAAAGAAATGACATACCAAGCAAAAGAAACGCAAAAGATTGATATCGATTTGGAAGCGCTCAAATCGGCGTTCTATTTTGCAAGTTTGCTGTGTTATCGACAGGGTCTTGCACTGATAAAAGGTGCTTCACGCTCGCATCAGTGGAAAGTAGACCTTGCTAAAACGTTACAAACATGGCGAGCAGGCTGTATTATTCGTGCTGATTACCTAGATGACATAGCCAAAGGCGTTGATTTTATCGACACCTTAGAAAATGAAGCAAAAGCGCTGCGCAGTATTACAGGTCAAGCAATTCAAACTGGTCTTGCATTCCCTGTACTTGCTTCAACACAAACTTATATCGCCACGCTTAGTACACCTAGCAACGGACACCTCGTTCAGGCGCAACGTGATTACTTTGGTGAACACGGAATTAAAACACACAGTGGTGAAACATCACACCTAACAGACTTGGTTGACCTACCTGAAAAGGTACGTTAACAGAAAATAAAAGGCCACATATTGTGGCCTTTTTTTGTTTAGCGAGTGAGTTCACCCCGCAAGTTGTCTTGCATCAGGTGGCGTATTGTTTCTAATTCTAACTCTTGGCTAAATAGGTAGTGTAGCTTGGTTAAACATGCTTCTAACGTCATATCATAGCCGCTAATCACACCACAGTTCAGCAGTGCATTGCCAGTAGCGTAACCACCCATATTAACTTGGCCTTGAATACATTGTGTTAGATTGACGATGACAACACCGCGATCTGAGGCTGATTTCAATGTACTCAAAATGTCATCTTGTTGCGGTGCATTACCCACACCAAAACTAAGTAAAATAAGTGCTTTCACATCATCTGATAAAACGTTATCAACCATAGCTGCGCTTATCCCAGGGTAGAGATGCAATACAGCTATTTGCTGGGATTGAATAGAGGTTACGTCCAGCTCTTGGTCAACATAAGGGCTCAGCTTGCCTTCTTGCAGCTGAATATTGATACCAACTTGCGCTAAAGGAGCCAAATTAGGAGAAGCGAATGCGTCAAATCCATCTGCATGTGCTTTCAGTGCTCTATTGCCACGGAAGAGTTTATTGTTAAAGAACAGGCTTACTTCTGCAATAGGGTAATTGGCAGCTAAATACATGGCATTTAATAGGTTTACTTGACCATCTGATCTCAATTGAGAAAGTGGAATTTGAGAACCAGTAACAATGACAGGCTTAGTTAAGTTTTCGAACATGAAAGATAAGGCGGAAGCCGTGTACGCCATGGTGTCAGTACCATGTAATACGACGAAGCCATCATAGTCATTGTACTTTGCTTTAATATCTTCAGCGATAAGCTGCCAATGCTGTGGCGACATATCTGAAGAGTCGATGAGCGGACAATATTCGTGAATATCGAACAGCGGCATTTCTTCACGCGTAAATTCAGCGTTATTTTTCACTGTTTCTGTCAAATAACCAGCAACAGGTACATAGCCTTTGCTTGATTGCTTCATCCCAATGGTGCCGCCAGTATAGGCAATATAGATTTTTTTTCTTTTCATAAAAAAGCCCAGATACGAATCTGGGCTTAGTATACCAACTGCAGCATCACATTGCAGTTTATTCATTAACCTTATGGTATTGAATTATTGTGTCACATCACACATGGTGCACACGCTATATAGACTATTTGGGTCATTATATAGTTCAATCATGTTGGCACTTTGCTGTACTTTATATATTAAGTTACCAATACTTTGCTGAGACACTTTTTGTAATGTGTCTGTTTGAGATGCCTTAGGTAGCAAAGATTGAGTGACCTTTGCACCAAAGATTTGTTGCATTAGGCGCTCTTTATCGGTCAGAGTCTGTTCAACAGTAATGACGTCGTAGTGCTCAAGGCTAGCAAGTGCAGCGGCTGATTCAATGGCTTGTTCTTTCGTGCCTAGCTTGTCAATCAGGCCAAACTCCAATGCTTGAGGGGCTAACCAAACACGACCCTGAGCAACTTCATTGACATCTTCTTTATTCAAGTTTCTAGCTTCAGAAATAACCGAGAGGAACTTGTCATACGCATCTTCGACACCCATTTGAATAATGTCTGCATACTGAGGGTCGATACCACGCGAAATCGAAGATGATTTAAGCTCTGTGGTCGCCACACCATCTGAATAAACTCCAAGTTCCTTTAAAGAGTTTTCGAATGTAAAGATAGTGCCAAAAATACCAATTGAACCAGTGATAGTACTAGGAGATGCCCAAATTTCATTCGCCGATGCAGCTATCCAGTAGCCACCAGAAGCAGCAACTGAGCCCATAGATGCGACAATTGGCTTGCCAGCAGCTTTAATTGCCAACACTTCATTGCGGATCTGTTCTGACGCAAATACGCTGCCACCGCCCGAATCAATACGCAATACAACAGCTTTCACATTCTCGTCAATGCGAGCTTTTCGTAGTAACGCAGCTGTGGAGTCACCACCAATCACGCCAGCTTTGCGCTTGCCGTCAACAATATGGCCTTTGGCTACAACTACAGCGACTTTATCCGAGAGTGGGTTTGGAATGGTTTGGAAACCTGAAATTGACGCCAAGTACTCGCTGTACTTAACTTGCTTGTATTTATTGCCTTTTTTCTGAGTACCAACCAACTGGACGAGTTTGTCATTGAATTCTTGATCAGTTTCAAGCGCGTCAACCCAGCCATATTTCATCGCAAATTGCGCTGAGTCACCTGAAACTGAAGCCATTTTCTCGCCAAGCTGGGTTAGCGTTTCATCAAAATTATCCGTGTCAAACGGACGTCTTGCCGCTACATCTTCCTTATATTGTTCCCAAAGGCTTGATAACCATAGTTTGTTAGCTTCTTTCGCCGCGTCAGACATATCATTTCTGATAAACGGCTCAACCGCTGATTTGTATGTACCAACACGGAAAATATGTTGAGTAACTTGTAATTTCTCTAACGCATCTTTGAAGTACATTGGATAGGTTCCAAAACCTTTAATGCTTACACCACCATATGGATGCATTGAGACTTCATTGGCTGTAGACGCTAAATAATACTGAGTTTGAGTGAAATAGGGGCCGTGAGCATATACAGGTTTGCCGGAGGCTTTAAACGCTTCGATGGCAGTTGTGATATCACGTAGTTTGTCTAGATGGCCGTGATATAAGTTTCTTAGATCTAGATGAATTGCCTTAATACGATTATCACGGGCGGCGTTATTGATGACTTTAATGACATCGTCAACAAGTATTTCCATCGGTTTTTCTTTTGAACCGAATGTATCATCCAATGCTGCGTCAATTGGATCAACATAGGTCAGTTGCTCTACCAGTTTACCCGATAGGTTTAGCCTTAACACGCTATCCTGAGGGACGAGGATTTCCTCTTCTGATGTCATCATAGCCACGACGAGGCCTATGATAAGTACAACAAATACCAAGTTTACAAGTAGCCTGCGTGAGAAGTTCAACGCATGCCATAAGCCTTTAAATAGTTTTGCGATCAGCTTCAATGTTATTCCTCTGGTTTTAGTACCGAAATGCTCTCATTAGTATCATAACTTAGTTGTGCAACGAGTGTTAACTATAAAACGTAACTAAGTATTACTTCGTTCACTTTAGTCGCAAAATACCATAAATATTATAAATTTATCCGCTTTTGAATAAATAATTTGTGCTTTTTACTTGCCAAAATCTATAAATTGGTTAATGTTCACAGGTAAGACCAGTTACATTGGGGCGAGCAATGTTAGAACAAAAACTACAACTTAAAAATTCTGAGCTACGTAACCGCTTGGTAATGGGATCAATGCACACGGGATTAGAAGAAGGTTGGCATAATCGCAAAAGACTAAGAGCGTTTTATGAGGAAAGGGCAAAAGGGGGCGTCGGTTTAATCATAACCGGTGGTTACAGCCCAAATATTCGAGGAAAGTTGACACCTATTGCTTCTTCCTTTAATTCCCGTTATGACGTGATTAAGCACAAAGCGTATACTGAAGCAGTCCACCAGCATCAAGGGAAAATTTGCCTACAGCTGTTACATGCTGGTCGATACGCTTACCACCCGTTTAATGTCGGTCCGAGTCAACTAAAAGCGCCGATCAACCCGTACACTCCAAAATCTATGTCCATTGGCATGATTAAAAGCACTGTAAAAGATTTTGCAAAGTCAGCTTATATGGCTGAAAAAGCAGGTTACGATGGTGTGGAGATCATGGGGTCCGAAGGATACTTAATTAATGAATTCATGGCGCCGCATACCAATCATCGTAATGATGAATATGGTGGCACGCTTGAGAATCGAATGCGCTTGGCGATTGAGATAGTAAAAGCAGTAAGAGCACGTGTATCTGCTCAGTTTATTATTGTATTTCGATTATCAGTGATGGATTTAGTGCCAAATGGGTCAACCAGTGAAGAAGTCACAGTGCAGGCACAGGCGCTTGAGGCTGCTGGTGTGGATATACTCAATACGGGTATCGGTTGGCATGAAGCGCGAGTACCAACCATAGCCAGTATGGTTCCACCGGGCGCGTTTAGAGAGGCTTCTAAACGACTGAAAGATGTCGTCGATATTCCAGTGGTCGCAGTGAATCGAATTAATACCCCCGAACTTGCCAACAATATCTTGGATAAGGGCGAAGCTGATTTAATATCCATGGCAAGGCCATTGTTAGCGGATCCGGACTTTTTTAATAAATATGCCGAGAATAAATCTGAGCAAATAAATATTTGTATAGGTTGCAACCAAGGCTGTCTTGATCACGTTTTTAAAGGTAAACGCGCAACGTGTTTAGTAAACCCACAAGCTGGGTTTGAGCTGGATTATCCGTTAGATAAAACCCAAAACGCTAAAGATGTGTTAGTCGTGGGTGCTGGCCCCGCAGGGTTATCAGTTAGCTGTTATTTGGCCAAAAAAGGTCATAACGTCACACTCATCGACAAAAATGAACATGCTGGTGGCCAATTCAATCTGGCAATGCGGATCCCAGGAAAAGAAGACTTTAAGTTAGCGCTAAAATATTTTTTGAACGAAGTTGAGCGGTTGGGCGTCAAGATGGAATTAGGACAAGCTTATCGCGACGATATGGCGGCCAACTTTGATGATGTTGTTTTTGCAACTGGCGTGAGCCCACGTATGTCAAAAATTGAATGTAGTGATGGTAAACGTGTATTGGCATACGATGAAGTGATCCGCAAAGAGGTCCAGCTTGGCGAAAAAATTGCTATCTTAGGTGCTGGTGGGATCGGTTTTGATATGGTCGCTTTTTTAACTGAGCCAGAAAACCAGTCTATCGACGACTTTAAGGGTCAATGGGGCATTGAGCAAGCCATTGTGCCATCGTCAGAGCAGCGAAAAATATATATGCTCAAGCGAAGTGCAGGGCGGTTTGGTTCTGGTCTAGGTAAAACAACTGGGTGGATCCATAGAGCGGTTGCGAAGCATCACCAAGTAGAGCAAATTGCTGGCTGCGAATATGTGTCATTTTCCAATGCAGGGCTGGTTGTTAAAATTGACGGTAAAGAGCAAACGCTTGACGTTGATACGGTTATTGCATGCATAGGTCAAACGTCTAATGAAAGTCATTTTGACCGAGAGAGCTTACCACATAATCATCACGTCATTGGCGGCGCGTTGCTGGCCAGTGCAATAGATGCTAAGCGTGCTATTTATGAAGCGCTGCAAGTTGCTAGAAAGATATAAAATACAAGAGACTGAATAAATCGGCGCCAGGGCGCCGATTTTTTTATGCTGCAATAAAACTTCACGTGGTTCGGTCTACACTGTATGAATACTATTAAAGGTGTAAATCGTTCTATGATTAATAAAATCCAATCCATTTATCAAACTAGCATTGAAAAAGTCGACATTATGAGTGGCCTAGCACCACTTTTAATAAGGCTAATTGTTGCGCCTGTTATGATCATTGCAGGCTACAACAAGCTGAATTTAAGCAAAGCTGACGCTGGGTTTTTCGAAAGTTTACTGGCAGATGAAAACGTAGTTGCGTGGTTTGGTAACTCCGACTGGGGACTGGGCTTACCATTTCCTGATTTTCTCGCGTTTTTAGCTGGATGGACCGAGTTCTTAGGTGGCTGGCTTATTTTACTCGGACTGTTGACGCGTTTAATATCTATTCCTTTAATGGTGACTATGTTCATTGCAGCGACGCAAGTCCATTGGCACAATGGCTGGTTTTCTGTCGCACCAGCAAACCCTGATACCAGCGCCGCTCAGGTATTTGCGTGGTTAGGCAGTGAGAGCGCTCAACAAAGCTTAGAAAATAGTCTTGAGGTATCTGAGCGCCTTGAACGCATTAAGTCGATTGTATCTACTCATGGATTTCCTGAGTATCTCTATGAAAAAGGTAACATAGTGATTTTAAACAACGGAATAGAGTTTGCGGCAATCTATTTTGCAATGTTCTTAAGTTTATTTTTTACCGGAGGGGGACGCTTCTTTAGCGTTGATTACTGGATAGCGAAAAGGCTTTCGGCAAAGACCTAAAAAATATCAGGGAAAGTGCTAAACTTTCCCTAACACTTCACGTTACAATAATAAGTGTTTGTTTATTATTAAGGAATTTATATGGATGCCATTGAGCTTTTGCTGACACGTCAATCTGACAGCAATTTATCCTTTCCGGGTCCGAACGAATCTCAACTAGAAATTATTAAAAAAGCAGCGTTAAAAGTGCCTGATCATGGCGGCCTTGCACCATGGAAATTTATCGTTGTTAATGAAGACGCCCGTGACAAGTTGGGGGAAATCTATTACAACGCAGCGGTTGAAGAGCAGCAAAATGAACGCACCGTATCACGTGCTAAAGAGTTACCTCATCGTGCTCCTATGTTAATTATTGCAATCTCTCCTTATCAGGAGCACCCGAAAGTTCCCCGTGTTGAACAAATTGAAAGTGCGGCATGTGCGTGTTTTGCAATGCAACAAGCTGCGTTTGCACAGCATCTATCAGGTGTTTGGAGAACGGGTTATTTTGCACAGAGCCCAGCCGTTAAACGTGAACTTGGTTTAAATGAAAAAGACGAAATAGTCGGCTACTTATATTTAGGTACTCCAACGGTTCAGTGTACTAAACCGGTTCGCCACGAACCAAGCACATTTTTTACAGAATTATAATCTACTTACGAGGCAACTTATGGCACTACATGTTGTTGAGCACCCATTATTACAGCACAAAATTGGCTTATTGAGAGAGCATGGCATCTCAACTAAAAAGTTTCGCGAGTTGGTGTCAGAAGTTGGCAATTTGCTAACTTATGAAGCGACTCGAGACTTACCAACAGAGACTACAACGATAAAAAGTTGGACGGGTGATGAATTAGATGTGCAAGAGATCAAAGGCAAGAAAATCACGTTAGTGCCTATTCTAAGAGCTGGCCTTGGTATGTTGGATGGTGTAATGCAGTTATTGCCAGCTGCGAAAATCAGCGTTGTTGGATTGCAAAGAAATGAAGAAACACTTGAGCCGGTATCTTATTTCGAAAAATTAGTAGGTAATTTGGAATCGAGACGTGCTTTGGTCGTTGATCCCATGTTAGCAACAGGTGGTTCATTAATTGCGACAATTGATTTGCTCAAAAAGTCTGGTTGTAAAAACATTACCGCGATTGTTTTAGTAGCAGCACCGGAAGGTGTTGCAGCTGTTGAAAAAGCGCACCCAGACGTAGACGTGTATACAGCGGCCCTTGATAGTCACCTTAATGAAAATGGCTACATAGTGCCAGGTTTAGGTGATGCAGGTGATAAAATATTTGGCACTCAGGCATAATACGCTTTGGCTGACAAACCAATGTTTGTCAGCCTTGATAGCTTAAACCTTTTGTCAAACCGGCTTTGCTTTAACTGCTCTTTTGTTAAAAACCCACCAACAGCTCCAGAAAAACCCGGTTAGTCCAAGTGCAGTGTAAATAGCTGGCTTTGGGTTTTCCACGGTACTGATTGACCCTGCATAAGCTGCAATTAAAGCATACGGCAAGGTGCTGATCAGCCAGTACGAAATAAAATGTTTAAATGACATTTTTGTCATGCCAGCCATGCATGCTGAGATTTCAGGTAAGATGGGTGTTGCTCTGGAAAGTAAGATCACCACCGGCCCGCGTTTTTGAAATAGTGCAATTGCATCAGCTCGCTCAGCAGGATTCGTTACGAGTTTATCAAATAGCTTATTACCGTATTTGTAACTGATAGCATAGCCAGCAGTGCCTGCGAGTAACATGCCTATAATGGCACTGATGCCACCGACGAATGCACCAAGGAAATAGCCAGCTAATAAAATGAGGGTAAGCGTCGGCACAGCAATAAACAAATCTAAAAACAGCAAACCAATCACTGTAAATGCCACCAGATATGCATTGAGCTGACTAGCTGCATTTAGCCAAGCTTTAATCTCATCAATACTGAGCAATCCACTCACTTTAAGCGCAAAGAAAGTCGAGGCAAAGAAACAAAACAATATCAACATGATTTTTAAAAGGGGCTTCATAACAATGACTCCATCAAGTGAATTATGGGTAGCTTATTGAGATTGAAATAGGACTTTGTATGTCTGCAAGAGAGAGTTTTGCATCGTGAAATTTTGGCGGGCCGCGCCAGCTAATTCTGGCTCCATTTGAAAACCCAAGACCTTCCGATGGGATAATCCCAGTCCAGTTTTTAGAAGTTTTTTGCGAGTTATCTTCATCATGTAACACCTTGATAGCGAGCTCTTTTTTGGTGGTGGTAAACTCGACAAGTAATGATGCTTCGGTAGGGCTATAAAACTGCGTTTGCAGCGCTTTGTCATGTTTGACTGGAAATCCCTCTTGTTCAAATAACATCACCATGATTTGTCCGGGGCGATTGGTATCAATATTAGTTATTTTTATCTGTACGTTGTTTGCAGCTGCGCTTTTAGTTGCCATTAAAATCATTCCTAAAGTGCTTAATTTAATTAACTTATGTCTCATGATTAAGATCCTTTTAAAAGGCGCTTGGTAAGTGCTGGGATGAGCGCATTTAACACACGTAGAAACTTTATTTTGCCGATATCATGCTGAACTACTTGACGCTTTAAGCCATCAATAATGGCTTGAGCAGCTTGCTCTGCGGATATTTTATTATCTCCTCTTCCTTGGGTCATCGGAGTGTCCACAAGAGGGATAAAAGCCTGCAATACTTTGATATTTGTTTGCTCTAATTGGTAGCTCAAGCTCTGTGAAAACAGATTAATGGCTGCTTTTGACGCGCAGTAAACGGATGCACTTTTTTTGGCAACAAATGACAATCCAGAGTTAATGTTTAAGATCACAGCAGGAGTGTTGCTTGCGTTTAGCGCAGGAATTAGCAAATATGAAAGTGAACATACAGCCGTGAAGTTTACATTGATCTCTCTTACAATTTGCTCATATTCGAAATTAGGATCAGTAAACAGGGGCTCGTTTTGGATAGCCGCATTGTTAATTAAAACGTCTATTTTTGGAAACTGGGCCTGTATTCGCTGTGACAGCGACATGTAGCTGCACGGATCAGAGAGATCTGCCGCGAAACAAACTACATTTTTATATCCTCTTGTTAATTGTTCAAGCCGATCACTTTTTCGTGCAATGACGACGATTTTATTTTTTGTGTGTAATTGTTCTACAATTTGGCGGCCTATACCTGATGTGCCACCTGTAATGACTATCACTTTATTGACTAAGTTCACGTATGTATCTCCAGTAGTGGATCTGGTTGATACTTTAAAAGCCCATATGTAAGGTGTGCATTAACCTATGTTAAAACTGACAATAAATTTTGGTGTATATGGCAATTTTGTAGAAGTCAATAGGGTACTATTACGATGTAAAACGAGATCCCTTATGCCGAACATTTCGTACTAGTAAGTAAAAAGGAGTTGAAATGGATTTACAAAAATTTATAGAAGTAAATGGCACCTTGGTTCAAATTAAAAAAGGAGAGCTGGTCTTTGCTCAAGGTGAACTGTGCGACTATGTATACTTAGTAAAAACAGGTTTATTAAAAGCGTTCTACTTGACAGAGAATGGCAAAGAAACCATAAAGTCATTTATTCAATCAGGCACAATCATTGGCAGCTTGAATGCAGCACATTGCCAAATCCCAAGTACATTTAGTTTAGAAGCGCTCGAGGGGTGTATACTTATCCAAGTTCCATTTAGAGCGTTACTGGCCTTGAGCAAAGAATCAATTTCTATTTCCCAAGAGCTTATCCAAATACTCTTGTCTTTATCATTGAAAAAAGAGCGCCGAGAGTTCGAGCTACTCACTTTATCTGCAACGCAGCGGTTTGAGAATTTATGTAGCGCCGAACCAGATCTTGTTAAAAAACTGACTCAGAATGATATTGCCAAGTACTTAGGAATAACACCTGTGGCGTTGAGTAGGATTAAGCATAAGTAGCAAACTTGCAGGAAGCTTTGTTTGAATATGAGTTGTTTTTACGACAGCAGTGGTATTTGCCACATATCGCTGTTACCTGACATTTTCCTTAATGAACATGTACGTAATAAGATGACATGTTGTTAAGTTATTGTTATGGTTTGTGATGTTAAATTGTGTGATAGAGAAGTTGCTGTTATGCGGTTTTTGTAGTGGATTAAGATGTTAGCCAAACTTACATACTAGAGGAGTTCTAGTTGAAAAAACGAAAAATCAATCCGAATTTACTATTAGTAATTGCTGTTTTTATTGCTGCTGTAACAGGGTACTTTATAAACCTAACCTATCTTCCAGACGCTGTTAAAGTGTCTATTCCAGTAGGGCTTATGCTGGTAACTTACTCGTTAGCGATTAATCTGCATAGTATTACTAATCAAGAGGTATTTAAGAGTATAAGTAAAATACTAAAAAGCTACTCTGACGCTAGAGAGGCTAGTGAAACATATGGTGATGAACTTTTTTCTACTTTGGTAAATAACAAAGTACGCGATATTAGCCAAGAATTTGATCATATAGTTAATGGTGAAATTAAATACGTCGTTGGTGAAAACCCCGAAACTTTAAGAAACTCAATATCAACATCTCGAAAAAGCGTAGATTCTGTTTTTTTTATTTCTACCAAAGAACATATCGAACTGTGGAACACGCCAAGAATGCGTTCATATCTGTCTTCAATTGGTAACAGTATAAATTTGTATGATATTAACTTTAGAAGGTTATTTATAGTTAAGGATAGTTTATTAAGTGATAGTGAATCTATTTCAAGGTTTTGTAAGGTTTTAGATATACAACTTGAAAATGGAATAACGCCCTGTTTTTTGAAATATTCAGATACGCACTCTGTCACAGATGAACGAGACAGAGTGTTGATTGATAATAAACGGATTCATCTACATGAGAAAAAAGATGAATACGGAAATTATTCTATTTGTAAGTTTATAGTCAACTTAGATCTCATTAAAAATGAAAGTTATAAAATAGAACGTTGGTTTATAGACTCATCCAATAAAGATGAGCTAAAACACTTAAAGTAATATAGCCAACAAAGCCTTAAAGTCGGATTCGAGACGGATTGACTCGGTTCTGCTTCGCTTCACATTTTAGCCAACTGTTGTTCAATGTCTAAAGTAACTAACAAATAGTGAGAAAGGAGCAACATGGCAGGAGCAACATGGGACAGGCACAAATTCACTAATTAAAAAGCTCACTTAAAAAGAGTGAACAAACAACAGTTGACTTTGTTCGCCCCTTACAAATATAGCTAACTATTTAAGCCGCTAGTTTGAGGCGTTATAGGGCAAAAAATTATAGTGCAAATTATGGAAAATACTATCCACTTTAAAGTTTCTAGCTGGAAGTTTGTAATTGCTATTCTAGGTCTGTGTATATTTGAATACATGTGTCTTTCAGTTTTAAGCACACCATTTAGTGAACTTGATAGCAGAACTGATAGGCTCCATACTATTTTTGCGTACTTGTTTTTTGCCCCTGTCTCAGTTTTTATTGGAGCTTTTATTCTGACACTATTGGCCTTTTTGCTCAAACCTGTTAAAGGACTAACGATTTCAGAGACAGGGATCACCGATACATCATCTCCATTTTCAATCGGGGAAATACCATTTGATAATATCTCTTCAATTAACAGTAGAACTAATATTACATATGGGAATAAATATGGAAAAGCTCGTATGAATGAGGTTTGTATTAATATTCGGCGAAGAAAAATAGATAATACATGGTGGGCTAACAAAGGCTTACTAGGGAGAATTGTTAAGCGTCTTCATACATACACCATCCCAACTAAAGTATTTTCAGCTTCTCACAATGAAATAGTAGACGCGATTGAGAAAAGTATAATAAACAAAAATATAAAGTTTACTTCCATGGATTTTAAACATGAAAGATAAAAACGAAATGAAGGTGAGGCCTGTTACTAGGCTGGTAAATCGGACGCAATACAGCAGACTGTGTCCGTGTCCGCGTTTAGCCCGATTTTTTAAGCTTTTTACAGCTGTATTATAATTAAAGGATGTTCAATGGAACAGCCAGATGTCAAAGTAGAAACGGATATAAGTGCCAAACCGAGTAAGGTTTGGAGCATTATTTCAAATTTTTCAAAATGGAATGTTTGGCATGCTAATAGTGTGCGAGTTGTCACATCTGAAGGTCTTCCTCAGAAGTTGTATACTCAAATGGCAGGCGTTTCAGTTTGGTTTAATTTAAGAAAAGTTAAAACTATTGATGAGCAGTATTTAGAGTGGACAGGTTCTTTTCCTTTTACTGAAGTGCTACTTAATGGCACTAGAAAATTTACATTAACGGAAGTTTCAGAAAATAGCTGTAAGTTAACCCAAGAAGAGACTTTTGGTGGTTTATTGAGCTTTCTTTTTAAATCAAAGCTCAGTACCAAATATCAGATCAGGTATCAGCTTCATAATGAAAAAATTAAAGCATTAGCCGAATTAAAAATATGACAAATGTATCAAAGGGAAACCAATAGGCTTGGTCCATACCTCACCAATTGTAGCCAAGCGTTTAGTTCCGCATTTGAAGGCGATAAAAACAGCGTAAGACAGACAAAAATGGTAATAACTTGGAATGAAAATAACTTGGGAAAGACATTAATTTAGTGTTTTTTGGCTCCAACAACCTCATCACGTTCCGCCAAACTTGGTAAGTGAAAGTTGACTAATATATAGTAAATTCGCTGTCGCAGTGTAAGCCCCCTTGCGGGGGCTATAATTGATTAATTGAGCTGAAACATTGCAGAGGTGGTTGAAAACAGTAGTTGTAGTTTGCCATCTTCACTCATTCTGGTCTTGAGTTTATGTTTGCTGGTCGACCCAATGAGTTCAGGGCTTGCCCAAAGCTTGTTGCCCTTTGAATCTGCATATATGATTTGTGATTTTGAATCACCATACCAAGAGTTATAACTCGTAACGTAGATGATATTCTGACTGGTTGTGCTGGTAGGTGAAATCGCTATTGCCGTAGTGTTCAATGGTGCGGCTTGTTCATGGACGAGCTCAAGAGTGCCATTATTTTCCTTAAAAATAGAGATTTGAAGATTATATGTGAAGTTATAAGAGCCGTGCCCTAAACAGATAATTTCTTTGTTTTCATCACTATCGTAGTTAAAGTACTCAACTTGAAGGCATTCTATGGGGTAAGAAGCAGTGCTAAAGAAGCTACCATTGTCGAGTTCAATAACTTGTAGACTAGAATCAGAGAGCACGACTGAAAGTCCGTTGCTGTAGTTTGCACTAAAATCATGAAGTTGCTGGTCAAGCGCATAGGTTGCGATCAAGTTTTGGTTGAATACATCAACGACAGTGAAATTGGTACCCACACTGTACAGGGCATCAGATACGTTATCACCATCTGCGTCTATCGTTTCAATTGCACTTAGAGTTGATTCGCTATCAACAGGTAGTTGATAAGAAATACTGCTTGTTTCGAAATCAAAAATACTTAAACCGGTATCATAGCTATCGGAGGTTGAGATAAGTACTTGATCTAGGCCATTGTCATTGAAGCTGGCTACTTGAGCCATTCTATTGTTCCAGTACTCAAAGCTATCGAGCTCTTTAGTTGAATAGTCACCTGAACTATCCATGCTTATTATGGAGCCTCGGTCGCTTAAGTTACCTGCTTGATATGCGGCATAAAAAATAGACTCATTTTTTTGATTCCATCCAGCTGGTACATAATTACTCAGATATGGTGATACAAGGTCAGTACGAGTTTCGATGCCGTTTGCATTTACATCTGCTACTGACAAAATATTATTGGCGCTCGAATTCGAATTACTACTCCACAATACCTCCAAACTGCCATCATTATCACTATCGCCTACATGAATTGACTTGGTGTTCGTTTCTTGGTTGAATATTGTCTGGGCACTGGAAAAGGTTCCTGTTTCATCAATATTATACACCTCGATGTTTCCCCACTGACAAGGGCCAATTAACAATTCATCGTGTTTGTCAGTGTCAATATTATGCGTGTTTATAGAGCATATGTCGGAAGACTTCAATTCACCTAACTGGGAGTTTGTGAGTGCAGAGTAAACTCGCACAAATTCCCAGTCAGAGCCAACAATCTCTTGCACACCATCACCATCAAGGTCACCTAGTTCTAACAGGGTTGAGCCAAATGATCCTGAGTGCAACCACTGGTTTTCCCAGTTTTTCGAATCATATACAACACCATTGTTGATGATGAGTTCAAGATTGTTGTCCGAATCAACATTGCCAAATTCGAGCATGTTCATTTTTGGCAGTGAAGCGTTAAATATAGGCGCATTTAAATCTGATTGGGAGTAGACAGATAGATGACTACTATCGTCATTATATTCTTCGCCGTGAATTACTGCGAACTCAGGTTGTCCATCGCCGTTTGTATCTGCAATTGCTGCCGATTTAGCTACGTCCTCAAATGAAAGCAGCGCTTTAGCTTCTGAATTTAAGTCCTCAATTACGCTAAGACCGTTTTTTGTCAGGACATAAATTTCTGGTTTGCCGTCATGGTTAGAGTCATATGCAATGACTTGTTGGATCGTACCTTGTGTTGGCATTTTATAGGGATACAGCCAAGTTTGTTCAAAATCTTCAGATTGATGAGACAATAACATGATACGGTCGAGGTTATCTGTTGTTAAAACTTCATTGTTGCCATCACCATCGAAGTCACCAATGGTAATATTATTACCCTGTATTGGCGTATGTGTGCCTGAGCGAGCAAGAGGCAAATTGCCACCGCCATTAACTGTAATTGAATACTCAGTTGTAGTGCTTTGGTTCTCAGTTGAACTCGGATCGGGAATTTCAAAATTGAAATAGTATGTTTGTGAAGAGAACATACTGTCGGTTGGCACTACCCAGGTTATGGTACCATTTTCGTCAATAGTAACTCCATTAGGCGCAGAAACTAACTTTGCAGGTTTTGCGGTTTCCGGTGTGTCTGGGTCTAATTCTAATGCGGTAAATGTTACAACATCGCCGGGGGTAGCAAATGCAGGCATTTCTACAGTACTGACTGATATAGGTGCATCTTCAATATATGCAAGTGCTTTGTTGCTTAAAGTTTGGTTAGCACCATCGGAAACTAGCATTGCAACGGTAACTGAGTCACCGGATTTTGCGATGCCAGCTGGCAGCGTATCAGAAGATTGATTTTCAATTACATCACCATTTATGTACCAACGGAAGCCAATCTCTAATTCATTTAGTTCTGTATCAGGATCTTCATAACTGCCACTTTGGACAGTAATTGGGGTTGTCGTGTCATAGCGGTCTTGCGTGAAATGGGGTGTATGAACAAGCGGAGGCAAGGACATATTGTCAATCGATGTGGTCTTTATTGCCAATGAAGGGTCTAAAAAAATTGAATAGAAGTCTCTAAAGTAAGTGCCTTCATCATGAGTTCCATCATTATCTCTATCCAAATAGTAGGTTGTTAACGGCTCCGAAAAAAGCAACTCTACTCGTTGTGAAGCACCTGTAAATTCAATGCTGCCTTCAGAGAAATATGGCGCTCTACCTATCAGTGGGCTAGTTTTAAACTGTACTTTACCTTCTTCACTATATGTAATTGACCCTTGAGTTGTTAAGTTGTCGACAAACCCGTTTTCTTCCGTTGATGTTGCAGAGAATGATGAAATGAACTGTTTTCCATCAGCCTGTTCGAAAAGCATGTTGTGTTCTAGGGTTAAAGTTTGGTTACTTGAATTGTTAACGTTGCTACTTTGTGTCGTAAAATAACCTGACAACGTTTGCTTTTTATCATCGCTTTCGCCAGTTAGTTTATTAAAGTAAAAAGATATATCGTAGCCAGTGTTTGCAAACGCGGTAACAACGGTTGTTATTGAACCTGACAACGTAGGTGTATTTTCGTAATTTTTACAATTGGTGTAATCGACAACGATATGGCCTTTACCCTGTTCATCTAGTTTACCGACGAAGCTGCTAGTTCCAGAGATATAACAGTTAGCGCTACCGCGTATAATTCCATTGGAATTGGTCTGGGTACTGATGTTGTCAAAGTTAGTACCAGCCAAAGAGTCGACAGTAGAATCAAACAAGTGCTTGAATGTTTGCTTGACCAAGGAGCCTGTTAATGCAGCATCTGCCTCGTTGCCGGTATATCTCGTGGAAATTAGCTTTTTGATCGTATTTTTTAATTCAGATTTACTCGCACCTTCTGGGTTGCGCAACAAATCACTTACTGTGTTTTCTACTTGTTGTGTTTGATTTGTATTTGAGCCAGCATTGCTGGAATCAGACCCCCCTCCACATCCTGATAGAATAGAGGTCATTAGAACTGTAAGTGCTGTTTTATTGAAATGTCGCATTCTAGCTATTATTTTCCTAAGCGATATAAAACTGGGTATTGTACATAAAATGGGACATTTTTGAACGGCAAAGTTTAGGCAAATAAGCATGATACCGGTCTAAAATAAGATTGAGGGGGCAGATAATAAAAATACGAGCAAAATAGGGCTAGTATAGCCTGAAGTTAATGCAAAAGGTGAAAAAGGTTGCAACAGGGTGCAATAGCGGAGCAATAGGGGACAGACACAAATTTATTGCTTGTAATTGTTCTACAATTTGGCGGCCTATACCCGATGTGCCGCCTACAATGACTATCACTTTATTGACAGCCCAAAAAATGCCTGTCCTTTACTTTTCTTTGTTCTCTTTTACCTACCAAATCGTGCCCATTTCATATTAACTGTGTCCCATTGCACAAGCTATATACGTTATGGGCGCACAGTAAACTCAATTAAAGATAAATTTTGTCCAATAAATGGTAAGGGCAGATTTTAGCAGTATGAAAATAGGAAAAGGCGTTGAATGAACAGCGTATAGTTGTGCGCTGTTAGCTTTATTGCCTGCAAATGCAGCAGTATCTTTGGAAGCTAACTACGTTAGCGATAACGGCATCTGTTACACGAATAATGAGCGATGGAGAAACGTCCACATCGTACATCTCATTGAAGGTTTTTACGATTTCCCGCCTTTGCATTAAGGCTGGGGATTTTGTCACCCATGCTGGTAAAACGGGTTTGTTGTTTCTTCACCAACGGAGGCTCAAAGGTGCTGAGGCGGTCCCTCGGAGCCTCTATATCAATAGCGCCATCTTCAGTAACAATGGTTTTATTGGCGTAGCCATTTCGGCTGTTTCGAGAAGTGGATTTACTATTTTTACGATAACCCAGATGCTCATCCCGCTCAGCATTGAGGGCTGACTCAGCGGTCACTTTAGTAAGCATCTAGCTGATTCTTTCTTGTTCATTATCTGCTTGTCTATACCAACACGGTATTAATAACAGACAGTTACACCGTTTTTATTGCAGTCTCAAGAGTTCGAGCTCCTCACTTTATTAGATGCGGCCGTGTATTCGCGAAAACAATCACGGGTTTATCATAGGCTCCCAACCAATCTTATTCAGACACAATATTTATCCAAAAAATAGGTTAAAGCTCACCACCAGATTCACTTTAGTGTTAAAGGGTCGGTGGGTCAGACGCTAAGCAAACTAAATTATTCCTCTTAACCGCGCTTTATCGATTAAAAAGCGGCAAAAACACGCCCATGAGGCGGCATTAAATTTCAAAAAAATACAACCTTATTGCCATTTCAACCTAGTGTTCTCAATAAATAAGTGCGTCTAAATGCTGGCTTAAAGTTTGCATCGCTTATCTTAAGACATAAGGAGATAAGTCATGATTTTAAACACTAACCCCCAAAACGTATCAAGTTACTCATCACAATATTCATCAGCCAAAACTCAAAACACGGCTTCTCCCTCAACACATGACACACAAGATACTCACTCGTCACAGATAAATCATGGTTGGGACACATTCACAAAAAAAGTAGAAGATGACCCTAAATTTGCAGAGGAAATGGCCGAAGCAATCACATTTATCCCCAATAAAATGATGGTCAACTTAAACGAAGCACCCCCTCTTACAGATCCGGCCGCATTTAAAAATTGGGCAGATCGCTCAGTTAAATTTGATAAAGTTGCAGCGCAGGTGACAGAGCAGCGAATCGAAATATTTAATAGGATGAAGGGAGAGGGCGCATCAGATGCAGAGATATTTAAAGAAATTATCTCCTTTAACAAGTCTCTTCCAATGGACTATCAAGCTAAATCAGGGATGTTAAGTGTTGACCAATATGCATGAAGGTATGGTATTGGGCCTTATCAATAGGCCCAAATATTTCATCAATCGTAATTAACGATTACTTGGCTTCTTTGTCCATATGCTGGCGGAGAAATAGCACTGCCATTACCACGCACGCCGTAGGCGAAAATGAACTTTTTGTTCGCGTCTAAACCAGCAAAGTTCGTTAATCTACCTGATTTGTTCGATGTAACATCCACGCACGCCGATGTTGAATTCCAACAAAGATACACAATCATCCCGGGTGGAACTTTTGAAAAGCCCCAAGAATAGTTCACAACATTGATCTTAGATCCGAAAGGCACAGATCCCACCACTGGTAAGTTTAATGTGTATAATAAGCCTGAGTTTCTGATTGTCGGTGCTGTACCACTGCTTGCCCAGGCACCACCACTTATTGTGATTGGACTTTCTACATTGCTGGGTGATATTTGCTCAGTTGAAACAGAGATTGTTGGGGCGAGAAGCTCTGCTTGTTGTACTTCAGCACTAGAGATGCCAGTCCATAAAACGGCTGCAGAAGCCAAACAAGTCGTTAAGTATTTAGCGGTTTTTTTAAACATTTTCCTTTTCCTATTTTCCGTAAATCTATTTAACTTTTATCAACTAAAAAACACAATGTCAATAACATTATTTACAATAAGGTAATCTTGATAATTGTAAATACATTACATATTAATCGGTTAAAAAATGAACTTGTAAAATTATAATCATAAAAAAGAATTTGTTGAGTACATGTTGAAATGTGACTGACCCATATCGATACAACTTGAGGAACAAATGGCGCATAAATAATAAGCGCCCTTAAACGCTTTAAACACAGCCCAAAGCCAAGTGTGAAATAAACGACTGAAGGTCTTAACATCAAAAAACAGAGATAATGCGCAAGATGTAAAATCACGCGCATAGATCATGCTAATTATTTTGATAAAGGACTCACTCAAGGCCCGCTATTATTTATGTTAAGTAACTATTACCGCAGTCCAAATGCGCTATTAAATATACATAGAACGGTTAATTGTAAGGTATCAGAAAAATTAAAACCCCCGAATTCAACATGCAAGTGCACCACATGTAAAAACAAGATAGAAATAGGCACTTCTCAGCTTCTATCGCATCATGGCAGCATCATGTAATACAACATCGTTAGAAGGAGGCATAGGGCATAGTGGGACAGACACAATTTCATAAGCTCTCGAGGCTTGTAAACTAATACAAGTCTTATTTTAAGTAATACTGGTTTGAGTAAAGAATCAACTTCCATTTCTCAAGAACTCATCCAGATACTCTTGTCTTTATCATTGAAAAAAGAGCGCAGAGAGCTCGATCTACTCACTTTATCCGCATCGATAGGTAAGAAAATTTACCTCTTACCTGAACCAGAGTTTGTCAAGTATTTAGGTATAACAGATGTGGCATGAGTATGAATAAAAACAGGTAGAACAGAGACATACTCATTTGACAGTGCGCCCGATTGACAGAGGATCAACTTAGAAAATATAAGACCGTAGTTTCTGGTGGGGGTTATTAATATTAGGTTTTTGCACTAGCTTTAAATTAGGTGGGACGTAAATACAAAACTTATAATACTCGTAACAACAAGGCTGCTTCTATAACAGCCTTGTTAATGTACTTGATCGTTAGTTATTTTCAATTCCCATATATTCCTTTGACTTTTCAAGCATTTTTTTCGTGCTCTCATCTAAAGCGTCGGCGTTAAACCCACCTTGACCTGTTAAGTTTTTCTCTGAAATGAGGAAACTAAAAATGCTACGCGGCTTGTCTTTGTTATTAGATGTTGTGTAAGTGGCTCTACCGTGACATCCCATACACCCACCCATGACAAAGTGGTTCGACAACTCCGGTACATTGGTGATATTAGGCAGTTCTCTTTGGTTTAATAGGCACTTAGATCCAATGGGTGCATTCGGGCAAGGTGCTTTATTGTTAGCTAAAGTATTATCTATAATCGCAGGCGCACGACCTTTAAATAACTGTAACCCAGATTGACTACTTTCAATGATATTATTAGCTAAGAAGTAATCCTGAGTAAGTGGCTTTTCAGGACTTGTTAACCCAGTATCTTCATTGGTAGGCAAAGGCTGTACGCCTTTCAAGCGATAATATTGCCAAACAGAGTCGCCAAATTTTCCTGACTCCTTCATGGCTTGGTGCACTTCCTTATTAACCTCGACTACCGCCTTAGTTATGGTAGGGGGTTGTTCAACTTTGATTGGCCCTCGATTATATTCACTTGGTAATGTAAATTTACCTGGTATAAAGTCATATCCATGATCAGCTTTTACTTCACCTTCTGTAGGTAAAGGAACTAGAATACGGTTCACACCATTGTTAATTACTGCGTGCGGTTTTGCTTGATCACCTTTCTTGTCACCATAATCAAGCTGATTGTAATTGGTTATAAAGTATAATCCCGAAGGACTACTACCATCCGCCTTTACTAAGTTGTCGACATGCTCAAATGTAGTGTAAATAAACGCCTCATAGTGCTTCATTTTTCTAATGATATGCAACCCGACCAAACCAAAGGTGCCACTCGTTGCGCTAGCTTGTTCACATTCATCACCGACCATGAGATGACACCGATAGTATAGCGCCTCAGCGGTATGGTAGCGGCCAGAGTCAATCATCGTTTGAGAAAGTTCTCTCCATGCAGCTTTTATTTCTATAGTTTCTTTGTTTGCGAAGTTTGGTAATTCATTTGGCGGCAAATTGAAGTCATTAGGGGCTTTTCCTTTCAAAGATTTTATATAGTCATATTCAACTTGATTCACTTTAGCTTGAAACAGCACTTCATGGTCATCGTAAGGGTTTTCCGCAGGTGTGCTGCCATTTGCAGGGAAAAAGATCTTATTCTGTCCTATCTGCGAGTTTTCATCTAAGTTATTAAATCTCGCTTGGTGTGTAGTAACCGTCGCATTTTTAAAAAAATATTGAGGTGCAAGTGTTTGAAAATCACCTTTTGGTGTGCTCTGCTTTGGGAATAACTCAGATCTATGCGCATAACTTTCCCATACCGTTACATGCTTGCTTAAATTACTTGTTGACGTTTTTCCAGAGCGGTAAAAGTTTGGCTTACCCGAAAAAATAAAACCTTGATTGTCCGAAACCGTCCCTCTAACCACTGGTGACACCCCGCTCCCAGATAACCCGTTTTGTTTGGCTGGAGCATTTAAGTAAATAAACTGCCGCCAAGCAAATCGTGCAAATTCTTTGTGTTCTATCGGGTTTTCAGGGTCATATTTAGGGGGAGCAATCGGGAGCTGGACCGGTATTTGTGTTAAATCAGTTGCGGTGATTGGCATACCGCCAGGAAAATCAGCTTTTGCATAAGCTTGCTGACTAATTAAAATCGTTGTGATAACAATGGCAGTGAATATATACACTGTCATTATTTTTTGCTGTGGTGATAACATATGCCAAAGTCCTTTACGCCCTCTATGAGCTTTAACAATTATTTTCCTAACAATGCAAATTATCCTTCAAATTCGAACCATTGCAGTACAAAGCTTGTGTCGTTATAGTCTGTCCCACCGCCATCTTCTGTGACATATAAAGTACCGCCGCCAAAGGTTTTACCGTTGATAAAAAATAGGTTTGGATTTGCTACAGCGACAAGTGAAACGTGTGAGCCGGAGTTTGCGAATTGGATTTGAAGCCCTTTTCTCATTGTAAATTTACCAGTACCATTTTCGAAAAAGCCTACTGTCTGTCCTTGCCCGTGTATTGGAAATTCACAGTTACTTCCTGATAACGTTTGAAAAGTAATAGGCTTGCCATTTTCGTCTGTTATTTGAATATATTGCTCATAGGCTGCTTGGTGCATAGCAGTAAAAGTCACCAACTTTCCAGTAGGTATAAAATCCAATGATTGTGGTGCACTCCAATTTTTATTGCTCATGATTGAATCCTTTTATTAGTGTTACTTTACAAAGTTGCGTAGTTTAATTAACGCGTTCTATTTGCGTCGTCGAAAGCGTATTTGAATAAAGTACATGATGTAAATTTGTGTTAATGCGCTAGTTATTCATTAACAAGTGGTAGGTTAGTTAAATCAAAAAAAAAGTATATTACAGGTTATTACAAAGAAACTTGTCAGTTCTATCGTACGTTAACTACGTCTGCCCTGTTTATTTGTGTGGCTAAAGACAATGTTATAGGAAAGTATTCTAAGAAGTACCGAACTATTGAGACAGCTCATCAGAATTATCAGGTTTAGAGCTAAATCCGCAGAATTTGGTGGGGCGACTGCTGTTAAAATTCCCAAAATTAAAATAAAGATCACCGTCGACAGACACAAATTATTGCTTAAACCTTGCATTTCATTTCTGGTTAAATATCCAGTACTTAAATGGATTTGAATAGAAATGACAAGAGCACTGAAAGCACTGATAAATTTGTCTTCGACGTCTTATGATTGAAATTATGGTGAAATTATGGGACAGACACAAATTCATTGCTTAAACTAGGTTTCTTTACTACTGTTTAAATATCCAGTTAAAAATTGAGCTTAAGGGAATGACAAGAGCAAGGAAGGGATTAATAGATTTGTCGTCAACGTCTTACTATCACTTAATAGCACGGTGTGTACGTCGTGCTTTTTTGTGTGGGGAAGATAAGTACACAGGCAAAAATTTTGACCATAGACGAATGTGGTTGGTAGAGCGTATAAAGTTGCTCAGTAGTGTATTTTCGATAGAAATAGCAGCTTACGCCATCATGAGCAATCACTATCATTTGGTTGTTAAAGTGAATAGGCAGCAAGCACTAAGTTGGTCAGGTGATGAAGTGATATCGAGGTGGTACAAGTTATACAAAGGCAGCCCAATTGTTGATAGGAGCTTACTCGGTGACACTCTGAGTGAGGTGGAGGAACTGCTTAAATCTGAGCTGATTGAAAAATGGCGCGCAAGGCTGTATGACATCAGTTGGTTTATGAAAAACCTCAATGAATACATTGCAAGGGAAGCAAACAAGGAAGACAACTGCACGGGTAAATACTGGGAAGGACGATATAAATCACAAGCTTTGTTAGATGAAACAGCACTGCTTAGTTGCATGGCGTATGTGGATTTAAACCCAATTCGAGCGAATATGGCAAACAAGCTAGAGGATAGCGACTTTACATCAATTCAAGAGCGAATAAAGCAATTCCAAAGCAGTAAAGCAAACGTCAAAAAGCCAGATCAAAATGAAACAGAGCCTCACATCAAACAACCCACATCACTAAAACCGTTTGGTGGTAGAGAGCAAGAGCACACATTACCATTTTCGTTATTAGGTTACCTCAAGCTAGTTGATTGGACGGGCCGTTATATTCACTCTAAAGAGAAAGGTTACATGTCAAAAGATGTGCCCCATGTACTCGCATCAATGAAAATTGAAGTGACGACTTGGTTGGATAGGGTACAAAACTATGGAACGCGTTATGGGAATTTTGCAGGCTCACAAAACGTATTAAGAGTTCATGCTGCTAAAAACGATGTAAATTGGTATAAGGGGGCCGGTTAATAATTTAGCTAAATCCCTTTCTTCGGCTCTGAACTTTCATTTGTTTATTGAGATGAAAATATTCCTACTTGAAATTTATTCCTAAAAACAAATGTAACTCGACAGTTTTTCCTAGTTATTGGGACGTTTATAAGAAATTACATGGCGTCAATACTACTAACCATGACTGTACAGTTTATCAGCCTGCAAAATGTGCCTGTCCAATTTTTTCTTTTCACATCAAACAACCCACATCACTAAAACCGTTTGGTGGTAGAGAGCAAGAGCACACATTACCATTTTCGTTATTAGGTTACCTCAAGCTAGTTGATTGGACGGGCCGTTATATTCACTCTAAAGAGAAAGGTTACATGTCAAAAGATGTGCCCCATGTACTCGCATCAATGAAAATTGAAGTGACGACTTGGTTGGATAGGGTACAAAACTATGGAACGCGTTATGGGAATTTTGCAGGCTCTGAAACAGTATTAAGAGTTCATGCTGCTAAAAACGATGTAAATTGGTATAAGGGGGTCGGTTAATAATTTAGCTAAACCCCTCTCTTCGGCTCTGAACTTTCATTTGTTTATTGAGATGAAAATATTCCTACTTGAAATTTATTCCTAAAAACAAATGTAACTCGACAGTTTTTCCTAGTTATTGGGACGTTTATAAGAAATACATGGCGTCAATGCTACTAACCATGACTGTACAGTTTATCAGCCTACAAAATGTGCCTGTCCCATTTTTCCCCTTCCATTTTTTCTTTATTTATTTCTTTATTTCCTCAATCGGTTCACCCAAATTTTATCCACGGTATTACTTAAACCCAACATATCAAATGAGATAAAGCTTCAAAAAGTGCATTTTTTAATCATTCTTACTCAATGAATTCAATAAAAAATAAAATTTTTATAAAAATAATTATTTAATACTGCTCAACAGTCTTTCGAGGCTAAAATATTAAAAAATGCATAAATTTAAGCTCAAGTTGAGAATAATTAATAGTTGACAGTGTTGTAATAATTATATTTAGAGCAATGAATCGGACCATTTATAGTTTTATTCAATTTTTTAATGAACAAATCACATGCTTAAGTGAGATAGAGAAGAAAATTGTCGTTTTTATTCTACAAAAGTATAACAAATCAGCTTCTTGTGTATTTGTGGGTATTTAGTCTTCTGTTTTGAATAAAAATTCAGGTCTGTTTTTGCCGCTATCGATGACTTTTTTGTTTTTTCAATTAATGAGTTACAAACCTAGGATCGCCTCGTTGTTTTGATGTTATTTTTCGTATTTTTTCTTGCTAAGATGCCCCCGTTTTTTACTTACAGAATTAGGAAGGACTTAGGATGAAGTTAAAACATACATTCATATCTTTATGCGCTGTTGCAAGTTTGGTTGCTTGTAATAGTATCTCTTCAGACTCAAAACCACTTTCTGCAGGAAGTCTTTCAACTGAGCGAGCTGAAACTGAAACAACAGTGGTATTTATTCATGGTGCACATTTGCGGGGCTCTGCTTGGCAACCTGTTGCAACGGAATTGAAAAATGCTCAAATCATTCCACATATCATAGACTTGCCTGGACGTGATAATAAGGTGGCACCAAAAATCATCACCTTAAACCACGCAGCCAATTCATTGTGTAAGCGCACAAAAGACTTACCACAGCCACAAGTTTGGGTTATGCATAGTCAAGGCGGAGCGGTGGCTCACGAAGCACTTGCCTCATGCAATAGAGCTCATGTGAGTCATTTAATCTATGTCAGTGCGGTTGCGCCATTCGAAGGTGCTAAACCTTTTGCACTACTAAATAAAGAAGATGAAAAAAACTACTTTAAAGGTGTGACGTACGAAGACGGCTGGATGAAAATCACCAACCAATCGGAATATGTTGCTTCATTTACCAATACCAAATCAAAATCGATGCAAGCAAAGATTTGGTCACAATCAGTCGATGAACCTGCGGTGACAGGCGAAGGTAAAGTGCATTTAAATAAATCCAAGTTAGATGCTATTCCAAAAGTGTATGTTTTTGCAAAAGAAGACAAGATTATTTCGTATGCAACACAGCAAAAAATTGCTCAGTCTATCGGCGCGACACAAACCTATAGCATTGAGTCGGGCCACTTGCCTATGATCACACAACCACTAGCTTTGGCTGACGCAATAAAATCTGCTTTAAGGCACTAAATTTTCAATAAAAATTTAATCTATCGTTAAAAGGACTTTTTAATGAAGAACAATACTCTTGCCCATAGTGGCAAGCCGATGACGCTTTTAAACAGTGTCAGGGCACTTGGCGCCAAAAGTTTAAAGGGCGCACCATCTGTAACAATTATAGGGGCTGGCATTGCTGGTTTAACTAGCGCATACGAATTAGTTAGGCTTGGCGCAAAAGTAACCATTCTAGAAGCAGATCCTGGTCATATTGGAGGCCGTGTAAGAACTTTACGCGAGTCAGATGCATTGTATGCCGAGTTGGGTGCTATGCGCATTCCAACGCATCATCAAGTAACTCGTCAATACATAGCAGAAATGGGCTTAAAATTACGTCCGTTTGTTCAAGATAATGTGCGTACTCACGCAATGATCCGAGGTAAAAAAGTAGCGCGTAGTCCAGAGGGCTTTGAACTTTTAAAAAGTGCTTTTGAGCTGACCGCTAAAGAACGGAGCATGAGCGCAGATAATATGTGGGACCTTGCTGTCACCGAGGTGTTGAATTCATTGTCTGAAAAAGAAAAACAGGCACTTTATGAAAAACAATTAACCACTAAAAAACTCAAAGAGCTTGATGCAATGTCGCTTAAAGATGCGTTCAAGCAGGCAGGGTTGAGCTCAGAAGCACTCGAATATGTATCTTCTATTTATGGTGTTTCAACTTTACTGCATACCGCTTTCTCTGAACATTTAAGAGAGCAACTTGAGCGCGTTTGGTTTGAAGGCTTTGACGAAGTAGTGGGTGGCACCGACTTATTGGCAAAACATCTACACCAACGTATTGCTGGTCAAGTGAACTTTTTGGTTGGAGCTAAAGCCGTAGAAGTTAGAAACCAAGCAGACAAGGTGTCTATATGTTATCAATCGAGAGATAGAAGCAAACACACTATAGAGTCTGATTACGCAATTTGTACCCTCCCATTTGGTGTGTTGGGTAAAATCGACTTTCACAACAGCATAAACCCTAAAAAAGCACGCGCATTTGCACAGGTACACTATGATTCTGCAACTAAGGTATTGATCAGAACCAAAAACCGCTTTTGGGAGATTAAAGAAAAGATCTATGGTGGCAGTACCATATATGATGCTGGTCTTGGCCATACTTGGTACCCAGCAGACAATGCTGTAGCAAAGGATCATGCCATTTCGAACTCTGCGAGTTATCTATTAGCCTCCTATACTTGGGGCCAACACGCACGACGTGTTGATACCCTTAACAACTTTGAACTTAAAGAGCTACTTTATACGGAACTTAAGAAAGTGCATCCCTATATTGAACGGGATGACATTTTAAGTGTATTGCGCTGGAGCTGGAGCAATCATACCCATTCAGCAGGTGCTTACGCGTTTTTCAATCCTAGAGATCATCAAGACTACTACGCGTTAATGAGCGAGCCCGAGCATCGCCTATGTTTTGCAGGAGAGCACTGCTCTGTATACCATTCTTGGATCCAAGGTGCACTGGTTTCAGCCCTTGAAGCCGTTCAATACATTCACAAACAAGCTTAAGAATTTTAAATTTGACTTTTGTAATAAGGAAATATGATGTCTTATACAGTCGCTGAGTTTATTACACTCAGACTTAAACAGTTGGGTTGCCACCATGTTTTTGGTGTACCAGGTACTTCTTGTTCTGATTTTATCGACAGTTTGGTCGCCGATCCGGATATGCACTTTATTAATACTGTCAACGAGCTGGAAGCTGGTTATGCTGCAGATGGATATGGTCGGCAAGGTGCACTTGGCGCCGTGTCTGTAGCTTATGGCGTTGGTACATTGAGCATGGCAAATGGCATTGCAAGCGCATTAACTGAGCGCGTACCATTGGCGGTTATTAATGGTGGTCCAACTGATAAAGATCTCAGCCTTGAGGCCGAGTACGATGTTTTATTCTCTCATTCAACAGGGTTTGGTAAAACCGATTTACATGTATTTAAAGAGTTGACTCTGGCAGCTGAGGAAATTCGCGATTTAGACGGCGCTGCTGACCGTATCGATCAATTGCTCATTACCGCATTAGAACAATCTGGCCCTGTCTATATCGAGATCCCTCAGGATTTATGGAAAAAACCAATCGGACACTTTTCTGCAAATTTAAATTACACAGCAAGACGCCATAGGGCAGGTAGACGCCAGTTTGTTCGCGCCATTAAAAACACACTGACTCATGCCAACAAGCCCGTCGTATTGCTTGGTGCTGAGCTCGTCCGCTTTGGATTAATTGATGAGGCGATGCAGTTTGTTGAGTCGCAAGGACTGCCATTTTATACAACGCTACTTTCGAAATCTTTAGTGAGTGAGTCACATCCGTTATTTTGCGGCGTATACGACAGTGATTTGGCACCTTCCACCATAACACAAGGCGTCGAGTCATCAGATTGTGTAATTGCACTCGGTTGTTTGTTTGGGATTGATCATCGCTTCATGGTAGTTTCCCTCAAAGACAAATTGATCCGTGTTGCATTTAATAAAGCGATGGTGGGCAGCAACGTCCTACGTAAACTCTCTTTAGGCACAGCATTGGAAGCCATCAATGCTCTCCCAAGACTTAATACGCAGCAAAATGCTATACCCAGTGTCGCCGGCTTGAACTATCAACAACGCCGTGAACAATGGCAATCAAAATTCGAAAATGATCCGTACTCAGGCACTTTGGGCCATGATGGTATTTTTGCAGCCATCGGAGATTTTTTAAATACCACTCAATCTCCTTACTACATCAGTTTAGATACCTGTTTGGCGAGCTTTCCTGGAGCGGATATTCCCGTTATGGACACTCAATGCTTCTTAGCAAACCCAATTTGGCTTTCCATCGGGCAAGGCACACCAGCAGCTATTGGCAGTTATTTTGCTACGGGTAAACGACCGCTCATTGTCACAGGTGACGGTGGGTTCCAGATGGTCTCTCAGGCATTTTCGTCGTTTGTACAAAACAATATTCCGGCAATAATCGTTATTGTCGACAATGGTTCATATGCGATTGAGCAATTTTTGATTGACGGCTCATTCTTTACAGAGCCGGGCAAAGCTCCGCTGGATTACGTAATGCTCAACGGTTGGAAGTACGAAAATATGCCACATGTTTACAACGGCGGTATAGGGTTAAGAGTAAATACCTATGAAGACTTGTTAGGTGCTTTACAACACGCGCATGCGCGACCTGATCAACCTTGTGTAATTGCGGCACAGATCCCGATGAAAGACCTCCCCGCAGAAAACCGTGCCTTTTTGGGTATTTAACCAAAGTTGGCCGGTACAACATACAGCCGGCCTCGCTAACACAAGGGTAAAATAATGACATTGTCGCGACGCGCTTTTTTAAAAAGCGGTTTTGCTGTTGCTGGTTTGACTAGTGTTGATGCATTTGCTTCGCCTTGGATAAGGGCGTTGCTCAATGAGTCAAATAGTTACCACGCTTTATATCTCAATAAATATTTATTTAATGATTTAACAGCTTTACTAGCGAAACAACTCCACCTATACCAAGACTCTGATGTACACGCTCAAGCGCTTGAATGTGTGTCTAAAGTGCAGGATGAAGGGGTAATTTATCAGCGTTTATCAGCTATTTTAGCCAATAGTAAACTCAACATGCAGCTACTGAATATGCACCGCTTGCAAGATCTGCAAGTGCGTTTCAGTCAATATTTAACCGAGTTTACTCAAATGCAAAAACTCTCTGGGTATCTCAGTTTTGGATTACCTGATAGTGAGTTTGATCCGATTAATCATCTTCCATTTTTTAATGGCCAAACTTATACCATGACGCACGCACTCAATGAGTCATATTCTCCATTACAAAGAGCTGACTTTTCTGGTGTAGTACAACCAACAGAGTTAATCGGAAAAACACCAAAAATCAACGTTTCAAGCGTAGAGTTGGCTGCTATTTACGATGGCCCTCACAGCTATTCAAGCGCTGAATTTACGAGCATGATGTTACGCATAAAGCAGGTCATGCCGTCAGGAGGTAAGTTAGTAATGCCGCTATTTAATGTGCAACAAACTGCGCATAAACATGTGGTATCAGTG
The DNA here is from genome assembly GCF_001625565.1 of Pseudoalteromonas luteoviolacea NCIMB 1944. Taxonomy (GTDB): domain Bacteria; phylum Pseudomonadota; class Gammaproteobacteria; order Enterobacterales; family Alteromonadaceae; genus Pseudoalteromonas; species Pseudoalteromonas luteoviolacea_F. Next base: position 101,204 of record NZ_AUXS01000019.1, read on the forward strand.
TTTAATGATTGGAAAAACTTGTTGCATGGCCGTTCTTGGCACGCAGCGCAAGCTCAAAGAGATCGGCTGCAATCTGTGACTGCTTGGCATAAAGAAATGAAGGTATATGGCTATAAAGTGCATGCAGTTATTCCGCTCGATGAAAACACCATGCTTCCTGAGTATCTCAGTATTTACGAAAAGGTTTAAACATTATGGAACCATTAAATAACAAAGGACTATCAAGGCGCTCATTTTTAAAAGGGACGGGCGCAGGTATGGGGATCTTGGCCAGCAGTATGCCAAGTTTTGCATTAGAAAACGTTTTTAATAACCACAATGGTGCAGTTGCTACAGGCCAATTAAAAAATGCGGGGTTGCTAGAGCAAACGCAAACAAATTCACTGTTCAACCAACTGACTTCCGCGCTCAACTTTAAACAATCTAAAAGTGAGAAAGTGCTCATAGTACTAGGTCAAGTTAGTACTCAGGCATTTCCGCACAGCGTTGATCATAAGTTAGTCAATGCTTGTTTGGCGCAATTGCACGAAAAAGGTTGCAGTAACAAGGACATAACTGTTGCATATCACGGCCCGAATGCACTAGCGAGTAATTCACCACTGGTCAAGGCTATGACAATGCCTGAGAAAGACAGCGCGCAGCTCGTTAACGTTGCCAATAGCGATGCATGGTTAACGCTCGAAATGCCAAAACCATTACCAAAAGTGAAAGTACTGGAGCAGGCCCAAAGTGCCGATCATATTATTTATTTAGATCAACTAACAGATCAACATGGCTCTTTAAACTGCCCATTAAAAGGCTTAGCTAAGGTTTTATTCGACTCCCAGTCATTTAGCAAATATAGTGATCAGTGTGATGACTTATTTAATATGAACGAAATACAAAACGCTATCTCGAAAAAGGTACGTTTACTTGCTTACAATGCATCACGCTTTATTGCGAAATCTTCGATGTCTGATGTGCAAATGCACCATGTCCATCCGGGCATACTTGCTATATCAAATGACGTTAAAAGCCATCAATTATTTGCTGAAAACTATTTACACAGCGTACTAAATACAACGCCAGAGTCAAAGCATAACTCACAAGAGCTTACTTGGTTTCAATCTGGTGTAAGTCGTGATCCTATGACCATAGCGCATATAGAGAAGACAATACGTAAATCAGGTGTTTCTTTGAGCAAAATAGAGCTTGTGTAAGTCATTAGTTATTGCGAGAAGCTATTGCTTTTTATAGGCTTCACTAAAAAGCGACCGACACTCATGGTGTAGGTCGCCATTTAATTCCAATTATTTAAGGTTTCAGCTTACAAGGTTTACGATAAACCTTAACTCCGTCTATGTCTTACTGAAGCATCCGTTGCCGTCATACCTTGCTCAGGTAAATTAGGGCATTTTTCACATTAGATTCTTTCAATTTACACTCAAAGCGCTTTGTGTAAAAAATATAACTGAACACTTTTTAATCATGTGAAGGAAACTAAAATGAAATTACACCTAAATAAAAAAAATCTAAAAAACTTATGCGACAAGAAAGTAGTAGACTCGGAGCAGACGCCATTGATCGCAGGCGGCGGTAGTGCTATCCCCCCGACCAGAGTGCAAAAGGGTTGTCCTTATTTCTCTTACTTTCCTGTGAATACCTGTCGCCCTCGATAATCGAGATGATAAATGGGGCATGCAATATGCTCCATTGAAACAGTACAACGAGCAAATCAAACAATACAAAACAGCACTTGTTTTTCTTAATATTCAGAAACTAGACTCATGCTCAGAGCACCTTCTCTAAGTTGTGTCAAAGTCAAAAATTTTTTTAAAGTTGTATATAGGCCTTTGAGGTAATCAGGCTTTGATATAGTTTTTATAAGTATTGCGCCGGTACCCATGCTAAAATCTACTAACCCTGAGTTTTCTCTTAAGTTACCAGTAAAGTCCTCTATAAATCTCATTGTGGTGAATTTTGGATGCATACAACTGTCAGATCCCCGACTTAACAATGACTTAAACGAAAACTTTAAAAAAGTCATGCGAAAATATACTTGCTTATATTCTATGCTATCTAAAGGGAACACTTTTTTCTATTTTTACTTTTCAGTTATAATTTGCCTCTTGATTACACTGATATGCAGCGTGCAGTATCAGTCGAACATGCAGTAAAGACAACGGGGAAAAACAATGAAAAAGTGGATATTAGCAGTGGGCTTAATGATATTTTGCGGGCAGGGAATTGCCAAAGAGCCAAACACGCTGTTTGTGGTTCATAGTGTAACGTTAAATGATCAAAACAAAGCAAAAAAAAGACCGTACTATGAAAAAGGCGAACGGTTTCAAATTTTTAACCTAGAAAGCCAGTCAATGAAGACAATTTATCAAAATAAAAAGATAAAAAGCGTTTATCTTGAACCTGGAAATTATTGTTTTGCTTCAGTTTTTATATCTCAATCTCAGCGAGTACCAATAAAGAATAAAATATGTTTTGTTATCTCAGATGAGCACATAAATAATATGGGAACATTTGTGATTGGGACTAGGGTAGCTGGTAAATCGCCATATGCATTAATCGTTGATATTAAGCAAAACTACGATGAAATAGCCCAAGCAGCTAATCAGCCTAGTGCAAAACCAGTACGCTTGTTTAAGATTAAAGGGTCATAGTGGATAGAATGAGTAAATTTTGAACTTATTTAAAAGTTACTTTCCTAGCCCGTTGTAACAAGTCCGTATGACTAAATAAGCTTAAAAGGACGTTGATACAGGCTTTTTGGACCGCTTGAGCTTTGTTTAAAAATATTTCTGAACTGATGACTGCCAATCTCAACTGAGGAACTTAAATAATCTTCAAGGGAAAAATTTTAGAAATGCCCGCAGTTAAATCAACAGAGCTGGATAGATTTTACAAAAAGCCCAATCGTTATACAAAGGGCTTTTTTATACGCTACTTTGTCTCACAAACCAAGTTTATCAATAAGTTGCTCAAATGAATGCAGGTAGGATCTTTTCGGCGATAATCTGTTTGTATTGGGGTTTGTTATCGTGCGCTGTGTGTACGATTAACAGATCTAGTTCTTCAACGATCATGATGATTTGACCGTTGCCACCTTGAGCTGACATGCCTAAATATTTTTTATCGCCGACTTTCATATCGACTCCCCACCAGAAATAGCCATACCCTTGTTTTGAGACGTCTTGTCCGCCCCAATGGACATCATCATCTCCCGTTAATAAAAGCCTGCTTGTACCGTCAGTAATGAACTCTTCAGGGATTAGCTGCTCACCTTGCCATTTACCTTTGTTCATCGCGAGGATACCAAACTTAATCATATCGCGTGACGTCATGCTACTGCGCCAACCAGCTTCAGGCAGGCCCGTAGAGCCATTTGTGCGCCATCTGTAATTTGTGATCCCCATTTTGTTAAGCAGTTCTTTTTTAATAAAGTCTTTTGCAGATCCTGGAACTACAGCCTCAACAACTTGCATCACTAAGGCTGGTCCATAGCCATATTTGAACGTTTGAGATTGTGCAGTGATCGGCGCGCTATTCTCAAGGATTGTCTGAATTTCCCTTTGTCCCTTTAATTGATTTGGAAGTTTGTAAATCTTAGTTTTTTGCTCATCGCTTACTCGAATACCGGAAGTCATCGTTAATGCGTGGCGTAGTGTTATTTTTTCTGCGCCTTCAACTAATTTGCTTTTGTCTAATTGATTAAGAAAGCTAATAAACGGTTTGTCCAAATCATCCATTGAAAGGTAGCCAAGTTGAATAGCACGGCCGAGCGCTAAGCCTGAATATGTTTTGGTCGCAGATGCTTGGTAATGAGGCAAGTTTAAGCGACCTTTACCATAATATGATTCAAAAACAAGTTTACCTTTGTGAGCAATGAGCAGGCTGTCGAATGTCCCATGTTTGTAAGCTGCAATCTCTTTAGCAAATTCAGTGATCATTTTTTTATTGCCGCCATCTGTGCCTAATTTACCAACGCGTATTCCATCGTGTCTACTCGCAGGAGAAACATCGATAAAAGCATTTTCGAGATAGGGGATCTCAGTATAAGTTAGCTTTGCTTCAGCGGTTGAAATTTCTGGTGCTTGATTTTTACTTTGTCCGCTATGTGCAAAAGCGATACTGCTGTAATTGGAAACGAGAGCGGCAACAACTAAGCTTGTCACTGTTAATCTAATGGTCATAGGTTTTCCTATTGTTATGTTTATAATCAATAAATAAGCTGTATTCAGTCAATTTATTCAGTGAGTAGCGAATTCAAATTATCTACTGGCTATTACTGTAACCGAGTAAAAATTGGATGCTTGTGTTTCCCATGATTTTTAGTTTACTTCAATCTGATAAATTATTATTTCATTACTTATCAATGAGGTGGTGGTGAATTTTAGTGGTGAGCCTGTGTTTTATCTCTGGGATATTATGGATGTTGTGAATCCTGAATTTGTAGCGTTGTAGAAAAAAAACGCTAAAAGTATTGTGTACTAACTGGAAAAGTACGCCCAACATTTATGAAGCCTTCAAATTGAACTTCCCGGGTCAGGAGCAAAGCAACAAAGATAATTTGGTTCCTGCATCTCTCTAGCTTGGGATAGTATCTATTGGGCTGATGGTTGGCGAGAACGAGCACTGCCGACAGGAGTTACTGCAGTATACGTCGCTGCTCAGTTCGTGGGTACGACGTCAATTGATGTTCGCAACTTACAGGTATTACAAAAGACAAGTATGACAATGCACCGGGAGATAATACTGGGTTTTGCACATTGAAAGAAGGTGGGTTTTTGAGGCTTCCTTATAGTATACCGATTTGGAAAAGGTCACTTCAGCATATAAGCAATGATACGTACTACTAGCACTGTCACTATTGTATGTGGCAAGTTGAAAAAATGCGGCAACCTGATGGTTGCAAAGCAAAATGAAAAAAGTAGGTTTGAGTGGGTGTAATCGTTAAGCTGCTACAATATGAGTAAAGTTAAATTTACTCGTAATAAATAAAAGAAAGACATTTTCCAAATGCTTAGAGTGCAATTTAAGGAAATACTTTAACTATCAATATATTTAGCTAAAGTGGTATATTATTTATTGATTATATTAGTAAAAGAGTTAAATAATGACCAATTGTCTTGAAGCAGGGATTAGAGAGCTAGTCGACGAATTTCATGCCAACGGAAAGCCATGCCCTTCAACGCAAACTATCTCGGAAAGACGAGCAGGTTATATAGCGAGCACTGTGCTAGCGGGTCAAAGCCCTAAGATAGAAGAGGAGTTTATAGATGTTATTAATGGTGTTCAGGTTAAGATATACAAGCCGAATGAACAGGCTAATTTGCCAATAACAGTATATTTTCATGGTGGGTGTTTTATTAGTGGCGGTTTTGAAACTCACGATATTCAGTTGCGACAAATAGCGCATATGTCCAATTCCATTGTTATCTGCATCAAATACAGGTTAGCACCGGAGCATAGGTATCCTGCGGCTCATGACGATGTTTACCAAGCGGTGATTGGTATTAAGGAAGTTGGACAAAAATATGGTGGCGATCCAGCGAAAATAGTATTTGTTGGTGATAGTGCTGGTGGACAATTGGCACTAGCTACAACGCTTAGGCTCAAGCAAAATCAGCAGTGGTTACCACGTAGTCAAATTCTTATTTATCCGATGTTAGATCCCAAAGGAAATTCCGATAGCTACAGGGAAAATGGAGCAGACTATATAATCACAGCAAATATGCTGTTATCTGGTTTCTATTTATACGCAAATAGTGAAGAAGAGTTGAATAACGAGCCCGAGTTAAACTTACTAGATTGCGACTTGAGTGGATTGCCTAGTACAACCATTATTACTGCTGAGTTTGACCCTTTACGTGACGAAGGAGAAAAGCTCTACAAGTTAATTCGCAGCTATGGTGTTGAAGCGTATTGTGAGCGCTACTCGGGTGTCATCCACGGCTTTTTCCAGCTCAGTGGTGTAAGCAGTTCCGCACAAAGCTGCATTGTAGCAGTTGCAAACCAAATAAAACGAGAGAGTTACACACGTTAAAAGGTGTATTGTCATTCATAGGTGAATGTATAGCATGTAATGAGCATGTTACGATAACACCAAAATCTACAATTGCTTTAACTTATAATCGAGTAAAAACGGGCGAGTTTTATACTGCGTAACTTCTTAATCTGTAAGCCGATCACATCCTTTGTAGTAACTAATTTTATGAGGTTATTAAATGACGGCTTATTATCACTATACGACACTTAGTCTCGCTGAAAAAATTAAAGACGGTGGTTTGTCTACCAATTATTTTCGCACCAATAAAAAAAGAGCAACTGCCGGTGGTAGCTTTGATATAGATAAGGCGGAAAACTTTGATAAACGAGTGTCTAGCCAACTGAACGATTTTGCAAGCTTTATAGCCAGAGAAACACAGAGCAATGATCCAATGGGGTTACACGCAGCACTGGTGCATCTTGCAAAAGAGCAAGCTGAACTATTAGAAAGTAGCTTAGCATTGGACCCTATTCAACTACACAAACAGTATTTAATGAATCTTGAGTGCTTACTCGAACAGGTATATCACACCTCTGCTCCTGCAAAAAATATGGCGAGAGAATTGGCATTATTGTTACTAAAAATAGAAGTGGTCGATAAGATATCTCATTCATCGTTATTCAAAAAAGATATGGTCGCCAGTACCAAGCGTTTTACACTTAAACCTCAAACCAAAAAGGCGTTAGCAGGGCTGTTCTTAGAGTCAGAAAACCATCTCTACAAGTGGATAAAAGCGTTGACGCTTGCGTATACCAAGTTCTATTACGACTCTGAGGAGATTGTGTGCTCTACGCATATCTATTTTTTCGACCGTCACAGAGCTGAGAATGAAGGAACAGATTATATCAAAAGGCTTCGAAAGTTCGAAAATGATATCGTTATATTAAAAGTTGATCTCGAAGCAGAAGAGGTGATCTTAGATGAGGCTCAAGGTAACGCATTTATGGCCGTACCTCAGCATATTCAACCATCAAAAATTGATTTTCAGCATATTGCGTCCAATGAGACGAGCTGGGTTGAAGGCGGGAACTGGGTAAATATCAGGCACCTTGGTAGTCTCTACGCAATATAAACCAGTATTATCACGTTTTCAGCATAACATGCCAGTTCAAAGGTGGTGATGGACTCTATCTAATGTACAAAGTACATGGCAAGGCGAACGGTAAAGCTCAATGTTCACCTCATTATTTGGCATGTGCTAATGTATAAATATCGTAATTTATTTGAGGGTTAAAGGTTAGTATTTTTGGCGTTTTTAGCTATCTTTTATAACGGTAGCTGTAAGCGTTCATTGGGTTCTATAACGAGTGTATGTAAAAAAGTCATAGTTTACAGCTACTCTAGTTGGAGAGATGACAGATGGCTGGTTGGATATACCCTAGCCATGATAACTATATTGAAAATAGAGAGTAGACATGAGTTCAAACAACGTAAGTATTGTGAATCTAATTTTTGCTATTTTTCTACCACCAATTGGCGCTTTTTTACAGGTCGGATTTAGTTTGCACTTTTTTATCAATATTGTGCTTACTCTACTGGGCGGTCTACCTGGTATGATCCATGCAATTTGGTTGGTTGTTACGAATAAAACAGGTGACTAAAAGTATTTTTGTTAACATTGGTGAGTCAGGTTAAATGCCTAACTCGCCAATTACGATTTTGTGGATGGGCGTGCCATTTAATTTAACCAGTTTTCCTTCTCGCTTAAAATGTCGCGTTCTTATTTACCTAGTTAGCCTAACAATCTATGAATTTATACAAGGAGATTTACTAAATCTGCTGTGCAGTGAAGTAGGGGGCTTATAAATAAAAATGCTGCCACGAAGGACAGCATTTTGGGTCTCTATAAAAGAAAGGAACTGGTTAGAAGTAAGCTCTAATACCAAGCTTCACATTGCGCCCAGGCAGAGGCGCTTGTTCTTTGATGAAAGAGCTATGTACGAAGCCCAGCTCATCAGTAAGGTTTTCTAAATTCAAGTAACCTACCATATCGACACCTTGTACATCGAAATCGTAGCTCATGCTTGCATCAACTAATGTATAACCTTTAGTAACGGTTTCGTATGATGCAATTTCATCTTGTTCTAGGTAGCGTGTGATAGTCATATCAGCTGAGAAAGGGCCTCTCTCATAGGCATAACTCACACCGAGTTTATTACTTGGAATACGTGGTAAGTTTTGTCCGTTGTCTAATTCAGCACGTAGATGATCACCAAATACCTTAACGCGGTTTAATTCGTTGATTTGATAGTGTACGTCAAACTCTAAACCGTATAGTTTTGCATCTTGGCTAACAAACTGATAAACATCGCGCGCGCCTTCGTGCTCGTGGTCGGCTACTTCTAGTCCGTGTTCTGATGTGAAGAAGTAGTCAGTTTTTTCTTGGTAGTAGAAATCTGCAATGTCGTTGTAGAAGAAGTTTACCGTGTAACCAAAATCTCCAACAAAACGACGGAAGCTAATGTCTAAGTTAGTCGCAGTTTCTTTTTCGATATCAGTAGGTTCAAAGTGAATTTCAGTACCTTCGATATGGTAACCTAGACCTAACTCATATGTGCTAGTCGCGATGTGCAAACCATTAGACAGCAACTCAGCTGTAAGAGGTGCACGCTCAGAACGTGACAAACTAACCGCAACATTGTGACCCGGTGCATAGGTATATACACCACCCACAGAAGCACTGACATTGGTCATATCTAATGTGTAGTCAGTAATTTGAGTTGTTTTGACTAATTCCTCTTCGTGACCATGGTCGTGGCCGTGCTCGTCTTCTTCATGACCGTGCTCATCATGATCATCATCGTGACCAATGTGCGTTTCAGTGATCTGACTGCTTAACTCATAGTTTTCAACACGTGCACCTAACTCGAGCGTAAAGTCGCCAAACTCACGCTCTTCTAATACGTAGAATGCGTGTGTTGTGGTGCTAGTTGCTGGAGTAAATGCTTCCGCGCCTTGTGCTTCATAGTCGCTATCAGAGTAGTGATAGCCAAAGATACCATGCCACTGGCCGATACGGTGCTCGAAGTTAGTTCTTAGCTCTGTAGTTTCATTTTTGAATACAGTGCCAACTGTGCCAGCTTCAATTTCTGCATGTTCGTAATCTGTGTATCCAGCACGAATTTGAATCGATTCTAACCAGTTATTGTGAAGTGAATAGTTGAATAGTGCCTGCCAACGGTCTTGTTTAACGCGTGCAAACACGTTGTGATTTTCTTCTTCATGGCCGTGTGCATCTTCATCACCATGGTCATCGTGACCATCTTCATCATGTCCGTGTTCGTCATGGCCATGTTCTTCATCGTGATCGTGCTCATCGCCGTGATCATGATCGTGGTCATGCCCGTGATCGTGACTGTGAGCTGGAATGCCATAGTCTGTTTCGATGCTGCCGTAAGAAAAACCAACAGTCATATGATCTGACACATAGCTTGTGCCAATGTTGAATACTTCAGAATCAATGAATGTATTGTCTACTTTTTCCGCATACTCAGCGGCGTGCTCTTCACCTTCATGCTCGTCATGACCGTGTTCTTCACCTTCTTCGTGACCATGTTCATCTTCATGGTGCTCGTCATGATCGCCTGGCAGCTTAAAGTTCGGCGTATCGTAATCGCCACCTTTGCGTTTTACACCGTCAAAGTGGAAGTTGAAACCGTCATGACCTGCTTCAAATAACGCAGCAACCGTGTTGGTATTTGAATTAGTGTCATGGCTGTAATCGACAGCACCATTTGGTGTTTCAACGATATCTGTTGGAATACGGTTATCAACAACATTGACAACACCGCCAATTGCGCCTGAGCCGTAGAGTAATGTTGCTGGACCACGTAGAACTTCGATTTGCTCAGCACTTAGGGCGTCGTTTGTGTTTGCGTGATCAGGACCAATGCGTGACGCATCGCTGCTGTCTAATCCATTTTGTGTGATTTTTACGCGAGGGCCGTCCAAGCCACGAATGATTGGGCTTGATGATACTGGGCCAAAGTAACTCGCATTAATGCCTGGAAGGTCTTTTAGTGTTTCGCCAAGCGTTGGCTTTGCAGAATTCTTTAGCTTATCACCGCTGATAACGGTAACCGGAGAGGCCATCTCCATATTGCTTTTGTGAAGCGCTGATGCGTACACAACAATACTTTCAATAGAACTAGGTGTAAGCGTTACCGTAACGAAAGGAGAGTCTGGATTAACGCTCAAACGTTCATCGATAAAATTGTTTTTTGAAACATGAAGCTCAGAAGCAGCATCCACCGAAATGGTGAAGTTGCCATTTTCATCTGTTTTGATAGTTTGAGACTTACCGTGCAGATGGACGCTTGCATTGCTGACAGGGAGATTGTTTTTATCGACGACTTTACCGCTTAACTCACCAGCATGAGCTGATGTTGACAGCATAATTGCGCTGACACTCAGAGAAATCAAAGATTGCTTAAACATTATACTTCTTTTCTATATGTGATTGTGAACGTGTAATAATATAACACTGCAAAAAGCATAAAACAATGATGTTATACTATAACTTTATATTTGAATTATGGTTGGCTGTTCCTATATTTAAAATAATATGGTGTTTATAAGACGGCGATATGACAGGGCCATTTGTCTTTAAAGTAAGGTTGAAGATTGCTGATTTGTTCCATCAAGCAAATCATCTAGAGTCTTTTACTACGGCATTACAAAAAACCGAGACCTTGCAGCACTTTGTGCTCAAGTTAATAGGCTATTGTGCATTGTCGTATAAAGATGAAGTGCGCTGGCTTAACAGCCGGGAGAAACATCATCCAGACGTGTGGCATGAACTGGAAAGCGGCGAGATCGAAAATGCATTATTTGTCGAGCTGCCAGACCTCAGTGCGCTACAAAAGTACACCAAACTGTATTCGAAAACGATAATTTTTAATGTAGAGAATACAGAATGGTTTCAAGATATTGAGCCCCATCTTGTCGCATTTAATAACGTTAAAATATTTGCTATTAAAGCACGCTTCGTTGATGAGCTAGTTGATGCCTTAACCGGCAGCTTGCATTGGGATGTCATTATTGAAAATGGCGCCATTAGTATTAGTAACGGCGACGAGTATTTTCAAAGTGATGTCGTGAGATTACGTTAATTTGATAACAATATCAGTTAGTGGCTTTGAGCAGCACAAAAGTACTTCACCATCTCTTACAAATGCCAATGGTTCTTGATTATAGGCGACCTGACCTTCGAGTAGTTTAGCGCGACAGGCACCACAATAACCTTCGCGGCATTGGTAGGGGACTTCAATATTGCTTTTTTCTAACGTACAAAGTAACGAAGGTGACTGAGCCGCAAAATTAAGCGGCTCATCATGGTCTTCTATTGAAATTTTTAACTGTGGTCTTTCTTCCATTACAGGTCGAAATCACCAAAATCAGAAGCACTGACCTCAGAATCAATCTGACCTACAAGGTATGAGCTGATCTCTGCTTCTTGTGGTGCAACTTGTACGTTGTCTGATACCAACCAAGCATTGATCCAAGGGATAGGGTTACTCTTACTTTCAAACTGAGCTGGTAAACCTACCGCAGTCATTCGAACATTTGTGATGTATTCAACATATTGACACAAAATATCTTTATTAAGACCGATCATTGAACCGTCTTTGAATAGGTATTCTGCCCATTCTTTTTCTTGCTCTGCAGCTTCCACAAACATCTTAATTGCTTCTTGCTCACACTGAGCTGCAACGATCGACATTTCAGGGTCGTCTTTGCCTTCTTGCATGATGTTCAGCATGTGTTGTGTACCAGAAAGGTGAAGTGCTTCATCGCGAGCAATTAGCTTGATGATTTTAGCGTTGCCTTCCATCAACTCTCGCTCAGCAAAAGCGAACGAACATGCAAAGCTTACATAGAATCTGATCGCTTCGAGAATGTTTACAGACATAATGCAAAGGTACAGTAACTTTTTCAGTTCGAACAAGTTAATGTGCACTGTTTCACCATTGATCTGGTGTTTACCTTCACCGTACATATTGTAAATTGAGACTTTCTCGATCAGTTCATCATAGTATTTTGTAACAGAATCAGCGCGCTCGCTGATTTTGTCGTTTTCAACGATGTCGTCGAAAATGAGCTCTGGCTGCTTCGTTACATTTCTAATGATGTGCGTATATGAGCGACTATGGATCGTCTCACTAAACGCCCATGTTTCAATCCAAGTTTCTAATTCTGGGATTGAGACTATTGGTAATAATGCAACATTAGGAGAGCGGCCTTGAACACTGTCTAGCAGTGTTTGATATTTTAGGTTGCTCAAAAAGATGTGCTTTTCGTGTTCAGGCAGTGCCTGAAAGTCTAATCTATCTTTACTTACATCGACTTCTTCTGGACGCCAAAAGAAAGAGAGTTGCTTCTCGATTAGCTTCTCAAAAATCGGATATTTCTGCTGATCATAGCGAGATACATTAACAGATTGGCCAAAGAACATTGGCTCTTTTAGTTGGTCATTATGTTTTCTGTTAAACGTAGAATACGACATAAATAATACTCGACACCAAAAAATATGGCGGCAGCTAAAATTAGCTAGAACCGCGGAAAAGTTTACAATTTATCATGACCTGAAGTGGTGTGAATCGGTCAAAGCGATGATTTTGATATTGCACCCAAATCAGCTCCTTACCACTTCATGTCATTAAACCCAGAGCGTGTTTTTCAATATACGAATGTATCACAGAAATAGATTTTTCACCGCAAATATATTTCAGACAATTGACGCTTATGTATCTTGACAAAAGAGCATTGATAAGTGTAACAATGTATCGCTATTAGCCAGAGGTCGTTAATTTACTCTTTAATTACAGAGGGTTACTTTTTTCTTTTTGCCATCTTATTACATTTTGTAGCTAGGAAAAATTATAATTCAAATTGAAAAAAAGTGTGGTTTTGCATACACCCCAGTGAGATGTGGATATGAAGCTCAAAATTTCAATTTCACCAAAAAGTCTGTACAAAAATCAAGTTGCTTAACACACGGGCTCTTTACTGCAATAGAGGCAAAATTGCATTTATATGTGCTTAGTTCTGCGACTTTCCTATGTAATAGTTTTTTAATGAAGCGAGAAGGTGCAAAAAGGCACTGAGGCCTTTTTGCAATACGTGTAGATAGACTAGCTAATTAGCGCCAGTTCCGGAAACTACCGTGGTAATTACGTCGATATTCTCACCGTTATTTCTGTGTTGGATCATCTTAATAGATTGTTGATCTTCATTTAGGAATAACATAATAACTGGCCCGTCATCGTCACTTCCGTAGTTAATTTGAATCCTTGGTTCATTTTCTATCGATTTTCTATCAAAAATTTCGACAATCATCGAAGGAGCAAAGCTAACGCCTGAATCAAAGTCAATCGTACCATCTGATTCAATAATCACCGTATTGCGGCTGTGGCCCTCACCAGTTACAGCATAAGTATTTGCGAATACAGTCACTAGCTCAAGGTTAGGGATGTTGCCGTCAGTCGCTTTCTCTGTAAACTGACCTAATAAGGTATTACTTTCCAAAGCACTTAAATTTATTTCGTGGAACTTACCATTAAGCACAGAGACCTTATATTTAAATCCTCGTTCCTCATCTTCATAAACATACTCTTCATCGACTTTTTCAAACTCATTGATTGTGATTTCAGAGCCATTATTTGCTTCTGGATCAGGGTCGATAAATAGCGCACCAGAACCTGAGAAGGTAAACTGCACAACTTGCCCATCACTATACGATGAACCGCTTGTACTCATAGTGAAGGTCAGGGTAAAGGATTTGCTCTTAAGGGCTTCGGGTAATGTGTCACTGGTATCGTTATCAGAGTCGTCGCTATCACCTGAATATCCAGGCATCCAAGTGTAAGTTAGATCTGATGTTGACGTCACACCTTGTGTTGAGATGGTGTATTGCACACTGACCACGACTTTGGTTTCATCTGCGCTGACAAGTTTGAAAGAGAAATCTGAAACAGTAATTCCTTGGGATTCAATTTGGGATTTAATTTGCTTTTCAATGTCAGCTAAATCTTCAGGGTTGGGGGCTGGGATATTTTCAAGTTTAATTTCAGGTATATCCACTGAAATTCCCGCAGTGGTAGAAGTACCTGTGATGGTTAACGTTGGTGTTGTGTCATCATTATCTTGATCATCGTCATCATCTCCACCACCTGGTAGTAATCCGCCAGGTATGAAATCAAAGTTTAAATCGTCCAGATTAAGGTCTTTAAGAATGTCATCTAGACCTTCTAGTGTTTTCTTTATCTCATCTAGTGAAAATATACCGGCAATATCTGCGGATAGGGCGGATACTCCAAAGCTATTTGCATAAGAGGTAATTTGGCTAGACAAATCCGCAACAAATGTATCGGCATTGTAGATTGGGTTTTCAAATGCTTTATCGCCAACTTTTCCGTCTAGCACATTGTCTAAAAAGTCTGCTTTTAGGCTGTTGAGAATAGCAATAGCAGGATTGTCTTGGCTCTCACCTAATTTGGCAAGTCCAGCTAGTGTCGCAGCGTAAATCCCAGCTTGGTCGTTGTTAATAGTGCCCGCGGCATTTTCCGAGACCAATTGTGGTACTTGTAAAATATTGTCTAATGCCGGCGCGAGCGCTTTTTTGATCTGTTCATTAACAGCATTAACTGAATCGGCATCACTTACGTTGGCTGAAATAATCGAGTTCGCAGCAATTTCAGTTAATGTGGTTACGCCAACTTGATCTTGTAGTGTCGCCATAACAGCACGTAATGTAGTCGATGCAGGAAGTGCCATGAACTGGCCTTTTGACTCATCAAAATACTCAGATTCTGATGTTGGTTTCACTTCAACAATGAATGGCCCTGTGGTGCCGTTTGGCACTGTTATTGTTGCGCTTCCAGATTCGCCGGTTGAGCCTGTTGCACCTTCTACCGCTTGCTTATTTGTAAGTGTAAGTAGCTGCACATCCGCATTTTTTATTAAACCTAATGAGGGTGTAACGGTGACCTTAGTACTTTGATCGGTTGGGGGCGGAGTGGTAACTGGATCGTCATCGTCATTATTTAAACAGCCAGAAAGTGACATCAGGGCCAAACCCAAGCACAATCCTTGGAGTGGTTTATACATGTTCATAGCATTGCCTACAAGGTTATTCAAAACAGTTTTGCTATTGCATCTAACAACCTGCTAAATCCTTGTAATATACTTTCACAACCACTGTTTGCTCCCAGCCAATGTTGACTGCGCGATCCAATAGCTTAATAGAATGTAGCCTAAAATTGCTATTTTAGAAGTAATGTGAAAAAAACATGTCTCTAAAGAATGTCTACACGGTCAACCAGCACTTCACGGTGTTTAAATTTACAAGTAGAGCCACTCACCTCTAATGTATCTAGATAGCGCCCTGCAAGTACTTTAGTTTCGCTGTCACTCGATTTTTCTTTCAAATATAAAATGAAATTTGAGGATGCGCTTAGTCTCTGATCTGCACCAGTAAATACACGGCTGCTGGTAAGTAAATGGATCGATTTGTTTTTGGCTCTAGCTGAGTCGAAGCGCTGTGCTAATTCTTCGTGGCCCGAAAGCGATACATTCAATGCTTTAACATTGAATGTTGCATCTTGAGTAAACAAATCTGTGTACTGCTTGGTCGTTCCTTTGTCTCTGATCTCGGTGTATTGATAGAGTGTTTGTTCGCAAAGTTGTTGCGTTTTTAAATCTAATGACGGAGCTAAAGAGCAGCCTGTCAATAAAATTAGCGGCAAAGCGATAAGTTGTTTCATTAGATAGTCCTTGTTGTTCTACTGTGGCTTCCTGATCGCCCTTATTTGGAAGTATGTTTACTTTTTTTCTTAATGGCGACAAAGCTAGAAGCCAGTGCGTACACAACATACACCAATACCAAAGAATTGCCGAGCACCAATACGTCTTTATCTTCTGCAAACAACCACAAAAAGGCGAGCGCAATTGCGGCAAGCGTGATGCGTGTTACTAAAGGGTTCGTTTTACTCTTTTTAGACATCAAAGGTCCCAAAACCGAAAATGAAGGCTCATTATAAAGTTAAAATATGGCATTAACCAGAATTTGACTCAGTTTTGCATTCCAAGCCTTGCCAGAGGACTAGAATGCAGTGGTTCAGGTTATTTTCTCTTGAATTGAACTATTTAGGGGCTTCTTGACTTAGGTTAAATTTTTACCTCTACGGCAGATCTAAAATATAGCAATTGCAGGGAAAACATATAACTTTATATGGATAAAGCAAATTTATCGAAAATACTAAAACGCCTTTTTAGAATTGATTTAAAAAAATTAATATTGGCATTAGCGGCTTGTGGTGTTGTTTTAACCTCCATTAATACCTTGGTTGCTAGTTACCATGTTCACAGAAAAGTGTTCATTCAAGATACATTGCATGCAAATAGGGTCTATGCGACGAAACTTGCTGATGTTACCGAACTATTCTTACAATCAGTTAATAGTCAGCTTAATGTCAGCTCTTATCATATAGCAGGACACATTCAAGAAGGGACAAAAGTAAATAAAGAGTTGAAACGTCTATTGTCACAAACAAATAGTTTTGATTCGTTGGCGGTTGTTGATGCGACAGGCAAGATAGTTGCTGTCGAGCCGAGCTTACCAATCATTGGCAAACGTATATCAACACCCCAGCTAAATCAGGTTAGCCATCAAAAGCCCGTGGTATTAGAACCGTTTGTCTCTCCTGCAGGCAACTTAATGATCAGCCCAACATATCCGCTTTTTTCTAATCAAGGAAAGTATTTAGGTTTTGTCGCTGGTGGTATTTATCTTCATGGTGAAACCATACTGAACACGCTACTAGGTAAACATCACTACACGGATGACTCATACTCCTATGTAATAGATAATAATAAGAAAATACTTTACCACCCAAATTCAGAACGGATTGGTGAAAAAGTACTAAATAACATTGCCATTGATCTTGTCTTGAGTGGTCAAGCCGGCTCCACGGAACTAGTCAATAGCGTTGGCAAACCAATGTTGGCAGGTTATGCATCCATACCTATGACTGGCTGGGGCGTTGTGAGTCAACGGCCTCTCAATTCCATACTTGAGCAACTGGCGCTAACATATAAATCTGTGGTGTATTCCAGCATCCCATTTACATTGGTTATTTTAGGCTTAATCCTGAGCGCTGGGATTTTGATAGCAAAGCCTCTGGCATTGTTGGCCAAACAACTAGCGGCCTTAGACAAGCCGAACTTTCCAGCGACGAACGTAAGTGCTTGGTATTATGAGGTTGCCAATCTCAAATATGCGTTATTGCAAAGCAATCGAGCGGTTAGGCAGGTAATTAAATCGTTGGATATGGATAGAAAAACAGATCAACTTACCTCTTTACATAACCGCTTGTCGTTAGAGTTCTGGTTAGAGTCAAGTATACATTCAGAAGTTGGTTTTTCTGTTTTAGCAATCGACATAGATCACTTTAAGATGATTAACGACCACTATGGGCATCGTACTGGTGACAAAGTATTAAAAGAGCTCGCTATGCTAATGCGGCAAAACGCCAGAGCGAATGATTTTTGTTGTCGCGTCGGTGGCGAAGAGTTTTTAATCTTTATGCCTGGTCAAACCCTTACTGAAGCTATGCAAACGGCAGAGCGTTTGCGAAAGCTAGTATCTAAACACCCTATGCCAGCAGGCATCAATATCACAGTGTCAATCGGAGTCTCTCAATGGTGCAATAATGCCATGCGGATAGACGCCGCCATTGAGATGGCGGATAAAGCGCTGTACGAAGCAAAACGGACCGGAAGAAACAAAAGTTGTTGCTTCGAAGCGGCTTAAGCATACTTTTTGTGCATAAAAACGCATATCGTTTACAAACTTTTAGCTTAGACAATGATCTTTGTCTTAAATGTGGGTAATATGCGCGCCAAATTATAATATTATTGATTTGGAGCAGTAAATGGGACAAACTTTGAAAGTACCACACACACTCGTGCTGTTGCTCGGCATGATGGTGGTGGCCTTGTTAGCCACATGGGTGGTGCCTCAGGGCTTTTTTGAGACTAGCGTTACCGAAAGCGGCAGACAAATGGTGGTCGCGGGTACATATCAACTTGTTGAGCAAAAAGAGTTTCTTACTCCGTGGGATCTCCTCACTGCCATTCCTAAAGCGTTCGCTCAAGCCCAAGATGTTATTTTCTTCGTATTAATTGTAGGTGGTGTACTGAGTATCGCTCGTGCAACAGGTACAGTTGATGCGTTGATCGGTCGTCTACTTGAAAAACACGGCACTAAGCCACAGCGCTTGATCTTTATGGTTGTGTTCTGTTTTGCTTTAGCGTCTAGCACGATAGGCACGGCTGGCGAATATATCCCATTTGTACTGATATTAGTTGCCCTTTGTAAAGCGATGAAACTGGATGCCATGACGGCAGTTGGTATGATCGTAGCAGGCTACGGTATTGGTTACGGTGTATCTGCATTCAACCCATTTACGGTGTTAATTGCACAACAAATAGCTGATATTCCAGTTTACTCAGGTATTGAACTTAGGTTGGCAATATTTGTGCCCTTCGTGCTGATCGGTTTCCATCATGTTTGGAGCTATGCTAAAAAAGTCTCAAATGACCCTAGTCAGTCCATGATGATTGGTGTGCCGTGTCCACTTGAAGGGCAGGCAAAACCTAACTATCCAAAGTTGAATAAGCGCCATCAAACTGTTTTGTTTAGCTTTATCGTCACGCTGTGTATTGCGGTTTGGGGTATTGCTACAAAAGGTTGGTATTTATATGAGCTAGGCGGTTTGTTTGTTGCTTGGGGTGTTGTAATCGCAATTATCGGCAAACTATCAGCAGATGAAACGGCTGAGCGTTTTATTGATGGTGTTTCAGAACTAGTAACAACAGCTGTATTAATCGGTGTAGCGCGTGGTATTGCACTGATTTTAGAAGACGGGCAGATTCTGCATACATTGGTATATAGCCTTTCTTCACCATTATCTCATGTTGCTGCAGAGATTTCTGCTGTAGGCATGTTAGTGATCCAAACATTCCTAAATACCTTTATTCCATCAGGCTCTGGCCAAGCATACGTGACTATGCCATTAATGGTTCCGGTTGGGGACTTGGTTGGTGTGCCACGACAGGTAGCAGTATTGGCGTACCAGTTTGGTGATGGTTTCTCTAATATGATTATCCCAACTAATGCAGTATTAATGGGCATATTAGGGATGGCAGGTGTGCCTTATACCCATTGGTTTAGATTCTGTTTACCTCTGATTGGTAAGCTATTATTAGCGGCATCAATTGTTTTGGTCCTTGCAGTTAGCTTTGGTTATGGGTTAGATGTTCAGCCAATTATTGAATAAATTAGACTTTTAGTTACAAAAAGCCGTCTTTATAAGACGGCTTTTTTGTTTTTTTAAATGGCATTTTTATTTCAGACATAATATTGTCTGTATCTATAAGTGGTAGAGCTGGAATAAAAGTGTTGAGATATTGTTGATTATATATTTCTGATTCTTGTTATTGATATTTTATTGATCTATCTTCATATTCTTAAATGGTGATTAATTATCATTGCTAGTTGAATTCATTCCGGTTCATATTAATAACTATAATTATTACAAGATTGTTAAACGATGACGCTATCATTCAGTACTTTTTATAATTTGCCAAGCAGCGAAGCTCGTTACGAATTGGCATTAAACTTGATTTACGAGAAGTTTCAGCCTGCTCATTGTTTAATAGGTAAATTCATTGACTCAGATACGCGAGTAAAAACAGTGGCTTACTCGGTCAATGGAGAAAAGTCCAATTACATCATATATGATTTAGAAGGGACGCCTTGTAAAGACGCTAAAGACAGCCAAAGTGTTTGTTCTATTAGTTGTAATTTACAACAGATGTATGCTGAAGACGAAATATTAAAGATATTCGATATAGATGGTTACCTAGGCGTGACTTTGCGCGCGTTAGATCACACTCCAATCGGTATTATGGTGTGTCTTTTCGACGAAAAAATAGAGATATCTAGTGACGATAAACATTGGTTTAGAGAACTAAGTTTGCTGGTGGGCGCAGAGCTGAATCACAATTTAGAGCTAAGCGCACAGGAAATTCTCGTTAAGCAGCTGGCCAAAGGCGAGCGCATTGCAAGGTTAAGCTCTTGGTCTTGGAATATCAGCAGAAACATACATAGTTTTAGCCAAGAAATGCAAACCTTGATAAACCTGCCTGATCAGGACATTGGGTTTGAACTATTTTGCGACAGCTTAAAAGAGAAAGACCAGAAGTCACTTCGTGTTTTAATGCAAAAAATCCGCAATGGGCAAATAAATCACATCGATATAAACGTCTCTCACAGTGACAGAAGCCAATTTAAAGGACTATTTCGAGTAATCGGGCATGTTGAGCGCTCTGATGAGCAAGAGGATGAACGTATTTTCTGTGCGTCTGTGCAAGATATTTCGTATATCTATGCGTTGAACAAGCAATTAGAGCTCACCAATGTTGTATTTGAACATGCTACTGAGGCCATCATGATAACCGATCATAAAAATCGAGTTGTGATGGTGAATAGAGCATTTGAACGGTTGACTGGCTACTCAGATACTGAACTACTTGGCAGAAACCCGTCAGTGCTTTCTTCGGGAAAACACAGTGCTGAATTTTACGACAAAATGTGGACAAAGCTATGTAAAGAAGGCACTTGGAAAGGCGAAATTTACAACCGAAGAAAGAACGGTCAAATCTTCCCTGAAGAGTTGACTCTTAATATAGTAAGAGATGAAGAAGGCGATATCGTCAACTATGTAGCTATTTTTCGCGATATCACTGATTGGAAAAGAAATGAAGCGCAGCTGACATTTTACGCCAACCATGAACCACTGACCGCCCTTATTAACCGTCGATGTTTTATGGATATTTTGGAAACCAGAATCTCTCAATCTCGAAGCACACTACAGCCTTGTTCATTACTATTTATCGGCCTCGATCATTTTAAAGAAGTCAATGACATTTATGGCCCTGAAATAGGCGATAAAGTACTTATATCGGTCGCAAAGCGGCTTAAAAATGGGCTGAGAAGGGCCGATACCATTTCGCGCTACGGTGGGGATGAGTTTGCAATTTTATTAGATGCAACAAACCAACAAAGTGCTCATGATATTGCCTCAAAACTATGCGATAAACTTAAACAGCCCTATGTATTTAATGAACTCACAATTGAGCTGACGGCCAGTGTGGGAGTTGCCCAGCTGGATTGCCAGTCACGAGTTACTGCGGCTAAATTTATCCGTAACGCAGCGCATGCATTGGAAAGTGCTAAAAAGACTAACAGAGGGTCGGTTGCGCTACACAATCAAGCAATTCAAAATGCGTATCTCAACAAAATCGCACTGCGGGACAAACTAAGGCATGCCATCAAATATGAGTTGCTAAGCGTCTACTATCAGCCAATCGTCGATCAATCGAGTGGTAGAATTGTTAAGTTTGAAGCGTTGGTGCGCTGGTTTGATGAAGAGCAGGGCATGATATCCCCTGGTGCTTTTATTCCCATCGCTGAAGAGTTTGGCTTAATACAACAGATTGGCCAGTTTGTATTAGAACGTGCTTGTATGGATTTAAAAAAGGTGCAATC
The DNA here is from genome assembly GCF_001625565.1 of Pseudoalteromonas luteoviolacea NCIMB 1944. Lineage (GTDB taxonomy): Bacteria > Pseudomonadota > Gammaproteobacteria > Enterobacterales > Alteromonadaceae > Pseudoalteromonas > Pseudoalteromonas luteoviolacea_F. The sequence goes on from NZ_AUXS01000019.1 coordinate 122,857, forward strand.
AGTTGGGTATACTGATATCAGTATTTCTGTTAACAGATCAGTCAATGAGTTTAAGGTCAGTAACAACCAATTTGACCTGATCTCAGAAGCGATTGAAAAATACGATATTCCATATAGCAGCATCACCGTTGAAGTAACAGAGTCTATGGCGACAAACCACTACACATGGCAACTGTTGAGGGATTTAAGGGGGAAAGGTGTCAAAATTGCACTGGATGATTTCTGTACCGGTTATTCTTCATTAAGTCACTTGATAGAAAACCAAGTTGATTACTTAAAAATAGACAAGTCTTTTGTGGACAGCTTGCTGCAAGATAAAAGTAAGCAAATAATGATTTCATGCTTAGTTGAAATGGCAAAACAGCTTGGCATAAAAGTGATTGCGGAAGGTGTCGAGTCAGAGACCCAGCTAAACGTATTAAATGATCTCGGTTGTGACCACATCCAAGGATACTACTACAGTCCAGCTAGGCCTGTAGGAGCTTGTATTCAATTGCTTGAAGAGTTCAACAGTCAAAACAAAGCTGAATATGAATTATCTGCGGTGAAGGAAGGCAGAGTATAGTTAGGAAAAAGCCACCTAGAAGGTGGCTTTTTTTGTATCAAAGGTGAGACTTCAAAATATCGTAGAAAGCAACTATATGGTCATCTCTATCATTTAGCGCAGGGATGTAATCATATTGTTCACCGCCAGCTTCAACGAAATATTCGCGGTTTTCTTCCTCAAGCTCTTCGAGCGTTTCTAAACAGTCTGCGCTAAATGCTGGACTTAAAATCGCAATATGCTTTGTGCCCGCTTGTGCTAGCTCTTTCAAAGTAAAGTCAGTATACGGTTTTAGCCATTCAGCTCGCCCAAAGCGGCTTTGAAATGTTGTCATGACCTTATCACTGTCTAGCCCTAGTTTTGACACCACTGCATTGGTGGTGGCATGGCAAAAGCAGTGATATGGGTCGCCATCTGTTAAAAACTTCTTTGGAGTTCCATGGTATGAAAATAAGATTTTTTCTGGTGTTGGGTTGTTATCAAGATACTCCTGTACAGAGTTACTTAATGCCTCGATATACTTTGCATTGCGGTGATAACCATTTATAAAATGCAATTCAGGTACCCAGCGCCACTTAGTTAGCACACGTGAGATAGCATCATACGTAGAGCCTGTTGTTGCGCTCGAGTATTGAGGGTACAAAGGAAGTACGACGATTTTAGTGATCCCTTGTTCGCGTAACGCTTCTAGACCAGCTTCAATGGAAGGATTGCCATAGCGCATGGCCATGACGACTTCTACATCATCATGCTTATGTTCAGCTAGATACTCTCGCAGTTTTTGACACTGTCTTTTAGTTATGTCAATTAAAGGCGACCCTTGCTCGGTCCAAATGCTTTGATAAGCTTCTGCAGACTTGCTTGGTCTGACCCTTAAAATTATCCCGTGCAGGATCAACATCCAAACGAATCTAGGGATCTCTACAATGCGGGGATCAGATAGAAACTCTCGTAAATACACTCTAAGTGCTTTTGTTGTAGCGGCATCAGGGCTGCCTAAGTTGGTAACTAATACACCGACTTTGTTGTTAAATCGATTTTCATGGGGGTTATCAGTAATTGCTGAAAATCTGGACACTTAGCGCTCCTTGATGGCATTTTTATACGGGCAATATTTTACAGTAAAGAGTATACGTTCAAAATCGATATTTAGATCTAACTTGCATATTTTTAACTTATATCATGCTTATACGTCTTAAAATTGTAGCGATATGATGAAAATAAGTTGCTTAAACGCGATAGAAGTCGTATGTTCCACTATCCAGCGTCGAGTTTTAATGTAATTTGCAGAGAGTTTTAGTTAAATGCGGGTTAATCAACCAGTTACAAATCGTGAACAACGATTTGCACCAGAAGATAAACTCATTTCAGTCACTGATTTGAAAGGAATAATTACTGACTGTAATGAGCACTTCGAGAATATAAGCGGTTATTCAAAAGAAGAACTAATAGGACAGCCGCACAATTTAGTTAGGCATCCTGATATGCCTGAGCTTGCTTTTAAAACTATGTGGACCCAACTTAAGGCGGGCAAGCCTTGGATGGGCATGGTGAAAAACCGTTGTAAGAACGGTGATTTTTATTGGGTTGATGCCTATGTAACCCCGATGACCGAAAATGGTCAAGTGATTGGCTATGAGTCTGTTCGAACTTGTCCTAGTCGTGAAAACATTGCGCGAGCAGAAGCTCTTTATAGCTCTATCCAAAGTGGTGGTAAAAGTAATTTTAAATTGCCAAAGCTTAGAACCATCTGGCCAATCGCTGCTTTTGCAAGTGCTTTAGGCTTGTACGCATTTGGCACTGAGACTTCTGCGTTTGCTTGGTTAATGGTCAATAGTGTCGCTATTTTTGGCTACAATCGATATCGAGACCATGAGCAGTTAGAGCGAATTAACCAAATCTTAAAACATAGCTTTTGTGATGACGTGTCCAAACAGGTTTATTCTCCATGGCAGGGTAAAATGGCCGAACTGCACGTGAAGTTACTAAGTGAGCACGCTCATTTAGATACCGTGATCACGCGAATTGAACATGCTTCTAAACAAGTCACATTCGGTGCCGGGCAAACGGCAGACAAGAGTCGTTCGACCACGGAACAGCTAACTCAACAACAGCAAGAAACGGAACTTGTTGCTACAGCCATGAACGAAATGGCTGCCACTATTCATGAAGTTTCTCAAAATGTACAGTCGACATCTGCTGACGCTACTGACGCTCTTGAGCTGGCTAAAGAAGGTGCAAAGAGTTCAGAGGAAACCAAGGCATCAATTGAGAGCCTGGGCTCAACTGTTATCGATATTAAAGATTCTGTTTTGGGAGTTGCAAGGCAAACGAGTAAAATCGCAGACGCTGCGCAAATTATTGAACAGATCGCAGAGCAAACTAATTTATTAGCCTTAAACGCAGCGATTGAAGCAGCAAGAGCTGGCGAGCAAGGTCGAGGGTTTGCCGTTGTAGCTGATGAAGTAAGACATTTAGCACAGCGCACACAGGAGTCGACGAAAGAGATCCACGCCATTATTGATGAATTGACGCAAAGCACTCAAGAATCAGAAGTGATTGCTCAACGTGGTGAAACAGAATCCCAACTTGGTATTGAAAAACTAAACGCTTCGACACAAAAAATAGAGCATATTTATTCTTTGATCGAAACTATGAGCGTAAACAGTATGCAAATAGCTGCCGCGGTTGAGGAGCAGGCCACCGTTTCAGAAGACATTAACAAGCAGGTGGTGAATATAGCTTCATTGGCTAACTCTAGTGTTACTAGTTCATTAGAAAGCCAAGAGATCAGTGAGGAACTTACCCGCGTAGCTAATGATATGCATGAACTTGTGGTAAGATTCAAAAGATAACTGAAAATTTATAAGGGGCCTAAATGGCCCTTTAATATACATTATAAAGAACACATCATACATGGGTTTGGGTTAACAGTATTCAGCTTTTGTTGTGTGTTTTATATATTTTCTACCGAAAGAAGTGCTTCTTTGCTGCTGTATGACGCTCTTCTAATGGGCTTTTTCCTTAAAAAACGTTCAAACACAATAGCAGTTGATGCCGTTATAAATGATATTTAGTGGGGTAGTGGATAGTCTAAGTTTAGTTGGGCCTAACCTACTTCATAAATGTTAGGCTCCAGATTACTAGTACCAGCTAGAGCTTTCTTTTAACACCTGATTTTGCGCGCTCTTTAATATTGGTTTGAATATAGATTTGGTCGGTTGTTGCTATTTTTGAGTGACCTAAATCTTCTGACAAATGCTTTAACGGTCGAGTCTGCGCATCGTGGGTTGCGCCAGTATGCCTTAACCAATGGCTGGTTGCAGCTTCCAAATTTTCAGACTCTTCGCTAAAGCCATCTTGTTTTAGTTTATCAATCGCCAAATCAAAGCTTTCTTGAACAATGCGTCTTAGTTGACGTACATTCATGCCTCCTTGGCCTCTCAATTTGTGAATGATAGGGTGAGGTTCATCGACACGGGGCAGAGCAGTTAAGCCGCGGGATTGACGATAACGTTTCAAATACTCAACAAAATCATCACTAAGAGTGACATCACGTAGTTTATTACCCTTACCCATAATTCTTAAAAACCAGAAACCATCCTGATCTTGCCAAAAATGACTCATTACAGGAGACCACTGAGGTCGCTCTGAAAGCTCAGAAATCCTCAGGTATAACCCTTTTAAGCATGCTAGGGTAAATAGATTTCTTTCCAGCTTTGGGTTTTCCTCACAAAGATCTTTCGTTACGCCAAATACATATTCCCACTGAAGATCACTCAGTGTATCTGGTAACTTTATTTGTGATTGTACAACCAAATAAGGGCAATTCTTTTTAACTACCGGGACAAAGTTTGCAAAGGATTTCTCCTCTAATATCGCAAACTTGTAAAAGACGTTTAGGGCTGTGAACATAGAAGCAAGTGTTTGTTGGCTAACACCGTTTTCCTTGTGAACAAATGGTCTCCAATTGGGGTTAACTTGCCTTGTGCCCTGATGATTTTTAAAACGCCACTGCACCGAATCTGCGAGCCATGCTTTATCCGGTTCAACAACAAAGTCTACGTATGCCTCAATGTCTTCTCGTTTAAGCTCAAAGACGGATTTTTCTTGGACTAACCAACTCCAAAGATGGAAACGTTCGATTTCGTTCCTAAAGCGATTGAAAGTTGCTTCAGACTTTCGGCCATACACATAAAGAAATTGATATAAAAACTTCAGTTCGTCTAAACATATCTGATCACCAAGTCGGTTGCTATTTAAAAACTCAGACATAGCAGGGTATTCGCTATGTAATGTATCGTCATCCAAATGTGCAATGAGATACCTAAGTTGTCTTAATGTATCGACTAGCGGCGTCATATATTGTTGATCCAATCGGCATGTTTGTAGCAAATTATATGTATATTTATTCAGTATTGTCTAGCACTGATTGTACCGAATTAGGTTGTTGATCTTTAAGGCGTGTCGACTGCCAACACAAAAGCGAGCCAATTGTAACTGAGATGACCCCAAGCCAAAACCCTTGCTGCAAATTGACACCTAAAATCAAGGCAGCAAACACACCTGAGAAAACAGGAGTAAAGTAAGAAATTGCAGCGAGTAAAATCATATTCCCACCGATAATGGCCTTATTCCATAGTCCATAACCCAAGGCCATTCCTCCGCCCGCTAGCGCTAATAAAAATACACTACTAAATGAAAAACCGGACGCAAAACCCGCATCGAGTAAATACCATTTAAGCCACAATGTGCAAGCGGTAAATATAAAAAACAGGCTGATTGCATTTTCACCGTTGGCCATCGATTTTGTTAAATTACAATATATAGCCCAAATGATAGCGCCGCTAAATGCAAGAAAGAAAGCTAGAGGGTTGCTAACGACGTTTGCTAACACACCATTGAACAAGTAACTTAAATCACCAGATACGACCAAACATACACCGATGAAAGCCAAAAGGCTGCCAGGAACAAGTAACATCGGTTTGGCATTAGCTTGTTTACTTAGCAGGGCGCCGATTATGGTAAAAAGTGGCCATAAGTAGTTTACGATTAGCACTTGGGCGGACTGAGTTCTTGAATTGGCAAAGCCTAGAGAAAGGGATAAACAGAGTTCGTAGCAAACAAACAATGTGCCGCCGATAAGTATATAACGTTTAGGATAGTTTTTGATTTTTGGTAGGCCCGAAAACGCGACGAGAAAGAGCGCTGCATATGAATACACAAGTGCGGCCCCTCCAATTGGCCCAAAGTCTTCGCTAACAATACGTACGATATGTAATACGGCGCTCCATAGCAGCACGGCGAATACACCAAATATTGTAAATTTGACCTGGGTTTGCAAATTTTAGGCTCCACAAAAACGTCCAATTATATAGAATTTGTTGTTTCGTGCATCATATTTAGTCAAGAAATAAGGTTTAAAACAAATAAATTATCCTTTCTCAATAAATCTTAAAAATTTAGAGCTATGATAAAGTTTATTCAGTTTGCAACTTGAGAAGTGGTGTACAACAGTGCTGGAAAAAGTAGGTCTAGGCGGGAGTTGTTATTGGTGTACAGAAGCTATATTTAGTTCATTGATTGGTGTGAAAAACGTACAGCAGGGTTGGTTGAATAGCTTCGATGATCAGGAATGGTTTTCTGAGGGAGTTTTACTGCAGTTTGATACCCAATTAATTAAGTTAGATGATCTGATTGAAATTCACTTGAAGACCCACAGCGCTACATCAAACCATAGTCGTCGGGGTAAATATCGTAGTGCGGTGTATTGTGAAAGTATTGCACAAATTGAGGCAACAAAATCTATTATAGCTCGTTTACAAGGCGATTTTGGTAAAGCGATAATTACACAACCGCTACTGCTAAACGAACTCAAATTATCTCCTGAGCAATACCAAAATTACTACTACAGTGACCCGAGCAAGCCATTTTGTCAAAATCAAATAACACCCAAGTTACTTAAATTGATAGAGCAATTCAATGACAAAGTCGACCATAAAATCATCAATAAAGCTCTAGATAAGTAAATGTTCTATTTATGAGAATTATAAGATTTAAAATCCCGTAATTATCTATACATACATTCTCATAATCAGAAAGATTAGTGCAAATATTTTTCAGGTTGAATATCAAAACATTATTAGATTTTAATTATGTTAAATTATTCTTTTTGTTGTTTTATTGCAGGGATTGGGCGCGGTTTTTAAAATAGAGTTAGTAAAAACCCAATCAAGGAAATAAACAAGATTGGGTTTTGTTGCTACCCTCACATCGCCTCTTATAAGGGAAGGGCAGCTTATCTTATTTAGTTATTTAACCCTAACCATGATTTTCGTGAAAATGTTCACCATGTTGATGGTGCCAGTGACCATCATGATTGTATTCAACTCGGCCTTGCTCAATTCGCCGTTTGTGACCACAGTCTAATCCATGTCCGTGTTTGTGCTTTTCATGCACTTTTACTTTCGCTTCATGAACTTCACCAGCATGGTTGTGATGGTCATGACCGCTATGATTATAGTCAAAATGGTCTCCATGCCACTCAGCGGCATGACCGCAGTTGTATCCATGTTTATGTTCATGCTTATCATGCGACTTATGTTCATCTGCGATTGCCAAGCCACTCAAACTTAGCGATAGAACTAAAATAATTTCCTTCATAGAGTTTCTCCGATTGTGAGTATCAGATACTAAACTAGAATAAAATTAACATTTTAGCAACCTAATTTGCGTACTGAACTTTGCTAAATTTTATTCACAATAGAATGGCAAATACGTTCTTTAACATATGCATTGTGCAAATCAACAGACGGAGTATGACGTAATTGCTTTGTGAGCAAAGCCACGCCTTTTGATTATGTATTTTAACTCAAAAACAAATTCTTAGAGGGTTCTGGGTATGTTTAAAAGTATGAAGAACAATAAATTAACTACTTCGGCTCAAAACTCTGAAATCAAGCAGTCAAAAAGTTCAGTGGGGTTTGGCACAGCGCCAAGGTTTCAGAAAGGTTTTGTCACAAAAACTGGCTTGCAAGGCAAAATACTTGGCAGCGAGGGAAAAGACAAGCAAAAGGCACACACAAAAAAACATGAAAAAGCCAAATCTAAATTTCGGACTAATAACCAATTCGAATCTACAGTAAATAATATTTATGGATTTATTAAAGAGCATGACCTAGAAAGCCTTATGGCTAAAAGCAATATTGCATACTTAAAAAGAATCTCCGATTCCTCGGATAGATGGCAAGAATATTATAACAAGAACACACATAGTGAAGCGGAAAAGTTGGAAGCCCTAAAACACATTGAACAAGAATTAAGTAAACCTCATCCCGTCATTAATGAAGACGATCGAAAAAAGATAGCGCAAGGAAGTTTGAACCTGTCTAATTATCTTAAGCGGGGTTTACAGCAAGTCGATACAATATGGAAAAGTTTGAAGACTGATAAAGAGAAAGAAGATTATGTCAGACAATCCCTTGATTCTAGAGAATTGGCTTACGGAAGAGTTGTAATGCAAGTAAGCGTCAATCCATCAACGCTCGATCCGGAGATTCGGAGTATTCTCCTAAAACAACATTCAACGTTGCCTGAAACAGCTAAAATGCAAGCCACCTTGGATATGGACCACTTTGCTAGATATATAGTAAATAAAGAAGGGCCGGCAGAAGAAGTTATGAAAAGCTACAGCAGAGAAAACAATATAAAAATACAAGATTTAGCTGTGAATAAAAAACAATACCGCGAGCAACTAGAATTGAATTTTGCATTTTTTGATGAGGTGAAATTTAACAAATTATGGGGTTAAACTAGGGAATATTGTTTATATCTATTTGTCTGAAAAAAATGCACTCGCTAACCAAGTGCATTGGTGTAATCAAATGTTGCTTAGTTTACTCTTAAAATTTCATAAAGCGGGTAAAGACTAGTTTCTGTATCATGGCACTTGTTTGAGTAGCGCTCGCCGTTGTCAGACTTATATACAACTGTCTTTCCGGACTTCATTGCGTAAAACATGATGCCAAGAAATTCGTAAAATTTTGGATGAGTTGGCTTAAGTTCAATTGTTTCATGCCTGTCTGGCCAAATCCAAACAGAACCACTAGATTGCAAACTTATACTGTCAATTTTGTCAGAACAAGTTACTTCTTTCGCTTGTACAAAGCTCGTCATTAATAAAAGAGAAAGTAGGGCTATTTTTTTCATGTTTGATATCCTTATATATTATTTATGAGCACTGAAATAAGTGCACTAATAACATACAAGCTCAGCATGACATTTCAGTATAATATATTTTAAGATACGCTAATTTATTTATGACTCAGTAAATAATTATGAAGTAATATATGAATTTATTTGTATTTTATGGCTTTAGTAATTTAATATCTCGTAATGAAAACGCTTTAAGCAAGCGCTTTGTTATGTGGAAACATTGTTGGTGCCCAAGGATTAGATGATTGTGTTTTTGATAAACAGCGAGGCTGATCCGCTAAACTTAACATGATAGGGAGTAGGTGCCACTATTGTACTTCATACAAATATACACCTTCATTGCGCTTTAACTTTAAATGCTATTCTATCAAACTCATCTGATTTTTAAGCCGATTTGTCAATTTCTACTGTCATATCGCTAAGACGCTTCTTGCTATTGTTTTGAAGCAAGCTGGGAAGGAAGTTGTATATCTTCCAAACGTTCTACGGGAAGAATGCTTATTAAAAACATTTAGTTATATTTATTTTCTTTGAAAGTAGATTAACTCTATAGCCACCTTGATCAAATCATTCCTTTATATATGATCCAATGGAATTTGCATTGACACTAGGCTGAGCTAGATTTATATCGGACTTTATAAACAGAAGGAATAGACACATGTCTTGCTCACAATCCCACAAACATGCTGATCACCATACTCACGGCCCAAACTGTGGACACACCGCAATTCGACATGGCGGTCATGTCGACTATTTAGTTGAAGGGAAGCTGCACCACCCACATGGCGATCATTGCGATGAGCACGTGATTGAAGTTAACGACGCTAACCCAAATGAATGCAATCATGCTGTTTCAGGAAATGGTCATGTTCATGGACCAGGATGCGGCCATGAAGCAATTCAACATGGCGATCATGTTGATTATCTTGTGAATGGTCGCCTTCAACATCAACATGGTGACCACTGTGATGATCACGGACCCGTTGAGTTAGCTTGATCATTTTGAGTCTCGATCACCATTGAGACTCAAAATCAATCTGATGTTATGTAATAGTGGCGTAATGGGAAACGCCCACCTCGTGCAATATGCTTACCACCCACTGACAAACTTCATACGGATCTGAGGACGACTCCATGGTTCAACAAGTTAAGATATATCCGAACGGTAAAAGTAACCCGACACTTGAACATTCTGATTCAAATAAAGCTAATTTAGGCATATGTTTTTCCGGGGGAGGTTCGCGAGCATTAACCTGTGCTTGGGGACAGATGCTAGGCCTAAACACTTTAAACTTGCTTCAAAAAGCACGTTATATTTCATCGGTATCGGGTGGTACGTGGGCTTCGTCAATATATTCCTTCTTGCCACAAAAGTATTCAGATGAGGATTTACTGGGTGAATATGTTGCTCCTGAAAATCTATCTATCAGCGCCCAAACTGGTAAATTTAATATTAATCAGCTCTCAGAACACAGTTTTGGCAAGGTACCTGCCGGAATGGGGCTTGATAACTTGCTAGTAACCGCAGGTGCATTTATCGCGAAAAATAAGACTAAAGACCATCAATGGTTGTGGACTGATATTGTTGGCCAGCATGTATTGTCGGTATTCAATCTTCGGGCGCAAGGGGAGAAAACTTGGACCTCTACCAAGTCATTTTCTTTATCTGAGAGTTATGCACAGCAATCGTTTCCAGAACTCGAGCCCACCGATGAAAACTTTTTTTATTTGCGAGCAGAACGACCATTTATCATTATGAACAATAACATAATGCACCCTGTAGCCTCTGTGGAAGGGAATAAAACCAATATTGTGCAACTACCAAATCAAGCAACGGCTATTTCGGCAGGTGCGAAGGGGCAAACGCCTGATGACGCATTAGTCGGTGGAGGGCAAGTTGAATCCTATGCGTACGCGTCTACCTTGCAACAAGACAGTGCATCGGAATCACCTGTTAAAGTCACAATTTCTGAGCGTTATGCTTTGATGGATATTGTGAGCACTTCAAGCTCATTTTTTGCAAATGCAATAGCGAGTGCTTTTTCTGCTAAGGTAAACGACCCAGTGAGCTTGGCCGAGCTAATTGATAAGGTCATGCCACTACTATCCGATTCAGACCGAAAGAATTTGCTTGGTGAACTCGAAAATAATATTGAAAAAGACGCAGCTACAGATTTGGCAAGGGCCATTTCCAGTAAGTTTAAAGGTTTTATTGCTCAGAATAAGCTCAACGATATTGCTGATTTTATTCCCAGGAATAACTATTGGCCAATTGGGGTGAATAGCCAAAATTACCCAAACACGCTTTACACGGATGGCGGTACATTAGATAACACTGGCATTATTGGCATTCTCTCTCAAACTGATACTGGTGATTCCGAACAAGCACCGCTAAAACTGCTTGTCTTTGACAATACTAGTACACCGCTTGTGAAAAAAGAAAAAGTTATTGCAGGCGGACAAGCGGCACCGCTATTTGGAATTGATTTCGATAGCAAGTCAGGGGAATATCACGCATTCAATGACAGTCAAAAAGATCCAACGCACCCAGCTTTCAAGGCAACAAGCTTATTACAGGTATTTGAGAATAGCGAAAATGGCGCGAGAAATACGCCGTTTTCACAGCTTGTGAGTGGTCTTTATGAGACAAACAAGGGTAACAGCAACACAGCCAATTCTCAGCCTGCATTTCATCAAATGACATTAACTACGGTGGAAAACACACTGGCAAACGTAAGTTCAGGGCGTAAGGTTGAGATCTTATATGTGCAAAACGCGAAAATGCTCGACTGGCAAAACAGCTTACAAGACGAAGCGCTTAAGAGCCAGATTTTGGCAGGGCAAAAAGGCCTAGATACTGTTACGTCTGATTTAGATGACGCCAAACTATTTGCAGAAGCTATGTCCGGCTTGTATTGGGATTCAGATCCTACGTTGGAAAAAAAGGCTTTGGCGTTATTGAAGCAACCAGCAATGCCTTTTGCAAACTTCCCTTACTACAGTACCTTTTTGAAAATAGGTTTAGAGCCAAAAGAGTCGAATGCACTATCGCAAATGTGGGCATGGGCTATCGCCGATAACGCGAGTACGTTACAAAGTGTTTTAGCAGCATTCATCAATGAAGAATTAATTTAATAAGCAGTCTACAAAAATATTTATAGGGTACTTTCATGGCTGAGCGGCTCACTCAGCCATTTATCTTAAAACGGAAACCTCTGTTATTGGCTCAATCACTTCTTTGCTTGTTCCATACATCCGCTTTCTCTGTATGATGCTTTAATATTCATTAGACAATAAAAACTGTTTGATATATTGCGTACTGGCGATAGGTTATAGGAGTAGCAAAGTAGTCGCTGAAGCTATGGATATACAAAATAGGGGCAAAGAAATGAACTATCTGTCACACTTTAAATTGATGGCGCAATATAACCTACGGATGAATACACAGCTCAATGAAGCCACAAGTATGTTGAGCCACGAACAAATAACATCAGATAGGGGAGCATTTTTTGACTCTATCTTAGGCACTCTCAATCATATCTTAATTGGTGATATGATTTGGCTGTTACGATTTGCTCAGCATTCGAAGCGATATCAATCACTAGCTGATTTAAATGACCTACCAGTCCCAACAGATCTTGATGTTATACTTTATAAAGACTTTGAGTTGTATTTACCGGTACGAAACCGCATTGATAATGCAATTCTTTGTTGGATAAACAATGAAGTTGACGAGTCTGATTTCCACGAAACACTGGTATATAGTGATACGAAAGGCCATACCAGTGAGAGGGAGTTTAGTGAATTAGTAGCTCATTTATTCAATCACCAAACCCACCATAGAGGTCAACTTTCAACATTACTTAGCCAACTTGGGATAGACATAGGTATCACAGATTTTTTGATTGATATTCCTGATGCACAATTTAAAAGCGGATCCTGACAACATTTAAATATAGAGACTCTATTTTTTGTCGTTTTGACTAAGTAGAGTACAAAGCTCAAGATACATTTACACAATATTTAGTATGAAATACAAGTACTGATACAGTGTACGCATGGTGAAATGACAACCAAAATGAACCATGCGCACATTTTTCGAGGTAATAGGGCTTTAGTTTATCTTGTCTAACAATCCCCGAATAAGTTCTTATAAACTGACGCGACCAATGGGTTTTGTTCTGCGACGCGTTTAGTGACGTAAAAAGTGATTTGTGTTGCAACTATAGCAAAACAAAGTGCCGTCACTTCTAACACAACAAATGGTGAAAAAACCATAACCAGTGCTGTATTACCCCAGCATAATAGGGTAAATAGCCAAGCAACTAGCATTGTTTTGTCATTAAATTGATTTGTTTTCATGGTAATACCTCAATCTTAGGTTAACTTTGTTGGCGGCTTTTGCCCAACAGTTTATTTTTAATAGTGCGTAGCGCAACTTTTCGCCCTTCAGCAATGCTTACCCCAAGGACAGCCGCGGTACACCAAATTGCAGCTTCAGTAGTGACTGCTGCAAATGTCGTTACGGCTATTTCAATACTTTTAGTTTCTGATATAAAAATTACAATGAACATGGTCACCCAACTAAATGCAACCAATGCCCATGCGGCACCCAACAAACGTGTTTTGTTTTGCAACCTAATCTTGTTTAGCAATGACATGCTTACCCCTTTTTATGTTAAAAATGTGTAGTTTGTACTTATTAGTCGATAGAAAAATGAGTCCATTACATATTTTTTTGATTTTTATTTTCGTTATAAAATTGCAAAAACAATCAAAATTTAAGCAGAAAAAAATAATTCAAAAAAAGTGTAATGATCCGGTATCTGCATCGACTAATAATAAAAATAAACTGGAGGTATAAAGCGTTGACAACACCCACCAAGGACTTAGATAAAGACAGCATTATCTCGCAGTATTGGCCGCAAATAAGCCGAGCTGCAACAGGGTATGAAAATCGCACAGCGCTTTCAGATGAGTTGGCACAAGAGATGGCGCTCTCAATCTGGCGTTCACTCGATGGTTTTAGTGAACAATGTTCACTCAATACATATGTTTATCGAGTAATACACAACACAGCCATTGATCATATCAGGCGTCATAGCCGCATATCAGAAGATCAACTTGATGATACGACGGTATGTGAGCGAGACTCGCCGGAGTCGCATACATTGCAAGCTCAAAGACAACAGCAGCTATTGATTGCAATCCATAAGCTACCACTGAGCTTAAGGCAAGTTATGCTGCTTAAGCTGGAAGATTTAAACAATGTAGAAATTGGCGATGTTTTGGGAATAAGCGATTCGAATGTCGGGATCCGATTACATAGAGCGAAAGAGCAACTAGCAAATTTATTAGCGAGAATGAAATAATGGATAATAAAGAGTTTGAACAATTATCGTCAATTTGGCAGTCAGCAGAGCAAAAAGAATTACCTGAAATGGACACTTTACTTAAACGGCACAAAAGGCAACACCTCGTTTTGAAGGTCAACTTTTGTATTGAGTTGGTGGCTATTCTGGCAGTGAGCGTGTTTTTTGTGGTCTCTTTATTCAAGGGCTTTGATCTAATCAAACAGCTCTGGGTAGGTTTTGCAACCGTATGGGGTATTACCATCTTTGTGTTAATGAACAAAAGCAGGCTAAGTAGCTTAAGACAACTTAGAAGTGAACAGATCAGCACTTCTATCGAAGTACACAGCAAATTAATAAAAAACGAAATATTTAGATGGACATTAAGTGTGAAAGCGACTTGGATATTCGTTGCAGCGCTCATGGTATTTGCTATAGCTAGATGCTATTTTTTGAATTGTACCATTTCAGACTTGCTTAATATTGGCATATCGTTTCTGGTTTTACTTGCATCTATTGTATTCTTTGCTCGCAAAAACAAAAAAGCCAAAGAGGTGTTGTCTGCATTGGAACAGTAGGGCATAGGCTCTTTTAGGCAAATAGCGTCAGCCTCAAAGGTACTGATAGGGGTTAAAATTGGTGCTTCAATGTGCTCAATTTAATTTTTGGTATAAAAATGGGCATGTTTTACCCTCAGAGGTGATTTATTATCAATAGTTTAATAAGCAAATATGCAACTGCACTTATCGCCTTTATTCTGACGATGTTGTTTGGCTGGGCTATATTTTTAGAAGCAAGTTCATTTGCATTAGCTTTAGCTTTAGGAGCAGTGTTTGTATTATTTAGCGCAGAGCATATCTATAATTTTATTACTCGCTCTACAACCCCTCGCGTAGAAGGGCTTTCTAGCCCAAAACTTGCAGGGTTATTGGCAGTATTAACCCCTAGCATTATACTGTTTTTTGTCCAATTTTTTGTAAGGATACTCAATGAATCTGGCAATTCACTTTAAAACCGAAAAGTTTGATGTTACACAAGAGCAGATAAATCCTATTACTCCAATTTATGGTGAATCACTATTAATTTGGTTAAAAAGTAAATTAAACGGACAGTTAGATATCTGCGATCCAGCCGCTGAAGACTGGGGGTGGTATAGTACTCTAACGTTTGAAGACAATCACTATTTGATCGGTGCAAGTGTATTTTATTCACCTGAAGAAGACTCAGCACCGGAACTAGAGTGGGTGCTCCAAATAGATAAACGTCAAAGTTTAAAACAAAGGCTTTTTGGCCAAAATAAAATGTCCCTGACAGATCCATGTTTTATATTTTTTCATGAGCTTATTCGCAGTTGCGACGAGTTTAAAGAAGTGGAAATTTCCTAGTATTCTAGAGATATACACACATCCCGAACTTAGTTTAGAACTGAGTTCGGGCTTTATATCCGACAACCGGCTTAAGCATTCAAAATCACTTCGAACCCACCATAAATCAACCTCTTGCCATCAAATGGCATTGCACCTTCGCACATGGCTTTCATTCGTTCGTCATTATGACACTTTGCCATACCTTCATCTCTGATTTCTTTTGAAGGCCAAAAAACCCAAGAGAAACACACTGTTTCTTCGGCTTCGCACTTTACTGCTAGCGGGAATGATGTCTGTTCGCCATCGGGTACGTCATCTCCCCAACATTCAACCACACTAAGTGCACCATATTCTTTGAATATCTCAGCAGAAAGCTGCGCCATGCGTAGGTATTCACTTTTATTTTGATTAGGCACTGCCAAGACAAATCCATCTACATAAGCCATTTTGATTCCAATTAGTTTTTACCTATAGGTCCACTAATCGTAGTGCAAATCACCTGCTTTGCCACATCATGTATTACCGTTAAAAGGTTTCTGAAATACAGTAAACCGTGACACGAATATTTCTGAGTTGACGCCAATGCGCCATTAACCGCACAAGCAATTGCGCACACAAGTGCATGTTATAAGAGGAAGATATTGAATGTAGATTAGCCGTTTGAGCAATCACGATAAATATAAGTAGCGAGAATGGGTGAGCAGTAGTAGGCGTCGGACTTTACTTTTTTCCGACGGCCTTATTTTTTTACGTAACTTAAGCTGTATATCTATAGCAAAAATGAACCAAGTTTAATAACTTGTATGATTGCAACAAACGACCCACACATGACGAGCAGGTTTGCTTTTTTTTCAATTTTCTTCGCATTTTCCGCATCTTTATCGGCCATATTTGCCTTCAAAACTTTGCCTTGAAATGCCATGCCTACTGAAACCAAAAGTAAAACTAAAGTTATGATTAAATCTGTCATCGATTCAGGTGACACTGAAAAATCCTCTTAATAGCTTAGAGCTTATTTGCAATGATGAGCGAGCCATCTTATTTGGCTCACTCGAGAGAGTGGGGATCCTATAGCAAACTCCTCTGTAAATAAAGGAGCTAATAAAAATCCTAGCAAGTACACTTAACTACTCACTGCGTCTGAGACAGATCATCAAACATTCAAAGGGCTAATACACCTAACCGCCATTAGCCCTTAGTTTACTTACATATTTTTAGCCTTACTTTTAGATTTGCTTTGAGCATTTTCAGTTGTTATCTCTTGGCAATATGTTTGGACACTTTGGACATTGCCAAACCACCCCTGTGGGTTGTACTTTGCTTTAACCTGTTTTAAGCGCGGTAGATTATCTCCGAAGTACAACATTAGTGCATGCTCTAAACTTTCCGGGCCGTTTTTAATTGAACCCAAATCCACATCAGGATAATTGTAATAACAACCATCCACACGGTCTGAGAACCTAGGATCTGGTACACCACCAGAAACGGCATATATCGTCTTATACATGTCGTTTAGCCAATTCACGTGTGCATCAGCTTGCGCTGTGTTATCCAAACCTGGGGGCATTTTGTTATCCCAGTAGGTTTGATATTGCAGCTTCATAATAGAAGAGCGTTGAACAATTGCGGTGTCTTTTGGCTCTACGGTGTTTATTTTTCCGCCATAGCTGTCGATCTGTATTAAAGAGCGAGCCATATCTGCCCGTGTAGCATGATCGCCATCTTGATAAGAGATAGGTTTTCTTAAAAATGCGTAGGCACTATTGATCATGTGTTCAGTCCAATATTTGGTTAGATATGCTGATTTGTATTTACCAAAACTATTAGGACCAGAGGGACTAACTTGCTGTGTACCATTGAGATAGGTGTAATCTCTTAAAGTATAATCAATAAAGTTGTCTTTTAAGTTGTTTGCATAGCTATTTAACCCTCTCGAGCTTGGAATGTGAGGGTGGCCAAATAGAGTAAAATCACCTTTTGATAATAGCTTTATTTGATTCGCTTTTTTGAGGATCGCACTAAACTTATTGCGCTCCTTTAATTCAAATGCAGCCCAATCGCCATGATACTCTGGAATATAGTAAACAAAAGCAGTGATTGAAATGTTTTTTGCGTCTTTATGATTGAGAAGCATATTAGCCCAAACATGCCAAGTTTGTGGGTCTTGGTCACAAAAAGACTTTTCAAATAAGCGAATAATTTGTGTGAACTGTTCTTGAGACAAATAGTCGCCGTTTTCGTCCTGCCAATCCCATGAAAAGTTTATTGTGTACATTCTCTCTGGTGAAGGCGGTGCATCTTTAAATATCAATTTTGTGATAATGCCAAATTGTCCACCACCACCGCCTTTAACTCCCCAAAATAAGTCACAGTGCTGATCTTGGTCACAATAAAGTTCTTCGGCATCACCGCTCGAGTTTTGCACAACGATGTAAACGCCAACCAAGTAATCCATCGCAAGACCATACATTCGAGACAATAAACCGTAACCACCACCCGTAACATGGCCTCCCAAGCCAACAGAGTAACAGCTTCCGGCGGGTAGGGTACGCTTATACATATTGTTTAGTACGCGATACATTTCCCAATTACTGAGGCCAATTTCCATTTCAATAGTATCGGACTTTTTAGAGTATTCGAAACCGTTTAAACTCCCTACATCTATAATCGCTTTGGTTTCACCGTTATATACGAAACTTTCATAACAGTGACGGCCGCAAGTTATTTGAACTTCATGTGGCTCAATGTCTTTAGCATCAATAATATCTTGAAAAGCCAACACGACTTCCGCACGACTTGTTGGTCTATAAACCTTCAAATCTGCATTATTTGCAAACCAACGACGGTTAAAACCTTGTCGATCACTAAGAGTTGGTTGAGCCATTCGATCATTTTTATTCATAACGTCTCCTTCACGAGTTTAATGATTTATTTGTTTATAAACCATACAGAACTCTAGAATAGGTAGAGGAGGGTTGAAGTCCATTACACAGATATTACGCCGTTACTTGCCTCCATTTATCTGAACCTTACCGACGTAAAAGAACAGCTAGAAATATATTTATCGAAGCAAACCTAGGGATCTAGCATTGAAGCTTTAAAACACCAAAGAACTTGCGAGCGTTAAGCTGCTTTACAGCGACTCATGATATATAGGTTGATCTTTACCTTTATTGAATACAATATACAAGTTAGCATTTCAAAGTTCACTTATTTAAGTGGGCAAAAAATAACTGGAATAGGAGAAATTCCAAATGAAACTATATAGATTCGTTACCGGGCCTGATGATGAAGTATTTTGTATGCGCGTATCAAAATCACTTAACGATGGCTGGCAGTTGCACGGTAGTCCGACCATAACATTCAACGGAAAAACCCCTATAGCGGGTCAGGCTTTAATCAAAGATGTGCCTGATGAAGAATTTCATGATGGGATCAATTTAAGGTCATACTGAAACGATGCTTCATCCTGATGCATCTTTGCTGCCACACGGTTTACGGTTGTTTGTAAAGGTTATGGGGCTGGATGATGCCGTAAACGCCTCAAGTGAAGAGCAGGGTAACTTGTTTTTTATTCCCGACAAGCCAACGCCTAATCACGAATTTTGTAAGCGGTTTAGCGTTGATATGGCAAGGGCATTGTATAACCATGCTGGCAGCACTTATCAAATACCAAAGCTAGACAAAATCATGATTCAGCTGCGGAACATTAAATTAAGAGAGGATTTTAAGCAGGGCGCTTCTGTCCAAGATTTGGTTCGCCGCTATAAGTTGACCAGACAAATGATCAACATAATAGTGACCTCCGAAGTCAATGGCGCACCGCTTTTAGTAGGCGATGCGCACAAGCAAATGGAGTTGAAGTTGTAATTTTTTTAAATGTGTTGATCAGCCTTCGTTGTTAGGTGTGGGGGCTGGTTTATTTGATTCTTGAATATGGCGTATCAGATTTGATTTTTGAGAAAGTAAAATGTTCGAAAACAGACTCCCGCCCTAACTCATTTTTGGTCATAAACGTTTTAGTTCGTCGTCTATATTAGGTGAATTTCGCATAAAAGTTTCTATGGGCTAACGCCGCAGTAAGGTGTGATCGAAGCGAAAGCGCCAAGCGTTGCGAATCACTCTTCAATGCCTTTTTATGTGTGTTCTTCTGGGTGACTAATTAGCAGCTCTAATGATCGAACAGATTCAAATAGCTCAATAAACATATCTACATCAAAAACCAGTTTATTCTGAGCTCTTAGCGTGCCACCAACAAACAGCAAATATCTTGATTTTTCTATTTCTGTTAGTAGCTTGACTTCATCATAACTCAACATATCGTAGTAAGCTTTTAGTTCATTCAAGACATTTTCAAGAGGGGTAATGGTAGACAAAATAAGTTCATCCAACCTAGTCTCAGGTTTGAATCCATAAGTATAGAACACCGCATGAAAGCCTTTTATAGGCTTATTCAAAATTTCAAAGTCAAAGCACCGCCTGAGTTCTTCTGATGACATCGTGGAAACTTTTGGTATAGGACGGTATTGTTCATTTGGGTACAGGACCGAGTTAAGGATAGAAACATCTATTGTCGTAATAACTTGATTTAAAAATGGATAAACAATTTTCTTAGCTTTTCGCCACTTTTCAATTTTGGGAATAAACACAGAAACGATATAGATAATCCAACCCGCAATATATGACATCGAAATATTAACGATCAAATCAGACCATTGTTGCCCTCTAGGCACCACCTCTTTCATGTCATATGCAATGAATTGGAACCAAGCTATCAAAACAAGGCTGAATGTAAGCCCTAACAACAACCACTTGTCCTCATTATCTTTAAGCAGTTGTTGCTTGAAAAAATTGTTCATAGCTCCCTCAATTCCATACAAAATAGTGACCATTTATACAAAACACATGACGCCCGCTTAACCGGTGAGTGCTACTGGAGCGCTCTTTGCCCGAAGGGAATAGCAAAAAGCGCCACAGTTGTACGAATCCGTGTTGATGCGTTTGTTAACTGGCTTGTATTAGTAATCGTAGTTTAAAGAGTCAGAATTCATCACTTTTTCGATGCCCGATTCCAACAGACCTTTTTTCAATGCTTGATGTATTAGTAAAAAGCTTGGTATTTCAAGTAAATACTTACCCTTAACTTTAGTTTTTGCACACTTTTTTAACAACTGTTCTCGTGATTGATTAAATGGAAAACTGTGAGAACGATTATATTTCCAACTAACACGCAGTAACTGCTCTCTGAGTTGAACTGCACGATAGATAACAGACAATAACCACCCATCTAGTTCTGTCAGCTGTTTGGTATCATTAACAAGAGGATAGAAACTCATTACGCCCTTGAAATAGATTCGTTTAGTACGACCTGACAAATAGTCTTTGAGTTGCTTTTTGCTCAAACCACCGTACATGTAACGCGCGTTTCGATTTTGGATAAAATTACATTTGTTTTTAGACATCCCGAAGTGAGTTGAAACCTTTCCTCAGTTACCTTTCATATCTGCATTAATTCTTTCATGTTTGCATTGATTTTAGTAAACAGTTAAGTAGAGTTGTATTGTGAAGCAATACAAGGATATAACGTTGATGAACTCTCTGATTAAAAAATCCAATGACATAATACAGACTGTGCAAACAGATGGCTCAACTGTGGTCCAAATTGCTGGAAATAATTCAGGTGATATTGTCATTAATGACCCGATAGCAGTGAAAGCATTCGACGCTTTAAAAGCTGAATTAGATAAAAAGCACATTGAAATTTCTGAATACAAGCAGCAGCTTCAAACCTATCTAGACATCATATCTAATTTAAGCCAAAGCAAACAGAATAATGAATTACCCGCCGAGGATGTTGATACTGCATTACAAGCAATCATACGTAGTGGCGATGTCGATAAAGCAAAAGCGCTACTTTCAAAGCTGATTGACGATAACGAAGACATCATTCTCAAACAGGCCGAGTATTATTATCATCGCGGTTCGTTAACGTATCTTTATGAGTCTAAACAAACACTAAAGGATTTTGTCAGGGCAACGCAATTAAACCCTGAGCATATAAGTGCCAGGAATCGGGCAGGCCATATTTATAAGCGCATTGGTGAATTAGGCAGCGCATTGCAAGCTTATCAACATGTTTTAAACTTGGCTGAAAAGACAGGTGATAATGAAAGTAAATCTGTATCGTATTGTAATATGGGGAATGTTTACCAAATAAAAGGCGAACTTGATAAGGCGCTTGAATATTACCAAAAGAGCCTTGAAATCAATGAATCCTTCGGTCGTAAAGAAGGTATGGCCAATGAGTATGGTAATATGGGGGTTGTTTACCGAATCCAAGGCGAGCTAGATATGGCGCTTGAATATTACCAAAAGAGTCTTGAATTAAATGAATCCTTCGGTCGTAAAGAAGGTATGGCTAACCAGTATTGCAATATGGGGACAGTTTACCAAACACAAGGCGATCTAGATAAGGCGCTTGAATATTACCAAAAGAGCCTTGAAATCAATGAATCCCTAGGTCGTAAAGAAGGTATGGCTAACCAGTATGGTAATATGGGGACAGTTTACCAAACACAAGGCGATCTAGATAAGGCGCTTGAATATTACCAAATGAGCCTTGAAATCGATGAACCTTTGGGTCATAAAGAAGGCATGGCGTGCCAGTATGGGAATATGGGGGTTGTTTACAAAACACAAGGTGAACTTGATAAGGCGTTTGAGTATTACCAAAAGAGCCTTGAAGTCAATGAATCTCTAGGAAGCAAAGAAGGCATGGCGCGCCAGTATGGCAATATGGGTAATGTTTACCAAATACAAGGCGAATTGGATAAGGCGCTTGAGTATTATCAAAAGAGCCTTGAAGTCTATGAACCTCTAGGAAGCAAAGAAGGCATGGCGCGCCAGTATGGTAATATGGGGAACGTTTACCTAGAAAAAGGCGAATTGGATAAGGCGCTTGAGTATTACCAAAAAAGCCTTGAAATCAATGAATCTTTTGGCAGCAAAGAAGGCATGGCAAATCAGTATGCCAATATGGGCATATTATCTGAACTACAGGACGACCTCAATCAAGCAAAAGCGCATTGGGAAAAGGCCTTGGCATTATTCGAGCAAGTGGGCGCACAACCTCAAATTGAGCAAGTGTCTATCTGGCTTGCAGAACTAGAGAATACAAAGGAGTAAGAGCTATGATTGAGTGGTTTACCTCACTTGGTACTGGTGAGCAAATTGGTGCATCGACGCTGTTGGTGAGCATTGTCGGGGTACTTGTTGCTATATTCAAAAAGTCAGGGCGCTGTGAGCCGCTAAAATCCGTTAACCAGAGCATATCGGGTAACAATATTAAAAACGCCGTACAAATAGGCGGAGATAACAAAGGTGAGCTGCCGAAAAAGTAGCAGCTACCATTTTATGTTAAATCAAACTGTTTTTACTTTATCCTGGCTCAACAATTTATCCGTTCCGTACTGAACGATATTATTACCACTTGGTTTGAAGTTTTGATAATCCGCTATTGGAATACATCCGCTGTAAAACCAGGAAACAGAGCAAAGCACACAGGTTTAAAGTTATGTTAAATAGGCTTTTTTAGGTAGATGACAAAAGCAGTAGAGTAATTTTTATGGTAAAAATTACTAGTAGATTAACCTTGAGTGTTGGTCAGTGCCAGTATATATTTAATACAATGTTGGAGTCTGGTTGGTGATCTGTTTAGTGTTGTTGTGTCAAATTCTATTTCCATAAAAGCCTGAGCTGATAGGGAGCCTAACTTTATTTTTTATCAATGCTTCTTGCTCTTATGGCAACAGCGATTCAATATCTTTGATATGAAAATTAAAAACTATGGCAAATCTGGCTATTGAAATTAACTGTGAACAATAACTTACTACACGGTAATACTGTGTAATAGTTATTTAGGTGTTCCTATCTAAACTTTCTATTGAGGTTTGAGCTAGCGCTGTAACTGCTGGCATATATTAAACAAGAAAAGGAAAGTATCATGGCCGATTTCTCTACTTACGGATATATAAAAAACTCCACAAGTTCAACGATCAAAATTACCAATTTTCACGCGACGCATGGAAGCTGGTCAAAACAACCTACGCCAACAACAATCAAACCCGGTGACGTATGTTCGTTTGCACAAAAAGATCCAACTGGCGCAGCTGTAACGCGCGTTTCGAGTTTGGATAAAAATACATTTGTTTTTAGACATCCCAAAGTGAGTTAAACCTTCTCCCGTTTACCATTTCATTTCTGCATTAAATCTTTCATGTTTACATTGATTTTAGTATCCAGTTGAGTAGAGTTGTATTGTGAAGCAATACAAGGATATAACGTTGATAGCATCTCTATTCAAAAAATTAAGCGGCGTATTCCAAACAGCACGCGCTGATAACTCAACTGTGGTTCAAATTACCGGAGATAATTCGGGCAATATTGTCATCAATGACCCGATAGCAGTGAAAGCATTCGAAGCTTTAAAAGCTGAATTAGATAAAAAGCAAATCGAGATTTCTGAGTACAAGCAGCAGCTTCAAACCTATCTAGACATCATCTCTAATTTAAGTCAAAGCAAACAAAACAACGAATTGCCCGCCAAGGATGTTGATGCTGCATTGCAAGCAATCATAGATAGTGGCGATGTTGATGAAGCACGAGCGCTACTCTCACAACTGATTGATGATAACGAAGACATCATTCTAAAGCAGGCCGAGTATTATTATCAGCGCGGTTCGTTAACTTATTTTCATGAGTCTAAGCAGACACTAGATGATTTTGTCAGGGCAACACAATTAAACCCTGAGCATATAAATGCTTGGACTATGGCTGGCCTTATTTATAAGCGAACTGGTGAATTAGACAGTGCATTACAAGCTTATCAACATGTTTTAAGCTTGGCTGAAAAGGCCGATAATGATGAAGGTAAATCTGTATCGTATGGCAATATAGGGAATGTTTATCGCATAAAAGGCGAGCTGGATAAGGCACTTCAATATTATCAAAAGAGCCTTGAAATCAATGAATCTCTAGGTCATAAAGAAGGTATGGCTGGTGTGTATGGCAACATGGGGAATGTTTATCAGATAAAAGGCGAGCTGGATAAGGCACTTGAATATTACCAAAAGAGCCTTGAAATCAATGAATC
>NZ_AUXS01000020.1 GCF_001625565.1 Pseudoalteromonas luteoviolacea NCIMB 1944
TAGGTATTGCCGCCATAATTTATTGGTATATCGTGCAAAGTATTAATGACAATGAGCGAAGCGAATACGTTTACTTTGCGCAAGGTGAATATCGTGCAAAGTATTAACGACTATGAGCGCAGCGAATACGTTTACTTTGCGCAAGGTGAAGTGAGTAGTTTTGGCAGTTGCTACGTCTGCCACTCTTAAAACCTAGTTAACATCAAAAAAACATGGATCCTGAAACAAGTTCCAATGCT
>NZ_AUXS01000021.1 GCF_001625565.1 Pseudoalteromonas luteoviolacea NCIMB 1944
GCCTAAACCCGTGATCCTGAACCTAAACTCGTCACCCTGAACTTGCTTCCAATGCTGTTCGTTTAAGGGGCCTTGAGTGGCTGGCTCCTTTTAACTGGAAACTCTTTCTTCTTCATTTTCACTGCCCGAGGGTAATTCGGCCTGTCTGGTTTTGGCAAGATAAAGTCCTTCACTGTGTCAGTTAAGTCTTTTAATCTTTTGGGAAGCGTATGTATTGAGTTAGTAGTGGCCATTGAATAGTAGTCATAAATCACAACTCGCATAGTTGTTTTAAAGCTTATTTGTGCACCTCTTACTTTCACCTGTTTACCAGCCAATGCTGCCTCATGCCTTATGAGGTTGTATGCTATCAACATGCCGTAGAGCTCTTGGATCACTAACTCTGGCTTTTTACTTCGAAGGGTCATCGTGTTTTTTAGCATCGTTTTCTTGATATCCCTATAGCCCAACTCGATTGACCACCGCTCATGGTAAAGTGCAATGATATCTTCTTTTGAATATTGCTCACGAGGTAGAGAAGTCGCCAATAGCTTTGGTTCGAACCCATCAATCTGGTATTTAATAAGTCTAAATTGCCAATCCTTAGGCAATGTACTAGAACGCTTACGAGTATGCGAATTCAGCGTTCGCTCTACCAACATATCGTCACTTTCTACCTCACCTTGGACTCGTTGCCATTTAATATCAGTGCGTAAGGGAGTAACCCAAAATCTGTCTGAACCCAGCATTTCTATATGATGTAATAGTTCAGCTGAATGGTAGAGTTTGTCCATAAGCACGACGCTCGTGTTGGGTAAGTTATCTACCAACTGCGAGGCTATTGTAATTTCACCCTTTTTAAATTCACATAATCCCGCATTAAGTATAATTTGAGTTCTGGCATTCATTAAACAAGTGAGCCGAAAAGCGGGAAAAGCAGAAACTCGCTCTCCTTTACTGTGCGCAGAGCCAAAATAGGCACGACACTCAGGTGTATCTTCAGTACGTAGGCTTGTGCCATCAATGCTATATACACGCAGGCCATTCCAAAGCTCATCTTTATACTCTTGATCATCCCAAAAGGCGGCGCTGCGCTGGAATAACCACTCAACAGGCGCTGCCCCCAAGCGCTGGCGCGCATTGCTCCATGAGCTTCTTGCAAGCAATCCGTTGTCAATTTGAGCAGATTTAAAGGCTAATCGCGCTGCAACTTCTTGAATAGGTTCACTGCGCATTAACGACATGCCTATCACAAGCCGAATAACATCTTCTGGCGCAATTTTTCGCCTGCGAATAGTTGCATGCCCAGTTAGGTTGAACGCCTCTGTTAGCCACTCAGTAGGCAATTCGGTGTTAAATACAGAGATGTTACTAACGATTTCTTCTGCATCATTAAATAGCATAGACAGGTCATTCAACATATAAGCTCCTTCAAGTTAAGAGCTAAATATGCCATAGGCAAAAGATCGATCAAGACGTAGTAAATGAGCTTAAACGATCAGCATTGGAA
>NZ_AUXS01000022.1 GCF_001625565.1 Pseudoalteromonas luteoviolacea NCIMB 1944
ATTTTGAATTTTAATTCTCTACACGCCTTTGAACCAACGACAAAACAAAAATAAAAACAAATATAAAACAAACAATTAAAAGGGAAAAACTGTATAACCAGACATTAAAAACCTTAACAACAAAGCACTTAACACAAAAACAAGTTAATTATTATTCACCATGAAACTCCGTTTTTATTGCGCTACGCAGTTCCGAACTGCATTCTTTCCTACATTTTTTAATTACTTTAGCGAGCTTCTATGGCTATCAACTAACTGTAGAGGAGAAAAATTCATGACAAACACACTATTATCCTTTGCAGGTCTCATCCGCTAAGTAGCTGAAGGCAAACTCAACCTCTGATATAGCTTCCTTTTAAGTTACCCACAGTTGCTTATTGTGAAGTATGATCTGGTGCTTGACTGCTGCAAAAATTGGCCGCAAAGCAAGAAGCTGACATAAGCGTCCAAAAGTCTCGCTGGCAACATCACAGAGAAGTAGAACGAGGCAGCCCAATTAAAACGTTTAAAGGGGTTAACTTCACCTCCGTTAAAAAGTGAAGCAAACTATGCCAGATCCAACAAAGATAAACGTATTATTTGTTTGTAATCGCAACCAATGGCGAAGCGCTACTGGCGAACAAATGTGGAGAAACCACGCTAACCTCTGGGTACGCTCCGCCGGAACTAGCCCTAGTGCAAAGCGCACAGTAAACAAAGGGGGTATCCTGTGGGCTGATGTCATTTTTGTCATGGAAGAAAAGCATAAATGCCGTTTACGAGCTCAGTTTACACAGCTCTTGCT
Source organism: Pseudoalteromonas luteoviolacea NCIMB 1944 (assembly GCF_001625565.1). Classification (GTDB taxonomy): domain Bacteria; phylum Pseudomonadota; class Gammaproteobacteria; order Enterobacterales; family Alteromonadaceae; genus Pseudoalteromonas; species Pseudoalteromonas luteoviolacea_F. Next base: position 785 of record NZ_AUXS01000022.1, read on the forward strand.
GTACATAGATATCCAGGTGCTTGACATACCAGATGATTACCAATTTATGGATGGTGCATTGGTTGAGATACTCAAAGCAACTGTTGGCGCCTATTTGAAACTCGACACCTGTTACTAACAACACAATCTATTAGTACAGGCCCAGCCTACTTACCTGAATTGCCGCCCTCTATCTCTTTACTTATATCGACGTTAGAAGGCGCTTTTCATCAAAAAAGCTGTGATAACAGGGCTCTTTTGCCAACTAATTATGACTTAAGCAGTTGAAAAATATCCTCATATACCTCTTTTTGCGAGTTCGTAGGTGCTATTCAAACGTAACTTAATTTGTTTACTGAACTTTATGCCTATCTCAACAGAGAAAATATAACTATCAAAAAACAATAAGTTAAATTTTCACCTCAAAATAATAAGCGAATAAACGCATAGTTGAATCGCTTTTTGCACGAGAGCCTCTATTACAAAAAACAGCATAAATTTAATATCTTTCATATTAATCGCGTCCGATTTCCACGTTCAAAGCCGTGTGAATTTTAATCAATTCAAAATTAATACAATGCCATTGACTCAAAACGCAAAGCACTATTACATATTTACCTGTGAACAATTTTTGTTCACTTTTAATGTGATAAAGGAAATTAAATGAATAAGAAAATGACAATGGCAGTCATGGGACTGGCTATGGGACTAGGAACTTCGCTTGCTGTTTTTGCTAGTAATGGGTATACGCATGGCTGTAATTGGCAATCACACGGTACACTAGAAAATTACTGCAGTTTTCAAGCTTATGTTTGTCAGTGGGGTTATACACCGGGTTACGACTGTCGTACCATTAAAGCGCAATGTATGAGTGATTGCGGATAACATAACAAGATTAGTAGGCTCTTTTACATAGTGTCTACTATTTTCTTTCTCGCCTTATCATTGCCATACTGAATCAGCAATATGGCTTTGTATACCTTCTTGATGAATACATATCTAATGTGCCTACGCACTTTGCTGTCACTTTCCCAAAAAACACATTTAAAAATCACAAAAGAATTCCACACAATAGACAAGTAGTAGTTTCAAAGTTGATAAATTCAGCCCCTTGCTCAATCATAAACAATATAAAATTATTAATGTAGACAGGTATTAAATCCTATATTTTTCAATCTAAAATAGTAAATCCCATGTCATCTACAGCTGAGTGAATTTTAATCAACTCAAAATTCACACTATTTATTGACTCATTCCATCAAGCGCGATTACATATTTAGCTGTGAGCAATTTTTACTCACAGTTAAAATGATAAAGGAAATACAATGAATAAAAAAATAGCAATGGCCGTCATGGGGCTCGCCATGGGGTTAGGTACTTCTCTTGCTGTCTCTGCAAGCAATGGCTATACGCATGGCTGTAACTGGCAAGACTTTGGTACATTAGAAAACTATTGTGGATACCAGTTTTATGTGTGCCAGTGGGGCGGAACACCTGGATATAACTGCCGCACGATTAAAGCACAATGTATGCGCGACTGTGCATAATTAATCATCCTGAGCGATAGTACCTGCTATCGCTCATTTTAGCCCGGTGAATAGAACAATGAATATAATAAAGTATCTGGTGATTTTTGCCCTTACCCTCGGTCTTGGCTGGTTTGGTGGGGGCTATGGTATGCAGGCGATCCAAAGCTTATTTGCAAGCCAACAAATTGAAAAAGGGGACTATAGCTCGTACGGTGTAAATTCTACGACCCCTATTAAGTTATATACCACACAGTGGTGCCCATTTTGTAAAAAAACAGCACAGTATTTAGAACAACGTAATATTGCCTTCGTAAAAGTGGATATTGAGCAAGATGCCGAAGCACTTAAAGAATTTGAGGCTCTAGGCGGTGAGGTGTTACCTCTGATCTTGGTATCTGATGGCTTGATCCGAGGCTTTAACCAAGCCGCACTAGAAGCACAATTAAAGAGCCACCAGCTGCTCTAGCCCTCACGCGAAGGGTCAACATGCTGCAATACTAGACCCTTTTTGCGCCACCACTCAAACATACTAATTAGCACGACTTCAGCACTTATCTGTGGCTGCTATGATATTGTACTTTCTCAGGTATCGAGCCGCCACGCTATAGTTCACTAAACCAGACCGTACAATGTGAACTCATTCCTATCCGCTCGCTAAGCGCTATCGAGGAGCTTTGCTTTATACACATAATTAAAATTACTTACATTCTAGAGCGGTGCCAAATGCCATAGTTGACACAAGTTATTTGCGCAGCTCAAAGCGACTCACAGACGCAATAATACAAGGATTTTAAATTAATCGGACTTTACACAATGCAACAAAACTCACGTTTTTACTTCATTGATAATTTACGCAGTATAGCGCTATTGCTTGGGGTTATTTTCCATGCAGCAATTGCCTACGGACCTTATTTTAAAAACATATGGTTTAGTGCGGATCCTAATACCAATGTATTTTTCAACTACCTCGCAAACTGGCTACATTTGTTTCGGATGCCACTATTTTTTTTAATTGCCGGTTTTTGTAGTGCACTGCTTATTGCTCGAAAAAGTGAGCAAACCTTTATCAAATTGCGCTTTAAACGCGTCTTAATTCCTTTTTTTGTATTCTATCCAATCATCATTGCAGTGTTTCTTCATATCTTCATGTGGGGTGCAGAGATTGCCAATCCCGTTCCGGCACTTTTTGGGGTAATTCAAGCCATTGAGAATCCACAGATCAGTACCATACATTTGTGGTTTTTATGGGTCTTAATGCAGCTTTGTATACTTCATTGGTGTTTAACTCGCTTGTCTGACGTTTACAACTACCTGTCGAAAGTAACTATAAACCCGCTCGTTTTGTTACTCGTGCTCGTACTGTGTAGTTTTATATCACTATTAGAGCAACCCGTCCCTTTCCACGCCCCGGACAAGCTGTATCCTCAATTTTGGGCATGGTGCTTTTATGGTGCTTTTTACTTTGCAGGCGCAATTTTATATAACAATCTACAGGTGATCGCTCGAGGAGTTAAAAGCACTTTGGTTATCACTGGTATAGCGATTGTATCGCTTTGGTACTACTTCCTGTTACTGCCGGCATCGCCAACTCTCACACAAGTAATTGAAGCCGCACAACAGGGCTACTTTGCACCATCAGGTGTACAGCACTCGCTGCTAGTGGCAATGCAAGCGATTGCAATTGTCAGCTGGACCGCATTGGCGCTAATTCTTGGTTACAACTACCTAAACAAAGAGAGTAAAGTGAGTCGTTACATCTCAGAGTCATCGTACTGGGTGTATTTAGTGCATGTGCCAATTTTGCTTTATATGCAGCTTCCACTTACTAATATCGACTTACCTGCTTCCATTAAGTTTATTTTCAGTGTGAGCGGCACCTTGGTTATCTCACTGGTTAGCTATCATTATTTGATCAGAGGGCGCTTTATAGGTCATTTATTAAATGGAAAAAAGCCCCCATCATCTCGCTCCCCCGATGGCGAAAATAATGCGTTAGCAAAATAGTCTAATTAAATGGGGCTGAGTCCCCCACTTTATTTTGGATATGTTCCAGCAACAACCACTAGATGGTATACCCTGTGTGGTGCTGCTGCCAGCGCTTAACAATATTGGGGGACTTACTCAAACTCTTTGCCATTCTCAACAACGGTAAACTTAGAGCTATGTATTAAGTTGCCTTTGGCACGAATTTCAATGTACCAATCACCGGGAGTCGCTTCATATGGATAATCAAAGTAGTATGCAAAGCCCCAAATATACTCACCATTGTGCCCTGAAATATCCACCTTTCGATTTAACTGAGACCTTTTCTCGCCGCTAGGGAGTGTCATTTCTGGATAAGAGATCCGAACATCAAGGTTAGTTACATGTTCAGGGATAGATAAAAAAGCAATACCAATTTCAAAGCCGGTGCCCAATCTATTAGGGATGATCCAAGTTCTTTCTTTAAGCGTTTTTGATTGTTCATCTACGTTCATCACACCGCTCAGTGAACCTTCATCTTGGATAAGTTCGCCACCTATTTTTTCTATATAAGAATGGACAAACACCACAGACTCTATCTTACTTCTGCTTGACTGCGCTGCCATAGAAGCAAAATTTGATAACACAAGAATACAAAACAGTAGCGCTTTTAACATAGTTCACCTCTGTTCACTCATTTCACAATGAGCGCCACTTAACCGATAAATACAGCCGATAAACAGGCTACCTTTGGTGATTGACCTGCAAAGTTATTCAACCTTTGGGTACACTCCGTGTTCAACAATATAAACTACCAACACAACCTAAGCCAATAACAATCTCCTACATCATTTAGTAAGATAGCTCGGTTTTGCTTGTCAATTAGTTCACACGTCTACTGTGCCAAACGCAACTCTTGAAGCTTAAAAGTGCATAAGAGCTCAAGTGATAAATTGTAATCAAAGTTTGAATTGTAAGAGGAGAAGGGGTGATACTTGTTTGACAAAAGGCCTGCAATGCAGGCCTCAAATGGTGATTTATGACTGTGCAACAGGCTGCTGCGCAGCCTGCGCATCTGCTTGTTTGCCTAAAATACGATGCGTAATTGTACCCGCAGTCATAGAGCCAGAAACATTCAAAGCAGTTCGTGCCATATCAATCAGTGGCTCAATAGAAATTAGTAACGCTGCAATAGTCACTGGCAGTCCCATCGCGGGCAATACTATCAATGCCGCAAACGTCGCGCCCCCACCAACACCTGCGATACCAAATGAGCTGATCGCCACAATTGCCACCAAAGATAGAATAAACGAGATATCCATCGGGTTAATGCCCATACTTGGAGCCACCATCACAGCCAGCATCGCAGGGTAGATCCCAGCACAACCATTTTGACCTATTGTCGCGCCAAATGATGCCGACAAATTAGCAATCGCAGGCGGTACATTGAGCTTATTGATTTGCGTGTCTACGTTCAAAGGGATAGTGGCGGCACTGCTGCGCGATGTAAATGCAAACGTCAGTACAGGCCAAATTTTCTGGAAAAACTGTTTAGGGCTTACACCAAATAGACCAACTAGCAGACCATGTACGACAAACATCAAAAAGATCGCCAAGTAAGACGCCACGATAAAGCCAAGCAAATTAGTGATATCCGCAAGGCTTGATGTTGCCACGACCTTCGCCATTAACGCCGCTACACCGTATGGTGTAAGTGAGATCACCATTTTCACTAATCTCATAACCACAGCTTGTAATGTTTCAACGAAAGTTCGGATCGGCGCTTCTAATTCTTCGCGCTCGGTCATCACTTTGCGTGCCGCTACGCCTGTTAAAATACCAAAAATCACAACGGCGATAATTGAAGTAGAGCGCTCCCATGCCAAATCTTGAAAAATATTGGTTGGAATGAAGCTCAACAACATTTGTGGAATTGAGAGGTCGCTAACCGTTTCACTTCGAGATGCCAAAACCGCAATCCGCGATGTTTCTCGCGCCCCTTCAGTTAAACCTTCTGCGCTCAACCCAAATAATTGCGTAATAAAGATACCAATAAGCGCCGCGATCATTGTCGTGACAACTAATACAGAAATAGTGATGCCGCTTATTTTGCCAAGTGCACCTGATTTTTCGAGTTTTACTACAGCAGCTATCATCGACACCAGTACCAATGGCATGATGATCATTTTAAGCAATGCGACATAACCGCTGCCAACAACATTAGTCCAATTTAGGGTTTCTTCTATGGCCTTATGCCCTTCCCCCAACGAAAACTGCAAAGCGAAACCAAAAATACTGCCCAATGAGAGGCCAATTAAAACAAGTCGAGAAAGCGTTGCGCCTTTTTTCTGAGTTTGGAATAGGAGAACGAGAATTGCAGCAAAAACAGCAAGGCTCACCATAGCGATGAAGGACATATATTTACCTTTGAGTGCTCAATAAGAGAGAAAACCTAAAAGAAGATAGTTCGGAATTTTTTCCTAGCGCGCACAGTAATAAATTATTGCATTACTGAAAAGAATGATTCGGAATGAGATATATTTTCGAGTTATTGAATTGCTGCTTTTTTGACTAAAACGAAGCGGGTACAAAGTGGCAGTGTATATTTTAAATGGCATCCATGAAGCCTTGATGCCAATTTGATTGCCTATAAAGCATCTAGATCATTTTGCAGCGCCTCTAGCTGATCCAAAATCGCTAAGAATTTCTCGCCAAATGGCGTCACCTTATACTCGACTCGCGGCGGCAGCTCGTTGAACACCTGTTTATCTAAAATTCCAAACTCGACGTTGCGCTTAAGGCATTGATTGAGCACTTTGGTTGATAGCCCTTCGACTTGTCGCACCATTTCCCCAGGTCGATTAACCCCGGCTTTTAGTAATTGATAGACGGTTAAAGACCACTTACAGCCATAAATAGTCTCGACCATTCTCGCACTCGATTGCGGTGCTAACTTTCTTGAAATTTTTTTCTCTTGTAAAGTCATAAAGATGTACCAAAAAGTACCTACCTAACCAAATTGTACTTACTATTCAGGGGCTTTTGTTAAAATTAATATTATCACGACTTTCAAAAACAAGAGACGTGATTATGACTTTTTCCAGTAACGGCACAGCCCTTATCATTGGCGGTTCAAGCGGCATGGGCTTTGAAACCGCCAAACAACTCCTGCAAGCAGGTGTCAAAGTTGAAGTACTCGGCAACAATACCAATAAGCTAAACACCGCGGTTGGTGAACTTAGCACATTTGGTGACGTTAAAGGCCTGCAAATCGACCTATATGATATCAAGGCAGTCGAGCAACTAGCACATAGCATCGCTAGCACGGACATACACTATGGCTACCTCGTCAATGCAGCAGGTTATTTTTCGCCTACTCCTTTTGTAGAACATACCATTGCAGACTACGATAAATACCATAACCTCAACAAAGCGACTTTTATCCTGACTCAGGCTGTAGTAAAAAACATGCAACGTTTTGGTGGTGGCAACATTGTCAATATTGGCTCTATGTGGGCAAAACAAGCAATAAAAGCAACGCCTTCTTCAGCATACTCCATGGCAAAAGCGGGATTACACGCCCTGACACAACATTTGGCCATGGAGCTTGGCGAAACCAATATACGCGTCAATGCGGTTGCCCCTGCGGTAGTCCAAACCCCCATTTACGAGTCGTTTATAGCACCTGAAGATATGCAACAAGTGCTCGCATCATTCAATGATTTTCACCCAATTGGACGAGTTGGCGAACCTCTGGATATTGCCCATAGCATCTTATTTTTATTATCCGACGAGGCGAGCTGGATAACGGGCACAATTGTGGATGTCGATGGCGGAGTGATGGCCGGTAGAAATTAGGCAAGATTACTCACTAGGATCCAATCAAGACGAGAATATTATGCTAAATATGAATTTTACTGAACAAGTCATTGTCCATACTGTCGATCAACCTTGGTTAGCCAGCCCAGCCAAAGGAGTCTGGCGCAAACCTCTGGAACGTGAGGACAAAGAGTCAGGGCACACCACCAGCGTTGTAAAATACGACGCAGGTTCAAAGTTTCAGCCACACCCACACCCGATGGGAGAAGAGATATTTGTACTAGAGGGCGTGTTCTCTGACGAGTATGGAGATTACCCGGCTGGCACCTATTTGCGCAATCCACCAAATAGTGTGCACGCCCCTTTTAGCCAACATGGTTGCGTTATTTTTGTAAAACTCAACCAATTTGATCAACAGGACACACAAACAGTGCGGATCAATACCAGAGAAACTACGTGGCAAAAGGGGCAAGGCAATTTACAGGTTATGCCACTACACAGTTTTGCGCATCAACATACAGCCTTAGTTAAGTGGCCCGCCAACGAGCAATTTGTGCCACACAAACACTTTGGCGGAGAGGAAATTTTTGTTTTAGAGGGCGAATTTATTGACCAGCATGGCAAATACCCAGCAGGTACATGGCTGCGCAGCCCACACATGAGTGAACATACACCCCATGTCGAGCAACCAACACTAATTTTGGTGAAAGTGGGACATCTGGGGACGATTGAACGGTGACATGACGTTGTTGTGAGACCTGTTGCTTGGTTATAATTCGCGTACATAACGATACTTATCGCCGCTTACTCGGAGCTCAACCATGAAAAAACTCTCTAAAGTACAAGAAAAACAACAAGCTCTTGTACTAGACGTCGCAGACCGACTCGAAGCACAAGCCCGCGAGGAAATCCCCGGTATGTTGCAATGCTGGTTTGATATGGAGTTTCATCTCTTTCCAAGCTCTTTACTATTGTGCTTTCAGTTTGACAGCGAACAAGCCCTAGAAGCTGCAAAACCAGAGCTACTTAAATGGCAAAAGCGCCTCAGTGCAGCCATGGTTAAAAAGGGCGTGATCTTAAAAGATATGCGTAAACACTTAGTGTTTACCATGAAAGGACCTGAGGATTAAGTCTGGTTAATTCAGCCGTTCAAGCGGCTGAAAAAATGCCGCCAGACGCAAACGCCAGCCTTATACATCTACGCTCAACAAACGATGAATATCGAGAAAAGTTGAGCCAATTATTCACGCTCAATGTCGCCAAAAGCCAAACTGATTTAGTCTGTCGTTGATTCAAGGAATAAGATTTAACAACAGCGTTTTAAAGCCATTTTTACGCATGGGTAGCGAGATAAAAAAATCCTATGCGAAGTATTACAACACCTCGTCTTCCCAACAAAAAAACCTAAATAGTCTGGCAGGGCCTTAATTGGCCTCTCGCCTTTTTATGCTCCGCAACAAGCTGAAAAACAGTGTAAAACCACCAACAAGACAAACATTCAAACCATTGATTTTTAAAATTATAATTTTTATAAGTTCTATTTTTAGTAGTTTATAAATTATCGATAAGACTCGACATCTCATGTTTCCTAAAGTGGACACCGACTTATAAAGGAAAACACAATTATGCTTACAACCTCCCTCCTAATGACATCCACATTAATTGGCACAGCAGGCTTAGGTGATTTAGATACACTCCCACAACAAGCGATAGAACCTATAATGATTACACTGCCAAAGGGTGAATATACGCTGCGTGACACAGAAGGCAAATATCTAAACCGTACTGTACAAATAGCGCCATTTTCACTCGGTAAATATGAAGTCACCGTTGCTGAGTTCAACCAGTTCATTCAAGCGACAAACTATACAATGCCGGATAAGTGCTATCACAAAACAGCCAATGGTCTCACTTTTGAAGCCAAAGGCAACTGGCAAGCCAACGATAAGTCTACCGGGTTTTATCACCCTGTTACGTGCATTACATGGCATGCCGCCCATGCATACACACAATGGCTCGCAAAAGTAACCGGCAAACCCTACCGATTGCCCACCTCGGTGGAGTGGGCATACGCCGCCAAAGCAAAACAATCCAGTGATTACTATTTTGGCGATAAAGACAGAAACCCACAGGCCTGTGACTTCGAAAATGTGCGAGATTTAAGCTCCGAAGGCGAGCGACAATTTCACACTAATAGCAGCAATGGCCGCCTCAAGTGGGACTGCATCGATAACACTGGCTATACCAGCGTGGTGGGTACATTCAAGCCAAATCAGTTTGGTCTCCATGACATGTTGTCAAACCTAAATGAAATGACGCTCAGCTGCCCTGAAGATTGGGGAGCCACTGAGACAAGCGAGCAAAATTGTCACACCAAAATCAGTGTAGGTGGAGATTGGAAATACGGGATAAAACCCTATTTTCACCGTTCAAACATGCCAACAGATTTCTCCGGGGCAGTCGAGGGCTTCCGTATTGCTTTATCAGGCTTAGCACCACCTATCGAACAACAAACTTTAAGAACCGCCGTATTTAAAGCCAGCCTTGAGGCTGCCCAACACGCTGCTCGCACTCAAAATAAGCTTGCAAGTGAAATTCCCGATGCAGTACAACAACTAAAAATCAAACAAAATGGGTTATTAACTCACTTAAGCTGGCAAAAAAGCCCTGATCCTGAGGTCTCAAGCTATCGTGTTTATCGCAGCTACTCTAGTCGGGGTGCATTGAAGCTCATTGCAAACAACGTATTAGATCCCTACTTCACTGACGCGAATAGTGACGTTTTTACATATCGCTATGCTGTAGTTGCAGTTAAGCACTTTATGCAAAGTGACTATAGCAATCAAGTTTACGCTTCGCGGGTACATACTCACATACTACCAGGGCGCATTGAAGCCGAAAATACGGCTGGAAAAAACCGTAATACGGTAGAAGTAACCAATGACTTAGATGGACGTTACCACATCGGTGGTTGGCGTGGTGTACTCCCAGAACAAAGCAGTCGTTATAAAATAAAAGTATCAAAAGCGGGACTATACAAGGTCCACTCCCGGGTTGCCTCTAAAGAAAGTAACCAAGGGTTTACGCTCTCTGTAAATGGCAAACAATATCCGTTCCCAATTACCGACACGGGTGGTTTTCAGCATTGGCAGACACAAGAAGGAACCGCGATTTTCTTAGAAAAAGGCGAACATCACCTCGACCTTGCAGTCACTGAAGGAAATTGGCGCCTAAACTGGATTGACATGCATCCAATGTAAACTCCCTTTAGCAATTACAAATATTGGCTATGCCTCGCCTTAAAACTAGGTGAGGCAAACTGTTCAATATGGCTTTGATAAATATGCAAGTGCTCACTGACTTGTTCACTTTCTAATTTAAGTAACAGCAATGCCATGGGGACACTTACCCAATAGTTACTTTCTTGTCTAGCCACTTCAAATGCCCGTTCCACATAATGCCATGCTTCTGCTGACCCCATTGCAACTTGTTTTTTTGCGATCAGCTTTGCGCGCAATACGTCATCGTTCAGCGCCGCAGTAAATGCGACTAGCCCTTGCCAATTTTTCTCCGTGATCAGTAGGTTGCTTGCAAGATCCGCAACGGCATAATATACCCAGCGATTCTCTTCGCTCACAGGTCGTAAAATTGCACGTTGTAAATGAGTGAGCTTTTCACTCGCGACCTTGGCAAAAATTGCTTGATGATAATCTCTGAGCATCAGGTGGCTCTCATCCAATCCAAACTGTGTGACTACTTGGCTTACTAGTGCAAGATAACGATATTTATCAGTTGATTGTTGATGACGCGCAGCCAGTTTTGATAGTTGATAATAGCTCGCAAGCTCTAACTGAGTGCGCCCTGCCAATTTTGCTAATTGCGCAGCATCAATTAAATACATTTTTAGTATCCGATACTCCTCTGTTAGAGACAGCGATTGTACGAGTAACTGTTTAGTTTCACTTTGTAAACCCGCTAATTTAAGCTTTTCAAACTGTTTATCTGCGAGGTTTAATGATTGTACGGCCAATGCATTTTGCCCTTGGCCATACAAAAGCTGTCCTTTTAGTAGGTTGAACAATGCCTGATGGAACTGATCCTTAACCCTCAACTGATTTTGATACTGGTGAAGCAAGGTACTGGCTCTGTCATATTCCAATCCCTCAATTAACTGAGAAATAAGCACATATGCGATACTTAAATTATCCGAAGATGCCGCATTCATTAAGGTAAGCTCAGCTGTTACTTGATTCTCTGATACCAACTCAAAATAGCGTGAGTGTGAAAGCAGCTCTATTTGACCGTGAACACGATTTGCTAATAACGCAACGTCGTCTGCAATAACAAAGCTTTGCCACTGTCTACTCTCACCACTTAATGTATAGTCAAGTAGATAGCTGACTCCCCCTGCCATACTCAGTTTTGTAATTTCCCCGCGCACAGTGAGCATACGAGTTCCCTCATGCGGCTTTAAAGTATGGCTTTGCCGTGAAGTCAAAGTATTGACTTTTTTCAACGGGCTTAGCTCAACATCCAATTGTGTACTTAACGCTTCATTTAGTTGCTGTACAATTTGAGATTCTACCTCTGAGTGCGGTGTTACGGTTATTGGTGAAAGGGCAAGAGCATATTTTGAAGTCGCTTTTTGCAAGCTCGATTGCTGCGCACCTAGATACGCAATTCCACATGTGAAAATAAACAACAGTGCACTGACTACCCAAAAGCGACTGCCGCTATGTTGTATGGGTGTTTTATTTACAGATAGCTGCGCACGAGCCTGAGTGAGGGAGAGTTGCCACTTGTAACCTCTTTTAGGGAATGTCTGAATTGCGTCACTGCCTAACACTGCACGTAACTGACTAATGGTTTGAAAAACTACTTGCTCGGTGACGTCCTTATCTTGCCAAAGTACTTGCAAAATGGCCTCTTTGCTCCAGATTTTTTCCGGTTCATTTAAAAGCAGTATCAATAAGTTTAATTGTGTTTCTGTCAATGCGACGACATCACCGTGCCGATATAGGGTGCTAGTACTGGGGTTAAATTCAAAGTCACGAAAATAAAGCATCTTGTAGTGTAAGCTAAGCAATAAATATTAGAGGCCAATCAAAAGTCCCCAAAATAACAACACCCTACATAAATTACAAATAAGAATTCAACAACAACTTATCCTGAATAGGGTGACTTCGAATATGCAGTTAACTTGTGTTTCGAGTGTAGATAGCAGGTACATATGTGCCTGCTATCTACAACCAGTACTAGTATGGAGTACAAATCAATCGAACACCATTGAGTGCTATATCGCCACCACTACCTTAACTGTCCTCTACACGGTTAATAATGCCGGATAAAGCCTGACATGCCGGACAAGTATATTTACTTGTCTAATTACCCCAAAATGTATTATTTTCAGCGGAAAATAAACGCACCAGAAGTGAAAAAGTAAAGTTAATAAAGCATCAAAATCACAGCAAACCATCAATACGGTCAGCCAACTTTTTTCGCGTTTCTAGATGTTTTGCAAGTAGCTTTTGAAACTCTGGCAAGGGTTGTAATGACTGCAATAAATGATTATTTTTTAGCGTCCACCACTGAGAATTAAGTGACTCCACCCAACCCATTTCAAGCGCGTTTGCCAAGTGGTTTAAAGCACGCTGATGATTTCCTTGCAATGCATTTACTTCAGCCAAAGAAAACTGCGTTTGTACCTTATCAAAAACTTCACCTTGCCCCAGTAAATTATCTACTTTTCTTAACAGTTGCAGCCCACGTTTAGTGTCGTGCAGCTGTATAAGAGTGGCAGCATACAAGATGATTGACTGGTAGTTGTCTGTACTCACTTCAACCCGCCCTAGCGTGTCGTGCTGCCAACTTGGATAAACTTGTAGCAAAGTGTTTTTTGCCGCTTCAAATTGCGCAGCTCTATATTGTGCGCGAGCCAGTTTTAATCTCGCAGCGACACTATAAGGAAGTCGAAACACTCGATTTCGTATATTCGCTAAGATCTGCGCCTCGTTTTTACTTTCGCTCAGAGCAATCATGTCCAACGAATGTATAAAGTGGCCATGTAAAGGCTCCATTCGATTCAACAGTACTCGAGCGGCCTGCTCTGCGCCGACGCTAAGGTAAGCGAGCACCTGTTGTTCACACACTTCAATACTTGAACAAACATCAAAAAGTGCTGGAGTCTGCCTATGCCAATTTGCCATCGCCAAAATAGACGTCTGAGTATGCCGATTCACCTTAGCAGCATCCAATAACTGAGTACCCGAGTCAGGATCCAGCTCTAGGGCTTGCTGATATATAAGCTGTGCCGAGTTTTGTTTCCCCATGGATTTTAACAAAAAGCTCATCGCTCGCTTTAGGGGCGCTGACAGTGGGTTTAATATTATCGCCTGCTCCAAGTGGGCTACAGCCTCTGATTGTTTACCCAAGCGATTGAGCAATTTGCTATACCAAAGATGTGTTGTAGCATTGTTTTCAATCTCCAGCGATAAACTCAGCGCATCTTGAGCATGGCGATAAAGTGCAAAGTTGCCTGTCGCCGCAGCTTTGTCTGATAACAGCATCCCCTGCGTGGCCAGTGCTAAAGGCGAATTGGGCTTCAGTGCTAATGCCTTTTCGATATGTGGAAGCGCAGCATTGATTGCCTCCATCTCACCCCAACTACCAAATGTGTGTAAAAAAGCATAACTAATGGCTAGGCCTATATGTGCATCTGCGTAATCCGGCTCTAACGCCAGACTATGCTCAAAATAGGTGACCGCCTTGTTCAATGAATCAGGCGTCCTTTGACGCCAATGATATTGCCCCATTAGATACCACTCATACGCTTGCGCATCGATGTCTTGTCGCTGTTTTTCATGGGTACTCTTGGTATTGTCTATAACACCAGATAAGGAAGCGCTCACTTCATCTTGAAGCTGAAAACTAGTATCGGATTGACCAGTATAGATTTTTGACCACAATAGCTGACCATCATGAGTGCCTATTATCCTTACATGAATACGCGTTTGTTCACCCATTTTTTGTATATGGCCATCTAGGATCGCGTCAACTTGTAGCGCCTTACCTATCTCCGTGGCACTGTCATTATCTCGATATAAAAATGATGAATAACGTGAAATCACCTTAAGCGACTTTACCTGAGACAATTGATTGATAATGGCGTCAGATAACCCTTCCGCGAAATATTGGCTATCTTGCAATGGGCTTAAGTCTTCAAACGGTAATACCGCTATAGAATGGACATTTACCGACTGAGGCTCGGCTTTTTCATCCGGCTGAGTGAAATACCAAATCAAAAATAAGATTGGCAGTACACAACATATTGCCACGAACTTTTGCTGTGTGGCGCTCTCCATACTCGATACATAAGGTGTCTCAACCTTCTTCACCTCAGCAATGAGTAGATAGCCTTCATTCGGTATGGTTTTTATAAAAATGGGATTGCGCGCACTGTCATCAAGCGCTTTGCGAATTTTGCTGATAGTCACCGACAAAATGTCAGCCGCAACAAATTTGCCAGCCCAAACTTGTTCGAATATTGTCTCTTTGGTGACAACCTTTCCGGCCTCTTGGATCAATAGCAAAAGTACTTGCATACTCTTATTGTCGAGCATACGCGTTTCTGATTTGTTTTTGATGCTGTTGGTCTTCGGGCATACCAGCCAGCGACCGAGCTGATACTGTTGACTGTGCATCATCCCCTAATCCCACTCGGTAAATATATTTCTAGTTGCAAGCAGCGGTCCTCATTGACACCCCATTGTTTAATTTTGCCATGCAGAATGAACACAATTGGCAATACTTTGGGCCATAGACATTGTGCAGACTGCATATATAAATATCAAAAATAAACGCTTAAGCGTAGTGTCTAACGCTGACTCGCCTCAAAACCAAAGTCTCAACGAGTGTTAAAATCCGCGGAACTCGGATATTTCGACATAACCATAAAACCATATACCATTGAAAGTATTGGATATATTTTTATTTAGCAAACACTATTTGTAACTTTAGAAGATTTAAGGTGTTTTAAGTTGCTCAAATTCCCTTGTCTTGTAGCGTTTGAGCAAATGACGTTAAATCAAGAGGCTTGTTATGGGCAATTCAATAAATCTAAAAAAAACCATGTTATTGGCCGCACTGCTAAGTTTGAGCAGCACAACAATGGCAAACAGTGTTTCGCAATCTGATCACTTTGCACCAGTCGCCACACAAAAAGAACTTCAAGGGCGATTTTGGGATATCTCAGAGCTTGATAAAGCTTTTATAAGCTCCGCACCACAAGATATGAAAGATGGCACCCCAGTTGGAGAGTTGGCCTTACATAGTAAAAACCAAGATGTGGTAATGCAATTCGCACAAGAGGTGGCGAATAAAAAACATGGTGACTACACCAGTATGTTGATTTCACATCAAGGAAAACTGGTTTTTGAATCTTACTTTTTGCGCGGTAGGATCAATTTACCTCATGACCAAGCATCCGCAGTGAAAGGCTACACCAGCTTGTTATTGGGCAGAGCCATTCAGCTTGGTTATTTAACCATGGCGGACTTACATAAACCCTTAGTCAGTTTTTTGCCTCAGTTAGATGCAAAAAAGTTCACCCAAGGCGCAAAAAATATCACATTGCATAAAGCACTGATTATGAGCGGTGGTCTGCAAATTCCAGAAGATAAAACCAAGGAGCTATCCCGCAATCAAAATGAATTCTCATTAAAAACATTGAAAAAGCTAAAAGGTCAGGGCTTTATCCAAGAGCTACTAGAACACAGTCAACCAATTACTTCTGAGTCTCAACGTTATCGCTACGGTAATTACAACCCAACCTTGGTCATGCAAGTCATAGATGCCGTAGTACCAAGTGGTGCTGAGCAATTTATAAAAAAAGAATTGTTTAACAAGTTAGGCATTACAAACTTTACTTGGGCAAACGCAATAAGTGGATTACCAGAGGGTGGCTGGCGGGCATCAATGACATCAAGAGATATGCTCAAGCTCGCCCAACTCGTTAAAAATAACGGAAAATGGCAAGGGGAGCAGTTGATTTCCCAGCATTATCTAAATAAGGCGATGCAAAAGCTTATTCGCCCTGTCTCAGACTGGATCCCAGACCATTACTCCTATGGTTACTTCTGGTACCAGACCGATATCAATGTGAAAGGTAAAAACTACAACGCCAATATCGCATGGGGCGGTGGTGGTCAGCGTCTGATAATTATCAAAGAGTTAGATTTAACGGTCGTGATCACCGGATACGATAGAGAAGACACAATTTTTGACCAAATAGCCCAAAGAGTTGTACCGGCATTTATTTAACCCTTACGTACTTATCAAGCGCCTCTCGTGTGGCGCTTTGAAAAGTCCATTTTGCAGCGCTATAGCCCACAGACATCGTTGATATTTGGGGTTTTTCACCATACAGGCGTCATCAAGCTCGTTTAACAGCCCTGCGCTGCGGTGTTAATTACCTTTATGTACAGCGCATATTTTGCATTAGATGATCCTCTTTTGCCTAATTCAGATTATCAATCACCTTTGCTATTTAATGCTCCACCCCCAATAGCGCTGCTGGTAGGCTAAATCGTACTGCCTCAATTTATCAAACTTCAGAATACCTGAAATAAAAACATGTTTAATGTAAACGTCATGTTGACCTTTGGACTATTAAGAAATATCGTGTAATTCATAACCCGATCAGGCTATGAAATCGGCGCCGTTTAGCAGTCGTGAGCATGATTTGCTCACCCTTGTTTCTATTTTGGTACAGAGTTGTTAATGCAGAGTATTCTATTGGTGCATATCAACCCCCACATCGCAATAAAGCAAGGTAGAAAACGAGAGCAATCGCGGTGACTCAAAGCAAATTAATATAATCGCAGTTATATCTCAAAAGCTTATGGCAAAAAAGTTAGGATGTACTCGTAAAGCAATTGGTAACTATCAGCAGGGTATAAATTCAATAAAATTTAAACCTCTTTTGAGCTACCGCACTGCAAACTAGATACTAAGTCTTTACTTAATCATGTAAGGCCCTATAGAAATGCTCTAACTAGGCCTGAGTTACAGGATGACGAAGAATGAACAAAATATTACCTCATATTTTTTTAAGTAAATTAAAAACTTCAATTGCTTGGATAGTTAACAATGCCCTCCTACTGCGCAAAAACGGTAAGGTAAAATCTATCAGACAAACACTGACTGATATTGCTTTTACAGATACATATGCTGTGATGATGCCAGCCAGATCTGCACACTTTATTTCCAAACTTACTCGTCCAATTCTGAACGACGAGTATGCATGAAAAAACCAACGCCTCTCGAAACTTTAAGTAAGCTGAAATATGTTATGACATCAGTGGTAGCTTGATAAACAAAACGTAAAGGATAAACAGCAATGAACTCCCCTTTTAGAACTATTCGAAAACTACAAACCCTTGGCTTAAATCGCTGTGACTTAGTATCTGATGGTGTAAGAACGAATAGCCCATCAAAAGTAAGCTCAATTGACGTACAGCCAATCTACTCTCAATTCAAAGAAGGGCAGCAACTCACAATCAGTGCTTGTATCTCGATATCAGGAGGCAATACAGCTTATAAGGCACCAAGAACAGCTCAACGGCAATTTGGCAATATCCCTATTGCAATTGATAAGCTTAAATAAGGATAAGTAATGAAGCTTTCAAATTTAATCTTGCTAAGTATCGCCTCTTTGGCTTTTTTTTATATTCAATTATGGGACCAACGCCTAGTGACGCCGATATATGTTAGCCTATTAACTGCATGTATAGGCTATGGCATATATATAAGAGAGATAAATGTAATTCACATAGCAGGGTTTATTTTAGCTTTAACTGGGATTGAAATTATCATTTTCGAGTCTGGTATTATTAACTACGTCACCGTTACCGAAAATGCACTGCTTCAAGGTAGCATTATTTATGGTGTACAAATCTTTTTTACTGTTACCACAGCCCTTGTACTAATTTTCAGAGTGCAATTGTCACGACTTTTGTCCAATTCGAAACACATCAAACTTACTAATTTCGACGGTGTTTTTCATTGGCTCTTCATCTATATGGCAATTGTAAACTTGTTAACTCTGCTAGAGAATATTGCTTGGTCCTATTTCAATATGAAGTCTTGGACATTGATTTATGACAATTTTGAAGGGTTGATTTACATTGCATGGGCACTCTGCTGTGGCGCTCTGCTTACCATGTTAATTTGTGCCCCAAGGTTAAGTCCCCCTCACGAACGTAAGCTTTCTTAACCAGAACACATATACTTAAAAATGACAAAAAACCAGATCTTCATCTGGTTTTTTATTGCCGCCGAACAGCTGCTTTCGTTATCCTCTACACTTTCACATTGCGACACGCCTCGGGTAAACGCATCCCTTAGCTTGCAATTGATTATTGTGCGCTTAACCAATAAGGGCAACTGGGCGACTGTCGATAGTGCTTGATTAAACTGCGCCGTGAGTCATGAAACTGCCATTGCATTTTATCGGTATATGTTTGATATAAGCTGGCTTCTTGCTCAGGCTCAAAGAGCAAAACCTTGATCAACTCTACCGCAGTAACCCCGGAAGTTAGCGCTCGGATCACACCTTGAGACGACGCAGGATCCAGCACCATTGCGGCATCACCCAATATAAAAAAACCTGCACCTGCTAGTCTTTGCGCACACCGCCACGTCACATTACTTGCCCTGACTTTTGTGGTGCTATTGAGGGTTTTACTATAAGTTTTCTCAGGCTTTTTATTTAAGTTTGTATGCCAATTTAGCCGTGTTACACAATACATCTTTCGCTCTACCTCAGCAGTCCATGTCCAGCCATTTTCATCAAACTCAAACCTTGGTAATTGTGCAACTTGCTCACCTTCCGATGACAGTGAACCATACTCACTCGTTGATACCAAAGGGGGCGAAAAAGGCTCAACTTCAATATTGAGCTGATTGGCCAACCAGTGTCTACCTCCCGCCGCATCCAACGTGAATTTGGCCCGAATTTGCAATCCACCCACAGTGCGAATACCTGCGACACACTCTCCTTTTCGTACCACTGAGTGAGCTCTATCCGCTATCAGCTTGGCACCTCTTTGCAATACGAGCTTTTGTAGTTCAGTATCAAATTCTGCTCCCATAATTTGATACCCTCGCCAATCCCCTTCATCGTCATTGCCCAGTTTATGGTAGGTTAAATCTGTCGAGCTACCAGACCAAATGCCTAAATACCGAATAAACTCACCGTTTGATAAAAGTGACCCTGCACCCAAGTGTTGGAGCACAGGCTCCACACCAGGATGAAGGGATTCGCCATGTCGATAGCGGGGAAATACGCGAGGCTCGACAAGGATCACACTTAAATTAGACTTTAATGCACAAAGTGCCGCAGCTAACCCAGCAGGCCCTGAACCGACAATCACTAAATCACACTCGTAATTTGGCATTAGTACTCCTCTAATACCAAATTAACAGGTTGAGACACCCAGTCTTGATCGAAAACTTTAATATAAATTTCACGAGCACTGATTTGAAATTCGACCTGATTAACAAGTTCATAGCGCTCTCGGGTGATCGGAGTAGCCTCTACATCAACGGCATTTTGACCGACAATAGCAAAACGATATATATAACCAATACCCTCTAAGCTATTACTCGCTTTGGGAAGTACCGTACTGTGCCAATTTTGCCATGATGGTACTTTTTCTGCGTTAACCATCCACAATTGGTTGTTCGTAACTGTCTGGCGACGCAATGAGTCAAAACACGCACGTAACACATCCATACGCTGGATCATTTCTTCAGCAGGGACTTTATCCAAGCCATTGAAGCCTATTTTATTCGCCAGTGCATTGCTAACGTAATCTGAGCGATTTCTATGTGCACAGTTTACGTAATTCTGACCATTTTCAGACTCAATAAATGGCCCATGCTCACCATCCCAACCTAAGTTTGCAGACACTTCCTGACTCAGTACCCGAGGGTGCGCGGGGTGATAACCAAGCTCTTTATCCAGCAGCGGTTGTGCAGTTGGAGACCAAGAAATATTGAACGTCCTAGACGAGTCAGGTGCGGCGGCAGGCCAGTATGAGTTCAATGCGGCACAAAGTTTTGCATCTTCTAAGAAGGGGCTTCCTAATCCATATGAAGCATAGGTATTTTGGCCTTGATCAACATGCGTCGAAATATCCCAACCTGGCGCAAATACGTCAGCTGCGGAGTCAGGTAACCAGCTCAAAGCCCTCGCAAGTGATTCGTTCTTGTTAAACGCACTCCCACTCGCAGCTGGCCCGACAATACTCGTCATAGTGCGGTTAACTCTATCCGCAGCAGGGAACACTAAATCAGCTGAGTTAGGTATTGTGAGAGACTGATTAGGCACTGTGTTGTTTTTAGTTGTTTGACCGGAAAGGGTTCTGGTAAACCTGCCATCACTAAGCGGTCGTGGACCGCCTTGAGAAAAGTGCAGCCTGTTTTGCACCGTATCCAGACTTAAACCAACCTCAGCCCCGTAAAGCTCTTCAACCCAACGTTGAATATCGAGTTGACGGATTTGCGGGAAAAAGTCGACAGCGGTCACCAAGGAAAAGGCTTTATAAGTTTGTAAATTTGATAACTCAGGAATAGAAACAGATAAATAACCATCGCAAGAATCATCTATAAAATGCGCAGCTTCGTACCCACCAACAGATCTCCCTTCTAAGTTTATAACTTGCTCTGTAAACTCTCTGGTGTTAAGTGTTTTGTTTAAGTCTTCTAGTTCAATATCACCATTGTTATTTGTGATCACTTTGTGTCGGATGTTGACATATTCCGGTGCAGCTCTTCCTGCATGGGCGGTGATAATTAGTGAACTAAAAAAGCAACTTCGCCCCTCAGGCACTTCAAAACGCGCCAATTCCATGTTGCCATTCACCTGCTGAGATGCAGTGCGCGATAGATGTGCTTGGGGTTTGGAAATGACCAATACAGAGTCCCCCGCCTGCTTCATCTCCACTAATTCATCATTGACAGAGTCGCGCGTAAATGGCGGTTTATCTAAATCGAAAATTGCTAAAGGAGGCACAAAATCAGGGTTATCACCGGGGTTTTTGTGGAGCCGTCTAAGCTTTTCATTAATATGATACTCGGTAAACTCGACTTGAGATAAATGAATACCCTGACCTTGGTCATCAAAGAGACATTCATCACCTGCAAATAGCTTATGAACGGGAAATAGAAACTCTTGACTATGATCTGTTGGGGAGTCACGGAACACAACATCTTGACTATCTGGTGAGCGACGCTCAGCAATAAACGCGCCATACCGGGCAGGCAACACAGCAATACTGCGCTCTTCTGATTCCGGGCTAGATGTAAATGAACGCGTAGGCGCATCGTAGCGCTCCGGTTCTGTACCAATACGGGCTATCCCGCACCTTGAGTAGCCAATATCGGCATGCAACTTGTGCGGACTGTTTTGAGCAACACGATATTGATAGGCGAATACTGCGACTACCGGATTTTGAAAGGAGCTAAGTGTTCTTTTACTTAAGCTAAAAATCAAGTTCTCTACTTGGTCAAGTTCAGTCAATGTTGGGTAGGCAGCACTGTCTTGGTGTGGTTTCCCATCAGATGTCGGGTGTACATTTGGGCTGGATAAGGCGTGATAAAGTAGACTTAAGCTCGGTTTTCCAGCCTCAATAGCCCGTTTACCATTCGTTGAAAAGTCTTCCATCCCGGGCTTGTCTCGTCGGATAGCAGGAAGTAACCGTTGCAACTCTGCGGTCAGATCTTCTGCAGAAATATCTAATCCATGCTCTTGAAACCATTCATTCCAGCCAAAATGGGATAGTCTGTTTAGGGTTTGTTGTACATTACTAATCAAGCTCATTTTTGTATCCTTGCTTTGAGGTTTTTAGTCGCACACTCAATATAGACCAAATCAGGGTATACACAGGGGAGACTCGGCGTTTAAAAAACAAACAATTCGTGATGTTGATTTAGCTCAAACTTGGCATATTAAAAATGAGTAGAGCACGTCCCTAAAACATATATTTCTCTCGAACAATACTCCTCTTTCGTCCCCTGTAGACTTGGTTGATTGTCACAAAGCGATTAAAAGAGCGTGTACACATCTTATTGCCGAAGGATCTGGCTATCTCAGAGTAAAGGGGCTGGGGTGATCATGAATCGTATCGAACAATGGATCCTGACTTATCTCAGGATCACGGACTGGCAGATCATGAATCGTATTGAGCAGTGGATCCTGACTTATCTCAGGATGACGAGCTGGGAAGATCATACGTCGTATTGAACATTAGATCCTACCTTATTTCAGGATGACGAGCTGGGAAGATCATGAGTCGTATTGAACTGTAGATCCTACCTTATTTCAGGATGACGAGTAGGGAAGATCATGAGTCGCATTGAACTGTAGATCCTACCTTATTTCAGGATGACGAGTAGGGAAGATCATGCATCGTATCAAACAGTGGATCCCAACTTTCGTTACGATAACAGGTTACAATGGGGAGCGCACCCGCTAGGATGGCGAAAAAACCCTGATCCTAACTGTGACAATGTTGCGCTGAAGTACAAGACGCCTTACTTAATGTACTTAGGTTGTTAGGGTCGATTCATAGTTTTACGCCAAACCAATTCACCTAACAACCCGTTTTTTAACAGCATTATGCTAACTTAAAGCGGTTTATCATCCTCATCATGTCCTCAGACACCTGACTAAGCTCTTCACTGGCTGTTGCCATTAAGGTCGATTCACCGGCCAACGAAGTAGAACCGTCATTCAAATTGGCAACATTTTGATTGATACCATTGACCGTCATGGTTTGCTGCTCTGTTGCAGCAGAGATTTGCTGGTTCATACCTTGAATGGCATGGACCTCTTGAGCTATCTCGTTAAGCGCATCTCCCGCTGATGACGAAATCTGCGATGTATTAGACGCTTTTTCAGCGCCTTTGCTCATAACTTCTACCGCTTGCTCTGCGCCAGCTTGTAACTTCTCAATAATCGTTTGAATCTCAATAGTTGATTCCTGCGTGCGCAGTGACAAAGTGCGCACTTCGTCAGCAACCACAGCAAATCCACGTCCAGCCTCACCAGCCCGGGCAGCTTCAATGGCAGCATTTAATGCCAACAGATTGGTTTGCTCGGCAATTCCTCGGATCACTTCAAGTACGGTATCGACATTACGACTATCTGCGGCAAGTTGAGCAATGACTTGACTCGCTTCACCGATATCTTCAGCCAAAAGCTGAGACTTTTGAATATTACACTCAATGATCTCCAAGCTCTGCTCTGTTTGCTTGGCTGCTTTCACACTGAATTCTGACGCATCTACCGTTCTACCCGACACTTCAGTCACCGCGGCGAGCATCTCATTCATTGCCCCTGCAAGCTCTTCTGTATCGCTGCGCTGCTGGTTCAAGTTCATGTCGACAGTTGAAACTGACGATGACAAGCGAGTTGCAGAGTCAGCCAGTTGTGTTCCTGCGGCACTGACACTGAGCATAATGTCCTGAATAGAACCCACAAAGCGATTAAAATACTGAGCTAAATCGATCAGCTCTTGACTGCCTTCCTCTTTCAAACGCTGAGTTAAATCCCCTTCACCACTCGCAAGATCGCGCATTGCTGACACGGTGCTTTTAATTGGTTTAGTGATACTTCTAATGAAATAAATCACCAAGGTAGATAATACCGCCAACACCATAACGACGTTCATCAGGGAGATCATCTGAGATTGCTCGATATCTTCCTCTAACGCCGCAATATTGATACCAGTGCCAATCATCCAATCCCACTCGTGAAAATAGTCGGCATAACTGGTTTTTGGCGTCAGCTCCGTTGCATCTGGTGAAGTTTTCCAAAGATATTCAACGAATCCCCCCCCACTTTTTCCGGTCGCGTATAGCTCTTCCACAAATAACTTTCCATTGCCATCTTTGAGCGGCAAAATATTTGTACCAAGCAGGTGTTTTAGACCAGAGGCCAGCTGGATCCCTTCCTTGTCAGCCACAAAAATATAGTTGCCGTTATCAAAGCGCATTGCAGAAATGGCCACTAAGGCCAAACGCTTTGCTTCTTCTTCACTGAGTGCGCCACTTCTACTTTGCTCATAGTAATGATTGATAACACCGAGCGCACTCTCAATGATCAGCTGCACACCATATTCATAGTTAGCACGCATATGTTTGTTGGTGTTATGAGCATCCAGCAAGGAATTAGCAAAAAGCCCCAGTGCAAATAACACCACTATCATCCAAGCACGTGTACTAATTGGTGCATTATGAATTGAAAAGTTCATGATGCCTCCTCATTACTCGTGCGGACCAGTCACTTTCTTAGCAGAAAAGCTGGATTCATGGCTGGTGTATAAGCGACGCAGCGCATCTTTGCACGACCCCTCATCCTTGGCATTGTCTTCAACATGTTTGATCACATCTTGAAACTGTTGCAATAATTGCTTTGAGTCTGCTTCAGACTTTTGGCAGACCCCTTTTGAATCTTGTGATTTGCGATGTGACAGCTTCTTTCCCTGCGCACGCTTAAATACACTATCCATAATTCCCCCCGGCCTCTCCTGCACACGTGGCTATGTTCATCTATCACGTCCAGCCATAGCGTATGTACAGTCCTTGTTAAATGTTAAATTGATAAACGTTTACTCTGTTCAGTGCACAGTCCGGCAAATAAACCTTACTATTTTTGACGTGAAGCAGATAAGGGAGCCACAACTGACCTTTTTCTCTGTCTGCGCCGAATCCACTGAACGATTCCATAAATTCACCTGAGCAGGTGAAAACCTTGATTGCTCGGTTAACCAAGTCCGAAACAAATAAATACCCGTTTTCATGATCAATACTGGTTGGTAGCAAGAAGTTTTCACTGTCTGTGCCATATCCTTCTTGACCAAAGCTGCGGAGCCACTTCCCTTGCTGATCATATACTTCTATTCGGTTGTTGTTTTGGTCTGTGATAAAACACGTACCCTGTGCATCGACGGTAATATCCGATGGCGTGTGAAACTCGCCGTGCTCTGAGCCTAATTGACCAAAGGTATGGACTAAAAATGGACCGCCGGTATCTGACAATCGCCAGCGACAAATACGATTGTTCCCCGAGTCAGCAATTAAAATGTCATTATTGGTAGGATCTATTGCGATACCTTGCGGCTGGTTAAGCTGCTCATCTCCTGTACCCAGCCCACCAAAAACGGTGTATGGCACCAGTTCTCCAAGCCTGTCGTTATACTGCAATATGGTGACAATGCCACTTAAATAGTTGCTTACTACCAGTAAAGGCACTTCAGGATCTAACTGTCCTGGCAGTGGTTTTGAGGGTGTTAAAGAAGCGATGCCCAGCGAACCTGGTAACATTGGCAAGCTAATAGGCCTAGCAGAATCGCTCTTGCCGTCTTCCGTGGCTTGCAATTGATAATTGCCTGAGTCCATCATCCACAGTAAATCTTCTGGGTCTTCAAACTTATCATTTAGGAAAATACGTACCATGGTTTGCTGCCATCTTTGCACCCATTCGGTTTGTGCTGATAATGCAATACTTAACCACGATGGTAACCCTGGAGGTTGCATCACTTTTAGTAACTGATCTTGCAGGGCAAGTTGATGTTCAACCCAATGCTCAAAAAGGGGCGCATTACTTGAGTAGCTAGATTGCGTATTGGTGACATCTCCCACAACCGAGGTAACAAAATGCAGTTGCCCAGGGTTATCACGCTCATCACCCACAGACTTAAGTACTTTGGTTGCACGTGATTTCTCCCCTTTGAGAGTGGCTAAATTCACTGTGTGTTTTTGCAGAGATGCCAAAAATGGTTCGGTAATTAGTAAAGTGTTCGCGCCTGTAAACTCAGTTATTTGCACTGGCGCAAAAAAACCATCTAAGCTACCCATAAACTGGCCATTTAAATCATACACTGAAATAGCATTGGGCAAGCCACCGGGAATAAGCACACGATTTTGGATCACAGACACTCCGCGTGATAATGCCAGTCCATCGATGTAACACTTTCCTGTCGCGCTAAATACCACGCCTTGGCCTTGCCAATTACAGCGCACCACAGTGGAGAAGCCAGTATTTGAAATGTAAATATTGCCATCTTTATCTAAACTCAATCCCTGAGGCCACAAAAGATGAACAGGATCTCCACCATTTTCTGGCACAATCTCATCAATCGACCGCTCAAACTTGCCATCTTCGCTAAATATCACGAGTCGAGATTGACTTTGTTGCCCTTCATAAAACTCATCAGCAACACACACTTTCCCATCGTGGACCACAATACCGTTGGGGCCCCTAAGTGCGACTTCTGGTTCGTCGCCAAATATCTTAACTGGCTTGATCTCTAAACGCTCGGTGTATTCCAGTATATGAACTCTGAAATTACCAATATCAGTCACATATACCCAGTTTTTATCCGGGTGTGCAAGTAACCTAAAAGGCATATTGAATTGCTCTGGCCCAGTCCCAATCGTGCCGAAACTTGCCAGTATTTGATCCATGTTTGAATCAAATACCAACACGCGATTGTGCGCTGTATCCGCAAGCCATACGCGGCCAAATTTGTCGACACAGCTCCCAACTGGGGTGCTGAGAGAAAGGTGTCCTACTGTCGAACACGGTAGTTGTGGCAACTGATCAACAGTCGTACCAATATAACTGTGGTATGAGATCCCCATAGTACCTAGCCTGTAAAAAGAGTCCGTTTAGTCAAGCTTCTGCCGATGCGCTCGAGCAGATCCTTGGCGTAATTAATTATCATTACGATTTTTTTACTGTTTCATACCAAAAAGTAGCAGGAAGAAAATTACTCGCCAGTAAGTCACATTGGAAAAATCGTATTTATTAAAAAATTCACATTTGTATTATTGTTTCCACCAACAGAATAAGGAGAAGAAATGCTTTACTAGCAAGGTCTACAGGCTAGTTTTAAGAAGATATTATGATTGTAAATAAGGTTCTATTGTTCGGTACAGCGCAAGATGGAGTTATTAATATTATTCATATTGACAACTTCCATTCTAATGCAACGATTGGCTGGGTCACTGACAGTATTTAGATGAATTCATAACTCCACACTAGTGATAATTTGTAGGGACCTGAACCTTCAAATAGTCAACGCACAAGCATCCCTTGGCAGTGCAGAGGTGTTCATTTTTTGTCATTGAGCGGAATAATCAATCAACGTGTCTCACACGTCTAATTTGTAGATTCCATCCTAAGCTGTTTTCAAGTAAGCTGCCTCAATTCCATAGAGAACCCAAAAGAGGAAAGAGCGTTGGATAAAAGAATAGAACCTGAATTACCCAGTATTACGCCCGACTTAGATCAGGTTGAAACCTTTAAACAGTCCCTCAATCCATCTAGTAATAAAGCGCCTTTGCCACAGCAAGACCCTGAACAAAAATTAGGGCAAACCAAAAAAACGAGTTTTATGACTTGGCTGGGCACCGCGGCTATCATTACTTTAACAGCGGCAGTATATGGGCTCTATCAACAAAACCAAGCAACGCAGGCGCAGTTATTTGAGTCAACAAAGCGTATAGCAGAGCTTGAACGTACACTCTCTGCGACAGGAGAAGAAATGGGCTTGTCCGCAGGCGCTATGCAGGCAAACTTGAAGGCGCTGAGCGAACGTACCGATGAACTTTGGTCACAAATGGATAAACTCTGGGCCTCAGCATGGAGACGAAATCAGTCTGAAATCAGAAAGCTCAAAGAGCAGACAAGTACCATTGCTAGCAACCAGACAAAGCACGCCAACACCCAATCTGGCGTGACAACAAGAGTAGACACTCTCGCGCAAAGTCAAACTGATTTGGTATTCAAGCTGTCTCTTTTAGAAGAGCAATTGCAAGCTGCTGAATCACTGAAAAATCAGTTAACGTCAATTAATACCGATTTAGATCAATTGAAATCACAGTCACGTGGCAGCAACGCAAAACAAGTCGAGATTGGTAGCAGCATCGCCCAGCTTGAAATTACGCAAAACGCACTAGCAGAGCAATTAGAACGTTTAGAAAGTCGGCTCGCCACCACCGCAAAGGCACAACAAGCGGCAAATTAACTGTAATCCGATTTGCGTCATTTTAACGATAGGGGCCAGCAGCGCTGCTCCCTTTGACTGATGTTTATTACTCAAACCGTATTACTTTAATTCTCACTACATTCTAAGTAGCTAATCCTAGGACACCGAAAGTCTTCTCCAAAAATAAGATATAGTTCATATATCTGTGCAATGGTCATTATCGTTTTTCCTGTCTCAAAGTTACTTATCGTGGCTTGGTCTACATTGAGCTTCGCGCCTAGTTGAGTTTGAGTCAAGTTCCGCTTTTTTCGAGTGTGCCGCAAGCTCAATTGAACTTCAGACATAAAACTACATACCTTATTTTTCCTTCTTATTGCATTGTTTTTCATATCATTTCTCTTACTAAAATAAACGTATAGAAGTATCTCTGACGTATTGCCGACAGTTAACTAATATGAAATCCGTTTTCCTCCTTCTTGCTTATTGATGCAAATAAGGAAAGTTTCAATAATGCTTATTAACTTTCAACCTGCTTAACTATTGGTCAGAGTGTATACGCACTTATCCTACACAATAGGAAGTCAAATAGGTTTGACTATCGAAGTTATTCTCATACAATAAAGATGAACAAAATATAAATAACAGATAACATAAAGGTTAATTAAGGGTAAGGATAACTCAGGAAAAGTACATTGACTCTCAACTCAAAACATCTAGTCCAGCAAATTAGGCTCGCGGGAAACTATAGTGTAAGTCGCTTTGCTAAAAAAATGGGGGTTTCAAAACAAACAATATACAATTGGGAGAGTGGAGAAACTTCTCCAGATACTAGTTTGTTGATCAAAATGTATATAGTTTGTGGGCTAAACCCTAAATCACTTCTGCCTCAAAGGAAAACAGAAGAGGATAAAAACGAACCATTAAGGAATTCAGAATTTCCAGAATAAAGAAACTAATAAACTTTGTTTATATTTGTTACATTGATAAATTCAACACATCAATTACAGGAAAAGTCATGGGAAAAAAGAAACTAAAGGACTCCTTTTTTTCATTAGAAGAGCCTTCCTTAAAGTTAATATCTGGTGCAGGTGGCGTGGCTGGAGGAGGCGGTCAAGTTGACCCAGCTAGTGCTAATATATTCCCGCCCCCACCACATAAAATAACACGAAAGAACAATTAACCGTTTGGAGTAATATGGATATACTTTATAAATTACCTACTGACTTAAATCACATAATAAACATCTCTATTTGGCTTTTTCTTATTTTAGCTGTGGTAATTAGCAAAAAGAGTCCAACAGTTCGATGGATAGCCTTATGTATTTTGATTGCAAGAACCATTGATATTGTTATATATCCGTGGGCCTTGACTACTGGTACTTGGTTTTATGTCATTGTTAGTATGCAAGATTTACTTTTAGCACTAGTGATTTTGTTTCGGTATAAAATAACTTACACAATAGCAAACAAAAATTTATGGAGTATTAGTAAGCTAGCAAAACATTGCCACTGTGATTTTAGACTAACTTCTAACGAAATTATGTATGTTCTAATATTGTTCTCATCAATTCTTGTGAACATTGCATCTCTAATAGAGAGGGGCATTAGGAAGTTAACAGACTACAACCCGATGTTTATATATAATTCTTTTGAGTCTATGAAGTGGTTACTTACCTTATTGTCTGTAATGGTAATTTTTTCACTGACCATCGATGCGGTGAGAGGTCTTTACACAGGCAAAAAAATTAGGAACTACACTTAACAGGTATAGTCAGGAACCCAATCCAGATTAAGCAACCTTTCTTACTTGATTAAAAGAGGGGTCAATGACACTGACCCCTAACTAAATATTTATCTATAACCCCCGCTCACTATGACTTTCTTCGGCTGCTTATTTTAGTTCTTACCAGACTCTAAATAACTAATCTCTGGACACCGGAAGTTTTCTCCACAGAGCATAGGTTAGTGCTAAAAACTTAGCGCTACTAAAACCGTTGGTTAAGAGTAAAACTTCCCTCTGAATTGATAGGAAATAATTGGATTTATGACAAATATATTTACTATCAATAACTCTGACCCCATTGAACTCCTTTGTTGTGCCACAACAGAATTGGGAAGTTTAATGCTCGCCTCTTTTAATATGATTTGAATTTATATTCTTCAAGACAATAGCAAGTCGAATTATTTCCTGTTGCCTTTTAACCTTACGATTCAAAAACTAGGTTTACACTTAACTAAAATAAAGGTCTGTAAAATGAAAAACTGGAGTTTTTTAGTCACACTCATCCCTTTCCTAAGCTTGGCTGAGGTCCCCTCAGATTATGAAGTTGTTAGCACATATCCACCTATCCAAGATAAAGTAGATTGCGTTTCGGTTCCGACTCGATATCACGTTAAAAACCTCACTAGTGGTCTCAACAAGTCCATTTTTATCTCAGACCCATGTAAGGTGGTTGCTTTTGAATTGGAGGAAAGCAGTGACATTAATGTATGGGGCAGTGCAAACGCATACAGAATTTCAGTACAAAGCTCATATACAAAGCAAAGCTTAACAGATTGGCTGATTAAGCAAGAAAGTGGTAACTGCCACGCCTCTACCTACGAGCTGTACAACTCGAAAACACAGGAAACGATTACGACAACCATAGACAATGTCTGCCAAAAAATTAACTTTTATCATGGCCATAAAGTAAAGCACAATTATGTAGTGTCATCGCAAGTCGCTAAAATATTGGGATACAATACAACTCTAGGGTGTGATGCCATTGTTAATAATGATGAGTCGCTACGTACAGCAATTGATGCAGCACAACCAGATAATAACGGCTACCATATTTGTTTAGAACGAGGCAATTATAAAGCAATAACAATTCAAGATAAGCATAACATTACCTTCTCAGGCATCAATGGAATGGCTACTTTTGAAGATGAAATTGTCATGATTGGAGGGGCTACACAAAATTCAGTGGTACATCTAGTAAACTCAACAAATATTAATTTCTTCAACATTAATATTACAAACAACAAACTGTTTAAAGCGGATCGAGATGACAATGATCCGCAAAATTCTAACCCACAAGTATCAAGAGCATTGCAAGCGACTAACTCTAATAATATCGGTATTTACTATGCAAATATTGAGAGCCATGGGAAACAAGCCATTCAACTAGATAATTCGTCAATTGTGATTAAAGACTCAAACATAAATTGCTTTTATTTTTGTATCGATAGTTATTATTCAAACGTTGATATTTTAGATGTGAGTGTACATGCATTCCATGAAACGTATAGCCCTGATGGGCACTCTGTATTTTGGACATACTTTTCTGATTTCAACATTACCAACTTAAACTTAACTGCATCTACAGGAAAAGGGCTATTCTCTGGAACAGCAAATTCAGATAGAAATAAAATACGTATTTATGGTAAGACTCAAATCGAGGGAAATCTTCAAGCATGGGTGCAAAATCACTTTAACTACTCAGGAATTGAAATCACCTTATTTGGTGTAGAAGGACAAAATTACCCAGTACTCAACGACTTCTTCAATAATCAATTTCTAGGAGGCGGTAGCTCATACGACAGCCGGGTTATAAAAGTGTTGTCAAATTAATACTTGAAGCTTACTAAAAAAGTCAATTTTAATAATCAGCTTGAGGTCAGGCAAGTCTATAAAACTAGCTGCCTGGCCTTTATCAAGCTTTTATAAACTCTTTAAAACTCAATTAAAATCACCAACTACCCTATTCAATAAAAATACAGCCAGTCCCAAAAGCTATTTACTAACCGCTCTTGATGTCAATTACCACGATCTCTTCTAGCACTACAAAGCTTAATCAATTGCAATGGCCATCTAATGTTTTTTATACGTATTTAAACTCATAGAAGCTTGATCACTCACCTCAATATCATACCAAGAGCTAATTGAATTACATGAGCTTAATACCAGCTATATCACGAGTTTCAGCTTTACTATTTTCGCTATTAAGATATTTGTGCTAATCACTTTGGTACTGTATCTTTGCTCCCATTTACTGGTGCACAGCTAACCTTCATCATAAGGTGGTATTATCAATTGATATGGTTTTGATTGCCACGCCATCCTCTATACAAAGCCAAAGTAATTGACTATTTCATTTAGCAAAGCAATAAGCGAAAAAGTAGCCCTGCTTTTCAATGAAAATTAGCAAAATCGTCCCCTCTATAAATCAGCGGGCTTTCTGTCTGTTCACGATTAGTTTTGTTCGCTCATAGTTCAAAATATCTGAATGGTTCTGAGCTTAGCTAGAAGACTTTCCCCTAGTCTATAAATCAAAGATAAAAACAAAAAATTCAGCACCTTGGCTTGCCCTTTTTGATTTTCCTTACTTAAAAATAGCCAATACTCGTCCATCCAGGCTGGCTGGAATCCATTAGGGTTGGCTTTATTCGGTTGTACGTCCAAAGTGTGTTTAGCAACTTTTTCCTCCTTTGCCATCAAGCAATTAGCTTTTGCTCGTTATTTTCATATGTTGCGTTTCAAGTACATTTCATACTTGCTTGATGTCTACCCCATGTTATCAGGTATATTGTGTGGTTCCTGTGGATCCCAACTAACAATGTTAGAGGTGGTTTTCGAAAATATATTAAATTTCAAAGGAGGAAGATGCATTGATTCAATTTTGCATATGATTGAGCTGCTGAGTTTTGCATCTAAATTTTAAAGAAAGACAAAATCAAATCGGTAAAAATACTAAAAAAGGGACGAATGGCACTGTTTACTTATGAAGCATTTTTGTTAATATATCGTACATAATTGAAGTGTCAAAGGCTTTCAAGTTAGCAAGGAAAAAAACGGTGGTAAGTGGAGATGACCTCAAAGCAATGAGGAAAAAAGCAGGGCTAACCCAAAAAGAAATGGCCGACAAGCTAAAAATCACCAGAGAAACGGTAAGCAATTACGAGCTTGGAGTAGGAGAACCTAGAACTGGGCATTTCTTTAAGTGGCTTATGTATTGTAAGATAGACTCGAAATCATTGCTAAATCAAATAAAGATGATACATGATGAAGTAAATGGCCAAACTGAATCAAAGTTACAGGATGAAGAATGATGATAAATTTTAATGTTGGCAAAAAGGTACGTTCAGCGAGTAAGCAGCTTTCCTCTCTTAAATTAGAATTGTGTACGCAAATACATGGCGGCGGCCCTTGGCAACCTGTAGACCCCGCTTCAGCCAAGATAAGCATTGATCTTCTCTCTCCCAAAAAACCAAAGCAGGAGAAAAAAGGTAATTAGTATGAAGCCCTCGCAACTAATTGTTCTGACAATTATATCTATTTCAGTATTTTACACATTGGTCGGCAATCCAAAAGTAGTTACGGAAATCTATCTAATAACTATTTTACCGGCTCTTCTATATGGGTTTATTAAAAAAGACCCTAACATTATTCACATTTCTATATTTTTGATACTAATTAATTTATCTGAATATATAATATTTGGCTATGAAATTATCAGCCTTAAAGCCATCGACATTAATAAAGTAGTTCATGGAATACTCATATATGGCATACAGATGCTTATTAGCTTAACAGCCGTTGCAATATTTATATTTCGAGTACAAATATCAAGAAAGATATCAAAGTCTGAAAAGGTTGATCTCACTTATTTTGATGGAATATTTCATTGGATATTTTTATACACATCGCTCGTTTACCTTGCTGCGATGATTGAATACACGTTGAGAAATGTATTTGACCTCCCCTCTCTTATTTTAGTGTATAGTAGTTACAAGACTTTAATTTATTTAGCATGGGCTTTGACCTGTGGAACATTACTCTCTATGGTGGTGCATTCCATCAGAAGTGAAATTAAAGTCAAGGTACAGTGATTTCATACATTTCACACAACCCATAGTATTAAAACGCCCCAAAAATTTATTGTAGATAAAAAGCTGGTGCAGAGGTCTAGTACCTCTGATCCCAGGGGCGAGTTATTCTTACATTCCGCAATTTATATTGATACAAGCAAAGCTCATATTGAAACAGCCAAGTTGCCATAAGGATCGATCGCCTGCATTCAATAAAGCCCCCCCTTTGTTCAGATTTTATAATCATTAATCATCGCTATACCATAAAGCGTGATGAGGGATCCAAAGTAACTTATTCAAAAGAATCAATAGCTCTGACCCTATTGATTGGAAGGGATCAATGACTCTGACCCCTTTGATCATAGGTAATTACTTACCTCATCCACAATAGCGCAAAACGGGTGCCATTTGGCTCCACTTTACTTGCACATAAACCAGAGCCAATTGCTCCAGACGCATAGGTACCTCGTGCAACCCAGCAATGAGTTGGACCGTGCGGGTCAACCTGCCAACCAACTTGATGAGAGTTGTTTGCCCACGTTAAATAAGTAGGTAAAACGCAGCTCGACACAAGCGTTGTTGTGTCGTTGTAATCTGTTCTGCAGCTTGGAATATCTGCAACCTTAGGCATATGCTCCACGCGATCTAAATAGCCCCACGCACTTCGGATCAAATTCAAATCATAGGTTGATAAATTGTCAGCATAAACAGTCTTGCCACTTACACAATTTGCACCAGCACAGGCAACTTGCTCTCTAGCATCACGAAACTTGCTTAAGTCTTGCTGATAGAGAAATAGTGAACTTGGGTCATTAGGGCTGGTTTCAGGTATCGTGCCATAATCAGAGATGCGAGCAATACCACCGGGCTGAGTTTTAGGATAACTACCGACTAATGTCCAGCCACCACCATCTGTGGTCATATCACAATAAAATGACTGTTGCTCACCAGACTCATTTAGCAATTTATACACACCATCACCGACACTATAACCTGCATCTAAAACTTGCTTACAAGTCTCAAAACTCGCTGCCGGATTATGATTAAAACGCCAGTCACCACTGGCTCCTGTATTACTATGCCAGCTGCCTTGGTAAACACCAGAGTCGCTGAGCCCCCCTGCAAAGTAGCGCAATTCACCAGAAAGTAAATCACTGGTTTGGAATTTGATATTGAGCGCATTGACACTGGCTTCTCCTGATAGGATCAGTTCAGATTCGCTCGCCACAAAGTGCGCTCTAGAGCCCTTCACGGTCAGATCAACTGTTGTTTCGTTAACAAGCTGTCCATCATGAACAGTATCTAAATGAAGTTGATAGTCACCAGAAAAGTTATTCTCTGTGGCAAAAACGACTGTCGGCATGAGCAGAGCAAAAGCGGTAAGTTTATTGATGTTTTTCATTAAATATTCCTAATTTAAGTAGCCAAAGTAATAAGTGGCTATGGTTCCTAAGCAGTTTTCTCCCGAGTAAAACTGCTAGTCGCGAGTATGTAATATTGACTTCTTAAATACCAGAGGCATCAATAAATCATTGCAATAAAACGCACTTTTCAAGCCGCGAAACAACCTCTTGATGTCTTAAACTGACAGTAATAAAATCAAGAAATAACAATAATACGAGCGGTTTTATTCATGGAAAGAATGTTCATCCAATTGTTCAGCATATCTTTGATTTTGTTCATCAGTAGCTGTGCAATCCCCCCCTCCCAAACCGTAGAACAAACGCCACAAAACTTGAAAGAAGCGGTTTTAAGACTTCAATCTACGCTACCGCCTGAGGACTTAGCCGCACTGAAAAATACTACAGAACAAGACCTAGCTAAGTATCACCATGGATTTGGAGCTGGCCTCAGAAACTCACTGGGTCTTTGGTCTAAGTCGGCGCTCGCTCAATGGTTTGCACAGCGTGATATTCGTCACCCTGACAATATGAGCAGTATTATTATCAAAAGCTTACATCGCGAACTTAATGGTCTTCCATGGGAAGTTGATAAGCAGCTCCACACCTATCAAATATCTCAGCAAGAGATTGAAATTCTTCATAAAAAGCACCTTTTACAGGAACGAAAAAGATACGCTAGGCGAAAGTCGGCCATACTCGGGTGGCAATGGAAAACACATCAAGCCCCCAAAGCTTTGCTACCCAAGCAGCCAACTAATAAAGATATCTGGGGGCTCGAGCCCTATGGCAATGGTTTTATTGTCACAGTCAAAGGCTGGAGAAAAACTCATAAAAATATATGGCATGATGGGGTTTATTTTATATCCGCAAAGTCAACACAGCTCTCGCCAGTCGCGGTTCAAGGCTGCCCAGAAATTCACGATGTTATTGTGCGTGGAAATCAGGCCCAATGGCTATGTAAAGTAAATAACCAGTGGTCAATTATCACAACCGAACCAGCAACACCTTCGACACATCAGGCGCTGCACTTACCCACTCAATTTGACTGGTTGCGGCTGGGTAAAAGTAAAGCAGGATTGCTCATTATTTCTCAAGATGCCATTTATACCTTGAATTCAGACAAACTAGCTCTACTATTTCAAGCTAATTCAAGTACTAGGCAATATCCTGAGTTCGACTCCGACGGCTATGGAAACCAACAAGCTAGTGAATTTTTCTTTCCGCAAAGAAGCGCAACACCGCTGTTGTTCAACAATGCTGTTTATTTTCAGGTAGAAGATACTGGTAATGAAACCGACTTATACCGGCTTAAGTTAACAGAAATGGATCTCGAAAGTGCAAATAAGTTCTTTGTGCATAAATACATTGGCAGGCGAGCTGTCAACATCAGCGATGTAGCCGTTGATAACCACGACAACCTTTGGATAGGCACGCCAAACAATGGAACATTGGTCAAGCTCGACAAAAGTGGCAATACAAAGTTTGCCTCTATTTTCAACAGTCTAGATCCTCAAAAAACCATCACCACGGAACACCAAATACATTGGCAGGCGCTCTTACCCACAAGTGCCATATTGATTTCGGATGAAGCTATGTATTTAGCCTCTTCCAATGGCATAGTATCAGTAAAAAATAATGAGATAACGCCCGTTGTTTATTTTGATTACCCACAGGGCATGGACAGAGTCCCTTACACAGCGGATCCTCAATATGGCTACCATATAAAACCACAGCGACTGGGTAAATTTAACGATGGCAGTTTTATCCTCGGAGATCGATTTGATGGTGTATATTTGTTGATGAAAAATGGCTCATCCTACGATTTTTATTTACCCGAAATGACAAAAAAAGCCTATCTTATAGGCCGTAACTAACTTTATAGTTGGCGCTTTTGCTAATGTACTTAGATAGCTTGCTAAAGAAGTATAGAAATTGTTTTACCTGTGGCCGATGTATAAGATTATTGCCATACTGAGTTGGTGGTCTCTGTGACCACCTCTTTAGGCTCAGTCTCTGCTCGGCTTTTTACTATTTAAAGGCTTAAACCTATTAAGTTCACTTACATCTTCGCTTCATAGGTTTTATCAACCACCTCTACTGAGATATTATTATTGTTAAAGTTCCCGACAATACGTTTAAAAACAAGCCCTTCTTCACGAATAAAGCGAATGAATGCACGGGTATAATTAGGAACGACTGTCGCAATCGTATTATCATATGGGATATGCATAAAACCTGATTGGAAAATTATCTGCGCATCTTTGAAATATACAAACCCCTGGCGCTTTGCTGACATATTTTCCAAAATATAAAATTGTGCACCTTGAATGACTTGCTCATGTTCAATTTGTTTAAACTTAAAGTTTTCAATATGTGGTGCAAATGGACCATATGCTTTGATAGCAGAAATGCTATATGCATCTGCCAATATTTCGATCCCCTGTTCAACCAGTACTTTCACCCCTCTAATTTGACCTAGGTGAGGATGAGTAATAAAAGCTGACGTAATACGTTTGGTGGGAAATTGCTGCTTGATTAAATTCAGAGTCTGCCGGGCAACACGTTCGCTCGGACTTGCTCCAAATAGAGTGATCTCATCTCCATTCACTTGAAATACACTGTTATGTCGCGCTGAAGAATCAGTCACAACATACAAGTTCTCAGCAATTTTGGTCGCCTGCCTCACCCCATCCCCGGCTTTAATGATAGGCCCATACCCAGCTGGCAATGTAAGTTTATCGGAGTCGATTTTATCTATCACATAAAAATCAGCATTGAAGCTAATATAGGTAGGAGAAGAATCGCCAGTGTAATATTTATTTACTTCAGTCGCTAACGTAAAGCCATTGATGGTTTGCACATTATTATATTCAAACCGACCGCCGCCCTCACCCAGATCAAGAGATTTTAAGCGCAGTGTTGTAGCATCAAACACATACTTAATCGTCTTTTGATTGGCGTTTTGATGTGTGATCAAAAACGTGTTGGCTTCATTGTTATAAGTTACTTTTACATGCTTTTTTATTTCGCTTTCTCGCAATAGAGGTCTGATGGCCAAAAAGTCTACATTGCTCAGTGTATAAGGTAAGGCACGATCGAAATTATCCATCCCCCTTGAGATCACCCCTTTCCCTATAGTCGACGCATTTTTTTCGTAAAAATAGCTATGTGTATCATTTTGAAACTGTACTCTGTCATATAGTCTGCCTCCGGCAAAGTATAAGATATCATTGTCATAAAAGTGCTTATTGACCATGTCGACATCGATTGATCTGATTGACATATGCCGGTTAGGTGTTTGCATATCCCAATAGTTTTGACTTCTATAAACATTATTCAGAAAGTGATATCGCAAAGAAAACGCATCAATTGAAAGTGTGTTTTGGTACTTTGCTTTTATTTCATTGATCACCGCTTCAGTGCCTTTTGCGTAGGCTGGTTGCACAAACCAAACCATCAAGACAATTAGACTAAATCGTAAATACACGTGACGCTCCTTTTATTTCACAAAGAGATGGACATAACTGCAACAAAGTCGATGCCCTATTAATGTGATGAAATGTCAGCAATGTAAAACGCTAAGCTTAAGAATTTACAAAAGTTTACGAACGGGGAAAGTAAAAATGGGCGCCGCAACCCGGCCCCCACAAGTGTGAGTCGCTAGCAAAACCCATGGCTTAGCTAGCGAGTTAAAACAAGTTAAAGTGCTTTTTTCTTTGTCACTTTATTTTTATGTCCCAAGATACGAATTGACCAACTCTCTAAGGTACCTGGCTTTACATTATTCTCGACAGACTGTACTTGTCGGCCTGTATCAAAATCGAATGTCGAAAAAGACATAGGCTCATTGCTCATATCAGTGACGTGGATTTTCCACTCACCAGTACCTGCATTTGCCTTTTCATCCCAAAATTTATAGCTCAGCATCAAATGATCGTTGTAACCATCGGCACTGCCAGGTGACTGCTCAGGCAGGTTAAGGTGCTGACCAATTAAATTATTAAATGGTGACATAACAATACTGCGTGTACCACTTGGTGACTCTAATTCCACTTTTATATCAGAAATACGAGCATGTTTGGCATTTAGGCGGATCTGAACACCTTCAATAAACAAGTCATCATCAACCTGGATTGACGCAGTTGTAGTGCGCGATGCATCATCGTGGATCATTGCATTTACCGTATTACCTAAACCATACCAAGGTGTTTTTACCAACTCTGATGGCAAGTCTTCAATGGCAAAGCGACGCACTAACTCTGTCGCTTTATCCACATCCAATAAACCAAACCCATAGTAAGGAGAAAAAGTATGCCCCGCCGCATTGGTTGACCAGCCCTCGAGGCCAGTGATGCCATTAACTTGAATATCTGCTCGAGTTGGATCTACCTTGGTTGCAGTGCGCGCCAACAAGTGACGAATATCACGCGGAGTAAGGTCATGGTTTTGTTGCTCAGCCGCTGATAACAACAGCGCAATAGCACCTGATGCATTTGGCGCTGCAGACGACGTACCATTCATTCGTACTGTAAAATCATCATGTTCTGAGCAGTCAAAATTCGCATCAACATGTTCAATGATCCAGTCACATGAAATACGGGTGGTTGCGTGTCCGGGCGTACCTCTGTCTAACCCACCAGGCGCGGTGAGAAATACGTTACTACCCACTGTTGAATAACTAGATAGCACACCATCGGCACTTAGCGCGCTCACGGCGAGGTTCCAAAAGTTAGCTGGTGTATAGAGTGAGTTACCATTGGTCCAAGGCAATCCATAGTTATCTCCGACAGGAAAACTATAGCCGTAGAACGACAGGCCCTGCTCTGAAAAATAATGAATGCGAGAAGCAAGATAAGAATTACCCGCAGCCTGCACATAAACAGCTGTGCGCGGATCTTCTTTAGTCGACAAGGTCACCGTCTCATAGATTTTTTCCTGTTCGGGCTGACTAAAGAGCAGTACGTCATTACCTTGCGCATCTTTAACTGTTTTAGAAAAAGTATACGGTAAGCTAACAGATGGGCTCATACCATAACTTTTATTGAATACACGAATTCTATCAGCCGTCGTGTTGTCAAATTGATTACCATCAAAGCCGTGACTTACTTTCCAATGCTCATGACTGTCAAATGTTCCACCGAAATTGGTAAATGCAGCAATTTGCGCAAGTGGTGCAACACCTCGAACACCTATATTATTTTGAGCGGCTGCGATAATCCCAGCGACCATGGTGCCATGATCGCCACCAATTGTCGGCTGAGCATCTATTGCTGGATCATCAATGGCGTTGGCGGCCAGATCCGCATGACCCAGATCAACGCCAGAATCAATCACAGCGACAAGCACATCTTGGCCTTTATGCCCCCAAATATGCGTTTGCCATAAATTCAAATCGATACCCGACTGCGTATTGCTTATGGCGCCTGAATTAAGCAGATTCCACTGCAGTGCCAACATGGGATCACCATTTGGATCAAGCCAACGGTGCTCATAATCCCTATCCGTTGTTGCCAATGCATTCACTGAAAGTAGCGCAGAAACGAGACCTGCAAGATATTGTTTTTTTATTTTCATAACAAGTTCCTTTTATGGGTTCAATTTATTTCTAGCATTCTAACTTTCAACTTGTCAATAAAAATACACACCTTATTCTCCTAACTTTAACAAAATAGTATTTAAAACGACCTAAATCCCGCTA
Source organism: Pseudoalteromonas luteoviolacea NCIMB 1944 (assembly GCF_001625565.1). Lineage (GTDB taxonomy): Bacteria > Pseudomonadota > Gammaproteobacteria > Enterobacterales > Alteromonadaceae > Pseudoalteromonas > Pseudoalteromonas luteoviolacea_F. Next base: position 42,080 of record NZ_AUXS01000022.1, read on the forward strand.
AAAAAGCGAAGGCTAAGAAAAGTAGATAATCATTGAAAGTGGCGAGGAAATAACAATTAGGTCATCGTAGAGCTAAGGTTGGAAACGATTGAGAATAGAAAAACGAGATTAAAATGAGGCTGTTTAATTGCCTGAAAGACCCCCTCTGAAATTGGGTTTTGTGATCATATTCTAGAAACTAAAGCTATAGCTGATAAGTAACAACCCACAATAGGTACCTTTAGGGTACATATGAACAGGTTGTCACTGTATATTAAAATGGGATCAACGACTCTGACCCCATTGATTTAAAGGGTTTAAAAATCTAAGACTTTAGTAACAAAGCACTTTTGAGGTAAAGCACCTCTTTGCATTTCAATTTTTACTCTATCACCCTCTGAAATAGCAGAGGCAATATTCACCACTTTTTCAAGTGTGTCCGGCTCGTCATAGGTAACAACATTACTCATAAAACATCTGAATTGACGGCCATTGCTATCTGTTGCAGTGATTGATAAATGATTTGCGCTCACGTTCATGGAAAAAGTACCTGACTGACTGTGATTAACTACAACTTCAGCGACATCAATCGTGACAGAGCCATAATTTTGCTCAGAAATTGTAACCTCAGCAGCAGATGCAAGGTTTGCTGACATGCCTAATGCAAAAACAGATGCGCCTAAAAATTTATTTATTGCTTTCATTGTATATTATTCCTTTATACATATATTAACGTTACCCCTTAAAATTAAGGGAAATAAAAAAGCCATTAAACGTTCCTAATTAAGGAATATATCAACATTATTTTTTAATACAACCACAAAAAACGAATTAAAAACACACAAAATATATTAAATCAATTATCTTACGCACCAAAAAACAAACACTCCTTTAAATGCAATAACTTACAAAAATCAACATCGTGGATTATTGACATTAAATTAATTAAATAAAATGGAAGGGCTTAATAAGAAAGTAGATTTCAAATAAAAAACTTAGAATTTTAAAGCGACTTACGAAATTGAACAAATGCCTTTTTAAAATTAAATACTAGATAAGATAAAAAAGAATGTCTCTCACTGCCCAAAAAGGGCAATTTTCATCACCTTGTACTTGTCCACAATCATTGCACATTTCAATGCTGGAATACCTGCGGTCAGAAAAAATTTATTTTAATGGCTTTCCCAGTAACTAAATATCTGGTTGTTACGTGTTGCCTTACTTCACTATAAAAATATTGAAAAGGGCGGTACCCCCAGAGCGTATCTAAAACAGCACATTGAGTAAAAAAATGAATATAACCTCAGCAGAGCCACAGCTAGTTCACCCTTTGGGTCAACACATTATTGTCGATATATTCGACGCCTCAAATTTAATGGGCGAGCAAAACATCGAGGACATGATGATTAACTGCGCCAACGCTGCAAACGCCACGATCCTGAAAACCCATGTGCACCCTTTTGAAATTAACGGCGGTGTATCTGGCATGATTATTTTGGCTGAGAGTCATATTTCTATTCACACTTGGCCGGAGTACAACTTTGCAGCCATGGACATTTTTATGTGTGGTGATGCACAACCCCAGCTGTGCCTGCCCGTGATAGAACAGTATTTTCAACCGGGTAAAATGGTAGTCAATGACTTCACTAGAGGCGGCTCCATCAGTCGCTTGGGAGAGTTCCAACCACTTTTGCACAACAAATTACAAGCAACCTCAATAACCGCATAACAAAACGGAGTATTCAAGCACATGACTAAAATTAATTGGCATTATGAGCAAATGACAAGTGGTATTCACATTGCACTTCGTTCAGAAAAAGATTTGGTAGATGTGGAAACAGAATTTCAAGACGTCAGTATTTTTGAGACCCGCCACCTTGGTAAAGTAATGCGCATTGACGATGGTATTCAGGTAACGACAAAAGGCGAACACATCTATCACGAAATGATGGCTCACGTTCCTATTATTTTTCATAACCGTGTTAAAAACGTGCTCATTGTCGGCGGTGGTGACGGTGGCAGTGCACGTGAAGTACTAAAACACCTCAGTGTTGAAAAAGTGGTCATGGTGGATATTGATGAGCAAATTATCCAATTGAGCCGTAAATTTTTGCCCGAAATAAACAATGGCGCCTTTGATGATCCAAGATTTGAGTTGCGCATTGGCGATGGCGCTGACATTATCTCCCAATACAATGATTGTTTTGATCTGATCATTTTAGACGCAGCGGACCCCGATGGCGGTGCATCGGAAACCTTATTCACTCCGTCATTTTTTGCCAATTGCTTAACCGCATTAAAAGCTGAAGGTATTTTAGTCGCACAAGGTGGTACGCCTTATTTCGAACCTTATATGATGCAGTCCATGGTGTCGCGTTTAACTCAAGCATTTAACAACCCTGCTGGCATATACATGGGCGGCTGCTACGACTATTTTGGCGGCTCCCACGCATTTATTTGGGCTACTCGAAATGGCAGCATTAATACGCTGCCACTAGAAACGCTAGAATCACGTGTTGCTACAGCGAATATTCAAACTAAATACTACTCACCTGAGGCACACTTTGGTGCTTTTTTCTTGTCAAAAGACATGCGAGAGCATGTAGATCAAGCTGTTAAATGCGAAAACGTGGACACACTGTCGATGCCTGAAGCCGGTGATTGGGACGATTACACGCCAGAGACATCAAATAACAGCAACGATCAATAGTCGCGTATTCAATATGCCACTTGGGCATAAGCATATTTAAAGAAGTCACTGATACGGAGGTTGGTACCGTGCCAGTGGCTTATTAGCTCTAAGCTCAACTCACTTTCTTGAACTCTGTTTGATACATATAGATACAGCATAAAGCGATGAAATCATTATATAAACGATTTGAAAAAATAGGCCAAAAAGACTCTTTTGACAGCCAGTTATACCAAGCTAAACACAATCTTTTATTTATTCAGCAGTGCTCAAAAGAGTTTTCCAGTTGGATAGCTATCGCATTCGTCATTGCCTTATTCGGCGGGATTTTACAAATTGTGACCTATGATTTTTTAGGCTCGTTAGTCGATTGGTTAGATAATGCAGGCAATCAATCACAACTCAACGACAAAGGGCATGATTTAATCTTCATTGCTATTGCGATTGCCGTTGTTATTCCGACTATTACCCTGATTAAGAATCTTGTTTTTCATCAGTTGCTCGGCCCAAACTTACAAAAAAATACCATCATTAAGCTATACCGAACATTAATAGGCACACCGGCGAGCTACCACGAAGAGGACGATCCGGGGGCTACAGCCATTGTGATTGTCGATACGTCCGAAGCCATCATTGATGTGGTTTTACAGTTTTGTGGTTTCGCTGGCTTTATCTTGGCTTTTATTGGCGCGCTACTTGTTTACGTGGGCAATATCGATGGATGGCTTACCGTCCCATTCCTTATTTGGACTGGCCTGTTTTTAGTATTATTGATGGGGCAATGGATCCCCAAAGCCAAAACAACTAACCGTCTAGAAGCTGAGAGTTGCGCCGAAATAACCGGTAAATTCACAGAACGCTTTGCGCGTATTCGAACAGTGAAAATGTTATCTAATAAAGAATACGAACAAAAATTCGCTGAAAAATGGGCCTCTCGACATCGCAGAGTCGTCGCGAAGGAATATCGAGTTTTTTCAAGTTTTGCCTCTGTGGTAGGTTTACTCAACGGATTGTTACTTGTTGGGACAGGCGGGATGTGCTTAAAGCTATGGATGGAGGGCACGCTCTCAATCGGCGAGTTTTCCATGGTCTTAGCGTTAGTCTATCGGGTAATATCCCTCTCAGAATGGTGCCAAGATGAGTTTGACGCCTTTTTTGTTTCTTGGGGCCAAGTGACCGTCGGCAGAGAGCTGATCAATGAGTTTCTTGAAGAAGTAGAGCTCATCGAAGGGGAGGGAAATTTCCATGCTGCAAGAGGCAAAATTACGTTTAAAAATGTCGAGTTTGCCTATGAAAACAAAGCACCATTATTCACTGACTTCTCTTTAAAAATAAAAGCGGGTGAAAAAGTCGGGATCATCGGCCCTTCTGGTTCCGGTAAGTCTTCTTTGCTCAATATGCTCTCTGGTATTGATGAAATTGAAGAAGGAGCCATTTATATTGATGGTAAAAATATCGAAGACTATTCAACCGAAAGCATCTGTAGTGAAATAAGTTTTTTAAATCAAGATATTGGTCTTTTTAATCAGAGTATTTTTGAGAACGTCGCTTTTGGCTTAAATAACGTGAGCAAGGCATCGGTAAGGCATGCTCTTGACATGGCCAACGCCTTAAATTTTGTTGACAGCTATCAAGATGCGCGAGGCCGTCGTGGCTTGTCTGCTTTTATCGGGGAAAATGGCGGACAACTATCTGGCGGTCAACGTCAACGTCTGGCATTTGCCAGAGCAATACTGAGAAATAAAAAAATACTCCTGCTCGATGAAGCAACCAGTGCGCTTGATCCAGCTTTAAAAACTGAGTTTATCGAAACCCTCAAAGTGCTCATGAAGGGGAAAACCGTCATTTCAATCGCCCACTCTTACGATGTACTCACCATGATGGATCGCATTATTGAAATCAAGGACGGTAAAATTGTCAGAGATACAAAACCAGCTGATATCATCTAAATCAATGGGGTCAGAGTTATTGATTGTCTTTTTGCTTTTTGTAATTTTCTGACCTTCTATCGCCGCCACGAGGCAAAGGAGTCGAGCGTCTACCTGACAACATTTCTATATGTTGCTTAAACTGCTTGCTGCCGAGCACCCACATTTTATTTGTCGCTGCGTGAATTTCTGTCAGCGCTTTTGCTGGGATCTCATCAACAAACAAAGCTCGGTAGTTTGCCTGCCTTTTTTGAGAAGATAAACCCAGAGCCAAATAAACATCATGCTCTGTCAGTAAGCAAATGTTTTTTCCCAATGCGTTATGATGATAACTTGACCAAGTATATTTCGCAGGTTCCGACACCATACCAGCCCTAACTGGGTTCAATTCAATATAGCGACTCACAAGTAAAAAGTACCGCTCAGTATCCACTAACGTCGACTTATAACGCCCTTCCCATAAAGTGCCGGTTCTTTGGTAGGTGGTATTAAAATATCGAACATAATAGCGCCCTAAAGACTGCATTAATTTGCTCGTACCATTTGCCGTTGTTGGAGTCAGCAGTAAATGAACATGATTCGTCATCAAAACATATGCATGAACTTTCACACCATATTCATTAGCATATTTTTTTAGTTTATCTAAATAAACCGTATAGTCTTTTGTATTAACAAACGTCGCTTGTCGGTTGTTGCCTCGCTGAACAACATGCTGCGGTATATGAGGTAGGTTCAATCTTGGTAATCTCGCCATGTTGTCACTAATCCTTTAGCTATTGTGGCTACGGTAATTCATTACTTTTATTCAAAATTTGTGAAGAGATCAGCGACTCTGACCCCTTTGACCTTTAACGTCACCTATGCAAACGTGCGTATTTTCGGGTTCATCGCTTCAAATAAAAAGTGGCCAAACAACCCAGCATCAACATCTAAGCGCTCAGAAAGGGTTTTATATTCCTGTCCAAAGCCTTCAAAGTGGAATTGTTTACTGTATTGTTCAGTCAGTTCATTTAATCTGATTGAGCCATTTAACGAAGACGCATTCAAATCAGCATACTGATACGAATCTTTAAGCTGTAAGCCCTCAACAATTCCGCTGTGTAGTTGAGTAAATGCGTCTTTCAATTTCTCGTTACCCGACAGTGCTGTTTCTAAGTCAGTTATCTGCGAGGCAGAAAGCTTGCCACTGTTCAGCTTTAAATCCCCTTCTTTGTCTTGATACAAATCCAAATCACTCAAGTCCAATTTTGGGTTTTTGTTTGCTTGTTCTGTTTTAAACTTCTCAAATTCACTCAGACTTGTCTTCAGTGCTTTGTGAGTTTTTTCCATTGCATCAACATATGCAAGGGTGATTCTTTTTGCCTCGTCTTCAGCCGTTTTAACATCCTCTTTGCTCACACGAACATGTGTTTGCATAGTCACTTTTGCCGAATTTAAAGGCACTTCAAGTTGCAACTGTGAACCTTTCAATTGTTGTTTAAGTGCAGGCTGCTCACCTCGGGTGGGCGCTGGCTGACTAGTAACATTACGGCTTCGATTAATTTCCATCATTTTGCTCCAATCCTTGATAGCCATATGCGAATAATTAGCTAAATTAAAAAATATTAGAGTATAAAAAATAGCGCAAACTCACACGCTCACAAGAACAATCCGTTTTAGCACAAGTGATGTGATTATTTCTGCGCAAAGCATTATTACAATCATAAAATTATTAAACGACATGCAATTTAACATTACAAATAGAGCAATTTAAATTTCGAATAAAATAATAACAGGTGCATCTAAGTAGATTGTAGAAAGCGTCACAACATCAGCAGTTGTTTAACAAATTTGCATATTAAAAAATTAAAAATTGGACGAAGAGCCAAAGCGATAATACATGACAGCATGACTTTGAATACCAACCTTTAAAATCAATGGGGTCAGAGTCATTGATTATTTAATCCTAACCTTTTCATCACGACAACAAACTCCTTATTGATAACAGGTTTAAGCTTTTTACACTCCTCTTTGATTGAACGTTACTTTTATATATTATTTTTGATACATTGCCACAAAGCAATTGCAAAACAAGGAACTAGAAAAAGGTTATGGATATTTTAATTGAAGATGGCAATGTGAGAAAGCATAAACAAAAACTGCAGAGCCTTATTTCTAATTCTAAAAAGAGTATTGATATTGCAACAGCATACCTAACTGAGACAGCGCTGCTTGAACAAAAAAAGAATGTAAAAGTTCGGATCCTCACATCAATATCTGCAAATGATATTTTGAGTGGCTCAGTATGTTTGGACGCTATTGCCTTACTATTTAAACAAGGTATCGAAATTCGATTACTAGACCCAGACAATAACCACTTTCACCCTAAAGTTTATATATTCGACCACAACAAGTTTGTTATTACTTCGGCAAACTTCACTCGCAACGCAATGGAAAACAATCTCGAAGTAGGTGTAAGCAGTGACTCCCCTCAAGTTTCTGAGTTAGTAAAGTGGTACGCAAACCTATGGTTCAAAGCCACGCCACTAACAAGCGATATACTTGAAAACTTGATTGGTTTCCAAAGTAAACACCAACAAACAGCGCTAGAAATAAAGAAAATTCAAAACGACTACCATCAATTGAAAATCAATTATCGACAAGCAAAATTTGAACATCACAATTATAAAAAATCTAATTTTTTTATTTGTAATAGCAATCGAAAGTACAGCGAACGAAGCAAAGATGGCAGTTATTTGGATGAGGAATTAATGCTTGCCAGTGAACATGCGATTGCTTGGGAAAGCTATAGATATGTAGATCACATGAAAAGAGTAGTACCTGGCGACATTATCTTTCTTTACGCCAAAAAAACCGGAGTAATTGCAATAGGAGAAGCCCTAGAAAGGGCCAACAAAGTTATCCCCGAGCAAGCGCTTAAAAAGTCTACATCAACAAATGAATGGAGAATACCTGTCAGGTGGCTAACACCTAAAGATGATAGATTCGTGATAGAAATACCAGATCAGGCCGTTCAACCTACATTTCTTGATATCAGCGCTGATAAATATGGCACTTTGAGAGACAAAGTTATGGCTCACTTTGAACATAACTTACAAAAATTGGCATAGTGTTCCCGAAAAAGTGCATTACACACAGATCCGAATTCGAAGAACCTGACCGTGCAAAGCTGCTTTTGAACAAAGTAAAGCAAAGAGATTTCATACCTGTTTATGAAGTACAAAGTCCAAGTGTTTACTTGGATATCAATTGTGCGCGCGAATCGCTTTCTATTTTATGAATCAACGACTCTGACCCCTTTGATTATGACCATGCCAATTCACACCACTTATTCATTAAAATCACTAATAATTGGTAGCTAACAACAATATCCATGCTCAAATTAACGATAATACATTGAAAACTATAGACTTTATATTTGGTGCGCTTATTGCTCAATATGGCTATGCACTTACTGAATAAAATAAGGAACTATGTTATGGATATAAAAACAATAAGAAACTACCTAATGGCAACTGCTATTGTGTGTCAAATCGCCCTTTTAATATGGGAAAGCTTAAATGGTGGTGTCGTCACCCATCACTTTTTAGCTCGAGAGGATATGCCAGGTTTGTCGAATTGGTGGGGCCTTGTGATCTTACCATTTTTGGTATGGATCACCGCTTACAGTATTGAAAAAAGAAGTCAGCATTTACAAGATAATCAGGACCGCTCCAAATTTCATAAAGCGGCTTACATAAGTTTTTTAGCCATGTTAGTTATTAGTATTGCCCAGTCGACTATTTTTAGCCTAGGTTATTCAACCGCAGCACTGTCTATATTAATGGCTATCACATTTATTTCGCTGTTCTTGCCTTTATACCGAATTGAAGCGATTGTCGGTTACGTTTTAGGTGGAGCCTATTTTACAGGCCCTATGATCCCATTTGTTGGCGTGGTGATATTTGTCGTGGTATCTGTTTTTGCACATTTCTGTATCAAACCACTCATCATCCGTTTAAAGGCGCCAAAAACCGCAGCGGAATAAAAATATTTAACCGCGTTAGACGCTAGCTTCGTTGGCCACAATCAATGAAGCTGCGATCTTTTTGAAAAGTGTCTAACGCAGAGTGTTTTATGACAAGGCCACTGCGTTTTCATTTTAAATAAAACTCTAAGCCTTTTGAGCTTATTTAAGTGCGGTACAACACTTTAATGATATGCCAACCAAATTTAGTTTTAACCAGCTGCGGAGTAAGTACTTCACAAGAAAAACAAACTTTATCAAATTGAGGTACCATGGTGCCGCGCCTAAACTCACCTAAGTCTCCACCCTTCTTACCTGATGGGCAGGTTGAATGCTTCTTCGCTAAAGTTTGAAACTTTGCTCCTTTTTTTAGCTGTTTGAGAATATCTTCCGCTTGCTCTTTATGCTTTACCAATATGTGTAATGCATGCGCTGTATTGGCCATATGACTCTATGCTCACTGTGTAAATTATTGCACTAATAATTAAATGCAATAATACACCAATACGTTGTGAAAGATGAGCACTAGGATACTAAATCGAAATGAAAGGAATAAAGGCCAAGTTATGGCTTAGTCGTTATTGCAGCAGAAGACAAAAAAGGTCGACCCCTAAAATTTAGCTGCAAATACAATTGACTCCGCATTCATCGCTCCCTTTGATCAGTTTATTATTCCATCAGCACTTTCGTCACCTGCTCTTGATGATTCAAAAAATCCTTTGTAATTGCATAGTGATCAGGATCTTCGTATTTGACTTCACTTATACCTATCTGTGAGAAGTGATAAATTTTTGCCCTTGGGTATACCAACAATACTGGCGAATGGGTCGCCATAAATGATTCTCCGTGTGATTACTGATGCAGAGATTTACCGCCATAGCCACTCTGGCTCCCCACTTCACCCATAAGCGTCGCGAGGTTGTAAAAGCTCTCAGCTCGAAGAAAGTACCCGTCTCTTGGGTGCTTAATACTTTTAGTTGCCTTGAGATACTCATAGAGTGACGAATGGATTTTATGGGTAGTGAATGTTGACTGCTTAGTGCCACCTTCAGCGTTAAGCCCCATAGCCTCCGCAATCGCCTCGATGAGTGTAGACTTACCCGGCTCACTTCCCCCTAAAAAAAGATAAATTCGGAATGAAATTCTAAGTAATCTAGCTCTCTAATCGTAGGAATATTAAAAGGGCAAACCTCGAAACTCTCTATATTGTCACGCTTTATCTGAATTTCTCTGAAGTAAGGAATGTCTGTAAAACTCATACTTTCTGTGCCGTTGCGTATTGTTAGTATCGATGTACGCCAAAACAAGTAATTTTGAACAGAGATACTAACAAAATAAAATTTCTCGCGACTCTATCAATGGGGTCAGAGTCATTGATTAAATTTATGGTTTACACTTGTTGACCTCTTTCAGAGTTGTAGCGCAGATCAAGCTTTGGATATTAAATCATGGCCTCGTGCCAAATATTTTAATAGGATCAGCGACTCTGACTTCTTTGATCGCAGTATCAATGGGGTCAGAGTCGTTGATTAAATTTATGCTTTACACTTATTGACCTCGATAAGGATTGTAACGCAACTCACGGTTTGGATATTAGATCATTGATTCCAGACAAGTGTTTTGAATGGGATCAGCGACTCTGACCCCTTTGATCCTTGAAATTCACAAGACAAGGCACCAACTAGTAAAAAGTAAATAATCAGATGAACACAACGCAATTTCAAAAGATGCACTACGCTAGTAGTATTGGGCGACAATGATGAGAGACCAATGTACAGGCTCATACTTATTTGGTTATTGCTAGTAAGCCAGGCGTCTATTGCGACAGAAACAATTCGCGTTCGAGGCAGTCAGTCAGAGTATGATAGTACCCATAATTACTATGTGGGACTCATAGAGCTGGCTTTTGATAAACTCAATAAACCAATTAGGATTCAATTTTCACCTTATATGGTGCAGGACAGAGCGCTCTTTGAACTGCAGTCTAATCGTTTAATTGACTTGTACTGGGCAGGTACCAACCAGCAAAGAGAATCAGAATTGGGCGTGGTGCCCATTCCACTGATTAAAGGGCTACTCGGGTATCGAGTTTTTACTATTCATCAAGATAGTGAACAATTCTTTTCTCAAATCAAATCTTTAAAATCGCTAAAAAATACCACTTTGTGTCAAGGGCAGCACTGGCCTGATACAGACATCATGCTAGCGGCGGGCCTTAGCGTGATCACCAACGTCGTATATGAAAACATGTTTAAGCAAGTCTATGCAGATAGGTGTAAAGCCTTTCCCAGAGGGATCAATGAAGCCTTCTCTGAAGTAGAAAGTCGAAAAAAAATCATGCCTAAGTTAATGGTATTTGATGATGTTATTTTGCACTATCGGTTCCCAATGTATTTTTTTACTCATAAAAACAACACGCAGCTCATTGATGATCTGAAGTCGGGCTTAATGCTGGCAATCAAAGATGGAAGCTTTGATCAATATATCCAAACTCACCCTACGACCAAGCATTTGTTTCCCCTTAGCAAATGGGACGATAAAACGATATTGACCATAGATAATCCGTTTCTACCTAAGTCCACACTGACTGATGATAAAGAGCTATGGATAGAACTCGGTAATAAAAAATAGCGGCCAACTATATGAATCTTAGAGATAGAAGCAAAAGTCGATTACATACGAGCGTAAACAGAGAGTGGAGCATCCTGAAATCGTAATTTAATGGCATGCTTAGCATAAAGCCTTAGAAACGACATCATGCGATTACCCCATCAACTCCGCGCACACTATCTACAAATTAAAGAGCTCAGATATCGATGTAGGTATAGATAAAAAACGACTTAATACTCACTATCGTCACGTGTCAAATCGTCCTACTCACATCGGAGAGCTTTAATGGTGTGACATCGTCGCATATCATTTTTTAACACAATAAGGCTTGTCAGGGACTCCTGATATTGCCAATCTCAATGGGGTCAGGGTTATTGATTTCATAGTGAACGCTTGCTACTCAAGCTTCAATGCGCTGACTCCCCTGATAGAAAGGCTGTATCTAGCAAAAAATTGACACCTTAGGTGGAATTGACCTCGAATAAAAATATTTTGCCCACTACTTTCAAGGCCTAGCAAAGTAATCTCGCGCTACGTAGAAAGCTTGGTTTAAAAAATGCATCAAGAACTCACTAAGAAAAAAATTTAAATTGAGTGATGTCACCACCATGAATGAAAGCACAAATACCGTGTATGTATTGAGCGGCTACGCAAAATGCTCGACCACAGATCAAAGTAAATACAAACTCGGCAACAAGCACTCTATCGGCCTGTTAACGACCGATAAAAACTACAAAGATAATATCAACAACCTTAAAACCTTTATCAAAGATTTAGGTTGGGACTCCATCACGTTTTGCATGGTTGAAGAGGTTGATGATATCAATACTTTGTCCAATGACGTTTTGATATCTAGTTTTCAGCGCGCCCAGAAAAATGGGCAGTCATTGGTGGTTAATGACTTGCCTATTACCGTGCACTAGCGGCAAAGAGATTATGACTATGAGCGCAGCGAGAGCACTCTCTTAAAACAATGAAACTGTGGGGTCAGAGTCGTTGATCGTTCATGTTATTTGGGATTACCAACCTCATTTGAACAGTGACGATGCGGGCTGTTGGTCATTCAAAGTAGCAATTAAAGCGAGCATTTTGAAAGGGTTCATATGACTCTGACCCCTTTGATTGACCCCTTTGATTGACTAACACAAAGGTCGACTACTCTACTCTTTTCCTGAGTACTCATTCGCACGCTTTAAGCTTTGTAAGTCATTAAAACGTACTCCGTGCTGGGCCATAATTGGCCGTATTTTTTTGCTTATCAATTGCCGAATATAAAAGGGTTGATTCGGTACAAAGTGATGAATGGTATGTGTACGGCCAAAATCGAAACAAAATAGTTGAAAAGGTAAAAACCAGCGACTGGTGATCACATGTGTTTGCTCTAACATATTACTCACACCACCATAGTAGTGCATTGAAGAAGTAATTAAATTAAGAGAGGTTGAACGAATAATATTTGGTACTATCAATACCACCATCAAGAACTCAGCAACTGCAAGCAACTCCACTCCCCATGCAGGTAATTCAAATGGGTGAATAAATTGCAGTACATAATAAACAATCACACTATGTAAGATTGCAAAGTAAATCGTCGCCAGCGGAACACCTGCATTAAAGACCTGAAAAAACTTAAAGTCACGTATTTCTTTACTAAAACGCTTTGAATTGATCAATAAACCCAGCAGCCCATCAGCTACCACAACCGCTCTCAAAAATGGAGACTTAATACCATTACCCACCAGGCGCTCCTCTAAGTCTTGTGGAGTACCAGAGACTTTATGATGATGTAAGTGGATCTTCCTGCGATACCAAGGGTTCACAGTGTTTGGTCGCATCAACCAAACAATTAGCATCATAAAGTTATGTATAAATGGATGCTGATTAAAATACTGCTTATGGAGCAGGTCATGCTCTAATTCATGGGCAATAGAAGTAATAAAGGCAACTAAAATAACGCACAGCCACGCAGGCACAACGGCGAAATAATAAAGCGTCACAACGCCAATAAAGGAGCATAATGACAACAGAAAAATCACCATCGCAATGCTGTTTTGCTGCTTAAGAATAGGGTAACGCCCTCTTAGCGATGACTCTTCGGCTTTAATCGCTGTCACTATCGCATTGATATTCTGATTCGCTGTTAATTTTGACATTGATAGCTGTACTAAATAGTTGATATTAGAATCATACCGGAATCAATGGGGTCAGAGTAAACGGTTTTTGAAATTCACGTTACGCCTTCCCCAACGTATCCAGACAAAAGTAGCGGGTCAATTGAAAGCAGGATCGAAATACTCTGACCCCATTGACTTAGCGGGTCAATTGAAAGCAGGATCGAAATACTCTGACCCCATTGACTTACACTGACCCCATTGATTTACATCTCGTATTGCTTAAGTATCGTCAGCATATCGCCTGAAATGGGCGCTTTTTGTCCCGTTTTCATATTAAACATCACCACAGTTGCGTACCCTGTTGTACATATTGCTTGCAGTGATTCACTCAACGCCTCGTAGCGCATGGTAAAACGATCTTCTTTGATGTCAGTAATATATGAACCAATATACAAGGTATCAGGAAAAGTCACCGGTCGTTTGTATTGCGCATAAGTATCACGTAGAACCGGGCTATGGCTGGGTTCAGATAAAATAGAAAGTAAGCCTGTTTGTTTTAAAAAATCAATGCGTGCGGTTTCGAAATAACGAAAGTACGACACGTTATTCACATGCCCCAATGCATCCATTTCACCCCATACCACATTAATTTTTGTGTTAATTGCAAACTTTTCGAAAAACTCCTGCATGACCTTACCTCAAATTATGATTATTTATTTTGAGAGTAACAACTCATCGTACCAGCAGCAAGGTGAGTTTGTGCGAAGGGTTTAACTATAGGGAGTTGTCTTATTAATTTGGTATCAAAGTTAAATCGAGAAGATTTGTATTCTAAAGAATCAATTACTCTGACCCCTTTGATTAGGATTGCAGCTGAGCCTAGCACCTCTGCAAAATGACCCCTGACCTCCGTCAGGATGACGAAAGTAAGAACCCCAAAACTCACCCACAAAAAAACCGCCTTAATTTCTTAAGGCGGTTTTCAAATCAAAATCCATGTCAGGATTTTTCCCGACAATCAGATATCAATTACTCTGCATATGTCTCAACAGCTGGACATGAACAGATAAGGTTACGGTCACCGTATACGTCATCGATACGCGTTACCGTTGGCCAGAACTTGTCTTTCGCTACCGCTGGTACTGGGAATGCAGCATAGAAGCGGTCATATGCACGCTCCCACTCGTTGCCTAGTACGTCAGCTTGTGTATGCGGTGCAAACACTAGTGGGTTGTTCTCAACAGACCACTCACCAGACTCAACCTTAGCAATCTCTTTACGGATTGAGATCATCGCTTCGATAAAGCGGTCAATTTCAACCTTAGACTCAGACTCAGTTGGCTCGATCATTAACGTGCCTGCAACTGGGAACGACATGGTCGGTGCATGGAAGCCATAGTCCATAAGACGCTTCGCCACATCCATTTCAGTAATGCCAGATGCTTCTTTAAGTGGACGTAAGTCAACAATACACTCGTGTGCAACACGATCGTTACGGCCGCGATATAGCACTGGGTAGTGATCCGCTAACTTAGCCGTTAGGTAGTTCGCGTTCACAATTGCCATTTCAGTTGCTTGCTTAAGACCTTCGCTGCCCATCATGGCAATGTATGCCCATGAGATAGGTAGAATTGCCGCTGAGCCATACGGCGCTGCTGATACTGCACCGTTGCCCTCTGTGGTGCCCGCAACATTGATGATGCTGTGGTTAGGCATAAATGGCGCAAGGTGCGATTTAACACCGATAGGACCAACACCTGGACCACCACCACCGTGTGGGATACAGAATGTTTTGTGTAGGTTCAAGTGCGATACGTCAGAGCCGATGAAACCAGGACTTGTTACACCAACTTGCGCATTCATGTTCGCGCCGTCCATGTATACTTGACCGCCGTGCTGGTGAACAACATCACATACTTCACGGATAGTCTCTTCGTATACACCGTGTGTAGACGGGTAAGTAACCATGATGCAAGATAGGTTCTCAGACACTTCTTCTGCTTTTGCACGTAAGTCGTCAAGGTCAATGTTACCTTTGTCGTCACATCCAACAACCACAACCTTCATGCTTGCCATTTGTGCAGACGCTGGGTTAGTACCGTGTGCAGAGCTTGGGATCAAGCATACGTTACGGTGACCTTCACCACGTGATTCATGGTATTTACGGATCGCGATAAGACCCGCGTATTCGCCTTGTGCACCTGAGTTTGGCTGTAGTGAAACTGCATCGTAGCCTGTGATATTTACAAGCCAGTCGTGCAGTTCAGTCATCATTGTTTGATAACCTTGTGCTTGCTCAAGTGGACAGAATGGGTGAAGCTCAGCGAATTCAGGCCAGGTTACTGGGATCATCTCCGCTGTCGCGTTTAGCTTCATAGTACAAGAGCCCAAAGAGATCATTGAGTGGTTCAATGCTAAATCTTTGTTCTCTAAACGCTTGATGTAACGCAGCATTTCAGTTTCGCTGTGATACTCATTAAAGTTTGAATGGGTAAGGATTTCGTCATCACGTACCAAGCTTGCTGGAATACCTATGATGCCGTTTGCCGCAACCTCTGCGTCAAGCGCAGCCACATCAAGACCGTGACCTTCGCCAAGGATAATGTCGAATAATTCTGTGATGTCAGCGCGTGTTGTTGTCTCATTCAGTGCGATTGAGTACTCGCCTGCATGGTTAATTGCAAAGTTCACTTCGTTTGCAACTGCACGTGCTACAACGGCGTTTTTGTCTGCTTCTTCTGCTACAACTGTGATGGTATCAAACCAAGTGTCGTGCTTCAGCGCAACGCCTTTTGATTTAAGGCCAGAAGCCAAGATGCTTGCAAAGCGGTTGATACGCTGTGCAATCGTCTTAAGGCCTTGTGGGCCATGGTATACCGCGTAGAATGCTGCCATGTTCGCTAGCAGTACCTGCGCTGTACAAATGTTTGAGTTCGCTTTTTCACGGCGAATGTGCTGCTCACGCGTTTGCATCGCCATACGTAATGCGTCGTTGCCTAAACGGTCTTTAGAAACACCGATGATACGACCTGGCAGTGAACGCTTGTACTTGTCACGTGTTGCAAAGAATGCAGCGTGTGGACCACCGTAGCCCATAGGTACACCAAAACGCTGTGCAGAACCAAGCACCACGTCAGCACCTAATTTACCTGGCGCTTTTAATAGCATTAAGCTCATGATGTCGGCCGCAACACAGGCAATCGCTTTTTTGTCTTGTACTTGTGCGATAAGGTCTGTGAGGTCTACCACTTCACCAGATGTTGATGGGTACTGGAATAGTGCACCGAAGATCTCGTGGTTTGCAACGTCACTTGCAGGCGCTACAACTACGTCAAAACCAAACTGTTCAGCACGGGTGCTTACTACGTCAATTGTTTGAGTGTGTACGTCATCTGCAATGAAGAAAGTATTTGCTTTTTTCGCTTTTGCTACACGCTTAGCCAGGGCCATTGCCTCTGCCGCTGCTGTAGACTCATCAAGCAAAGATGCACTTGCCAAATCTAGGCCTGTCACATCCATAGTTAGTGTTTGGAAGTTAAGAAGAGACTCCAAACGCCCTTGTGCGATCTCTGGCTGGTATGGCGTATACGCTGTGTACCAACCTGGGTTTTCTAACACGTTTCGTAGAATAACATTAGGCACGTGTGTTGGGTGATAACCTTGGCCGATGTATGATTTAAATACTTTGTTTTGGCTTGCTACTGATTTTAGGTAGCTAAGCGTTTCAACTTCAGTACGGCTTTCACCAATCTTAAGACCTGTTTCTAAACGAATAGAGTCAGGTACCGTTTGACCGATCAGCTCTTCAACACTTGATACTCCAAGCTCAGCAAGCATCTCGCTTACTTGTGCGGCATTCGGGCCGATATGGCGACGAATAAAGTCTTGCTTTTGCTCTAATTGTTCAAGAGATTTGGCGTTTGACATTAGTCCAGATTCCTATGATCCAAATAAAATGGGTGTTCCTGCATTGATGCCTGACATTTTTGCCAGACAAAGGCCTTGGTAACGCAGTCACAAATAATGCTTTGAACGTTAACCAAACCAAAGCGGTTTGATTTAACAACAAAAGCCCCAAAAAATGGGGCTTTTAATCACACAACGAATTAGTCTTCGTCGATTGAGTTTTTGTAACCTTCGTGGTCAAGTAGGTTTTCAAGCTCTGACTCGTCAGACGCTTTAACTTTGAATAACCAACCGTCGCCATATGGGTCGTTGTTAACAGATTCTGGTGAATCTTCTAGCTCTTCGTTGATTTCAACGATAGTTCCAGTGATTGGTGCGTAGATATCAGAAGCCGCTTTTACAGACTCAGCAACTGCACAGTCTTCGCCAGCATCTACTTCGTCATCAACGTCAGGTAGGTCAACAAATACCATGTCGCCTAGAAGCTCTTGTGCATGCTCAGTAATACCTACAGTGAATACACCATCGCCTTCGCTGCGAACCCATTCGTGTGAAGATGCGTATTTTAACTCGCTAGGAATGTTGCTCATTTTTTGTTCCTTTGGTCGTTTTAGTTGGGCAACCGCCCATAATTCTACTCGTTACAATGATCTTAGATCACTGACTTACCGTTACGTACGAAGCTAGGCTTCACAACTTTAACGTCTACTAGCTTTTTGCGCATTTCAACTTGTGCAGTTTCCCCAGTTGAACGAGGAACACGTGCCAACGCCACGCTAAAACCTAAAGTCGGAGAGAATGTACCAGAAGTTATAACACCTTCGCCACCTTCTACGATAACTTTAGAGCCACCGCGCAATACACCTTTGCTTTCAAGCACCAAGCCAACCAGCTTATCAGTGCTCTTATCAGCACGTTGTTGCTCAACTACTTTACGGCCAATGAAATCACGATCTTCTGGTTCCCAAGCAATGGTCCAAGCCATATTAGCAGCCAGTGGAGAAACCGTTTCATCCATATCAGAGCCGTACAAGTTCATGCCCGCTTCTAAACGTAGCGTATCACGTGCACCTAAGCCAGCCGGACGCACACCTGCGTCAAGTAATTGCTGCCAAAGTTCTGCTGCATCGTCGTTATGAACAACGATTTCGTAACCTGCTTCACCAGTATAACCGGTTGTTGCAATAAATAGTTTTCCAGCTTCAACACCAAAGAATGGCTTCATGCCTTCAACTGCTGCACGCTGCTCATCATTTAAGATAGTCGCTGTTTTTTCTTTTGCATTTGGGCCCTGTACTGCAATCATTGCGTACTCTGGACGCTCAGTGACTGTCACTTCAAAATCAGCGGCCACTGTACCAATGTGTGCAAGGTCTTTTTCACGCGTTGCAGAGTTTACAACTAGACGATAATCCGTTTCTGTGAAGAAGTAGATGATAAGGTCGTCAATAACACCACCTTGCTCATTCAACATGCCAGTATATAGTGCTTTACCAGGCACAGTCAGTTTTGCAACATCGTTTGCCACAAGCTTGCGTAAGAATGCTTGTGCGTCAGCACCTTTAACATCCACAATGGTCATGTGCGATACGTCAAACATACCCGCATCTTGACGCACTGCGTGGTGCTCTTCGATTTGTGAACCGTAGTTGATTGGCATTTCCCAACCGTGGAAATCAACCATTTTAGCGCCTGCTTCTAGGTGCTTAGCATGTAGTACTGTTTTAGAAGTCATACTTGTCCTTCACTTTTTTGTGTTATGTAAGTCACTTTAGGTGCTTTACATATAATCGAGGTAAAAACCTCGAAGGGGTTAATCTTGAGCCGGTGACCAGCTCAAATGCACGGAATTAATTTACGCAAAAACCTTCTGCGCTGAGCTTTTTTTGCCACGCTGAAAGTGGGTCTTGCTGCGCGATAAGTTGATGCTGCTGTACACCATCTTGCAGTAAAGTTGTGATGAATACATCACCACTTTGTTTGCCATAACAAGCCTGTAGGTCAGAAATGCCTATGCCAGGTGTGAGCGAAAAGTTCGTTAATAATGAATCAAATGCAGCATTTCCACTGAGCTGTGCGATAACTAGGTCTTCTCGACGTACAAGTTCAATATCGTACTCGTGCTCATGCTGTTCAACTAACGCCTGTAAGGTTAGTGCAGCGTCTTGATCCAAAATAAAGCGATAAGCTGTCTCACTAAAGTAGTAAACCGCATAACGGTGACCGTTGGCAAATGTGCCTTGAATTCCAAGCCCAGGCGCTATCAACTTATTTAAATTGATCCCAAGCTCTTGATTAAGGAAAGGCGTCGTTTCAAAGCCACTAAAATCTAATACCACTTGACCTGCCAGTGCACTGTAAGCATTCTTTGCTGGTACAGTCCCTTGACGGTGTTTGGCAAAAATTATCGGAGAAAACGTCATACAACCACCTTAGTGAAATTAAGATGGACAAAAGTATAGGGTGGCAGATAACCAACAACAAATTGTAATTATTTATCAATTGATAAATAATATTAATGTATTCAAGATTTATAAATAGCTTTTTTAAATATGAAGAACTTATCAATTGATGGCCTACGGACACTTGTCACGGTTGTAGAGGTCGGAGGTTTTGCAAAAGCAGGTGAATTGCTCGGCTTGTCCCAACCAGCGGTAAGTTTGCAGATCCGGCGCCTAGAAGATTTACTTGGATGTAAATTGTTTAAAAAACAAGGCCAGCGCCAAGTGCTCAATCAATACGGCGAGCTACTCCTGCCACAAGCAAAGCAGATGTTGCAATACAATGATGCCATTTTGCAGCAATTTACATCTGAAAGCGTCACGGGTCGTGTGCGCTTAGGGATCCCCAGTGAGTTTGCCGCACGAATTCTACCTGCCATCATCGGCGATTTTGTGTCTCTTTACCCAGATGTGGCTTTAGAAGTGAAGTCAAGATTAAGTAAGCATTTACTCTCAGTATCAAGGCAAGATCAATTTGATTTGGTTTTGGCGTTAAATGAAGAGTTAGAATCTGTAACCCACCCAATATTTATGCGCGATCAACTGGTCTGGGTTGGCGACTTAACCCTTGCCAAAAAAGATGTCATCACCTTAGTCACCGCGCCGGAGGGCTGTATTTATCGACGTCGTGCCATTGAAGCGCTGCAACAGAGCGGCCGGCCTTTTCGCATCGTATACAGCAATGCAGACTTAACCGGCCTGACTGCGGCGTTAAACGAAGGATTGGGGATCACGGTTTTGGCCAAAAACACCGTACCAAGTGAATTGTCTTATCAAGAATATACCCCTGACTTACCGATGCTTGGCGAAATAGGGATCAGTTTAATTAAAAATACTCAGGAGTCTGCCCATGCAGTAAACAAACTCGCTGAGTTTATCGCGTTACGATTGTCGTAACGCAGCAACTTTACTGCCCTACAGCCTGCTTTACAAACAGGTTTTTGATCGGGCCTAAGTTATCAACTAGGCTCAAGCCCAGGCCTCGGATGAGCTTTTTCGCCGGGTGTGCACCTTCAAATAAATCTTTGAGGCCTTGCATCATAGCTATATGCTTTTGTGCATCCAATTTACGCGCTCGTTCGTACTCCCTGAGTACTTTGTGCGCAGCAAATTCCTGACTTTGCTCACCCAGCGCTTGAATTAAATGAGCTGCATCTTTTAAGCCTAAATTCATGCCCAAACCCGCAAGTGGGTGAATGGTATGGGCAGCATCCCCCATTAATACTACGCGACCTTTTAACCATTGCTGTGCATATCGCATGGTAAGTGGAAACACCGCTCTGTCACTTTGTACTTCACACAGCCCACATTGCATATCTATAGCGACAGATAACGACTTATTGAATTCGCTAGGGCTTTGCGCCATAAGCTGTTTTGCATGCTCAGGAGACGTCGACCAAACAATTGAATGCATAGTCTCTTCGCGCAATGGTAAAAACGCCAATGGGCCTGTTGGTAAAAATACCTGACGCGCCGTATGCTGATGGGTACAATCTGTTTTGACCGTAGCTACAATTGCATGGTGGTCGTAATCCCAAAAGCTCAGCGGCATATCAAATAACTTACGCACCCCAGAGTTTGCGCCATCGGCAGCCACCAGCAGCTTGCTCATCACCGGCATACCTGACGCTAAGGTGATCAATACGTCAGTATCGGTTTGATGAATCGTTTGATAGCGACTTTCAAACGCCAGCGTGACATGTTCAAATGCTTGTAACTTATTGTACAGTGCGTAGCGAATACCATCGTTTTCAATGATGTGACCAAGCTCGGGGAGCTGTAAAGCTTGCGCATCAAATGCTATTTTGCCAAAGCTGTCCGCATCTCTGACATCCATTGCGGTATAAGGTGTTGCTCTACTGGCAAAGATATCCTGCCAAACATCCAGTGATTCAAATAATTGCTGACTGGCAAGACTAATCGCACTCACCCGCACACTGTAGTCTTCAGTTAATGGCTGTGGCGCAGTGCCAGCGTCAAGCACCATCACTGAAATACCTTGTCGTGCTAAACCCAATGCCAGCGTTAATCCAATACAGCCTCCACCGACTATACATACTTGCACTTGCTGCATGAGAGCTCCTCTATTGCACTCGGCCCATTAGCTGTCTAGCCAATGGCATTTTTAAATTGGGAAACAGACTGATCATCATCAAGCCGCAACTACGCCCAAAAGCGATACTGCGAGACTCGTTAGAAAATAGCCTCACAAGGCCATCAGTCAAAGTCATCACACGCCCGATGTCTTGATCTCTGGCGACTTTATACGCATGGGTAAATCCATGATCACCCCAGCTATCGAGCGCTGTTGCCTGTAACTGTGTGACTAAACATTGAATATCACGCATACCAAGGTTAAAGCCCTGACCAGCAATCGGGTGAATGGCGTGAGCGGCATTACCTATCACCACCACTCGATGATGCACCACACTAGAGATACGGCCATGAACCAGCGGATAACGACTGCGTGTACCCACCGCTTCAAACAGGCCGCCACGATAGCCAAACTCTTGCTGTAGACGCATTAAAAACTGACTATCATCAAGCGCTAAAACTTCCTCAAGCGCACTTTGATTCATGCACCACGCTACCGAGAAACGACCTTCGCTCATCGGTAACAGCGCAATAGGCCCCTGTGATGTAAAACGTTCAAAAGCTTGACCCTGATGCTCAGGCGACACTTTCACATTGGCAATTAATGCCCCTTGCTCATATGGAAAGCTGTCAAACTCGAGATTTATTAAATCTCGTGTCGGTGATTGTGCCCCATCGGCAACCACCAGCAGTTTTGCCTGTAATTTTACGGCTTCATCACTATCGAGTGTCACTTCAACATAGTCTAAATGCTGCACTAGTGAGTTGACCTTTGCAGGACAAAACAAAGTAATGTCTTGGCTTTGCAATTGCTGGTGCAAGAATTGACCATATGGATTCACTTCTACCACATAGCCCAGTGCATCAACTTGATACTCTTGAGGTGTGATCGACGCTTTTCCAAAATGGCCTCTATCAGACACATTGACCTTTAAGATTGGCTCGGCAAAAGACCAGGTTTTATTAAAGAGGTTAAGCTGGCTCAAGTAATCAACGGATTGCTCAGCCAGCGCTATGCAGCGATCGTCAAAACTTGGGTGGCTTTGCGCTTTAGGGGCAAATGCTTCCACCACAGCTATACGGCAGTTGGGAATTTGTTTTTTAATACTGACGGCAGCAGTGGCACCTGCCATGCCACCACCGACAATAAGTACGTCGAATTGTTGCAAGCCTGATACTCCCAATTCTTGCAGTTAGGCTTTTTGCATCAGCGCTTCAATCTCTGCTATCGATTTTGGCACATCAACAGTTAAGTTTTCATGGCCATTTTGCGTGATCAGTAAATCATCCTCAATGCGCACGCCAATGCCTTTGTACTGTGCTGGTACTTCAGCATCTTCATCGAAATATAAGCCGGGCTCAATGGTCAAGACCATGCCCGCTTCAAATGGTCGATCTGCTTCATCCATCTTATACTCGCCAACATCATGCACGTCTAAACCGAGCCAGTGACCTACACCATGCATATAAAATGCTTTGCAAGCCTGTGCTTCGATCAACTCGTCAACGGTGCCTGAAAGGATACCCAGTTCAATTAGGCCTTCAGTTAAAACACGCACAACCTGTTTGTTGGCTTTAACTAAAGTACCACCCGGTTTCACTTCTTCAAATGCTGCCAATTGCGCTTTGAGTACTAAGTTATATATCTCAGTTTGCGCCGCGCTAAATTGACCACTAACCGGGAAAGTCCGTGTTATGTCAGCAGCATACCCTTCCAATTCACACCCGGAGTCGATCAAGATCAAATCCCCCGACTTTAACGCATCACTATTTTCAGTGTAATGCAATATATTGGCATTGTTACCTGAGCCAACAATGGTGCCATATGCTGGGTAGCGGGCGCCATTCATTGCGTAGTGGTGGTGTATTTCAGCTTCTAATTGATATTCAGTGGCGTCTGGCTTGGCAAATTGCATCGCTCGCACATGCGCCTGTGCGCTGATCTGCGCCGCCTTGCGCATCACGGCAATTTCATTGTCTGACTTAAACAAACGCATTTCATGCACCAAGGGACGGATATCCTTGATGGTTTCTGGTGCTTTATAGCCTTTTTTCGGCGCACCGCGCAGTGTGCTCAACAAGCTCCACACCTTGTCATCAAATAGGGGGTAAGTTCCCTGACCAAAGTACAAGGTTGCACAACCATTCACCAATGCTAACAATTCGTCATCTAAGTCAGTTAAAGCATAAGTTTCATCCATGGCAAACTGGGATTTGGCCATTTCAAAGCCCACTCGTCTGCCATGCCAAATCTCGGCAAGTTTGTCTTTATTGCGGCAAAATAAGATAGTGCGGCCACTGCCTGCTTTATCTTTATGTAGTACCAGAACGGCATCCGGCTCTTTGAAACCCGTTAAGTAAAAAAAGTCGCTGTCTTGGCGAAATGGAAACTCAGTGTCGCGACTGCGGGTAATTTCAGCAGCCGCAGGGATAATCGCCACCGCATTGTTATCTAGGCTGTTTAGCAGTCGCGCACGACGTGCTACAAACTCTTCATTTTTTATCATAATTAGTGCACTGTTTTTGATGTTGCGCCATTTCCTTGCTCTCTGCCCATCTCTGCAAAGCATAAAAGCGCAGAAACACGAATATACTCGACCACTTCATGAAATGCTTGTTGGTCTTCCTCTGTATCATCGAAATGCGTATCAAGCTTAGTGATCTCACTGAAGTCACTGATCACTTCTTTTACATCATCAGACAACTTGCCATAGTCTTTCTGCTTTAGACCAAAGCCAAGTAAAAACCCTGAAACCCAAGAAACTAACGCGTTGGCTTGATCGATAAGTGCTTCATCGCCATTTGGCAAATAGACTTCAAAAGTGTGTTCAGGATCATTAAAACGCTCTACCACAAGCTTGTATAACTCTGCTAAAAACCCTTTAAGTTCAACACCGAAAGCTTGGCCGTCATTGAATACATCACTGAGCAAACCTAAGTATTCTTTATCATCAATACTCAAGCCACAGGCCAAAATGCCACTAATGGTGCCATGAACTTCTGCTGGTGCGACAAAGATGCCGTGTTTTTCGAGTAGTAACTGTGCTTGCTGGTAATCTTTTAATTCGATCATAAGGCTTAATTCTCATTCACTTGATAAGGTTAATGCTAACATTCGAAGTATAGCAACTACAATGCATTGTCTTATCTGTAGGGAAAAAACCCCACAGTTCTCGCAGTTTGCCAACAACTACATAGATAGTTTTCGAACATAGAATGTAGGTCGTGTGTATGGAAAAAAAGCAAAAGTTGAGCAGCCAATACTCAGTAGATGATTTTGCCAGCAAATAAGTAAGATTTTTTCATTTTATGGTTTAAGCATTCGGTGTTGTCTTATATACTAAAGTTGTTCCCTAGCTCGCCGGACAGTGGATTATGTCCCTGAGCCGATAAACTTTTTTTAGGAATGCAGTTTATTCACTTTTGCGCAAGCTTGGCAGGTACCGAGAAGCCTACGGTGGGTTGTTGCCTTCCGCCTTGAACCTTAGGGTTCAAGGACTTACATCCGCATCCGCGCAGCCGGGGACACCTTAATCTGCCATCAAAACCCGCATAAAGTCCGCCTGACTTATTCCTTTTTCCGAATACATAAAAAAACCCACAGAACATCATCCTATGGGCTCACTATTTACACTGATTTTCTATTGGCTATATAGATGACTTACGCTTCACTGGCTGCGCATACATAGACAAAACAAACTCTTTTAGCTCGTTTGGAAGTGTCTCAATATTTTGCTTGAAACGCTCAGTTTCTTCACTGCTGCTATTTGCTTGTTCGCCCGCTGCTAAATAGTTTGTTGAATGCAAGTAATAGTTATCAATGATTTGCTTGTCGATAATTTGCGCCAACTCCTCTGGCGTTTCAAAATCATCCTCAATTGGTGTCCCAAATGCGACATGGACATTGCCTTTATCAGCGCTAAATCCATCAATGATACTCTTGATATCTTCGCCTTCTTCCTTTTGATACTCACCAAACTGCTGCTTGTGATACAGCTCTTTGGCTTTTGCCAGTGCACATGGCTCGTATTGATAAGAAATTGATACTGGCACTACCTTTAGCTTTCGCACGTAATCAGCAAATGGTTCTTTTAAGCGCCTGCCCTGAAGCTGTAGCATTTTTAATAGTGCAGGGTCGGTATAGTCAATACCATCTTTTGCACGGCCTTCTTTTTGCGCAATCCAAATCGAATTACCTTCTTGCAGTGAGTCATAAATGTAACCTGATAACTGCGACAGCGCTTTGAGCATTTCTTTTGGCGCTTTTGCTGAGCGCTTTACAATAAAGCTCTTATTCAAGCGCATCAACTCGGTAATATAAGGGACTTGCAACAAGTTATCACCAATTGCAATGCGTACCGTCGGTAAATTGTTCTGGTGCAATCCCCAGTTAACCAACGCGGGATCTAACACGATATCGCGGTGATTAGAAATAAACAAATATGCGGCATTTTTATCTAAACGCTCAAGCCCAGAATAGGTAACTTTGGAAGTGGTGCGCTCAACCAACATAGACAAATATTGCGCCACCTCATTTTGAACCGCTTCAACATTATTGACAGTTTTCCATTTAGACTTGAGTCTCGCTTTTACCAAAGGCCTGCTAATAGCGGCAAAAGACGCTATCCATTTTGGTAGGTTATGTTCGGCAATAACATCTAAAAACTGTTCGTCGGCCAATAGCCTGTCTAGGGCCGCGGGCACTTCATCATCATTATAAGGTCTGATATCTGCGTATTTATCCACTAAATTACTCTTACTGATCTAGGCGTGTGACAAAAAAACGGCCTATTCTATCTCGCTCTTTACCCGGATGCTAAGAATATCAAGTCTGACCACACTAGGTTGTCAGACGTTGTTTGAAATCTTTCGCGAATAAACGCAGCATCAACACCGCAAGTAAAATGGCACAGACTTGACTCAGCCAACTTGGCAATACTTCATGCTGATGCCCTGCCATTGCGGCCACTTCAAAACCAAATTGCAAAACGAGATAGTCCGTTAAAAAACCAAACAAAATAGCGACTCCAATCACAGCTGTAATATATGCAGCTACAGCTCGACGTCCCAGCTCTTTTGCAACCACCCCAATGGTCGCTACATTTGTTGCAGGCCCCGCTAACATAAAGACTAACACTGCTCCCGGCGACACCCCGGCGAGCAGCAGTCCTGCAGCAATAGGCGTCGAAGCCGTCGCACAAATATACATGGGAATACTGATCAATATGACCACTATCATGGCCAATATACCGTTACCCCATTGAGCTAAAAACTCGGTCGGTACATATGTTTGGACTAATGCTGCGAAGAATATACCAATTAGAAGCCAAACCATAGTATCAGATAATAGCTTGTTACAACTAAATTTGACTGCTTGCCAGAGCTTGGTGGGCAAGCCGTCCTTGGGTTTGCTTTGAGAAGAGCAGCAAGCACTTACTTCTGATTGGTCTATTTTATCTTCTCTAGAGCAACAGTCGGTCTGATGATCCTGCTCAATGTGTTCATGACTGTGCGCACCAAGCTGTTTGGTTGGGCTACCTTCAGTGCTACAGCAAGTTGTTACAGGTTCCGACACTTGCTCAGCGCAAACAGGTGCAGCTTCCGTGACAGCTTCCTGTTCCTGAGAACAACAAGAAACTTGGGGTTTAGGAGTCGCTTGCAAAGCTTTAGAGCAACACGACGTCGCTTGTGGTTGCTTATCACAATGCTGCGCGTTCCCAGACAACTCAGTGCTGTCTCTGCCAACCAATAACCCCGCCGTGATCGCGCTGGCTACCGCAGCAATTGGTCGAATAACAGCCATAAAAGGCCCCAACATAGCGTACGATACAGAAATAGAATCCACGCCGGTTTCTGGCGTTGACACTAAAAATGCGGTAGTAGCACTTTTCGACCCACCCGCGCGTCGCAACCCAATGGCAGCAGGGATCACACCACAGGAACACAGTGGCATAGGCGCACCAATCAATGCCGCTTTAACAGTCGTCCACAACCCCTCTTTACCTAAATGACGTTGTAAAAAGTCTTTTGGAATAAATACATTAAGTAAACCAGCCAGTAATAACCCCAGCATCAACCAAGGTGCTGAAATTACAAATAATTGCCAAAAGTTACTGATGAGTGTCATCTAAATCCTCCAGTGCCGTTAAAATTGAACAGGCGTTTGCGGGTTCATCACCACCACAACATTGATCAGCGAGTAAAGTCAATGAACGTTCAAACATACTCAGCTCCGAAATTTTTTCACGAACCCAATCTCGCTTTTGTAAAGTCAGGGTTTTTACTTCTTCACAGCGATATAATTGTTTATCAATCTTGATACTCAATAATTCTTGAATATCTTTGAGATTAAACCCGACTTCCTTTGCGCGAATAATAAAACGCAGCCTATCAACTGCCTGTTTATCATATAGACGATAGCCCGCCGCACTTCTTTCATTGGCAACCAATAACTCTTGTTGCTCGTAATATCTCAGCGTATCCGTTGACACGTCTAACAACTTTGCAAGTTGCCCTATTCGATACATCGCCATAGTTATCCACTCAGTTAACACGATAAAGTCAGCTGACGCTCTTAAGCCCGTGCAACCTGTTAGCCACAATAAATCAAATTTAAGAGCTAAAAGTGATACACTGGCGTTTGCTATTTGCTGAACGCACACACATGAACTCTGCAAATGGTGTCGTGAACGAGCGCGTTTAATGCCCACCAATTAAGTAGGCGCTAAAATTCACCGCCACCATTTCGTCAATTTCATCACTAATAAAGAGTATAAACCTTGGAGTTAACTCCAAAGTCAATAACGAGATAAAAATATGAATATTGTTGTTTTGGATGCCGCTACTTTGGCCGGCGTCGACCTTTCTCCACTTCACGAATTTGGCACTGTAACCACCTATGAGTACACCAGCCCCTGTGAGGTCGACAGCCGCATTCAACAGGCAAATATCATTGTCTCTAATAAAGTTCAGTTGAATAGTACTCACTTTGCAATAGCACCTGAATTAAAGTTAATCTGTGTTGCTGCCACAGGCACCAACAATATTGATCTGGTCGCGGCAAAAGACGCAGGCATTGCTGTCACTAATGTTGCCGGATACTCAACCCCTTCTGTCGTTCAGCACACCTTTACCTTGCTAGGTAACCTCATGAGCAATATTCATCGCTACGCCGCAGATACCAAACAAGGTACTTGGCAAAAAAGCAAAATGTTTTGCCGTCTAGATCACAGCATTAATGATATTGCCAATAAACGTTTTGTTATCGTCGGCTATGGTAACCTTGGCCAAGCAACTGCTAAAGTCGCTGAGGCATTTGGTGCCAAAGTGATCATTGCTGAGCGCCCAAATAGCAAAGCAACACGTAATGGCCGTATGGCATTTGAAGATGCAATGAAGATCGCTGATATCGTTTCAATTCACTGCCCACTCACACCACAAACTGAAGACTTGTTTAACGTTGAGACACTTTCACTGTTGCCAAAACACGCCATTCTTATCAATACAGCACGTGGCGGCATTGTCAATGAGCAAGCTCTCGCTGATGCACTCGCTAACAATCAAATCGCCGCAGCTGGTGTTGATGTGCTTTCAGTTGAACCAGCCGATGCCGATAATCCATTGATCAAGTATCAAGGCGACAATCTAATGCTGACTCCACACACGGCATGGGCCAGTCAAGAGTCAATCACCCGATTAATTCTTGGTATTGCTGAAAACATCACCAGCTATTTGAATGGTGGACAACATAACCGTGTAGTTTAACCCGACAAACGCACTGCATTTTAGGCCACTCAATAAAAGTGGCTTAAAACACCACATTTTATTCATTATTGTTACTATTTAGTGTAAAACTCATATCCACTCTTCCACAAAAACCATAACCCATTGATTTTTAAA
Source organism: Pseudoalteromonas luteoviolacea NCIMB 1944 (assembly GCF_001625565.1). Classification (GTDB taxonomy): domain Bacteria; phylum Pseudomonadota; class Gammaproteobacteria; order Enterobacterales; family Alteromonadaceae; genus Pseudoalteromonas; species Pseudoalteromonas luteoviolacea_F. The sequence goes on from NZ_AUXS01000022.1 coordinate 71,806, forward strand.
AACAAAAAAACTGGCAAAACAATTGCTAAAGTTAAGGTAAGTAAAAAATAGGATAAAACTTGATGATGACTGTGCACATCAGGTCATGAGGATAACACAATGAAAAAATTACTTGTTGCTACTGCGCTTTTAAGCACTACATTACTGTCTGGTTGTATCGTTGCCGTGTCTGACGGTGAAATGCGTCACTACAATAGCTGGCCTGCAAAACACCAAGAAAATAGAGATAAGATCAGCGAACTCGCTCTGGGTACTAGCTATAAAGAAGTCACTAAAGAATTTGGCACGCCAGACTTCAACGAAGCAGTATCAAAAGACGGCCACACATATCAGGTCCTGTACTTTGCTACAAACAGAAAACACGCTGATGGTCAGATCACCAAAGACGAATGCACACCATTGGTGTTTAAAAACAACCAACTCGTTGGTTTTGGTCAGTCGGCAGTAGACACTTACCTGTAATCAATTATTTATACATTTCCCTGCTCAAGCCGCATCTCGCGGCTTTTTCATTTGGATTACTATTAGCGGTTGACCAATACTACTCGCTCTTGCAATTGGTGTGCTTGTAGCAAAGCTTCATCCGCTTGCTTCAAACTATCTTGGTGATCACCGGAAAAATCTTCTTTGACATGGACCACACCAATGCTAATCGTTACATGCGCACAAATGGGTGAGCTTGGATGAGGAATTGACAAAGCATCCACCGCTTGATGCATAGCCGCAGCCAGAGATAGAGCTTGATCGGCATTGCGTTTATTCATCAGTGCAACAAACCGCACGCCATCGTAGCGCGCGACAAACCCTTCTACTTTTTGTGTGATACCTTCCAGTACCTTGGCAACTTTTACCAAGCACTCATCGCCAGCACTGAACCCACAACTGTCGTTGTATTCTTTATAATAATCTATATCCACCAGCAAAATTGATAGTGGCACGTGTTGATCCCGACTTTGATACCAAAGCTGAGCAAGGGTCTCATCTAATGCTCTACGATTCGGAATTTCGGTTAATCCATCGATATTTGCTAAACGCTCAAGCAAGTCATTCTTTTGCTTAATTGCCAAATGAATTTTTATCCGCGCTTTGACGATATTGGGGCTAAACGGCTTAACAATATAATCCACCGCGCCCAACATCAGTCCACGAGCTTCATCTTGATAGCTATTACTAGCTGAAATGACTATCACCGGAATTTGATAGCTACTGGGATCTGCTTTGAGCTGTAACAGAAAATCAAGGCCTTCATCATCAGGCATTAAAATATCCACAATGATCAGGTCAAAGCGTGTTTGCAATAAGCGTTCAAATGCCTGATCACTATTGGAACAACCAATCACTAAGTGCTCATCAGATAATGTATTTTCTAAAACCACGCGATTGAGAGGATCACCGTCTAACACTAAGATATTGGCTGACTTTTGCATTTAACTTCCTTTTGCTTCCAATAAAATAAATTGTTGAGCTTGTTGAATTAAAGAGATTAACTCATCTCGTATCTGCTCATTCAAAGAGGTGCTGCTTAGTCCACTAGCTAATGAGTTATCCAGCTTTTCACGGCGAGCGCTTGCCTCGGCCAATTTGGCATAGTCGGCTAAACGCACCAGCCCAATACCACCAGCAGCCCCTTTAATACTATGTGCAATCTCAGCCAGCCGCACATTGCTATCAACGGCTTGCAAATCACGCACATACTCATCACACAGTTTAGCAAACTTATCCAACATTGCTTTTACAAGGTCTGAGTTATTCATCAGTTGTCTCAGAGCAAACGATTTGTCAAAAACACGCGGGTGATTTCCTACATAGGGCTGCAAGGCGACACATAAGTCATCTGGGGAAATGGGTTTAACTAAAAATGCATTAACGCCATGCTCGAACGCTTTTTCTTTTTCATGTTCATGCGCATTTGCAGTTAGCGCAATGATTGGCAATGCCTCTTCACTTAATTGCTCACGGATAATTTGAGTTGCCTGGTAGCCATCAATATGTGGCATATAGATATCCATCAGCACCATATCAGGTTTGAGTTTTTGGCAAATATCCAAAATACCCAGTGCACTAGAGAGCGCCACAACTACCGCACCATGTTGCTCCAAAACCGTTTTGGATATATCAAGGTTGAGTACATTGTCATCAACCACCAAACATAAAGCGTTTGCCAAACGATCATGACTTGGCGTCGACGTTGTACCTTGCTCAAACGGTGATAAACACAGCGACTGGTAAAACATGTGCTCAGGTAACCTAAGAGTGGTAAGTGAATGGCTTGCACATTGCGACATATTTAAATTATTGGGCACCACAAGCCCAGAGCAGCTTGATGACTCCATATCACTAAAGTGATGACACAAATAGCTCAACTCCTCGATGTCATCACAGGCGATATACGCAAATTTATCCAACTGCTCCAGTGCCTCACCAAAATTGGCAAAGTGCGTGACTTGATAGGTCGATAAATAACTCGGTGGTGTATTTGTTGATACCAAACATATGTTGTTGTGACTGGCCTGATAAGTCCGGCCGTGTGTTTTCAACATCAATTCAAATTCAAAAGTGCTTCCAACTCCTTCTTCGCTGCGGATCTCAATTTTGCCACCCAATAAAGTAACTTGTTGTTTTACAATAGCCAGCCCCAAGCCTATTCCTTCATATTCTCGAGAGCTAGATTCATTTCCTTGTGTAAATGCGTCAAACAGGCGGTTTTGGTCCACTTTTTTAATGCCCGGGCCGGTGTCAAATACAGCAAAAGACAGCCACTGTTCTCCTACTTTGCTCCATTTTGTCTCTACTCTAAGGCCCACTTCACCCTGGCTTGTGAATTTAACCGCATTACCTAACAAATTGACGAGAATTTGCTTGATCCGAGCTTCATCCCCCACAAATTCCGGCCATACATTAGCCGCAACCTGCAATTTCAAGCCTAAGTTTTTTGCGTCGCTTAACGGCTGGATCAGCGCACTTAAACTGCTCATCAAGTTCAATATCGTAAATGATTTGCTATGCAGTTTAGCTCTTCCCCCTTCGAGGCGAGCGAAGCTTAATATATCGCTCAGCATCGTCAGCAGTTGTTTCGCTGCGGTTTCAATATGCGCTAACTTTTCACTGTCTTGGGCACGTGTTAATCCTGGTTTTAAGATCCCCACCAGTCCCAGTATCGCATTTAAAGGCGTTCGGATCTCATGGCTGATATTGGCAATAAAGCGGCTTTTCGCTCTATTTGCACGCTCGGCCTCTATCTTAGCCTTAGTTAGGGCTGTGACATTTTGCACATGGATCACAAAGTATTTTGGCACCTTTTGCTTGTCCCAAACGAGTGACACACTCAGTTGAAGCCACAGCGCTGACTCACTTTGTGACAAGCTCAGAACTTTCACCCCTTTGCGCTCTGCCAATAATTGCGCCAACACCCCATTGAGTGTATCCAGCTCGTCTTTATCAAATAAAGCGCTTAAATGCTGTCCAACTTCAACGCCATCTAGCAGTTTACGAACAGCACGATTGAACTCTAAAATCACACACTCTGTTGAGACCAATAAAATACCATTTGGTGCGTGTTTAATTGCTGCTTTAAAGTTTTGCTCAGAGGCACGCAGCGCGATCATAGCCTGCTGTTGTTCACTTATATCACGGGCAATGCCTAAACTACCGATACGACTCCCCTGTTCATCAAACAAAGGAGATACACTCACCAAATAAGCTTTTTCATCGAAGTTGAGCGTTTCTGTCAATGGGATACTGTGTAACTCCATGGCCTGCTCCAGATCGAGTAATTCTAAGTATTTTTGACTCACTTCCTGATGCTCTTTGGCAACCAGTTCCGCTTGCACCACCCCAATAAATCGCTCGAATGCCTGATTACAACCAATAAATGAACCATCAATATTTTTAAAATAGATTAGATCCGGCACTGAATTAAGCACAGTATTGAGCAGGGCAGCTTGGCGTTCTTTGGCCTCAAAGCTGCGAGACAGCGCTTTTCTTTGGCGCTGAACCTGATCGTCTAAACGCGCATTATGAGTTTCCATTTGCTCAAATAAGGCTTGTCTTTGAGTAACAACTTGTTTGATTTCTTTAAACCATGGTTGCCAGTCACTTGGTACTGGATAGTTGAGCGTATGATCTTCTGCTAAGTCTTGCTTGGTCAGGTAGTGTACAAAATGTTTTAGCGGACGAATAAAAATTTGCCCGTTCAACCACAAAAACGTAAAAAAGGTGAACACAATAAACAGGGTCAAAAAGCCAAGTTCAATCATGACCTCCTCAAACACCGCTGCAACAAAGGCGTCTTCTGATTGCTGAAACCGCAATGTGTAAGGTGCATTTTTAATTGCTCCTTGTAGCTCAACCCCCCCGCGCCATAACCTTGCATACTCAACCATGGGGTCTTTTTGTAAAACAGTTGCTTGGCTGCTTTGTACCAAAACTTGTGAATTTGCGTCGACCAGTGCCAATGCCCCACCATCGAAGGTCAACTTATCCAGCAATGCAGTTACTTTGTCTGCACTATAAATCAGAATAATGTGTGATTTACCACCGCTGATAATGGGCTGCGCGATACTAAAATAGGTATTGCCGAAAAGCCGAGTCTGTTTACTATCAGGGTTGGCTAGCACACCTTTTCTTGGACTAAAACGCCCTTCAACAATGGCCGTCAATAAATGGCTTTGTGTATCATCTCGGCGCTTTACAAAGGCAAAGCCATGTTCATTAAAGTATGCCACGGCCTCCAGCTCACTGATCAATGCCAACGCAGTATCAAAGCTAGGGCCCAGCGCCATCACGTGCAACCAATGCTCCAATATATGAGGCGAAGCCTTGTAGGTACCCAGACCAACCAATTCCCCCCCCTGCTCAGGCAGTCGATGATAATAGTATCCCAACTGCTGGCGCACTTGCTGCTGCACATTATTGGCGAGTTGATATTTAATCGGTGTATCAAGACCTCTTTTAATGCTACCAATAACCGTACTTGCGGCACTCGCAGCTTGATCGACCTGTGCCAATACCGCTGAAAACTGCACCTGATACACGTCATATTGGCGCTCTAACTTAATATTGAATAAGTGAAAACACAGCACGATTGCAAGAATTAGGGGTATCAATAAAGCGACACAAATAGATTTTCGGTAAGTTTTAAGTGGCAGGAACTCTGACAAAATGTCCATTCATGGGCCTGTAATAATTGCTTCCATCTTTTTTTGAAAGAGTAGCGAGCACAATTGAGATAAGCAAGTGCTTCACGTTGGCTGCAATCTATTTTGCACAAATAGCCGATGCACAGCAGAAAACCACATGGGCTCACCGCTATCCACCAGCTACCTGCTAACGAGTCAATAATGGCTCACAGCGTGTTTTACAAGTTCTCTTCTGCAAACGACGCCAGTCTACTGCGAACAACCCCGTTGAGGTTGACTGTTGCGCTTCCTTCAAAATCTTTAAAGCGCTCAACAATATAGGTCAATCCGGAGGTCACCGGCGTCAAGTAGTTGCTGTCTATCTGCGCCAAATTCCCGGTACATATCAATTTAGTCCCTTCGCCACAGCGCGTAATAATGGTTTTCAGCTGCGATGCCGTTAAATTTTGACTTTCATCCAAGATCACCACTGCATTTTGAATGCTCCGCCCACGCATAAAGTTCACAGACTTGAATTGAATATTCGCCTTCTCCATTATGTAATTGCGACTGGAAATTGGACTTTCATCATGTTTGTGAAGTACTTCCAAGGTATCAGTGATCGCTGCCAACCACGGTGCCATTTTCTCTTCTTCTGTGCCAGGTAAGAAACCTATACTTTCGGCAATTTCTGGCGTATTTCTGGTAACAATGACTTTATCGTACACCCCTTTTTCAATGATCATCTCTAGCGCACTGGCCAATGCCAATAAAGTTTTACCACACCCCGCAGGTCCGGTGAGTACCACCAGTTCAATATTAGGGTCGAGTAAAGCATCTAAAGCCATACCTTGATACACATTTTTTGGCTTAACCCCCCAAGCTTGTTGATGCATTAAACGCTCAACACTGATGTCCTTTAAGGTGACATGGGCCTCATCGTAACCGACAACACGGGCTGCAAAATGCTCACTGCCATCGAGTAAATATTCATTGTAAAAGACTTCCGGCATCAGCGACTTTGGCACTTTATGCAAGCTATAACGGCCCTGTTGCTCAGTTTGACACTCACCAACAGTAGCCCAAAAGTCGCCTTCGAACTTGTTATACCCTGAAGTGAGTAAATTAATATCATCAATTAATTGGTCAGTGCGGTAATCTTCAACAAATTTTAATCCCACTCCTTTTGCTTTAAGTCGCATATTGATGTCTTTGGTCACCAAGACTACACGCTTTTCTACATACTGTTTTTGCAACTGCAATGCACAGTTGATAATGCTGTGATCATTTTCATTGCCGGGCAGACCAGAGATACTATCAGGGTATAAATGGTCGTTGACGATAATGAGCTTGCCACTGCTGGCTGGTTTATTCGGGTCTCTCTGTACTTTAGGTAAATCAACACCTTCTAACATTTGCTCAGGTGTTGCATCGGTTAAGACATCGTCGAGGCTACGAATTGCAACCCGCGCATCTCTGCTGACATCACGCTTTCGATCTTTGATGTGGTCAAGTTCTTCTAACACTGTCATGGGGATCACAACATCGTGTTCTTGGAAGGAGAGGTAAGCGAGGGGCTCATGAAGTAAAACGTTGGTGTCTAGTACATATATTTTCCGGTCGAGGTCATCTTTTCCCATAGTGCATTCCTATTCGTCTGCAATTTCTATGATTGAACACTGCATTGCTCGCCACACAATACATCGCTCTAACTTAATTTTAGTCTATTTGTCACAAAAGTCGTTTTTATGACAAAAAGTGCAGTTTGAAACTGTCCCTATTTATTTCCAGATATGTGCATTGTCACTTTTTTTAATCAATTGGATCGTATATTTTATCTCCAACTATGAGTATGTTTGACTATGCTTAATAGCCACTATTGCACAATAAAAAACAATCAACGGTGAGCAAACAACAAATATGTACGAGTTATTTGGTAAAACCCGCACAACACCACGCTGTAAGGCACATTTATTGTGTTTTTACAATCTTGAACAAGGCTTTGCTTCTCGGTAACATAGCCGCCTTTTTTCTGCGAAGATGAGAAAACCATGAATTTTTCCTTAGGTCAGCGCTGGATAAGCGATACCGAATCAGATTTGGGTTTAGGGGCCATTGTCGCCTTAGAGGGTCGACAAGTAACCATTCTGTTTCCCGCCAGTGGAGAAAACCGCGTTTATTCTGTACAAGAAGCGCCGGTGACTCGTGTAGCATTTAATCCTGGGGATGTTATCCGCAGTGTCGAAGAATGGGAAATGCGTGTAGAGAGCATCGAAGAGCAAGGGGATCTGCTTTGCTATCATGGTGTTCGTCTAGACACAGAAGAAACTGTCAGCCTAAAAGAAACCTTTTTAGATCACTTCATTAAGTTTAATAAGCCTCAAGACAGGCTATTTGCGGGTCAAGTCGATAGATTTGATCGCTACACATTGCGCTACCAAACTTGGCAGCACCAGTTTAACCGTCAGCAATCTCATCTAAAAGGCCTTATCGGTCAACGTGCGAGCTTAATTCCGCACCAGTTGTACATTGCCGATGAAGTAGGACAGCGTTTTGCACCGCGCGTTTTGCTGTCTGATGAAGTAGGACTCGGTAAAACCATCGAAGCCGGCATGATTTTGCATCAGCAAATTCTTACTGGTCGCGCCAGCCGAGTGTTGATCGTTGTTCCTGAAAGCCTGCAACATCAGTGGCTAGTAGAGATGTTGCGTCGTTTCAACTTACACTTTTCTATTTTCGACGAAGAGCGCTGTGACGAAGCATTTGCCGACTCTCCTAACGTCTTTGAAACTGAACAATTGGTGCTGGTAAGTCTTGAGTTTATCACCAAAAAGCGCCGCTGGTTTGAACAGGCGACTCTGGCTGATTGGGACCTGCTCATTGTCGATGAAGCACACCACTTAACCGTAGAAAAAGACAAACCAAGTACTGAGTATCAGCGTATTGCTGAACTAAGCCAAGATATTCCAGGCCTCATTCTATTAACTGCAACACCTGATCAGCTGGGCCATCGCAGTCACTTTGCCCGCTTGCAGCTATTAGACCCTGATAGATTCTATGACTACGATGCATTTGTTGCAGAAGAGAGCAATTACAAAGAAATTGCTGATGCGGCAAACCAATTGTTGCAAGATACTGAACTGGATGAAAAAGCCACGCAGACCATCACTGAGCTACTCAAAGAAACTGATATCTCTGAGTTACTTAAGCGTGTCGCAGAAAAAGAACAAAGTGCAAAACAAGAACTACTGGGTATGTTGCTTGACCGTCACGGAACCGGCCGTATCTTGTTTAGAAATAGCCGCAGCGGTATTAAAGGCTACCCAAGCCGAAAAATCCACGCTCACGCGGTCGAAATGCCGAAACAATACAAGACAGCTATGTCTGTTTTAGGCAATATGGGTGGCATTCAAACGGCTGAAAAAAGCGCGTTACGCGCATTGTTCCCAGAAAAAATCTTCCAAGAGTTTGAAGGGGAAAGCGCAAGCTGGACACAGTTTGATCCGCGCGTAAATTGGCTGATTGAAAAACTCAAAGAGTTAAAACATGAAAAAGTGCTCTTGATCTGTGCAGAAGCACAAACCGCGATCAGCCTAGAGCAAACCCTGCGCGAACGTGAAGGCATTCGCTCAGCGGTGTTCCATGAAGGCATGTCTATTATTGAACGTGATCGCGCAGCAGCGTATTTTGCCGACGAATATGACAGTGCACAGGTATTACTGTGCTCTGAAATTGGTTCTGAAGGGCGTAATTTCCAGTTTTCGCATCACTTAGTGCTATTTGACTTACCGCTGAACCCAGATCTATTAGAGCAGCGTATTGGTCGTCTAGACCGTATTGGCCAACAACATGATGTAAATATTCATGTGCCTTATTTTGCCAATACCGCACAAGAAGTGTTACTGCGCTGGTACAACGAAGCATTAGATGCTTTTGAAACCACCAGCACCACAGGCCAGCTACTCTTTAAAGAGTTTTCTGAAGATTTACTCGAGTTTATCGCAGCTCACAACTGTGACGAAGAAGAGCTAGACCCACTACTTGAGCAAGTTGCCAAGGAAAATAAAGTACTTCGCGCCAAAATGGAGCAAGGTCGGGATAGACTCCTTGAACTACATTCAAGCGGTCAAGGCCGTGCCGAGCAGATCGTCAGTGAAATTGAAACGCTCGACGACGATGTTATCCTGCCAGCTTATATGATTAATGTGTTTGATATCTTTGGCGTTAACCAAGAAGATAAAGGTGAAAACACCATTATTCTGAAGCCGACAGAACACATGCTCAATCCATCTTTTCCTTGTTTGAAAGATGACGGCATCACGGTCACATTTGATCGTTCAACATCTCTGTCTCAAGAAGATGCACAATTTATCAGTTGGGATCACCCTATGGTAGAAGGCGTCATGGACATGATCTGTGATGATGACTTTGGCTGTGCGTCAGTCGCATTGCTTAAAAACAACAAGTTACCAGTCGGTACTTTCTTTGTTGAACTTATCTATGTAGCAGAGACCTCCGCGCCGAAATCATTGCAGGTAGGACGCTTCTTACCACCGACGCCAATACGTGTGTTGATGGATAAAGCGGGCAATAACCTCGCAGATAATGTTGCATTCGATGCATTTAACCAGCAGTTGTCTGCTGTTGGTCGTCAAACGGCCAGTAAGCTCGCCAATGCACTTCAATCTGGGATCCACCCACTGATCGCCAAAGCAACTGATATGGCAAATGAGCAGCTAGAAACATTGCAAAGTCAGGCACAAGCAGACATGCAAACGCGATTAGGCGAAGAGCAAAACCGCCTTACCGCACTAAAAGCGATCAACCCTAATATTCGTGACGAAGAGATTAAGGTGTTTGATAAACAAAAAACACAACTCAGCGAACATATCTCTAAAGCGCAAGTTAAACTCGATGCCATTCGCTTAATTGTGGTTTCTAACCAATAACTATTTATTCAATATCAGGCAGTAAAGCCCCGCTTTACTGCCTATCCCCCCTCTCAACAGCCAAAAAACCCATTATTTATTATTAAATTCATACAGAAAATATAGTTATTGTGTATGATTTAAAAGCTTGGTAACTTGGTCAAGATTTATACAATCAAGGAAATGACTATGAAGATAAGAATAATAACCTCACTTTTTATGCTCAGCCTTCTCATGCTGGCCACAGTATCTATGCAAACATATGCAGCCAAAAGCACCTCGCCCATTGGAAACTATTTTATAATCGATAGTGCAGGCACAGATCAGACCTATAAATTAAGCTTTAAACCTAACAATCAAGTCCTTGTATCAGGCGACTTTCAAGTATCCGCCCAGTGGCAGTGGCAACCTCAACAACAAATCATGGCGCAACTTTCTCAGCCGCAAAATCAATTCGAAATACAATTGTCCGAGAATGAAACCTATATACACCAGTTAACAGGGTTAAGCTTCAATTCAAAAACACAACAACAAAGCCCCTACACACAACACTTTCAGGTTTGGCATAAAGAAACACAAGAGGTCGTTGATACCTATACGATCTCAGGTGAAGCGCTGTTAGTAAAACAACGCCAGCTGAAAAGGTGGCAATCACAACTGGTAAATAAAACTTGGGAAATCGCAAATATTGATGAAGTAACACATGCTGATACTCCTTGGTTTAAAAGCAACAGCTCAGCTTCGGTCACTTTTCATGACAAAGGCACTGGAATTGTACAACATTGGGACAACACACAGAGTGACCTAACATGGAAGCTGAAAGGGAAAAAGCTCATTCTTAATTATCAGCGTAACAATGAGCCCATGAAAGTTGTGCTACGCGTATTTGAATACATTGACGACATCGGGCTACGTTTTGTCGCAAAACACGTAAATAAAGAATCAAAACAAGCCAAGTGGATCAGTGGCTACATGATCGAAAAACAGGATCTCGCGCTCACTTACGAGCAAATCATTGGTCAATGGCGCAAGGCTTCTGGACGTTTTCATGACTACTACCCTGACCAAATTGCGGTTGCAAGTGTCGCCAATACGGCGTCAAAGTGGGAACTCAACCACCTTGGTCAGCTTGTCAGGGAAAAACTAGAACACCCAGAACAAGGTGTCGTATTAAATTGTCCTGATAATAGCTGCTATGTTAGTTGTGAATTCTTCTATGAATTACTCGCAAAAAAAGGCAATACACTTTATGTTGCACATCATTTTAGCTCTGAATTTTATCCCCAAGGTCCTCTGAAGATGCAAGGTAAATGGATATTAAAAATCGAGTATGATGAAGAGTTTGGCATACAAGATTTCTCAAGAAACATCTTTTCAAACACCCCAATGACCCTAGAGTATGAAGCACAAAAAGAAGCTTACGTATTCAGTCGATTTCCTGATGAAAATGGGGAGGTTGTTAACCGAGTTAAATCACCTGCGGGCACCGGTACCTTCTCTTTCATTGATGGCAACCTGCACACGCTGATTAACCAACAAGAAAACATTTTTGAAATAACCAAGTTTGCCCGAGATGGCCTCTCAGTCTGCCAATATCAGCCAGGTGAAAGCTGTGCGACAGGTCGACAAGCTGTATTTAAATTTGCTCATGACGCTGGCCCCTACCCAGCTGCTAACTAAGAACATATGGGGACATCATGTGTCCCCACTTTTCTAACCAATGACCACAACAACTATCATTGATTGCAGTGCTAGGCAGGCTAAATTAGTCAAGACAATGGCAGGCCGTTTAAAGCGGACCCCATAGAGTAACCAAAACATAAATACAACAACGTACCCAAATAAAAATGTCATCGACAATGTGCTTTCACCGTGACGATTTATTTCATTGAGCAACTGTCCAAGTAAAGCAAATGCACCTATCCCACCAAATAAAATTCCGGCGAAATCCCAATAGCGCTCATTACTTGTCAATAAATGGCTCCAAACTGCCTTCAACATGCTTGTTTCCCCTGTGACAACTCGGTATTCCAACAGCAATAATCTATAACTCTCGCCACAATGTTTGGATGCTCCAACTGGCAAAACCGCCCTACCACCACCACGTCACACCCGGCGGCCAATGCCCCTTGTACACCAGCATCAGAGTCTTCAAACACTAAACAATCTCGGCAAGGTAAACCCAATTTTTTAGCTGCGCTAATAAACGGCTCTGGATCAGGTTTACCATTTTGCACATCTTCAGCCCCCACTAAATATGGCGGCTTTGGTAAACCACAGTGTTGCATGCGCTGAAGCGCATTCTCCCGATCCGCTGACGTTGCCAATACCCAAGGTATTTGTCGTTCGTGCAAATGGGTGATAAACCTCCCGGCTCCAGCAATTTCGCATACATATGCGGAAAATGTGGCCTCTGCGCCTTCTAAATTCTTGGTTTCCTGATGAATGTCCAAGTGAGGTAAATGCTGGCGGATATAATCTTCAAACCGTACACCACGACCGTCTTTAAGCACAGTTTCTAAGTCCAGATGATGCATCTGACACCAAGGTGCAATGGCTTTCGCTATGGCTTTATCAGAATCAACTAACGTTCCATCCATATCAAAGATAATGCCTCGATAGTTAGATAAGTCACAAAACAACTCCATACCTCCTCCTTAAAAAATGCAAAAACATGCAAACAAAACAAAAAAAACGTAAAAATATGCAACAACAAGCAAATAATACGCTTGCGATCCCAATTAGATCAAGTAAAATTCGGCAAAAAAACGCAGGAACATGCAAAATGCTACTCGCTGAACGACATCAATTGATCTTAGACCAACTCACCCTGCATGGCAGGATCACTTCGGTAGAACTAGCCAAAACACTGGCCGTAAGTGAAGATACGATCAGGCGCGATCTTAACAAGTTGGGTGAACTTAAGCTGCTGCGCCGTGTTCATGGTGGCGCCTTGGTTTTACAGGAAGACACGCCGGATTATTTCGATAGGTTAAGTACACCAGATCCATCAAAAAAGCGTTTTTTAAAACCCGCACTCGATATGCTTGAAGCGGGCCAAACTATTGTGATTGATTCGGGAGAAACCTGTCGTTATTTGGCGCAAAATTTACCCGCAAACCTACCTTTAACTGTCGTCACAGGCTGCCCTTTAATTGTTCAAGATCTCATGCAACACCCCCAAGTACAAGTAATACAAATTGGTGGAAGAATGTTTAAACCAGCAATGCGTACAGTCGGAAATTCAGCCATCGAGATGATCAAGCAAATTCGTTTTGATTTAGTCTTTATGGGGATCTGCGCGTTTCATGTAAAACACGGTTTCTGTGTGAGTTATTTGGAAGAGGCGGAAGTACTCAGAGCAACGATCGAGCAAGCTGATCGCACCATACTTATGGGCCCCCATGATAAATTAGATAAAACCATGACTTTTCAAATCGTGCCTGCACAGAAGATCCATCATGTTATTACTGATGTCGGTGTGCGCCCAGATGTTCAAGCCAATATCCAAGCGCTTGGTATAGAAGTAACCATTGTGCCAAGTAGCTAGTCCCCTTACTTGGCCTTTCGAGCATAGGCAGTTAGAATATGCCCGTTTTGATCTCTTTTGGAATTTTGCTGTGCTTTTAAATTACAATCCGCCTACCGATCCCTATCTTGAAATTTTATATCAAGATGAACATATGTTGGTGATCAATAAACCAAGCGGCTTGTTAACCGTCCCCGGCAAAGATCCAAAGCATGCGGACAGCGTAATTAATCGCGTTAATCGCGTTTTTCCAAACGCAAAAATTGTCCATCGCTTGGATATGGCAACCTCTGGTGTACTGTGTTTAGCAATGCACAAAGAAGCCCATCGTTTTTTAAGTATCCAGTTTCAAGACAGGCTCACTAAAAAGCGTTACGTCGCACGTGTATTTGGTAAATTAGAGTCCAAGCATGGCTCTGTCGATTTACCCTTAACCTGTGACTGGCCCAACCGCCCCAAACAAATGGTTTGCCACGAATCGGGCAAGCCCTCACTGACGCACTTTGAAGTACTTGAATATGAACCACTGGCGACACGCGTTTCTCTAACACCTATCACGGGACGCTCCCATCAGCTACGCGTGCATATGCAATCCCTTGGACATGTGATTCTAGGCGATAGACTTTATGCCCAAGGAGATGCGCTGAAAGCGGCAAATAGGCTACAATTACATGCACAAATGCTTGAGATCTGCCACCCTGTCAGCGGCGAAATGATGCAGTTTAATGCACCGGATCCGTTTTAGGATCCGGTCGGCATTTATAGTTATTGATTAAATAGATCTAGCGCACTGGCAGTCATTGCACGCACGCCCGTTTTTAAAGCCAGCGGGTAGTCTGGTGCAAATTTGCTTGAGTGCAGTGACGGCAAAACGGTGCCATTTTTTTGCGCCGCTGCATAATCCTGCGGGTTTACACCGCCTAGCCAAAAGATAGTGATCGGCACATTTTCTGTGGTGCGCCCAAACAAACCAAAGTCTTCACCCGCCATAACAGGATCCGCTTTGACAACATTCTCTTCACCTAACTCGTTTTTGATACTGGCTGTTACAGCATTAGCAAGCGCAGGATCATTGTATGTGGATGGAATGCTTTCAGATTCATGCACATACACTACAGGCGCTTTATCTGCGGGTAATCCAGCACTGATGGCCACCCCTTGTGTTAACCGTTTTAGCGCGGCTATTTGCTGATCTCTCACTTCTCTGTCGTAAGATCGTAAAGTTAATTGCAGCTTTACTTCATTAGAAATAATATTGTGCTTAGATCCGCCATGTATTGATCCTACCGTGATCACTGAAGGTTTCAGCGGCGAGATCTCTCGACTTGTGATGGTCTGGATCCCAAGCACAATACGAGAAGCAAGTACCACAGGATCAATTGTTGTGTGGGGGTAAGCTCCGTGACCACCTTGCCCTTTTACAGTAATATCCACTGAGTCGACATTGGCAAGCGCATAACCAGGAGAGATAGCTACTTTACCAGCAGGTAATGATGCACTGACATGCAAGCCTAACACATGATCTGGTTTGGCAAACTTGCTAAATAGCCCCTCTTTTAACATTGCCTTGGCACCTGCGCCAACTTCTTCTGCTGGCTGAGCCACCATCATCAAGGTGCCCTTCCACTGGTGTTTATTCTTTATCAACTGCTCAGCTGCACCAATAAAGCTAGTCATATGGATATCATGACCACACCCATGCATCACGCCTACCGTATTGTTGTTTGCATCCTGCACCCTGATTTTAGAGGCATATGACTTGCCTGTTTGTTCTATGATTGGTAGAGCATCGGTGTCTGCACGGATCATCACGGTCGGCCCCTGTCCATTTTTGAACAGACCAACTACACCATATCCGCCAACGCGATCTGTTACATCAAACCCGAGCTGTCTGAGCTCCTGCGCCAAGCGCGCTCCGGTGTTTTTCTCTTGCAACGATAATTCAGGGTTTTGGTGGAGATGGAGATAAAGTTGTTCTAATTTTGGCAGCGATAAACTAACCGCAGATTCTAAATCACTGGCGATAACCTGATTGGCGCAACACAATAACGCCATTGATGTGAGCAATGTTTTCATAAGGTTATTATTATTAAGTTGAAAAAGTCATACCAGCTTGCAAACAAATGCTGGTAAATGCAACTACTTTATAAGCGATCACTTGCCGTTATCATATTAAGATCTGAACACTTTTCTCCCTTTCATTTTTACATCCATTTGCTAAGCTTAAATTCTCTACAGGGGGATTTTTATACTGTGAAAACAATAAATATCAAAGATTTACAACCTGGTATGTTTGTTGTTGGCGTGATCAAACAAGCCGGACATGTTCGTGTAAAAAATCAGGGTTGGGTCAGAAATGAAAAAGGGATCAATAACCTGATCAACTCAGGTGTATTAGAAGTTGAAATAGATCCCGATAAAACACTGGATCAATCTCAACCTGAAACAGAAACGGTCGAAGAGATCACCGAAGCACCTAAACAGGATCCATGGCATAAATCAGTGCCTGTTGAAGCTGAGCTTGGTCATGCAGTGCAGATGTATGAACAGGCGAAACAGCTCCAAGAGAAAACCTTTTTAGATATCAAAGAAGGGCGCAAAATCGATGTTGCGGACTTTAAAGCAACGGCTTCAGGATTTATTGATTCGGTCTTTAGAAACCAAGATGCTCTAGCCTGTATTGCGCGGATCCGTGAAAAAGATGGCTATTTGTTAGAACACTCCCTGAATGTCTCTATTTTAATGAGCATCTTCGCGAAACACCTAGGCTTTGAGCGTACACTCATTGAAGAGTTGGCCACTGGTGCGCTGTTGCATGATATTGGCAAAATCAAAATACCTGACGAAATACTCCAAAAGCCAGACAAACTCAGTGAAAACGAATTCGCCATTATGCGCGAGCATGCCAAATTCAGCCACGATATTGTTAAAGACAGTGGGCTCGGTGACATCGCCTCAGAAATCGCTGGCTTTCATCATGAACGATTAAATGGCACAGGTTACCCTTATGCAAAAAAAGGCGAGGAGTTATCTCAATACGTTCGCATGATCTCAATAGTCGATGTTTACGATGCACTTACCGCTGACAGAGTCTACAAAGTTGGTATGGCGCCGATAAAAGCGTTTAGAAAACTCAAAGATGGCTGTCCACATGAATTTGATGAGAACCTACTTAATCAGTTTATTCACTGTATTGGCATGTACCCTGTCGGCACACTCGTCAAGCTTAAAAGCCACCGAGTCGGCATTGTCGCAGCCAGCAACCCGGACTCTCCTTTACAGCCTGTAGTCAAAGTATTTTATAACGCGAAAAACATGTTCCATGTTGAAGTGAGAGATATCGACTTGAGCGATAAACGTGTTGATGATGAGTTAGAAGCCGCAGTTAAGCCTGAAGAGTTTGGGCTTGATTTAATTAAGTTTTTCCGTCACTCGATGCTACCTTAGCGACCGACTTTCGGCGCTAAGGTGCCCACACAGTGACTGAGTTATGGGATCCAGTCCTGCATTGCATTCAAGGTAAATTCAATCCCGTCAAAATCAAAAAGAGCTTGCTCTGGTGTGATCTCAACAATCGTCAATGCCCCAAGATTATCCCCTTCGTATAACTCTCGGTTGTTTAATTTTATCCAGCGCTTCTCTGGCTCGGTCGCATAAATATGAGCTTGATAGCGCAAAGAAGGAATGCTGTTTTGTAATTTTGGTGGTAACAGCTCAACAGGCGTGGCATGTGCAGTATCTCTACTGCTCGATACCACATCTTCCTCGTCACCAGAGTTCACAGTAAATGCTGGTCGTGTTTCTTCTACAGCCGCTGCAAATGCTTGTTTTAGTTCATCTGACACACCAGCCAACTCATCTTCTTGGACGTTTTGCGTCCCATTAAACTGGTTAACTTGTGGGTTATTTGTATACTGCTGAGCCATGTTTGGATTGTACGTTTGGCCGTTATTTGCTGCCACCATCGACTGCTGTGGGTAAGTCATATTAGGCTGTACAAACTGCCCGGCCGTCGCATATTGTTGTACTTGTGGTACTTGACTTTGCACTGGTACGTTTACAATTTGCCCTTGGCTATTAACTGGTACCAATTGCTGTGAGTACACAGCTCTCCCACTGGCGTCAAAGCCAACCTGTACCGACATCCACTGATAATGGATCTGGTTGTTCACCACGCCTTGAACCACAGGTTGCTGCATAAGCACAGGCTGCTGAACTTGGTTGGCCACTGGTATAGCAGGCACAACAGCAGGTGTAACGGCAGAGGCCACTGTAGTATCAGGGGTAGCCTCTGTGTTCTCGACATTGTCCGCAGTTTTCGTTGCTGGTTGCTCTGTGGCGGTGGATTTATCATCTTCAGCCACTTGTGTAGCCACGGCTTGCTGCGCTTCTTCAGGTGCTTGTACCGCTTGTCCTAAAAAGTAGCCAGCACTTAATGCGCAAACACTAATAAGCCCACCACCAAGACCGAGACTTAAACGTTTATAAAAAGCCACCTGTGCTGATTGACGTGCTTGTACATAGTCTTGCTCAGATTTTGACTGTTGTTGTGATTGTTTTAATGCATTAACAAGATAAGACATGACACACCATTAAAATAAATATGAAAGACCAAAACCGCATGCAAACATGGCGGCCACCCAACCTGAAATTAATACAGGTACATTGAGCTTTTTGGTTTGTTGTTCTGGGATCAAATTCAGTGGCAAGGCTTCTTTTGCCGCCTGCTCTGCAATTTCTTTGCTGATCTCTTGCTGCTGGGCTGAATACGCACCTAGCAGACAGCGATCAGCCAGTAAGTTAATAAGCCTAGGGATCCCAGCTGTAACTTGGTGGATATAAGCTATCGACTCATTACTAAATAAATGGTTTTGACATCCCGCTTTATTCAGCCTGTGTTTGATATATGAAAATACTTGCGATTCCGTCAATGGTAATAAGTGATACCGTGCGGTGATGCGCTGTGCCAGCTGGCGCAACTCATTGCGCTGCAATAGTTGTTGCAGCTCAGGCTGCCCGACAAGCACTATTTGGAGTAATTTTTTATGATCCGTTTCTAAGTTGGTGAGCAAGCGAAGCTGCTCTAGCACTTCTGCCGCAAGATGCTGTGCTTCATCTATGATCAGCATGGTGTGGCCACCTTGCTCATGATTATCCAGCAACCTTTTTTTAATCACGTCAGTTAACGATTTAAGTGTTGCGTCTTTTGCATCATATTCTATATGTAGCTCGTCACAAATGCTCGCTAACAATTCCATTTCTGATAATGCTGGATTTAAGACAAACGCGACCTGAGTGGATTCGGGTAATTGCGCTAACATGCTGCGGGTCACCGTGGTTTTTCCAGTGCCCACTTCCCCTGTTAGTAATACAAAGCCACCGGCATCGCCAAGTCCATAGGTTAAATGTGCCAACGCTTCTTTGTGGCGATCACTTAAAAATAGAAACTCAGGATTCGGCGCAATTGAAAACGGTTTCTCCGTTAAACCAAAATAGCGTAAATACACGATCTGTCTCTTTATTGTTAGAATGCTGCCTATAATGGCAAAAAATCACTTTAAGTTAAAACATTGTTTGCTTAATCGTCCCTGAATTTTTCACAAATTTAGGAACAAACATTTTAAACTCAAGGTGATAGTGCCATAGTAAAGAATGAATTAATGAAGTATTAGGATGACTATGAAGGTGTATTTGGTCGGTGGTGCCGTCAGAGATAAATTACTCGGCAGGCCTATATTAGAGCGAGACTACGTCGTGGTAGGTGCAACAATCCGGGATATGCTAAAACTTGGCTACCAACAAGTTGGCAAAGATTTCCCGGTATTTTTACACCCAGACAGTAAAGATGAACACGCCTTGGCACGCACCGAGCGCAAACAAGGTCAGGGTTATACCGGTTTTATTTGCGACTTTGCACCGACCATTACATTAGAAGATGATCTGATCCGCCGCGACCTCACAGTGAATGCCATTGCACAAGATGATCAAGGTAACTTGATCGATCCCTACCATGGCAAAGTCGATCTCGACAAAAAGATCCTGCGTCATGTCAGTGATGCCTTTAGTGAAGATCCTCTTAGGATTTTGCGCGTGGCAAGATTTGCTGCACGTTATCACTATTTAGGTTTTACCATTGCCGATGAAACCATGACATTGATGAGTAATATGGTTCAAGCGGGTGAGCTTAAAACCCTCACCAAAGAACGCGTATGGATGGAAATTGAAAAGTCACTCAAAGATGGCGCAATCCACATATTCGCCAATGTCCTCAAGGATCTAGATGCGCTACCGTTTGTCACACCTTGGCAAACTAAATGGGATCAAAATACCGCAAGTATATTGTCAGATCAGCTTAAACGCTTAGATCCGATTAATGACACCTATTTAAGATCTGCGTTTAGCCTTTGGCAATATCAAGCAGATCTGAGCGAATACAATCTCGAGCAAGTTCATAAGATACCAAAAATCTATGCCGACAGCTTGCGTGACTTGCAAGCGAATTTACCATTGCTGCAATCAAGTGATTGGCAAGCAGACACGGTCATGACCATTCTAAATCAACTAGACGCATGGCGTCGTCCAGAGCGCTTAAGTGTATTTATCAGCACTGCACGCGTCATTGATGATAACTGCGCAGCCAAAACCATTGAACTTAACAAAGCATATAAAGCGGCCAGTAATGTCAAAGCACAGGAAGTCATCGAATTAGGTGCCAAAGGGCCTGCGATAAAAGCAGAAATGGATAAGTTAAAGTTGAAACGAATTGAAGCTATTTTGACTATATAAATACCTAGTAGCCTGGACTGGTTTCCATGAAACCAGTCCTAATTAGCTGACTTCTCTATAAATCATGGTCCAAACAACATAAAATATGTCTATTTAGAACTCTTATCAATCTTTATGAGAATAACAACTAGTCCTGAACTTGAAAAATAAATATAGTAGTGAAAATTAAAACTAAAAAAATAAAACACTTTTTTATAAAAACAGTAACCGATTATCGCTATCTAGAATATATAGCAGAACTTTCTTGGCTGAGACACTTTATTCAATTATAGATTAAGCTAGTTAAGACAACACTCTCCATTTAAACTGAACAAACCTACACTTAAGATTACTCCCAACCAATCAATAATATTACGCCAGATGCACTTCACTTAAGGTTTTTTAACTGAAAAAGTTAAATAGGAAAGAAAGCACATTACGGTTGAAGGAAAAATACAAAGTGTTCTTAGAGTCATCCTAATAGGCTCTCAACTACCTTCATAATAATCCCATTTATATCAAAAGTCAGTTCGGCTATGAGGCAATGAAAAATATAAAAAAGTCGAGTGATACTACGGCTACATCGGGCCTATTGGAAATAATCGACTTTAGAGTCCACTTAGTGACATTAGATGCTATCGCGTGCCAGACAAATGTAGCCGATAAAAACACTCCTCATCTATCGGTCAAAAAATTGTTATTTCAAAAACAGCCATAACCGAGACTCTGAACATACGTATACGAAGTAGCCACATAGAATACAGAATGACGATATATGTGAGACCACTCCAAAGAAACTCTGTGAAAAAGAATAGTTGGTTATTTTCGTTCTAGCAGTTAATTATCACATAGAAAATACTAAATAACTGATAGATACACGCTACGACACAAGCTCAGTTTATATATCTGCAAAAGAATAAGTAGAACATGTAAGAAGTCAATGGGCAGTGGAATATCTGTTATATTGAACACTTGATACAAAATTTCGCGAAGACAACAGCTCCATAAAAAGAACTCGCAGAAAGCTCCTATATATTCAGATAGGCATAGGTAAATCCATGAAAGCGGCTTATGGCAGCGATAGGTACAATTTATATTAATCAAGTAAACACAATAAAAACCACGACTTCATTTTAAATATTCCACCCTTAAAACAGTCATATACCGCACACAAGGGGTTATTTTTTACAACCCAAGATTACAACTGATAGCGCAATTATTCTACCACTTTTTATAAACATGAATGGTTCACTTATTACCCTCACCGACTAAAATAAAACCTTAAAACCAGCATAAAATAAAAATATTCATAACCAAATAAAACCATTGACACAACAAACAAAAAAAACTATCTTCAAAACGACCACAAACTTGGTTTAATTAACATTAAAAGGACAATTAAAATGAAATTAAAATTAACTAAAAATAAAATCAAAGAGCTTTCTAATAATAAGAACTTAAGTAAAGAGCAAACTCATGCAGTTGCAGGTGCCAGTGGCACAATTGGCGAAACCAATCTTGAAACGCCTTGCAGACGTTATTAATAATAAAGATATAATTCTATATTATTAATTATTTAGTGGCTAACAACAAATTAGCCACTAACAATTTAACTTATAAAAGTTTAAAAAATATCAATAACAATTATAGAAGTCGCAATAGATAAATATAAAAAATTATATGTTCTATTCATAAGAAGCCTCAAATATTGATACTTCTTATTCCTATCTTGAACATATCTTTACTATTTATAATTTCTTATTTTTCAAATAATTAATCCCTCTAAGATCGCCTTCTTCACCAACAATAACTGTCGTCCTCAATGAACAGGTCATCGCAAGCACATCAACACAAACAGTTACGTATCTGGCTTAATCGAAACTGTATGTGAACCCGTATAGCAATGGAGGTGTGGGATAAAAATTAAGAGTTCGTGTACGGCCCATACTCAAGTGAAAAACCATGGTGCTAAGATCCCACCGAAAAACTCAACACGATAGTCTAGCTGCCTGAACAACCGTAGATGTCTAATACATTAACTCGCTGAACTGCTATCGGTTGATGGCTATTTAGACTTCTGAACAACACGTTTAAACTGCTGGATTGTGAACTCCAAAGCTCAGGAAGAAGAGATTATTTATCTACAATAAAAGAGATAAAGGTTTTTATGTCAACCTAATGCCGTAAAGAACAATGCTCGCGGCTGTGCTGGAGTGAGCTGAATAAATGTATAACATCGATACACACATATTAAAAAACCCGGCAATAGCCGGGTTTTTAGTAGCAATACTGCTAAATCAGTGAGAAGCTCAATTACTTCTTCTTAACTGCTTTTTTGTTTGGAAGGTCAGTGATTGAACCTTCGAAGATTTCAGCAGCTAGACCGATTGACTCGTTCAGTGTTGGGTGAGCGTGGATAGTTAGTGCTACGTCTTCTGCATCTGCACCCATCTCTACCGCTAGGCCGATCTCACCAAGCATTTCGCCTGCATTGATACCAACCATTGCACCACCGATAACACGGCCTGACTCTTTATCAAAGATAAGCTTAGTTTGACCTTCAGTACGTGCTGAAGCGATTGCACGACCAGAAGCTGCCCATGGGAATACCGCAGTTTCGATCTTAAGACCTTGCTCTTTCGCTTCTTTCTCAGTTACACCAACCCATGCAATTTCTGGATCTGTGTAAGCGATTGAAGGAATACACTTAGGATCGAAGTAGTGCTTCTTACCAGAGATAACTTCTGCAGCAACGTGTGCTTCGTGTACCGCTTTGTGCGCAAGCATAGGCTGACCAACGATGTCACCAATCGCAAAGATGTGATCAACGTTTGTCTTCATTTGCTTGTCAGTGTTGATGAAGCCACGCTCGTCAACAGCAACGCCCGCTTTGTCAGCGTCAAGTAGCTTACCGTTTGGTGTACGACCAACAGCAACCAATACTTTGTCGTAACGTACTTGGCCTTCAGGTGCTTGCTTACCTTCGAATGAAACGTAGATACCGTCTTCTTTCGCTTCAACCGCAACTACTTTAGTAGAAAGCATCACGTTGAACTTGTTCTTAACGTACTTCTGGTAAACCTTGATGATGTCTTTGTCAGCAGCAGGTACTAGCTGATCAGCAAATTCAACAACGTCGATGTCTGAACCTAGTGCACGGTAAACAGTACCCATCTCAAGACCGATGATACCACCACCTAGTACAAGTAGTTTGCCAGGGACGTCTTTAAGCTCAAGTGCACCTGTTGAATCAATGATACGCTCATCTTGTGGGATGAACGGAAGGCTTACTGGTTGTGAACCTGCTGCGATGATTGCATTGTCAAACGTCACTGTCTTAGTGCCGTCAGCGCCTTCAACTGCGATAGTGTTAGAACCTGTGAATTTACCGTAACCGTTAACTACGTTAACTTTACGCATTTTAGACATACCAGCTAGGCCGCCAGTAAGTTGACCGATTACAGACTCTTTCCAAGTACGGATTTTATCTAAATCGATTTGTGGAGCACCGAAAGTTACACCGTGAGAAGCCATTTCAGCTGCATCGTCGATAACCTTAGCGACGTGAAGAAGTGCTTTTGAAGGAATACAACCTACGTTCAAGCAAACACCACCTAGGGTATCGCGAGATTCAATCAATGTAACATCTAAACCTAGGTCTGCTGCACGGAATGCTGCAGAGTAACCACCAGGACCACCGCCTAGTACAACAACTTGAGTTTTGATTTCGTTGCTCATGTTATTACCTTAACTATTATTCGAACGGGACTCTACTCAACTGAGTATCCGCACCCAATTTGCCTGCCGGTCGCCAAATTAGGGCAAATCCAACAGAGAGAGTTTTTTGTGCGCGAAAGTGTATCATTCGCACTCACTAATGTCCCGTCCAATTATCAGACAGGACACTAAAAATACAACAAAACCGCACAACTTAGGTTGGGCGGTTTTGATTCATCTTACATCACTAGCTGACGAATATCGCTCAGGTAGTTTGCAAGTGTCACAGTAAAGCGTGCTGCAAGCGCCCCGTCAATTACACGGTGGTCGTATGAACAGCTTAGCGGCACCATTAAGCGCGGCTCAAACTCTTTACCATTCCATTTCGGCTTCATCTCAGACTTAGATACACCTAAGATAGCCACTTCTGGCGCATTCACGATTGGCGTGAATGACGTACCACCGATACCACCAAGGCTCGAGATTGTGAAACAACCGCCTTGCATGTCAGCAGCAGTCAGCTTACCGTCACGTGCTTTCTTAGACACTTCCATCAGTTCACGAGAAAGTTCGATGATGCCTTTTTTGTTCACGTCTTTGAATACCGGAACAACCAAGCCATTTGGCGTATCAACCGCCACACCGATGTTCACGTATTTCTTCAGAATTAGGCTCTCACCGTCTTCTGATAGTGAAGAGTTAAACGTTGGGAACTCTTCAAGTGCTTTTGCAGCTGCTTTCATCACGAAGACCAATGGCGTGATTTTCACACCCATTTTCTTCTTCTCAGCCAGCACATTTTGCTCTTTACGGAACGCTTCTAGTGTCGTGATGTCTGCTTCGTCAAACTGTGTAACGTGCGGGATTTGTACCCAGTTACGGTGTAGATTTGCACCAGAGATCTTTTGAATACGAGATAGCTTCTTCTCTTCAACTTCACCAAACTTGCTGAAGTCTACTTTCGGCCAAGGAATTAGACCAAGCTCGCCACCACCTGTGTTGCCACCTTTAGGCAGCTGACCAGATTCAACTTGCTTAACTAGCTCTTTCACATAGTTTTGAACGTCTTCTTTAACAACACGGTTCTTACGGCCGGTCGCTTTAACGCGCGCTAGGTTCACACCAAACTCACGTGCTAGACGGCGTACAACAGGTGATGCGTGTGCGTACTGATCGTTCGCAACAAATTCATCTTTTTGCGCTGAGGCAGGTGCGGCTGCCGGAGCAGGTTTTGCAGCAGGAGCTGCTGGTGCCGTCGCTGGCGCAGCTGGTGTTGAAACTGGCGCCGCAGCAGGTGCGCTGCCCGCAGTTTCAAATACGAAGATTAAAGAGCCTGTCGATACTTTATCGCCAGCATTTACTTTGATCTCTTTCACAGTGCCTGCAAACGGTGCAGGTACTTCCATAGAAGCCTTATCGCCTTCTACAGTGATAAGAGATTGCTCTTCTTCGATTGAATCACCTACTGATACCATGATTTCAGTAACTTCAACTTCATCACCGCCGATATCAGGTACGTGTACTTCTTTCGCTTCTGCTACCGCAGCAGGTGCCGCTGCCGGCGCTGGTGCTGCTTCAACAGGCGCTGCTGCTGGCGCGCTGCCTGCAACTTCAAATACGAATACCAAAGAACCTGTTGACACTTTACCGCCAACTTCCACTTTGATTTCTTTCACAGTACCAGCAAATGGTGCCGGTACTTCCATAGAAGCCTTATCGCCTTCTACGTTTAAGATTGATTGGTCAGCTTCAACGGCTTCGCCCACTGCAACCATGATCTCAGTGACTTCAACTTCGTCGCCACCGATATCAGGCACGTGCACTTCTTTAAGCTCTGCAGCCGCAGGTGCCGGCGCTGCAGCAGGAGCCGCAGGCGCTTGTGCCGCAGCTGGTGCTTCTGCACCGGCTGCGTCAAAAATCATAATCAAAGAGCCTGTTGAAACTTTATCGCCTTCAACAACTTTGATTTCTTTTACAGTACCAGCAGCAGCTGCCGGTACTTCCATTGAAGCCTTATCGCCTTCAACTGTGATCAATGACTGATCCACTTCAACCGTGTCACCGACGCTTACTAGGAGCTCGGTTACTTCAACCTCATCGGCACCAATATCTGGAACATGAATTTCAATTGACATGTTTTTGCCTCTTATGCGTAAAGTGGGTTAGCTTTTGTTGTGTCGATATCAAATTTCTTGATAGCGTCAGCAACAACTGATTTTTCAACCTTGCCCTGTTGAGCAAGTTCGTTAAGTGCAGCAACAACCACATAACCTGCGTTCACTTCGAAGTGACGACGTAGGTTTTCACGGCTGTCTGAACGACCGTAACCGTCAGTACCTAGTACTTTATATGAACTACTTGGCATGAATGCACGTACTTGATCTGCATAGTTCTTCATGTAGTCAGTCGCGGCAATTGCTGGAGATTCGCCCAGTACAGTTGCAATGTAAGGTACTTTTGCATCGGCTTCTGGGTTAAGCATGTTGAAACGCTCAGCGTCTTGGCCGTCACGAGCAAGCTCATTGAATGACGTTACAGAGAATACATCTGAACCAATGCCGTATTCTTCGCTTAGGATTGCACCCGCTTTACGTACTTCGTTCAAGATTGTGCCTGAACCCATAAGTTGTACGTGTGCTTTCTCACCTGCGTTTGACTCAAGCTTGTAGATACCTTTACGGATACCTTCTTCAGCGCCTTCAGGCATTGCTGGCTGGTGATAGTTTTCGTTCATCAGCGTTAGGTAGTAGAACACGTTTTCTTGCTCTGGACCGTACATACGACGGATACCATCTTGCAAGATAACCGCAACTTCAAATACGAACGTTGGGTCGTAAGAAATACAGTTAGGAATAGTACCCGCTTGAATGTGCGAGTGACCATCTTCGTGCTGTAGACCTTCACCGTTTAGCGTTGTACGACCTGCTGTAGCCCCTAATAGGAAACCACGTGCTTGTTGGTCACCCGCCATCCACGCCATGTCGCCAACACGTTGGAAACCGAACATAGAGTAGTAGATGTAGAATGGGATCATCGGTAAGTCATTGGTGCTGTATGAAGTTGCAGCAGCAACCCATGAAGACATTGCACCAAGCTCGTTGATACCTTCTTGTAGTACCTGACCAGACGTTGCTTCTTTATAGTAAGAAACGATGTCGCGATCCTGAGGCGTGTAGTTCTGACCGTGTGGGTTATAAATACCAATTTGACGGAATAGACCTTCCATACCGAAAGTACGCGCTTCATCAGCAATGATAGGTACGATGTTTTTACCAACACCCTTGTCTTTCAACAAGATATTTAGTGCACGTACATAACCCATTGTGGTTGAGATATCACGCTTTTGTTCTTCAAGTAGCGGTTTGAACTGCTCAAGTTTAGGTAGCTCAAGTGCTTGTGTGAAGTTAGGTAGACGCTGTGGCGTGTAACCGTGTAGCGCTTTACGACGTGAGTGCAGGTATTCGTACTCTGCCGACCCTTCTTTAAGCGTTAGGTACGGTAAGTTTGCAATTTCTTCGTCAGAAACCAGATCTTCTAGACCTAGACGTGAGCGTAAGTGCTCAACACTAGACATATCCATTTTCTTAACTTGGTGTGCAATATTCTTACCTTCAGCCGCTTCACCCATGCCGTAACCTTTAACAGTCTTAGCTAGGATTACCGTTGGACGACCCTTTTCATCTTGCGCCGCTTTAAATGCAGCGAAAAGTTTTGAAGGCTCATGACCACCACGTTTAAGTGCGAAGATCTCTTCGTCAGTCATGTCTGCAACCAATGCTGCAGTCTCAGGGTAGCGACCGAAGAAGTGCTCACGTACATACGCGCCATCTTTGGCTTTATATGTCTGGTAATCACCGTCGATTGTTTCGTTCATCAGCTGAAGAAGCTTGCCCGTTGTGTCTTTGGCAAGTAGCGTATCCCAACCAGAGCCCCAAACCACTTTGATCACGTTCCAACCAGCACCTTTGAATAGGCCTTCAAGTTCTTGAATGATCTTACCGTTACCCATTACTGGGCCGTCAAGACGCTGTAGGTTACAGTTGATCAGGTAACATAGGTTATCTAGCTTCTCACGCGCAGCGAAAGAAATTGCACCGCGTGATTCTGGCTCATCCATCTCACCATCACCTAGGAACGCATAAACGCGCTGATCGTTGGTCTCTTTCAGACCTCGACCTTCTAGGTACTTAAGGAAACGAGCTTGATAGATTGATGCGATTGGACCCAGACCCATAGATACTGTTGGGAACTGCCAGAACTCAGGCATCAATTTAGGGTGTGGGTATGAAGAAATACCTTTACCGTCTACTTCTTGACGGAAGTTGTCTAACTGCTCTTCAGTTAAACGACCTTCTAAGAATGCACGCGCGTAGATGCCAGGTGAAATATGACCTTGGTAATAAACTAAATCACCACCATCCTTCTCGTTTGGTGCACGGAAGAAGTGGTTGAAACACATTTCATAAAATGCTGCTGAAGACTGGTAAGACGCCATGTGGCCGCCTAACTCTAGGTCTTTTTTAGACGCACGAAGTACGATCATGATCGCATTCCAACGTACGATAGAGCGGATACGGCGTTCAATCGTGGTATCACCTGGGTAAGCTGGTTCTTGGTCAGCCGGAATGGTATTCACATAGTTCGTAGTGATACCAGTTGGCATATCCACACCATCTAGGCGGGCTTGCTCTAGCACTTGCTCAAGTAAGAATTGCGCGCGTTCTACGCCTTCTTCTTTTACAACTGACTCAAGCGCTTGTAACCACTCTTGGGTTTCTAACGCGTCAACGTCAAACTTATTGACTTCAGACATATGGAGTGTTCCTTATGTTTTAAATGCAAATTTATTCAATGCGTCAATGACGCAATCGAGCATAATTGCCCGATTTTGCTTAAAAAGACCGAATTTACCTAACTATTGCTGCTTGGTACGGCGCAGACTTCGCTCAATACGAGAGCGCTCTCTGCCCGCTTCTAGTAATGCTTCTTCGATGAAAGCAAGGTGTGCGTTACTCGCAAGCCTTGCCTTTTCTGGATCCCCTTGGATCACAGCGTCCATCAATACCGCACGGTGCTGCGCAAGCTGCTCGCTTACGTCTGACTTTTGCACCAATACAGTTAAGTTTTGCAATACATTTTGCTCAAGTAATGACTGCATCCCACGCACCAAATGCAGTAACACCACATTATGTGACGCTTCTGCTACAGTGAAATGAAATGCATTGATTGCTTTGGCTTTCAGGGCTAAATCATCCCCGACCTCTGCAATGTTGTCATAACTTTGTTTGACTTTATCCATATCATTGTCGGTGCCTCGAAGTGCCGCGTAATACGCTGCAATTCCTTCAAGAGCATGACGGAATTCAAGTAAGTCAAACTGAGACTCAGGGTGTTTACTGATCAAGTCAAAAAGCGGATCAGTTAAGCCTTCTTCTAGCTGATTTTTGACGTACGTGCCACCACCTTGGCGACGTGTCACTAACCCTTTGGCTTCGAGTTTTTGAATCGCCTCTCGTAACGACGGGCGGGATACTTCAAACTGCTTAGCAAGCTCTCGTTCCGGTGGAAGCTTTTCTCCTGGAAGCAATGATCCTTCTAAAATCATGTTTTCCAGTTGCTCTAAAATCACATCCGAGAGTTTCGCAGCTTTAATTTTCAAAGACATTGATAACACGCCAATTTGGGTTTTATATCCACCAGCTAAAAATAAAGCCCCTACGTTAAACCGTAAGTCTTTAAAACTTAGCAATATTTACTTAATTATTTAGTATATTGAGACCAGTCAGGTAAATTGGTCATACCAAATTTGGACATTAAGTTACCAAAATCAAGCTCGGCTGTCAAAAATACACCTTTTCATCACTTTTAATGTCCTTTTTTTGACATCCATTCAGATTAAACTTTATACAATTAAAATTGATTGCAAAGAAAAATAAAAATGGTCAGACCAGAGTGTCATAGTAGCAAAAGGTGAATAAAAGTGAGTTGGAAAAATAAACAAGAGATAAAGTTGTAAGGATGTGATGAGTTAGACCGAATGGTCGCTGGAAGCAAGGTCTATTTCATAACGAAACACACCGCTTCCAGCTTAAGACTAGCTTACTTAATGACGACGTCGCATGCTTCGATACCACTGCAAACAAAGTCACTTACTCCACCACCAACAGCCTTGGTTTTGTGTGATGCAAGCACTTTATCATCGTTAAGTGCTTTGAGGTTTTTTTTGATAAGTTTAATTTTCATCGTTACTATCCTTTTGTTGTTTTGTTGTTTTGTTGTTTTGTTGTTTTGTTGTTTTGTTGTTATTTTTTCAACCCAAGTATGTGAGTCGCTACCAATTCTATCGATACAAACCCATATTTGGTGTGTACATTATGATTTAATTCCATCAGGCATAGGCACTGTTAGAAAGTACAGTAACTGCAGTAAAGACCCATCACAAATTGCAGCATCCGCTTGCTCCACAACCTTCGGCTTACCATGTACAGCCACCCCTAAATCGGCCGCCGCCATCATTACTAAATCATTGGCACCATCACCAATGGCTAAGGTTTGCCCCGCACCAATATCGTAACGGCTGCGCAAACTCTCTAGTACTTGCGCCTTTTTATCAGCATCAACTACCTCACCAATAACTCGACCAGTTAACTTTTGATCTTCAATTTCTAGAGTATTGGCAAACACATGATCTAACCCCAATCGAACCTGCAATGCCTCTGCAAACCAAGTAAACCCGCCGGAAGCAATTGCCAATCGCCAATCGTGCGACTTTAGTATTTCACATAAAGGTTTAATCCCCGCCATCAAAGGCAGATCTTCTTTAAGTGGGGAAATCAAGCTCAGCTCAATACCCTTTAATTTCGCTACGCGTTTATACAAACTGTCGCTAAATGCCAATTTGCCTGCCATTGCTTCTGCGGTTACCGAGGCCACTTCGTCATATACATCTGCAAGACGGGCTATTTCATCAATACACTCTATTTCAATCGCTGTTGAGTCCATATCCATCACCAACAGCCCAGGTTTAAGTAGTTGAGGCAAACTAGGTAATATTGCCCCTTGACACCCCACTGTCTGAGCCGCTTGCCGGACAGCCGTTTTGGATAATTCATCAAGGTGTTGCAAGCAAACTTCTATTGCGATGCCAATTGGCAGATCATCGTGGGCTTTAAAAGCACACAGACTGATAAACGTTAAGTGCTCTGATGAAAGCATGTCGATAAATTGCACCAACGAGGTACCCGTGACACTAGCGCCAAATAAAACGATGTATTGCGACTTGGCCTCTGTTAACCCACTCTCTTTAGCAGATTGGGCATTTCCAAATTCGTACCACTTTGATAAGGTAAGTTGATTTTCAACAGGGCGGACATCGAATTGGTCGACATCAATGATATTTTGCATTGGCATTGAGCACTCCTAATAACGGTATAGGCTCTTTTTAACATCTAATGAAAATAATGTCAGCCAACAACCTGTAACTATGAAAAATACACAAGCACATGCTTTTTTAAAATCTTCACAAAGTAAACGTTTACTGAGACTCACGATTGCAGCAGGCTGCTTGCTCGCGCTACTGTGGATAGCAACCAATACCAGTTTTCGCTCTCACCAGTTGCTGCATACCAATGCTAATCACACAGGGCAAAGCTTGGTCCAACAATTTGCACTCAATGCCGCTGAGCCACTGTCGCGTATGGACACACCAAGGCTCAGAGCCATGAGCAACCACTTGGCCAGCGATCAGTACGTGCTCTCTGTTGCTGTGTATAACCAAAGTGGTCTATTTCTGATAGGCAACGACGGCATGACCGAGGCGCCTGAATTTAAAGGTTTGCCTGACGGGTTAGCTGGCATCAATCCAAGCAAAGATGCCATCGTTGGAAAGATTGTAGACAACCAACAAACTATCGGCTTTGTCAGCATAGAATATCTTACCGACGCAGCCATGAGTGAAAGTCATAAACACTTCCATCAACTGGGCCGAATCGTACTATTAATGTTGCTTATTGTCGGCGTATTTACTTGGCAAATAGGCCGAGCGCTAACTCGCCGTGATGTCAAAAAGCAAATAAAAAAAGGCGCGCAAGAAGCCAGTTTGATGGAAGATGAGGAAGACAACGAATCATGACTTCCTGTCTGTCATTTTGCACTTATCATATCGAGCTTACCGATTAAAACGAATATCAAATTGAAAAAAGCTCACATGACGACGCGTAAAGTGACAACGCAATTTCTTCTTTAGGTTCACTGCGTAATTGGCATACATGCTTAAAAACATCCATCAACCGCGCTGGCGTATTGATCTGCCCCTGATAGCCAAAAACGGGCATTGATGGCGCATCAGTTTCAATTACAAAGCTAGACAATGGCAATGCACTCACCACATCTCGGGTCTTTTTCGCCCGCGGATAGGTGATAGTACCACCCAGACCAAGTTTAAACCCTAAATTGACATAATATTGAGCTTGTTGCCGAGAACCCGAAAAGGCATGGATCACACCACCAAACTTAGGTTTTGTTTGCTTGAATGATTGCGCAATTAGATGATGGCTTTGGCGATGGTGCACAATCAAGGGCAACTCTAACGTATTAGCCAGTTGGATGTGATCAGTAAAAATTGCCTGTTGTAGGGGCAGATCTGCACATTGACTATCAATACCGCACTCGCCAATGGCCACCAACCTCTCTCTATGGCGTGTTGCCAAATCAGCCAACTGCGCCATTTCTTGGCGGCTATCTGGTGTCAAAAAATATGGGTGTAGACCAAACGCAATATGGCAGCACGAATACACTTGTTGAAAATCTATTAAACGTTTGCACTGTGCCAGAGAAACTCCTGGCACAATCAGCTTTTCGATGCCAAAAGACGCAGCGTCTGCAATTTGCAGAGTGATGTTGTCGGCAAACTCTGCAAAATCTAAATGGCAATGGCTATCGATAAATCGCATTTACGGATTTAGACGTTCAATCGACCAGCTGTCATCTGGTTGTTTTACGTACATGAAACGGTCGTGAAGTCGATGCTCTCCACCTTGCCAGAACTCTATTTTATGAGGCACAACACAATACCCGCCCCAAAAGTCCGGTAGTGGAATATCACCCTTAGCAAACTTACTTTTCATATTTTGGAATGTTTGCATCAAAGCTTGTCGAGACGAAACTGGACGGGATTGTTGAGATGCCCACGCCGCCAGCTGACTCTCTTTAGGGCGAGACAAAAAGTATTTCGCCACAGCAGCGGTACTTAACGGCTGAGCTTCTCCGTATACAATCACTTGTCGCTCAATTGCATGCCATGGAAAGTGCAGAGATATCTTGTTATTGATAGCTAAATCTTGTGCCTTTTTTGAACCCGTGTTGGTAAAAAATACAAAGCCATTTTGATCCAGGTTTTTCAACAACACAATACGCTGTGACGGCTGGCCTTGTGCATCCACCGTTGCCACAACCATGGCAGTTGGATCCGCTGTAAACTTTGCATCAACGGCTTGTTGTAGCCAAATTTCAAACTGTTCAATTGGATTATCTTTAAGCGCTTCTCGACGCAACCCATCCTGCACATACTCTCTGCGGATATCATCTAATTTCATCTTGGCGATTCCTTAGCATATTAAAAAGGTGCTTACTCTCATCAGTAAACAAAAAGCCGCCTAAAGTGGCGGCTTTTACAACATTAACCAATCAATGGAGCTTACATTTGCTCCATTACTTCAATGCCTAATAGGTCTAAGCCTGTGTGTAGTGTTTTTGCCACTAAGTTACATAGTAGCAAACGACTCTCTCTCGTTTGCTCTGCCACATCATCTTTCAAAATCGGGCATGCTTCGTAGAACGACATATATAAACTGGCAAGTTCATATAGGTATCCACACAATACGTGTGGCGTCGCTTCATTGATCATTAGATCAAGGACTTCTTCAAGTTGCAATAACTTAAGAGCCAAAGCCTTTTCTTGTGGCTGTGCAATTATGATCTGACCGTTCAATGAATCGCTATTGACCGCAGCTTTACGGAAAATACTTTTAACACGAGTATATGCATACTGAAGATATGGGGCTGTTGCACCTTCAAAGCTCAGCATGGTGTCCCAATTGAAGATGTAGTCGCTTGTACGATGCTTTGACAGATCAGCATATTTAACTGCACCAATACCTACTTTGCGGGCAATTTCTGCGCGCGCTTCTTCAGAGAGTTCAGAGGCACGCTCCGCCAGTTTGTCTGCTGCACGACTCACGGCTTCATCTAGCAAATCAGCAAGCTTAATCGTACCACCTGTACGTGTCTTGAACGGCTTACCATCGTCACCCATCATAGTACCAAAAAGACTTGGTTCGTAGCTGGTTTTGTCTTTCAAAAACCCGGCTTTACGCGCTGTGATCTCAACTTGATTGAAGTGAAGACCCTGACGTGCATCAACAAAAATCAAGATACGGTCAACGTCAAGCTCATTTGAACGGTAATCGCACGCAGCTAAATCTGTTGTAGAGTATAAGAAGCCACCACCTGATTTTTGTACGATGAATACCGATGGCTCACCATCTTTATTCGCTAATTCATCAAGGAATACTACTTGCGCACCTTGGTCTTCTACCGCAATGCCTTTTTCTTTAAGTAACTCAATAACACCGTTCAAACGATCGTTATAAGCACTTTCCGCTTTGATGTCTTCGCGTCCCAATGTCACATTGAGTTTTTTGTACACTTCTTCAGAGTGCTTCACCGAGGTGTCGATGAATAACTGCCACAATTTTTCACAGTGCGCATCGCCACCTTGTAATTTCACAACATAGTCACGGGCTTTATCAGCAAAACCTTCTTCATCATCAAAGCGTTTTTTCGCATCACGATAAAAGCTTTCTAAATCAGCCAGTGCCACCGCCTCAAGATCAATACCTTGCTCAAGTAAATCTTCAAGGTGTGCGATCAACATACCAAACTGAGTACCCCAGTCACCCATGTGATTTTGACGGATAACTTTATCACCACGGAACTCAAGGGCGCGCACAACGGCATCACCAATGATGGTGGAACGCAGGTGACCAACGTGCATTTCTTTAGCCAGATTTGGCGATGAGTAATCCACAACGACTTTATGTGGGGTCACGTGTTCTGCTACACCAAGCTTTGCATCTTGGTTGGCTGATTCTAAGCTTGATGCTAAGAACTCTGGTTTTAGATGAATATTAATAAAACCAGGGCCTGCAATTTCAGTTTTTGCAGCAACATCGTCGATATCTAAGTTATCAATGATCTTTTGTGCAACTTCACGCGGATTCGTTTTGAGCGCTTTTGCGGCGCCCATTGCACCATTGATTTGGTAATCACCAAATTGCGGGCGAGTAGATTGTGTAACCGCAGGGTTTGTGCCTTCAGGAATGCCCGCAGCTTGCATCGCGGTATTGGCTTTTTCTATTAATAGAGTTTTGATATTCATTTGTTATCCTGTGATCCTTGCCAGCCATCAAGCCAGCAAGGTTAAATTCAATTTAAGCGCTTATTAGTGTTCACGTGTATGATGGAACTTAACATCAGGATAGCGTTCCATTGATAAGTTTAAATTTACACGGCTAGGTGCAATGTAAGTTAAGTTATCACCACCATCAAGGGCCAAATTTGCTTCGCACTTGCGTTTAAACTCAGCCATCTTCTTATCGTCGTCACACGTCACCCAACGGGCTGTTTGTACTGCCACGCTTTCGTAAATTGCATCTACGTTATATTCAGCTTTTAGGCGCGCTACAACCACATCAAACTGAAGCACACCGACCGCACCTACGATTAAACTGTTATTTTGTAGAGGTCTAAATACCTGTACCGCACCTTCTTCTGACAGCTGCACTAAGCCTTTTAATAACTGCTTTTGCTTAAGCGGATCTTTTAAACGAATGCTACGGAATAATTCTGGCGCGAAATTTGGTATACCACTGAATTTCAGCTTCTCACCTTGCGTGAAGGTATCACCGATTTGGATTGTACCGTGGTTATGCAAGCCAATGATGTCACCAGCATATGCCTCTTGAGCACGCTCACGATCACCCGCCATAAAGGTTACCGCGTCGGAGATGCTGACTTTTTTGCCAATACGTACATGGTCCATCTTCATACCTTGAGTATATTTACCCGATACGATACGCATAAAAGCAATACGGTCACGGTGTTTGGGGTCCATATTCGCTTGAATTTTGAATACAAAGCCTGAGAACTTTTCTTCTTCAGCTTTTACTTCACGCTCTTCAGTTTGACGTGGCATTGGCGTTGGCGCCCATTCTGTTAAACCGTCAAGCATATGGTCAACACCAAAGTTACCTAATGCTGTACCAAAGTAAACTGGTGTTAGCTCACCCGATAAAAATAACTCATGATCAAACTCATTTGATGCTCCGATCACCAGCTCTAGCTCTTCACGGAGCTGCTCGGCTAACTCATCACCGATTTCGACATCTAGATCTGGATTGTCTAAGCCCTTAATGATGCGTTTTTCTTGGATAGTATGGCCTTGACCCGTTGCGTATAAAATCGTTTCATCACGATGAATGTGGTACACGCCTTTAAATTCTTTACCGCAGCCGATTGGCCAAGTGATAGGTGCACACATGATATTCAGTTCTGTTTCGACTTCGTCCATCACTTCCATTGGGTCACGGATGTCACGGTCAAGCTTGTTCATGAAAGTCACGATTGGCGTGTCACGTAAGCGAGTAACTTCCATTAATTTACGAGTTCTATCCTCAACACCTTTTGCCGCATCGATTACCATTAGACATGAGTCAACAGCAGTCAGTGTACGGTAAGTATCTTCAGAGAAATCTTCGTGTCCCGGGGTATCTAGTAGGTTTACCAATGCATCATTATACGGGAACTGCATCACCGAGGTTGTTACCGAGATACCACGCTCTTTTTCCATTTCCATCCAGTCAGATTTTGCGTGCTGGTTTGAACCACGACCTTTTACCGTACCGGCTTTTTGTAACGCCTTTCCGAATAAAAGTACTTTCTCTGTTATGGTGGTTTTACCCGCATCCGGGTGAGAAATAATGGCAAAAGTACGGCGAAGCGATACTTCTTGCTGGATACTGTTGTTTGACATTGAAAACTCTACTTTTGGCTTATCTGAGTGTGACTATTAACTGATAACACTCAGCTGTGAACACATATCCGCATATTGTCTCTGATCCTGACTATTTTAACAACTTATCGGCACATAAATTGACGAAAAACTGCGGCATTTCTAACCTTGACCAATCTCATGTTACGTTCCACATATGCCGCCATCAACATTCATTAAGCGATTTTCTGGATATAAAAACTTGGCCTCTTTGATATACCCGCTTGAACGCTGCGGCCCCTATACAATTTTATTTAAATTGTTAGGATAGATATCCATAACCAATAATAAAAAATATTCAATGACTACAAAACTATTTACAACGCCAAAGCCTAACCCTCAGGCAACCACTCGACTTTTCTGCTTTCCTTACGCAGGCGGTGCTCCAAGCATTTTTATACCTTGGTTAGATAAATTACCCGCTCATATTGAAATAGTCCTTGTCCAGTTACCCGGACGCGGTGCCCGGCTCATGGAGCCCCCCCATGACAAAATGCACTTAATTATTGAAGAGCTAATGCAACAAAGCGACTTTATTACTCAAAAGCCATGTGTGTTTTTTGGTCATAGTCTCGGTAGCCGTGTCGCCTATGAACTTGCTTACTCCTTGCAAAAAGCAAACAAAACGCTGCCAGTTAAAATGATAGCCTCAGCTAGTCGAGCACCACATTTAGCCGGCCAGAAACAACCTATTTACCATTTACCTAAGCAAGAGTTCATCAAAAAACTTCGTGAACTCAATGGTACACCACAAGAAATTCTGGCAAATGCCGAACTAATGGATCTGTTTTTACCACTGCTACGCGCTGATTTCGAAATCGCAGATTGTTATCGGGCTGAGCCACACCCTCTCCCACTGCCTATCGATGTCTTTTTTGGTCACGATGACGTTGATATATCACAAGCTCAACTTGATGCGTGGCAGTCGCTGTCAAGCTTGCCAATTCAGCAACACGCTTTTAATGGCGATCACTTTTTTATCAACACACTCAGCGACCAAGTGGTAGCAAAAGTATCTGACATACTAGCCACCATATAGATAAAGCACTTGAATGGGTCATTGCGAGACCCATTCCCCCAGCCAAACCTGTACAATTATCACCCTCCTTTGTAAACTAAAGTTAACCCGCAGTCCTAGACATAGGTACACAATACCAATTACTATAAAACGCTAAATAGTTTGTATTCTCACAATGAAGAAACTCGCTCACTTTGTATTAAAATGATTGCTAGAAGCGTGCGCGAATGACAGCCATGACTTTAAGCCAACTCATTGATATTAAAAGGATGATAATAAAATGAGAAAAATATTCGTGTTGTCAGTGCTGACATTGGCACTGTGTGGTTGTAAAAGCCTTGTTGAAAAAGGACATAACTTATTTGAAGCAGGAATGTATTCACAATCAGCTGAATATTATGAGCAAGCATTGGTTGAAGATCCGCACAATATTGATGCACAAAAAGGACTACTACAGGCCCGTAATAAAATATTAGATAAAGGTTTGATCGACGTTCGAATGTTGCGCTTAGGAGGCAACCCGACTGGCGCAGCAATGAAATTAGAGTCATTATTACGCAATCAAATTGAATGGCAAGTAGAGCCACTTGGGCCCATCGCCAATACTCAGAATGAAGAAATTGAATATGCTACATTGTGGTTGAAGCAACGTGCCGAACAATTGGGCCAATCCCGCTTTCCAGATCAATTCCGCTTTTTTGAACATCGCTATTCATTTTTAATCGGCAACGCGCAGCTGCACAATCAATTTTCGGCATATCGTGTTCCGTTGCAAAATAAGGCACATGCCCTGTGTACTCGTATGTTCACACAGGCAAATAACACGCGTTTTTATTTACGCCAATTTACTGAAAAATACTGCATGGCATGGGATCTACCACAAAACTTCACTCCAATGACCCAAGATCCAAGCCGCTATTCAAGTATCGCACTGACACCGCGATTCAACGTCAATTTGCACCGTACTAGCCGACAGGCGAACTCGTTACAGACAGCGTCTTCTGAATTAAAGCAAATATTCAGAGAAAGCCTATGGTATAGCCCAGTCGGACAACAGACTTTTAGACTCAAATTTGATGCGAGGTTGGAGCATATCAGAGACGCTAAACTGGTCAATCGCCAGAAGCACTTTACCATTGTTGAAGAACGTCACAATCCAAACGATCCATCGGATAAACTCGATGTAGAAGTAAAAAAAGCCTACAACTACCCAGTCACCGAATTTACCGAGCAATTTAGTGTCGATGCAAAATATGAAGGCACCATTGCGGCTCAGCCAATAGAGTTTCGAGTGGACGACAGCCAAACTCACTATACGCAAAGCCACCAAGCGGATTTTCCACAACTCAAAATCAAACCTGTTAAAGCTACCTTTCTAGATGTTGACTCTAAATTAAGTACACAACTGGACGCGCTACAGCAAGATTTTAAGTCACAACTAGATCGTATCTGGGTCGAAACTCATTGCAATGGCTTAATCGGTGCGCACTATGGTGAATACATTCTGCGCTGTGGCAAAATTTCTCCACAGCATGAATTTGTAAACAGCTGGTTCAAAAAACAATTCGGTTTAACCTACTACGAAATGGCATCACTGTATGCGCTTTAGCGTTGTTTTTCATCATCAGCAAGGCAATACGGTTGTGCGATCGGCTTGCCTTGTTGATAAAACTCGCTAGGCTTGCCTTTTCCAAGTAAACGCCAGAGCGCTATTTTAAATGCTAAATGCACAACAACACGCTTGTGAGACCATTGCCCCTTAATTTCGGCTGGAATTTCAGCATTGGCAAACTTGCAGAAAACGCTGCCAATAGGTGGCCCAACTGTCTCGTTTAGATCCTCTTCAATACAACCTTGCAACAGTCCTACTAAAGGCCAACGTGCATTCACGGTATTTCCCAACGGTGTATTGCAACATGCAGCAAACCAGCGGTGAACACCGCCTTTTGTCACCTTAAGGCAAGCTATTTGCTGTTTTCCCTGGTGCACCTCAAGTTGCGATGAGCTAACCTGAAAAACGTCTGAGCCGCCATACTCATTGAGCATTTGATTTTGCCCAAGGTGCCTTACAAATTTCTGGCAATCATCACAATAACAAACCACACGATTATGAAATAGCCGATTTCCATAAGATACGGTGCCACACACTTTGGAGCAGCGACAACTAAAATTCAAACATTTATCCATACAGTGTCCTTATCGCAACAGTCATAGTCACGATAAGATGAATATCATGACCTTCACTCCTATCCTATCACCCCTTTAAAACACAATAAAATACCTACGGGGCTTGGCGTTGGCAGAGCTTCATGCTAGTTTTCTGCAAAACAAAATAAATTGGGAATTACTATGCCAAAGGCCAGTGAAATAAAAAAACATGCGGCGATTGAATACAATGGTCGAGTTATGATTGTGCGTGATATCGAGCGCTCGGTACCGCAAGGTCGTGCAGGTGGTAGTCTTTACCGCATGCGTATGTACGATGTCGTAAATAACGGCAAAGTAGATGAAACATTCAAAGCTGAAGAAATGCTGAAACTGGCAGATCTAACCCGTCGCCCTGCTATGTTTTCATACGTAGATGGCGAAGAGTATGTATTTATGGATGAAGAGGACTACACGCCTTATCACCTAAATAAAGAAGCTATTTCTGAGCAGGTATTATTCATTAACGAAGATACAAAAGGCCTATCAGTCGTTGTTGTTGAAGGCAGTCCAGTATCAGTTGATTTACCGTCAAGTGTAGAACTTGTGATTGAAGAAACATCACCTTCTATCAAGGGGGCTTCAGCCAGTGCTCGCACTAAACCAGCAACACTGACCACGGGGCTAATCGTACAAGTTCCGGAGCACATCTCAACGGGTGATAAAATCAAAATCAATACCACCGAAGTTAAATTCATGGGTCGTGCAGACAGCTAATACCGTTTGAAAGCGATACCTAAAGCCGGATAGCCCGGCTTTTTTATTACCTCCTCAATCTCACCTGTTACTAAGTTCTTAGCTAAAGTTTAGAAGTTAAAATAAAACTTTGAATTGCTGCAATTTTGTGCCAATAATAAATGGAACGTTCCAAATAAAAACAATCAAGATAATGGGAGTTAGTCATGAGAAGATTTGCACTGTGTGCTCTAGCACTTGCTATTCAATCGACATCAATACACGCACATTCAGGACATACACATCAACATACTCAACAAACTGAACTCAATGAGTGGCAAGATAAAATAAGTTACAAAAAAGGCCAGCGAGTTACCTACCAAGGTGCTGTA
Source organism: Pseudoalteromonas luteoviolacea NCIMB 1944 (assembly GCF_001625565.1). GTDB lineage: Bacteria > Pseudomonadota > Gammaproteobacteria > Enterobacterales > Alteromonadaceae > Pseudoalteromonas > Pseudoalteromonas luteoviolacea_F. The sequence goes on from NZ_AUXS01000022.1 coordinate 113,260, forward strand.
TATAAGGCTAAATGGTGGTCAGAAGGAGATTTACCAGCAACCAACACGTCGGGCGCTTGGCAGTTTGTGCAATTTATTAATGACGAAGGTGAGGTATCTAACCCTTGGCTGCATGCACAAGTTTATACAAAGGGACAAGTGGTAGCGTACAAGGGAGAAGTTTTTAAAGCTAAGTGGTGGACATTAAACGAAGTGCCGGGTGCAAGCCAAGTATGGGAGAAAATAGCACACGATAAAAAGAACGATCCAATTTCACAAATGAGTTTAATTGGCCACAACATTATTCTGAATGAGCAAAAAGCAGAATCACCAGCCGGTGAATCCCTAAACAATGCATTTGATGGCGATCCTCGTACCAAATACGTGACGCTTAAACCACAAGGCTGGATCCAAGTATCGCTAGCGCAGCCACAAAGCCTCACCCAATATCAGTTTACCTCAGCGAATGACGCACCGGGTCGAGATCCTCACAACTGGACACTAAAAGGCTCTAACGACGGTGAAAACTGGCAAACAATAGATCAGCGTAACGAGCAAGTGTTCAGTAAACGCTTCGAGCAAAAAAGCTATCAATTGTCAGAAGAACAGCCATACCAACACTACCGTTTTGAATTAACACATAAAGGCACCGATGACTGGGGTTATGATCTCTTGCAAATAGCCGAACTAGACTTGTTTACCAACACTCAATTGCCAATTGCTGGAATAACAAGTGACTCCAATACCGTATTTGTTGGTGAAACCATTGAATTTAAAGATGCTAGCCTCAACAAACCAAATAGTTTTGAATGGCAGTTTGAACAGGGTATCCCCGCCGCTAGTTTAGCAAAAAACCCGCTAGTCTCATTCAAGACTCCTGGCGTCAAAAATATTGAACTGACGACGTACAATTGGCATGGTCAAAGTGAAACAGTGACTCAAAAGGTGAAGGTCGTCGACCCAGCAAACCCTTGGCAGGGGTTCGCTTATCCGGAAATTAAATTTGCCCACGAAGATACTCAGAGCGAAGGATATAAGCGTATTCATAGACTCTTTCCTGATTTGGAAAAAACCATCAACGATGTAACGCTACAGGTCAATCAGTATTTATATAAACACTATGGTGAGTCACCAGAGTTTGATTCAGTCACATTTAGCCTGAAGTGGATGGATACCTTAGCTTATCGCGCGGGCTCTGGCCGCAATATGGAAATCGCATTCAGTACAAAATACATCACAGAATCACTGGCCAATGCCAGCGATGACGAAGTGATCTATGAGTTGCTCGGCGTTTTCTGGCATGAACTTGTACATGGCTACCAACACTTCCCAACAGGGGCAATGGCTGATGGCAATGAAGCACATGCCATCATTGAGGGCATCGCGGATCTAGTGAGGATCCGAGCAGGCTTCCATGCGACACGCAGCCCTTCACCTTCGAAAAACTGGCTCGGCGGTTATACCAATACAGGCTTCTTTTTATCTTGGATACAAGATAACTACGACGAAGACTTCACCTACAAAATAAACCAAATGGTACTGACTAGCCAAAAAGAAGGCTGGGAATGGACACTTGAAGAGGCGCTCAAACGCATTTTAAATCAAGATATCAATACTTTATGGCAGAAATATCAAGCTACTTTAGGCGCTGCCCCCGAAGCCCCAGCCATTCCTGATGAGCAACTCAGTTTGATAACATTGGGCGGGGAAGCAAGTGCTACCGCGGTGCCTGCTGATCCAATCTATGACGTTACAAATGCCTTTGATGGCGATCGCTATACTAAATATCTCACTTTAAATGCACATTCTGAAATCACCTTTTCTACTTTTGGTGCTGGACAACTGGGTGCGTATCGCTTAACCGTTGGCGACAACCAACCTAGCAGAGACCCTAGCAGTTGGACTTTATATGGATCCTCTGATGGTACTAATTGGCACCAAATAGACACGCAGTCACATCAGGTATTTGAACAGAGATTGGAAACTCGGGAATTTAGCGTTGCACCAACTCAAAGTTTCAAGCATTTTAAATTTAACTTCACTAACAGTGGTAGCCAAAGTAATGGCCAGTCCTTATTTCAAATCGCAGAGATCGATTTGTTAGCCGATAAAACAACCGCCACGTTACCAGTCACACTTGAAAACTTTGTTTTACTCGGTGGGGAAGCCAGTGCTGAACACGAAGGGTTTAGTCAATGGGGAGAGGGCTACCAAAGTGCCTTTGACGGTGATCACAGCAACAAGTATGTCGCGCTGACCAAACAAGGTTGGTTGCAATTCAATACAACACAGCCACGCACTTTAAAGGCATACAGTATCACCAGTGGCAATGACGCTCCGGAACGAGATCCTGCACAGTGGATTGTGTCAGGTTCTAATGACGGCGTTCAATGGCACACACTGGATTCTCGTCAATCACAACAATTTGAATCACGTAATCAAACAAAAACCTTCCGCATTGAAAACGATGTTGCATACTCTCAATTTCGCATTGAGCTAACGCATACCGCCACCGATGCAAATGGTAACGACTTATTACAACTATCTGAAATTGAACTGTTTAACGCTAAATAAATTACATCTCTGGGACAGGGTACTCATGTACCTTGTCCTATCTGTATACAAAGCCCTTCCTTGTTAGCCATCGACAACACTCGCTCCGACGCTACACTTTTTCAGTTTTGGCTATACGCGACACGGCGTAAAAACTTGAGAAATTATGCAAGCCATCATATGATCCTTATTTGCACAATGAATGGATAGTTTGACGGACTGTAACAGGTATATATGGATATCAGGATAGATGAAAACCAGTAAGCTCAGTATCAGGTTGCTTTGGTACATCACACCGCTTGTGATTTTGCCTTTGTTATTTCTCGGTGGCTTTACACTGACCAATGTAACTAGCTCAACGCAAAAGCAAGCAAAGCTCATTGTCAGCCGCTTTGTCGAGCAACAGCAGCAGAAAATGTTCAACTACATGGAAATCTATCAGTCAACGACCAAACTGCTGTCCACCTCACCTGTACTAAGTGACTTTTTACTGACTCCCCCTGACGAAAAGCAAGTAAAAACGAAACGCCTAGGTGCGCTGATGGATGTATTTGCAAGCTACAGTGAAGCCTATCCAGATATTCTCAGCATTAATTTAGTTGATGCAGAAGGCAATAGTCACGCCTTTTATTCCAGCAATCTGAGCTTCGCACCTGACGACTACCCTTTTTTTGACCAAGTGCTCAAAAGTAACTTGCGCCAACAACAATATATGCTGCCTGCAAAAGATGACGGTACTCAGCTCTATTTTGTACAACAAATTTACAGCGTCAACTTTCACCTCAAAAGGCCTCAGCGCCAAGGCTATATCATAGTTCGAGTAGCCCCTTCTATTATCAGCAGTAGCATATTAGAAGCGCCTTATGACAACACATTGAACCTGCTGGTATCTGCACAAGGTGAAGTACTTTTCTCTTCAGATGGGCAGTTTTCTTCTAGTTATTTAAGCGATGAGGAAATGGCGCAAATAAGCTCATTGGCTGATAGAGGTAAGCTTGATTCTATTGTTTTACCTTCTGTGGATGGGCTTAAACGCATGACCTACAGTGCGCAGCTAAGTGGTGGGTATTACTATATATCGACAATACCAAAGAGCATTCTATATCAGTCGGGCAAAGCTATTAGCCTTATCACTGCCCTCATAGTGATCCTCTCTGTGGTAACACTACCTGTGCTCATCTTCATTGTGGTACGTAACCTCTTACTTACCCCTATAGAACTGCTTGGTGAAGCCAGCCACCGTGTTGGAGATGGTGATTTATCTGTCTTTCTACCTGCTCATGATGATGATGAAGTTGGCACTTTATTTGATGATTTCAATCACATGGTTAAACAGATCAGAGACTTCCAAGGTGAATTAGAAGATTACAAACTCCACCTTGAGGAAAAGGTAGAGAACAGAACACGTGCTTTGGAAGAAATGAACCAGCAGCTTGAAGTTGCAATTAAAGAAGCCGAGCAAGCCAACCAACTAAAAAGCCGATTTTTAGCCAATATGAGTCATGAGATCCGCACGCCTTTAACCGCGATTATGGGATTCACAGAACAGCTATTGCATAACCCAAATGCTAAAAATGCAGACTTGCACTTAGACACCATTTTGAGAAACTCTAAACACCTATTGGAGCTAATTAATAATATTCTCGATTTATCCAAAATCGAAGCCGAAAAGCTCGCTGTTGAACAAAATGAAATTGAGTTTTTACCACTGCTAAAAGACATTGAGTCGATTATTCAGCCCCTCGCTGAAGAAAAGCAATTAGAATTAACACTTGATTACGCGTTTCCACTGCCCAAAGTCCTCAACAGTGATGAAACCCGCCTCAAGCAAATCTTGCTCAATATCGCCAGCAATGCCGTCAAGTTTACGGAGCACGGCTTTATCTCTATCGGGATTGATTTTAACACCCAAAATGACCAGTTTGTATTTGTTGTCAAAGATACGGGTATTGGTATGTCTCAAAGTGAGATGGAGCGTGTGTTTAAGCCTTTTGAACAGGCCGACACCACCACCACTAGGCGTTTTGGTGGCACGGGACTAGGGCTATGTATTTCCAAAAATCTTGCGCAATTGTTAGGTGGAGACGTTCAAGTAAACAGTGAACAAGGCAATGGCAGTACTTTTACAATCACCATCTCTGCTAATCACACAAGCCAAGATATTCAATGGATAGACTGTGACTCATATATTCACAATCAAACCAGCAACTCGCAAAAGCTCGCTGAAACCCAGTTAGAAGCAACTATTTTGTTAGCCGAAGATAACAAAGATAACCAAGAGCTGATCTCCTTACTGCTAAGTTCTTGGGGTCTGGTCCCAGACATCGCCAATAACGGCGCTCAAGCCGTGGAGATGTCATTGATCAACGATTACGACTTAATCTTAATGGATATGCAAATGCCGGTTATGGGTGGATTGGAAGCCACTGAGATGCTCAGACACGCAGCCTATGACGGCCCTATTGTCGCTTTGACAGCCAACATTATGAAGCATGACATAGACACCTACCTTGCCGCTGGGTGTAACGCAACACTCGGAAAACCAATCGACAGAGAAAAGCTCGGGGCGGTATTACTGGAGTTTCTCGAATTGGCGAACGACAACGCGTCTAAATGGAATAATTTACTCAAAAGCGAAAAGTTCTTACAGATCAGCCAAAATTATTTAGAAAAACTGCCCGAGCAACTAGAGCTGGTTGAATCTCTTTATCAGAATCAAGAGTGGGAATCGCTTCGTGCGCTCGCTCATAGCCTTAAAGGCAGTGCGGGCTGTTTTGGGTTTAGTAATATTCACAGTGCCGCTGGAGAGCTTGAAAGCAGCCTGCAAGAGAATAACAAAGCACAGTGGCAATACACAACGCTACAGCTTACGCAGGCGATCCGATACACATTAGAAAACGAAGACGTTCAGCTACAAGCAGTAAAATAACAAGCCAACAATATTAATTTTTAAACTCTAAGCCCATTAAAACCGCATCTTCTCTGCCTGATTCAGTAGGGTAATAGTTTTTTCGCGTCCCCATAATGCTCAGGCCTACTTTTTTATAAAGTGCAATGGCTGCTTGATTAGATGCTCGCACTTCTAGAAATAGGTTTTCAGCTTGTTCATCACGACATTGCTGAATTAATGCTTGCATAAGCTCTGTCGCTATCCCCTGCCCCTGGCGCTTTGGGTCAACACAAATATTCATCAAGGTATAGTCTGGCCCTGCTCGCTCTGCAATAAAATAACCGACCACCCCCTGTTCAGAATCTCGGCATGCGTTAAAATATCGCCCGCCGATACAAGAGGTCAGAGTTTTTTCACTCCACGGGTGACTGTGGCACGCATTTTCAATTCGCATGATATCAGCTATTGGAAATTGGGCTAACGCCTCGCTACGTAGATACTGCATGATATATCACTTGCCATAATTGTTGTTTTTGCGTCGCGGTTAAGTGTTCATTCGGTAGAGTGAGTGTTGTACCGTGCAGTGCAATTGATTCTCCCGAGATCACCTCTAAACTCTCACAGTTCAACGCAAGCGCGATATCTTCAGCCAAACGCACAGGCAATGCCAAAGGAACAGAAACACTGTTGGCATCATTTGACGCAGTGTGTGTGTCATATTGCGCTTTAAGTTTGAGTGGTGTTAAACCAAGTAATTGAGCATGTATCGGGTGCATGGTAAAAATACTTTTTTATTGAGTCTAAATGGAAGTATTAAAAGAATCAATTAAGTGGGTAAAGTAAGAAGTGGCAGGGGCGGCAGGACTCGAACCCGCAACCATCGGTTTTGGAGACCGCTGTTCTACCAATTGGAACTACGCCCCTGCAATGTCGACGCATTATAAAGAGCTTTTAGAAAAGGTAAAGAGGAAAAATGCATTTTTTTGTTTGTTTGCATCATTTATAAACAAAAAGGCGAATATTTACCATATTCGCCTTTTTTTCATTCAATTAGCGGATGCTAATTGCAGTTATTCCCACTCGATTGTCGCAGGTGGTTTACCTGAAATATCATAAACAACACGAGAGATACCATCGATTTCATTGATAATGCGGTTTGAAACATGGCCTAAGAAGTCATAAGGTAGCTGTGACCAACGTGCCGTCATAAAGTCGATAGTTTCAACACAACGCAGCGATACAACCCAGTCATACTTACGTGCATCACCCATTACGCCTACAGATTTAACTGGAAGGAATACAGTGAACGCTTGAGATACTTTGTGGTATAGCTCCGCCTTGTGAAGCTCTTCAATGAAGATAGCATCTGCACGACGAAGTAAATCACAGTATTCTTTCTTGATTTCACCTAGTACACGTACACCTAAACCAGGACCCGGGAATGGGTGACGGTAAAGCATATCGTAAGGTAGACCTAACTCAAGGCCAATCTTACGTACTTCATCTTTAAACAGCTCGCGTAGAGGCTCTACTAGACCCATTTCCATATCGTCAGGCAGACCACCTACGTTATGGTGAGACTTGATCACGTGTGCCTTACCTGTTTTAGACGCCGCTGACTCAATTACATCTGGGTAAATTGTACCTTGCGCTAACCATTTAGCATTTTTCAGCTTTTTAGATTCAGCATCGAATACGTCAATGAACGTATGACCAATTGCTTTACGCTTATCTTCAGGATCAGAAAGACCAGCTAGGTCATTTAAGAACTGCTCTTCAGCATCCACTTTGATGATATTCAGGCCAAACTTATCACCAAACATTTCCATTACTTGCTGACCTTCGTTTAAACGGAGTAAACCGTTATCAACAAATACACATGTTAGCTTCTTACCAATCGCACGGTGGATAAGCATCGCCACTACTGATGAGTCAACACCACCAGATAGACCTAAAATAACTTCGTCATCACCTACTTTTTCTTTGATACGCTCTACTGCATCTTCGATGATTTGTGACGGCGTCCATAGCTTTTCACAACCACAGATATCAATCGCAAAACGCTCTAGTAAACGTGTACCTTGCTGTGTGTGTGTTACTTCTGGGTGGAATTGCACGCCATAAAAACGCTTTTCTTCCCAAGACATTGCCGCGTGTGGACACGTATCAGTTTTTGCACTTGTCACAAACGTTTCTGGAATTTCAATAACTTTATCGCCGTGGCTCATCCATACGTCAAGCTGACCAACGCCATCTTCGATATGATCTTCAATCGCTTCAAATAGTGCACAGTTACCGACTTTTTCAACTTTCGCGTAACCAAACTCTTTCTTATCAGAGCTATGTACTTTACCGCCAAGCTGCATTGCCATTGTTTGCATGCCGTAACAAACGCCAAGTACAGGTACACCCGCTTCGAATACATATTCAGGGGCGCGCGGGCTGTTTTCCTCTGTTGTCGACTCTGGACCACCAGACAGGATGATGCCCTGAGGGTTGAATTCACGGATCTGCTCTTCCGTTACATCCCAAGCCCAAAGTTCACAGTAAACGCCAATCTCACGTACACGACGTGCAATTAACTGCGTGTATTGAGAACCGAAGTCTAAGATCAAAATACGGGAATCATGGATGTCTTTGCTCATTGATAATCTCGTTAGTTAGGAAACGATAAAATTAGTAAAGCACAGCTAACCTGCTTTACCAGAATTAAAAAGGGCTAGCTGCTGCTAGCCCTGAAAATTTTGCGGGCTCAACACTCGTTGGCCGGCTTAACCTAGACGATAGTTAGGCGCTTCTTTGGTGATCTGTACGTCATGTACGTGAGACTCACCCATACCTGCTGAAGTAACACGTACAAACTCAGGTTTAACGTTAAGCTCAGCAATCGTCGCGCAACCGGTTAGGCCCATTGCACTGCGGATCCCACCAATTTGTTGGTGAATAATGGCGGCAATTGGCCCTTTGTATGCAACGCGACCTTCAATACCTTCAGGTACTAGCTTGTCTGCTTGATTGCTCTTCTGGAAGTAACGATCTGAAGAACCATCTTTTTGGTTCATCGCACCAAGAGATCCCATGCCACGGTATGACTTATAGTAACGGCCTTGGTAAAGTTCAACTTCACCCGGCGACTCTTCGGTACCAGCAAGCATTGAACCAACCATGACACAAGCAGCACCAGCAACAAGTGCTTTTACAATGTCACCCGAGAAACGAATACCACCGTCGGCAATAACTGGAATATCACGGTCTTTAAGTGCTTCAACAGCATCTGAAATCGCAGTGATTTGTGGTACACCACAGCCAGTAACAATACGTGTTGTACAAATTGAGCCAGGGCCAATACCAACTTTAACTGCGTTAGCGCCTGCGTCAGCAAGTGCCAATGCACCAGCACCAGTTGCTACGTTACCCGCGACAATTTGTAATTCAGGGTAAGCTGCGCGTGTTTCTTTAACGCGGTCAATTACACCTTGAGAGTGACCGTGAGAAGTATCGATAAGCAGAATATCAACCCCAGCTTCTACCAGTGCTTCGATACGCTCATCTGTACCAGCACCAACACCAACAGCTGCGCCTACACGTAAACGACCTTGCGCGTCTTTACATGCATTCGGTTTTTCTTGTGCTTTTTGGTAGTCTTTTACTGTGATCATGCCTTTCAGTGCAAATGCATCATCAACTACTAAGATTTTTTCGATGCGGTGTTCATGCATTAGACCAAGAATTTCTTCACGGCCTGCACCTTCTTTTACAGTGACAAGATCAGCTTTTTTCGTCATGACTGAAGAAACAGGCTTATCTAGTTGCGTTTCAAAACGCATATCACGGCTAGTTACGATGCCTTCAAGTTGGTTATCGGCACCAACTACAGGGAAACCTGAAAAACCTTTTTCGTCAGCAAGTGCGATAGTTTCAGCAATCGTTTTGTCTGCTGTGACTGTCACAGGGAAAGTAACAATACCGGCTTCGTAAGTTTTTACTTTACGGACATTGTCAGCTTGCTCTTCGATGGTCATGTTTTTGTGAATAAAGCCAATGCCGCCTTCTTGCGCGAGGGCAATCGCTAAGCGTGCTTCAGTCACTGTGTCCATTGACGCAGAAACAAGTGGCAGGTTAAGCTCGATATCGCGTGTCAGACGAGTCTTCAAACTCGCTGTGTGCGGTAGAACAGTTGAATGAGCGGGTACTAAAAGTACGTCGTCAAAAGTTAGGGCTTCTTTTGCAATTCTTAGCATGTGTGCGGCTTCTCTCAAGTGAATTCTGAGTATAAGGAATTGCGTGCGCATTTTATCAGCGTTCCTTATGCGAGTAAACAAAATTTAGCAAAAAATATGCTAAAGTGTCTGTGAATTTTTTATGGAGCTAGGTATGTCATTGCCACAAAACAACAAAGTTTATACAGTTTCGCGCCTTAATCGTGAAATACGCAGTTTACTAGAACAAGGCTTTGCTTCTCTTGAATTGACTGGCGAAATTTCAAACTTTGTCGCCCCCGCCTCTGGCCACTGGTATTTTTCCTTAAAAGATGAAAAGGCACAGGTCAAAGCAGCTATGTGGCGTGGCAACAATCGTTATTGTAAGTATCGCCCAGAAAACGGAGCGCAAGTGCAAGTCAAAGCCCGCGTATCTGTTTACGAACCGCGTGGCGACTATCAATTGATTGTCGAGCATATGGCTCCAGCAGGTGAAGGTCTGCTCAAGCAAAAGTTCGAAGCACTGCAAATGCAGCTTGCCGCAGAAGGCTTATTCAATAGTTTTCATAAAAAGCCATTACCACAACAGATCAATCGTATTGGCGTTATCACATCTGCGACAGGTGCTGCTATCAAAGATATCTTATCCGTGTTAAAACGCCGAGCACCACAATTAGAAGTAACCATTTATCCAACTCTGGTACAAGGCCAAGACGCCGCCGCACAAATTGCAGAAAGAATAGCCTTGGCAGACAAACGCAACGAAGTTGATGTACTGATTGTCGGGCGCGGTGGAGGCTCTTTGGAAGATCTATGGTGCTTTAACGAAGAAGTAGTTGCACGTGCCATTTTTACATGCTCATTGCCGATTATCAGCGCCGTTGGACACGAAATTGATACCACCATCAGTGATTACGTTGCAGATTTACGCGCGCCAACCCCATCCGCAGCTGCCGAACTAGTGAGTCCAGATAGCAGTGAACTTCTAAGCTATATCGCGGACAGAAAACAAAGGCTTATCAATGCATTAAAACGGAAAGTCGCAGATGAGCAACAGCATATTCAGCGCCTCCAACAACGTCTGAGTTTGCAACATCCACAAAATCAATTGATGCAGCAAGGGCAGCGTGTGGATGAACTTCAGCAACGTTTGACCCGCGCGTTACAATACCAACAACAAAAACATCACCATAAAGTGAATGTGCTGAGCCACACATTGCTAAAATTCCACCCAGAAAAGCGTCTAAACGAAGCCAGAACCAAGCTCGAAAAGCTCGAGTCGAGACTAAATAACACCTTGCACCACCAGCTGCGTGACAAACAAAACCGCCTAGCGTTACTCTCAGCAAGGCTAGACAGTGTTAGTCCACTCGCTGTACTGTCTCGCGGTTATAGCATTACACAAAAAGATGGCAACGTACTAGCGTCGGTAGCTGACGTGCAACCAGGTGATTCACTGGTAACGCAACTGGCTGATGGGCAACTCCACACACAGGTGTCTCGTGTTGTCAAAAAAGAGGACTAACCTAATATTCTCGGCTCAGCTCATCACTGCTTTTTAAACTGAGGTGGATCTGCATCGCTTGAGTATTTTGCACTGCTGCCACCGTTTTAAATTGCTTCATCCACGGCATACGCAGTAAAGCTGTGTGAAGCTGTTGCCATTTAGGCTCGCCTTGCGGCGCGACGAAATTTAATTGGCACACGTGCAGTTTACACTCTGCCGATAGCAAATTGATGGTATCGTGCAGCTGTGCTTCATAGAGGAAATCTTCCGCAAATAACTCAACTTCTGAGGCCCAGTTATCATCACGCCTTTGATGCTCAAAAATGCTTTGCAATTGCTTTGGCACATTGTGACTTGGTTTATTCGCCATAGACTTGGCTGTGAGCGTACTCAGTTGCGCCTTAATTCGTTTATTTTCTTGCTGCAGTTGTTGATTGATAAGCCGTAGATCATCCGCCTCTGCGAGTTCTGTCGACACTGGAGAGGTTTCATTTGATTTTTCGTTGTCTCTAGAGAACTCAGGGGATTGAGCCTCGTTAATGGTAACGCCTCCTATTGAAGCGACATTACCATGAAAGGATTCTGATTGCTTTAAACCATACAATTCATAGTAAACACTCGTTAGCAATCCCCCTGCCAAAAAAGCACATCCCAAAGCAATCGTAGGCCGCATGCGTAATTGAGTTCGCTACAACATTGCGCTGGTGTGGGAATCATTAATACGACTTATCGTGTCGTCCAAAAAGTTTTGGTCCATGCTTTCTGCCGGACATGGACAATTTGGCTTACCAACTACTTTTGCAGGCACGCCAACGACTGTGGTGTGTGGTGCAACAGCTTTTAGAACCACTGAGCCGGCACCGATTCGCGCGCCTTCTCCTACCTCAATGTTGCCCAATACTTTAGCACCTGCGCCAATCAAAACGCCTGCACGGATCTTTGGATGTCGGTCCCCTTGCTCATTACCAGTACCACCGAGCGTAACTGACTGCAAGATCGATACGTTATCTTCAATAACAGCTGTTTCACCGATCACTATACCAGTCGCATGGTCAAGCATAATACCATGGCCGACTTTACAAGCAGGATGGATATCAACGCCAAAAACTTCAGAGGTGCGGCTTTGAATAAAGCGGGCGAGCTCTTTACGCTGTTGTCGCCACAGGCAGTATGCGAGACGGTGTGCTTGTAATGCATGGAAACCCTTCAAGTTTAATATCACGTTAAGATAACTATCGGCAGCCGGGTCTCGATCTTTAACAGCTTTTATATCGTGCGCAACATGCGTTAACATTCGCTCGCAATCAACAAATGCCTGATCAAACAATTCTCGGATAGTAAATGCAGACACCACGGCATCCGAAAGTTTATTTGCAACAATAAAACTGAGCGCTGCCCCCAAACATTCATGATTGAGCACACTTGAATATACGTGACTGGCGAGCAAAGGCTCTCTTTGCACCAACTCTTGTGCTTCCTCTCTCAATTGTTGCCAAATTTCGTGTCTCATAATCACCACATGTCTTTCATTTACCATCATTTGCATATCTTAGCGCGCATCACTCTGCGATAGCACTAGTAAGCAGCAAATTTCTAGTTATTAATTATAACCGAAGGTTCCTATAATGGTGTTTTTTTACCGTCTGTGCAACTTACCTCTGATAAATAAAAACGCCCCGTTTTAGCGGGGCGTTTAAGATTGTCGATCAAGGTCGGTTACTTAAACAGATCTTGAACTTGGATCACTTCAATATTGTTCGCCGGAACCGATAACTTATAGCTTTCGATCACCTTATCTTCATCCAATAGCGACTGCGGTTTTTTGACATTGTATTTTAACGGCGACACTTGCTCACTGGCTAAGCGCTGTTTCATATCTTTACCGTCACCGGTGACAAAAACATAGTGCATGTTGTCGGTCTGCAGATTGTCACGGATCACTCGGTTTACATCTTCCAATGTCAAACTGGCCAAGTTTGAGCGCACTAAACTAACAAATTCATCCGTATTATAAAATTGGCTGTCCAGCGCATAACCAAGCTGCCTGTCCTGACTTGCCACCAACTGAGGTACATAGTTGTTTAGGAAATTTCGAGTTGCCTCAAAATCTTTTTTACTCATCCCTTGCTTAATCATCTTATCTAATTCGTATACCGCTACACGGGTTGCAAAGTGTGCATCGTTATTCGAGCGCAGCGGACGCAACCACACTTGGAATATCTGCTCAGAACGACCTAAGTTTGCATCGGGTAACGTCTGGTACATACCGCGCGGGAAATACTCAATGTAGGCATAATCACCATAGTTCATACCACGGGTTTGACGAATTCGGTCAAATAAGAAAGCGCCTGCATTGCGGTGCTCTCCAAAATATGAACGTACTAACCAAAGCGCTGTCCAGTCTTTACTACTGCGGATGGTGTCGATAGGGAAACCAAAAGACACAGCTGTTGATTTAGCATTTTTTTCAACCACAGTTGCGTGGATCCCTTCTAGCTTAGGCGCATCGGAAACATTCAATCGCGCCTCTTGGCCTTTGGGAAGACTGGTCAAATCAGCAATGAGCTGTGCTTTTAATCCATCACTCAGAGCCCCTGTTAAACCTAGATTTAATTTAGACTGGGTAAATTGCTGACGATAAAAATCTTTCACGTCTTGCAATGTCAAAGCCTCTAAATCAGATAAATCGCCCAAGTTTAAACTTTCATACGCATGTCCTTGATACAGCTTGTGATAGAGCACCTCTTTGCCCAGTTCTTCATCATTAGACGACTTTAAGTCCGAGTTAATGCTATCCATCATTTCTTTTTTCAAACGATTGAAGTCATCTTCTCTAAACCCAGGATTTAGCAATTGCTCGCTCACCAACGCATACCACTGCTGGGCATTGTCTTTGTGAACACGTCCACGCAGTGCAATCATTTCTTTGTCTACCTGATGTGAGAAGCTTCCTGCAAGCGGATACATGGCTTTTTTAATTTCTTTATACGACTTGGTTGCACTGCCTCCTTTAGCTAACATGGCAGCCGTCAAAGCAGCTAAGCCTTTTTTGCCCTCAGGATCAGCTGCTGCACCGGTATAAAATAACCAGTTCACATCAACCAGTGGGGAATTGGATGTTTTATCTAACACCGTAAAATGCTGCGTCGCTGGTTGCGCCATTTGTGTACTAAGCGCATCAAGTGCAACTTCGCTATCAAACCCATCAACTTTTGCTTTCGCCGACATAGTCACGGTGTTGCGACCCGAATCCACGAAGTATTTATTTGCAATGCTGCGAATATCTTCAGGCGTGACCGTATCTGCGGTGGCATAAATTCGATTAATCACTTCAGGATCACGTTCGAAATGGACATAACTTGCCAACATTGAAGCGATTGCTTTGGAAGAATCTAAATCGTTTGCAAAGCTATATCTGAGATTTGATTTTAATGCAGCAAGCTTTTCTTCATCGACTAATTCAGTACGCGCTGTTGCATAGGTCCGATTAACTGCGTCACGCACAGTGACGAGATCTTTTTCATCTTCAACTTTGATAAAAACGTGCAACAAACCCGGATCTTTAGTTTCAGCATTATAAGTGAACAATTGCGTGGCGATTTGTTTGTCTACAACCAACTCTTGATACAGCTTTGAGTTTTTCGAAAAGTAGAGCTCGGATATCAAATCCACTGCAGCACGGTCTTTTTGTGTCGGCTCCCAAGCTGGGCCTTTGTACGATACCAGTAACCAGTGCCCTGGCTGACCTTCATTAACGACGTGCTGATATCTCGCTTCTTGCTGTTTAGGCTCAACTGGAATATCTGCCTGATACTCACCTCTCTGCCATTCGCCCCAATGCTTTTTCACCATTTTTACGGTCGCTTGTGGATCAACATCACCAACTATGATGATGGTTGCGTATTCAGGTTTGTAAAAGCGCTCGAAAAACAGATCTGCATAATTCATTTGATCTGGCATGGCTTCGATGTCTTCAAAAAAGCCCATCGTCGTATGTTTATAGGTGTGTTCATCAAATGCATTGTCGCGCACCGCACCTAATAATTTGCGGATGGGGTTGGCGTTATTTTTAAGATACTCACCTTTTACTGTCAGTGCCTCTGTTCGAAACTGCTCTTCACTAAAGTTTAAGTTTTGGAAGATATCAGCCTGAATCTCAAGCACCTTGTCTAAGTGTTCTTTAGAAAAGCTCAGATAGTAATTGGTGTAATCATTGGTTGTGTAAGCGCGATTATCCACACCTGAATTTTTGATAATATCTTTATACACAGCCTCAGGATATTTTTTTGAACCTTTAAACATCATATGCTCAAAAAAGTGCGCAAAGCCTGTCTTGCCGTCTTCAATTTCATTGCGCGATCCCACTGATACCGGGATCTGCAAAGACACAACGTCGGGGTAATCCGTTTTAACGACCATAACGCGCAAGCCATTGCTGAGCTCTTCGAGTACATAATCATGAGAGAAAACTTTATTTTCCGTCACTTGTTTCACAGTTTTTGTGTCGCTTTGAAGACGTGACGTATTACTCGCGTTGTTAGAAGCGCAGCCAGTCAATGCCAGTGTCACAGCCAAACTGGTAGCCAAAAGCTTAAATTTCATAAGTGTCCCTAAATACTTTTAATCTTTAATGTCTTAGTACCTACGCTTATAGCGTAGGTCAATGCCCCGATTATGCCTTATAGCAAGCAAAAGTCTTATGCTTCACGATAAACCCCTGAAAAAACCGACTAGCAATGGATTAAATTTGCGCAACTTAAAAGTGAGTAATATCAATAACCATGAAAAAAATTCATCTTTAATGAAATAAATTCAATAAAAAAATCTATCTAGACGTCTAAATGGCTGCTATATTTACCCTACTACGATGAATTAAGTGGGAATGAGACACATGGCTTTATCGCTGCAAGAGAAAATATTAGACCCGAACCAAGGGGTATACTTGATTGGTACTACGCCACCGAAGTTGGGTACCGACAGTGAAAAACTACATACCATAGCGACTAAGTTATTAGATAGATTGCATGAAATCGAATATGACGGTGTGATAATTTACGATATTCAAGATGAAAGCAGTCGTACACAAGTGCCGAGACCATTTCCATTTAAACAAACAGTTGACCCCTGTGAATACAGTAAACTGGTGCGTGATCTATCAAAACTTGATGTCATTACATACAAGAGCGTCGCGCAGCGGGATCGCGAAGAATTCAATCAATGGTTACATAAAACCAAACAAGATTTTGACCTGAACAACTTAGTACTAGTTGGTAGCCCCTCTTCACAAGGTGATATCAAATTAGGCTTGCCAGAAGCTTACCAAACGCTGCAAGCACATCCAGAGAGTTTTTTCTTGGGTGGCGTTACAATCGCCGAGCGCCATTCCAATAAACGCAATGAGCATGAAAGGTTAATAGATAAAACAGCAAAGGGATGTGAGTACTTCATTTCTCAAGCTGTGTATGATGCACAGGCGAGCATTGACTTATTAACTAGCTATGCGCGCACGTGTCGCCAGCAAGGGCTTGAGCCAAAGCGCATTATTTTAACATTTACACCATGTGGTGGAGAAAAAACCCTTGAGTTTATGAAGTGGCTAGGTATCTCTGTGCCTGAGGCGACGAAATGGCGCATGTTAGATGCAGAGAATACCCTTAATGAGTCCATTAAAATTTGTCGAGAAAATCTCGACCTGATTTTGCGCAGCTGCGCACACCTCAATATCCCGCTGGGGCTGAACATTGAGAGCTTAACAAACCGCAAAGAAGAAATTGACGCGTCTATTAACTTATACAGATTATTAAAAGCAACCATGGAACTGCAATTAGCAGAGAAGCAAATAGCTT
The DNA here is from genome assembly GCF_001625565.1 of Pseudoalteromonas luteoviolacea NCIMB 1944. Classification (GTDB taxonomy): domain Bacteria; phylum Pseudomonadota; class Gammaproteobacteria; order Enterobacterales; family Alteromonadaceae; genus Pseudoalteromonas; species Pseudoalteromonas luteoviolacea_F. The sequence goes on from NZ_AUXS01000022.1 coordinate 130,234, forward strand.
AACCACAACTTTAATTCTCGTAGTAAAAAGCCCCTTAATTGGGGCTTTTTTATATCTAAATTAATTTCGATTAGATTGGTGAACCCGGTGGCATTGACAGCGGTGCATAGTTTGCTGGCCACTTACCTTCTTTCAAGAAGTGCTGAATATGCTCACCCAAAAAGAGTTCGAATGCTTGCGCTTTGGTGGGGCTAGAAAACAGTGACTGCTCAGTTGCGTCCGCTGCAATTTGTCGCAAATAATAGCGTAGCTGCGCCTGAACTTCTGGAGCAACTTTATCACTGCTACTTAAATTGGCCATTCTATATGCCGTTAAATACTGTACACGGTCATTTAGCTTTTTCGCCATTGGTGATTTAGGGTTTGCTTTAAATACTTGCTTGTGAATTTGAGTGAAAATCTCATCACTGCCTAAAAATCGGTTGTTACGAGCGTGTTGTTGTGCAACTCGGTTTAAGCGCTCAGCATTCAGTAGAAGCTGCAACGTATGTTGGCTCGCCATTTCTGGTAATGCCATTGCATCTAGTGTTAAACCGGTACGGCCGTGAATACTTTCACGATTGCGCGCCTCACCATAGGCCTTAGGTGGGATCAAAGCAAGGATTGCTTCAGGCACAGCCAATGCCTCAGGTGATAGGGTCTCAAGTAATGACTTTAACGCATCGACCTGCTGCTCTTTCGCAACCACTTCAGCACCTTTTACGTCTCCTTCACCCCTTACTTCGTACTCATAATCAACCCCGCCGATCAGCTTGACCACGGACTCCACTTGATACCTGTGGAACAAATATAGCGGGACTAACTTTTCTTCTAGCTGTGAAAGCGCGACACCTGGTTTGATATTTTCAATACCAAAATGTCCAAGGGCTTGTTTGCGGATCCCCATTACACGGCGCAGTTCTGTGATTGGGTCTTCGCCATTGTCCCATAGATGGGCAGTAGGATGTGCTCCCCCTTGCGGCCTAGCATCTGCGTCTGAAATATACTCTAATCCAAGCTCTTTTGTTTGTTGTATTACTTGTGCGAGTTCTTCGGCCTCATCAGCGGCTCTGAAGTCACTATATCCATACTTAACAGCTTGAATGTCCCATGCTCCCATACCCGATGCGTACCCTTTACTCACATCTAACTGACCATTATTGGTAAATTGTACGAGTGGGTGCGGATAATCCATAACAGAAGCGCGACCGTCAGCCGATGCAGCAAAATTGTGAGCTATTCCCAAAGTATGGCCGATTTCATGCGCACTGAGCTGACGAATTCTATCCAATGCCATATCATGTAGTTTTTTCGCCGTTTCATCTCCATTTTTAAATGGCGCAGCCAATGCTTCAGCAATGAGAATATCTTGGCGTACCCGCAATGAGCCTAGTGTTACGTGACCTTTGATTATTTCCCCAGTAAGCGGGTTGATAATAGATGCACCGTAAGACCATCCTCGTGTCGCTCTATGGACCCATTGGATCACGTTATAGCGAATATCCATAGGGTCGGCATGTTCTGGCAACATTTTTACTTCAAATGCGCCCTTATAACCTGCCGCTTCAAAAGCTTGCTCCCACCAGCGAGCACCATCTAATAAAGCCGTTTTTACTGGCTCAGGAACACCGGGATCCAAATAATATACGATTGGCTTTATGGCCTCCGAAACCTTTGCCGTTGGGTCCTTTTTCTCTAGGCGGTGACGCGGTATGTAACGAACATACATCGAGCTACCAAGCGGTGCCGAGTAGTCTTTATGTTCAATGCTCCAAAATCCAGATTGCGGGTGAAAAACACGCGGCTGGTAATTATCGTCAGGCAGCGCAATTAATGAGTGACGTTGATGGACTGTGATTGAATATGGATCAGCCACCGCCTGTCGAACAAACTTCCCAGGCTCACCACCTTTAAACGTCAGTACCGCCTCTAACTCGGTATTTTGTACAAACGCTTTGGATCTCGGTGTATAGACAGCACTGCGGCTGGTATCCAAACTGTAATTGCCTTGCTTGGTTGCTTTTAATCGACGAGAAACACCGTGAACATCCGACATTAAATACGGTGTGTAATCTATCAAAACGCTATCACTATCCTCTGCAACGACTTTGAAACCATGCAAAATACTTGAAGCAAACGCCTCTTTTACACTTTGCTTTTCTGCGTCGTTATTTGCACTTGCACGATAGTAAGTATTGTTTGCACGCAGCATGACTTTGTCACCAAAGCGTTCAAATTGTACTAAATGGCTGCCACCTAACTGCCCGCGATCCAAACCGATATCATTTGAACCCACACCGTAAGGCAAGCTATGTTGCAATAAAAAAGGCTTTGAAAATTTATCGACGTCTAGGTAAATTTTCCCGCTGCTCTGGTCAGCATAAAACGAGTAAAATCCAGGAAAGTGGTTAAACTTATCAGTAAATTCGTCTATGGACTTAATTGCTGCCTGCGCATGCGTTATCATAGGCAGTAACAAAGCAGTGACGAGATAAGGGGTAAAGCGTCTCTTAATCATAATAGTGTCTTTGTTATTTCATGTTTTGTGGTTGTTTTTTAGCTAGTATATAAAATTGTATACAAAAAACAGTAATTCAAGACGAAATTCAGCGCAGTTCGCAGTGCCTCTCTCACATAAAACCACTGCGACCCGACAAACGTTATCAGGATTTAAAATATGCGTAGATTACCACCGGTGTTATTTGAAGATGGGTGCTCTAGAGAATTAGTTTCTCTGATCCGTACAATTTTGGCGGCTTGTAAAGAGATCTCTTTTAGAGTTGGGCAGGGTGCACTGTCAGGTGTTTTAGGCTCTACTTTGGATGAAAATATTCAAGGAGAAACCCAGAAAAAACTAGACGTTCTGTCAAACCAACTAATCAAAGACATCTTATTGGAATCTGGATACGTAAAAGCAATTGCTTCTGAAGAGGAAGACTATACAGTTGCTGGTAACCCAAACGCCAAATACATAGTTTCATTTGACCCGCTAGATGGCTCATCTAACACAGATATCAACTCACTTGTGGGCACGATTTTCTCTATTATGGAAGCGCCTGAAGGTTCAGATCCTGCTGATCCCGCCATTTTCATGCAGCCAGGTAAAAACCAAATTGCAGCAGGGTATGTCTTGTATGGACCGTCTACCACACTTGCCTTATCAACGGGTAAAGGTACGCGCATCTTTACATTAGATAAAACCCATGGCAGCTTCTTATTGACTGAAGATTTCGCAAAAATTCCAGAAGATACTCAAGAATTTGCGGTCAATGCTTCAAACCAGCGTCACTGGCAACCGGCAATGAAAGAGTATATCGCAGACTTGTTGGCAGGTGCTGAAGGGCCTAGAGGGAAAAACTTTAACATGCGTTGGATTGCTGCCATGGTAGGTGATGTACATCGCGTATTATGTCGCGGCGGCTTATTTACTTACCCTGCCGATACTAAAAATCCAGAAAAACCTTATAAACTAAGACTGCTTTATGAAGCAAACCCAATGGCTATGCTAGTTGAGCAAGCAGGTGGGTTAGCGCACACTGGTGCAGAGCGTATTTTAGACATTCAGCCAAATGCGATCCACCAGCGTGTTGCTGTTATTTTGGGTTCGAAAAACGAAGTTGAAGCCTGTTTGAATTACCACAAGTAATTCAACATCCTTTGCATTTTAGGTCAATCTAACAGCGCGACTAAGCGCGTTAGTTTGACCTTGTCGATGCCTCCCATCAGCTCGGGATCAGATAAGGCGTATAAACAGCCTTCTAACTCTCCCACGTCATACTCTTCTCGCTGTAATAACACCGTCGCCCAGAGTTCTAAATCCGATACATCTATTTCATCGTCAATTGCGCGCAGCAACACTGCTTTGAAGGTTGTCACAGACAATGTGTAAGCCCCCACTTGTACTGTATTGTTGAGCATAACTTGTATGGCATTATCTCTATCTATACCAAACTCAGCAAATGTACATACGGCTTCAAAATAATTCACACTATCCTCTCAAATCTGATTGACTTAACTCGCCTGTGGCACTTCCAGCACAGTCCCATTCATGTATGCAAGTAGCTGTGTTTGACTCACCTCTTTGAGCGCCACATCCGCCACTGAATAACCTTGAAATAACACCACGGCTCGATCACAAAGCGTACTTACTTGATGCAAATTATGGCTGATCAACATAATTGCAATCCCTTGAGAGCTAAGCAAACGGATCAGTGACATTAAAAAACCATACTGCTCAGCCCCTAAAGCTGAAGTGGGCTCATCCATAACAATTATATCGGCTCCTGCATGGACGGCTCGTATAATAGCAACAACTTGCTTTTGACCACCAGACAAGGTTGCTACAGGCGCGTTGAGATCAGGTAAGTATGTGCCTAGTCTTTGTAGAAGTTTTTGTGCCTTTTTAGCCATCGCGTTTTTGTCAAGCCAGCCAAAAAACCTTAAAATTTTATTGGCGTGCAAAATCTCTCGATTTAGAAATAGGTTTTCAATCACGCTTAACTCATTCACCAATGCCAGCTCCTGATGAACAATCGCCAAGCCAGCTTGCTGAGAGGCGCTTGGAGAGTTTAATAACAATGCCTGTTCATTTATTTCTATGGTGCCTTTATTTGGTTGTATCCGACCGGCAAGACAATTGACAAGCGTCGATTTGCCTGCGCCATTGTCACCTAATAACGCGACAACCTCTCCCCGGTTTATACTAAAGCTCACGCCATTTAGCACATCAACACCATCGAAGTTTTTCTGTAAACCACTCACTTTTAATACGATTTGGTCCAATGCCGAGCGTTTCATTATTTATTCACCTTTGAGGTAACGATCACTGCCGCAATCAAAATTATGCCTTTCACCATCATTTGTTCATTGCTAGAAAACCCACTGAGAATTAAGCCATTGTTAATACATCCAATAAGCCAAACTCCCAGCAAGACACCAATAATATTGACTCTCCCACCCAATAAACTGCATCCACCTAAAGCCACGGCGGCAATTAGCGCCATTAAATCGGACTCGCCAATGGCATATCTCGCACTTTGCATTCGACCGGCATATAGCAAACCAGCCAATGCTGCAAACCCACCTGACAACGCCATTGCGCAAACTCGTATGCGAGATACCACTAGCCCCATACTATGAGCAGCTGGTTTGCTTGCTCCTACCGCAAATAAATGACGGCCAAATCGCAGTTTGTTTAAAATGGTATGAGCTAAGAAGACCAAACCTGCTAACCACAATATTTGTGAGGGTATACCAATCACTGTACCTTGACCAAAAAGGCTAATAAACTGAGGATCTATAATCGGAATTGATTGCAGCCCAGACAGCTGCCGTGAAAAGCCAGTCAGAAACCCGAGCATTCCCAGTGTGACAATCAAAGATGGTATGCCCAAACGCTCGCATAAATAGCCATTTAACGCACCAATGAGTCCACCAAGTAACAGCGATACAACAACCGCTATAGTGATCCCATAGGATTGAAGTAACATAGCTGCAACCAAGCCGCATATTGCCACAATTGCACCTATTGACAGGTCAATATGTCCAACAGAAAGAGCAAAGCTCAGACCAATAGCCATAACCACAATAGGACTCGTTTGCATCAATATATTGAGCAAATTGGCAGTGGTAAAAAATGCGGTATGAGAGAGTAGCACTGTAAAGATCAGCATTGTTATCGCAAAAGCATAGTAAACAAGTGTGTGTGCAGTCAGCTTAACGTGCATCATGATCTTCTCCATGTCCCGTGGCTTCTTGTGACTGTTCCAATACACTTTTTAATATATGCGGCAGAGGTGTCTTAAAGGCAAGACGCCATGATTCGGCGATATTTTCGAATGTCACTGAATTGTAGTTTACCTGCGTGTACAGAGGAGTACTTACGTCCGTTGCTGCACCAGCACCAATCCTTGCCATTAAAGTACCAATTTGGTGGGGGCGATCAGATACAGCGCCATACATATTGCCATGCAGCGCCATATCTAGCAGGTTATTGGTACCAAGATCGTGTGATATCACTTTAACATCTTTGCGATTGGCGATACGAAGCGACTCTATTACGCCTTCAGCTGCGGCATCCCAAGAAACATAAATGGCTTTGAGATCTGGATGCTGAATTAACATCGCAGCTGTTAGTTGTGCGGTTTGGCTTTTTTTCACAAAACCTTTTTTTACCATGAGATGTATATCTTCGTACTGTTCGAGTGCGTCAACAAAGGCTTCATCTCGTTTATTAGTGATATGATAATCTGCCTCATGGTAAATCATCCCCACCTTCCCTTGACTGTCAATTGCTTGTGCAACCAAGTTTGCAGCTGCGCGCCCCATACCGTCTACATTATCGCCAACCAAACCTGCAAAATCCTGACCGTGTATAAACCCGGCGATTGGGTTACTGAGCAAAACCAGCTGCGTTCCCGCTTTGCTCAAGCGTAAATAACTGGGCTTTGCACTGAGACTATCTATGCTCAATGACAGTAAAATATCAGGGGTTAAAGCAGCTAAAGTTTCTAAATCAGATATTTGCTTCGCAGGATCATAATGTGCTTCGGTTACCGCTAGCACTTCAATACCAAGTCGCTTGAACTCCTCTTTCGCCCCCAATGTGACCGAATTAACCCAAGGACTTGAACCATGCCATGCCATAACCGCAGTGAGCTTTGCGTCTTGCACTTTAGCTTCTTGCTGCTGTGTAAGCGTAAAACCGTCACTGCTATTAGCAACAGCGAGATGATTGCAGCTAAGACACACCAAAATACCTAAAAACAACTTGATACACGCTTTTTCACAATGCCTTAGCTTACTTAGCATCATCCAATAGTCCCTTTAATGAAAACCAACATTAGTACATATAATCAGCACACTATGGTTTGTCAATTTATTTTACTAACCCCGGTGTGCTGTGATAGTCGACTGAAAAATTTAAACTATTCGAAAATCACTCTTTGTGTAATAAGATAAGCAGTCTAACGACGTAGTCGATATTCGAGATAAAATTAAAGGAAAAACTGTGAAAGGGTCAAATGCTAAGCAAAATAAAGCCGTTAACTTACGTTTAGTATTGACGCAGATCGTCACCCTAGGACCAATTTCTCGGGCTGAAATCGCACGTAATACGATGTTAACTAAGCAAACCATTACTAACATGGTAGAAGAGCTCTTAGCCTTAGACCTGGTTGAAGAAATTGGCATAAAGCGCACCGAGGGAGCTGGTAAGCCTTCAAAAATGTTGTGTTTAAACAAGTATGCAGCGTTTACTTATGCAGTTCGAATATCTTCCGATACACTGGAATTAGGGGTGTATTACCTCAACGGGGAATGTCACAGCAAAACCACGCAACATTTTGCATCACAGCCGACTGCCGCAGACATAGTTGAGGCGATAAATATCTTTGCAAAAGAGCAAAAGCTAAATCAAAACAAAATATTGGCTGTTGGACTATCAATTCAAATCCATCGCGCTGACGCAATAACCCAGTACCAAAAAAATCAAGCACTGCAGGCGCAATTGAGTGAACTACTCCACTTACCTGTCGCCATAGAAACCACCGCATCGGCTTGTGCAGCCTATCAGATGCTGTTTGGCGAAGCACAAACATTACATAATTTTATATACATTCATATCGGGAGCAAAGTAGAAGCCGCTGTTGTATACGATAGACAAGTACTATTGGGACAAAATGGATTAACCGGCGCCATTGGGGATATTTTTGTGACCCCAGAGCACAATGAAAAAACGGGGGAGCTCGGTACTCTGAATGACTTTGTTTCACTCAACTCTCTGCGCTCATGTCTTGCAAACGGCTCAGAGGCCAACATATCTCTCAGTGAATTAACCCCGTTACAACACCCTATGTGTGAAAAGTGGATTGCCCGTGCCACTGAGCCACTGCGTATCGCCATTCATACCTTGGAGTCATTACTAAATACCCAGACAATCATTGTTGGCAGCGATATGAGCGAAGCTTGCCTAGATAGTCTAATTGCGCAATTGAGACCATTCATTCCCTCTATCTCTCAAATGGGCGAACGCGAAATAGTTAGATTAATTAAGGTACCTAATATCAGTAGCATCGCATTAACCGGTGTTGCTACTCTCCCACTACATGCAGCATTGAGTAGCAAAAATATGCAAACACTGTACACGCCATCTATCTGGAATGAAAATGCATTGCAACGCAGTATTTTTTCACATGCCTTTTAGTATGCTTAAACTACGCTCCTTAGCTTATTTCAACAGGAAGATCTATAAGCTTTCCCCATTCGCTCCAGGAACCGTCATAAACGTGTAGATCTGAATAACCACATTCAGTTGCTGCCAACGCTAAAATACACGCCGTGATCCCTGAACCACAGCTAAATTGCAGTGCTTTTGTATGCGGCTGAATACCAAATTGAGAAAAGAGCACAGTTAACTCAGACACAGGCTTTAGCAGCCCCTGCTCTGTAAGTAATTTACTATAAGGCAAGTTTACACTGTTGGGGATATGTCCTTGGCGCATACCAGATCTAGGCTCAGCGCCTTCACCAGCAAAACGCTGCGCCCCTCTGGCATCTATGAGCAAAGTTTGTTGGCACTCTATTTTTTCTTTCACCTCTTCTCTATCAATAAAAAAGCCATTTTTGGGCTCAGCTGTAAAATCACCAATATTCGCTGCAAGTGAATAGTCTGCAACGGTAGGATAACCACACGCTTGCCAGTGCTTTAAACCTCCATCGAGTACAAATACCTGTTCAAATCCCATGGCTTTGAACATCCACCAAGCTCTTGCCGCACTAAACAAGCCTTTATCATCATATACGACCACAATATCATCGTTATTGATACCTAATTGGCGTGCTTCAGCTTGAAAGACTTCACGCGAGCACATCATGTTTGGCACTGACGTATTGTGTTCACTAAAAGTGTGACTAATGTCAAATCGCAATGCCCCTGGGATGATAGTATCAGGTTGATAAACGCCAGATTCACCCGGCTTTATTATTCCAGAATCAAGAATAATGACATCTTGTCTATTTTCGTGAAGCCACTGACAACTTTTTAAGTTTTTTATCATTTTCACACACTTATTTGATTAAATTTGGTTAAATTCCTACACAGCTAACGCTATACTAGATAGCTTTAGTGAATATCTCAAATAGTGTATATGGGCAGCAACATCATTGATTCAAGCCAAATGGGGGATACCATTTTAGCTGTATTACCAAAGTTTATTGGTGATGCGATTAACACCCTACCGGCATTAGAGCTATTGAAAAAACTGTACCCAACACAGCGCATTTGTGTGCTGGTGAGACCGTTTATGGTTGGTTTGTTTAGTCGTGCAGAACACTATGGTTGTGAGCTTATACTTGATAAACGCTATTGTGAGAAAACACAATACGGTGTTTTCGATATGATCCGCGAACTCAAGTCATACAACTTTTCGATGGCTATTTTATTTCGAGGGTCTTTCAGAGACGCACTGCAGATAAAATTGTCAGGTATCAAAACTATTGTTGGCTATGCGCAAAATGCCAGAAGCCCACTCTTAAGTCATGCACTAAAACTCAATCAATGTGAGCACTACATTCACCGCTATTGCAAACTTATTAATGATCCCCATGGTCAGCCCTTTAAGCAGTTTAATGCTCCAACTCTTCGGCCAAGAGAACTCGAACCTTTTATTTCCAATAAACGTAATATTGCGCTTTATTTAGGGGGATCAGTCAAAGGAGCTCGTTTTTACCCACAAGACCTATCGGAAGCGTTATTACAGCGAATAAAATCTCAGCATGACGCTAACCTATACTTACTGGGTGCCCAATCAGAGCAAGCTGACATGAACTCACTCAAATGTGATCTTGAACGTAAAGGTGTCACCGTGACCAATCTGGCAGGTAGCATGTCTCTTGAAGAACTCGTTGATACAATAGGCATGATGGACGTTATGATCTCTATAGATTCCGGCCCTATGCATATCGCTGCAGCGTGTAATATACCTTGCATTGCTATTATAGGTCAGGGTACATCACCTTGGTCTATCGTTGCCCCTAAAACTGACTCTTTAATTGCACTGCATCACCGTTCCATGTCTTTTAGTGAGTCTCAAATGATCCGAGACGTAAGTCCAGATAAAATTTGTCAGGCGTTGCAAAAAGCGATTAACGCATAAAGCTCAACCTCCTAAACGGCTTTATGATGCTGGCCTAGCCACTGCGTAAAGTCGTCCGCCTTCAATGGGCGACTCAAATAGTACCCTTGCGCGTAATCACATTTCATTTCTTCTAAAATCTTCAATGACTCAACATCTTCAACTCCTTCAGCAACAACAGAAAACCCTAGTTGATGTCCCAAGCTAATTGTTGAGCGCACGATACATTGGTCTTGATGGGAACCTGCTAACTTCAATATAAATACTTTATCTAGTTTTAGTTCGTCAATTGGCAGCATTTTTAGACGCCCCAACGATGTTTGACCAACACCATAGTCATCCAATGATATATGAACACCAATTTCCTTAAGTGCGATCAGAGCTGCGATCCCCTTTTCTTCATTTTCAATCATATCGCGCTCAGTCAATTCAATTGTGATCAGGTTTGCTGGCACCGAATAAGCACTTAACATAGATTGCAAATGCGGAATAAACTCAGCATCGGCAATATCTTGTGCTGACACATTGATGGCTGCTTTCATCGTTAAGCCCTGTGCAGACCACATTGATATCTGGGAGATAACTGTACGCAGTACCCACTGAGTTAAGTCGACAATTAATCCCGATTGCTCCGCCAAATCAATGAATAACTCAGGGGAAACCCAATCGCCATTGTTTCGCTTCCAACGGATCAAGGACTCAACCTTGTCTACAAGGCCTGTGCGCATATTTAGCTTTGGTTGATAGGTCATAAATAATTGCCCATCATCTTCTGCAAGTGCCTGCTTTAACTCATCGACAATTTCTAGCCTTTCGAGATATGCCTCATCTTCGCCAGTTTGGTAAAAATAGACATCTTCAACGTCATTAGATGCATTGTCGGCTGCAATTAATGCCCTTCGAATACTGTCATCTGCATTATCCGCTTGCTCAGGAATGTTAACTACGCCCACACTGAAACGTAAATTAATATCAAAACTGTGCACTGTATAACTGGGGTTCAGCTTATCTAAAAAGTTTTCCACACATTGCGCCATGGTAGAATGTGATTTGGCCTGTAAGACAGTTAAAAACTCATCACCACCAAGCCTAACGTTAAGTCCTTCAAAGCTTGCTGTAACCTGTTCAATTCGCTCCGCCACAGCCTGTATGCAGCTATCCCCTATGCGCGGACCAAGCTTATCATTGATATGACGAAGCCCTTTTATATCCAGCACCAATAAGTAATAAACTTGATCTGAAGAAAATAGAGCATCTAGAATAGGCATCGCAGAGGTACGATTGTAAAACCCGGTCAATGAGTCATGACTTGCTTGGTAACGGATTTTCTTCTCGCGCGCTTGAATGTCATCTCCCATTTCATGAAAGGCATCGACAAGCTGGCAAATTTCTTTCGTCGGCCGAGCCTCATGAATTTGCGCGTGATAGTCGCCCTTGGCAAAGCGCTTTGCCATCACCGTCAGCTGCTGTAAGGGAGTTGCTAAGTTTCTTGCTAAAAAACCGCTGGTAACAAAACCAAACAACATAGTAATACAAGAAAGAAAAACAATAGTTAGCACTAACTGATCAAACTCTTCATACTCAGATCGTAAGTCCGCGCTTAAAATTAAACTGACAGGTACTTTAGTTAGAGCGGGTAGAGCCACTTCCGCATTTACATACAGCGGATATTCGCCAAACCAGCGATGTATTTTTTGCTCATGGAGGTGAGTAAATAAATCCCTGTCTTCAGGGATCTGTATTGAACTGGCTTTCATCCGCTCGCCCTGACTGATAAAGCTCATCTCCATCCCTGTTAGCCCTTTTAGCTGCTCAGCGATGGGTTCATCAACCACAAAACCTACGATTGTAAACGCAATAGTGCGAGGTGCCTTCACGGGTAAGATAATGGCTTGATACAGCTTTTTGTCTAACACCACAAACGCTGAACGTTCTTCATGTGCCAGCAACTCCTTAACTAAAGGCCGCATATCTTGAGGTAGCTCTAGTTGGTTCTGGTTAGTAGAAATCAACTTTCCACGCATATCCAACAGCAACATCAGCTCGGCATTTATTCGTTGGCTATGATTGAACAGCACACTGCTTATGGTCGACGCATCTCTGGTCGCCACAGCCTGCTTAAAACCAAAATCTTGTGTAAGTACAGATGCTGCTGTCACCAATAGACGTTCTCTTGCAACCAAGTATTGCTGGTAAACACTTTGTGCCTTTTGAATGTCCTGTTGCACTTGGCGTTCTTTAAATTGACTTGTCGACCACCAAAATCCAGCAAGACTAGCCACTGCGGTTATCAATACTAGGCCAACACACAGTACAATAATTCTGTTTTTAAAACTTGTGCCCATAATGTTCCTTTAATACATCAATGAGTTAACAAATCAGGCATTGAATGGCACGCAAGATGCTGCCGCTTCCTCTTTCGATCCTCATCGACAAACTGTTATGGCTAATCCAATCTAAAGACCGATTGTTTTGGTAAAATATTTCAAAAATACACAACTAAGTGCGTAGCTAACCCTAAGCATACTTATGTTGTTAACCAATAAACCAGCAATTCGTATACCTAAAATATAGTTGAAAGCAATCAAATGATACTTGCCTATTTGACAGGTATAGTCAACATTGCGCTCCCCTCAGCAAAGATATTTGTTTAGAGACGGATACAAATGGTGGAGCGAACTTAGCCACACTCGGTTATCTTGTAATCTTAAGTTAAAGTGACTTGGAAGGGAAAATCAAGGAATTCACAAACGAATGCCCAACAATCATTTAAACCACTGATTGCTAGGCATTTTAGCGAGGCTAACTAGTCGATAAGTCCGTATTGCTCAGACAGAATCTCAATGACTTCTGCACGTGGATCTTGAGGGATTACCAGCTCTTTGCCAACAATCTTGCTCGCAATCCCAACATAGGTATCCGACACTGACATCATCACCTCTTGCGGAAGCTGATATGACCTTGCCAATGATTCACGCTCTGGCATACGATCTTTATTTAATAAAACATCGCTGTCCGGTACATTATTAATCAATAGCTGACGGAAACCTTCTTTCGAGTTCTCAATGATTTTACCATCTCGGTATGCCGGGCCATCCCAGATACGTGACGAATCAGGCGTGCCGACTTCATCGATATAAATAAGACGTGTCGCACCATCTGCATCTTCAACGTAACCAAACTCAAATTTTGTATCAACAAAAATTTGGTCAAGCTTGTTCAGTTCAGCTGAGATTAAATTAAAGCCATCACTGAGCAATTGCTCATAACGTGCAACATCTTCTTCTGACCGGAAGTTAAACGCATCCAAATTGTCTGTGATATTACTGCGAGTAATATTTACATCATCCACTTCTGGTACACCATCAACACCTGAAATAATGCCTTTCGTTGAAGGAGTAATTAAAACGTCATCTAATTTCTGGTGCGCCACTAATCCTTCCGGTAATTGAATACCACAAAACTCGCGAACACCTTTACTGTAATCTCGCCACATGCTGCCAGTGATATATTGACGTGCGATGGCTTCTACACGCACAGTACTCGCTTTGCGAACAATCCACACATATGGGTGAGGAATATCAACAATGTGATTACCAGCAAGCCCTGCTTCATCAAATAATTTAAACCAGTGGGCTGCAACACTATTTAAGGCAATACCTTTTCCTGGTACACCATTTAAACCGTTTTCACCTTGCCAAATACAGTCGAATGCCGAAATACGGTCAGAAATCACCATAATTGCCAGCTCTGTTCCAGCAGGCACATCATAGCCCTTTTCTTCGATTAATCTGGCACTATCTTGGTCGGTTAACCAATAAACCGAACGTACTTTACCACTATGAACTGCACCTTTAGTGCGAATTGGTAGATCGTCATTGACGTCTAGAACTTTGTAGCTACTCATTGTATCTCCATAGAGAACGGCTGCGTCTTGCTAAAGGACGCATAATACAGAGGGGGTTAGAGGGGTGTATAATAGTCGAGCGCAGCAAAAATCACAATTGTTTACCGCATTCCAAGGCAAACCGAGCGTAACTTAGTTCAGTCCTACAAACTTCTGGGATACTATGATTGAAACTCGGTACTAAGAGATGTTTAAATGATCCAAATTTCAGATCTCACTTTCAGCTGGCCGGGCCAGTCAAAACCAACCCTTATTATTGACAAGCTACATATCGAGAAAGGCGAAAGGCTTTTTTTACATGGTCCTAGTGGTAGTGGAAAATCAACGTTGCTCGGCCTTCTTGCCGGAATTCAAACTGCCCAAAAAGGCAGTATTTCCATACTGAATGAAAATTTAGCTAAGCTCAATGACGCCAAAAGAGACAAATTTAGAGCAGATCACATTGGCACTATATTTCAAAACTTCAACTTACTGCCTTACCTGAGCCCAGTGGAAAATGTGATGCTCGGCTGTAATTTCTCTCGGCGTAGACAAGCTAATTTGAAAACACAGGGCACCAGTGCACAGACACAAGCATGTTTATTACTTGAAGAGCTGGGACTCGATACTTCATGTCAAAACCGTACTGTTAGCGAACTCAGTATCGGGCAACAACAGCGTGTTGCAGCAGCACGGGCATTTATCGGTCAGCCTGAACTTATCATTGCCGATGAGCCAACTTCTGCACTCGATGCCGACAATAGAGATATTTTTATCAATCAACTATTCGAGCAGGCAGAACACTATCAAGCGACTATCATATTTGTCAGCCATGATAAAAGTTTATCGAGCCTATTCGACCGTCAAGTTAGTTTAAAAGGAATAAATGGAGCGAGTCTATGAAGTTAATGACCCTCGCCTTTAAGAGTATTTCAAACCGAAAAGCAAGCGTATTACTAACCTTATTTACCATTGCAATCAGCGTGATGTTACTTCTTTCTATAGAACGGGTAAGACAAGAAGCAAAACACAGCTTTAGCAGCACCATTTCTGGTACTGATTTAATCGTTGGCGCTCGGACCGGAGACATTCAATTATTGCTATCTAGCGTATTTCGTATCGGCCATGCTAACAATGGACTCTCGTGGCAAAGCTATCAGTATATAAAACAACAGAAAGGGGTTGCTTGGACTATACCGATTAGCCTCGGAGACAGTCATAAAGGTTTTTCGGTACTTGGTAGCGATGAAAGCTACTTCAAGTATTATCGTTATGGTAACAAACAGAACTTAGCATTTTCCCAAGGCCGGCCATTCCATAATGCACAAGAGGTGGTACTCGGCAGTGAAGTCGCCAAACAACTCCACTACCACTTGGGTCAAAAAATCATCGTCGCACACGGAATGGGCAATACAAGTTTTCACCACCATGACGACAACCCTCTTATTGTTACAGGGATTTTAGCCCCAACAGGAACACCTGTAGATAAAACTGTACACGTCCCTCTAAAAGCAATTGAACTTATGCATGGCCCAAAGCACAGCTCTACACAATTCATTAGCCGCAAACGTAGTTCTGATGACCACGACCACGACCACGACCACGACCACGACCACGACCACGACCACGACGAGCATAAAGAGGTTATTGACAGTCAACCAGGAGATTTAATTGGCCAGCCAAAGCAAATCACTGCTTTTTTAATGGGGTTTGATTCGCCTTTGTATACGCTACAAGTGCGTAGAAATATCAATATATACAAACCGGAAGCTCTTTCAGCCATCATGCCCGGAGTCACTTTGAGAGAGCTTTGGGGTATGCTAGATATTATTGAAAAAATCTTGTTGCTGTTTTCAGCAGTGGTTGTGTTGATTAGTTTGTTAGGCATGCTGACAACATTATTGTCTTCTTTGAGTCAACGTCGCAGAGAGCTTGCAATCTTACGTTCCGTTGGCGCTAGGCCAAGGCATATCTTTGCGTTAATGATCAGTGAAGCCGTACTCATAACCGCAATTGGATGTGCTGTCGGTATTGCTATGTTTTATGTGGCAATATTGATAGGAAAAGGTATTCTTCAAGCACATTTTGGGATTTCAATTTCAATATCCATGCTGAGTAACTATGAACTCGCATTACTTAGCGTTATCATGTTCTCAGGTACACTGATGGGGGCGATCCCTGCTGTACGTGCATATTTTTACTCACTCAATGATGGTATGAGTATCAAAGTTTAAGAGGTTTTCTATGAATTCAGTTCGCTTGGCGTCTTGGTTAAGTTTAGCTGCGATGATGTTTATATCTTTAGCAGCTGCGGCAGCGCCACCTAAAGAGTTATTTTGGGATGACTTAATCCCTGAAGGACATGAACAAATCAGTAATCAAGAAGCCGCCAGCCATGATGGCGACGATAAAAACTGGGTGCAGCCCAACTTAGACGCGCCTGTAGTAAAATCACTTGATGGGAAAAGTGTTAGTCTTCCAGGGTTTGTCGTGCCTTTAGAGGGCAATAGTGAGGTCATTACTGAATTTTTATTAGTGCCCTACTTCGGAGCATGTATCCACGTACCTCCTCCGCCACCAAATCAAATTGTTCATGTAAAGATTAAAAATGGCGTGCCCATTGATAGCTTATATGACGCCATAACGGTAACTGGCACTATTAAAGTAGAAAGTCATAAAAGCGAATTAGCACAAACAGGCTATACCATGAAAGCAGTTGGTGTTGCTCCTTTTGAACTTTAACTAAATAATGAGGAAGTGCGCACTTCCTCCCCTCCCATATCTTTTTTATCTCACCGGCCACTAAGCACTTTTCCTTTCATGTAAAAGCTGGTTGGACAATACACTGCTCACAACTGGTTAGATAACCGTTAAAATGACACCCTAGAGCAACCATTCAACAATCCACCCTCCCCGTCATCCCGAACTTGATTCAGGGTTTATGGTGCAAAGTGTTAATGACAATGAGCGAAGCG
>NZ_AUXS01000023.1 GCF_001625565.1 Pseudoalteromonas luteoviolacea NCIMB 1944
GTCAAAGTGTCAAAGTGTCAACATGGCTTGGTTCATACGGTGCAATAACATGCTTGTAGAAACGTTTATATTATAGTGCCGCCACAAAGTCAGCCATAACTGCCACCCCTTGGGTCTGGAAATATAGTGGCTTTATACCAACTCAAATTTAACATGCTGAAAAATTAAAAATATAATTTTTGACCACAATAGGAACAAAGGCCGTAATCATATTTTTGGGCAGAACACACAAACAAAAAAGCCCAGCATCAAGCTGGGCTTTACCATCACATTTCAATTTATGTAATTGGCTGAGTTGAGTCTTTCTTAAAGCGCTTAAGCTTACGGAACAACTTTGCAAACACACTCTTAATATCAACCAGAATAATGTACAAACACGGTACCAATACCAAGGTGATCACAGTTGCGAATAGCACTGCAAAACCAAGTGAAATCGCCATCGGGATAACAAACTTCGCCTGCAAACTAGTTTCAAAGATAATAGGGGTTACACCTGCAAATGTGGTGATAGAGGTCAAGGTGATCGCTCTAAAGCGCGCACACCCAGCTTCAATAACCGCATCCTTTAAAGCCACACCTTCTTTTCGCACTTGGTTGACATAATCGGTCATGACAAGCGAGTCATTGATCACAACCCCCGCGGCCGCAATTAAACCAAAGGTCGACATCATGCTCATATCCAAACCATTAAACCAGTGGCCCCAAATGGCGCCAATCAAGCTAAATGGAATAACCGACATGATGATCAGAGGTTGTGAATAACTCTTCAAAGGCACTGCCAGCAAAATATAAACTATCATCATACCAGCAACAAAGAAGAGCTTTTGCTCATCCGCTTGGGCCTGAGTTTCCTCCACTGAACCTCCTAGCTCAGACTTAATTCCTGGAAATTGACTTTGTAAATCTGGTAGTAACTTTTTGCGGATATTATCAACCACAACAGAAGGTTCAATGACTTGCTCATCAATACTACCGTAGACGTATACGGTGCGATAACCGCCTTCACGTCGAATAAAACTAACGCCTGGTTTTTCAGTGAATTCAACCACATCACCAAGAACAACTTCTTTCCCTTGCGGCGTCTTCACTAACGCATACTTAAGAGAGGCAATCGCTTCTCGGTCAAGTTCAGGGTAGCGCACCATAACACGGATTTCTTCACCATCTCGAAGCACGCGCTGGGCTTCACCACCATAAAAGCTATTACCTATTTGATTTGCGATATCAGCAAGGTTTAGCCCCAAGTCATAAGCCACTGGTTTCAGCGTTAACTGAACTTCTTTGCTCGGCGGGTCGATAGTCGAACTGATATCAAACAGGCCTTTCTCTTGCTGCAACATAGAAATAAACTGCCTGCCTGCGGCATTCAAGGTGTCAATATCAGGACCATAAAGTAAATAGCCAAACTCACCATCACCAGCGCCAAAATCATTCACATCATCGATCACTAGTAAAGATTTCACACCGGCAATGGTTGGCATGTTTTCACGCCATCTACGAGAAAGTTCAAACGCGTCAAACGGACGAAGATCTTCATCAACCAATACTGCGAGTACAGACCCTTCACTGCGCCCTTCATTCCAAACAAGAACATCTTTTAGCATTTTTTGCCCATATTCTTGTTCAATCTCTCTGTCTACTTCGAGCATCATTTGTTCAACTTTCGTCACCGCAGATAAAGTTTGCTCATCAGATACATTGTCATTAAGCAAA
This sequence comes from Pseudoalteromonas luteoviolacea NCIMB 1944, assembly GCF_001625565.1. Lineage (GTDB taxonomy): Bacteria > Pseudomonadota > Gammaproteobacteria > Enterobacterales > Alteromonadaceae > Pseudoalteromonas > Pseudoalteromonas luteoviolacea_F. The sequence continues at coordinate 1,714 of NZ_AUXS01000023.1, forward strand.
ATTTTAACCATTGGAAAGTCATGAGGCACTTTAGGGAGTGGAATAAATCGCACTTGGCTCGTCGTAATAAGTGACATACTGATCAGGAACACAGCGATAAAGCCAGAGAACACAGTCCAGCGCCACTCCACACACTTTTCTACAGTACGGCGATATGGACCATTCACAAATTCAAAAAAGCGTTTGTTAAATTCCGCTCGCCAGCTGTTTTCGCGCATTGGCTTAAATTTGGTGTGTGCAAGGTGAGCAGGCAAAATCCACTTAGACTCGATCAAACTAAATACCAAGCACAAAATAACCACAATAGAAATGGATTTAAAGAAAGCGCCCTGGGGACCTGTAGACATGACCATAGGTGCAAATACCGCCATGGTTGTCAAAACACCGAAAGTTGCAGGGGTAGCAACACGCTTTGCCCCTCGCACAACGCTATCTACACTAGGGCCACTGCGCTCCACCTCTGTATAGGAGGACTCTCCTATGACAATGGCGTCATCGACGACTATCCCCAGTACCATAATAAATGCGAACAAAGATACAATATTGATGCTAATACCAAACACCGGCATCAACATAATCGCGCCAAGGAAACACACAGGTAAACCTATCATTACCCACAATGCCAACTTGAAACGCAGGAAAATAGACAGCATGATGGCAACAAGAAAGGCCCCTTGCAGCATATTCTTTTTCATCATTTCTAATCGCGCATCTAGGTAGTAAGTCATATCAACAATGGGCGTTAACGTTACACCTGCGGGTAAAGTACTATTTTTTGCTTCAATGTAGGCATGAACCGTGTTTGCTATTGGGATCATGTTTTGGTCTTTAGTTGCTTTCACAGATAGAAAAGCAGCATTGACACCATTTTGTTTAAAGTAGAATTCACCTTCAACAAATTCATCTTTGATCACCGCAACATCTTGGAGGTAAACTTTTGCACCATTATCACCGACCTTGACTGGAATACGTTTAAACTCATCACCACTGTACTTTTGATTTTCGACACGGACAGAAATGATGCCAGCTTCAGTTCGGATCTGACCTGCCGACATATTGGCAGAATAACGCTGAATCGAATTACTGATGTCGTTTATAGTTAAGTCATAGCGTCTAAGCGTATCAGGATCTATCTCAATGGCGATTTCATACTCTGGAGTATTGCGTTCAACCAAAGACACATTGGATAGCTGCAGCAGTTCGTCTTCAATTTCTTTTGCCAGAGGCTTAAGTTCCGTAAGTGGAATATCCGCTGCCAACGCCATCTGAATGACATCTTGACGAAACTCTCTCAATTGGACTCGAACAGGCTCCATATCGCCCGGAAAGGTGGCAATACCGTTAACTCTTGTCCTGACTTTTTCAGTCACTTCATTTAGGTCAGCGTCAACATCAATATCTAACACCACACTGCCACTGCCGCGAGTAGCACGATATACACCTTTGTCGATTTCAGTAACGTCTTTAATCGCTTCTTCAATCTTAATTAAAATACTCTCCTCAATCTCTTGGGGAGATGCACCTGGGTATACAGCACTCACTGATATTTTATTAATTTCCTGACTAGGAAACATCTGTCGCTGGATTGTCATATAACTCACAACCCCCATGATCAAGATAAATATCATCATCAAGTTTGCAGCGACAGGATTATGCGCAAAGTATGCGATTAACCCTTTTTGGGAAGTTCTTATTTGCTCACTCATAGTTCATTCCCTGCTGTTACAGCTTTCCCACGTTGTCAGAATCTCCATCTGCATCTTCAGAGCCAGCAACCTTTACAGCCATGCCGCGCTGCGGGTACTCTGGTAGGGTTACAACAACTTTATCATTGTTGGATAGCCCTTCTCCGACCAAGTAATATGTGCCTTCTTCACGGATCACTTGCACAGGGCGAGGCTCGAGCTCCGCTTCCTCATTTAGTAGCCAAACCGTTTGATTGTTCACTAGCTCCTGAGGTAGACGATAGATTTGACGAAGTGTTTTGCCTTGAAACTGCACTTGTACATAAGTGCCAAACTTAATCGCAGGTGCATTGCTTATCAGTCCATATGGGTCTTCAATTCTAACCACTAGGCTACTCATCCGCGTTTGCTGATCAACGATACCTAAATCGCGATGAATGACAGCTTCGCGAGTAAAGCCATTAACGCCTCTTTGTGTCAAAGTTGCCTTAAGTCCAGAAACTTGTTCAGGTAGGAAAATAGAGTCAAAACCCGCGATAGGAATTACAATTTCTGCTTGCTCAATATTATTTAATTGTGCAACCGGACTACCAGTGCTGACAAACTGACCAAGACCCACTTCTCTCGATACGATCAATGCATTAAAAGGTGCAACAACTTCACAGTTATCAAGATCACGCTGCGCCCTTTTAAGTGCCGCTTTGGCCGATTTCACCGCAGCTTTAGCACTCATCAGCTGAGGCTTTCGCAAGAATAAGTCAGTATGCTTTTTATTGGGGAAACGCTTTGCTTCATCAGCGGCCACATCAGCCAGCGCTTGCTCTTCAATCAATTTAGCCTGCGCACTCGATAGTGACGCTTCCGCTTGCAGTACTGCCGCTTGGTAATTGTCTTTTTCAATACGCAGCAGAACATCGCCTTTGCTTACCACGCCACCTGTGACAAATTTAGGGTGCCAATATTCAATTTCACCAGAAACTTGCACGGAAAGCATGGTTTGTTCAAGCGGTGTGACTTCACCATAACTATTGATTAAAACCTGATGATCTTGCGCTTGCAGCGCTTCGACTTCTACAATGGGACGAGTATCCACTGCACTAGAATCATCGTCGTTTTTGGCCACGGCATTAATGCCCTTAAACCCAATGATCCCTATACCCAACGCGACGAAGGGTATTATCCACTTCAGTATTCTTGCTTGCATGACTGTACCTATTGATAATTTCCTAGCGCTATATTATCAAGATTTCTCATCCCTAGGGTGTGACATTTGTAAGAATCTGTTACAACTTCTCAATAATTTTTCAACTGCCCGTAAAGGTGATAAATATCTATAATAAACAACACTATAAACAAGACAGAAACAGAGAATAAGTAACAGAGCAACAAAGTATAGGTCACGGTGGGTAATAAACTTACCAAACCTAGGATTACACTTGTTGCGATTAAGAGCGCTCCAGTAAAATGAACTAGTCTAAATCGAACTTGTTCCTTTATCAGTTGCTTTCGTGTGGCACCAACTTGCTGCTTAATCAGCAATAGTGGCTTTTGCATTAAAGCGATGTTGCCCAAAAGCCCATACAGCCCCACCAGCACTTGCATCGTCATTAAAAAGCTTAGTCCAAGGCCGCAATAAAAGCTCAATACCGCTACTTTATTCAATTGTGCCAAATCCGCATCCAAAAACGCCACATCTTGAATTCTCTGTGTACTCGCTTGCTGCTGTAATACTTCGCTTAGCTCCTGCTTGTCCATTGTTTGCCCGGGCTTAAACTTGATCACCATATTGCACTCGTAAAAATCATGGGGGTAGTAAATGGTAGCGGGGGTCCCCTGCGCATGGCTGTAGATGTTTTCCACGATACCCACCAATTTGATTGGCAGAGCGTCTCGTCCGTACAAAGTCATGCCTATATCATCTAGATCAATTCCAAGCTTAGTTGCCGCTTGTCGATTAATGATGACCGATTGACGAGTATCGCTATCCGCAGTGACAAATGCCTTGCCTGCCAACAAATGCAAACCCAAAAGTGAAAAGTAATCTTCCCCCACCAGCTGAGATTGCATTGTCTGTTGCACCTCAGCGTCCGGTTGAGTGCCTATCACAGCCAAATAGCTTGTATCCAATGGACTAATGCTACTTAAAGACACCGATGCAATTTTTGGGTGTGCTAGGAGCGCTTGTTTATTAGATAAAAAAAGCTGTTTGCGAGCTGAAACAGCCTGTTCATCATGCAGCCAAGAGGTTTGATGACGGGTAACAAATACAACTTCTTTAGCATTCAAACCCGAGGGCATGCCCAGTTTGTTACCAAAATATATCGCGGTCCACAGGCCAATACATAAGACGACCAACCCGACACTAAGCTGGGTGATCAAAACCGAGGTGCTGAACCACTGTGGAAGCTGTTTTGCTTGACCTTTACCTGAGCTCTGTAAATTTTGATAGAGGCTGGAAAAAGAGAGTTGTTTAAATCCAAAAGCTGCAAACCCTCTGGCAAAAAGCAGCGCAATACCCGCAACCATCAAATAGTGAACAATATGCAGTTCTAACCAATCAAGGTGTGCCACTTCTTGTTTGCCAAAGCGCTGAATTGCTGCCACTCCCAGCTCAGCCAAAACCAGTGCGAACATTGCCGACAACAAAAAGAGCGCACTCAATTGCCAGCGATGTGCAGTTCGTAAGGTATCCAATTGCGCCCCCAACACCGTTTTCAACACCCATTGCGCCTGCTGCTTTTTTATATCTAACAAGTAAAAGGTCAGTAAGTTAACCAGTGTGATCAACAAAAAGGCCACACCACTTAACAACAACCATCGACTTGTCTGTTGCAAATCACCCTTAAGATATTGCTGTAACGGTATGTACTCAAAGTGCAGCTGATTGCTGATCGCACTACCAAAATCTGTTATGCCTGCGCTAAATTGTTCATTCAAATACACTGAAATACCTGCTGCCATCACAGTAGCAAGAGATTCGCTTCTAGTTCGTCCAACCAAAAAGGTGTTGTAGCGCACAGTAATATGCTCTCGCAATAGGTCGGTGTTATCAATCGCATGTGCAAATGACACAAATACATCTGTATGGCGGTTTGGCATATACAGTTGTGGCTCTGTGCGGTCACATGCCACAACCCCAACAACATGAAAGACTTGCTGATCAAGCTCCAAACTATATGGCAGGCTTGAGGTCAGTGCGCTCTGAGCTAATAGCGCTGGTATATAGCGTTCGACAAAACATTGACTGACTACCACTTCGGGCGCTGTTACGCCATCTTGCTGCTGTTCGCTAAAATATCTTCCCTGTATCAGTGTTTGCCCAAACAAGTTAAAAAACTCATTAGAGGTGTAAGTCATATTCAGCTTGGGTTGCTGCACATGATCCATATATAGCGCTTCCCCATAGTAAATCGGAGCCGCCATGGAAAGAGCAGAGTCCTGACTGGCTATGTGCTGTGCCGCAATGTTAGATAGCGCATTGCCCATCACTTGTTCGCCTTTTTGATTTGTCATGCTGCCACGTAACCACACCAATGATTCATCTTGTGCATAGGGTAACGGGGCATAGGCATGCCAAGTAATCAAGCCAACAAGGGTGCCGCCAGCCAGCGCACTGGCCAACAACACCACAAACAACACTGTAAATTTTGTCTTTTTAAATAGCTCTGAAATCGAGCTGAAGTTTTCTTTCCACATCAATGTCACTTCCGCTACAAGGGTCCATACATGCTTATCTCAGTCTGTGGCGCTGTATAACCACAACCCAGTAACTCGCCATCAAACAGTTTCACTTGGCGTGATGCCATATCTGCATAACGCGGATCGTGGGTAACCATGCAAATGGTGGTGCCCTGTTGATGTAGCTCACCAATTAAACCCATTACGGCATCACCGCTTTTAGAGTCCAAGTTTCCGGTTGCCTCATCGACCAATAAAATACTTGGTTGCGTCACAAGCGCACGCGCAATGGCCACCCTTTGTTGTTGACCACCAGACAATTGGCCGGGAAGATGCTGAACGCGATGAGAAAGACCCACCTTTTCTAAACACAACATGACTCTTTGTCGGGTCTCCTGCGCGCTGAGCTTGGGCACGCGATAACGCAGCGGTAGCGCCACGTTATCAAATACCGACATCGCATCTACCAAGTTAAAAGATTGAAATATAAACCCAATATGTAAGTTTCTTAGCGCCGCAGCTTGGTCAAATGTTAAATTATCCACCGGTTGTCCAGCCAACCAATAGCGTCCTGTCGACGCTGGCTCTAGCAAGCCCATAATCGACAACAAGGTAGACTTCCCGCATCCAGATGGGCCTGAGATGGATACAAACTCACCTTGCTCTATTGAGATATTGATATTTCTCAAAGCATGAGTTTGAAAGTCCTGTGTTTCGAATACCTTTCCAATCTCCTGCATTTCAATCATATTTTGCATCTTCACTCCTATTGAATAACCACGGCTTGTGCCTGTTGCGCATAACTACTGAGATCAGATATGACTACGGAGTCTCCGACCTTTAACCCACTTTTTATTTCGATGTAGCGACCACTTTGTTGACCGAATTTGACATCAACCAACTCGGTTTTCCCCCCCTCTAATACGCGGTACAAAGTTGCCTTTTTGGCTACCTCTCCAACAGGGCTTCGCACATAAAGTGCGTCTTCTATGGTATCGACGACAATTGACGCTCTAATACTTTGCATTGGCCTCAGTTCTGTATCACCCAATTTTACTAAGCTGACCTCCACTATCACATTATGCGCGGTAATGACTGGGTCAATACGTGTTACTTTACCGCGCAGCACTTGCGCCGCAGCAAATACCTTGACCCACTGACCCACTTGTATATTTGCCGCCTGAGATTGGTTCACTTTTAGCTCAGCCTTCAAAGCATGCTGGCTGCCAATTGTTGCGACATGCGCGCCTCTTTCAACTCGAGCACCTAACTCAAGTGGCATCACCTCTATCACTCCCTGCTCGGCGGCGACAATGGCAAGTTGCGCAACCTTTGCGGCCAATAGTGCCTGCTCCTGTCTTGCTAACTCAACCTTTTCTTGCGCAAGTGCTGTGGCACTTAAGTGCAGTGCATGCAATTGCTCAATGCGTTTTTTTGCATGCGCGACTCGCGTTTGCAAACTACCTAGCTGCGCTTGAGTTTCAAGAAAAGATAACTCTGAAATAATACCGCGATCCGCCAAATTTTTTTGCGCTTGAAATCGAAAAGATAAAGTTGCCAACTCTCCTTCCAATTCACCCAATCCTGACTGCTCTAACAAGCGCTCACGTTGCTGCCGCAAATTCAATTGCAGCTTGTCTGCTTTAGCTTCAATGAGTTGCTGCTGTGACCGCTTAAATTCCAATGAGAGATCCGGATTTTCCATCTTTGCAATCACCGTACCCACCTCAACTACACTGCCTGCTTTGTTGACTACCTCAGTGACAATACCAGCACTGGCAGCGGTAATGATGTGTCGCTGTGCACTTTGCAACTTACCAAATGCATCCACTTCAATGTCTAACGCGCCTGCTTTTACTGTTGCAATCGTTATGTCACTCCGTGGCAACTGCGTTGCCAGCCCAATATCCAACTGCATTAACAACCAGATCATCAATAAACAGGCGATAACACCCAAGCTCTTATGGCGTTTAAAGAAAGGTTGCCTGATAGGCTTTGGTACTTGAATATCCATCTATGCTTCTCGTTACTTGTTACTTTCTCGTATCAAGGATGACACGGGCCTAACTCCCTGTGAGCGAAATACATGCCAATCAAATAAAAGATTAATAATCAATAACTTGATAATTTTACAATGAAAATAAATAACCAGAATCGGAAAGATCTTGTGTCAATTCCGGAATCGGAATGCAAGGCTATTGCGCTTCGTAAAGATAATTTGGGTATTTTTCACAATGACACAGTGTTGCCATTAATGGTGCTATTGGGCGGGTTTGAATACCGCCACTAACCATTTAATTCCGCTGGCTATTGATGTATTTGGACACTTCGGACTACTCACTATTTTGCTAAGCCAGTTAAAGTTATAAGCTATTTAAAATCATAGCCTTGATGTATTATTAACGACAAAAACCCAAGCACCTAAAACAGCTTCAGGGGCAAAATAGGGATCTATCAATTAGCACCAGCAAGAAACAAGCTTGGCACGATACGGCACTCATCCCATGTAGCGTTGATTTGTATTGAATAATCGAAAAGTCACTCCAATGGTCAAAACTTAAACGTTGTAAAATATTTAATTATCATTTTCTTTACAATTACGTTATATACGATTACCTTGTTTCTTGTTGTTTATATTTTACTCAACACAAAACTAACAAGGAACATAAATGAAAACTCGTTATATATTACCAGCACTAGGACTTGTCTCAGCAAGCTGTTTTGCGCAAACCACCGCGCTTACAGAAGCGCAAATGATGCAATATACTAGCAAAACAAGTATGGCCACAATTGGTAAACGCGCTGAGCTGAACCTTGTGATTCAACCTCAAGCAATGGCGGCATTCTCAGCCAACAACGCCAGCAATGTCATCACACAAACCGTGACACACCCCAACGCCAGCTATATAAAACTGCATTTTAAAAACATTAATTTAGCCGGTGGTGGCAAACTAGTTGTACGTTCAGAAGATGGCAGCGAGCGCTATGAGTACACTGAACACAACATGCGCGCAGCAACACTTAGCCAAAGTGACGACGGCGTAACAAGCTTCTCTGCCATGTCTATTTCTGCTGAAACAGCAGTAGTAGAATACACACCTGGCAGCCAAGTTAGTACAAGCCAAAACGCCATCATAGATTATTATGATCACGGCACTGAAAATGAACCACAAATGGCACCTGCTACGGATGTTGGGATCAGCTCTACGTGTGGTGCGATGGAGCGAAAAGACGTACAGTGCTGGGCAAACAGCAACCCTACTGAGTTTGAACGCAGCCGCCCTGTTGCACGTCTACTCATGAACGGTAGCGGACTATGTACCGGCTGGCGTGTTGGCCCTGATAACCGCATGTTTACCAATAACCACTGCGTAGAATCTGCATCCGAATTATCCAACACAGAAGTATGGTTCAACTACCAACACACTTCATGTAATGGCTCTACCTTAGAGACCGTAGTAAAAGTTACCGGTAAAGACTTCCTTTCGACAGATTATACCCTTGATTATACGCTATTCACGATTAATGACTTCGCCAAAGCCCAGCCATTTGGCTACTTTGGATTAGACGTTCGTGATGCAACTCAAGGTGAACGTATCTATATCCCGCAGCACGGCTCAGGCAATCCAAAAGAATTGTCCATTGAATCCGATCGCGACACGGATGGATTGTGTTCAGTCAATAACGCGAACGCCAATGGTAGAGGCACAGGTACAGATCTTGGCTACTACTGTGACACCATAGGTGGTTCATCTGGCTCTCCTGTACTTGCGGCATCTAGCAATAAGGTCATCGCACTACATCACTTGGGTGGCTGTCACAACAAAGGGGCAAAAGTCAGCTTGATCTGGCCAAAAGTAGCAAGCCATTTCAACAATCAAATTCCGGATGGCGATAACAACAGCGATCCATTGCCAGTCGCGCAATTCACAGCTTCATGCACAGCGTTAAGCTGTAGCTTTGACGGAAGTGCTTCAAGCTCACCTAACGGGTCTATCAGCCAATACGAGTGGAGCTATGGAGACACTTCAAGCAATGGCTTTGGTGCCAACGTAACTCATAGTTATGCAGCTTATGGCTCATACAACGTATCACTGACAGTCACAGATGCCAGCGGCGCATCAGCAACGACAACAAAACAAATACTGTTGACCGATCCAAACGAAGATCCAGCCAAGCTCATCAACGGTGTGGCGAAAGAAGGACTGCAAGGCGATAGATTGGCGACCGCATTTTACTATTTAGACTTGCCAGCAGGTGCTTCGAATGTCCAAGTGAGTATTTCTGGCGGTTCAGGTGATGCGGATCTGTATGTGAGAAAAGGCAGTAAGCCAACAACTTCAACTTACGACTGTCGCCCTTACAGATGGGGAAATAGCGAATCATGTAACATCACTGGTGGCGCAGGCAAGTACTGGGTCATGTTACGCGGCTATAGCGCTTATTCTAACGTGACACTGGTTGCGACCTATACTGAATAAGATCTCATTTTTATCAAACCAACCAATTGCACAAGGCGGGTGACCACTCGCCTTTTTCCTAAAGAGCACAAATTTACCAGGGGTGCCAAAGCCCGAACCAAGTGCGCCATTCATCTTCCCGGGCGTCACGAGAAAGACGAGAAAATCCCACATCTAGATACATATTGGAGATCCCTGCCGGCGCGTATTTAGCCGCACTACCAAGCACTTTTTGGCTTAAGTTCACTTGCCATTTTATACCCCAACTCTTTGCAAAGTTTTGGCTGTCCATTTGGTGACGTGCATAAAATAAACGCGGTTGCCCTGCACGCCAGCTAGTTGCAAACTCATAACCTAAGTAATGGGCACCCGATGTAAACATAAAAGGTAACTCAGCAACATGCTGCTGACTCCCACCCACACCACTGTATATACTGTTGGTCGCAAATCCACCAACGCTAAGCGCCTGTTCGGTACGGTAACGGTTACTCACATTGATGTACATAGGCCATTGCCACAACGCCACAGCCCCCTTGAGCATCATCTCATGGCCCGCGTTGTGCCCCCATATTTTCGCGCCATCCATCACAACATCCACAGAATATTGCTGCTGATCATGGTGATAAGAGACCTGATTGCCCGCCCAATAGCTATGCTCAAGATCTTGATAGCGTTGATCGGCCATATGCCAACCAACATAGGGCCGCCAGCGCCACTTTTGGCTGTGCTGTGCAAATGAAATATCCAATGTGTTGGACCAGGATTTTCGCACAGCTTGAAAATTGCCAAACTCATCTCGCTGTACAGAGGTATCTAATTCACTCGCCTTTAGTTCGTTGCGAACGTCAAAGTTCCCCCACCGGTATGCCATATCCAGATATCCACCTTGCAATACGTCATCGAAAAGAGATTGACTCACCCCCGCTTGCCAGCTCCAATGCTTGAGTATATCTGCGCCTGTGATACCGACACTGAGCACTTCTGTGCTTGCTAAAGCACCCTGTACAGACACAGCAAAAGACCAGTCTTGCAAGGTAGGGTCGTAATTTGCCACAGTTTGTGCAAAGCCAATGGGTAGGGCCTGTGCCTTTCGCTTGTCATCACTGTGTGTTGTCTCTTGAGTATCAAGTACCGTGACTTGCTGCACGTGTGCGTTCAAATTAGAGATCGCCATGAGTCTTGAGCCATATGGCGTACTCTCTAAAAAGAGTAACTGGTTGTTAAACTCACCTAATACCTCTTCATATACATGCTCCGCATCGCTTATTTGTTTTAATTCGTCCCTTTGCAGATGATAGTAATAGATGCCCAAGGCGCCTTTGCGCCCCATCACAAAATAGATCCCCGCACCGGTTTTGTCCCAGCGTGGCGACGCGATGTATTGGCTGTCGTCAAGTAATGGAACTTCCTTAGCCACCAATGTCGAGTCAGCCAAATCAGCAATATATAAACGCCACCCACGACCTTGAGCTGCTTTTAAATAAGCCAATTGCTTACCACTTGGGCTGATCACAGGATGGTCGTAAACAGAGTTTAAGTCTCTCGAAAACAAAGGTATAACTTGCTGATCGGAGAGACTAATCTGAACCAATTGAGAAAAGCCATGCTCGGTGCGCTCTGCTATCACTAGAGACTCATTGATAATACTAAAACGCCGGACCCCAATGCTGTTAGATAAACGCGTGACCTTGTCAGTGGGAATATGCCATTTGAAAAGCGCATTTGCCCAACCATGCTCCACCCTTTGCCGCGCGACAAAATAAACAGTTTCCTCATCTAGCCATTGCGGATGGTAAATCCCGTTGAAGTCCACAGCCGCCAAAGTTGCTAATTTTTCATGTCGGAAGGACGCCGGATATTTGTCTGGTATATCGTCGGGATCGCGGGCCAATATCGCCGCTTGGCGCTGCTCAAATTGCTCAACCGCTTTGTGGTTTTTTTCACTGGCATAAACAACCAGTGATACTTGACCAGACTGAGTAGACTCCACAGCCAAAAATTGCTGTTTGTTTGCGGACAGTTGTATATCTCGAGCAGCAAACGTAAATTGCATGAATTCATACTGTTCAAGCACAGTACGCTGAGAAACTGACTGAATAGCCTGGTGGGTATACTCGGCTATAAAGCGTCGATATAGTTGTATTGCAGATTTGCCAAAGGCACCTTGAAATGCCGCTTCGAAGCTTCGACTCTCCACCCCATTTACTCTCGTCCATACAGCATCTAAAGTAGCCTCATCATATTCTTGCTCAAGCCAAGCCAAAAATCTTGCCCCTAATAAATACGCCATCGCGCTGGCACGAAAGCTTCCGTCTCCATGACTTAGGGCATGATAGGGCAGCAAAGCACCTTGGCGAGCAAAAGTTTGCAATAGCGCTTCAGAGTAGTTGTCATATAAACGGCCCTGACCCGTCAGCTTAGATTCCTGCAACGTCGCGTAACCCTCAGCAACCCAGCGCGGCAACACAGCATCTGCCAAATCAAAACTATCGCTCACATCTCGTAACCACTGTCGAGCAGGGTGTCTGTTTGGCTGCGATAAATGTACTAAGTGAATATATTCGTGAAGTACCAATAACTTTAACCAACTAGGGTTGTATGCTATTGCCGTATCTGATTGCGGTGGTGTGACATACAAGGCCATAAACGGGCTATCAGAACTTGGTAAAGCAAACCCATTTGGCAAATTGAAAGGGTCGATCACTATGGCGTCAATAATGACCTCGAGCGCCCGACCTTGCTGACTTAATACCTCACTGCGAACTCGTTCCAGCTCCTTTACTGACGCTTCAGCCCAAACTGAGTAAGGCGGTTGGTAATGCACTCGAAAATGAGGGCTTTGAATGGTCTTCCAATCACTTTTTCCCGCCTGAGAAGGTGTCGCAAAGAGCCACACAGACACCATTAGAATAAGTTGTATACTGACGCGCATTGAATATCCTTGGTACTACCATATTGATAGTAAACCTTATGCCAATTTTTGGCGTCAAGGAAGGGCTAATCATGTCGTGCCAGCGCACCCAAGGAAGTGAACAAGGTCAAAATTGCACCCACAACCACAAATGCAATCATTGAAAATGGCGCGCTCAGCCCAAGGGCAAATTTAGCACTCGCCATCGCCGCAGCGACAGCCCACACACTCAACCGGCTCAGCCAACGCTTGGTATGACTAGGCAATTGAATATGCTTTAGGGCAAAACTCATCACAAGAAAAGCGATAAACGGATATAACACCAACACAATACACTCCTCGCTGAATACTTAAGTCAAATTCAGAAACTTCCCGGTTAGAATGTCACTGACTCTCGTTGAGCGTTAATTATATGGTAATGATAATTATTATCAACTAGGGAGTGTAATTTTCACTTCCGCCCCGTGTAAACCATTGCTTACTGTTAGGCTCCCTTCATGCTGCTCGATAATACGTCGGCTTAGCGTTAAGCCAATCCCTTGCCCTGTGCTCTTGGTGGTATAAAACGGCGTCATGGCATTTTCTATATTGGCAAATCCACCGCCCTGATCTGTAATGGTTATCACAACATGGGCTGCCTGATAGCCCGCTTGAATGCTGACTGTTTTGCCTTGTGGGCCTTGTTTTGCATTCGCCTCGGCGGCATTACTCAGTAAATTAATTAACGCTTGCTCTAATAACTGAGGATCACACTGACAAACCCGTACTGTGCAATCCAATAGCAGGGTTTGATCTTGATATATCTGTGCGATAAGTGCTTTGACAGACATCAATAAATCTTTGAGCACCACCTGTTTTGTGTGTAACTCAAGTGGCTTGGAGAGCTCACTGAAACGACCCACAAATTGCTGTAAGTGATAACAACGCTGATCAATAACCGACAGCGCTTGCTGATCTCTTGGCAAGGTCATTTTACTCTGTAAGCTTTGCGCTAAAGAACTAACGGGCGTTAAGGTGTTATTTATCTCGTGGCTGATAACTCGAATCAAGTTCTGCCATGCTGTCAGCTCTTGGTGACGTAGTGCTTTTCTGATATCCATGGCAATAAGCAAGCTATAACGCTTGCCCTGTTCATAAAATTCACTGCTGCTTATTGTCCAACTCGTGTTTAGTGTTCGATTTAAAAACTGCCAGTGATCGTTATCTCGAGCCAGCCCTAGTACCTGAGCGTCACGCCCTTTCTCTAACTGCCAAGACCTGTGGTATATCACCTCAAAAGCAGGGTTTGCATAACTAAGTTTATTGTCTTCGTCAAACACCAGGATAGGGCTTGGCAGCTTATCTATGAGCTGATAAATAACATAAATATGGCTATTGTAGCGCGCTTTTTGGCTGTGTAGCTCATCGCTCAGTGCCACTAATTCACGTTCAAATTTCGCTACTGCGCCACTGCGATAATGCGGCTTGAGCTGGTAAGTAAAATCAGCTTGTTGCAGCGCTTCTATTTGAATACTTGCGCGCTTAAAAACGCCGCTAAGGCGACCCAATAATAAATTAGAAACGCTCTGAAGGCAGGCAAATATGAGTATCGCAACTAGGATAGTGACCCACGACGCAAAGAGCCATTCCTTGACAAAAAAGCCACCGAGTACACTCACTAACCCATTGAGCAGCATAAAATATAGGGCTAGCACTCGCTCAAAATTAGCCGACATCTTTTAGACCATATTTATCCAAACGGCGATATAGCGAAGACTTGGTTAACCCTAACCGCTGTGCAGCTTGGCTGATCACGCCACACTCTTCTTCCAACACTTGCATGATCAGGTTTTTTTCCATATCAGCCAAAGTGCACGAGGTGTCTTCTAATCGAGTCTGAACACCTTTTGAAGCGGCAGGCTGCTTTGCCAATCGCAATTGACAATCCTCCACGCAGATCTGCTGCCCTTCACTCATTAATAGCGCGCGCTCCATTACATGGCTAAGCTCGCGAATGTTGCCTGGCCAAGGATAAGCTTTCAGTGCGCTTTTGACCTCAACTGCCAACTCTTTATCAGTGATCCCATAACGCTTCGCATGCTGTGCAAGCAAATGTTTAGCCAATGGAACAATATCCGCCTCGCGTTCACGTAAAGGGGGCAACTCAAACACCAAGGTATTAATACGGTAAAATAAGTCTCTGCGAAAAGTACCTTGTTCGATACAGGTGGGCAAATTAGCATTGGTTGCGCAAATTAAACGGATATCGCTGCGGGTCGTTTGGCTGCTTCCCAACGCCTCGTATTCACCCGTTTCTAACACTCGCAGTAATTTTGCTTGTAAAGGCAAAGATAAAGTCGCTATTTCATCCATAAAGAGCGTACCGCCTGACGCTTTGGTAAAGCGGCCAGTCCGATTCTGCTTCGCGTCAGTAAACGCCCCTTTCACATGGCCAAACAGTTCACTTTCAAATAATGATTCGGCCAATGCCCCCATATTCACACTGACAAGTGGCCCGTGTGCTCGCAGGGAATGACGATGAAGCCATGAAACAATATGACTTTTACCTACACCACTTTCGCCACAAAGTAAGATGCTGGCATCAGACCTCGCAACCCTTTCAAGCTTTTTTTGCAGTGCTCGCATGCTCGCGGATTGCCAAACAAACTCAGTGACTGGCTGCGACGTTCGGGTCTCTTGGTTGGCAATATGAGATAACTGGGTTTGCTGTCGAGTTTGTAGCTTGAGCTGCTGCTGAATTGAAGTTAAAAGCGCTGTGTTTTGCCACGGCTTCTCTATAAAGTCACTGGCCCCGAGCTGCAGTGCCCTAACCGCAAGATTGATGTTTCCCCAACCGGTAATACACAGCACGGCAGGTGCATTATCTTGCTCTTTCAACCAAGTCAAAAAGTCCAGTCCTTCTTGTCCTGAGGTTGTATCCTTAGAAAAGTTCATATCCAGCAAAATAATGGCAACAGCTTTTACACTGAGCAGCTGTTTAGCTATATCTGGGGAATCGGCTTCCAATACTTTGAAGCCTTGATCTTCAAGAAAGTAAGCTGCGCTTAGTCGCACCTCAATATTATCATCGATGATCAGAATGGTTGGCACTGACATAAATGTACCCTAACGTTCACTTCACGTTAGGATACGTCAATCAAGCTAATTGGAAAAGTTTAACACCAGCGTATTGTTGTAGTTAACGTGTGACTTTGACCAGGTTCGACAGTTGCAATATCTTCCAGTACATTAGCAGCTTCTAAACACAGCATGCTCAAGTACTCTTCGTCTTGAAAATTGCTTAGACGCTTAGATTTGTCAATCCAAGGGTTCCACAGTACACAAGATGTCGAGTTTTCACGGCCAACTTCAATAGTGCCTTCTGGCGTATGGATAAACTGAACTGGCGCCGCTTGCGTGTAAACCATATCGGTTTCTCGTGCAAACCCAACCTGCTCTGATTGCGCAAAAGGCCCTTCACCAAACTCGATATATTTTGCCCCTTGCAAACCGTCAACTGTGGTGTTTTTAATATTGGAGGTTGGAAAATAGGTATGTAGCGCTTGTGTCAATGAAAAAGGTGATTGACCTAAGTTAGTGTTCGTCAGCCTTACCTCTAATTGTTCACTCAAAATAAATTCGACTTCCAATTTAGATTCATGTGGCCAATACTCCCTGCCAACTTGCATCATGGGTAGCGACAGTGAAATGCGCACAGCTTCCGATGTTTCAGTCACTTGCTCAGCACGCCACACAATTTTTCGTGCAAATCCATGAGCTGGCCAGTCTGCGTTTTCATGCACGCCAAACCAAGGCCAACAAATTGGGATACCGCCGCGTACAGATTTTCCTTCTTGATAATCCTCATCTGCCGACACCCACAGTAAGTCGCTCTTACCATTCGGGGTAAACTCTGTAATTTGCGCACCTTGTAAAAATATTTTTGCCTGACACAGGGGGCTATTAACCTCAAAATACTCTAGCCCGGTATCAGTTCTTGCTAATTTTACTGAGTCGGAAAATTCCATGATCCACCTTTAAATTTTATTCAACTGTCCTTACATTACCGAGCCGTCTCCACAGAGTAAACATGAATTGCTCACTATGAATGATCTTCAACAATTTTGTATAAAATAACAGCACGTTAGCATAATTTATCAACTAAACTTTAAACTTGCCTACTAACTCGGTAAGTTGCTTAGAAAGGCCCGTCATTTTATCACCATTGTCACAGGTATCGCTGGCTATCATAGAGACACTGTCGGCGGCGTTTTTAATCTCGACCACGTTACGATTGATATCTTCCGCTACATGCTGCTGTTCTTCTGCCGCAGTTGCGATCTGGGTATTGAGATCACTGATATTTTGAATGGACTGCGTAATTTCAACGAATTGATTTTGCGCAGAGTGAGTCAGTTCAACTGTTTTTTCAGTTGTTTCTAGGCTATTTGTCATGTCTGACGACACGCCTTCTGTCATTTTACGCAGTTTATCCAACTGAGAGGCGATTTCCTCTGTTGATTCAGAAGTACGCTGTGACAATGCCCGCACCTCGTCTGCGACCACAGCGAAACCACGACCATGCTCTCCGGCTCTTGCCGCTTCAATCGCCGCATTTAATGCCAACAAATTTGTTTGCTCTGCTATCCCGCGTATTACACTCAAAATCGACATAATATTTTCACTTTCACTATCGAGTTTGGTGATATCTGAGGTTGCGCGGTTTATTACACCGGATAACTCTGCGACACTGTCCACCGTTTGTGTGATCACGGTTTGGCCGAGTTCGGAAGCGTGCTGAGTTTGTGTCGCCAATTCAGCCGCATTGGCACAACTTGATGCCACTTCATTAGCCGTTGCCGCCATTTCATTGATGGCTGTCGCCGCCATTTCTAAAGACTGCTGCTGGGCACTGGTTGACCCTGTCAGTTCATCCGCCTGTCCTGCGGTTGTCAACGCAGTTTGATTCACCTGCTGAGCACAGTGATTGATTTGCTGTACCAGTTGCGCAATTAAATTTAAAAACTGGTTAAAGCTCTCTGCTAATTTTCCAGTCTCATCTTGTGTGGACACTTGCAATCGTTTGGTCAGATCCCCTCCACCTTGGGAAATAGCAGTTAGGCCGTCACTCACATTGACAATTGGCCCAGACAGCAAATTCGCGATATAGGTTGCAAGGGCAATAAAAATTGCCACCAAGATCCCACTGATCACCAAGATGGTCACTTTCATTTTGTTGGCTGTGCTCATCACCTCTTGTTGCTCAACAAATGCGATAAACTTCCACCCCAGTGTTTTCGAGGTATAGATATTGGAAAAGAAATCCACTCCGTCTATAGAAATTTCAAACAGCCCATCAGGGGCACGATTTAGTTCGGTGTAGAGGCCATTTTCAACCTCATCAATATGTTTGAAAGTATATTCTGGATGTTTAGCATTCACCAAGATAGTACCGCTATCCTCTTCCAACATAAGATAGCCTGTCTCACCTAACCGAATACTCTTGATGATGTCCGTCAAGCCTTTAAGTGATACATCCATTCCTTGCACACCAATCAATTCACCGCCCGACTGCACAGCCTTAACCGTTGAAATAATTGCCGTGTCATCTGGTTCCCAATAATAAGCTTTGGTCAGTGCCGTTTGACCACCGCTGGCTTTACCTGTGGTGTACCAAGGCCGCACACGAGGGTCATATCTTGCACTCACTTGACCTTTTGGCCACTGAATATACCCGCCTTGAGGGTTGCCAAAATAAATATAAGAAATGCCAGGATGTGAAGAGCCAAATTGCCTGTAGAGCTCATACAGGCGACGCTCCACTGAGGTTCCTGTATCCGGTGACATCTGCTCAGCACTGCCATTGTCTATATAAATCGACACTTGATCACCCCCTTGCAATACATCTGGGTGACTGGCCAGGTAGGTCACATTTTTGGCCACTTCCTCAAATAACATGCTAATCCCATTGTCAATTTGCTGTGCTTCTCTGCTACTCATTTCTACAAATTTATCCACTGCAAGCTGCCTCGTTTGAGAAATAACGATGACGGCAATAATCAGCAGTGGCACCACAATCGCGGTGATGAATGCAAGGCGTAACTTTTGAGAAATAGTCATAATGAAACTTCCTGTGGGCATTCAAAAAATATAGTTGTTGATCTTCAACTATACAAAAAGATTAAAAAATTCCTGTCACGTTGCACACCAAGGCAATGGACAGCATCAAATACTCAACTACGCTTTATGTCAGATACGCCTGCTTTTAAGGATATACCCCAATGTCGCTCACAAATTGTAAACGCCTCGCAGCTAGCTGCCTTTTGCTGCTGACGCCAGCACTGGCTGCAGCGTCAGACGCTGAACTTGCCGAGCTCAAACAGCAACTACTAAAATTGCAAAAGAAAATTGAGAAACTGGAAGCACAACAAAAGCGTAAAACCAAAGAGAAAAAGCCAGCTTCCACTATCAAGGTCGGTGGTGCCGTGAGGACCACTCTCAGCCACACCTCATATGATGACGACAATAAAAATCGCGGTGGCGATTTCGAACTCGATGTATTTCGTCTGAACTTTTCCGGCAATATAGGTGGCTTTGGACTTAATGCAGAGTGGCGATATTTTGATTACATGACAGCGGTGAAGTACGCCTATTTATATTATGACTTTGCAAAAGATTGGCAGGCCCAAGTGGGCATGACCAAAGTGCCATTTGGGAATTGGCCATATAATTCACATAGCTGGTTTTTTGGTACCACTTATTATGTCGGCTTAGAAGACGATCACGACATGGGCATACTCTTCAAGCGTAAGCTGGCCGATAATTGGCAGCTGGATGTAGGCTTTTTCAAAAACGATGAGCTCGGTGGCGTTGATGGCTATGTTGAGTCGCGAAGCGATCGTTACTCCTATGATATCGTGGGTGCAAGAGGCGCAAGTGAAGGGATCTACGATGATCCAACTCAGCCGCTGGGCGAGTACAATACGTTTTCAGGTAGATATGGCTACCATTTTAAACACAAAGGCGGCACAACGGAGTTAGGTGTCTCAGGCCTCATGGGCGATTTGCACAACGGAATTGAAAAAGCAGGAGAATATCAAGCATGGGCGCTGCACCTAAATGCCAACATTGGTAAATGGAATCTGCAAATGCAACATGGTGAATATGAGTACGATATCGCAGGTATCAACCGCATTGCCGTGGGTGCTTATGCGTTTTATGACTCTATTGCTGCTGAGGCAACCATGTCTAACTTTAATGTCGCATATAACATGAAAGTAAAGATTGGCCCGATCAATGCGCTGCAGTTTTACAATGATTTCGGCATCATCTACGACAAATCAGATAATAGCAGCGACACTTGGATGAATGTCACGGGAGTGTCCATGTCCGCAGGGGCATTTTTTTCTTATCTAGATTTTGTTAATGCCAAGAACCAGCCCTTTGTCGGCGGTTCTATTGCTGGGGACAGTGACGACACAGAGCGTCGCTTTAATCTCAATTTTGGATACTACTTCTAGACAGTCGTTTGTCGCGTGGCCAAATATCTCGATTTGGCCAAAAAAGTAATAAAAACTGATTTTTTTAAAAGTACAAAACACGTCTAGCGAAATATTGATGATTCGTTTACAAAGAACACAGCAACACATTGATAGAAATAAATAAATTTGTGAACAAAGTAACACCTAGAACGTTCTAAATAGACCGTAAAGGTAACAAAATTTAAGCAATAACCTGACAACCCCCAATCCTTTTTACCACTGCGATACAATCCGATTACAAACCATGAAAATTTGCAATTTCCGCCAATTTGCACACATAAATATTGTGGGTTAGTCTTGCGCCTTTGTTAATTCTCACCCTCTGGATAGTCTAATCAATGTCAAGAAGTACTAGACAAGTAATCGCCTTAGGTGGCGCGCTATTAGTGACCACGCCTCATGCATTTTCGGCCAATAGTGAACTGTCAGCGTTGAAACAACAGCTCGCACAATTAGAGCAAAAAATACACCAATTAGAAAATAATCAAGCAGCTGAAGAGGAAGCTAAAGACAATTCAGAGTCCGGTATCAAAGTTGGCGGTGCTATCCGTGTCAACTACTCAACAAACTCCTATGACGAGGATACTAAAAACCGCGGTGGAGATTTAGACTTTGATGTATTTCGCTTTAACGTGTCTGGTGAGATTGCCAACATCGGTGTCAATGCGGAGATTCGCTTCTTTGACTATATGAGTGTTGTTAAATATGCCTACCTTGATTACGACATCACTCCTCAGTGGCAAACACAGCTCGGCTTAACACAAGTGCCATTTGGTAATGACCCTTACAACTCTCACAGTTTTTTTATGAGTCCAAATTATTATTTGGGCCTGGAAGACGACTATGACATGGGTCTCGTGATGCGAAGAAAAGTCGCCGATAATTGGCAACTAGACTTAGGCTTTTTCAAAAATGATGAGCTGGGAGGGATTGACGGCTATGTGGAAGACCGCAAAGACAGATACTCTATCGATATTGTCGGTATTCGCGCCGATGATGAAGGTATCTATGACGCTCCAGCCTCTAAATTAGCTGAACAAAACACCTTTGTCGCGCGCTACGCATACCATCTAGAACACCGAACAGGCTCAACAGCAATCGGGGTATCTGCTTTATCTGGTGGCTTACATGATGGCAATTATAGTGCTGGTGATTATCAAGCGTGGGCTGTGCACCTGAACAGCAACCTTGGCAATTGGAACCTGCAATTGCAACATGGCCAATACGACTATCAACTCGATGCAACGCAGCGTATTGCGATAGCAGCTAATGCAACCTATGACACCATGCCAACCGAAGCAACCTCGAGCAGTGTAAATATAGCCTACAACTTATCAGTTAACTATGGCCCTATCACACACCTTCAGCTGTATAACGATTTTGGTGCCATCTACAACAAGTCGGATGAATCAAATAATTCATGGATGAATGTGACTGGGGTCGCTGTCACCGCAGGCCCTATCTTCTCGTACGTTGACTTGGTTCACGCTAAAAACCAACCTTTTGTAGGCGGTACACTTTCAGGACAAAGTGACGACGTAGAAAGACGCTTTAATATCAACATAGGTTACTACTTCTAAGATATCTTCAAAGGCCATGAAAACAAACGCTATTTTTATGGCCTTTCAAAATAATATTCTCTTTTAATTAGGATAATTAACTACGTTTTTCGTCTATAATGGAGAGACGTCTGCTGTTAAAATACTGCATAACCACTTCGGTATTTAGGCAATCAGGCCGAATATTGTTTTAAATCGGCGCATACAACCAAGGAGAAACAGCTATTTATGAAGAAGCTTTTTAACCGCTGTTTCTGGTTGCACGCAGCAGGCATCATTTTTGTAGGATTGGGATTTATTGGCATGGCCTTGCCCGTGATGCCTACTACCATCTTTTTTATCCTAGCACTTGCCTGCTTTTCACGCTCATCACCAAAATTCGAAAACTGGCTGCTAACACATCCCAAATTTGGTCCTTCCCTTGTCGCATGGCGAGAATATCAAGTAGTCCCTCCCAAGGGGAAATGGGGAGCAGGTATCGGTATGCTGATAGGCTATATTGCACTGTGTTTTAGTACCGCTCCTTGGTATGTGTTGATAATAGTGGCTGTCATTGAAATACTGGCTTTGACCTACATTCTCACACGTCCCTCACAGCCACCCGTTACCAGCAATTAAACTCTCCGAGTCGATCCGCCTACAAATATCAGCAGATTTCAATTAGAAGGTATAGTTCAAAGTCAACTTGTAGTTTCGTCCTAATTCACTCGGGTCATTCGCTTCCCCCGCTGGTGCTCTTAAATAGCGCTCATCTGTCACATTATCGATACCTGCACGGACAACCAGATCAGAGAAATAACCTGTGCCTTGGAACTTTGCAGTCAAGTTATACACTTGGTAAGAGTCCGTGCCATAACCGCGTTCAAGATATGCTTCAGTTAAACGCTGCTGAGCCCGATAAGCCAGCATTTGTGCACCAAGCTCTAAAGAATCGAACAAAGC
The DNA here is from genome assembly GCF_001625565.1 of Pseudoalteromonas luteoviolacea NCIMB 1944. GTDB lineage: Bacteria > Pseudomonadota > Gammaproteobacteria > Enterobacterales > Alteromonadaceae > Pseudoalteromonas > Pseudoalteromonas luteoviolacea_F. The sequence goes on from NZ_AUXS01000023.1 coordinate 24,469, forward strand.
ATACTGGATGCTTAAATTGAGTTTGTCCGCAGGTGCTTCTGAATAGGGTTGTTTGTCAGTCTCTATCGTGCCTAAAAAGAAGTTTGGAACACCATACGCATCCATATTAATTGTTGAATATCCCAGGTAGGTACGCAGCGCTCCCAGCTCATAATGAAGTTCTACTTCCCACCCACGACTCACTAATTTGCCAATGTTTTTTGCACTATAATCACGGTGCGTCGCCACAGGAATACCATTTGCTGGCTTAGGGCCTGGTGACCCTTGCTGTTTTTCCCCCTGCGCATCGACGTAATACATAAAGGGGACATTGTCGATAAAATTCGTGATATTGTTATCAAAGTGAAGTACTTTCAGTTCAAACTTATCACCCCAATTAAGGTCATCTAAGAAGATACCAAAGCCGCCCTCTAAATTTTCCGATTCTTCTGGTTTTAAGTCGGGTTGAGGCTCGTTGTAGCAGAATTTGCCACCGATATGGCAGCGCCACTCACGCTTTTTATACAGCTCTTGTACCGATGGCGCGCGAAATGCTTCGGCATATTTCACATAGATGTTGAAATAATCGGTTAGCTTTAATGTCACACCGAGTTCATTGGAAAGTTCATCATCGTCATGATCATCATATTGGGTGTACACGTCACTGCTGCGTTTATACCCATCATACCGTATGCCCGCCGTGATCAATATGGAGTCGTCAACCAATGACACTTGATCTATCACTGACAGAGAAATATTTTGAGCATCACTGTCACCGTATTCAGATGTTTGAATTTGCTCAGCATCGAATTCTGTTTGGCTAAACTTTTCAAAATCATAATTCAACTCGACGGCCACCTGATGGTCAAAAGCATCGGTTAAGTCAAATAGGTTAGCCAGTCTTGCACCATAGCGTTTAGTGCTGCCAAATTCACTGCCCGAAAAGTCGATTTGCTGTCCGCGACGCGTGATATAGCCCATTGTTTTTTCTTCGTAGTCTTTATCTGAGTACACCAATTGAGCATCAAAATCTACATAGCGACTGTCAGGCTGATATACATATGTTGAAGCGACTTCTAAGTAGTCATTATTGAAATCTTTTGACAACATTGGGTATCTAAGACCTAAACTGGCATCTAAGTTATAAGGTTGATCATCAGAGCGGGTTTTAGACCAGTCAATTTTACTTTGCACACTATGTGCTTCACCAATAAACCACGTATTTTTTAAAGCAATATTTTGTCGCTCAGAATCGTTTTTAATGGTGTCCAATTTGGCGGCGTCGGCAATCTCTTGCTCATCACTGCCCAGATTTTCACTGCCCACCACATCGATATCGGAATAGCGCACAGTACTGACGTGCAATACGGTATCCATATTATTTGACAGTGCGAAAAGAGCGCCTGTGTTCTGATTACTGTCACCATTTGTTTGATGAGTAATGCTAACGTGGGAACCCACCCCTTTTGCACCATCTAAGTAGTCACTGGCATCCTTGGTCGTCAATCGAATACTACCACCAATTGCCCCTGACCCCACTGTGAGCGAATCAGCACCACGTAAAACTTGCACTTGCTTTAGCTGACTTGGATCAACACCTAAGCTATTGATCGACGCCAAGTTACGGCCACCATCCGATTCTATTTTTCTCTTTACGTTGTCAACTGATATGTGGATCCGCTCTCCATAAAGGCCTCGGATACTGGGTTGTGCAGCTAATGGTGCCGCACTACCTGTTAACTCAACGCTGGGGATCTCACGTAATATTTGGGTCAGTTCAGCTTGTTGACGACGCGCCATAGCCTCACTGTCCATTGCAGTCACAGAGCCAGCTGCGTCTTTATTTAATACTGATAATTTATGCCCGTGAATTTCAATCACATCATCAATGTTATTGGGTTTTGAGGAGTTGGCAAACGTCTGTGTCGAAACTGCCGCGCTAAGTAAACTAAATGGCAGCACTGAGAGTGTAAATTTCATGTCCTTATATACCTCCAAATGATAATAATTATAAATCGCATTTGAAATGCGCAGCTAGAATAATTAAACTAATCACTGAAAGCAATAACCAAATAACTAAAAGTTATAATAAAACCAATACCAATTACCTAGTAAGTTAGTGTGAGCACTGTTCCAATATGTTGCTCTTTGTCGTAACTTATTGTTCCATATATACACTTAGATTAAGGAAAAGATATGAAAGCGGGTACAACTCTGGCCATGATGGTCTGTGCATTAATGTTTAGCCAATTGGCTATCGGTAAAACTTATAACGGTGGTGCGGACAAAAGTAAATTGGTGAGCATTTCTCAGTTACTGAGCGATGCGCAAAGGTATACAACTCAAACTGCTACGATCCAAGGTACTATCACGAGAGTCTGCAAAAAACGTGGTTGCTGGATGCAACTTGCCAGCGATCAAAAGTTTCAATCTTTAAGAGTGAAAGTGCGCGATGGAGACATGGTTTTTCCAATGACAGCGCAAGGAAAAACAGCCTACGCTACCGGTACATTGAAAATAAAGCCACTGACCCTTGAACAAACCAACCAAAAGCGCACTGCACAAAACCTAAGCCCAGTTGATACTCCAGAGGTAATGCACCTTTTCATTCCTACAGCAGTGACCATTGAGGACTAACCTGCATAATGTCATGGTTCAAACTCAATCGCAGCTTGCACAGAGATATTGGCTATTTTTGTATTGGCATGACCCTCGTATTTGCAATCTCAGGAATAGCACTCAATCATATCCATCAGTTCAATTCCAACTATCAAGTTTCGCGCACAACTCACTCTGTGCAACTAAAAAATTCAGAGTTAGAGAGTCAGTCTTTTGAATCCCGACTACTGCAAAAATTGGCATTGGACGACACCATCAAAGCCCGTTTCTGGCAAGATCAGACGACGTATAAGTTGTTTTTACAGGAGTCTACTCTATACCTTTACCCGAACCAAAATAAGGTGATCGTGGAGCAAGTCAAGCCGCGTCTTTTACTTCGGCAACTAAACGCATTACACCTCAATGAGGCGCGTGCCGCTTGGATGTGGTTTTCAGATTTTTATGCAATCTTGCTCATTTACTTAGCATTGTCGTCTTTATTTATGATCAAAGGTAAACGCGGAGTGCTAGGACCTCGGGGATGGTTAGTGATTGCCGGGTTTGCCGCACCCGCTGCATTTATCTATGTTTACGCTCTATAAGTTTGTAAATACACACTTACATAAATAATACTGTAATTAGCTGTAATGGCATAAACCCACTGCCCAATCTAGAGTAACAATAATTGAATAGACTGCAGCAATATGTGCAGCAGTCTAGATAGTAAACTCAGTTAAGGGGCTGGCATGCTGTCAACATCTTGCGGTATTAACGGACTTTTTCTAGCCAATTATATACTTGGTAATGATACGGCTAAGCCAATTTGCCAAATCTCTCTGCTTGTTTACGTAGGAGATAAAACCATTTCTGGGCGCGCTAAAGTACACCTTACACAAAGTGATTATACCGACCTCATGTTTCACCTTAATGGTGAATTTCACTATCAGCAGTCGTCAGGTTCACAGTGTATCGCTATCACTTTACTTGGCCAGCAACCTCAGGTATGTACACCACGTCAAGGCGTATCATGTCACTATATCAAACTGGATATGCTGCTGAATGACAACTGGCGAACTGGCCAAGCTAGTTTTAGCTATAAAGATCTCAGCAGCAACACTTGGTGCCATTTAAATCCGCTCAAAATTAAACAGGTTTATAACAACAACATTTCTGATCTAGCCCAGTTGTCATTGCAGGTTAAAGATTAAGGCCTATCGCGATACGATTCCAATTGTTAATTTGCAATGCTAAGCCAATAATCGCCAACTGCTGTGATTCACTCAATAGTTGTTGAAAGCATTTATCAAGCTCACAGGAGGACGCCGAAGTCACTCTGTTTGCCAACAACAACGCAGCTTGGTCAAACGCCTCTAGGGACGATAAATCAGAATTCGATAACGCTACTTTGTATCGTTCATACAACTTCGAAGGTGCACTTTTTTTGAGTGCTTCGTCATGCATCTCTTGGCAAAATTGACACCCATTGATGTTCGATACATAGAGTCGAATTAGGTGAACCGTAGCTTCAGGAAGAGACTGCTCGGCAGGCTCTCCCAGCTGGGCTAACGCGGTGTGAATAAATGGATAGTTAGAATATAGTTGTGTACGTGAAATCATCGCTTACTCCTTATTTTTTCGACAACAAGAGCTTACGATGAAACAACAAAGAAAAAATTGGACATTTACGACAGTGCAAAACAGATGACTGCGATGCCGTCAAGTATCACTTTAGCTGCGCAGATTGAAAGGGGGTACACAATATAATCATCATCGCCCCAATCAAAATAACAACATCAGCGATGTTAAAAATTCCCGTACGGATAGAGCCAATCCCTAAATTGATAAAATCAATCACCGCACCGTGATTAAAAATACGGTCAAGCAAGTTACCAATACCACCAGCAAAAATTAAAGACAAAGAAGTTAATTGCAACTTGGACAGATCTCGGCTTTCAACCATATAACTCAGTAATGCCAATAAAAATAGACCGACTACACCAATAAATAGCACCATTCGCTGCTCAGGAGAGAAACCAGCGCCTACCGACAAAAAGACACCTAGGTTTTCGGTGTAACCAATGCGCACCATATCGCCTAAGTAACTGGTCATTTGCCAAGCTACAAGGTTGTCACTGGCCCACCACTTTGAGCCTTGATCTAGTAGTAAGCAAACGATGCATACCAATGCAATATGGCCCGCTTTGCTGTCATTCATTGTTCAAATTCCTACATTGCTTTTTTTCACTATAAAAAGCGCTTGGTGAATATAAAATGACAAATCGATAAATTTTCCTGCCTAGTCGGTGACAAAGCGATTAAAATTGGTATGCAAGTCAATAATACGCTTGGCTATATTGTGATTCGCGTCGGCGGTTTCACTTGCCCCCTGCGCGGTTTCCTTTGCCAATTCATTGATATTGTTTATATTTTTATCAATATCAACTGCCACCATCGATTGCTGCTCAGTCGCTGTTGCAATTTGAGTATTTAAATCATTGATTTGCTCTATTGCATCTGAAGCTGAGTCCAACATTTGCTGTGTCTGCTCACTTTTTTGATAGCAGTTATGCGCGCTCGTTTTGCCTTTTTCCATACTGCTCACGACTTTATTAGCCTCTGTTTTGAGTCGTTCAAGTAAATCTTGAATATCGGCTGTTGACGACTGAGTGCGTGTTGCCAAGGTCCGAACTTCATCCGCAACGACCGCAAAACCACGCCCTGTTTCACCCGCCCTGGCAGCTTCAATCGCCGCGTTAAGTGCCAATAAATTGGTTTGCTCTGAAATACTTTGTATCGCTTCTAATACCGAGCTTATGTTGTTGGTCTCTTCGACTAATTCACCGATGTCATCGGAAGCTAAATTAAGCTCAGTCACTAGATTCTCAATAATTTGATTGGTCTGAGTGGCAATACTCTTACCGGCATTCACTTTTTCACGCACTTGTGCTGTTGCTTCAGCGGCGTGGGCCGTGCTTTTTGACATGTCTTGGGTGGTGGTGGTCATCTCGTATACAGCCGCGGCAACCATCTCTGTTTGCTGCTTTTGCTCCGTGACACTTTGCTCAGTTTGACGCATCACATTCATTGCCAGCTCCGATGAGCTACCCAAACTTTTCACCACTTCATTGGTACTTTGAATGGTTTCCCTTAGACCTGAGACAAATTTGTTAAACTCTTTGGCCATAACGCCAGTCTCATCTTTTGCTGAGTCATCCAACATCACGGTCAGATCGCCGTCACCGCTGGCAATTGACTTTAACCTTACAATCAATGCCGCTAACGGCTGTGTGATAGAGCGACCTATCAGCAGTGCGGAGGCTATGGCCACAACAATGGCAAATACAGCTGCAACAGAAATCAATTTAATGGCCAAAATTTCGTCGTGCTCCGCTTGTAGCGTCGCTTTTTGAGTGAACTCCTGAACATCTGCCAACACGGCTATCAATTCATCTTTTAACTGATCTTCTTCTGCCTCGATTTGCTTCACCAAAGGCATAAGTTCAATCAAAGGCTGCTGTGTTAGCTGTTGCATTAACGCAGTTATATCTCTGCTAGCTTGCGCATAATGCTTGTTTATGACATCAAGCTCCTGTTGTACCTGCTGAAATTTCTTGGCCGCTTCTTGTGAGTGCGCCAAAGTAATTGCTTTGGTGGCAAAAGCCCGTGTATCTTTGATTTCTTTATCGACCTTTTCCACTGAATCAGACAATTTTAATGACAATTGCTGAACTTTTGTGTCATACCCTGGGTGATTGGCATCAGCCAAAGATTTATATAACAACATGCGCTCTAATAAAATGGCCTGCTCTAATTGATGTTCCGTTATCTGCGTAAGGAAGTTATTTAAGGGGATGTCTTCCTCCGCTATATCAATTAGCTCATAGCCAATTTTAGCCATTTGCACTAAAGCTATTCCACTCACCAACAACAACATCGCAAGCTGAATAGCACTCATGAAATATATTCTATGTGCAATTTTTAGTTGATTCATAATCAACACCTTTTAGTTTGTTAAGCAATATCAGCCTCATCAACACTGTTTAAAATAGTGGAGTAACTGAATAGAAAACTCGGGGTTATGCTCTAAATAACCGTAACTGTCTTGTTGATTCAAAAACTCTGACATACCTTCGTGTTTATCAATGTCACAACTTTCAACACACCTGAAACCCATTTGCCACTGCGCAAACAGACGTTGTTCAACATACTGCTCATGTAACTTGTTTACTCTTTCATGGCGTGGGTCTCGGCAAATGCACGCATATAGTGCACTCACAGACGCGGCCTCCCCCTCCAACAATTGGACAAAGGTGCCTTTGCCGTCATACAGCAGCAACCCAGTAATACCATTGGCTGCATTGCGTTGACGAAACTGTGACATCATCTTCAACAGCTCCTGTTCAGTAAATCGCTTTTTCGCCTTGCTGATGTAGACAAGTTGAAACATGTTACCTGACTCTCCAAACCGAATAAGACTCGCAAGCGCAACCGCCTTTTTGCACTCATAAACTCAAATATGACTAACGCACTTTAAAAAAGCCGATGGCACTGCGCATACCTGCCGATAACGCATCCAGTTTTTGTGTTGCATCTCGATTGGTTTCAGTCACTTCAATGGCGTTATCAGACATCGCCGCGATAGAATTCATCGCCTCTGATACTTCAGAGATTGCGCCCACTTGCTCGGTACTTGCTTGTACGACTTCTCGAACTCGCTGCAATGAATCACTGGCTTGGGCATCAATACTTTGCAACAACTCAGTAGCTTGCTGGATCAAGGCTTTACCATTTTCGACTTGAGGCTGGGTCTGCTCCATGGCTTCAACAGAAGCTGATGTTTCTTTTTGGATTTCCCCTATCATGGCCTCTATTTGTGCCGTTGCTTCCCCGGTGCGTTTGGCAAGCTGTCTGACTTCATCCGCCACCACAGCAAAACCGCGCCCTGATTCTCCGGCACGCGCAGCTTCAATGGCAGCATTGAGTGCCAATAAGTTGGTTTGTTCTGAAATACCACTGATCACATTGGCGATACCACCAATTTGTTCTGTATTGGCCTCTAGTTTTTTAATTTGTGCAACCGTGCCATTGACGGTTTCGGCAATCTTCACAATCTCTGCTGCACTCGCTGCTATCGCATCACGACCTTTGTCTGCAAACTCAACGGTCGACTCCGAGTTTTCTTCCGTTTTTGTCGTCAACTCACTGACATGATCGATACTGCTACGTAAATTCTCCAGCCGTACAACAGTCTGCTGCGTCAATGACGCTTGCTGCTGCGCCGCAGCATAAATATTATCAGAGCCCGTAGAAACCACCTTGGCTTGCTCTGCTAAGTCAGCCGATCCACCTACAATCTTTGATACGATTTCCGTTAGTTGCAGTTTCATATCAAACAATTTAGACAACATACTGTTGGGGTAATCCGTCGACATGCTCTGAGTAAGGTCACCTTGCGAAATCGCAGAAAGCGCCTTTTCAGCCTGACGCACCTCTCCTCCGAGTGCTTCACGAATACTTTTGGCAATCATTAAGCCAATAAACACACTCACCGCGATTGCCAGTAAAGTAGCGCCAACCATAAACTGGCCAAAGCCCCCGGCCACTGCACGCGCTTCTGGCGTTGCAATTTGATTGGCCTCTTCTTGATAGTCAATAAACTCATTAATGCGTGCTAGCCAGGTTATAAAAGCGGGGCGCGCTTGCTGTAAAACCACCTCATCGACATTGTCACCCGCACGTTTGTCAGCAATAATTTGCGCAACCAAGGGGCGCGTCGTGACTTTGATATCTGAGATGCTTTTCAATATTCGCCGCTCATTATCGTTAAATGGCACACCCTGAGATTTCATCTGTGCCATGTTGTTTTCCGCGTCGACGTAAAAGCGTTCTAGTTCTGCGATTTCTCGTTCGAACTGGCTTAATTCAGCATCGGAGTTAGTAATAGCCACATCGCGAATGGCAATCGCCGTATCGTGCACGCTGCCTCTAAAATTAATTGCATAACGTTGCTTTACCGAATTGACATCGGTCATTTGTGCCAAGGTATCATCAATAAAGTTGACATCCTTAATACCTATCCCAGTCAATATGATCATCAAACATAAAATTGCGCCATATCCAACTGAAAGTCGCTGTCGTATCGTCAGCCCCGCTAAAAAGTTCATTCATTCACCTTTTCGTCACATCCGCTTAGTAAATTTAGGGCTTAAATTGTGCCAACGCCAATTTAAGTCCAGTAAAAAATACGGATTTTTCTGTTTTTATGCTTATCTAGACCTACAAAAGAACATTCTAATCACAACAATAAAATAAATTATTGCTTGCAGTCTAAAGTGATAAAAGCTTAATATAAATGATAATCATTATCATGCATAAAATAACAACACGTGAATTATCTGTATCCTTCTCTCTTGGCGACCACCCTGCTAAGCAGTCCTGCTGCATTGGCAAAATCAACTGATCAAAATGCTCTTGAGCACATTGAAGTACAGGGCGTACAAGCACGCCTTCAATCACGCGGTATACTGAAAGACAGCATCGCGAAAACAGAACTGATTGATGCTGAGCAATTAAAAAATATGCAGGCTTCGAATTTAACGGAAGCAATAGATAAAGCGCTCGGGATACGAGTATCAAACGAGTGCTCAATGTGTGGCGCAAAGCGCGTTATGATCAACGGTATGAAAGGCGAGCACACCAATGTTCTTGTCGATGGTGTTCCCATGCATACCATGCTGTCTGGTTTTTACGGTATGGACAGTGTTGCTACGGCGGGGATTGGCACCATTGAAATCGCGCGAGGCGCAGGTGCATCGCTCACCGCGCCTGAAGCAATAGGCGGTACAGTCAATTTAGTCTCGCAAAAACCCAGTAAAAATGCGGCTGAGCTGGAAATGGCAACAGGTAATCAGGGATACAGAAAAGTTTCCATGGTTGCAATGGGCATCAGTGAAGATGAACACAGTGCCATCAGTGCCATTGCTCAACAGGACACTCGCGATCAATTTGATGGAGACAACAATGGCGTCAGCGAATCACCGTTACTCGACAACCAATCTATAGCCATTACCCTAAGTCATGACCTGTCTTTAGATACTTCTATCAAAATCCGCTATGGGCGCAGTATCTCCGAAGTCTTTGGCGGCCCTGTACTAGGCGATACCACCAGCTCAATTGCAGAAACACTTGCCAGTGTAACTCGCGGCGAAGCGGCAAACTTATTCTCTGATAACACTGTGGATGGCCGATATACTGGCCACCCTTGGGAAACCGCAGAGTGGGTCGATACGCAAAGAGAGGAGTGGCTGTTTTCCATTTTACACAGCATCAATGATCAGCTGACGCTGGATATCAGCTATGCCAACGTTGAACACATCCAAGATTCTTTTTATGAAAGCATCGACTATTGGGCCAAAGATGATATGCAGTTTTTCGCGGCAAAATTATACTATGCCATAAACGATCAGCACCTTATCACCGTAGGTATGGATAACCGCGATGAGCAAATGCGCAGCCACAGTGCCGCGCTCGCAGATAACCCACTGTATATGTCTGATAGTTTCGATTACACCGTGTCTGGTTTGTACATCCAAGAGACATACACTCCCTCCATTGATTTTGAGCTAGCGCTGGCAGTTAGATTTGATCGCATCACCGCGGATTTTATCGCTAACCAAACCAGCGATGACGAAATAGATGAAACGCTGGTTTCACCGCGTATCGATATGCGCTGGTTTCATCACGAAAATTGGATTTCTCGCTTGTCTATAGGCCAAGGCTATCGCGCCCCTTTGTCTTTCTTTGAAAGTGATCATGGAATTTTAGATGCCGAAAAAGGATACCTCGTGGATGTACACGAGGTTGAACGCTCAACTGGCTACAACTATTCACTCAACCACAGCGCAGATAAGATCAACGCAACTCTGTCTGTGGCATATACCCAAGTAGATAACTTGGCATCACTCTCCCACAATGAGGCGGGCACACCTGTGCTTGGACAGCTGACGGAACAAGCAGATGTGTGGGCTTGGGATCTCGCTGTGAGCTATCAGTTACTGGAGCAACTGCAACTGGGCGCCAGTATTGAAAACTATCGCTACAATGACGCCTTTAAGTCGTCTTTTGGCATTGCGCCAACAGAAAAGCGCGCCAGCATGAATCTTGAATTTGCACAGGCAAATTGGACTGTGAACGCAAACTACCTTTTTGTACCGAGTCGCAATTTGAGTGACTATGGGTATGAAGGGTTTAATGATACACAAGCGCAACACGCTAAAAAAACTGACGTATCAAGTTACGGCATATTGGATTTTAAAGTCAGCTATGCACTTTCTGAGGATATTAAACTCTATGTAGGTATGAACAATGCGCTTGATTACAACCAAGCAGCCGACGAAGAGTCACCGCTTTTGTTTGATAGCGAAGGGGGTTATGACGTCACCTTTATCTACGCTCCGATGCGAGGTCGGCTTGCGTATTTAGGGTTTGATTATGACTTTTAAACACCTTTGTGTGTTGGTGATATTGCTGTTGGCACCAATGGGCGCCATGGCATCAAGCCCTTTCTATCAGCTTAAACTCACCCCGATAACACCGAACGCACCTTCAACGCTGGCAGCATATCGCGGTCAAGTTTTAGCTCTCTTACTGGTGCAACCTCAGTGTAGCTGGTGTAAAAAGCAGCATAAGTTAATCGCTCGTATGATTGAGCAACAACCAAAACACTGTCAGAAATTCGCAGCCATGATGATGGCAACTGGCGGTGACAAACATTCATTGAAAAGAGAAATGAAGCGCTACCAGAGCCCGTTTGCCATAACCACTTTTCCAAGTAGGTTATCTCAGTCTCTGACGGTGAAAAGTACACCCCAATTATTTATTTTGGATAGCGAAGGTACGCTCGTGACCTATCATATTGGCTTTATGCCTGAAACCGCTTTGCGAAAAACCATAAATGGCTTGTTGGATACAACACAGTGCCAACAAAGCAAGGGTTTGCTGGGTTAGTTCGCGCTACCCAGCCAGTTTAGAAAGCCTTTTGCATCGGCAGAATTGGCAAAATCAATATAGCTTAAGCCATCTTGATGTTTAACAGCCATGCGGCATTTATTCATAGAAATTGAATGGACCGGCAACGTGATCGCTACCTGCTGTCCTTGGTATAAGTAAGACATAATAAAACGCTCATTTTTAACTTTAATATCTCATTGCAGGGTATTGCTGCACGGATATTTATTTACATGATGCCTTATTAAGGTCTGCTGAATCGTTGCCCCACTTGGTGGCGGCATTTATAACCATGGCATTGCATGATTGCACAATTGATAATTTCAAAACAGACGCAGTAAGGCGCTAACTTTAAAACTATGACTGACTGGATCAAGGTAAGACATATTACTGCTTATTTTTGTGAGTTTCATAAGCAAGTTGGTCAGCATACTTTAATAAAGCCCACTGTACAAGAGAAAAATGATATTTATATGGCAGTTTTACGCAAATTTCCTTGTAATCAGCCAACATGCAATATATTGAGGTGAGGCCCGGTCTCACTGTATATTAAACATGCAATAGTCACGCAGCCAAATTATGTTGTGACTATACTAGTACTAGCAACTAGTCTAACTTTGGAGGGGCCTTGTGCACAGACTAGAAAAGGAACTGTACGCAAAGCTACAAAAACACCCAGAAATTTTCGATTTTGTGGCTGGATCAGCTCTTGATGGCTTTTGGTATTGGGATCTTGAAAACCCGGTAGAAGAATGGATGAGCCCAAAACTCTGGCAAACCTTAGGATATGACCCAAACACCAAAAAACATGAAGTATCTGAATGGCAAAATATCATCAACCAAGACGACCTCAAGTTAGCACTTGAAAACTTCGAAAAGCACAAAGCCGACCCCAGCTACCCCTACGACCAAATCGTTCGTTATACACATGCAACAGGAAAAACAATTTGGATCCGTTGTCGTGGCCTTATCATACGAGATGACAACAATCACCCAATTAGAATGATCGGGGCGCATATTGATATCACAGAAATTAAAGAAAGCGAGCGCCGTGCAATAGAAGCACTTGAAGCCAGAGAGCGTTTTTTTGCTCGTATGTCTCACGAGATCCGCACTCCGCTATTTGGCATTTTAGGTATCGCAGGCACCCTTAAAAGTGCAGTTAACAACGAAAAAATAGCACAAGATATTAGCACCATATTAAGCTGTGGTGAGCAACTACAATCCTTGCTCAATGACATTTTAACACTGGCAAAACTAGATGCTGAAAAGCTCTCAACAAGCATAGAAAAAGTCGCTTTAGGTAGCGTATTTAGTCATATCCATGAGTTATACGATGCAGCAGCCAAAGAGAAAAACTTAACACTGGAAATCGATACCAATAACGCCCAACATGTCTTTGTAAAAACAGACAAAGTGCGTCTAACACAGGTTTTGAGCAACTTGGTCAGCAACGCAATCAAATACACCAAGTCAGGGTCAGTGACGTTAAGTGCTACGCTAAAAGCACATACTTGCACTATTTCCGTCATTGATACCGGAGTCGGCATCAAAGACGTCGACACCATTTTTCAAGCATACAAGCAAGAAGTTAACTCTTATGAAGACATGGTAAGTGGCAGTGGATTAGGGCTTGAGGTCGTCGCGCAACTGTGTGAACTATTAAACTATCAACTGAAATTTGAGTCTCAGCTAGGAGTAGGCACGCAAGTACATATCACCATGCCAGCTGATAAAATGCAGCCACAACAGGAACCTGCCCCCACTCTGTCAGAGTTTAATATGCCCACTATTGAACGGGTGCTCGTGGTTGATGACAACGCTCTAAACTTGGTCATTACCAACAAAATGCTTGCTGCATTCTGCACTACAATTGAGCAAGCTTCCGATGGCTATGAAGCGCTTCAAGTAATTAATAAATCTGAACAATTCGACTTGATTTTGCTCGATATTAATATGCCAAAAATGAATGGTTACGAAGTACTCGCCTTGCTAAATACCATGTCGCTCACAGAGTCAACTCGGATCATCATGTTGTCCGCTGATGCGTACGAAGCCACTCAGCAAAAGTGCCTTGAATTAGGCGCTGATGGGTATTTAACCAAACCGTTTACACAACAAGACTTAATGGCAGCACTCACTGCAACCAACCCAAACACATAGCGTATTCAACTTATGATGAAAATAAAGCGACAAACACGCCCTTTGATCCTCGCTATTTTAGTCTATTTTGCAGGCTGCCATACAAGCTATGCGCAAACATTGACGATCACCATAGGTGAGTACCCGCCTTATTCAGGGGCTCAACTTGTCGAACAAGGGCTCGTGCCGCAAATCATTCGCAAAGCGTTTGCGCAGCAGGGGATAAAAGTGAAGTTTGTATTTATGCCGTGGGCGCGCAGTTTCAAAGAGTCAGAGAAAGTGCGCTATGATGCATCTGCATATTGGTTCTGTACCACTGAAAGACAGCGCGACTATCTGTGCAGCACAGCTCTATATGAAGAAACAGCGGTCTTTTTTTATAATAAAAACAATCCAATACCGCCATGGCAAAGGCTAGAAGAGTTAGATAAATATCGCATTGGTGCTACCCGAGGCTACAGCTATACACAAGAATTTTGGCAGCTTGCCAGTACTGGACTACTCAATATCAGCATCATGACACGCGATGAGCAAAACCTGTCCATGCTGATAAAAGGCCGAATTGACTTGTTTCCAATGGGCCTGCTCCCAGCCAATTATTTGTTGGAGCAAGAATATCCCAATGATAAACACGTACTCAGTTATCACTCCACCCCGCTAATGACTGGAACGCTACATCTGCTATTTCCCAGAACTAAACCGACCTCTGAAAAGCTCCTGAAGATCTTTAACGATGGCATGCAAAAAATAATACACAGCGGCGAATATCAAACGATATTGAATAGCACAAAAACTAAATGACAGAACCGCTTAAGTAATTAAATCTTCATAACTTAACCCCCTAAACAGCACTTCCGTTTTCGCTTGGGTATGATCAAAAAAACGCGGCAAGCGCCGCGTTCTATCAGATTATATTGCCTTTATTTGTTTAGCAAAAGATATGGCAAATGAAATGTTTGGCACCATTGTAAGCATCTTTGGCTGTATCTTCAGCCTTATCTTTGGCGCTATCAAATGCCGTTCCAGCAAAGTCTCCTGCCTTCGCGCCATAGTTATTGACGGCGTCATCAACGCTGATAATGCCGCTAAATACGGCTTGCTGCGCGGAGACACCATACTGCCCCATCGCTTGATCAAGTGGCAACATATTGGTCTGTACAAACCGAATAGCTGGCACGTAATACTGCGTAACTGCTTGGTCCACGGTAAGCATATTGGAGTTAACTGCTTCTAGCCCTCCAATGACACCATTGCCAACTAAGTCAGCCGTATCTGCCACCGAGTTGGTATCAATGACCACATTGACATCCACATCAAGGCCAATCAATACCGCAAGTTCACCTGACACACCCACGGTTAATTCACCGTCTTCATATCCCGCAGTTGCTCCTGCGTTGATCCCAACACCAAGGCCAGCTTCTACACCCCCTTCAGCATTACCACCAACGCCAGCTAAAGAGCCGCTTGCATACCCAGAAGCGGTGGCCATTATCCCAGCTTCCGCACCAGCAGAGCCAGAAATACCATAACACCCATCGCCGTAGCAAAGCTGGCTATCGCCCTCGACATTTGCATAAGCCGTCAATGCCGCAGTCCCTTCAGTCGTCGCACTTGTGCCCGGCACAAAATCCACTTCGACTTCTAGCGTACTTGTGGCTGATACTGTTGCCTGCGTGCCCAATTTAACATGTTGAGAGATCTGGGTTTTATCAATCGTTAATTGCGCTTCAATTTCTGCATCAACCGTAACTTCTGCGCTGTACTCTTGCGACGCTGAACCCACTCCGTCGACTTCAACAGAGCCACCAGCTGTCGCAACCGCGCCAGCACCAATATAGCTTCTTGCTTCTGCATTTACACCATCGGGCCCCACTGAAAACGACAGCTCAGCATCCGCTTCAGCATACGCTTTTGCATTTGCATAACCATTAATACGCGCACCACCAATCAACTCCTTACTCACAGAGGTTTCAGCAGTCACCCCCACTTTCAGTTCAACCGCTTTGTCCACCTCAACAGTTGGAAAATCAATTGAAAAAGCACCAGATTGGATTTCATCACCAATTAATGCAAATACTCCGTTACCCATAGCAACTGAGTTATTCACCACGGCACCAGCAGGCACTCCCGCTATCATTACAATGTTACCGGGGCTAGTATTGACAGACGCTGGCAACTGGTAAGTCTTATAATAGTCAGCGATGGCCACTACGTTGTCGGTAAAACGAATGTAGTCTACATCGGTCATCAATAAGCGTGTTACACGAGTAGAGTCATAACGGTACGTCAACACCAGTGAGTTACCTACTCTCTCAACTGTATAGTTATTTCTGCTGCCGGCTACTTGGAAGACAGTCCCGCCACTAACGCTGCGCTCTAACTCAGCGTCATCAATAAAAACCTTTTGCTGTGTCGATATTGGGTTGCCGTCATAGCGTGTATTTAGCTCAACATTGACATAAAAATCATGATGGGCTTTCGTCACATCTAACTTTAGACCTGTAGCATCATCCGCACTCAGATCTATGCTGCCCCCCTGAATTAAATACTGATTATTTTTATCCAGTAAAACCACATCGTGAGGTAGTCCAGAAATGGTCACAGTCGCATCTTTGCGTACTTTTGGATTGACGATCACATTTAATGGAACGGCCTTTCCAACACCAAAGCTACTTTTGATATCACGGTATTTTCCTTGCACTAAATACCAAGGTTGATCTGCACTCCCCCTCACATAGCGGTCATTTTTTTCGGTAACAACCCATACCCGACCATCGTTATCAACGGCTATTTCTTTCGCTTTGGCACTTAATTCATATTCACCACCATAACTGGGAATATAGTTCGGATCATTCACTGGTACGGCTTTACTCGTGTCACCAAATACATCGGTTGTGGGATCAAAAGGTGCGTTGTCATCAAATGATTTTACTTTCTTAGGATCAATCGCATCCGAAGGCGTAAAGTACCATGGAGCTGAGATACCAAAACGATTTTTTACGTATCCAGCGGCATCAATACCCCAAACCTGGCCATCTGCGCCAACAGCCAGTTTTTTCATAAAGCCATCTTGCGTCAACCAGTCCCCGGATGATTTTTTACCATGTAACTTAATTTCACCTTTAAGGCCATTTCTTACATAGACTTCTCCATTTTGATTGGTTGCCGCAGCCCAAACATAACCATTAGGCTGTACTGCTAACTGCGGGAAAAAGCCATCAACTTGTTGCCATGGCGAATCAAAACGGTCTCGAAAGTATACTCTTCCATCATCCGTACCCGCCCAAACACCTCCGTCTTTATCACTGCCAATGCTGACAAACCGCATCCCTTGATCAACGTCTGTATCTACTTTCCATTCGGTATTTTTGGCACGACTATAAACGACGCCGCGTTTGTTAATACCCCAGTAGATATCACTATGATGCGTTACTTGTTCAATTGGCTCGCCAAAGTCGATACTGCCACTTTTGGCAAACAGTAAGTCATCGTCTTTTGGCGGCACAATGTAAACAAAATTATGCTGCTGAACAGGTTTCACGGCATAGGGTTTTATGCTGCCTGCGTGAACTTCCACCTGGAGTGAGAATTTACCGAAAAAACCTTGTGGAATGTTGAGTAACAGTGCCCCATTTTTCAATGCATTTAAATCGACTACCTGCATATAGGTGCCATTTTTATTTTTCTTAGGTAGCAAAGCATTGCCTTTAATACTCACCCCTTTTGGCAACCCAGATACCGTGACTGCACGATAATCTTGTGGCACGCTTAGCTGTGGTACGGTAAACGGGTAGTCTGCTGACGTAGTGCGAGCTGTGCCAGCTTGCGCACCATGCAGGTGTAGGTAATCTCCGCCCGTTGCATGATCTCGCACACTACCGCCCATCATATCGCTCATATTTAACGGATAATTGGCGATCAACCCCGCAGTGCCAGCCTCAAATACGGCGCGGTTATTTGCGATAATTTGCTTTTGACTACGCACAACATTCCACACCCTAAAGTCATGTATCGCACCTTTAAATAACGCATCTCCATTCCAAGCGCTGCGTCCGATATAACGATGCCGACGACTTTGAGAGCTCGGCACATTCATATTGTTGTTGGTGGCGACCAGCTCCCCATTAATGTATAAATTGGCTGTTTTTGTCTCTCGCTCAAAGGTTGCCGCTAGATGCGTCCAATGGCCAATTGATATTGCCTTAGGTGAATCAACAACTGTTTCATGGCCATCGCGATAAATACTAAAACGAGGTTTGCCTGTTTTAGCGATAGACGTCGCAAAAATTATATTGTCGCTACCAGTTTGATTGAAAAAGTCCAGTAATCGCGAAAAATGCGTTACTTTGTCGACCTTTACCCAAGCTTCAATCGTAAAACTGCCGCCAAAGTCGACATTTTTGTCACTCACCAGTTCCGCATAGTCATCTTGCCCATCGAAAACAACGGATGACGCTACGTCGCGCTCTAGCACGCGATACTCGTCAGCTGCAATCGTTTGCGAAAATATGCCAAACAAGACAACAACCGCATATTGAGTGAATCGCCCAATACAGTGTTTTAACATTATCAATTACCCTTTCTTTATTAATGCGCTTCAATCACATGAATTGATTAGCACATTCGAGATATGCAATACCTAATAACCAAAATATCTAGAATGAAATATTCCGAAGGCTGGGAGGTTATCATGTTAATCAACATAAAGTGGTGTGAAGAGCGCATAAAAACCAGACTAAAGGAGTGATTTTGAAATGAATCATTTGATTTAGCGAGCTTTTTCACCTTTAAAAAAGTTATGGTTAAAGTATCTGGTGAACTCTCAACTCTGTTTTTCAAAAAATATTGAAATATATATGTATGGCATGCGGTCTTTAAGTCTAATCAATTTTCCTGGAGTTCGTATGCAACATAAAATGATTCTTAATATCGTCACTGGATTAACCGCATTCAGCCTGTTTGTTTTTGGACTGTCTATGATGCTCGGTGGAAATGACCGCTATGTGCACGCTCTACTGCAATTCTACACCCTAGATCTTGCGATTTCCGATATGCTGTCTGCGCAACTGTTAGGTGGCATTATTGTTATCACCAGTGCTTTGGTCGTTCTACAGCAACCGATGTTCAAAAAAGCGGCACTGATAAGCATTGTAGTTATTGCGATTGCCTTTTTAGTCACTCTTTTTGGTGAAGCGAGATGGATCCAAGCACATGGTGGATTCCCAGTGATCGGCTCAGGGCAAGGGATCATTAAATACTTTGCTTTGTTACCTATCGTGGCTTACTTATTCTGCCGTGAGAGATTCAGTGCAGCTCAACACATCTGGCTTAATTTCTTTCCTGTTGCATTAGTTTTACTGTGGATAGGCGGCATGAAGTTTATGGAACTAGAAGCCAAAGGTATTGAGCCACTGGTCAGTAACTCTCCATTTATGTCGTGGATGTATCAACTTTTTTCGATACAAATGGCCTCTAACTTAATCGGTATTTATGACATACTCTTTGTCGTGTTACTTATGACGGCCATCATTTTACGCCACACCTTGCTCTTAAAAATAGCGGTACTTGGCTGTGGTGCGGTGTTCTTGATGACACAAACCTTCTTGTTTACCACACCTGGTGCATTAAGCGCGACAACGATACTCACTGGTACTGGACAGTTCGTTATAAAAGATATTTGGTTCATTTGTAATCTATTAATATTAAGCTTTTTGGTGTTATCTCAGTCAAATAAACCCTCTATTCAACCGCACTCATTGACACCTGCGGTGGACTAGGCTTAACAAGGTTAATCACTTTAGCGCAATTACGGCCTATTTCTTTGGCCGTATACATTGCCCTATCAGCGTGATTTAGCAATACTTCTTCACTTTCTCCATTGCTAGGGCGCATAACACATGCGCCAACACTCACAGAGACATATTTAAACACTGATGAACCTTGATGGCGTAACTTAAGCGCCTGAACCGCCGCTAGGCACTTGTCGCAAAAAGCATCTACTTTTTCCGTATCAGGTAAAATAAACACAAACTCTTCACCTCCTACACGGGCGAATACATCACAAGGTCGCTGTGCGAGCTCGTTCAGTGCTTGTGCCACACTACGTAAGCATTCATCTCCCATCACGTGACCATAGTGGTCGTTGTATTCTTTAAAGTAATCAATATCGATCACCAACAAGCTAATTGGGCTGGCAATACGCGCGGCACGGCGCCATTCTTTCTGTAGCTGCAAGTCAAAATAGCGGCGATTGGACACCTGTGTTAGACCATCAATTTGCGTCAATACCTGCAATTGAGCATTGGCTTTGTCTAGTTCATACGTTTTAACTCTCACAGCACGCTGAATAGCAAGCTGTCTTCGATATAACAAACGTACATACAGGAAAGTCAATGCCGTCAAGAAAAAACCAATTACGATTATGATATACGGCAGCGCAGAGGTTCTATTCTGGATAAATTGAGTCGAAGGCACTGCGCTGATAGCCCAGTCTCGGCCCCACACTTGCAACCACGCAGTGTTTGGTGCAAGCTGCGTTTGCATTTGACCATGGCGATGCAGTATTTGTGGCGCTTTGGCTTTTGTCACATCCTCCAGTACAAACTCTATATCACCTTCGCTTTTACCCAATTTCGAGTTTGCAATCAGTGTCTGTATTTTAAATACACCGACCACAAACCCCAAAATATGCGCGCGTTTTTCCAATACCGTGACTGGCTGGTTTAGATATACAGGCCGCATAGCCAAAAAAGCACTATGCCCTTTGGGGTCTTGCACTAACTTAATCCCCGACGTTGCCAAAGGTAGAGCTAAGTCTCTTGACGCTTCAATTATCGTTTGTCGACGACTATCAGACAGCAGGTCAAAGCCAAGTGCAATTTCATTGCCATACAGCGGCTCAACAAATTGTACAGGGTAATACTCGGCCCGCTGTAGTGCACGTTGCATCACTCCTGATTGCTCGCGCTCGGTCACCGAAAAGTGAGAGTAATGACTTAACCCTTGCTGTTCAAATGCGGCGCGATCTTGGTGCAATACGCGTGGTGCCCACTCTAAAGCTTGGATACCTGGGTGATTGATAAGTAAACCAGCAGATACTTGTCTGAATAACGATTTACTCACCTGTGGTTGAGTCTCAAATAAAATTGCCAGGCTATGTAAGGTCGCTAACCGACTCAACACACTTTGCTTGAATGAATCGACGCGCAATAAATATTCTTTATTAAACTCTTGGGAAATGAGCCGTTGTTGTTCAGCATAGAGCATAAAGCCCAATACCCCGGTAAAACCAAAGCCAAACAAAACAACTAACCCTTGAAGTAGTTTAGCGGAGTGACGGTGTGTTAAATCCATACTTATTCCCTCTCATCCTTGCCACATGAAAGTATAGATAAAAGTCGCAAATCCGCTGCATTCTAGTAAGAAAAGAATGTGCCAGCTTAATTTTCCCAGCCAATAATTCATTCGGCAGAAAACCACAACTCTGCTATGATCGCTCTCTCATGGTGTCACTATCGCCTCAAACTAGTCAAAGCAAAGGTCGAGCAGTATCCCGACCAAAAAGAAGAGAACTTGCATGAATTTTTCCCAACTTGGGCTATCTCAAGTATTGCTAAATACACTCCAATCGAAAGGTTACCAATCACCAACCCCTATTCAGCAGCAAGCAATTCCAGCAGTTCTTGCGGGGAAAGATGTCATGGCTGCAGCACAGACGGGGACTGGTAAAACCGCTGCATTCACCTTACCGCTTATCGAGCAGCTACTTGAGGCGCAACAACCCCATGCAAACCAAGCACGTATTCTGGTATTGGCACCAACTCGAGAGCTTGCGATACAAATTGCAGAAAATGTAGAAACGTATAGCGCTGGAACCCGAATTCGCAGCACTGTTGTCTACGGTGGTGTAAAAATAAACCCGCAAATGATGCGCCTTAGAAAAGGGGTTGATATTTTAATTGCCACTCCGGGTAGACTCCTTGATCTGTACCAGCAAAATGCAGTCAAATTTACAGAATTAAGCGCTTTGGTACTCGATGAAGCCGATCGCATGCTGGATATGGGCTTTATTCACGATTTGAAAAAAATCATTAGCCTGTTACCTAAAAAACGTCAAAATTTACTTTTCTCTGCAACTTTCTCAGAACCAATTAGAGCACTCGCGAAAGGACTTTTTTCTGCCCCTGTCGAAATCTCTGTCGCGGCTGAAAATACTGCCGCGAAGAGTGTTAATCAAAGTGCCTATGCGTTAGATAAGTCTCAAAAAAATAAACTTCTTAGTCATTTCATTTTGAATAAGCAATGGCGACAAGTGTTGGTTTTTTGTCGAACAAAACATGGTGCAAACCGATTGGTCACGTACCTTGAGAAAAACCATATCAGCGCGGCAGCGATACATGGGAATAAATCACAAGGAGCCAGGGTTAAAGCGCTAAACGGTTTCAAAAGCGGCGAAGTCAATGTCCTAGTTGCCACCGATATTGTCGCGCGAGGATTAGACATCAGTGAACTTCCTTATGTTGTGAATTATGACTTACCGAATACCTATGAGGACTATGTACACAGAATTGGACGCACAGGTCGTGCAGGCAGTGAAGGAGTTGCGGTTTCTTTTGTGACATTAGCTGATGCTGATGATTTGTACGGAATTGAGCGTTTCATTGGGGCGTTGATACCGCGAGCTGAAGAACCTGGATTTACACCACAAAACCCGGTGCCAGAAAAGGCGCTAGATACACGCCCAATCAAACCTAAAAAGCCTAAGAAGCCGAAAAAAAAGCAGCAACCACAAGCTGAAACGGTGCAGGATACAGCAACCAATAAAGACCCCAAAAAAGGTCAAAAGCCACAAAGACAACAGCGTGCTACAAAAACGCATGAAAACCGCAGTGGCAAGCCTGCATCTAGGCCCAATAAAAAACGACATTCAGCGCACAATAAGCCAAAAAGTGGTGGCCACTCTAAACCTAGTTAATCACGCTCATCGTTTACTGTGAAGCGCAAGTCAAATTGACACTTCACAGTAAACCCTATTTTGCCTTATGAGGGCCTGAGTCGTAATTTACGCATGGCTGCTAAGCCTACATACCACGTTTTTACCACCAGCAAAACAGCTGTAAAATTAATCAGCTGAGTGTAACTCCCCCATTAACTGAAACAGTTCATAAGTAGAACTTCTATCGATATAAGAAGGTACTTTTACGGTGTGAAAAAGTAAGTTCACTGAAACACAGATCGTGCGCATGATCAAAGAAGCTGAATCAGGAGTGCCTGTACTGGAAATATGTCGTAATCATGGGGTTGATCAAAGTACACTTTATAAGTGACGTTCTAAATTATGGTGGGATGGAAGCCTCTGATGTAAAACGTTTAAAAGAGCTTGAAGATGAAAACCGAAAGCTAAAAGATATGTTTAAGATCAGTGTGGTATTTGCTTATGGTGCAGCTGGTTTGAGTCGTAGAATGGGCTATCTTGAGGCAGCATAGTTCTACTAATGAGCTGTACTAAAACTGGGGCAGTTACATATAGCGCTATTACTTTGTTTACTTTACTAATATTTATTACAAACGGTAACAGAAAGGTGGTTATGAAATCAGCTAGTAAAAAGAATAAAAGCCAGTACTGCACTCCTTGCAGTTATTTGGCAATCCCTCTTGATAAGGAATAACACAAACTCGGCAGCCTTCCTTGAATTAGCAAACATTCCCAGATTCAACTCTCAGTAACACCCTGTTTAGGAATAACTGTCTTTCTCACATACTTGTGAGAAGGGAAATAAACTTTTCTCGTTTTAAGCTGGCTTTTTCTTTTATTTCTACTCGCTTTCGAGGCTTTTGCCTTTTAGCTAAACTACAACATATTAGGCCTTAAGGTATCTTAACGACCTTACAGCATCCTAGCTGATTCTCTTCAGCATCCTGGCTGATTCTCTTCAGC
>NZ_AUXS01000024.1 GCF_001625565.1 Pseudoalteromonas luteoviolacea NCIMB 1944
CATCATGACCCACCATTTAAGTTTAAAAAATTTCCTCGAGCGGGTCATTAGCTCAGTTGGTAGAGCAGTGGACTTTTAATCCATTGGTCGATGGTTCGAGTCCATCATGACCCACCATTTCCTTTACGACTCTTTTATTCTTAAATATTCTTTCCTAATCTTGTCATTTACTAGGATTATCTCCGTATTTTTCGTATAATTCGCGCCAATTATGCAATGTGGACTATGTGGTCGAGAGAATGAGTCTAGCAGAACAAATCATGCCTGAGGATTATATATTTCCTCCAAAACCAGCACCGTTGAATGATGAAGAAAAGCAGCAGTATAAAGCGCGGATCAAGTCATTGTTAAAAGAGAAAAATGCGGTCTTAGTTGCCCATTATTACACAGATCCAGAGATCCAAGCGTTAGCGGAAGAGACTGGTGGTTGTGTCGCAGATTCACTTGAAATGGCGCGTTTTGGTGCCAAGCAAGAAGATGCGGAAATCATTATTGTGGCAGGTGTTCGTTTCATGGGCGAAACGGCAAAAATTTTAACACCTGAAAAAACCGTAGTGATGCCAACATTGGCTGCAACTTGTTCACTGGATGTGGGTTGCCCAATTGATGCGTTTTCTAAATTCTGTGATGAACACCCAGAAAGAAAAGTCGTGGTTTATGCAAACACATCGACAGCGGTAAAAGCGCGTGCAGATTGGATTGTGACGTCTTCTTGTGCTCTAGAGATAGTCGAGCACTTAGACTCTGAAGGTGAAACCATAATTTGGGGTCCTGACAAACACTTGGGTTCTTACATTCAAAAGAAAACAGGTGCTGACATGATCATGTGGAACGGTGCGTGTATCGTCCACGATGAGTTCAAGACAAAAGCGCTAAAAGATATGAAAGCGCTTCATCCTGATGCGGCTGTGCTGGTGCACCCAGAGTCTCCAGCTGAAATCGTTGATCTTGCTGATGCTGTTGGTTCTACAAGTCAATTGATCAAAGCGGCACAAGAAATGGATAATCAAAAATTCATCGTGGCAACAGATCGCGGTATTTTTTACAAGATGCAGCAGCTTTGCCCTGAGAAAGAGTTCTTTGAAGCACCAACAGCAGGTGAAGGTGCAACTTGTCGTAGCTGTGCACACTGTCCATGGATGGCCATGAATGGGCTACAAGCGATTGAAGAAGCGCTAATTAATCCAGAAGGTAAAGAAGTCTTTGTCGATATGGAGTTACGTGAAGGGGCACTGCGTTCACTGAACCGTATGTTAGATTTCTCTGCAAGTTTAAAAGGCTAATGGATATTGTTTGTAATCTAGCCAATTAAGCGAGATTACAAAAAAAGTACTTGCTAAAAGGCGGGGGTTTTCATAGTATTAGCCCCGCATTCAGTGCGGAGAGATGGCTGAGTGGCTTAAGGCGCACGACTGGAACTCGTGTATACGTTTATAGCGTATCGAGGGTTCGACTCCCTCTCTCTCCGCCATTCCTTCTTTATATTTCTCAAATTCCGATAGTTCCTTTACTCAAATTATTAATCTTTGCTCTGCATTACGATTTCCATTTAGAATTTCACAAGACGTTCAGGTCAAAAAATCTACCATTTGGCGACAATCATTTATTATTAAACTTATAGTTAGGATAGAATATCAGCTGTTCGCATTAGTTCTAGATCCAAGGTAGGTAGAGTGTATGCAAAATGAGGACTGTTTTTCTGTTACGTATTTAGCGCCGATAAAGCACATTGCCTCTGGTGGAATGAGCGATGTTTTTCTCGCTAATGATACACGCCTTAACAGGCAAGTAGCAGTAAAGCGTGTTACGCTGACTGACCGGCACGATGATCACAAAATACGGGAACAGGCTCTGTATGAAGCGCGTCTAATGGCGAAAGCGAACCACCCCAATATTGTTCAGCTGTATGACATTGTAGAAGTCGATTCTCAGCTTCTTCTTGTGCTTGAATATGTGCCAGGGCAAACCTTAGCGAAATATGTGAAGCAAAAATTTCTTACTTTAACTGAGAAGTTAGCAATTTTGGAAAAAGTAGCCCATGGGTTGCAGTACATTCATCAATTATCGCTGGTCCACTGCGATGTAAAAGCCAGCAATATTCTTATCTCTGATACCGGAGAGGTCAAGCTTTCCGATTTTGGTATTGCCAACTCACTTCATAGCAACGTAGCTGGGCAGCTTCAATCGAACAGCTTTGGCAGCATCCGAGCAATGTCGCCAGAACAACTGGAAGGCAGATCCCTTGGCTATGCGACAGATATATTCTCTTTTGGAGTACTGTGTTTTGAGTTGTTGTTTGGCTGTCACCCATTTAGTAGCGCTGAGGGAGAGGAGCTTGCAAGCAAGATCAAACGAGGTGCATTGATTGAACCAGAGAGCTTGACTCCCTCAATACCAACGGAATTAACTACTCTATTGCGTCAGATGCTCGATAAGTCAGAGGATGCCCGTCCATCGAGCAAAGAAATTATCAATGTATTGAGCAGAACACTAGCATTGCTAGAAGCGGGCGACGCTGACGATACGGCTTCCTTGCCTTACGTAAGTGAAACTAGCAGACAGCTTGGTCCGTTAGATCAGCTAAAGCGCTTCGCTATTGGGTTTATCTTGACCTTGTGTTTTGTTGTTGGTGGGTATTTCAGTTGGTTGTTTTTAAAACCAGAAACCCGAGTTCAGTACACCTTAGTACTTGAGCCACAAATCACTGTCGCAGGTAATGGCAGCAAAGAAAATACAGGCCTACTATTGGCGACGATTGATAGTGCAGTTCGGCAAGTGGTTTTAAACTCTGTAAATGCTGAGTTGGTAAATCATAGGGCTTACGGTGATATATCAGATGTCGCAAGTTTGGTTAAAGCGGCTGGGGCGACAACGGTCCTTCTACCTGAAGCTCGATGTGAAGTTGCACAATGTAATGTGCGACTGTCTTTGTTAAGTGCCGATAGTCAAATCGTTGAAGGAGAATTAAACACAAATGTAAAAAGAGATGCTTACTTGGCAATGAGCTCTATTTACTCGTCATTTGCGGCAAAATTACTTGGACAACCCAATGTAAGAGAGCGACAAAGCATAGCGGCAACGGAGTTTACGTTTTTTGAGCAGTACTTGCACGTATACCATGATGTGAACTTTAACGGGGATCTCTCTTTGCAAAGTTTACAGCGGACACTCGATTTAATCGCGCTAGACCCACATTATTTACCTTTGTACAACTTGGCAAGAAATTTATTGATAGAGCGTTATAAAGTGGATAGGGATCCTGTGTTTCTTGAACAGTTGCAGAGGTTACTTGAGGGCGCTCCTGGAAATTATAAGTCTTCCAAGCCTTATTTGGTGGATATGCTTGTGCTCGCCATCGA
Source organism: Pseudoalteromonas luteoviolacea NCIMB 1944 (assembly GCF_001625565.1). Lineage (GTDB taxonomy): Bacteria > Pseudomonadota > Gammaproteobacteria > Enterobacterales > Alteromonadaceae > Pseudoalteromonas > Pseudoalteromonas luteoviolacea_F. The sequence goes on from NZ_AUXS01000024.1 coordinate 3,360, forward strand.
AAGTCAACAAAAAGAAGCAGTGGATGCGTTATTTGAACGGCTTTCTTTTTATGGAGAAACAGCGTTAAGTTACCAGCTACGAGGCTATTATTTATATTCTCAGCATCAAATAGAAGATGCGATAGAGATGTATTTGAATTCAATTTTACTTATGCCTGACGCTCGCAATAAGTACAATTTGGCAGTTATGTATTTAAGTAATGGACAAGTAGAGGAGTCGAAAGCACTACTTTTACAGGTTTCCCAATCATTCAAAGGTTTCACACGTGCAGGTCGCTTAAGTGCAGACATTAGTATGTTGGAAGGGAGCTGGCAAGCAGCAGTTTCGGGGTATCTTTCTGTGGTGGATAAAAGCAATAGCTCAGAGGACTATAATAATTTATCGTTAGCGTATTTATATTCTAAGGATATTGAGAAGGCATTGCTGGCTGCCAAAAAAGCGCTTGAACTAAGTCCAGAAAACCTTGTTATGCGACTAAACTATGCAGACTTGTTATTATTGAGCCAAAACGATATAGGTGCAGCCAAAGAGTATGAAAAGATCACAAATGCTCATCGCGAAAACATGTCTTTAAATGAGCTGATCGCGGTTGGTCAAGCCCATGCGCATCTCAAACGTTACAAAGAGGCTTTGCAATATCTATACAAAGTCATTAAGTTAACATCCGATAAGGTAGACTATGCATATGGGGCAACTATCATTTTTACATTTGCTGGTGAACTACAGTCTGCATTACTTCACTATCAAGAGACAATAAAAGGCGGGTATTCACCCAAGTGGTTCAATTTGCCTTGGTTCAAGCCACTGTGTAAATACCCCGAATTTAATGATTCTCATAGGGCATTATGCTCAGTTGGGTGGAATTGGGCGACTAATGATGAGCACGGGATCAAGAGTTAAGGTGGTTTTCTCTTTGTCCGTGTATAAATTGGAGCTTGATACCTTGGCTCTACTTTTTAATTGAACACCAAATTTTAGTTCCGCATATTTTTCACCAAATACGTCGTTCTGTAGGGTTAACTCTAGTATAAGCACACTATTGGCAATACCTTTTCTATTGGAAGTAATCTGTTGTTCAATTGAACTTATACTTTCTTTGAGTTCTTCATTAATTCCGACAATACAGTATTCACTGGCTGTTTTTTCATCTAATTCATAACAGAACTTTCCCGAGGTGGTCTTACCTAGTTCTGCTTTAAAAGGCTCTTTTGCGTAATTGGTTATGTCTTTTGGTTTTAGATCGGGGGAAATGAATATAATATTTGCTCGGTTTGTTTCCAACTTTGTTTGGTCGTAAGAGGCCTCGAATTCAAATGTTGAACCTTGATGGGAACTTTCATTAATTTGGGCGAGCTTTTCATCGGTTAGTATATCATTCACTTTTTGTCTCCTTGGTGCTGTTTTGATGTCAAAATATAGTTAGGTGTTAACTCATCCTTTTTTGTTTTACTCAGCATAGAAGAAGACAATATTACACGCAATTACACGGGGCTTTGTCCGTTAAAGGTTATGTGTATAGGGTTTTTGTCAGGCGCTGCTATACTTTTGATATATTGATTAGCTTTTTTCAACAATGAAAAGACAACATATTCCAACAGAACAAATAGGCTCTATCCCTCGAACAGCAGAGTTGATTGAGGCATATCAGCAATACCGCGACAATAAAATTGATTACGATACATTAAATCAATTGGCAGAAGAGCACACCAAACAGGTGCTCAACGACTTAGCAGATCTTGGTTGTAGTGTCGTGAGTGATGGTGAGCAGCGTAAGTTCGATGGTTTTGCGCACTATTGTTTGCATAATTCGCCGAGATTTGGTTCGGAAGGTTTGATTGTCGATTTTTCCGATGGTCATCGGCGAGTATTCGCTCCCCATCTTAAAAAAGCACCGTTTAAATATGAAAATACGGCTGACGAATACTTAGCATTTGCTTTGAAACATACCAATTTGCCTGTTAAACAAGCTGTTATCTCTCCCTCTATGTTGAGTCTAGTGTATCCAGCAAAGGGAATAGAAGGATATTGCCACCAACAGTTTATTGAAGATCTCGTAGCAGAGCATGTCGCGGAAGTCAGACGGTGTTTGACGTTAGGTGCCCATAAAGTACAAATTGATTTTACGGAAGCTAGGTTGTCCTTAAAGCTAGATCCGTCTGGTGGCATGTTGAGCGCATTTGTCGAACTGATCAATCGTTGCTTGAGCGCGTTTAGTGCACAAGAGAGACAAAGGATTGGCGTGCATACCTGTCCTGGTGCAGATATTGATGCGACGCACAGTGCAGAAATCGACTACAAATACTTGTTGCCGACATTATTTAAAATAAACGCTGGTAATTTTTACGTAGCACTCAAAGGCGAGCGTGAACCTCGAAAAGTACTCAGGTTAATTGGCCAGATCATCTCGCCCGATCAGCGTGTCTTTATTGGTGTGACAAACCCGATTGATCCCATAATTGAAAAGCCTGAAGAGGTGTGTGAATTGATTATAGCTGCCACCGAGTTTATCCCTATCGAACAACTTGGTACGACTGACGACTGTGGCTTTTCGCCATTTGCGGACGATATATCTACAGGAAGAGAGATTGCCTATCAAAAGATACGCGCGCGCCTAGAAGGAACAAAAATGGCTGAACAACAGCTATTTGCAAAGCCATGTAAGTAGACTTGGCTACAGCCTTATGAACACATTGGATCTACATGAGAGAATTGAGCAATTAGAGCAGGAGTTGCTCGCGCTGGAGATGGAGAACCATGAGCTGACCCAAAAGGTGCTCAAAGCGCAATTTGAAGATCATAAGCTTCGCGAAATTCAAAAGCTGGCGAAGGTTGGCACTTGGAGCCTGAATCACTTGAGTTACAATTTGTCCATATCAAGTGAGCTCAGTATGATCCTATTTGGAGAAGATCTGGCACCACAAAGCCTTTCATGGGATTATTTTTTGCAGTTGATTGGGGGCTTAGCAGAGCAAAATGTCGGCACGACCATAATGCAAGAAGTGATAATAGGTGGCCAACAAAAAACATTTGAGCACAAGATGATCAAACCGGATGGCGAGATTCTGTATGTAAAACATTGCTGCGAAACATTTTATAATTCGATTGGTCAACCCTTAAACTCAGTTGGCCTAATGCAAGATATCACCTTAGAAAAAGTCAATGAAATAAGATTGGAGCAACTCTCTATTACCGATGAACTAACTGGCTTAAATAATCGGCGCAAAACCAATGAAGTTCTGGTGGCTCAGCATGATCTTGTGCAAAGGTACGACAGTGACTGTACAGCGATTTTGTTTGATTTGGATTTGTTCAAGCAGTTTAATGACTTATTCGGGCACCAGACAGGGGATGAGGTGTTGAAAACTGTGGCGCAGAAAATCAAAGATAATTTGCGCAGTGCAGATATATGTGGTCGTTGGGGCGGAGAAGAGTTTTTAGTGATCTGTCAGAATACATCGCTGAGTGATGCAGCTATGGTGGCTGAAAAGCTACGTTGTGTCCTCGCTGCAATTAATTTGTCCTGCAAGATGCCTGTCACAGCTAGTTTTGGTGTTGCTCAGTTCGCAAAAGGGGAATCACTTCAAGCGTTTTTAAAGCGCTTAGACCAAATCCTCTACACGTCTAAAAAAGCTGGCCGGAATCAAGTGAACACTGCTGTATATCAAGCTTGAGCTATTTTCTAGCAAAACCCCGTTATTACGGTAATTGGCATTGATGAAGCAAGCTTTCTGATCGATACTTAGTTTTATTGAAGTACTGCACTGCAAAGCAAGTGTGAGTATCTATTTTATGTAACTGAAAACATAGAGCAGGCAAGTGATGCAAGAAGAACTATTAAATTCGGTTATAAAGATAACAAAAACGCGGGATATAGACTCACTTGAGTATAGTTTATTATCTACAATTCAAGAGTTTATTAATTGTCAGCGTATTTCTGTATTTAAGATTATTCAAGGGCAAGGCCCGTGTACGGTTGAGCGCAGTCTGACATTGAAGGTCCATGATGTTGGAGAGTATGAGTGGTTAGACAGGGTTATCATTGATGACCCTCATGCGGAGTTGAGTTCCTGTTTGCAATCAGCGTGTAGTATAACAATGCAGGATGCGGCAGGCACTGAGCGGCGTTGGTTACCCATTGTAATACATGAGAAAACCGCGGGTGCAATTGAAGTACAGTGCGAAGGGCTTGATAGTGCACAACAGGTGATGCTGAACGCATTTGTACGTATTTACGAGAATTACCTTACTATATTGCGTGAAAATGAGCGTGATAAACTCACCGGGTTACTTAATCGTCAAACGTTTGATAAGAAGTTAAAGCAATTACTTGAAAAGCAAATGTTGGAACAAAACCGAGCAATTCGAGACGGCTCTGACTTGCGGTCTTTACACCGAGGGGCTACATCATGGTTAGCTATGGTAGATATTGATCACTTTAAGAGTGTCAATGATACCTATGGGCATGTATGCGGCGACGAAGTATTGTTGATCTTATCACAGCGCATGCAGGAGTTTTTCCGTTCAACTGATCTGTTGTTTCGTTTCGGTGGTGAAGAATTTGTCATTGTATTTGAACCAACCGATTATGAGTCAATAAAACAAAGAATGGAGCAGTTTTTAAATTTAGTAAGAAAGACTTCTTTCCCGTTTATTAAAAAGTTGACGGTAAGTGTCGGTTTGGCACGTATTAGTCCTTATGACTTTCCAATCACGGTGTTAGAAAATGCAGATAAAGCCTTGTACTATGCAAAAGAGCATGGGCGAGATCAAGTCGGTTTTTATGAAGATTTAATATCCCGCAAGCAAATTACTCAACATATTGAAAGCAGTGACATAGATTTATTTTAGTAGATGCAGCGAATGTAATCGATTTTAGGTTACTCGCTGCACAACTGCGTTGTTTTCAACTTTTTTCTGTTATACACAGCATATTTTTCTTAAACTGTTCAATCTAATCGACTTTCAGCTTAAATAAGTATGTTGCATATAATTCAATCCAACCGAATGGAAGCGTTACAGGCGCAGTTTAATACTGTAATGCAAACAGCGCCATTATCTGATCCGTTTCAGCGAGATATTGTACTGGTTCAATCCCCCGGTATGTCGCAGTGGTTGAAAAACGGATTGAGTAAACATATTGGTGTGGCAGCTCAGATCGATTTCCCGCTGCCTTTGAGCTTCATTTGGCGTCTGTACCAACAGTTTTTGCCCGACGTTCCATCTGAGTCGCCATATAATAAAAACAATATGACTTGGAAGCTTTTTAATGTACTGCCAAGCAAATTGGCGCAGCCTCTGTATTTACCGTTATCAAATTATTTATATGCCGATGTACCAGAAGATGCGCAAGCAGATAAAGAGCTGGATGGCTTAAAACTATTTACATTGTGCGAAAAAATTGCCGACGTGTACGACCAATATCTAATGTATCGCCCTGACTGGCTGTCAATATGGGAATCTGGGACCAATCAGTTAGCTGATGTCGATGTTGAGGTAGCTTCTTGGCAACCGGATTTGTGGCGCTCGTTAGTTGAATATACACACCAACTTGGACAAAGTTCGTATAACCGCGCCAACATGCATGAGCAACTGCTCGCAGCTTTGGAAAGTGCCGACAGCGGGGTACTTCCTGAGCGGATCGCCATCTTTGGTTTATCAGCAATGCCGACCAGCCAGTTAGAAGTGTTTCAAGCACTCGCCAGCAAAACAGAAGTCTTACTATTTTTCTTTAACCCCAGTGAACATTATTGGGGGGATTTAGTGGATGAAAAAACACAAGCTAAGATCCACGCAAAATATGCAAAACGACCTGAGATTGATGCTAGCCTAGATGAAGAGCAAGACTACTATAATGTTGGTAACCCGTTACTATCTTCTTGGGGTAAGTTAGGTCGAGACTATCTAGAGCAATTGTTACAGCTTGATGCTCGCTGGCTTGACGGGTTTGTTGAAGACTTTAATGATTCACTGTTGTCGCAGATCCAAAGTGAAATTTATCAGCTGGCATTTAAAGGTGAATCTTTACAAGCGGATCCAAACTGGTTCGTAAATGAAACTGGTAAGTTGCCTGTTTCCGAAGATGATAAAAGCATTTACTTGCAAGATTGCCACACTCCCCTAAGAGAAGTTGAATGTTTGCACGACCACCTTCTCAATTTATTTAATCAATACCCAGAACTTACGCCTAAAGATGTCATTATTATGATGCCAGATGTGGGAAGTTACAGTCCTTATATTGAAGCGGTATTTGGCAGTGCACAAAGTAAAAGGTACATCCCTTACGCTCTGGCCGACATGGCGATAGAGCAAGAAAAACCTGTACTGTCATCATTTGTGACTTTAGTTAATTTGCCATTTAGTCGATTTGGCGTTTCTGACATTTTGGATTTGTTGGCGGTAGAAGCTATTTCAAGTCGCTTTGAACTTGATGCGTCTGAGTTTGAGCAAGTTAAATATTGGCTTGACCAAGTCGTCATTAAATGGGGGCTAGATGCAAAAAATAAGGCCGACCACGGTTTACCTGAAATGCCACTCAATACTTGGTTTCATGGTTTAAACCGCCTATTGCTTGGGGTTGCTAGTAGCAGTGAGGAGATAGAGTTTAACGGCGTATATCCGGCTGATCTAGTGGAAGGAATGGCCATTAATATTTTAAGTAAGTTGGTTGCTTTTGTGGAAGCTCTGGACATAGCAAAGCAGCAGCTCGCAAATGCCGGTGACCTTGCGCAAAAAGCGGACTTGTTACGGCAGTTACTTGGCCGTTTCTATCATCAAGATGCCGAGCAAACCTGGGATTTAATGCAGCTCCATAAAGTAATTGAAGGTATTGAAAAGCACTTTGAAAACGGTGATATGCGCAGTTCCATAGAGCCCAGAGTATTGGCTTATTTGGTAAAGCAAGGGATCCAAGAAAAAGGGGTTGGACAGCGATTTTTATCCGGCGCCGTGAATTTTTGTACTTTGATGCCAATGCGAGCCGTGCCATTTAAAGTGGTATGCCTGCTTGGCATGAACGATGCTGATTATCCTCGTCAAGTTCAGCCAATAGGGTTTGATTTGGTGCCAGCTTCCTCAAGACGAAAAGGTGACCGTTCACGGAAATTAGATGATCGGTACTTGTTTTTGGAAGCGCTTTTAAGTGCGAGATTGCATTTTTATGTCAGCTATATAGGTCGTTCTTGTTTTAACAATGAAATTCAAGTGCCTTCAGTGTTAGTGAGTGAATTATTTGAATATATAGACAGAAGCTTTTACTGTGGGGGTCGCAACGAGCCGCTCAGCGTACGGTTAAAGCATCAAGCACCACTTCAGCCATTCAACCCTCTTCACTATCAGTGTGGTCAGTTGCAAAGCTACAATCCCAATTGGTTATTTTTGCCAGCAGAAGAGGAGAAAAGTTCGCCATCGCCACTGATTTTAACACCACCAGAGGAGCTGGAGCTCGCTCAACTGCTACGTGCATTTACAGCGCCACAAAGTTATTTTTATCAAACATGTTTGGGTATTAAGATAGCGTCTGCGACAGAGTATCAGGACGATACTGAACCCTTTGCGTTAGACCCTCTAACACGTTACCAATACTTGCAAGAAATTCTCGATACCCATATTAATGAGCAGCCACTTGGTACCGAGCAGATGTTACAAAGAGGTCACTTACCGCAGGCATTTGTGGGAGAAATACAATTAGAGTTGTTGGAGCAGCGGGTACTGCCCATGGTCGCAGTATTAAAGTCAAAACTGATGGATGTTAGTGCCCCACAAGAGGTCGCTATCTCGGTAAATGGCATCAAGATAGTCGGCTGGTTGGACAGGCTATTTGGTAGCGAACAAATTTTTTATAGACCTGCGAGCATTAAAGCGAAAGACAAGATCCGAGCCTTCATCTATCACTTGCTTGCCAATGCGGCTGTGTCAACGATGAATACGACCATAATTGGCTTAGATGAGCAGGTTACTTTTGATGCGATAGACAAACCGAGCGCATTGCAATTACTGGAAACCTGGGTGGGCTTTTATACGCAGTTGCTCACTCAGCCGGTGCCTTTTTTCCCAGCTTCGAGTTATGCATTTGCCGATACGGAGGATATTGGGAAGGCGAATGCAAAGTTTGCAGGTGGCCAATATATTGGGGTAGGAGAATCTGAAGATCCCTATGTTGCTCTTAACTTCAAAGATTTAGAGTCGTGCTTGGAAGAGTTTATGTCACTGAGTAAATCTTTACTTGGACCAATTATAGCGTTAGAAAAGGAGCAACAACATGGAGATGCTTAACCCGATCACCATGCCGTTGTATGGCCACAACCTAATTGAAGCCAGTGCGGGCACCGGTAAAACTTATACGATCACCGCGCTTTATCTGAGGTATTTACTCGGTTTGGCTGAAGGCTCAGGTTCTACATGCCTAAGTGTTGAACAAATTTTAGTGGTAACTTTTACTGAAGCGGCAACACAAGAAATTAAAGATCGTGTCAGGGCGAGGATCATCGATGCGCGTGATGCATTGCTGGGGGCTGAGTGTAAGGATCCGCTGATCCCGGCACTGTTGGCGCAAATTGAAGATAAAAAGGCTGCTTTCAAATTGCTTGATGCGGCGGCAAAATCGATGGATGAGGCCGCAATTTTTACTATTCATGGTTTTTGTCAAAGAATGTTAAAGCAACATGCCTTTGAATCAAAGTTGAGCTTTAATCTTGAGTTTATCCTCGATGAGAGTGAGTTGTTAAAAACGGCGGTAGAGGATCACTGGCGAAAGTTTTTATATGCGTTAGATAAAGAACAGACAGCTTTGGTTTTAGAGCACTTCGCTCACCCCCAAAGCTTAATGAAAAAGCTTATGCCACTGATGAACAAATCTGGCGCGACATTGACACCTAAGGTTAAGTTGGCAGATATTTTAGCGGCTAGAAAACAATATCAGCAGCGTGCATTAACGTTTAAGCAAGCAGTGCGTGAAAGTGAATTTTTAGCCTGTTTAACTGACTCAGCACTGGCAAAAAACAAAGCACCAGGACGCGTTGCAAATATTAATGCCCTTGGCGATTACATCGCATCAGACGCGTGGTATTTTGAATTTGGTACGAGCAAACACTCTTTTAATCTGTGGGGCAGCGCTCAGTTAGGGGATGCGAAAAACTACAAAAAAAACGCTGAGCTTATTTCTCATGAGATGATATTGCAGTTTGACGAAATGGCGAATTTGCACCATCAGGTTAAAAACTTATTGCCTATTGCGTTATTACAAGACGCACTAGAACAAGTAAAATCTCTGTTGGTACAACACAAACAAATTCAGAGCTCGATTTCTCCTGATGATCTATTGAGCAATTTACACCAAGCTTTGCAAGGCAGTGCAGGCGAAGTACTTGCTGATAAAATAGTTCAGCAGTTTCCAGTCGCACTCATTGACGAGTTTCAGGACACAGATCCGGTTCAGTATGGTATTTTTAGTGCGATCTATCGTCAACAAGACGACACAGCTCTTACCATGATCGGCGATCCCAAACAGGCAATTTATGGGTTTCGCGGTGCAGATATTTTTACGTATATAAAGGCCAAACAAGCCGTCGAAGCTGGCCGGCATTTTACTCTCGCAAAAAATTACCGCTCTGCTAAATCTGTAGTAGATAGTGTGAATACTATTTTTACTCAGCATGACAGCAGTTTTATTTTTAATGATGACATTCCTTTTTATTCGGTAGATGCTCAGGGCAAATCAGCAGACCAATCGCTGTCTGATGACAAAGACAGTGTGCTGAATTTTTGTGTCTATGACAGCGCTGGTGGCGTAACAAGTAAAGCGCAAGCACAGCAAGCACTTGCACAAACATTTTCAGCTAAAATAGCCACTTTGCTATCACAGGCGAAGAATAATCTAGCCATGATCGGTGAGGACCCGGTAAAGGCAGCAGATATATGCGTATTAGTAAGAGACAGAAACGAAGCTGCGATTATGAAGCAAGCGTTACAGGCCAGTGGTGTTAGTGCGGTTTACTTAGCGAGAGACAGCGTATACGGCCAGCCTGTTGCCAGCGCATTAAATCAATTGCTACACGTGTTACACGGTGCCTATGATGAAGCCGCGCTGCGCGGTGTATTGGTGAGTCCACTATTTTCACTTAATTATGAAGAGGTTTATGTCCTTGCTCAAAGCGAACAACAATGGCAGGGCTATTTGGACTTTTTTGCCGAGCTGAAACGAGTTTGGTACCAAAGTGGTGCTATGGCTATGTTGGAAAAGCTCATGGTACATAATCAGCTCGCTAATATTTGGCGTGCAAATGGTTATGAAGTTGAGCGCTGGTTGACTGATTATCGCCATTTAGCTGAACTGTTGCAGCACAAGCAAATTGAGCTCGAAGGGACCCAGCGTGTCTTGAGGTGGTTGAGTATCCAATGTGCCGAAGCGACGCTTGATGGTGCACAGTTAAGGCTTGAAAGTGACGCTAATTTGGTGAAAATCGTAACCATGCATGCGTCTAAAGGTCTTGAATATCCAATTGTCTATATGCCATTTGCAATAGGGTATCGTGAGCCCAGTGAAGTCGTTTATCATCAGGGGGATAACCTCATTATCGATCTTGATGCCGATGATAATGCAATGCATGCAGCGTCAAAAGAGCGTCTTGCGGAAGACATTCGATTGCTCTATGTGGCGTTGACTCGTGCTGTACATTATTGTGAGTTGGGGCTGTACAATATTGCATTAGGGCGCAGTAAAAAGCTCGGGATTGGTCAGACTGCGCTTGGTTTTGCACTATTTGGCAGTTGTGATTTTAAAGAAGCGCAGCAGTGGCACCAAGCACTGGAACAAATTTGCCAAGTACACCCAGCAATGTCGATGGAGATATTTGACGACCCTCAGGTAGCTCATTTTGGGGAAGAGCAGGAACAATCTTCTCTTGTGCTCACGGTAAAAGAGCAGCCAACCTCCATAGAAACCAACTGGCGTACAACGAGCTTTAGTCAGTTAAGTTACCATGCTCATCATGATGATAGGCCAGCAGGCGCATTAGATGAGCATCATGAGTTAGACCTACCAAGAATGGTGCAAACCCCGGTCAAATCGCCTTATAGCTTTGTTAAAGGCGCAAAGGCGGGTAGTTGTCTGCATGAGATCTACGAGCAAATCGATTTTACGTCTCCCCACCACCCAGTGGCAGAAGGCAAGCTGCCTTTGAATGAAGTAGTGGAAAATTGCCTAAATAAATATCACATAGATATACAGTGGCTGGAATGTGTGGTTTTGTGGGTGCAAGAGAGCTTGGTTTGTCCTCTCAATACACAAGGTGACTTATCGCTTAGCCAATTGTCGCCTGATAACTGCCTGGTCGAAATGGAATTTCACCTCCCGCTAACGGCGTTAAAATCAAGTCAACTTAATAAAGTTCTAAGCGATATTACAGGTCAGCCAAGTTATTTGCAGTTTGATGATGTGGTAGGCATGCTCAAAGGCTTTATTGATTTGATCTTCAGATGGCAAGGGAAATATTTTGTTTTAGACTACAAGTCGAATTATTTAGGTGATGAATTGCATGACTACAATGATGAAAACTTGTGGTCAGCAATGACATCGCATCAATACCATCTACAGTATCTGATATACAGTGTTGCTTTGCACCGTTTGTTAAAATACCGTCTTGCTGATTATTCTATCCAAACCCATTTGGGTGGAGTCTATTATTTATTCTTAAGAGCATTGCCTGAAGGGGGAGGGGTATACTTCAACGAATTGACGGAGCAAGAGCTACTGTCGCTGGATGCACTTTTTGAACAGGAGGCTGGATAATGTCTCAGTTTTCGTTAGATTTCTCCGTGGATAATTTTGACGACACACTTTTTTTAGATGTGTTGTTAGAACAACGCAAAGTCCGAAGCGTCGATATCGCCCTTGCGAAGCTCTTGTGTGAATCACAATTTGACGATGTTTTTTACCTTATTTTGCTGCTGTTAAAAGCTGAACAAAATCAACATAGTTGTTTAGTTTTGAATGATATTGATTGGTTTAACCCATTTGAATTAAATCTGGAGCAGATGGAACAGACTATCGAGCTGACTCCCTTTAAAGATAAATCACAGGCCCTAGAGTCACTACATTCACACCCAGCAGTGGGTGATGATAAACCGATAGTCATGTTTAATGAACAGCTCTATTTGGCACGTTTAGCAAACTATGAGGCGTTTTTGGCAAAACGATTCACGTCACTGGCGAAACGAAAAATTGACTTAGATACTCCTCAATTAAAGCAGTTGCTAAATGTGTACTTTCCAGATACGCAAGGGCAGATGATTGATTGGCAAAAGGTTGCGTGTGCAATCGCGGCATCGAGTGCATTTTGTGTCATTACCGGTGGACCTGGGACTGGCAAAACCACAACCGTGACAAAACTATTGGCAATATTACAATCTTTGTATGCAAAAGCGCCTTTGAATATCAAACTGGTAGCGCCGACGGGCAAGGCTGCGGCCAGACTCAGTGAATCGATAATTGGCGCAAAGGGACGGTTAAATTTAGCACCAGAGTTGGCTGAACTTATCCCTGAGCATGCGCAAACAATTCATCGCTTGTTGGGGGTTATACCCAACAGTAACAAATATAGATATCACGAAAAAAACCCGTTACACCTTGATTTGTTGATTGTCGATGAAGCCTCTATGGTCGATCTTTCATTGATGAGTAAATTGGTTGCGGCATTGCCGGAAGGGGCTAGATTGTATCTACTGGGAGACAAAGACCAGCTGGCGTCAGTTGATACTGGCTGTATTCTTAATGACCTATGTGCGGAGCTAAAGTTAGGCCTAAACCCTAAGTACTCTTCACAACGGGCTGAGTTCCTCAATCAGACGTGTTTTGACGGTGAAAAAATACTATCAGGTGCGAGCAGCAAATTCGTGTTGCAAGATGTGATGGCATTTTTACAGCAGAGTCATCGCTTTAAGAGCGATAGTGGTATTGGTCAGCTTGCCGCAGCGGTGAATAACAATGATCAAAACCATCTCGACTGGGTTATCCAGCAGGGGTTTGATGAACTGAGCTTGTTCAATTTATCAAATGAGTCATACCTTAATATGATTGAAAGTGCAGCTAGTGCGTATAGCGTGTACCTTAGAGCCATCAAAGATGGCGCAGACACTGAGCAAATACACCAGCTATTCTCTGAATATCAACTGCTTGCAGCGGTCAGAGAGGGTCCGTATGGCGTCAATGAACTTAACAAACGTATTGAACACAAACTAGCACAGCAAAATCTGATCCGTCCGTACAGCCGCTATTATGCAGGTATGCCTTTGATGATCACGCAGAATGACTATCAACTTAAGCTTTTTAATGGTGATATTGGTATCATTTTACCAGACAGCAGTGGCCAGCTATTCGCTACATTTATTGATGAGCAAGGCAATCTTAGGTCAATCAATCCGGCACGTTTACCTAGCCACGACTTAGTTTATGTGATGACAATTCACAAGTCGCAAGGTTCTGAATTTAGTTATACAGCAATGATCTTACCGCCAATTCAAAGAGCACGTCAGGGCATTAATAGGCAATTGGTTTATACGGGGATCACACGTGCAAAACATCATTTTGAATTAATCTGCCAGCCACAAGTATTACGACTAGCCATGAATAAATCTGTGGGCCGAAGCTCAGGGTTACGTCATAGGTTGCTAAATGATTAATTTTTTGTTTTTTATTTGTTTCGTTGTGATATTGGGCTATGGTTATCTCTAAAGCAGACAGAGATTAATTGCGCTGCTTTTTATTGCCCAGTGAATGTGCCGCCAAAGTCGTAGGCGGCCTTTTTTATTAAATTCATCATGGTTTTTCTTAACTTCGTTTACGTCAATTGTGCAAATGCAAACTGCATATTTTACACCCAGTCTTTTATTGACTTTTGTACTTTTATAGCGCTAGATACAGTTAAAGTATTTACTCTTATTGAGAATCGCTATGAAAAGCTTAGAAGAGCATTTGGTGCAATATGCACTCTACCACAGAGATAAGCGCAATATTAGAACGCACCTAGTTGGCGTGCCGTTAATTGTGTTTGCGGTTATTATGCTGACTTACATTCCGCTGTTTGAGTTTAGCCAATTTGAAGTGACGTTGTCAGTCATTTTAATAGGTGCTGTAGGTGCATACTATTTTTATTTATCAGCTTGGCTAGGACTAATCATGATAGCAATTTTGGCAACTGGCTATGCGTTAACAACCGTGCTTAGTAGCCAAATAATGCTGTTTGGTGTGCCAATGAGTGGATTCTATGCAATCGGAGTCGGTATTTTTTTGTTCGGGTGGGTAGTGCAATTCATTGGTCATCACTTTGAAGGAAAGAAACCTGCGTTTGTTGATGACTTAATGGGGTTATTGATTGGCCCATTGTTTGTATTAGTTGAAGTGCTTTTTAAATTTGGATGTATGAAGCACTTAGAGATGAAAATTCTTGCACAGGCAGGAGCCTATAGAAATTAACTAATAGGAACCTGCTGTGTATTGTAAGGCGCTCTATAAGCTGATGCGAGTTTCTAGCTGAGTACCTTTTAAAATGGTGACATCTTGGCAGTTTAAGCGCAACTGCCCATTGTTAGTTTCTATAATATATCCGGCCTCTGGCGCCTTTTCAGGAGAGGCTTCGCTCAATTGTTTTCGGGCGCGGTGAACCATGATGTTCATATGGTTCATTTGAATACCTAGCTGTTTGGCAAGCTCTTCTCTATAGATCCAACCTTGAGATTCAGGGTCAACGCCCGCTTGCTTATCTTCAATTCTGAGCCTTGCCAAAAGTAGGAGTAAATAATGGTGGCTGCGACTGCCTAAACTGAACTCCTCTCCTTCAATATGCAAAGAGAGCTCGGTTTTTTCTTCATCTAAGCTCACAGCAAAGCTTAGTGCCAATGGCTTGACAGCTGGCTGTTGTTCCAGGTGTTTGGTCATGGTTGAAATGCCAGCGCAATAAAATAACCACTGCTCTCCAAATAGGCTGGTTATCCCGCCATCGATGAGTGCTTGTCTATCTGATGTATTTAGATCTTCTAAAAACCAGTAGTTAAGCAAGTTATCGTAGTACACTATATGTGTAGCTTCTTCTTCGTTGGGCAGAAGCATTTGATTTTCAACTTCAATGACATGATTGCGGTTATTCTGTGACACAAAATATTGGCAATTTGCATTTAAACTGCCGACGACAAAGGAGTTTTGGCCTGGTGCAGCAAAGTCAATTTTGTCATTTTCAGACAGCTGGTACGGCAGGTTTTTGTCAATTTTGCGGTCATTTATCCAAATGCCATTGGTACTTACATCGCGAATGAGCCAGTTATCATTTGTATACTCGATGATGGCGTGGTGTCTGGAAATTCCGGGTTTATCTAAAAATGTATCCACATTGAATTTAAAGCGCCCAAAAGTGTGATAACTTTTAAGATAAATTTTTTCGAGCTTTAGCTCATCGATTAAGTAAGCCATAGATTTTCCTAAATTTCCGTATATTTGCTAAAGGCTAGCATCACGTAGTTGTTGCAGAAATTTTACCTGATAAATGGAGTAAATCACCAGCAAAAAGTCTCTCTATCCGTGAGAGCAGTAATGGTTACTCGTTGTTGCATATGCCATTAAGTTCGGCAATATGTATTCATAATGTCACCTCTGAATATGAAATAGCATTATAAAAAGTGGGCCCACCTAAATGGGCACCATTAAAGGGAAATCTGCAATTTTGGGTGTCTAAAATAGCCTGTATATGTCTTTTTGTAAGTTCTCTAACTTATAAAATGTAGTTTACAAAGAATAACTTAATTTATCTATTACAGGGGATTACAGCACTTTTAGATGGTGTGACCGTACCTTTAATCTTCCTTGCGATCCCTCAAACAATAGACCATTCTTTTTAATTAAAGGCAATAATTAAGTCCACAAGAGGTGGTTTATGAGTGAGTTTAAATTGCTAAACACAACTAAGCTGGAAGGGATTTATCAGTTTTGTGAGCATTACGAGGGAAATCCTTTATCAATTTTTAGTCCAGCAGAGCA
Source organism: Pseudoalteromonas luteoviolacea NCIMB 1944 (assembly GCF_001625565.1). Classification (GTDB taxonomy): domain Bacteria; phylum Pseudomonadota; class Gammaproteobacteria; order Enterobacterales; family Alteromonadaceae; genus Pseudoalteromonas; species Pseudoalteromonas luteoviolacea_F. The sequence continues at coordinate 19,382 of NZ_AUXS01000024.1, forward strand.
GGTTGTAACAGACTTTTCTCGTCGTCATCCACAGATGATCTTAAAAGATGTCGATATTGACCATGCACTATTTATGATGGTGAATGGCCATGTTCGATGTAAGTTAGTAATCGATCATGATGACACGTTTGTTGGTGTGGTGAATTCAAAAGATTTAACCGGACGAAAGGTATTAACTACGGCGCAAAAACGCAATGTGTCGCGTTCAGATCTGACAGTAGAAGATGTAATGACTAAAAAAAGTGAGTTACATGCGATGTTTTACGAGTGTGTCACAGATGCAAGAATAGGCGATATACTGGAAACGTTGAAAGAGTTGGGTCATCAACATGTTTTACTTATGGATCGCAACCAAGTGTTGCGAGGTATGATCTCGGCTTCTGATATTGCTCGCGCGTTACATATCCCTGTCAATATTTTGCAAAAGGCACATTCATTTAAAGAGATCTTTGAAATTATTTATGAACATGGAGAGGTAACGGCTTAAGTGCAAGCCGTTACATTCGGATAATACTTTACAGGTTTTTAAGGTATTGAATGACGCCTAGTATTGCGGCGACTTGACCATCTATGCACTCTTGTTCAGAAGTATTGGCGCTATCTGGATACACTTCAGTTGTTGTGACATAAGGTGCATTGGTAAAACCCATGCACAGTCCTAATGTGGTGGCGTCATAGTTGATAACACCAAATTGCTCGATGTCTACGCCAATTAATTGGGCGTTGTCATCTGCATCAGCGATATGCGTCACCTTTTGCACTTGGTTTATTACACACTTTTGAAATTCCGGTTCTGGTTTTTGTGTATGACCAACTAAATAGAAACCGTCAGGTATATTCCAATTGTTATTTATTTTACCATCTCTTGCCGCAAGAGCTGGGCGAAATTCGCTGTTGTCCGTATCTGTCGTTTCATGAAGATCAATATGAGCAATGATTTTGCCAGCATATTGATTTACATATTGCATAGCATACAGTGACTCCTGCGCTGGGCTATCACTATAAAAGGAACGATTTGGATCAATTGCATTAGGGTTCCATCTATTAATGGTCTCAAAGCCCCACGGACTAATACAAGGTAAAATTAAAAAGTTAAAATGATCTGTAAAAAGTGTCATTTGGTGCTTTGCAAATGCTAAAGCCCCCATCACGCCACTGGTTTCATAACCATGCACGCCACCAGTTACCAAGATTGTAGGCAGTGCAGTATTGGCATTTTTGTTTCTAATTGCCAACAATGGATACGTTCTAGATTGATAATCTAGCGTTCCATATTCTTCTATATCACATAGTTCACTTAACCCTTCAATCTCAGCTAAAACGAGTTCATTATATGAGCGTTTGATAGACTGAGACTCGAGCCAAATACTCTTTTCTGCTTCCCCCCATGGGGTCCCTGCTGTGCCAATTGGATATTGCTGTGACATTACTTAATTCTCTATGACCTTTTTTGGAGCATCCTAAGTAGTTTAAATTTCAATGGCAACCTTTTAAGCCAAATAGCCAAGTTGAACGAGTGATCTCTTCTGCGCCTTGGTAATTTTAAATGCAAGCAGCGTGATTTTCGTATCGATTAAATGTATTTGGATAACTTTGAGACCCAAAATATTACGGGTTGATAATTTATGGATTTCTTCAGAAGGCACGAATTTTCGCGTACCAAAGAGATTAAAATACGAAAAACCTTGGTTGCAAATTGTGACTTTGTTTTGACCAGATAAAGCCAGCATAAAATGTATTAAGGCTATAGCTATTGCTGTTACTGCAATTGTGAATTGTACGGCAGCTAACTGAGATAATTGCATCTCTAAAAATAGTTTAGCAGCACTAAGTAATACCAAAGATACCAGTGTCACGATCATATAGAATATAAAATTGACCTGAAGTCTAAGCTCTTTCATTCTTGATTCCTATTGGTGAGTTTTCAACGTGGGAACAATATTGGAACAAAGTGGAGCAAATATGAATCTGAGTAGAAACTACTAAAAATACGATTTTTCTAGGGTATTTCGCGCCATTTATCAACCAAAACGTTTAGAAACCCGCAGTTTCTATATGAATTTTCAATAAATTTTGACGCCCTGAGTTGTTTTATTCCCACTTCTAACGCATTAAAAATAGCTTGACTATGTTGGTGCTTTTTACTTACGACGAAGTGGCGGCTATCTTGTAAGGCAACCTTAATTCCTTGAATAGCTTCAACACTATAGCCCTTACCTGTATATTTGAACGGTGTTTGATTGTTGAATGGGATGAGCATAATGTCAACCCAGCCATTACTGACTAAACGCGCCATAATTGTCCAGTCTGTTTCATTAAATAGTTGTTTAGGGGATAACAGTTGAATAGTTGACCAATCGACAGCCCAATCTTTATTACTAATAACTGTGACCTTGGAAAAATCAGAATCAATTATACGGCCTAGTTCAACAACCCGCTCAGACGCAGCATAGACCCCGGCAAAATATTCACCATTTCTAATTATGGGGGAGGAAATATAGACATCATCACTGAGCTCTTGTGTGCTTGAATACCAAAGTGTATCGACACTGATCACTGACATGCCAGATTGCAATAAGATTTCTTCACGTTCTTCGTGGTCAATCATAAAAAACTTCAGGGATACTTGAGCTTTGCCAATGTGAAGTGCTTTTTGAATAAGGAGCAAATCTACCACATCTCTTTGACACAATGGGTGTGAGAATATATCCGGAGTGATATCCTCAATGTTGCGATTGTTCAAAATATTTTTTGCATACCGATAGATATCTCTATCGACAGGTACAGCTATTTCCTCACGTGCAGATACCGAATTGCACACGATCCAAATTATCAATGAAATGATTAAGTATTGCCTGGACATTATTTACCATCTGAGTTGCCCATTTTTAAGGCTAGTGCATGGATATCAACTTGTATATTTTTTAAGTGACAATAAGGGTGTAGTTTTATATGTTCAGTAATACAGCCTTAAATGGCTGGCCGTCAAACTGAAGGAGCCGATAATGAAATTTGAACAATTACTGTCTCATCTTGATAGTGGAGTATGTGTCGAACAGCTACAAAAAGAATCACTGCTAGATATTGCACTTATGTCGCAGTGCGTTTGCGGGGAAATTACGCCGAGTGAGTTGAGCCATGTATTACAGTGGGCCAATTCATTGCATTGGAGTGCAGCGATCTCGTTAAATGAGTATGTAGATGAATCCATAAGTAAATGTTTACTAGCGCTTAGAAGCGGTAGATTAGATAGCTTTATAGAGTATCGAATGCAGCAAATTGAGGATGCACCACTCAAGGAGACAGCTCAGTTTTTAGTAAATAAAATACAAGTGGCAAAATTAGAAAGCAATGAGGCTAATGCCTAAAGTGCTAGGCATTAGCTCAACTGTTAAGCTTTACAGTATCGATGCTGAAGATGGGATTTAAATATGCCGACGTCCAAGCCTTTACCAGTTGCTTCAACTATTAAATCCTGAGTCGAGAGGAGGCTGGCTTTTTGCCATATTTGGGTGTTTAGCCAATCATAAATAGGCTTTAAATCTCGGTTGTTGATCTGTTGAGGAATATTGATGGTTTTGGCCATTGTGTGTTTAAATTGTGCCGCATACATGGCACCTAGGGTGTAACTCGGGAAGTAGCCAAAGCTGCCGTCAGTCCAATGAATATCCTGCATGCAGCCATCTTTGTAATTACCTTTGGTAGAAATACCCAAAAGCTGTGACATCTTGAGGTCCCACAGCTGGGGAATATCTTTACCCTGAACAACACCATTGATTAAATCTCGTTCAATTTCATAACGTAAAATGACATGCGCAGGGTAGGTAACTTCATCTGCATCAACACGGATCAAGCTTGGTTCAACACGCTGTAGTTGTGCTATTAAATTTTGCGAATTGTTAATTGCCGCATATTTTGGGAAGTAGTCGCTAGCGCGGTCGCTCAATAAGGCAATAAATTCTGGGCTTCTCGCAATTTGCATTTCATAAAAGAGAGATTGAGATTCATGAATGGCCATTGAGCGAGCTTTGCCAACAGGTAACTTAGCTAATTTCTGAGGCAAATTTTGTTCATAACACGCGTGCCCAGTTTCGTGGATCACACCCATCATGGCATTTACAAATTCATTTTCACTATAGCGCGTTGTGATACGTGTATCTTGGCTGGTACCACCACAAAAAGGATGTACACTGGTGTCCAATCGGCCATGACTAAAGTCAAAGCCAAGTAGTGTCATAAGCTCATGGGCGAGTCGTTCTTGTTGCTCTATAGGGTATTGGGCTGTATGGTCAGGTGAGTAGTCCTGCGCTGCGGTTTGAATCATTTGAGGTAACCAAGTTGCGACATCACCAAATAGTTGATCGAGTTGTGCGCTACACATTCCCGGTTCATAGATATCGAGCATCGCATCATAGGGCGTCATACTGGATGATGAGGCTCTGATCTGAGCCTCTTCTTGGCTCAAGGCAACCACAGGTTCGAAATTCTTTAGGAAGCTTTGCCAATCATTCTCTTGTCTTTGCATTCGCCATTGATGCTCGCACTTAGCGCCAGCTAGGCTTTTGGCTTTAACGAGTTCAGCTGGCAATACGGTTTGCAACTGCCACGTTCTGTGCATTTCTTTTACACTCGCCAGTTGCGTCGTGTCTAAAGCTTCATCTTTGGCAAGTTCAAACAGCTCGGCCAAATGAGGCGCTGTATGTAATTTATGAAGGTGAACAGCGAGCTCCGCCATTGCGTCGGCACGGCTATCTGCTCCCCCTGAAGGCATAAAAGTGGCTTGATCCCAGCTGCATATTGCTCTGAGATGTTCAAAATTATCAATAGACTGATAATGCTCTACAAGCTTGTTGTAACTTTGTGCTGCCATTATTTAATTTCCTCGGCGACTTCTGCAATTTTCTGCCGTAGCCAAACATGGCTTGCGTCTCTATGTAGCAATGGACTCCAAATCATATCTAGCTCAAATGGTGGGATTGGGAAAGGTGGTTCTAAAACAGCTAATGACGCATCATCTCGATAAATACTAGCTGCTTTCGAGGGCAGCGTCGCAATTAAGTTTTGTTCTTTTGCTAAGTGGATAGCGACGTGATAATTACGTGTAAAAGTGGCAATATTTCTATGTTTGCCAAAGTTGGCCAAAGCTTCATCAACCCAGCCAAGTTTTTGTACATCTTCGGGGTTCATACCAACGCCAACGCCAAACCCTGTTTTACTGACCCAGATATGCCGTGCGTTCAAATAGGCTTCTAGTGTAAAGTCTTCTTTAATTGGGTTATCTGATTTGACTAAACAGCTAAAACTATCTTTCCAGATTTGTTTATGATGGAAAGATTGTGGCAGATTCTCAAAACGGTTGATGGCCATGTCTACTTTGCCATTTTCAACATCATGGAACGTCACGTCACTGGGCGTAAGTATATCGAGCGTTGTGTCAGGCGCTTCATTGTGTAGTTTTGCCAACAGCTTTGGGGCCAGTGTGCTCGCTGCATAATCACTGGCCATAATTCGAAATACACGTTTACTTTGACTGGCTTCAAACTCTCTATTTGGAGCCAATGTCTCTTCTAGAGTCATTAAAATACCGCGAATAACAGGCTGTAGCTCCAAAGCGCGCTCTGTAGGCACCATTCCCTCACTGGTGCGCACTAGAATGGGGTCATTGAATAAGTTTCGTAGCCGTTTTAGACCATTACTCATGGCTGGTTGGGTGATACTTAATTGATTGGCTGCACGCGTGACATTGCACTCTCTGAGAAGAGTATCCAAGTATACAAGCAAGTTAAGGTCAATTTTACTAATGTTCACAATGTTCCTTTCTTGTTATTGTGATTTCCAAACCGCTGGCATTGCGGATATGGATAAACGTGTTTTGTGATGTGTTGTCGTATGTCCCTTTGCATTTTTTGCCAAAATGATGGCAACAAAAGCTCAGGATGGAAGCGCTCAAATACTGCTTTGAGTTTAGGGTTTGTCAGCACAAATGTACACATTTGCTCTGGAAATACATCATTTGGTGCGCATGAAGGCAAGCTTTGCCCCGAATACAAGTCATCAAGCGATGTTTTGGGTAATGCCTTGAATGTCATATCGGTGAGGTATTGTACTTCATCGTAGTCATAAAATATCACCCTATTGTGACGGCTGACACCAAAGTTTTTTAACAGCATATCACCTGGGAAAATATTCACCGACAGCATTTCTTTAATTGCATCACCGTAATCTTTAATAGCATGCTCAATTTGAACGTCAGACGCACTTTGCAGAAAAAGGTTTAGCGGGGTTATTCGTCGCTCTATATACATGTGCTTAATAATAATAAAGTCATCTTCATGTGTGATATTGCTGGCGATTTTGCTTTCTATTTGTTGTAGCAGTGTCGGTTCGAGCAGCGCTTTTGGGATAACCACATTGGAATACTCGAGTGTATCAGCCATTCTACCGACTCTGTCATGGTTTTTTACTAGCTGGTACCTAGCCAGTACAGTCTCTTTACCAAAGGGCTTGCTTGGTGAAAATTCATCTTTTATTACTTTGAATACATAAGGAAAAGACGGCAGGGTGAATACGAGCATAACCATGCCAGGAGTACCAGGAGCGATAGTGAATTGTTCGCGACTATTTTTTTGGTGGATTAGAAAGTCGCGATAGAACTCCGTTTTACCGTGTTTATGAAAGCCTATTGAGTTGTAGAGTTCCGCTGCGGTTTTACTTGGCATTAATTGATTTAAGAATCTCACCATCGCTGAAGGAGCGTGGGTTTCAACAAGAAAATAAGCGCGTGCAAAACCAAAGATCAGACTCATTTGTGATGCATTGGTGATCAAAGCATCTATTTTTAGCTTGCCATTTGGATGGTGCAGCAATGCGATGATAAATGGCTGTGTGCCAGAGCAAGAGACAACTCTGCCAACAATATAGGCACTCTTGTTACGGTAAAATGGCGATTTTAAGATATCAAATCGCATTCTGAAATGCTGGTGGTGAGTATTCGGAGCTTGTTTTAAAAAAGCTTTTTGTAATTGGCGAATATCTTGGCTCAGATCTTGAAATTCAGCCTGCAGTTCTGCGTCGGCAAACATTTGTTCTATGGTTTTTTTCATCCCTTCCAAAACAGGAAAGTAGCTGCGGTATTCAGCTTCAACAGGCAGTAGTGGTTCCCCCTGTTTTGTACTCGATACAAAGATAAAATCATTATTAAAATAACTATGATGAAAAAGGTGGCAAAAAACTGAATTGTAGAAGGTTTCCGCGAGCTCTGCTTGTGGGTGAAAAGTCAAAATCTGAATGTAGGACTGTTTTACTTGATGCCACAAACCATCACAAATATGGTTTGAAGGGAATTGCAGCTTTAAAATACTGACTGTTTCTTGCACCCGTTGATCATAGTGGCTAATTCTAGACTTGCTTATGCTTTCTATGGTAGCCCATTGTTGTGAAATGAAAGCTTGTGGAACTTGTGCTGTCATATCCTGAAACAGAGTATAGTGCTTTTTAAACCCGGAAATAATTAAAAAAGCGATATCTTGAGGGTCCATAAGTTATCCTTTTACGGTATAAAACATCCTGTTATTAATTTTTATTAGGTGTATCTATGCAGGATGTAAAGCTAAATTATCAAGCATATTCGCTTTAATAATTTATATACTTTAGCTTGGAACATTGTCATTTGGCAAATCTGAAAGGGGGTGTCATACCAACTTCACGAAAGGTGTGGATAGTGCTTACGCGGTTTTGGAAACTTTAAACGATGGGTGGCTGGCGCTCGGGTAAAGGTTACTCAAGTCTTTTTAGTTTTTTTTCAATTTGAGCAATTTCCTTATTTAGCACTTTTACTTTCTGCAAATAGTCTTTATTTATCGATTTTAGCTGCTTTTTAACATCTTTTACGGTGGCTTTGCGGCGTTCATCGTCCATCAATCGCGTGACTCTGCGCTGCTGCTCTCTGGCAGCTTCATCGCGTTTGCGCCCCAGTACTGCTGCGTGTTGTTTTTTAGCGCGTAATGCATGTTTTAAATTACGAATAATCTGCTTTCGCTCTAATTCATTCAGTGTTTTAAAATGCTGCTCTGAAGGAACCGTAGCCTGCGGATCTGAGTGTGTGAGAGTGTATTGTTGTGCGTTGTTAGAACAGGGGTGTTGGCTAAATACTGTGCTTTTATCTGTCATGCACTTGTAGTAAGTTACCGTGGTTTTGGCATCACCGATATTGGCAAAAAAGAATAAACACAGCAAAAAAGTTAATTTCATAGCGACGTTTCCCTGTTATCACATATACCCTAACTATAGACGAAAATAATAATTGCAGGAAAGAATCAAGTTGAAGAGTAGCAAAAGCACCTAATTAAGGATTAGGCGCTTTTGCTGTAAACTTTTTGAGTGATTTAATACTGTGAACAAGAAAAGGAATATCCATTTTTTGCTCGATATGAAACCCTTCTTTGGCAGAAATCTGTTTGTGTCTGCCATCGTGGTTAACCAATATTATTCGGTCTTTTTTATAAGTAATTAAAACACCTTGAGAGTAGTTTACACCTTGGTTTACTTCATTATTGCCCGAAACATTTCCTATCATAGTCTGCGCTGCTAGTTTGCCACAATTAAAGTGTTTATCCAGCAAAGTTACTAAAATATCGGTACCTTGCATCAGACCTTTCTGATTTGCGAAATAAGGCAAATTAGTATGCAGTGCCGTTTGTGTCACAATATCGCTACCGACAGGGTGCTCAACAATGATATACGAGCTGCCGTCTTTAAGTTCCGGTACTTCGGAAGTAAAGTGAAAATTAATTTTAGTGTCCTCGGAATGTGCATCAAGGTACTTAAAAGGGTTACCTTGGGCGACGGCAAGTGCATTTTGCGTATTCCAAATAGGTGGCAGGTGGTTTTCTGTTATGGTGTTTCGATAATACGCTGGTAAACCGTAGACCAAATTAAAGTAGTGGTCGCTCGTATTTGTGGGCACCAATACTTGTGAGTGAGTTAGAAAATCGCCGTTGAGTGTTTGCTGTTTATCAGACGTCAATGAGCTATTGAGTACAATGATATCAACAGGCGCAGCGTTGAACTCGCAGTGTGGCAAGCTGCTAGGAATCTGAAAGTGAGTGGTGGCGTTTTCTAAACGAACCGTTCTCGCTTGTTGATATTCGTTTAAATCCAATAACTCATGTCTTGCAAGCAGAGTTTTAGCTGTGGTTGGGTATGACAGCGGTAATACATTGTCCTGTTTTGTAATATCAAAATAGTTATTTGCGTCTGCCCAAACGTGCATCAAATGGCTAGTTGCAAAGCAGGTTACTAGGAATGCAGTTGCATATTTTGGAAATCGATACGATTTCAGCTTGTCCAAATGGCGCCAAGCATGATTCCCAACAATTAGCTCAAAACTTAATATGGCAATAAAACAGATAAGGATTATCGCAGTTGTAAGTACGGAGAGTCCATTGATCATGCCAATCAAAAGAGAAATGATCTCTGGCAATGATTGAACGCTAAGGTGATAACCATGTTGATAGTACACAAACGCATCAAGACACAGCACTGATATGCCGAATGTTGCAATGATAGCGGCCATCCCTCGTATATGGCGAGGGTAGGGGAATATCAAACTAAGAGGAAAAACGGTTAAGACAAAAGCGCAAAATGTTATGAAGCTGGTGTGGCTGATCCAAGTTACAAACATGTATACCCAGCCAATCATACTGCTTGGTGCTGCGTCTGCTGCCAAGTAAGCCAGTGCTATAACAAGCACCAGCCCAATATTGGCAAAGGTAAACCAGTGTCCCCAACTTAGCAGTTGACTCGCTTTTGAAGAAAAAGGACTGTGTGGTGTTAAATTCATTCCGTTATTTTACCGATTGAGTAAGCGCCTTAGCAAAATTGTCAGCGACATCTTGTCTTTTACTCTCTGGCACATGCTCTTTTAGAATGTGCGTGATAGAATTTCCTAAACACATTAAACTTAAGTCGACAGGTGCTTTGTGCTCTTGGAGTACATTGATTAAACTATCAACAATTTGTTCTACTTGTTCATTGGAATATTTAGACTGAATTGGCATCGGTTGGTTCAAATTAATAAAGTTACAATTCTTCATATTCTAACACCAGAGGCGTTAAAAACAAAGATGAGCATTGAGGTGAAAAAGCTTGTTGTACATTATGTAGACAAGCAAGACGAAGAAACGCAAATCCATTTACGCGAAGATGAAATGATCATTAATGATCGGGTCAATGTTTTTATTGAACAGTTGCACCACGCTTATAATGGAAAGCCAGGTAAAGGTTTCTGTGCGTTTGATGGAGACAAAAATAGCACAGTTGCGTCTGCCATGCAGAGTTATCGTAATAATGAGCTTGCTTTTTGGCACCTGACGCAGCAGGCAACAGAGGTTTTAAAAGAAGAGCTGAATAAATATGCGTTTCACGAAACGGGCTATTTAGTTTTTTGTCATTATCAATACGTCGGTTGTGATTATATGCTAATTGCGCAAATTAGTATAAAAGAACATTATTCGATCACGTCTGAATTAGATTTGGCCAGTTCGAGGCATTTGGATATTTCTCGTATGCAATTGGCAGCTCGAATCGACCTAACGGCATGGGATACTCAGGCGGACGAAAACCGTTATATCTCCTTTATTAAAGGGCGTGCAGGTCGTAAGGTTGCTGACTTTTTCTTGGATTTCTTAGGGTGTGCTGAAGGGGTAGATCCAAAGCAGCAATCTCAAACTATGTTGCATGCCGTAGAAGATTATTTGTCTGAACAGCAGTTTGAAAAGTCAGAAAAAGATGTGATCAGAAAGGAAGTATTTGACTATTGTAATGATTGTATCAACAGTGGTGAAGATGCTGATATTGAAGGCTTATCAGATACTCTGTCAAAATCATCAGATGTGCAATTTGAAGACTTCTACAAAGAGCAAGGATATGAATTAGAGGAATCGTTCCCGCTTGATAAAAAAACCGTGACCGCCATGGTGAAGTTTTCAGGCATGGGCGGCGGTGTTAGCGTCGGTTTTGAGCGAAAACACCTAGGCGAGCGAGTGATTTATGATCCAGTTAACGATACGCTGACAATTAAAGGCGTGCCGCCAAATTTAAAAGATCAGTTAGAAAAGTATTCACAAGAAAATTAAAAAAAGGCCTAAGGGCCTTTTTTTAATTTGTGGCGGGCATAATCTATGAACTCAAGACTTTCCGGTGACAACAAACTCTGCCAATTGTTGTCCTAACTTGTCTGCCAGTTTGCCCATCGCGTTACTTTTTGCGGTGTCTTTAAAACTTGAGGCTGCTTTTACTTTGGCGTTGAAGTGTGCTTTTTCCTCGCCTTGCTCAGTTATTACTAAATAGCTCTCAGCTAGACTGTAATACGTACCAGACTTTTTCATATCCTGCCAATCGACCCTAAATTTCAAAGCAAAGTCGGCGTTCTGATCAATGACCTTGATACCTTGGCTTGAAAGGGCTTGAGCAAGCATGTCTCTGACTTTTTGATGCTTTTGACTATCGGCACTTATACTAAAGCTGATGTTGTTTAGTAAAGCGTCTGCTGCTTTCAGTTTTGCACGTACTGCGCTGGACTTGGCTACGTGTGCAGCTTGGAGCATTTGCAAGTAGTTATTATATTTGTCACGTTTAACTCCGAGCTGTTTTAAGGCAACGGCGCTTTTTAGTGCAAGGCTCTTGCTCTGAGTGCGGGCAATTTGAAAGTGGCTAATCTCATCGTCAATCGCACGAATCGACAGCTCAGTTTGCATGACCGCTTCGGTACGGTTAAATGCAGCTAGTGCATAGACCGTTCTATTATCTACGCTGATATATTCATCTTCAATCTTGACGCCTTGTAGCTGTATGTTGGGCACTTTTGACTGAATATATTCATCGATATGAAAAGTCATCGATTTTTCGTCAGCTTGCTGCTTAATCGTAGTGTTTGCAGAAATCGTGACATTTAATTGCTTGGCAAGCGCTAACCGTGCAGACTCCTGCGCAGCAAGTTTAGCTTGTTGCATATCACCTGTATTCTGAGCATTGCCTACGCCATATATCATGTAACTTGAAGTTGGTGTCACAGATATCCACTGCGGCGTTGTATTTTCCTTTACTTGTGTTGCCGAGTTACTTTGACAACCAGCAATCAGAGCGACACTAAACAGTGTCGCTACGAGGGGTTTAGAAGCCAAAACGCGAACGCTCCTGCAACTTTTGAATTTTCTTTTGTCCATTCCATACCTCACGGTTTGTAGTCATGTCTATCAATCGTAAGTCAACTTGATAGAAGGTCACGCGATCGCCACCTTGCTCGTCAACAAATGAGTTGATAGTCCCTGAAAGGGCGTAGTCAGCGCCGTACTCTTGTCCCATCTCATTTTGAGTTTCTAGACTAGAGTTAAGTTCTTGATCTTTACGTTCTTCACGTATATCACGTCGAACGTCTTTATTGGCGACAAAGTCAGCCTGGCCGCTACGCAATATTGACCGTTTTAGATCATTTAAAAAAGTATCAACAGCGATGTGTTGGTGTGATTTATTGCGTACCGATTGGATGATAATAGCAGGTTTAGATCCTTCTCTTTGTAAGTGATCGTTAACCCATGGGAAGCTCAGCATATCGTTTATCATGGCTTCAGCAACTAATTGAGAGTCCTTTGCATTCCATTTGTCAGATAATGCAACCTCTTGATTTGCATCTACTCTCTGTACTTTGGTTGATGAACAACCAGAAACAGCAAGTGTGCAAGCCACGAAAAGCGGAGTGAGTTTTAGTAAGGTTTTATTACATTTCATAACAATTTTCCATTATAAAAAAGTTGATTCTGGTGTGGCTACACGCGTTTGCTCTAAAAAGGTACGGGTATGCCAAAGCGTTATTTCATCCAAGACTTGGATCGTTTCTGACTGTTCGATCACCTGCCCAGATGTTAAATGTGTTTTTAAAGTGATCACGTGCTTGCCCTTTGAAATTGGCAGTTGCACGTAATTAACTTGTGCCGGCAAAGATTGCCATTGCCTTAAATCAGCTGACGCAGTGACCGCATTGACAACAGATGTGGCAAATTTAGCAAAGCCGGAAAACTGAGAGTTTAATCCTGTTGCTGAAATCGCTTTTTGGGCAGTGAGTGCTTTGACCAGTTCTCTTGCAAGCGCAATTTGAATTTCAGAGTTCGCATTATTCAGTGCATCTTGCAGCGTCAATAGGCTTACGGAGTAAATTTTATTTAAGTCGGCAATTTTTTTATTATTAACCCACACTTCTGAGCGTTTAATTTGTTGTTTCAGCGGCTCTAGGTAAGTAACAGAAATTCGGCTGCCGTACTCCAACGCACTGATTAGACCTATATCCACAGCATCCTCCCAAATTGGCCCGAGAGGAATTCGTTTGGTTAGGGCGCCCATAGCGACATCACCAATGTCGCCAGTTGCATAGTTTTGCATTAAATCAAACAAGCTGGTATCGGCATAGAGCATTTGAAACCATCGCATTTGCGCTTGTTGTTCGTGACGTGTGCCCCACAGTATAGGCGTCATGACTAGGGCCTTTGCTTCCTTATCCGCGCGTAAAAGCAAGTTAAACTGCTTTCTTTGAGGGCCAATTCCGATATTTTGAAATATGTTTAATACCGGTTGAGATTGCGTGCTTTTGGTTATTTTTAGCGCTTTTCGCAATGCTGAAACTTCATTGTCATAGCCGCCAGCTTGCACCATAACGCGCAGTAAATCGCGTTTGATTTGTAGAACGATACTGTCGCTAATAGCATATTGTTTGGCAAATCCTCCTTCAAATGCATGTATTGCTCTTTGATATTGTATTCTTGCAGAGTCTAGCTCTTGACTGCGTTCAAACAAAATACCACTGACATAATGGGCAAATGCGTCATCTTTATATTCAATATCTTTGAGTAAATCGTTTGGTGCGAACAATGGCCTTGTGATGTTGTTAATTTGCTCAGTGAGGCTATCCAAACCAGATGGCTCATCTTGTTCATCATACCCACCGGTTTTATCTTTCAGTCCACTTAAATAAGTATCGAGTTGTCGCATTTCAACGAGTGCAGAATCCAAATAGGTTTGCCGGTCAATCTCAGATTGATTGGCAAGTGCATTGTAATTGAGTGCTTTGTAAAAGTTGATCAGCGGTCGATGATAAATTTTACCAGCATATGTTGTATAAGTGGGACCACTCACAAGTGCCAAGGCTCTCTCAGATACGCTGATTGTGTACTGTTGTTCTATGATTTGCTGCGCTTCATTTAACAGCTCGTTGCTGCGTTGATAGTTGCCTTGTAAGTGATTAAGCATGCCAAGCTCTAGGTAATGTAACAATTTACTTTTACCTACAGGTGAATAATCTGTACGAATAGCTTGCTTCGCCGATTCATACTCCCCTTGCTGAGCGAGAAGAATAGCGCTTTTGTTTGCTGGTGTACTTTGGCATCCACTTAGCAGAAGTACATAAACTACTGTTAAGAAAGAAAAGTGCGACTTGAAATAAGTATTAACTTGCACGTTGACATCCATGACTTGTAAAAAACATGACAGTGACTATACCAATTAATTCAGTTATATTGTCAGCAAGTTTAAGATTTTTTTAGATTTTTTAAAGAACAAAGTTGTAAAAAATCGTTCTTACAATTTATTACTGTAATTAGCCCAGCCTTTTGTTAAATTTAAATCATCGCTTTAGGCAATTAATCTTACGAAGGAAAATACCATGAAACTTAAATCGCTACTTACTACTGTGCTTGTTACAGGGATCTTGGCAGGTTGTAGCTCAACACAAGATAAGTCTGCTTCTCAGTCAAAAGTGAACATCCCAGATTGGGTATTAAACCCAACTATTGAAAATGGTATCGCTGCTGCTGATTGTGTTAAATTCTCTGGTAATATTTCAATTGACCAAAAACATTCAGTGGCGAATGCTCGCTTAGCGTTAGCACAACAAATCGAAACTCGAATTGAAGGTCTAGATAAGACATTTGCAAATCGTACAGATGCGAATGATGATACGACTGTAGGTTCGACATTTAGTTCAGTTTCAAAGCAATTAACTAAACAAACGCTCAACGGCTCACGTGTAAACAAGGCGGATGTTGTAGAAATAGGTGGCAAAGACTATTACTGTTCACTTGTCGTTTTATCACCGCAGCTAACTCATTCTTTATTTAAAGATGTAATTAAAGAGAGCAAAAAAGAGATCAATCCTCAAGACGAAAAGTTCTTGTATCAAGAGTTCAAAGCATATAAAGCAGAAAAAGATTTAGAAAAAGAAATTGCTAGATTGACCAACTAATAAAACGCGCCCACGGCGCGTTTTTGGCTTGTAAGGATTTTAAAGTGAAGAAAGTACTAGCATTGACAATCGCTTCTCAGTTTGTAGTAAGTACTGCTTTTGCAAGTACAGCAACACTTTTTGGTGAATTGTCAAAAGAGATGCAGGACTATGATAGCAAGAAGCAGTCAGGTCCTGAAACAACCTCAGAACAATCTGAGTTTGAACAATTTAAAGCTCAGCACTTAGGTGAATACGAACAATTTGTTGAACAGCACTTAGCTGAATATGATGCGTTTAGAGATACATTGATCAAAGAGTGGGGTGAGGCGAAAATTGCGTCACAAAGTGAGTATGTTTCCTATTCCGATGACAACCGTGCACGACTTGAAGTCGATTTTGAACGCAATGAGATTGTATTAAGTATTCGTCATGAAGGAGAAGGCGCACCGTCAAAAGCAGAAGTAAAGCGTGAGTTTGAACGCTTTAGGCAATCGGAAAATGCACTTATACAGAGCTTTTTTAGCGGAGAGCAGTCTTCTCTAGAAGAGGCCACTTATCAAGACTATGAAATTGATAGAAACTTAAAAGTAAGTGCCATAATTGATGCGAAAGCCAAGATAAAACAGCAGACAGTTGAACAAAAGCAATTGCTTGAGAAGAAGGCTGATGAAAAGCTAGCGTTGCCGCAATCGAGCACCTCAGAAATATCAGATAAGCTTGCGGAAGATAAAGCGAAATTAGAGCAATTAGAAGTTAAACGAATTCAAAACTTGGCGCAGTCCGTCAGACAGATAGCTGGTCAAAATGATGAAAAGGTGACTAAGGTTACCATTAAGCTTCCACAAGGAAGTTTAGCCAAAAAAAGAGCCTCATCTTACACTGACAATATTGCCAAGCACAGTGAACGCTTTGAAGTGGATGCGAGTTTGGTGTTAGCAGTGATGCATACCGAGAGTCACTTCAATCCTCTTGCCAAATCACATATCCCGGCTTATGGCTTAATGCAAGTTGTACCGACAAGTGCCGGGGTCGATGTGAATCGGTTTTTGTTTAAAATTGACGAACCGATGAGTGCTCCATATTTGTATGTCGTGAATAACAATATTGAAGCGGGTACAGCTTATCTTCACCTGTTAAACGACAGATATTTAAGTTACATAAAAGACCCGTTAAGCAGGAAATACTGCATGATCGCCGCGTACAATACGGGAGCAGGCAATGTTGCTAGAGTTTTCAATTCAGATAACTCTAGGAATATTCGAGATGCTGCAAAGATCATTAATTCTATGTCTCCACAGCGCGTTCTCGAAGCGTTACAGACAGGCTTACCGTATGATGAGACAAAGCACTATCTGAAAAAAGTTTTAACGGCAGAAAAGCTTTATATCTAGCAAATCTAAGAGTCGCATAGATTTTGCGACTCAATTTCATCCCCACCTTAACTTGCAATGATTTCTCACACCGTAAAAACTAATACGCTAATCACATTTATACCGTAGATGAGTAACAATCAATCATAACGGGTTGTTTGTTGAGGTAGTAGACAGCGATAAGAATACTAATGAATTGCGGCTAAATTTATATCGTGTTCAGCCTTGATCTAATTAGTGAATGCAGCCAACAGCCTAGTATATGGTCAGGGAAACATCATGCCGTTATATTTCAGGCAAAAAAAACCAGTCAATCATGACTGGTTTTTTTGTGGCGATTGCCAGGTTAGATCAGTTATTCAACTGGCTGTGGTGAGGCCATTTTAGCACTTGCCCTAGCTGTTGGTGATTTTGAACCTACGCCCAATCCACTAGATTGGATAGCCGCTCTCAATTCATTTGGCATGGCACTAGGAACAACAGCATCAGACACTTCTTCTGCAGAGCTGGCTTTTGTCATTGGTGATGCTGATGTATTGGTATAGCGTACACGGCTTGACTTTGTTGGCTTAGCTACAGGTGCTTTCATAGGTGCTTGTTCAACAACAGGTGCAGGTTCAGCAACAGGCGCTGGTTCAGCTACAGGCGCAGGTTCAGCAACAGGTGCAGGTTCAGCAACAGGTGCAGGTTCAGCCACAGGTGCAGGTTCAGCAACAGGCGCTGGTTCAGCAACAGGCGCTGGTTCAGCAACAGGTGCAGGTTCAGCAACAGGTGCAGCAACAGGAGCTGGTTCAGAAACTGGCGCTGGTTCAGCTACAGGTGCTTGTTCAGCAACAGGCGCTTGTTCAGCAACTGGCGCAGGTTCAGCAACAGGTGCTTGTTCAGCAACAGGTGCTTGTTCAGCAACAGGTGCTTGTTCAGCAACAGGTGCTTGTTCAGCAACAGGTGCT
>NZ_AUXS01000025.1 GCF_001625565.1 Pseudoalteromonas luteoviolacea NCIMB 1944
CTCGGGTGACAATGGCTCAGGAGACAATGGCTCAGGAGACACTGGTTCAGGTGACAATGGCTCAGGTGACAATGGCTCAGGTGACACCGGCTCAGGAGATACTGGCTCAGGTGAGGAGCCAAATCCAACGATTACCACAGAAGTATTTTCTGGTGGCATAGATAAGAATAATGGCGGTGATGGAGACGGTATTGACGACAACTTGATAGCGAGCGACGATGCCGTATTTAATGAATTTACAGGCTTAATGACTTTTACCAGTAATGGGGTAGGAAAGCTGGTGATTGACACGCAAAAAAGCGATGTTTCTTATACTTCCCAAAATGGGTATATCGACTACATTAAGATTACGGATCAAAATAGAAATACAACCGAGTTTACATTCAACACGGTAACAGGAGAAGTAACGCGATTAACAACTGTTTTTGACAATTCATCTAAAGAAGATTTATTGGCTCCTATTTCGATTCAAACCCCAGCACCTAACCCAGCTAGCCCTATTATTCTCGATTTAGATGGTGATGGCGTAGAAACCGTTGGTTTGATGGCAAATATACACTTTGACCATAATGGAGATGGCTTCAAAGAGTTAACTGGTTTTGTGGCGGCGGATGATGGGCTATTGGTCCGTGACCTAAATGGTGACGGCGTTATTAATTCTGGTAAAGAACTATTTGGTGATCAGACTTTATTAGCCAGTGGCTTAAAGGCGAGCAATGGCTTTGAGGCGCTTGCAGAGTTAGATTCAAATGGTGATGGTGTTATTGATGTAAATGATGAATCTTTTGGTGAGCTAAGAATCTTTCAGGATCTTGATCAAGATGGCGAAACCGACGAAGGCGAGCTGTTGTCCCTTACGGAAGCGGGTGTCGAGTCATTGAGCATTTCATATACCAATCAAACATTCATTGATGAGTTTGGTAATGAACATCGCCAAGTAGGTAGTTATACCAATAACGCCGGCATAAAGATTACAATGACAGATGTTTGGTTCAACCAGAACCCAGCCGAATCCGAGTATAGTACTATTGAAACCTCCTATACTATTGCCAGCCTGCCCGACGCCTTAGGCTCAGGAAAAGCTCGCTCCCTTCATCAAGCGATGGCGCAAGATGAGACTGGTGAGTTACAAAGCTTAGTAACCCAATTTGTAACAGCCTCTTCACGAGCTGAACGTGAGCCATTATTAGAGAAAATTATATTTGCTTGGACAGGGCAGACTGGTGAGCAACGACCATATTACCCTTCCCATATTGATGCTAGAAAAATTGGCGCGCTAGAGACCTTTTATGGCTTTGATCTTCCTCGACCAGGAGGGACAGGTCATAATTATGGTTTGGCTTATGAAGAGGTTTTTAGAAATTGGTCAGATACAGTCTTTTATCAGCTTGCAGCCCAAAGCCATTTAAAACCGTTTTTTAAAGAAATAGATTGGAGTAAGAATGCTGTAACGGGTGTATGGGAGGGCGATTTTAACCGAGTGGTTAATAATTTATTCGACTATGTGGAAGCAAATCATGCTACAAACTTGTCAACAGTAAACACTCTATTGGACTTTGTTCAGGCTACTCGTGGAGTAAACCCATACAATAAGGTCAGCATAGAACAACTTCACGATGCAGTTGAGCAATTTATACGAACAGAAGACATATCGGGTTATTCCCCAGAGACCCTTGGTATTGTCTACGACTTGACGTCTGGAAGGGCTATTCCCACTGAAGGAAACGACAAAATACAGGGTAATGAAAATAACAATTACTTGTTTGGTTTAGGTGGTGACGACTGGATTTTTGCCGGGGCCGGCAATGACTTTCTTGGTGGCGGTTTAGGTAATGATGAACTAAATGCTGGCTCTGGGAATGATATTTTAGACGGCGGGTCTGGAAATGATCGCTTAGAAGGTGGCCTAGGTAGTGACACATACATCTGGGGTTATGGTTCTGGAAATGATCAAATTTGGAACTTTGGCTATAGTTTGTCCGAAGATAATAGCGATATAGACAAGCTTGTATTTAAACAAGGAGTTACTGCGAGTGACTTAACTTGGGTACGTGACGGCGATGACTTAAAAATAACGCTTAACTCAAGTGGTGAAACGCTGAGAATCAAATTTCATTTTAATGAAGAGTACATTGATTATAAGTTAAAAGTTGTTGAGTTAGCAGATGGCACAGTGCTAGACCTTGATTCTATAGAGAAAGAAATTCATACAATAACGGGCACTGAAGGGAATGAGTGGCTACATGGAGGAGAGTTCAGTGAGTTTTTATTCGGTTTAGGTGGTGGCGATAATTTATATGCGAAAGAAGGCGACGACGTTCTTGATGGAGGGGCCGGTAGTGATCGCTTATACGGAGGAGAAGGCGACGACTTACTTGATGGCGGAACCGGGAGTGATTACCTGCAAGGAGATGAGGGCAATGATAGCTACTTTTGGGGAATAGGTTCGGGGAATGACACCATTAATGACTATAGCAGTGCTGATCAAAGTAACTCTCGCCATATCGACAAGCTAATTTTTAAAGCTGGTATTACCGCGAATGACTTAATTTGGACACGCGGAATAGACGATCTACTAGTGACAATTAAGTCGACAGGTGAAACCTTGTCGATAAAAAACCACGTGACATATGACGGATATCAGATTGAATCAGTAGAACTGGCGGATGGTACAGTGCTAGATCTAGCATCCATTGAAAAAGGACTAAATACTCCTAAAGGTACAGAAGGTGCAGACTATCTTCATGGCCATCGAAATGATGATGTGTTAAAGGGCTTGGGAGGTGATGACCATCTGATAGGTTACGGTGGTGACGACATACTTGATGGCGGGGCTGGCGATGATGAGTTAGAAGGAAGAGGTGGCAGCGATACCTACCTTTGGGGCGCTGGTTCGGGTAATGATACTATTACAAATTTCAGTATCGATTCACACAGCTCCACTGATGATTTTGATAAGCTCTTGTTTACAGAAGGGATCTCACATAATGATTTAACTTGGTCACGAGATGGTGATGACTTAAAAGTGATGCTGAACTCAAGTGGTGAAACACTCAGAGTTGTGTTTTATTTTGCTCGTGGCGCTTGGGAGTTAGACGCGTTCGTGCTCGCAGATGGCACGATACTAGATCGGGCGGCGATAGAGGAAGCCGCGGTAGAGAATATCAATCTCGTGAAGGGTACTGGGGACGATGACTCTATTTACACTACAGAATCCGACGAAGTTATATTAGGCCTACACGGCAATGACAGGTTATACGGCAGAGCTGGTGACGATATACTCGATGGTGGTGCTGGTAATGATAGGCTAAAAGGACAAATTGGTAATGACAAACTAGATGGTGGCGTGGGTAACGATGACTTATATGGCGGCGCTGGCAATGACATTTATTACTGGGGGCTAGGCTCAGGTAATGACCGAATTTATAACCATGATAAGTGGAGTCCAGGTGACGCGAGTGATATCGACAAATTGGTATTTAAAGCGGGCATTTCAGCGAGCGATTTAGTTTGGTCACAAGATGGAAATGATTTGAGAGTGACGCTGGTCTCAAGTGGGGAAACATTGAGCATCAAAAATCACTTTGACCCCGAATTTAGTGACTCCAAGATAAAAGTGGTTGAGCTTGCAGATGGGACTGTGCTTGACCTTGCGTCGATAGAAGGGTCAGTCACAGACGCATCGAACGTTGTGATGGGCACTGAGGCCGGTGAATCTATTTATACGTCTGATCCTGATGAAGTTTTATTGGGTTTAGATGGCAATGATAGGCTATACGGTAGAGCCGGAGACGACAGACTTCATGGCGGTGCTGGTGATGATAGACTCAAAGGGCAAATAGGCAACGACATACTAGATGGCGGAGCTGGCAACGATGCATTGTATGGTGGTGCGGGCAACGACATTTATTACTGGGGACTTGGTTCAGGTAATGACCTTATATACAACCATGACAAATGGAGCCCTGGCGATGCAAACGATATTGATAAGTTAGTATTTAAAGCGGGGATCTCTGCTAGCGACCTAACTTGGGCACGCGACGGGGTTGATTTAAAAGCGACTCTGATCACCAGTAGGGAAACTCTGAGTATCAAAAACTATTTTGATATCGAATATAGTGACTCTAAGTTAAAAGTCGTTGAATTGTCTGACGGAACCGAGCTCGATTTATCAGCTATAGACGGATCTATACCAGAAGGCATAAATGTTGTTTTAGGTACACAAAGCAACGAATCGCTTTATAGTTCTGAATTAGGTGAGATACAGTTGGGCTTGGATGGCAACGATAGCTTATATGGTAGAGCTGGTGACGACACACTCCAAGGCGGCGCTGGAGATGACATACTGAAAGGGCAAGTTGGTAACGACATACTCGATGGCGGCGCAGGTGACGACATACTCGATGGTGGTGCAGGCAACGATACGTATTATTGGGGCGTGGGGTCAGGTAATGACCAAATTTACAATGTTGATCCTTGGGGAGCGCTTCCATTTGACAAAGGTGATCATGACAGCTGGAGCCAAAGAAACGCAAATGACGTTGACAAGCTGGTATTTAAAAAAGGTGTTTCGGCAGGCGGTTTAGTTTGGTCGCGTGATGGCGATGATTTAAAAGTGACGCTCAGTTCTAGTGGTGAAACGCTCAGTATCAAACATCATTTCGACTACTACACTGACGACAATTTAAAGTTAAAAGTAGCTGAACTGTCTGATGGCAGCGTGCTCGACCTGGCGATAATATCAGATTCAATCGCAGAAGGCGGAAATATAGTTATAGGCACCCAAGGTGATGAGTCACTTTATACTTCTGATCTAGATGAGACGCTATTGGGCTTAGATGGCAATGACAGGTTATATGGTAGGGCCGGTAACGACATACTCCATGGTGGCACAGGAGATGACAGGCTTAAGGGTCAAACAGGCGATGACAAACTCGATGGTGGCGAAGGTGATGATGCCTTGTATGGTGGTTCGGGCAATGATATTTATTACTGGGGCGAAGGTTCTGGCAATGACAGCATTTACAATCATGATAAGTATAACCCTGGTCAAGACGGAGATATCGATAGGTTAGTGTTCAAAGCTGGTATTTCTTTTGAAGACTTAAGCTGGTCGCGTAATGATGATGATTTACAAGTCCAATTGAAATCAACACGAGAAATATTGACTATCAAAAATTACTATCAAAGTGGCTACGACAAAGTTGATAGAGCAGAACTCGCTAATGGAGCAGTAATTAACTTAGATGATGTCATCAACAACCAGCTGCCTCATGCTCAAGATAAATTCAATGCCTTAAATGATAGCTTTGAACTTCTTGTGCAGTCTATTTCAGGCTTTTCAGATAACTCTGATGACAGCGCGAGTGACAAAACACAATATGTAGGGAGCTACTTAGAAAAAATGACTTCTTATGTAGATTAAAACAAGATGGCTGGGATGAATTAATTGTCCCAGCTGTTTTATAGGTCATACCGTAAAATAGAGTTGCCCAATATACGAACCTCTGAATGGCGAATTCAAAGTTTATTTGGGCATCTAAACTCGCTATTTTTTATAAGTTTAATAGTAGTTCGACAACTTCTTTTTTCGACGAAATTCGAGCGGTGGCAAAAAGCCCTCTGGCATTTATCTCAGAAATGTTTGCGATATTGCTAGGTAGTTTGCCTACAACGTTAAATTGTTCGTTGCTGAGATCGTAAGACCAAAGCTCAAGTTCGTTGCTCACTCCATAAATTGTACTGCCATTGACTAAAAAGTGTTTTCTATCGCCACCGTGCCCATCTAGTGCCGGGATGTGCTCAGCCTCCACGGCTCCGGAGCGCCAAAATCTATCCAAATGGTCCGAGTAAATCAGATCTCCACTTTCAGTTCTACTTGCCCAATTAACCCGTCTGTCAGTTAAAATACGAACTTCATCGGTTATTAGGTTGAATTCTGTCAACTTACTAACACCTTGGAAGCTAGCCAGAGTTAGCGCGGTGTTTTTTACGCTGTCCCAGTGCAACAGCTCGAGTATTATGTACTCATCTGAATAGCTGGTTTGACGTGCATCTAGTTGTAATTGGACCAGTTTATTATTCACATTAACTAGAAGGCTAGCGCCATCGACAGACCACTTTATGCCAGATATATAGCTGTCTAAGGGAAATTGACTTAGTTGCTTCACACCTTGCTTATTACTTAGCCAAACCTGATCTTCTCCAGAGCGTGCAGAGACAAACGCGACGGTTTCACCATTTGGTTGTAAAACTGCACTGTCATCTGCAACCGTTGATCGATTAAGCGTTATCGAACTTTGGTCATCATCAATGCTGTTCTGAGTAAGGTCCGCCAATGGAATAGACAGTATATCGCTGTCGTACTGGCCTTTTATAATTAACGCCCGATCGCCGTCAGGGTGAAAGCTTGGCGAGAATGCCGGTTGATCGAGTGGAATACTGACATTGTTTATTTGTCCATCAAAAGACAAGGTAAACATTTGTCGTCCGGTACTAAACACAAGGTGGTTTTCAATTGGAGAGAAGTTTGCGACAAAAAGTCGCTGACGACCGGTGTCTGGTGGAAATACGATTTTATTGCTTGAAATAAGTTCGCCGCTGGGGGTTAGTAGTTCAATATAATGCTGGTTATCTTTATGAATACTAATAACTGCCAAAAGATCGTCTTTGGTAGAGTAATCATAATAGACGATATTGCCATCATTCACTTTATGTATAACTTGGCTTTCATTATCGCTGATCGAATAACTGATCAGTTGCCACTGGGATTCATCTTTTTGTAGCAAAGCAATGTTGTTATTATTTAACCAGTGCGGTCTAGTAATTTCTGAGTTTTTACATTCAAGTAAGAGCTGCATAGGCTGGGGGGCCTTGAGAGCCTTGGCAAAATCAATACTCATGAGCTGAAAGCATTTTTTTTGTGTGATAGGTTCGTCACAGTCGACCGTACGTATAAAAACCAGTTGTTTTCCATCTTTTGAAAAACTATGACGGCCATAGCTGTCTATGTTGTCTGTAAGTTTATATTCCTGCTTAGTCGCGAGATCTTTTGCCCAAATATTGTTGACACATGCTTCTTCAGAGTAACGATGAAAGATAATGTACTTACCATCTGGAGAATAGATGCTGGCAAACTCCCGCCCATCCGATGAGGTTAACGCGCGTAATTCGCCAACAGAAAACATCGGGGTGTCACTAGAGGCTGAAAAGTGCGCCCCAATAAAACCACTTACAAAAATAAAGGAGAACAGCAAAAGGAGTTTTGAGCGCCATTGAGTGAGCTTTTCAGTAATGGTTGGTGCTTTTTGAGTTGTTGGCTGCGGGCCAGAATTTACAGTTGCCGATGCACAAGAGTCCGTGTTTTTAGTTTTTACGTTTGCTTGCCAATTAACTTCACATTCTAAACTGTAACCTTGTTTAGAGTGTGTTTTGATATAAACTTGGCCTTTTCCATCATCACCGAGGGCTTTGCGAAGTTGTGCAATGCTGCGTTGTAAGCTGTTAGGTGAAACAATCGTATCGGGCCAAACTGTTGAAAGCAGTGTTTCTTGGCTAACTACTTCACCTTGATTTTTGGCCAGCAGTGTTAAAACGGCTAATGCTTTTGGTGCGACTACTTGCGGCTGTTTGTTTTGCGTGATTTGGTTTCTGGATAAATCGATAAAGAAATCACCGATCCAATATTGCTTTACCATAGAGCGTCCGTCCCGTTTATCGGGGTAACTAGTTATTATTCTTTTATTAACTGACTTTAGCACACCTTCAGTGAGTAAAAAAACAAACTTGTAACCGGCTGATTATTTTATTTTTTATTTCATAAGAATGATATTTTTAGTACATGATTTGGAAAGTGCAGAGGCCGCATGAGGTTGAGCCTGAATGTGAAGTGAAGGCCTAAACACTAATTTAGTTGTTATATTCAGGTGAGCCTTTCCAAAGAATTGGATTGATGAAAATGCCTAGACTAAGTCAAATCCCCAGCTGCTATGTCAACCAGTAGGATTAATGAACTCGTGAATGGTTCACAGTAAGCCAAACAGTGGTACATATGCAGTGTTGAACGAGTAAAACAGGTTTTTTACTTATATAACAGCTTGTATTTTTGTTTATTTTTCAGGTTTAATAAATAAAGGTTGTTTATCGGCCTGAACTCGTTTAGTAAACCTTATAATAACAATGAAAACGGACTAAATATGTATAAAATAGGCGTGTGCCTCACTTTTCTATTTTCGACTCATTTTACAGCAGCAAATGAAAATAATGGTATGGCAGCTTGCCTATCTTTGTATCAAATTGCGGCGTCTGCGATTGACTATAAAGCAAAGGGAAAAAGTAAGCAGGAAATGTTGGCGCCGTTGCCTGATAAACAAAAAATAGAAAATGATGATCAAACTGTTCCGAGTGCCATTATTGCATTGAACATGTACGATATTATTGATGAAATCTATGACTACGACACGTTACCTATAGCTGTTTACGCACCATACGCATCAGAAAAGTGTCTTCGGCGTGTGGATGGAAAACCAATTAAACCATATCGCAAAGCACACCCTCAATTGCAGCAATGCGCAAAGTTAACTCGCAGCAAAGCTATGTTAGAGTGCGCCTTTGCAGTCGTAAATCAAGTATAGCCGTCATCGCAGTAGAGATAATGTGAAAGACAGTTATTGTATATTGTAAATTTAAGTTGTTGGAATATTTATGAAGTATATTGTTATTCTATTCATCGTACTATTATCTGGTTGTACTAGTGGGCCTAAATATCTGTATAACGATCCTGATTTGTCAGCGGATCAGCGTGTATTGTTGACAAATCAATGCGATGCTGAATGCGAAAATAAAATTAAAAGCGCGCTCGAGCTTGACAATAAATATGTTGCAGCAGAATCAAGGTTATTAGAGGTTAACGGTATAAAAGGCGGCTATAACAGAAATATATCAGTCGGGAAAATGTTTAATTCAACGCTTGATGGTAGTCTTGAAATATACACAGTTCAAGGTTTGCACGAATTACTTGCTCATCATGCACTAAGAACAAGTCATAGTTTTCCTGAGCGATTTAAGGTTAATCTATTAGCTGGTCATACATATCATATTGGCGGTTTTGTCGTTAAGCAAGGCGAAGAAAACACATTATATCGTTGGTTTCCTGTGGTATATGATCTCACAGACAATAAAGTAGTTTATGCGGGCGATTCAGCATTTCAAGTTCATATGAACTTGCTTTGCCGCAGCGGTCATCCTCAATATGGTCCGTTTTGTAAGTGTATGGTTGGAGAGATAAATAGCAAGATGTCGTTTAAGGAAAAAGAAGACTACATCTTAGGCCTAAAAGCAGGTGAAAACCAAATCAACGAAAAGCTTTTAAAACGACTTACAGCAGGTATTGCTCAATGTTTACCTAAGTAAGCTAATTAGTGTATGAAAGTTGTCAGCGTCGGCTTTAATCTACACCTATCAAAGCAATGTATTTGACACTGTGGATGGGGGGTGACCACCATTTATTATGAATTTAAAAGGCTGTATAAAACTTGTTGGTGTTTTAACAGCCTTTAATATTTACGCAATACCGCAAAAACCACAATTTAAAATGCGTTTAAGATGCATCTTTAAGGTGTATATCAGTAAATATGTTATGCGCAGTGAATTGGGTGTGTATCTGGGCACGCACAGCCTGTCTCGTAAGGCATATGAGAAGGGCAGGTACCAAGGTGATATGTGTTAGGTCCACACCCAAACGAACGAATAAAGCCACCGGCAATATTTGGTGTTTGCTGTTGCACTAACTCTTTTTGTTGGCTTAGGTTTTTTAGTTTCTTTTTATTAAGTCTCATCTTTCTTCCTTAATGTTTATTTTATTGATTTTTGTTGTGTTTTAAAGTGATACAAGTACTAACATCGCCAAGTATCATTTAGGGCTTTTTGTCGCCATAAAAATATTGAGTATCCTGTCTCATTAAGAATCTTTACTAATCACAGTGGGTAAATGCCGACGTTGAGATAAAGATACGTTATTTACAGTATGTTAACTTTTGTGTCGTTTTTTATCAAGCCTAAATACTTAGTGAGCTTTTACAGTATTAATAAAAAGGTGAGAGTGCTTAATAATTTATGCGTCTATAAACGATAGTTATAACGGTTTTGATAAACGACATAAATAGAATAGGATAGTCAAATAAGTGGTTAAATTTCAGCAATAAGTATTAAAGATACCGTTATTCTTGCCGATATGTTGTTGTACTTAATATAAGGAGATTAAGATGCAAATTAAGTCAGGGCAAAGTGTTGATTCGTTGGCTATGCGTCAACTTGCGTCAAACGCTAAAGTTTCTAAATCTGAAAGGGAAGAACTTGACGAGGTGCTGCGCAGTAGAGAGGTTGCCACAATTGAGCAAGAGCCAGATCTGATGTCATTCCCATTTCGCGCAAAGCGTTACCAAGTTATTAATTTGTCATCTCCAAACGAACCACCCCAATACCAATATGGCGAATTGACCAACCCTCACGATATTGAAGCATTTCTGACCCATCAGGATAGGTTAAGCAAGGAACAAAGTGATATTCTTAGAACCTATATTCCCTCAAAAGATTTACTGGCTGTAATGGATAAAATGGATGACGAGACACTGACGGCGTTTGTTGATGTGTTATCCGCTTCATTTGGGTTAGACAGTCTTTTTGGTCATAACAAAGAGAAATCACAACAGTTGATTTCATTAATGAGCGACATGTCTGAAGAACAAATTAAGGATACTGTCGATACGTTAGCACATTTGTCAGATAAAGAAATAAACGATAAACCAGACTCACCAATTCTCGCGTTTGGGTATCGTGGACCCGCTGAAATCCAGTTGCATAGCTTTTCGCAGACTGCGGATCATCGTTCTCACTTACAGCAAAGTATTCATTTTAGTAAATTGACTCACCAATACGTTGATCTACTAGCGGAAAATCGTTATTCAGAAGGAGATCTGATGTCTATTAATCAACATTTACAGGAAAGTTCGTTTGAGCAAAGCCGAGGTATAATTGATATGGCGATAAACGTCAAAAATAATGACAGGGTTTCGTTTTTGAACATGCTTGATGAAGTAGACAAAGACAGTGAAAACAACATCTTTGAATACGTAGGCAAGCAGGTAGATGTCAGTCAGTATACCGGTGCATACGAGAGCTCGTACGGAGGATATGTCTTATTTACTGAAAAAATGGCCAGTGAATCACAGCGTACGGAGCTATATAGTAATTTAATTGATTCTTATGAAAATCAAGGTGTTGGTTTGATGGAAGATGTGGTGGGACACTTGAAAGATACACCTCCCCAGATCCAATCAAACATTTGGGAAGCGTTGAACGAGACTATCGAAAACAATCCTGCCCTATTTGATAAGTCTGATTCCATTGAAAGCTGGATGAAGTTGCGACTCGGTTCTTTTCAGCGAGATTTTGAAAATAAACAGGTTGACCAAATCTATGATATCGCAGAAGAATTAGACGTTCCAAGAGATGTAGGGCAGCTTGAGTGGGTAAAATTAAGCACTTTATATTAAAGGGGCTAAAAAGGCTGGCAAAAAATTACTGGTCCGGTTTGGCAACTAATTAACCAATTTACATATATGCATTTATAACAAATGGGTATGATTAAATCGGAAGACATACCGGACAAAGCAATCAGGTTAGCTCAATGACTAGTCGAGGCTCAGAATAAAGATTTCATTATTTTTCCCTGTCGTAACAACCAATTGTTTTTCGTCTTCCGATAGCCTCAATGATGAAACGCCCATAAGCTGGTGGCGATTAAATTCAGTTATATGCTGCCTAAACTTAAGCTTCCCCGTGCTCGGTGTGAAATCAAAAATGAGTATGCCTTTATCCGTTTCACCAGCAACAAAAAGGGCATTCTGATTGTCAGAAAACGCCATACAACATGCGCCTGATAACCCCTGAGTTTGTTCATTTGTAATAACTTGATGAAGGTTAAGGTGCCCTGATGTATCTTTTTTGAATACGTTTATGGCGTTACTTTTAGATGCAGCGACAAACAAATAGTGATTGTCAGGTGTCACGATAAGTTGCTGTGGGTTGAGCATGGATTTAACCCCGTTCTTATCATGCTGTATTGTCTGTGTGACAGCGAATTTTCCTTCTGATGTTTTAGATAGAACAGAAATTTTGCTCTGTTCAAAACCGTTGATATACAACCAATCAGTATTTTTGGATTGGGTTATAGATGTTGGTCGGCCCCAATCGTATTTTGGAAGCAATCTACCCAACGCGCTTAATTGGCCTGTCTCACGTACTTTAAACTCGCTCACAGAGTTACTTTGGTAGCTTGCAACATATAAGTGCTGATTATCTCGATTGAGATGCGTACCCCATGCTCCAACAAGGCCGAACACATCCCGGTCTTTCAAGTCTTGATATGCAGTGAAAGCTTGCTTTATATCTAGGTGATCACTGACTGTTTCAATGTGATTAAATTGGCCTTTATCATCCAGCTTGAATGTTGACAGTGAACCACTGTAAAAAGCCGATACAATAGCAATGTCAGCATCTTTTAAAAAAGAAATACTAGAAGCACCTTCTAGCGATGCTGATTTATCATGTTGTTTAGAAAAGCTCTGTGAATAAGTGAAAGCGTGATGTTTACTCGAATTAAAGATTGAGAGTGAATTACTGTCTCCGCTCACTATTAGTAGAGCATTTTCATCGGTTAACCATGCATCTCTTGGGTTGGCGACTTCAAAGTCTTGATTGTCTGCATGACGTATAACCTGTTTTAATTTTATAGAGGTTGAGTTTGCAGGAAGTTGTGTACTAGCATAAGGCTGACTAGCAAAGCTGGCAAAGCAAAAAGCCGTCAAAAACTGTAAATTCATATAGTTGTATTTTCTAGAGATTGAAACAGAGATGGGTTTAATATGAACATGTACGCGGAAGTAAATCAACTCATTATCGAGAACGGTTAATCCTAGCAATTATTTTAGTAGTCAATCAAGAATACTAAGGGAAAAGAGGCACACCATTAATCGTGCATTTTACCTTTATATAGATGAGTATTCATTTCACGACAGTTTTAAAGGTAAATATAGAGTGAGAGGTGCAATAAATGGAGTTTAGTTCTATATATGTGTTTGTTTTGGCCTGTTTGGCGATTAACTTGATCCCAGGACCAGATGTTATTTATATCGTAACAAATACCATGAGAGGAAAAGTCACAAGTGGCGTAAAGGCTGCATCGGGGCTTGGTGCCGGTTATGTTTGTCATACTATTGCGGCATGTTTGGGGTTGTCTGCTGTTATTTTAAGTTCGGCTCTGTTATTTAACATAGTAAAAATACTGGGTGCACTATATCTTGGCTACCTAGGAGTAAAATGTCTGATTTCAGTGTATAAAGGGACATCACAACTAGACTTAACACATAAAGGAACGCAAGCAAACAATATCTTTATGCAAGGTGTCATCGTCAGTGTTTTAAATCCAAAAGTTGCGTTATTTTTCCTATCTTTTTTACCTCAGTTTATCGACCCCCATAGCGAAAACGCCGCATTGCATCTATTAATTTATGGCTTGATTTTTAGCTCATTAGCAACAATTTGCAATTTAGTGTATGCAATCGCCGGGAGTTGGATGTTTAGCAGTGATAAAGCCAAGCAGTACACACAGGTGCTTGAAGGTCTTTCGGGTTTATTGCTTATCGGGCTTGCAAGCAAAATAGTGCTTGATGATAAGTAGTGGCGTTTACAAATAGAAACAGAATAATGCAAGATAATATGCAATTCTTCTTTATATGTTTCAATATAAGGAAGAATAATATGAAACGCATTTTATTATGTGTTCTATCAATCGGTTTAGCAGGTTGCGGGTCATCTAGTGAAAACACAAATATAGACTCAAGCATAAAAGAGTCGGCTCAAAATAATATCAACAAAGGATATACCGAAACAATAAAGCTATCGCCTTACCGCTCGCCCTGCACAAGTGTTACGCAGCAACTGTGCTTGAGAGTGGAGGGAGATGAAGAACAGGAGTTTGAACTATTTTATGGGGACATTGAAAATTTTGACTATCGTTGGGGCACACGCTACGAACTCATAGTCGAGGTTAAGGACATTGAAAACCCCCCAGCGGATAGTAGCAGTAAGCGATATCAATTAAGCGAAATATCTTCACAACAAGAAGATTCAATCAATACTGTTTACGAATACCAAAATGTTGATTTGCTGGACAGCACCTTTGTATCGAACAATGGATCTTTTGAATTTTTGGGCCAAGTATTTGAATGCGCAAATCAGGTTGATTGTGATAAGTTGGTTGAAATCAATAATACTGCTGGGGCGGTTAATCTGACTTTTGTTTATATTGGAAATGGCCGAATAAAGCTATCGCACTGGAATTAAATACGCTGAATATCAAGGAAAGATAATGAAATATAAGAGCTTTATTCTAAGATTTTACTATTGGTTGTTAGTCGTCTTTTCTTTTCTTCTCTATGCTCCTAGCTTCGTACCTGGTGCGATGTCTGTAATTGCATACTATATGTCTATGCTTGTGCTGCTATTGTCTGTGAATACCATTAAACATGGTGGGTTTTGGTGCTTTAGATTAATAGCAGTGATTGTTGGCTTAGGCATATTTATTGTAAATGACTATTTAAGGTTGTTTTACTCTCTGCCTTCATCTACATGGATTGGAAAAATAGTTATGTATGGTGTGTTTACTTTGATAACTGCAATTGGCATTAGAAAGTGCAATCAATTCGTGAAACAAGATTAAGGGCTAGGTAAATGAAACCGCTAGATGGCTAGTTGTGGCATATCCAAATGTTTGATTTAACGCGTATCTAAGAATTGCAATGTCCGCTTTAAAACGACTAATTCAGATGCTTTTATTTGGGTTGCATTGGTTGTTGTCTCATAAATACTCGATATTATTAACATCGGACGCGTTTACAATCTTAGGGGGAGAGCAGGTGGCTGCAAACCGCCGAAAAGTATCTTATAACTACTGCGGCATAACTCAGCACTTTCTGTTAGTAATACCTCTCTTTAACAGAGACTTTGTTTTTAGAGTATGTTTACTTAATTTTAAAAACATGGTCTCACCAACCGCATTTAACGGCTAATTGCACTTTAGCTGACTATCATTGGTTTTACTATTACCTGACAGTAATTGAACATGCTGATCTTTGAATTAAATGCTCATTTATTTTTGGCTAGGGTGTTAGGGTTAGATCAAAATTGTGTTTTTAAGTGATGTGAGATTAAGCTAGTTAGACATTTATTTTATCAAGTTTTTGTAATTTATTTTCTATGTTACTTTATGTAATAATTCATATATTTTATAACATTCTACTCTATTTTTAATGTGTATGTTGAAATTGTTAAAATCTTTGCTTATTATTTTTTTTGATATTAACTAAAGGAAATAATAATGAAAAAGATAATCGCTTTTGCCCTTTTATGTGCTCCATTTATATCTAGTGCTAATACAGGTGCATTCTTAATAAAACATATCCAAGTAGAGCATGGGCATGTGTACATGTGGGGAGATGGAATGCAAAACCCTAAAAATTGCGATATCTCAGGAGTTGTGAAGCTTGATAAAACAAAAGAGGGCTTTGACCAGATGTACAGTTTAGCTTTGACAGCAATGGCCAGTGGTAAAAAAATAGGATTTTGGGCAAGTCATTGTGGCGCGACACCTTGGGGTGGAAAAAATACAAATACAGCGTATGCGGCTTATATTAAACAATAATTATTGATAATAGGGGCTAGCAATAGCCCTTCATTATTTTTAATACCAATAAATTAAGCTTTTACAGTGCGTTTTCGCTTACCTATTTGCAAAGCCTAGCTTTCCATGAACTTTTATTCTTAGCTACTTATTCTTCTCTTCTACGACTAGCCAACTCAAGAATCAAATTTTATCTTTCTAATATTAGAAGCTAGGAGGGGAAATTAACAAAGCACTGTATAAATAAACAGTTCTGTGTATAATCGTCCCAATATTACCGAGGAAAGATTATGAATTATACAGTTGAAGAACAAACTCCTACACCACAAGAATATTGTGATTTGCGGGTGACAGCAGGGCTTTCTGCTAAGTCTTTGCAGGCCGCTGAAATTGGCTTACCTAATTCATTATACGGCGTATCAATTCGTGAAGAAGGGCTGTTAATAGGAATGGGGCGAGTTGTTGGTGATGGTGCTTGTAACTTTGAAATCGTTGACGTTGCAGTCGACCCAAAGTATCAGGGGCGGGGGCTTGGCCGTGAAGTGATGACGTTTATTGACAGATATTTAGCATCAGTGGCTTTAGAAGGATCATACGTATCGATGATAGCCGATGAACCAGCGTTTTATGAAAAGCTAGGGTATCGTTTGGTTTCACCTAAAAGTCAAGGTATGACCAAAAAGTTTTATCAAAAACAATAAATTTGCGTAAGGGAAACGGGAAGGTTTCCCTCGAGTATTGCTTTAATAGGTATGGCTGCGCTTTAGCTCTTCAATAATGGCATTTGCAAGCGGGGAAGCTGAGTAGTTTTTTGCTGTTATCAATGAGACAGGAATAGTATAAGCGTATTTTTGTGGAGATATTGCTTTAAAGAGCCCTTTATCAACCCAATAGCTCGCGTAATGTTCCGGTAAGTAGCCAATAAAAGCACCGGAAAGGATTAAGTGAGCAATGCCCTCATCATGGTAAGCGATAGCGCTGTTCATGTAGTTAAGTCCATCATTTCTAACTTCTTTATCTCTCATATAGTTACTAGAAACAACCTCTGCACTATTAAGTTGCTTGCTTACCTGAGAAGCCTTGCAGTCAAACAATGGATGACCCTTTGCACAGTACAAGTAGTTTTTTTCGTCATAAAGTGGAATGTACTCTAAGCCGCGTAAGTGGTGGCGACTAACTCCAAGTCCAACTAATGAGCGACCATTTATCACTGAGGTTTCAACCTCTTTTGCTTCACATACATTAATATCAAATTGAATGTTGTCACTTTGTGCTTTAAGAGAAGCGATGGCATTCGCAATACCGCATCGAGGATCACTGGCCATGGTATCAATAACTGCGATAGTGACACGCCCAGAGAGCTCGTTTTTAGAGCTGGCGACGGTAGTTGCAAAAGCTTCACATTGCTGCAAAAGTTCAAGAGATGCTTGATAAGTTACTCTGCCCGGTTCGGTTAACTCAAACCCGCCACGTCCTCGTTTACACAGTTTGATTCCGAGTCGTACTTCAAGATCTGATAGGTGGGAGCTGATGGTTGATCGCCCTATGTTGAGGCGAGACTCTGCGGCAGACAGCCCGCCAGACTCAACAATAGCAACAAAAATTCTCAGTAGACGTAAGTCAACGTCATGAACTTGCACAGGTTTATCTCCAAAAAGCCGCGCATATTTACGCTTAGAAAAGGCCTTAAAACATCATTACGGCTATTGTAGAGGAATGTTCAGCAAAGTGAAAACTTAAAGTTTGATAAAATCGGAATGAAATACGATTATCTACAATTTATAAAACATCAATTGAGGAGTAATATTGCGTCATCAAGCACACAGTTGCTTAGGAAAAGCATATATTTAGGAGAATAAGATGACGTTTAGATATGGTGTAGATCGTCTGAACCTTGATATTGTGAACGGCATAGCCGATGGCAGTATTGAAGCAGAGCTTTGTCAGGAAGCATTAGATAAAATTAACAATAGCCGTCAACGTGTAGACAAGATGGCAGCATCTGACAAAGCCGTTTATGGTATTAATACTGGTTTTGGCCCGCTGTGCGACACCCAAGTTTCCCCTGAAGAGACAAAGTTACTTCAAAAAAATCTTCTTATTACCCACGCAGTAGGTGTAGGTAACCCGATCGCAAAGTCTATTTCTAAGCTGATGCTTATCACCAAAGTTCACGCGTTGAGCCAAGGTTTCTCGGGCATTCGTCTGGAAGTTGTTGAGCGCATGCTTAAGTTTATCGAACTCGATATTATCCCAGTTGTACCGGAGCAGGGTTCTGTTGGTGCGTCAGGTGATTTAGCACCACTTTCACATTTATTTTTACCACTTTTAGGTGAAGGTGAGTTTTGGGTAGGTGATGAGATCCAGCCTGCGGCGAAAGTACTTGCTGACAATAATTTAGAAGCAATGGACCTTGACTCAAAAGAAGGTTTGGCACTTATCAATGGTACACAGTTTATCTTATCTCACGCCATCACTGGTTTGACAAAGATGCGTTACCTCTTGGATCTTGCAGATGTTGCTGGTGCGATGAGCATTGAAGGTATGCAGGGCAGTGAGCAGCCGTTCCGCGAAGAGTTACATGCAATTCGTGCATTTGAAGGTAACATCGCTGTTGCAAAGCGTATGCGCCGTCTATTTAAAGACTCACAGAATATGGCAGACCACGAAGAGTGCGATCGCGTACAAGACCCATACTCACTGAGATGTATCCCACAGGTTCATGGTGCATCTCGCAATGCATTTAACCACTTAAAAGAACTTGCTGAAACTGAAATGAACTCAGTGACAGACAACCCAATTGTGATCAGTGAAGAAGAAGCCATTTCAGGTGGTAGTTTCCATGGTCAGCCTTTGGCAATGGTACTTGATTACGCGTCGATTGCCGCAGCTGAACTTGGTAATATTTCTGACCGCCGTTGTTATTTGCTACTAGAAGGCTTACACGGTCTACCTCGTTTGTTGACTACTTCTGGTGGTTTGAATTCAGGCATGATGATCCCGCAATATACTACAGCGGCTTTGGTTACAGAGAATAAATCACTGTGTTTCCCACCGTCTGCGGATAGTGTACCAACCTCTATGGGCCAAGAAGACCATGTGTCTATGGGTAGTATTTCAGGTCGTAAATTTAATCAAATCTTAGGCAACTTAGAAAAAATCTTCGCGATTGAATTGATGTATGCTGCGCAAGCTGTTGATTTTAGACGTCCAAATACGTGTTCAGATATTATTGAACAAAATCATGCATTGATCCGTACAAAGGTCGCGAAGCTTGAAGAAGACAGACTACTTAAACCAGACATTGATGCTATGGTTGAGTTTGTTAAGTCACAAGCATTTACGGTTACAGTGAACTAAGGAAATCCGAGATGAACTTTCAAGAACAAATTAAGCAGGGTATCCCTAGCGTATTGCCAGAAGCAAAGCCGTATCCTGCTGGAGCAAACCGTGCGCCAAAGCGTAAGGACATATTAAGCCCTGAAGAAAAGCAGCTGGCAGTAAGAAATGCACTGCGTTATTTTCCTAAAGAGTGGCACCAAGAGCTTGCTGCAGAATTTGCACAAGAGCTTAAAGACTTTGGCCGCATCTATATGTACCGTTTTAAGCCTAATTATGAGCTAAAAGCGCGTTCAATTTCAGATTATCCAGCTAAATGCGAGCAAGCTGCTGCAATCATGCTGATGATTGACAACAATCTGGATCCTGCTGTAGCACAGCACCCAGAAGAGCTGATCACTTACGGTGGTAATGGTGCAGTATTCCAAAACTGGGCACAATATCTACTTGCAATGAAGTATTTAAGTGAAATGGAAGAAGACCAAACACTTCACATGTACTCAGGCCACCC
The DNA here is from genome assembly GCF_001625565.1 of Pseudoalteromonas luteoviolacea NCIMB 1944. Lineage (GTDB taxonomy): Bacteria > Pseudomonadota > Gammaproteobacteria > Enterobacterales > Alteromonadaceae > Pseudoalteromonas > Pseudoalteromonas luteoviolacea_F. The sequence goes on from NZ_AUXS01000025.1 coordinate 19,590, forward strand.
AATGGGTTTATTCCCATCATCAAAAGATGCGCCTCGCGTTGTCGTAACCAACGGTATGATGATCCCTAACTATTCTCAGCCAGATGACTGGGAAAAGTTCAACGCACTTGGCGTAACACAATACGGCCAGATGACTGCGGGCTCATTTATGTACATCGGTCCTCAGGGTATCGTACACGGTACTACTATCACGGTCATGAACGCATTCCGTAAAGTACTAGAAAAAGGTGACAGCCCGAAAGGTAAGATCTTCTTAACGGCAGGCCTTGGCGGCATGAGTGGTGCACAACCGAAAGCGGGTAACATTGCTAACTGTATTACAGTGTGCGCAGAGGTAAATCCAAAAGCAGCAATTAAGCGTCATGAACAAGGTTGGGTTGATGAGCTAGTTGATAACATGCCAGATCTTGTCGCTCGTGTTAAAAAAGCGCAAGCGGGTGAAGAGGTAGTTTCAATCGCATTTATTGGTAACATCGTTGATGTGTGGGAATCATTCCTTGCAGAAGATATTTTTGTTCACCTAGGTTCTGACCAAACATCACTTCACAATCCTTGGTCAGGTGGTTACTACCCGGTTGATATTAGCTACGAAGAGTCAAACCGCTTAATTCGTGAAGAACCAGAAGTATTCAAAGAAAAAGTACAAGCTACGCTTAAACGCCACGCTGATGCAGTGAATAAGCACACAGCGAAAGGCACTTACTTCTTCGATTATGGTAATGCGTTCTTACTTGAAGCGTCACGAGCTGGTGGCGATGTGATGGCGGAAAATGGCATTGATTTTAAATACCCGTCATACGTTCAAGACATCTTGGGTCCAATGTGCTTTGACTATGGTTTTGGTCCGTTCCGTTGGGTATGTACATCTGGTAAGCCTGAAGACTTGGATAAAACAGACGCGATTGCCGCGAAAGTGCTTGAAGAGATCATGGCTGAGTCACCTGAAGAAATTCAGCAACAGATGCAAGATAACATCACTTGGATTAATGACGCGAAGCAAAACAAACTGGTTGTGGGTTCTCAGGCGCGCATTTTGTATGCAGATGCAGAAGGCCGTATGAAAATTGCAAAAGCGTTCAACGATGCGATTGAGCGTGGTGAAATTGGCCCTGTTGTACTAGGTCGTGACCACCATGACGTAAGTGGTACAGACTCACCTTTCCGCGAAACATCAAATATTTATGATGGTAGTCGCTTTACAGCAGATATGGCTATTCACAACGTTATTGGCGATAGCTTCCGTGGTGCGACTTGGGTGTCTATCCACAACGGTGGCGGTGTAGGCTGGGGTGAAGTGATTAACGGTGGTTTTGGTATGTTGCTAGATGGATCGAGCGATGCTGAGCGCCGCTTGAAGTCAATGCTATTGTTTGATGTGAACAATGGTATAGCGCGTCGTAGCTGGGCACGTAACGAAGAGGCAAATTTTGCAATCAAACGTGAAATGGCCAGAACGCCAAAACTGAAAGTCACGCTTTCAAACAATGTGGATGACGATATTTTAAATAGCTTGTCATTGTAACCATATCTAATGTAGAGCTTAAGTTGTACTTGAGCTCTACATTGTTCTAACTTAGACCATCTACTTTTTATAGACTTTTCTTGCTTACCTACCATTAAATCAAACTACCTCGTTTGACAGTCTGACAATACTACATATCTCAAGCGGATTTTTTAGCCATACTTTCTCGCAATTACGAATTTTTTAAAAAATATCCTTATGACGTTTATCTAATAATATCGAATGAGTTATGTAACTAAATGGGAATTAAACTACCCATTTGATGATGAAGTGTTAAATACGTTCAAAATTAAAACAAAAAACGATTGGGGTATTTTAAAAATATCAATATTGGTAAATTAAATAACCATAATTAAGATCAAAAAAGGATAATTAATTTTTCATATAGGTGTTGTTTGAATATAAAAACCTGTTATTGTGTGCGTGTTGAATGTAACTAACCAAAGGAAATTATGATGTTACTTAAACTAAGTAAAAAGAAAGTCAAAAACCTAAGCACGTCTCACAAATCGCTTAATCAACAGCAGACTCCTCAGATTGGCGGTGCAAATGGCTTAGATACCCTAGGCTGTTTACCAACAGTCAAATGTCAGGTTTCTTGGCAGTGTTACTCAGATAACTGCTAATGAAAAAAGCAAGCTATGCTTGTGTTTGTAAATATCCTTAACCCTTGTCGTAGGTCTTAATTGACCTACTTTCGATATACGATTGTTCGTCTTTTCACTTTCCCTACATAGCAAACTCGTGCTCTATTGGTAAAAGTGATTACCCCTGCCTTACTTATTAATACAAATGGCGATAGTCTTGATTTTGTTATTTCGCAGTATGAACTTAATTCAACTTTTAATATCAAAATAGCATCGACATACTCGTGTACACTCTGTGAAAGACAAAACGCAAAACAAAGGAATAAAAATGGCACAAAATCGGATAAAAAATGTAGTTTTTGACATAGGTAACGTTGTTGTACGTTGGTCTCCGATAGACATTGTTAGACTGACATTTCCTGATGCAAAAGAGGTTGAAGCCCTTGCAAAATTGGTTTTTCACTCTGATATTTGGTTGGATATCAATAAAGGCATAACCACAGAACAAGAAGCAAAACGAAGATACCAAGAAGAGCTGGGATTCTCTGCGCAAGATACTGAGCGGCTTTTTCACTACACCAAACAATCTCTTATTTTACTTTATCAGTCAGTAGAGCTTATACAGCGAGTGAAACAGGCAGGCTACGGCGTATATACCTTAACCGATAATGTGCATGAAATTGTCGCATACCTCAAACGTACTTATGATTTTTGGAACTTGTTCGACGGCGAAATTGTGTCTGCTGATCTAGGAGTTTTAAAGCCTCAGCCTGAGATTTATCATGCGCTGCTAGAGCAATTCAACCTGGCTGCCAATGAAACGGTCTTTCTTGATGATATGCCCCACAATGTAGCGGGCGCAATGGCGGTGGGCATGGAAGCAATACAGTTTGAGAGTGCAGAGCAGGGCGAAAAAGAGCTTAAACGGCTAGGGCTGATTTTTTAATATCATTAATTACTTTATTGGCCGCCAATTGGCCCTTAAATTGGCGGCAGTCATACACATTGGGTGAATTTAGGCGTTCACTCATTCACTCATTTTACCCACTTGAATGTATGCTTTAATAAACCCCTTAGCCTTTGATTATTTACAGAGCTAAATATTTCGTGTCTGGACACTATATTAATACAAGAACAAGCCGGTGCCGTTTTTTATTTTTGCTAACAGGTTTTTGTTTGTGTAGTGTTTTTATGCGGTTTGCCATTATTGAATAGCGTCGTCACTGACCCAAATATTAATATTGCCACTCTATACCAATACTCGGTTATAGGCAGACCAATTCTTAATTTTCTTTGTCAGGGTGGTTTGAGTTAAGTTACGTTTTTTTATCTAAGTAAGTAAAAGGGCAGAAGATCAATTATTTAGAGAGCAAGCCCCTGCGAAAAAGAAAGTGTCTATTTCTATTTGTTTATCAATTTCTATTTTTATCTTTTTTCTACGAACAATGATTCTTATTGAGTCGTCATTTTAACCAAAAATAGCCCTTTAACTGTTTGATAGTTAAGCTTAATAAATATTTTTTTCACTTTTTATCATAGATGAATGTTCTCAATGTGGGCAGTAGTAATATCGAATGACAAGTTCACGCCATACACTTTTTTATGGCTAAAAATAAAGAACTTGTATTTTTAATTCTTTCAGTTGTTGTAGCTCAATTAATGTGTGCTTCTTCACGAAATGAAATTTAAATATAAATAAAAGGATATGAAATGTTTACTAATATAAAAAAGCTATTGCTCCCACTTTCTGCAACTTTATTTTCGCTTAATGCACATGCGAGTGGACCGTTTGTTATCAACTCTTCGGCGAGTTATATGATTGACGGGCCACTAAGAGGAGCAATTATCACCGGGGCAAGAATTAAGGTAGATCAGCGAACGGGTCGGACTAGTGTTTTAGAAGCAGAGAAAATGTATGAAATCATTAATAATAGTCAGGTGAGGTTGATAAGTGAGCGCGAGGAGCAGGGCAGGAGAACTGGCTACTGTATGCAATATTACCGTCATGACCCATCTCAATTAGAGTTTTGCAAAGGCACACACTCAAATAGATATAACAATTTTAAGTTGTATACTAATACTGAGCTAGGTCAAGATAATATATTTGACAAGCCCGTGTATATTATTGATGGCTTGGATCCGAACTCTACGCGAACGATGAAAACATTTTTTGATATGTTTTTCCCATCAGGTTCTAGCAATTATGGTAAGCCACAATTTCAAAGAGAGTTAAATAACTCCACTAGAGATATTGTTTTTATTAATACGGATTCTAGGTCAGACATCTCTAACAGCAGCGAAGTGTTCAAACGCCTTTTATTAGTTGATAAATTTAGACATGCTGGAATGAAGAAATCTGCGGTAATTGGCTATAGTATGGGAGGTCTCATAGCGAGAAAAGCGCTAGCCGATTTGGAAAGCAAACGTATAGACCACAATGTTTCTTTTTATGGCACATTAGATACACCGCATCGTGGCGCAAACACACCATATCAAGTGGTAGAAATGCTTAGAAGTATGAAAAACAAGCTAAATGATTGTCGATTTATTCCGGACTGTAGTAGAAGTAGAGAGAAGATCGCGGCATCATTAGATAGTTTAGTTGCAGGCACAGCTGGTACTATGTCAGTAATAGGAAATGATGTTTATCGCACTTATGAAGACCTTGCTCGCTATGGCCAGCCATTGAAACATGCTTCAGCTGCATTTTCCAACGGTAATGGTTACGGTCGCAATTACGATGGTAGTTATGGTGAGCCAGGTGAGAATAAAGATATTATGACGGCTCAATTTGACCTTGGTTTTGACAAAAGAACATTCAGAATTAAATCAACTAAAATTGACAATCATGCATATAAAGGATACTACCCATACAACAGTAAGCACTTTGATTACGCACCAGGTAGTTACCTAGCTGGATATGGCGCTCTGAGACAAGAGTTATCGAGTTCAGGTGTAGCAATTCTATCGTATAATAATGTTGATAAACACAGCTTTATTCCTACAGTCAGTGCACTAGACATTAACTCGTCTAGCTTAAATACGTTGCCGTACTACAATTCCTCAAGCTTTAAACATGTGTTTCATGGTGGCGCTAATAATTACCCTCATGACCGCATGGAACATCATACATATGAATTACAAAATATGTTGAATTTATACCATTAATAAGACGATTTAACAGGCAATCATACCTGATTTTTTATAAGCCCTAACAGGTTAGGGCTTTTTGAGCTACGTTAATCTGCTAAGGATAATAAAACCTTCAATTACTACCTTGTTGTCTGAGCGCTTCCTCTAACAGCCATACTTCGTTGACTAACCATGTGTACTAACACGTTGCCCTGATTTTATATCCAGCCTAGCTGTTATTCCTTGTCCCCCCAATTAGAAAAGTTAATCGGTGTTATAAAGCGTCTTTGTTGGGCTTTGGTTTGACTTACAGGAGCTTTATTCTTCCACTATTCACGCAAATCGTGTATTTAACTCAGGGTGCCTAACAAGCTCGGGAAAAGGCGCTGCATCATATGGTTTTTAAATTTTACCTGTCCAGTTTTGGGATTTTTTACGCTCATTGTCAAGTGGACTTATTGTAAATAAGTAACTTTCGTGCCATCCAAATTAGATTGGAGTGGATATAGGATAGGGCATAGGTCTACAAGTTAGTAAGGCTGTCAATGTGTGCCGCTCTTATCTTTGCCTTTACTAAGCGCAAGGCCAAAGAGAAAAACCTAGCCTTACGCATAGTGATTAAACGAGCATTGAAGCCACAATGTTACTGAGTTCGAGCGACTGCCAGCGCAATATTTCCCAATATATTGGGTGTACTGTAACCACCAGGTAATGATTGCGAGTGATCAATAAATATTTCAGGTGCTGATCTTGGGGTGACATTTATATTTTGGGTAGACAGCCAGTATAAGTAAATGTCGAGTAAGGTTTTGTCGAACTGTGCCAATTTTGCCCATTGGCTTTGATAAGCGCCAATATTACGGTAGTAGGGATCTGAGCCTCTGTTTTTACTACAGGCATCAATTGAACAAACATTGGATCTGAACCGTTGATCCAAGTCGGAGATAATTAATTGCGTCACTGTATTAGATAATCGCATCATGTCTTGATGGTCAAAGACGCCAAAGCCTCCAGCTAGGTACGCTTCTACAATAAATGCGACTGTATCACCGGCATGACTTACGTCAATGGTTCCCCCAACAGGCAGGCTGTTTGACGCACAATCTTGAGCGACCCCGCCAGCAGGCGCATAGCAGCGAATATTATAGGCATTGGCTCCGTTGGTTGTGATGTGCTCCAAAGAGTCTTTCAATACTTGCCCGCGATTCTTTATAAAGCTTTGGTATTGATTTTTAAGGGTAGGATCAGAGCTATGTTTATTAAGAAACAGCGCAATTGTACCAACTCGACCAATAAAATGTGTTACTTTCAAATTACTGAATTGGCCATATTTAGCGTACCACTTGCGCCAAATATGCTGCTCAGCAAAAACTTGAAGGCTTTTTGCTCTTGAATGTAAAGAGGAAAGTTGAGGGTCATCCAATATAACGGCGATAGTACGTGCAACTCCTGCACCTGCTCGCCACTCATAGTGATCATGGTCATACATGTTACCATTGTGATAGAACAAAGGTGTGCTGAACCAATCTAGATAGCCATCAGCGTTCTTGTCTTGACCTGTGCTTCTATACTTTTCACTGATCTGTAATGCTAATTCAGCCAATGAACTATCGCCAGATGCAAGATAAAGGTCAAGTAACCCATCGATACCAAGCCATGTATTGTACATATTCTTGACATCGCAAACGTTGTGTACTCGACCATCTATGGTTACTGGTGTATTACAATGAATATTATTCACCCAATTGTGAAGCGCTCTTGCTTTAAATGCGTGTCTTAGGAACGTGACTGTCGGGTTTTCCGACACGCTGTAGTTAGTGACGCTTTGTGTGGTACCGCCTTTTCCTTCACAGAAGACTTTGAGTTCGTAATTGTCCACGAGATTTGTACGCCGCTCAGACGTCCAGCTGTAATTACCACTTTTTTGCGCTCCTTCATAATAGACAATTTCATCACCTTCACTATTATAGGCGTAACATTTACTTGCATGGCTATACGAGAATTTCAATGTTTGGCGCTGGCCCAAATAGGCAGTGTTTGGAGTGTATTTTAAGTTACTGATTATTGGTTTAGAGACTGGGGTAAGGGTATATGATGTTGTTGTTTTTGTATTACCGCCCGGACCAGTGCAAGTAAATTGATAACTGACAGTACCTGGTCTGTTGCTTGTGAAAGTATAACGTCCTGATGTACCAACTTCAGTTCCCCATGGGTTTTTACATGACGTTGCATGTTCGGTAGACCATTTCAGGGTGATTGGTGTCCCAATTTCGGCGGTACGGGGGTGGTAGGCGAAGCTTGCCTTAGGCAAGGGGCGAGGTTTTACAACTCGTCGCGCTTTGAATGCTGCGCGCCCGCCAGATCCCGTACACGTAAATTGGTACTCGGTAGTACCGACTGAGGGGGTGGTAGTATATGAACCACTGGTTCCAATTTCCGTTCCCCATTGGTTTTTACAACTTGTGGCATTAACGACATGCCACCTTAGTGTGCTGGATTCTCCCACAGTAATTGTACTGGGCTGAAAAGAGAATTTCCCTGTTGGTTTTGAGATTGCGTGTGCACCTTGCATCGCTGCAATCGCTAAAACAGAGATCCCAAATATATATTTCATGCTTTACTTTCCTTAAGTGTATGAATTTTTAGCGGCGATATTATATACAACAAATCAGCGAAGATGTAATCGCGAAGACAAACGCGGATGTATCGTAGACCCACAACCAAATTTATAAAAGTGTTTAAAATCTCGGTGGAAAATACAAATGCGAAACAAAATATTGTGAACACCTAAAATTAAAACGAAGAGCCAATTTGACACGGTGCGGTGAACTAGTCGCCTAGCCTGTAGTACATATTAAAAACATCCAACTAAATCGTAACTAATTAAACATTTTCGGTGTCCTTATGTTCCAAATCTCTCCAAAAGGACAAATTTAAGCAAAGCATCTGTTTAAGAAAAGCGAACCGTGCATAACGGTGTGATTTGTTTCTGTTTTGAAACTATTTGTGCCTAAGTACTCTGGAAATTTAGATCACACTGAGCAAGTTTATTTACTCAGCCATAAATCTACGCCATCTTGGTTAAATCAGTTACTAGAAGAACTTAATATATAAGCTTGAGAGTGAATTAATTTGGAAAGGCATAAGTAAAACGTTCATCTATGCCATGTTTAATTCTTCCTATTAAAGTTTTATTGCCTGTATATAACATAGATTTTGCAGAGCCTCTTTCTTTTGTGAACGTTACTGTTTAGTTTTTGTAGAGCTAATTTAGGAAATGTATGTGTTCACCATTGAGAGAGCTAGGTAAGAGAGAGCGAGAGCCAAGTCTCACACTCCGCGCTAATTTTGTGGGAGCCCTTGGCTTAAGCTGGCGATTTATCTTCGAAGAAGCCAAAAATAAATGGAAGTATAACAATCAGATTGTAGGTCAAGGAGAAGGCGATTGCGTTGCTGAAATAGCTATGACGGACGGCAGTGTTGTTACTGGTAGATATGATGAAGATAAAAAAGGTACTCATGCTGAAATTATGGCCCTTTCTAAAATCGACCAATATGATGAAATAGCGTCTATTACTATATCTTCAGTCCCTTGCCCTCGCTGCGCTGTTATTCTTGAAAGGTACAATTTATCTAATAAAGTAATAGCTAGACCCAGTGATTCTACCTTTGGCCCTAGTTGGCATTGGCCTGGTACAGAGACAGAGTTGGCTTTTTTACTCGCGGGTCATGTCAGCGACACTATCATGAAATGGAGTTCACTTAAAACCGATGTATTTGGTAAATTTAAAGGGGATAGTGAATGGACTAAATACCCTCTAAAATCAACCGAGTTTATTTTAGATGAAGTAAACAAATATGATAATCAAATCAAGTAGAAGAAAATTTACACAAAAAATATAGAAGACACATATGGACACTCCATTTATGTCAAGTTAAGCAAATCTATCGGGGCAGTTTTTACTGCCACGTTATCGTTATTTTATTCCGTACTAGCCGCATTTTGATGATTAACCACATGTAATAAAGTGCGTTGGTCTTACATATATCCGAAATTATACAAAAGAATTATAAAAGGCACCCAACCTAATTTGTGCGTAAAATAAGAACAAGAATTCAATATCCAAGTGCACCACATATAAAAACAAGATAGAAATAAGGCTCTTTTCAGCTTCTGCTAGTGAAATGTGCGACCAATGACATTTTAGGCGCCAAGAAATGCCTTATGAACACCTGCCAATTTCCATGCCGATCTTCCCCTAACTGATAGTAACAATCTCTAAGTTGGTGTATTGAATCTGCTAAACTAATAGGGAGCCATTTCAAGAGGTGTTCTAATGGATACAATGAGCTTTGTCCGCTGTTTCAGTTGTGTATTGGTATTCGTTACTTTTTCATCGCAAGCCAGTTACTTTGTCTTTGTTAATCCATCAAATCGAGAAGACCAATTTTGGAATCATGTTACTAATTTAGTTATAGAAACAGCCAAGGACTTAAATGTAAGATTGGATGTTGAATATGCAGGCGCAAATCGAATTCATCAATCCGATCTAATAAAAGAAATTTCAGCTCGGAAGTCCAAACCAGTTGGCGTCATTTTCATGCCTTACGACGGCAGTATTTTGAAAAGTTTTCAAGCGTTAGAATCAGCTAAAATTCCCTTTGTAACGTTGGAGCAAGTATTCAATCGGAGTTTGTTTCCAGACCTTGGGTATCCAATGGAGAAATATACATATTGGTTGGGAGAATATACATATGACAACTATGGGGCAGCCACTAAGTTGACTCAGTACCTTATTGACCGAGCAAACTCTACGTTGAAAACCCCAGAAAATCTTTATGCTGTGGGGTTTGGAGGTGACTTCTACCAGTCGTCAATAAATCGGCTAAACGGCTTTACAACAACCACACAGCTAAATGAAAACGTGACATTAAATCACGTTTTACCTGCGAACTGGCAGCGGGGCAAAGCAACACAATTGTTTAAAGACGTTCACTCCAAATATGGAGAAACTCACATTGTATTTTGTGCATCAGACTTAATGGCTTTGGGCGTAATCGAAGGCGCAAAAGAGTTAGGTTTAACATCCAATAAACAAATTTTTATAGGTGGATTTGACTGGATGCCAGAAGCCTTAAAAGCGATAGAAAATAAGACTCTGACGGCGAGTATGGGAGGGCACTTTATTCAAGCAAGTATGGCGCTGATTGATTTCTATGACCACTTACACGGTGTGGAAATATATTCTAAGGGTGACAAAAGCGCGAGAGTCCCCATGTACATTGTTCATGAGAATAACATTGACATATATTTGCCTCTTTTTGACCCAAAAGCTGCCGGCATAGCTGATTTTTCAAAATTTTCTCGGCACTGGGCGCATACGCATGGGTTAAAACATGTACCGTTCACCGTAGATAACTATGCAATAGCTGTATCTTATTAAGCAATACGCAGAACATGTCGCCATTACCTAATAGCAGGGTATTGACTTAAAATGCCTTGAGAGGAAACATGTTTATTCGCTGTCTCTTGACTCAAAAGATAAGGTAATTCAATCGGTAGTAGTGATGTGGCTGGTGAATGTTGATTGTTATCAACTCAGCTTTTTATCTCGATTGTGAGCTCAGTGACATTTGATATCTGCTTTAGCCAATGGTTAACATATAAATCAACAGCTTCGTTGGTTATTCCTATCTGAATTGCTCTATGCTTTAAGAGGTTTAAGTTCAAGTCCCGTTCAGGGTGCCATTGAATACGAACAGGTGTGGCCTTTTAATTTTTAGCCATGCTTCTTTATGTTTAAACTCTGTAGCTTGGTGGCTTAACAGGCTGCTGTTTAGCGCCCATTCAAAGCCTTCTCTGGAAATATTTAAAGCTAAGATCCTGTTTTGACCGTTATCTTTTTGACCCCAACCAGAGCGACACATCATCCATAAAAAAGACGGCTTAATCCAAGTCATACGCTCCATCTTAAAAGGAGGAGAAACAAAAGTGCCGTTTATTAAAGCAGAGTCTGCAACTGCATTGTTATAGTTTTGATAAACTCGAATAGTATTATCATCATAGAGCGCTCTGATCTGCCTAGTGGGAATTGTCATGCTAATTTTTTCATAAAATTACTGGGCAACACCACAAAACCTTTTAAAGCAAAGCACCTAAGAATACGACTGAAATGGCAGTATCGTTCTATTCGGTTCTACTTTCGGGAACAATCAAAGTATAGTTGTGGCAAAAATAAAACCAGATACCTTGTTCTTTTTTCTGTTGTTAGCTGTAAGGAAAAATAAAACCATGACCAAACTGACAAGTAATATTGCCGAGTATAACCCGAGGTGGAGTGAGATGTATGAATTTGAAAAGACACGTCTAACTGGTATTTTAGCTAATGATATCAAGGAAATTCATCATATAGGGAGCACTTCGATTGTTGGTCTGGCAGCTAAACCTGAGATTGATATCTTAATCGTAATATCTGCGACAAATACAAATAAAGATTTTACCTCTAAGCTCGTTCAACTAGGCTACAGAAGAGGTAATGACTTGTCTAAGGGCCACCAATTTTATAAAAAAGATGTCAACGATGTAAGAACACACAAAATACATATCTGTATTGATGGGCACTCAAAGGTAAAAAAGTTAATTGGCTTTCGTAACTACCTTCGCGCTAACAAAAAGGTGCGTGAAGAGTATCAAGCGCTAAAGTACAAGTTAGAAATGGAGAATCAACACGGTATTTCCGAGTACCTTAGTAAAAAAGGCCCTTTTATTCAGCATGTGATACAAAGTGCACTTTGAGTAAAGTGATTGGGCGTTAGGGGATGTTGCTTTGATTTCAAAGAGTGTCATACATTAAGGTATGTACTTTAAATTAATACAGACGCTATGTACAAGAGGATATCAATGGTGGTTACTAAAAGCTTAAATACCCGGATTTCACTCTATAAGCAAGCTCTTGAAAGTGGTGAATTACAGGAAACGTATCAAAGTTTGGTGAGTATCGTTCAAAACCTACGAACTGAATTTTCAAAAAGATATGACGGCGAGTATGCGGTCGCGGGCGTTTTGCATGGCTACTTAGATTTTACCTATTTTTATATCCAAAACAGCTACCTAAAATCTCATAAATTGAAACTTGCTGTTGTACTCAATCATCAACAAGTCCGATTTGAATTGTGGCTTCTTGGTCAAACAAAAGACGTGCAGAAATGCTATTGGTATAAACTAAAGGGTACTGAATGGGTCGACACACAGTGTATGCCAGAGTATTCGGTATTTGAAGTTCCTTTTTTGGAAGATCCTGATTTTGATAACTTAAATGAACTATCAAAATCAGTGCACAGCGAATTTGAGTCACTATCGATACAGATTTTTAAAGCGTTAAAGTCGCATGAGGAATAAAGAGCTAAACGTCTTAATAGGACATCTAAGAGTGTGCGCTACTTTATTGGGCCGACCTAATTCTACATATTGATTGAGAGCAAGTTGCACTGATAAACAGCGGAAATCCCAAAACTACTTTGTATCAGGTTGAGCTAGGTAGCTAAAAGGTAAGTGGATATCAGTTTACGCAAACAAGGTGATCGTTAGGTGGGGTATGTGGTTTCCAACGTTTAGTTAAGTATGCGTGAGAGCAACCTCATCGAAGTACTTATGGTTGAGCATATATAAAATCCCGATTGTAATTAAAAGATGACTATTAATTTTTCTAAATTGACAGTACCTAATTTATCGGTAGTTTTGAATGTGAGTGAATAAAAAACAATCAAAGGAGATACTGTGAAATTAAAACTAGCACTCAATAAAAAATCAATGAAACAACTCAACCAGAAGCAGTTAAATCAGAAAGTTACGGATAAGGTTGCTGGTGGAACATTCATTTCTCAAGTGGGCTGGTGTGGTTCAGGTATGATCCAATGTTGGACAAATGGACCATGTCTATAGGCATAACTGTTATTGCGAAGTAGCCTTGCTTAAGAGAGCCTATTGATTACTGGGCTCTCAATTTAAATCAAGTATATAAAAATCAACTGACATTCACTAAAACCAGAAAATTTTTCCATAACTTATTGAGTATCGACAACATACCTTTGCACCGGTTTTATCTCATCCATTTCTGCTTAGTGCTGAGTGTTTAATCGTGTATTTATCTTAGCTCGCGCTCTTTAAGCTTCAATTACTGGTTGTGTTAGAAGATCACTTCTTGAGAACTGTTCATCCTTCCCTTTCTTGTAGCTAACTGTTTGCAAAAGAGCCAGATACAAACTACCACTTAATAAGTAGCCTAAAACCTTGGTGGCCAACACAATTGGTGAATGACCATGGCAGTTAAGTCTTATTTTAAAACTGATAGGTAATTCTCATTGCTCATAGTGCAAATAGTAAAACTTGATAAGTGACCTGTTATGAATTTTCAAAGTATTCGCGTTAAATACACGTTTTTGTTTATTGCGATTTCAGTTTTTTTTATCGCAGTGGTATCAATAAACCTGTTTCTGATATCTAAAACAGAGAATAGCCTCACAGAAGTAGGGACGAAGTTTAACCCGGCTATTTCTGCTGTTATCAATGCTGATAGAGACCTTTATCAAGCGTTGTCGGCAGAACAGCATATCTTGTACAGTACGAATTTAAACAGTAGCTACAACAATCTATACGCAGACTACAAAGAAAATGCACAGCAGGCATTGGATCGTATGAACAAATATCGTGAGTTGATGGGAGACTACCCCAGTGCGTTGGCGCCGTTGAGGGGGTTTGATACCCAATATCGCATTTGGCTCGCGGACTCTCAAAAGGTATTTGATTTAATGCAACAAGGTGATAAAAGTGCTGCCATTGTCCAAAGTGAAGGCAAAGCGACGCAGAGTTTTAATGAATTAAGAGAGTATTTTAACTTGGCTGGTGAAGCGGCTGATAACATCAGTGGTGAGGTTAGCAGCCAGTCAATAAGTGAAGTAAATAGTACCTTGACGGTGATTTGGGTTGTAAGCGCAATCATAGTTGCAGCCATCGTTGCAATTGGCGTGATCGCACCAAAAAAAATGGCTAATGCGTTAAATGACCTGACAAACCAATTAAAAGATATGAGTCAGGGAGATGGAGACCTCACAAGACGGATTAACTCCGAACGAGATGATGAACTTGGCGATGTTGCTAAGGAGTTTGATAGGTTTGTTGCAGGCCTATCTGATTTGATACGGACGATAGTCGATGAGTCAATGGCGGTTGTTAAGGGTGTAGAAACGCTTGAGTCTGGATCTAAAAATATTCACGATACTTGCTCTAGTCAGCTGCAAGCCATCGAGGTTATTGTTACAGCGGTGGATGAAATGTCTTACGCAATTAAAGAAGTGGCAAAAAATGCCAACCTTACAGCGGAAGACCTTGCTAGAGTCAACGACTTGACTAATGAAGGGGCGACGGTCACAAACCAAACGGTTGAGCAAATCAATCAACTTTCAGAGGTCATTGCGCATGCTTCTGACACCATCTCAAAGGTTTCTGAAGACTCCACTAATATTACTTCAGTGTTAGATGTGATCCGAGGAATTGCCGAACAGACAAATTTACTGGCGTTGAATGCGGCAATAGAAGCCGCCAGAGCGGGTGAGCAAGGCAGGGGGTTTGCGGTTGTTGCAGATGAAGTAAGGACACTTGCCAGTAAAACGCAGCAGTCCACTGAAAACATACAGGAAATGATTTCAAACTTACAAAAAGGGGTCGAGCAAGCAGTCGCGTCAATAGAAAAGGGCAATGAGTCGACTAGCTCAACAGTTGATTGTTCATCACAAACTCTCGAGTCGCTCGGCAAGATAGCATCGGCCTCACAGCGGGTGTCTGATGTCGCCGTGCAAACAGCGACTGCAACGGAGCAACAAAGCAAAGTCACCGATGATATAAGTGGTAATTTGACCCAAATGTTTCAAGGGACACGCCTCAATTTCGATACCGCGGTAGAAAATGAAGAAGTTGCAGATAAAACAATGGCAAGCGCAAAAAGACTTAGTCAGGCAGTTGGCGGGTTCAAACTATGAATCTATTTACGACTATAGGACTCTCATCCAAGTGTTGATGAATCGCCAACTTAATGTTGAATGCTGCACTAATAAGAGTGAATACAGTACAAAGCATGTCTGTTAATTCGACAATATGTAACTCGAAAATAACGACCAGCGGGTTACTTGCAGCCATAACGAGTAAAAGTACAACAGGCCCTGATAACAATAGGATGGTTACCAAGCTATAGGCAATAAGACGCGTAAAAAAGTATGCTCTGCATAGAAAGTAAGCGATTGTCTTGAAATTGATTATTCATATGTAGGTCAATGACCTGCCGGTTCAATGACTATGCACCTAGGTGTAAAAGGCACATAGTCTAGTTTTTAACTCCGTTTATTTGTCAACGGTCAGCACACCATCGATGTTAGAAACACTGACATTGTCCAAGCCACTGATCACCAACGTTGACTCTTGATATGTTTGATCGCGCTTTTGGCACTCGGCAGACAAAACAACAACAATGTCATCAGATGTTTTTTGATAGCTGCCGCTAGGCACATAGCCGCTAGCGCTACCTGAGTGTGTTTGATTGACTAAAAAACCATCCATGTTTGCTACATCAGCAGAAGATAAGTTCGTCAAATCAAGTGAGGCCGGAATGTACTTGCCATCTCGTTTTTGAGATTTTGTGTACAGCGTTGAGCGAATATTTTTAGACGTTAAAGTAAAGCTACCTTCTGGAATATATTGACTCATTTTAGTTTCCTTTAAGTTGTAAAATAAATTGATATGAGTGAAGTCCATTATGTGACACTTTGGTTTCACCACACTTAAGTTGGCAGATAGATTTGGCTTTTAACATTACAAATTATTACACTGTAACAATATTTGGAACGAGACTGATTTTCTATATTGCTAACAAAATGGAGGCAGGTATGAATATCGGTAATAGTGGGTTAGCCAGTATCGGCATTGATACTGGTTGTTGTAGGAAAAGAGATGATAAGGGGCCCTATGCAAGATTTTGAAAAGGTGCTGGAAGTAGCAAAGCGCAAAAGTGTATTTGATCAAACAAATAGTTGGTATTCTGGCTCGAGCACATACCTGTCATCCTTAAAAGATGAAATAACCGAAGTCACAGAAGAAATACCAAAAAACAGGACCTGCTACCTTGAAGATGAGTTGGGAGATGTCCTTTGGAATTACCTTAATATCTTGTTGTCACTTGAAAAAGAGTCGGGTATTGATGTTAACTCTGTACTCAAACGCGCTTACGTTAAATACGAGCAAAGGGTGTCAGCCATCGAAGCTGGTGGTAGTTGGGCAGAAGTAAAAGAAGCACAAAAGCAAATTTTGGCACGTGAGCAGGCGTTAGTCGAACGTACTTAATTTGTTTTGAACTTTGGTCCCTAAAAATACAGGAAGGTACAGGTAAAAATGGAATATTTGGAAGTTAATAGTCATGCAATTCCGATTGAACTCTTGCTTGAAGCAGATCCATCAAAAGAGAGTATTTTAAACTACCTATCAGGATCTTGGTGTTTTGTGGCAACAACACGCGGCAAAATTCTCGCGGCATGTATCGTCAAAGCGCAAGGTGTAGAACTGGCGGAAATTTACAACATTTCGGTTTATCCAGCCTATCAAGGACAAGGAATTGGGTCTAAATTGCTTCAGTTTACCCTCTCTGAATTATCAAATAGAGGCGTGAAGAGAGTTGAACTTGGCACCGGTACGTTTGGTTATCAGCTCACTTACTATCAGCGTATCGGATTTCGGGTGGCATCGGTATCAAAGGATTATTTTTTAAAACAATATGATATGCCAATTTTCGAAAATGGCATTCAGCACAAGGATATGCTAAGGCTATATATTCAAATTTAAATCGTTGATCATCTATTCACGATAAAAGTGAAGTAGTCATTAATGAATAGGAACAGGGAGTTTGAAATGAAAGTTCATTACCTAGAAATTGTTTCAGTTGATGTAGAGTCTGTCATCAGTGCTTATGAAGACACATACAAGGTGAAGTTTGGTGAAGCAGAAGAGTTACTTGGTGGCGCTCAAACTTGCATATTATCTGATGGTTCTATTGTGGGGGTACGTGGCCCATTGCGAGATACGGAAACGCCGACTGTTCGCCCATATTGGTTGGTGGATGATATTGAGCAAGCTGTGCAAAGTGCACAATCGAATGGCGCAGAAATAGCGCTACCACCATTGGAGATCCCTGGTAAAGGGAAGTTCGCAATTTATATTTTGGGGTCTATTGAGCATGGATTGTGGCAGATATAACCATGGTTTCTTAGTAAGCGAATTGAAATAACATGAGGCTCCAAAAATGAAAACAGCCCCCATAAAAGAACAAATCACATTCGAGGATTTTACCAAAATTGATATTCGTGTTGGTCAAATCATCTCAGTGAGTGACGTAGAAAAATCAGATAAACTTATGAAGCTTATCGTTGATTTTGGCGACCATACACGTTCAATTTTGGCTGGAATAAAACAAGAACGTGAAGATCCAAAAGAAATTGAAGGAAAACAAGCGCTGTTCGTAGTGAATTTGCCAGAAAGAAAAATGGCTGGTGAAGTATCACAAGGTATGCTTTTTGATATCGGTTATGAAGATAAAGTACAGCCATGTCTTGCTTGTCCAGAAAGGCAAATTCCAAATGGTACAAGAGCTGGTTAGCAAGTCTGGGCAGTTCAATAATAGGGTGTAGAACTGGTATAATATGAGGGACAATTGTTACTTGCTACAGTGGGCTTTGTTCTAGAAAGCTGGGTGCTAACTAGTCATAGCTACCTTGTAAATGATACAACCAATTGCCTAAACAGTTTGTCCTTTAATAGAATCAATGAGCGCTATAAGAAAGAAAAGGACTCAGCGCTAACCTAGAGCATTACGAATAAAAGCAAATAACAAGGAACCGCAATGCTTACTGAAAAAATAAAATCGTCAATAAAAGAGAGTGTTTTATGTTGGTTGGCTACTGTCGACGAAGATGGTTGTCCGAGTGTTTCGCCAAAAGAAGTCTTTGTTTGCAATAGGGATACAGAAATACTGATCGCAAACATCGCATCAGCAAATAGTGTGAAGAATATTAAAAACAATGACAAGGTGTGTGTGAGCTTTGTCGATGTCTTTAAGCAAAAGGGTTTTCAGTTGTATGGCAAAGCAACGTATATAGCCAAAAATTCAGATGGTTTTGAGTCCGTATTTAGTCCAATTAAACCACTAACTGGTGACAAGTACCCTGTTGCAGGCGTTATTCGTATTACAGTATTAAAAGCGAAACCCATTGTTGCGCCAAGTTATAAGCTGTTTCCTAACATCACAGAAGAACAACAAATTGAAAGTGCCAAAAAGACCTATGGCGTCTAATTCGCTGGGTATGTGAGCGCGCTCAATTTTTGCAGCCTTGCTGCATTTATTTCAAAAAAGTACAAACTGGAGTCTTAGAGATTGAAGCAAGTCGAAGTTTATTTGGTCGATGCATTCACGGCAAATGGTGCGGGTGGGAATCCTGCAGGTGTAGTGTTAAATGCCGAGTGTTTGTCTGAACAAGACAAGCAATATATCGCAAAAGTTGTTGGTTACTCAGAAACAGCATTTGTTTCTCGAGATGACGAAGTCGATTTTCAATTGTCGTTTTTTACACCGACGGAAGAAGTCGATTTTTGTGGTCATGCTACTTTGTCTGCCTTTACTGTAATGTGTCAAAGGGGTGTGCTCAGTGCAGGCCAGTATACACAAAGAACAAAAGCCGGGTTGTTGGGTGTCATGATTGACGCTGACGGGTACGTTGTAATGGAGCAAAAGCTGCCATCATATCTAGGGCAGGTAAGCTATGAAGACGTGTCTGAATTTATGGGAATAGGAGCGTCTATATTGGCATCTACTCAGTTGCCTGCCGAAATGGTTTCTACTGGCTTGGCCGATATATTGGTGGCTGTACCTCATGGCTATCTTGATAAGATTAAAATAAATGAAATGCGACTCAGTGAGTTTTGTAAAAAACATAAGTTGATTGGCGCGCATGTATTTGAATTGTGTGGACCTAACTCTGAGTACACTGCAAGCTGTCGAAACTTTGCCCCTTTAGTTGGTATACCTGAAGAGTCTGCAACAGGCAGCTCTAATGGTGCGCTTGCATGTTATTTGAGTAAACATCTCAAAAACATTGATACGAGCGAGTTTACATTTGAGCAGGGTCGAGCCATGGGATGTACATCTAGAGTCACAGCGTCTGTGACTCTTTGCAACGAACAGGTCACTCAAGTAAAGGTAGGCGGCCTTGCTCATGAATTTGACGTGAAAAAGGTCATTGTGGCATAGGTGTACCGAATTTTAATGTATTGCTATTTGGTGTAATTTGCGCTGTAGTTAAGCGGTATTTGTGGTAGATAAACAAGTGAGCAGTCAAGGAGCTAATTTGAAACTTCTCAAATTTATTTGTGTGACGTTAGCCACTTTCAGCGGACTGGCTGAAAGTCTAGAGTTTAACTTAGAGCCTTCATTGCCTGCTGTAAAAGAGATCTTGGTTGATCAAACTAGCCGCGAACAATTTACACAGCAAATCAATAAAAGATATAAGGCCAAGGTGTACAGATGCGGCGTGATCTATCCGCCGCTCACGCCAGATGAAGTTTTAAAACAGCAATATGATAACCAGACACTGAGGGATATCGTAACGTTCTCACAGGTTTTTAAAGTGAACACCTATACGCCAATGAGGCAGTTGGCGAAAAAACCGGTAGCGCCCGCTATATTTAATGGTCATTATTTTGTGTCACAATAACTTTGTCCTTAAGTTGCTCAACAATGAATATTGCAGCTAAAAAAACATTAATAAGATGGTTTGCAATATGAACAAGGCCAGGGGCTTCAAGCCATTGTTCTAAGCGCATGCAAAGCGATACGGTAAAAAAAGTATAGTTTAAAGCAGTCTTAATTACGTCGTTAACTTATATTTGCTTTGCATAATGGAGCAAATAACTGGACGTTTCGCTTTGATTTAACAGTCCTTTTTATAGGGACGACAATTTTGTCAGTCAAATGGAGGTGTGTTCAATGTCAAAAGCAATAGGTTTTGTATTCGTGTGTTTAGCCTTTCACTCAACGGTGCAAGCGAAATCTTGTGATTCTGTTAAATCACTGTCATGGCTTGTCGGGAATTGGTATTCCCAAAGCAGTAAACTGAAAATTCGCGAATCTTGGAAACAGATAAGCGGTAAAACCTTTGAAGGCACAGGCTCCACTTATTCTATCGAAAAAGGTAAAACGGTTAGCTCTGAAACATTAAGGTTAGTCGAAATGTCAGGAGAGGTGTTTTATGTTGCCAAAGTTGCTAGTAACGACCTGCCTGTCGCTTTTAAACTAACAAGCTGCTCAGAAAAAACCGCGGTTTTTGAGAACCCGCAACATGACTTCCCTAAAAAGCTAAGTTATCAATTAACAAAAGACAACTACATCACTGTTTTGGTCTCTGGAGAGCAAGGTAAGGGGTTCTCAATTAATTTTGTTGGAGAAAACGATAGCTAACGAGAAATCAATGGGGTCAGAGTCGATGATAGGCTCATATGAGTAACTACAAGCAATGGCGTTGCGTTGGCACAAGTTAATCCCACGCAACTTCGTCAAAAGCTTTTCTGGCCTCTACCAATGTGCAATCAGTTTGCGCTATCAGTTGCTGTAACGTGATGGTGGGGTTGTGTTTTACTATCGAAACTAAACCTTCGAGGCTTGATTTAGGCTTATGGCAGCGCAGTTTTTCAACTATCCATTGCCAGCTTGGTTCATCATATTGTTGAATTTGCTGAATAATTAACTCCAATTGTGACCAGTCTCCTTGTATCCTCCAGTGTCTTGAGCGACCTTTCCGGTTTAGTTGAGCACCGCTGGACTTTATAAGCGCTTTTAGTTTGTCGGCGCGCTCAACACGACGAACAAAACTATTTAATTGGATATCTAACATACGTACATGGCTAGGGAATCGAACGAGCAGTGTATCAAAATTATCTGTCGTTTGCCTTGGTTTAAAGGGCGATGGTGATGAGGAGTTGAATAGCTTGTCGTACACTTTAAAAATTTGCTGTACTAAAACTGGGGCAGTTACAAAAAGTCATTAATTTTGGTATATCGGATTGTGAGCGTATTTGAATGAAAAATTTCTAGATGCGGCTGTTAGTTTATAGTTGTGCGATCCCGCCCATTCTTTTTAGATAAATAAAGGGCCTGATCTGCTCGATTGTAAATAGATTCAAGGTTGTCATCCTTGAGTTGTGCGGTAGTTACACCGCAGCTAATGGTGATATGAAGGCTGTGAATATCGTATTGAACAGTCATGCCCGCTACTTCAAGTCGGATGCGCTCCGCAAGCTTCCCTGCGACATCAACGTTTCCGCTTACCAAAATTACAAACTCGTCTCCCCCAACACGGAAAAAGTGGTCATATGTACGTATAACTTGATTAATAACCTTACTGAATGTGACCAAAACCAAGTCGCCCACATTGTGCCCATATCGATCGTTGAATTGTTTGAAGTTATCGATATCCATCATAATCATAGCAAATGGCTGTTTGTCGCTTTGCCACTTGCTGAGCAGCTCATTGCCTACGATAGTCAGACAGCGCCTGTTACTCGCTTTAGTTAGGGGATCGGTTTCTGCGCGTTTCTTTTGCTCTGTAATTTCCATTTGTGCGTGCAGGTAATTGGCCAACCAATTTGCAATGCATTCGAGTAGAACAGCATGTTGTGTTTGATATGCATTCTCTCTTAAGCTGCCTAAATTTAATGTACCAAAACATGCCCCAGATTTTTGTAGCGGTACATCCATACACGAGTTTAAACCGCCTCCATGTAAAATTTTGCAATCGAAATCTTGGGATTCTTTGAGGTTATTGTTTATTTCTAATGTTTTGCTTTGAAATACCCGTCCAACCATGGTGTTGTTTATTTGCAGGATCGTATTGGCCTCAATGGCTTTGTTTCCGTATAAAGCATACACCTCTAATGTGTCTTCTTGTCCGTTGTGCAAACAAACACTTGCCCGATCTGCGTCGATAATTTGCGGTAACCAATGAGAAATCAAATCCAATGTCTCTGGCAAATCTTTTGATTTAGACAACTCATTGACAAATGTTATTGGCAAGCATATTGACTCATGGTTGATCGAAGAAGACATATTTATCTACAAATGCATAACGGCAACTAAGTTTGATTATAGCTTAATATTGCTTATTCTATAGGTGCTGCACTGGTGGATTTGTAGGTATTTTCAATGCACACAAAGTATGTTTGAATAGAGTTCTCCTACAGGTGTTCACACCGCAATGCTAAAACTTATAAACGGTATGTTTTAAGTTCAAACCTACAACAGTCAGACTCTCATGCTTAGCACAATGTACAAGTTGCTTTTAAAGTTTAAAATGGGTAGAAAACTAGCTTATAATCAGTGGTCTAGGGTGGTAGTTGTGAAGGGTGTTATAAAATGCGTTGCTATTTGGTAGACATGCTTTCTATCATTTTTATCAGTGTGTGTAGTTTTTCTGCCTATTCGTAAGTCTGGCTGCAAATTGAATCAAATGTAAAGTGTCCGGACTTATTGAAATTACAGGGAGAAAGTTATTCAATTTACAATGATTGTTATGGCGTTGATCCCCGAAATCCAATAATAGAAACAGGCAGCATCACACTGGACGAAAGTCACATTATTTTTCACGCTCGCAAAATTAAACAAGCGTCTTTTTTGCAAGGTGGTGCGAGCAGTCAAACGCTCATCGTGTTACTAAAATCAGATACTAAGTTACACCTACGGTATGGGAAATCGATTTTTAAGTTTAAAAAAGTCGACAGTGGAAGAGCGTTGTAACCCTATGAATAATCTCTAGATTGTAGCTTTATTACAGGTTCAATACAGCACCGAGCTTTCGCTGCGGTGCTGAGGGGGATGAATGAATTTAGTTTTGACGTCTACATTCAAGGCTATTAAAGTCAACGATAATGCTTGTATTTGTTGCATCTCCAGAGACTTTTAGATATGACCAGTAGCTATTACCTGCTGGAATCGTAATACACTCAGTATTGGTACCTGAGTTCGACTCAGCATCTTTATCGTTATCACTTGGCCAGCCACCATTTTTGTACAAAATGTGTAAGTTACTTTGGCCATGCGCCGTTGTAATCGCAATATTCTGTGCAGAGTCCACTTCTGGTAGGCTTAACCAAACTGTGCCATTACCTCCAAGACATGCAGCTTTGCCAGCCTCCAACCTGCCACCTGCAATAGGGGCTTGCGTGGAGCATGCGTTAGGAACTGTCTTATTCACCGAGCTGGGCTTAATAGTGACTGTATAGTCTTCAACTTCACCATCACCTATGCTGCCACAAGCTGATGTTGGGGCGCTATTGTACTTCATGGCAATACGCATACGCGTCGTTTTTCCTACCGAGCCAGATGGGATAGACACTGTGCCGTTCACAGCTCCTTTGCCAGAAACATCG
Source organism: Pseudoalteromonas luteoviolacea NCIMB 1944 (assembly GCF_001625565.1). Classification (GTDB taxonomy): domain Bacteria; phylum Pseudomonadota; class Gammaproteobacteria; order Enterobacterales; family Alteromonadaceae; genus Pseudoalteromonas; species Pseudoalteromonas luteoviolacea_F. Next base: position 43,342 of record NZ_AUXS01000025.1, read on the forward strand.
CTCATTACTTGCTCAGACTCTTCAAATTGACCATTTTCATTTAAGTCAATCCACGCAGCCCAATGTTCTGTATAGTTGCCACCTGGCGTCAGTGTAAACTGATTATCGCCTTCTTTAAGGTCGATTGTTTGCGCAGTAAAGTCACTGTAACCATTGGCATTAGAAGGGTTGCTAAACGCACCTGATTGTACATTGGCAATCCACTCATACTTTGTATTACCGCTCGCTTCACAATAATTCATTGCCGTGACTGTAACACTAGCCTGAGCAGAGTGAGATAGGCCTTCGTTATCTGTAACGGTTAGAGTTGCAGTATAATCACCGGCTTGGGCGTAGCTATGTTTAGGGTTTGCAGCTGTGCTGGATTGACCATCGCCAAACTCCCATTTATAACTTGCAATACTGCCATCAGGATCTGATGAATTTGCACTGCTAAACTCAATATCTTTCCCAGCAGAGCCAGTGTATGGGCCGTTGGCATTTGCAATAGGTGCGATATTCTCAGCCTTAATGAGTGCTGTGGCTGTATCGCTAGCGGTGTTACCGTCATTGTCGGTTACTGTCAGCTTAACTGTATATGTGTTGGCTTGCTGATATGCATGTGTTGGGTTTGCAGCCGTTGAGGTATTACCATCGCCAAACTCCCACAAGTAGCTGCTAATGCTGCCATTTGAATCGAATGAACCCGCACTACTAAAAGCAATGGTGTTACCGAGCAAGCCATTATATGGACCGTTTGCTTGCGCGATTGGCAGTTCTGAATCTGTAGATCTTTCGTAATAAACGACCAACGATGCGTCGCTATATTCTAGGAATGGATCTATTAAAAGGTTGAGCGTACCGCCACCTGCTGGGAACTCACAGTATTCACTTAACCTTGGCGCGCTGAATGGGCCGCAGTCAAATTTATCTTTGGTTGGCACCGAGTTTATGCTGGCGTATAAGTCTGGATCGCCTTGATACCCGCCTGGCATTACCGCAACTGTACGCACTGCATCAGCCGGTATATCGAATTGATAAGATTTAGGGTCAGCACCTTTTGCTGATTTTAAATCTTTGACTTCAGTTAAAAAAACGCGTTCACAAGTGGCACATAAGGTATCATCTGTACCTGCAATGACGCTGAGTGTCGCGTTGGAATAGGCACTATATGCATCAATTGCAGCATGATAGCTTTCGGTACTTGAAGGCGCTGATAGAGTCACCAGTTCAGGAGATCCTGCGCTTCTAAAAGAAATGAAGTCTGCATCCCAGTTGTCGCCATTTTTGGTTGGTGCTTTACCTTTGGAGACATACATATCTGGATCTTCGTCATACCCGTCGAGATAAAATGCGACTGCTTGGGTACCACTAGGTACGTTAATTTCGAAGTTATCAACTTCGCCCTTTTGTGCAGATAGGTTCGTAAACGACTGCACAACATCACCTTTGGGAGGAACGACTGCGCCTGAAGTGCCATCCCAAGGGTGATCTGCATTACTGGTATATTCGCCTAAGCCAGTCGCAATCAAGTTGGCGTTTGACCAGATAGTCGCACGGGCTGGGCCGTGAAGGGCTGCAGTCATGCGATCTACTTGATCCTTGGTAAACATGGCATAGTTGTCAGAGTAATGCATGAAGTTTTCAGTGTTAGTAGCCTGACCTAAGCAATTTTTAGCGTTGTCTTGCAAAATACTACTACTCATTTGAGGTGTGTCACATGAGCCATCGCCAGTCGCGTTACAGAATGCTTCTGAATGCACGGTACAAGCACCATCAAAAGTATGCGGTAGGTTCAACCAGTGACCAAACTCGTGAGTTAAGACAGAACGAAAGTTCTCATTGGTATTCGCGCCGATATAGTCACCATTGTAGACAACACGAGAGAGGCCTTGCTGTGACATACTAAGCTGCGGGTACCAAGCGACACCTGAGTTATTAGTTTGACCATCATCATATAAGTCGCGCTGAATATATATGTTCATGTATTTGAAGTTGTCCCAAGCATCCGCAGCAATTTGGTCATCTTTACCGCTGCCTTTGCCATAACCTGCTTTATCTGGATAGCGGACAATACCATTAGTAGGCTGGCCATTAGGGTCTTTTTTGGCAAGCACAAATTCGACGCTAAGGTTTCGCCTGATTGCTTGGAATTCCGGTGCTATCGGGCCATCATCTGTAATTAGTCCCAAAAAGTCTTCATTTGACTTGTTTAAGCCATCGATTATTTTCTGTTCAGTTAAACAATAGGTTCCTGTTTCACAGTTATATCTGTCACCGTAAACGTGCACAACAACAGGAATATAGTACCTCCCAGGCACACCGTTACCGTTCTCGGCGGCAAGGTTTTCTTGAGTGGCAAGTGAATTCATAATTTGCGAGGAAAAGCTTGAGCTGATGTTGGCTTGCCGGGCATTTTCTTTTTGAATGGCAGACCAATTTTGGTCATTGTGGTCGGTACCACATATTTGACCTGAGTGTTTATGGTTCGCTTGCACATCCAAACTTGCAATGTTGTTCACGTGTGTATGTGGCTCAGGGCTTTCTCCTGCATACGACGTTGCAGTTGTCATAGCAGAGAGTAGTGCAATTGTTACGCAATTGAGTTTGGGCAACGTTAGCACCGGCTTGGATAAAAACATGTTGTTCTCCTGTAATTTATTTTTATTGTTAACAGTTGATATGTTTCAGGTACTGCTTAAACCTAAGTTAACAAATGGCATTTCTGCCTATACCTCTTGATTGTGAATTATATTGTTCTTTAATATCAATGGTTTATTATTATTAATTTAGTACTAAAACGACACTTAATTTGTAATAAACGTTTTTTAACTTACATCAATGAAAATAAATTGTATACAATATATTTAATATTTTGGTTTGTTTTTTAGTCATTATTTAGGTTTAGTGAGCTGTGAAATTATAAATAATGCAAAAAATACAAGAGGTTATATTGTCATCGTACTTGACGGTAAAAGTTATCTAAATCGTAACCTTTTTACCTGTCTTGAAAACAGGTAAAAAGGGCGACAATTGCTAATAAAGACAAGCTAAATACAAATTTCACTAAATTGAGCGCGCTCAATACCTGATGCGTTACAGGCTTTTTAGTCTGATTGATTGTCAATATTCCGGCAGGCAATGCTTAGCTTTGTTGGTGAAATTACGGATCTGGTCTTGAAATTACCCATATAGCAACAAGATATAAAGCAGCTATCTTTTAGCTTTTTCAGTGCCACCATATGTGTAGTTGTTTGGTCAAAGGCAATGACGCGAAGTTTTGCTATTGCAAATACACCGTAGATGAAGGAAAGAAACAATGAAATCACAGCACTTTATTTGGTTCATTTTTTACTTGATGATGTCGAGCAATTTGTCGGCAAGTCAGGCTCAGAATATGTCTGCAGAGCAAGTATCAACGGCAATAGCAAATATTTCTAATTCATTAATTGACGTTTACGTTGATCCCAATAAAGGGGCGCTTGCCGTAGATTCACTGAAAACAAAAATGAATAGGGGGCGTTTTCGCGGTGGGGCTGATTTTCATTGGTTTAAGAGTGAGGTTTACAACGCATTACGTATGGCAACAGGTGATAATAGCTTTGAGTTAATACACAATAATTTTGCTATTGAGCTTATCTCTGAGCGTTATGATGAAGCGACTGTTGAATCCCAAATATCTGGTGACGGCGTGGGTTACCTTGAACTTAAGGGGAGTTTTGCGTCTGGTGTTCATAGCGAGTTGATAGAAACCCATATTTCCGGCTTATCTAAGGCGAGAGCTTTGATAATTGATCTGCGCGCTGTAGATGAGGGGAGTATTGAATTGAGTCAGACACTGTTGGGGTATTTCATAGGTTTAGACCAAGCAATCGGATTGTTGCAAACAAACAAGGGGGTTGAATCAGTCTATGCTATTCAAACGCCAGAATTTGAACGTTTTGGCGACCATATACCTTTATATATACTGACGTCGTCATTTGTAAGCGGTCCGTGGGAATTATTTAGTTACGCATTGCAAGAATCGGAGCGCGCAGTGGTAATTGGTGAAGAAACCATGGGGCTTGCAAGCATTGAAACATTAGTCCAGATCAGTGAACACATTACCTTGTCATTAACCAGTGGTATGTTAATGGGTGTGAATGAGCGTATATCGTGGCACGAAGAGGGAGTTGTGCCCAATCACTTTTCAAGTAGCAAAAAAGCACTGGATGTCGCATTGAATTTAATTGGTGAAAGACAATAGCGCCAGTTTTATGGTGGTTGGTTTACCTCGATAGATTCAATGAAAGTGGGGCATTTATCCGAAAAGTTTTGGCAAATTGGTAAAGCTCTCAAGAGGCTTAACAGGATGCACACTTTAAGCCAGACACAAAGAGAAAACACAGAACCATAGAAGCCAAGTCGAAACTAGCTTAGCTTCTATGATAGGCGTCAATTTTATTGGCAATTAATTGAATGCCAGTGATTTGTCACTAATTACTTGTCTTAACTGACTTATCACAAGTCGTAGGGTAGCACTTAAAGGCCGCTCTAAGCCCTTTATAAAGCCCTTGGTGTAACACAGACATATGGGTTTCATCTTGGAAAACGTCATAAGTTCCAGTTGTCTTATTGGATGCATATAACAAATGCCCAGCTCTGGCAATGGCTTGAATATGCTCTAGATAGTCACCTGTATCATTCGCTGCATCTTTATCGTTGTGGGCGGCCGCAATATAAATATTAAATGCTTTGCTATTTAATAGCCCTAATGACTGCTCTAATTGATTTACTGTGCCAGCATTGTCCCACCACATAGACGGATCCAGTGCGATATATGATTTAAAGGTGTCTTGGATTTGTGGGTTAAGTACCGAAGTAATAGTGAATAAGCCGCCTAAAGAGTGGCCAGCAAGGACCCGAAAATCATTAGTACGGTAGTTTTGATCGATAAAAGAAACAACCTCTTGTTTAATAAAATCCTGAAAAATAGCACTTTTTCCAGCGGTTAAATCCGTGCTATGGCCGTCGTTTGGTACAGTGGGAGTTAAGTCTCGCGTTCTGTGTTCTGTTGTATCAATTGCCACCAAAATTGCTTGAGGAATATGGCCAACCATGTTCGCAAACCACATGCTTTCCGCGGTAATAAATTGATATACAACCCCATCAGTAATATATACGACGGGATAACGTTTTTGTGCATTTTCAGGGGCGTGATACCCCGTTGGCAGCGCTACCCAAACGTTTTTGCTCTCAGCCAGTATGTTGGGGCTGAATGTATGTGCTATTGGTTCGTGTTTATATGTGAATGGTTCATAGTTGGCGAATGCAGAAAAACAGAATATTGAAAGTAATATACCAATGAGTGCATGCATAAAATTATCCTTTAATTTAATTAACAAATTAGGTGGTATTACGTTTAACTCGTTCCTTTTTTATCACTCTTGAGCCATGATTTCTGTAAAGATGTGTCTAAATATTAAGACAATACACTCACAGAACTTAGGTTGGTTTAGTGATATGACGGAGTTTGAAAGCTGTACGCTTTGCTTGTGGCGCTAAAATTAATCCGACTGTTAAAGCAAGCGTTGAGTAGTTATTCTTGTTTCTGAAAAGGGGGTAGATGAGGGCGAACACTAAAAGTAGGAAAGTTTGGTGCGCACTAACTATTTTGCGTCAGTTTATCGCCCAGAAATGGTTTAACGATTGTTAGGTGGCACTTTATGTCAAGAAATTGATCTTTATGTTGGTTTTTTGTTTGTGTAATTAAATCTAAATATTAACCGCGTGCCTTATAGGGTTACAATCTGATTCAATCAATTAAGGGCGCTACCTATGAACTTAGTTAAACCTATGATATGCCTAATGGCTGCTGTCAGCCTGTCGTCGATGGTAGACTCCCAGTCTACTAAAAACCCGTCTAGCCTATATAATACTGCACAAAATCTAATACCTCATGGCGATTTTGAAACTGAAAATCGGTTTAAATTTCCGTCAAATAGTGAAGGGGTTGCCAACCTAAATGACCAGTCTGCTATCTCAGGGCGTCAAAGTGTGCAAGTAAACTTTACCAACTTCAGTGTATATAGCCCGTTTAATTACTCGTATAAATTTCCGGAAAATACACGACTGGAAAGTTTGAGTTTTAATGGACTTGTTCAAATGGTTTCTGGTTATGAAACGGAGTCACTTATTGCCGAGGCACATGTGACTTATCATAGTAATGGTCATTATCCGTTCACCCATGAACGCGTCGTTATTTCAGGCAATGACAATGATGTTTCTACTTTCAATGTATACGTACCACTTGATGAATCTCGAACAGTAAAACATGTAGATTTGAAGTTTTTATATGTTCAAAATCAGCAAGATTTAACCGTGTCACTCGATAACCTTGCACTTTATGTGGTGCCAGCATAGAAAGAAAATTTAATACCTCATGGTGACTTTGAAACTGAGAATAGGTTTAGATTTCCAAGGACGAGCGAAGGTACATCGCAAATAACAAGAGAAAACCCGATTGTAGGACAACAAAGCCTAGAAGTTAACTTTACCAACTTCAGTGTATATAGCCCGTTTTATTACAGCTATCAATTTGCCGAAAATACGCAGTTAGAAAGTCTGCAGTTTAATGGTTTATTAAAGATGATTGAAGGCTTCGAGACAGAGTCACTTATTGCCGAAGCTCATGTAACTTACCATCGAAATGGCCAATATCCGCTGACTCATCGTCGAGTGACGATTTCTGGAAATGGGGATGCTGTAAATCAGTTTACCGTCAAGGTGCCGCTCGATAAAAATAGAAAAATAAAGCATGTAGACTTAAAGTTTTTATACACACAGAATCAACAAGACCTAACGGTGTTACTTGATAATCTCGCACTTTATGTTGTGCCTAAAGAGCATAGCAACTTGATAGAGCACGGTAACTTTGAAAATGAAAACTTGTTTAGATTTCCTACCAACAGTAGTAGTACAGCATATCTAACGACGGATACGCCGATTAGCGGTGAGCAAAGTGCTTTGATTAACTTTACGGATTTTGATGTTTACAGCCCTTTTAATCATGCTTATCAATTTGCAGAAAATACTTATCTAAATAGCTTACGCTTTAACGGTAAACTTCAAATGATTACTGGGTATGACACCGAGTCAGTGATTGCAGAAGCGCATGTAACATACCATGAAAGCGAGCAATATCCATTTGCGCACGAGCGTGTGACATTGAGCAATGTAGGCAATTCAGTAACGTCATTTGAAGTAGACTTACCATTGGATAGCAGCAGAGCAATAAAGCATGTAGATCTTAAGTTTTTGCATTTTAAAAACCAAAGCAATCTATCTATTCTATTAGACGACCTCGTATTAACGGTTGATTCTGCGAACTAACATTCTTCGATATTTATTAGAGCAAGTATAAAGTGTGCTTGCTCTTCACAGAGCTTATTTCCACCTTCGAAAAAACTTGTTATTTTACTTAACCAATTGAAACTATGATACTTGTGTGATTTTATATGAGCTCAAAAGTATAAATTAAAAAGCACAAGGAATAGTTATATGGCAAAAGAGTTTAAAGGAGGGTGCTTGTGTGGTCACATCCGATTTACGGCGGCAGGAAAGCCTCTCAACCCGCATACGTGCTCATGTACCATGTGTCAGCGTCACAGTGGTTCTCTTAGTCAGGTGTGGGTCGAATTTGACAGCCAACACGTCACCTGGGATGGACCGGGAGGAGAGCCAAAGTTATGGCGCTCTTCAGAGTATTCTTCACGCAGCTTCTGCAATGAATGCGGTAGTACGTTGGGGGCCATTGACGATGAGCCAATCGTTGCGTTGGTGCTTGGTACTTTTGACGCGCCAAATCGAAAAGAGCTTAGACCAAGTTCCCACTCCTATGTTTCTAAAAAGCCTAAATGGTGGAAAGTGCAGATTGACCACTAACTTAAGAAAATGGAAGAGATAGTTGGGTTTGCACATCACAGGGTATCGTTGATAGCATACTTAAAATACCCAAAATATAAGGGTGGATAACAATGAATAATAAACCTAGAAAGGGGGGGGTTATGAACCAACATGAAAAACTCAATTATGTTGAATTTGCTGCGAAGGACTTGCAATCGACAAAGCTATTTTTCAGCCAGGTATTTGGCTGGGAATTTGTCGATTATGGGCCTGAATATACGGCTTTTTCAAATCAAGGTTTGGATGGCGGTTTTTATCAAGCTGATATGTCATGCCAAGTGAGCAATGGTGGGGCTCTCCTAGTATTCTATAGCAAAGATATTCAAAACACGCTTAGCAAGGTCACCGAAAATGGGGGAGAAATTGTGCTTCCCATCTTTGAGTTTCCAGGCGGGTGCCGTTTCCATTTCACCGAACCAAGTGGCAATGAATTTGCTGTCTGGTCAGAAACCGCATAATCGCGAAAACGCTCGTAAATTTTTTAAAATAGGGTTGATCTAAAATATCACACAGCTCGTTTACTGTTTAAAATGCTTGAATAAAGGTGAACGTATGTTTGGAATTTTTAAGGCCAACCCAGTCAAAAAGCTCAGAAAAGCACATGATGCAAAACTCGAGCAAGCTATGTATGCCCAAAGAAATGGAGATATCAGAGGATACGCTATGTTGACTGCCGAAGCTGAGTCTATTTGGAAGGAAATAGAAGGTTTAGAAAAGTAACAGTGGCTTTGCTTAGGTCACTTTTAAGACAGGTTCATGTTGACAGTGTTTGTGCTCGCTTATGAACACAGCAGAAGCTATATAGCGTGCACAAAGCACTCTGTTGATATTGAAAAAGACACCAATTAGGTGCGGTTATGTTAATGGCAGTGGGTAACCTCTGTCCAATGGTTTAATAGCTAATCTCACACGACTAATGTCACACCAGTGCTCTCCTCTTTCTTGTGTATTGTTCTAAATCTTACAATTTAATATTATCGCTCGTTTTTCTTTTGCTTTAATATATAGGTGTTTAACTGATTAAGGGTATGCCTTTTAAATCAGTAAATAGCATTAATAACAACAAACTATAAAAAGAAAATTATGAATACAAGTTTAGGACAACGGCGGTATATCGCATGCTCTTTGGCTGCGGCAATGTGTATGTTTACTTCATTTCTTTCGATTGCAGACGAAGTGGACAAACTTATAACAACCACTATGCAAAAGCGCTTTATTCCTGGTTTGCAATTGGCAGTCGTTAAGGATAAAAAAATAGTTAAAGCCAAAGGTTATGGTATAGCGAACCAGCAAGATGACATTGCAGTAAAAAATCATACTGTTTTTTCAATCAACTCTATGACGAAAGCGTTTACTGGCGTAGCTTTAATGCAGTTGGTAGAAAAGGGCGTACTAACGCTTGATGATGGGATAGGCAAACACCTGCCTGAGCTTCCAAAAGCTTGGCATAACATAAAAATCAAACACCTTATGGCGCATACTTCAGGGCTGCCAAAAATTTTAAGTGGTTACTATATTGATTTGATTGTAAGAGGAAACCCCAAAGCAGCTTGGGAAAAGGTTCAAACGCTTCCTATGGTATCGAAAACAAATACCCGCTTTGATTACAACCAGACTGGTTATGTTATTGTGGGTAAAATTATCGATAAATACGTAGATGGTAATTTCATTAAATTTATAACCGATAATCAATTAAAACCGGTTGGCATGCAGCTTACAGCCAGTGCAGGTTTTGAATACATGACATCCGTTATAAAAAATCAAGCCAGACAGTATTTGTATGACAAAGAAGAAAAGCGTTTTATCAATATTTACGGTAGGTTTTCATATATGTTGAGAACATCTGCAGGGATGAATTCAACAGCGACCGAGCTAGCCCAGTACATGATAGCTTTACAATCAAAAACGCTGATAAATGACTTGGATGCATTGTGGTCTCCAGTTACGCTCAACAATGGTAAAACACAAGGCTTTAGCAACTTGGAAAATGGCTATGCAATTGGTTGGCAGGTAATAGACAGAGAAAGCCATCCAGCGGTGAGTGCAAGCGGTGGTAATGCCGTCACCATGATCCACTACCCAAATGATGGCGTTTCAATCGTTGTACTTACCAACCTAGTCGGTGCGTTGCCAATTCAATTTGTTGATGAAATAGCAGCACATTATATCGAAGATTTTGCTCTGTAGTTAAAGCATCAGAACTCGAAACTTATCTAGCATAGTAAAGGCCGTTTAAGCGAATTAGCTTAAACGGCCTTTGTTAGGTACAGTTTGTTCATTTCTTATTAAATGTTGTTCAAAACTTTCACTTTATTTTTTGTCTCTGACTAGATATTAATCGACGATTCTTCCTCAGTATTTATTCGCTTTATTGCTCTGATTATTATCGACTTGCCTCTTCAGTACTGAGAAATAGAACTGTTACAAAAAGCAAATAATTACTCCATTCAAGGCAGTTAATATATTTTGTATCTACAAGGAGAGTGCGGAACAAAAGGAGTTGAAAGTGAAAGTACCCATAATATTACTAGTTGTTTTTTTGGATTCTTGTACCTCGCCAAGTGTATATGACTTGAACGAGACAATGGACTTGATCGCAGATACAGAAGCCAGTGCACCCAATTCAGTACGTGGCGTTTTTCAATTTGAAATCAAGGCAGGCGCAAAAAGAGGCGATGTCGTGTATTTAAATACCCAACCGGATTATCGAGACAGGCGTAATGTGACGCTTGTGCTTAGCTGGTATGCCGTTGCCAAAATGACTAAAAAATATGGTCAAAGACCAGAAGTGTTTTTTATCAACAAAAAAGTTGAAGTGGTGGGAGAGGCCAGCAGAAAGAAAATACCGCTTTATCGTCAAGATGGGACTGCATCTGAAGCATATTATTACCAAACACATATAAACGTGTACAGTGACGTACTTGTGACACTTCTTTAATTGAAAAGGTGATTTGGTCACGTAGGCCAAATCACCTAACAGGATTTATTTTCGAAGTGAAATAGAATTCGCTTCGATATCTATTTTGCCTTGCTTGAACAAGCCACCGATGGCTTTTTTAAAGTTGGCTTTGCTGGTTGAGAAAGCTTGTTTGATAAGTTGAGGGTCTGACTTATCACCTAGCGGTAGAAAACCGTTATTTTCTTCGAGTTTGGCAAGAATTTGTTCACCAAGACCTGAGATTTTCTCAATCCCCGGTTTTTCTAGTAAAACATCAATTTTGTCGCCCTCACGTACTTGCTTGATAAAGCCCTTCATACGTTGGCCGATATACATGCGCTTAAATACAGTATCAAAAAACACCATGCCAAAGTGGGTTTCGTTTATTACTACTTTGTAGCCCAGATCTGTTTTAGCAGCGACGATTAAGTCAACTTCCTGAAACTTATCGTACTGAGCAGGTGTTTTGTTGACGAACTTATTTAGGTTACTAGAAGCACATAAACGTTTGCTCGCATTGTCTAGGTACAACTTTACGAGATAGCTGTAGCCTTCGCGCATTTTAGGCTTTTGCTCGTTATATGGTGCAAGCACATCTTTGGCGATACCCAAGTCCATAAATGCACCCACTTTATTGATTTGCTTCACGCGAAGTAGCGCAAATTCACCAACCTGTGCAATAGGGTCTTTGGTTGTAGCACACGCGTGCCCTTGGTTATCTGAATAGATAAAAACTTCTACGTTGTCGCCTTCTTCTAGGTATTCTGGCTTTTCATCCAGTGGTAAAAATACATCGCCAAGTTCTTTACCGTCGAGGTATGCGCCTTCTGCACAGATCTCTTCAATCATTAAAAATTGTTTAGTACCAAGCATGGCTTATTCCTCGGTTGGCTTTGGTTTTCTGCGAAGTGGTGCGTGACCATCCACATCAATTGGTGCTGCAATTGGCTTTTTCGGCGCTTTAGGCTTTTTCGTAAACTTGCGCTTTTGTTCTGCTTTTGCAGTTTTTTGTGGTTTTTTACCTTTATAAGTAGGCTTCTTAGGCTTTTCTTTAAAGCCCTTAAACTTACCTTCTAAGCCCTCAATTGTGTGGAAGGTGAGCTTTTCTTTCAGGTATTGTGCAATTGCCTGATAGCTCTTCCAATCTTTTGGACCAACTAGAGATGCCGCTGTGCCTTTGAAGCCCGCTCGGCCTGTACGCCCGATGCGGTGAACATATTCTTCAGCTTGCTTAGGTAGGTCAAAGTTGATCACGTGAGTGACGTTTAACAAGTCAAGACCACGTGACGCGACATCTGTAGTGACCAGCACTTTATAAATACCGCGGCTAAAGGCATCCATGATATCTAAACGTTTGTTTTGTGCTAAATCACCTGCAAGACCAATGGCCTTGATCCCCATTTCGTTTAACAATTCACTTAAACGCGTTGTATCTTGGCGGGTAGCTGTGAAGATAATACATTGACCCACTTCGTCTTGTTGAACAAAGTGTTTTAGCAGCGCTTCTTTGTGATCTAGGTGATCAGCAAAGTACAATGCTTGTTGAATATCGCCGTGCTTTTCGTTACTGCCGCTTAGTAAAATCTTTTTCGGTGATTTTAAAAGGGCTTTGGCTGTTATTTCTACTTGAGCGTGCTCTAAAGTAGCAGAGAATAGCATGGTTTGACGAAGACGGTGGTCAGCTTGGCTATTGATAGCATTAAGCTGCTTATCAAAGCCCAAATCAAGCATACGGTCGGCTTCATCAAAAATTAATAGTTCAAGGCCTGCTAAGTGCAGTGATTGCTGTTCCAAGTGATCAGTAATACGACCTGGTGTGCCAATCACAAAGTGCGGGTTTTTTCGCAGCGCTTTTACTTGGTCGTTAAAGTTCTCACCACCTAATACCTTTGTTGCAGTCATCGCAGTACCTGCGATTAACAAACGGCACTGTGAAAATACTTGGTTAGCAAGCTCTCGGGTAGGGGCAACAATGAGTACGCGAGGGTCGCGTTTACTCAGCGCTTTTTGTTTCATTACGCGCTGAACAGCAGGTAATAAAAACGCCAAGGTTTTTCCTGAACCGGTTTTTGACTGGGCAAAAACATCGTGGCCTGCAAGTGCGGTAGGGATAGCATGCGCTTGGATCTCTGTTGGCTCATTAATTCCTTGATGTTGTAATTGCTTCTCAAAGCGTAGGTCAAGGCCGAGTTCGGAAAATCTCAAAGTTACTTTCTCCAATCATTATTCTAAAAAACGCGCCATTATAGCAAAGTGCCAGACAAAGGCACTACATAAATATAGGGTTAAAAATGTTTTTGCTTTCGTTTTAGTCACTTGGAACAAAAACTCAGCACTTGATTGTGTGTGTTTTGCATTTGTTTCATAAATCCGTAAAATACACGCCTCAGCGCCGGATTTACGATTCGGTTTGTGCCTACGCGTCGTGTTTAAGTGTAGGTTGTTTTAAAGCTTATAAAAGAGAATTATTATGACTAAACCTTATGTTGTTTGTGCAATGTATAAGTTCGTTTCATTGCCTAATTTTGAGCAGATCCGTCAACCTTTATTGCAAGTAATGGAAGAAAATGAAGTGCGTGGTACGCTTCTTCTTGCAGAAGAAGGCATCAACGGTACCGTTGCTGCACAGCGTGAAGGCATCGATGCATTACTAGCATGGCTAGACAAACAACCGGGTTTAGACAACATTGTTTACAAAGAATCTTTCGACGAAACATGTCCATTCTACCGCACTAAAGTTAAGTTGAAAAAAGAGATCGTGACCATGGGTGTACAAGGTATCGACCCGAAAAAAGTGGTCGGCACATATGTTAAGCCTGAAGATTGGAATGCATTGATCTCTGATCCAGAAGTCGTTCTGGTTGATACACGTAACGATTACGAAATTGAAATCGGTACGTTTAAAAACGCGGTAGACCCAAAGACAAAAACTTTCCGCGAGTTCCCTGAATGGGCTGAAAAAAACCTAGATCCAGCAAAGAATAAAAAAGTAGCGATGTTCTGTACAGGTGGTATCCGCTGCGAAAAATCAACTGCTTACATGAAAGAGCAGGGTTTTGAAGAGGTTTATCACTTAGAAGGCGGTATTCTTAAGTATTTGGAAGACGTACCAAAAGAAGAAACCATGTGGGAAGGTGAGTGTTTTGTATTTGATAACCGTGTAGCGGTTGATCACGACCTAAACAAAGGTTCATACGAACAGTGCCACGCGTGTCGCATGCCTATTACTGAAGAAGAAATGCAATTAGAGCAGTATATGGAAGGTGTTTCTTGCCATCACTGCTATGACAACGTAACTGAAGAGCAAAAAGCACGATTTGCAGAGCGTCAAAAGCAAATGGAACTAGCGAAAGAGCGCGGTGAAGGCCATATCGGTCACGAAGCGCAAGAAGCACTTCGTCAGCGCAAAGAGCAAAAGCAAGCGCAAAAAGAAGCGCAGCGTAAGCAATCTGCTTAATTTTAAAAAAATACTAGCTGCTTTTAACGCCCTCGGTCAATTTGGCCGAGGGCGTTTTTGTTTGTTCTATTCAGTAAATATACTTTTCAATTATTTTTTTAAACAATAATAAATTCAGTGACCTATAAGTAAGTATCCATATTAAAGGAATAAATGTGAGCGCGCTCAATAATAATTGTTGCTGATTTGGGTTCCTCCGTAATGTGCGCTTATACTGAATTAGGATAAGTTTATACCGTACAACAATAATGAATGCGCCAACCCAGTCAGAACTGACAATTTCTCTACAAGCTTTTTCAAAACAAAGTCACCAGTTTTGGTCGTTACAGATCCTTGGTTGGCTTGGTTATACCGTGGTTGTTTTTATCTCGATTATTCATCCTCAATTTGATGACAACGACTTTAATTTAAAAGGACAAATGCTGAATTTGGCTGTTGAGGTGGGTTTTGGTTTTACTCTGTCATTTGTACAGTGGTCAATCATTAGGCGTATTGTGCACTGGCCGCTCAAGCGCACTTTAATAATGAGCTTTGTCAGCGCAGCGGTTTTAGGTTTAGTTTTTAATATCATTAAGTTGGCTTCATACAAAACCATTGTGTATAACCAAGTATGGTATCAAGAGCTTAATATGCTTGAGTTTGGCGGCTGGTTCTTATTTTCGGTTTCGACCATGTTTGTGTGGACAGCGATATTCTTTATTATGCTGTATAACGCGCGTTTGCAAAAAGAACATGAAATGTTGCTTAGAGCTCAAACAGCGGCCAAAGACGCACAGCTACAAATGCTGAGGTATCAGTTAAATCCCCACTTTATGTTTAATACCATGAATGCCATTTCCACTTTGATCATGAAAAAAGAGAATGATATGGCGCAAGAGATGTTAGACAAACTCTGCGATTTCTTCCGTGCTTCGCTCCAGCACGACACATCTGATGCCAGTCACATCGGCAAAGAGATTGAGCTGCTTGATTTGTATTTGAGTATTGAGAAAGTAAGGTTTGGCGAACGCCTCAAGGTAAATTTTGACATAAACGACAAGGCAAGGCAGGCCAAAATCCCTCCTTTAGTTTTGCAGCCCATAGTAGAGAATGCGATTAAATACGGTGTTGAAGCGAGAAAACAACGAAACGTAATCGATATTCGGGTTACCAAGCAAGATAAACAGTTAATGATCTTGGTTGAAAACGAAGGGGGGGGATCAGACAAACCCAATGAAAAAGGGTTTGGGATCGGCTTAAGTAACACCAAAGAGCGCCTAGAAACCTTTTTTAGCACGCCATGTGAACTCAATGTTGAGAGTGGCAATACAAAAACACGCGTCACATTGGTTATTCCCTTTGTGATAACAAAATAAGACTTGGAAATAATATGATTACAGCTGTACTGGTTGATGATGAACCCTTGGCAATAGAGGGGTTAAGGCTGCGACTTGAAAACATATCTGATATTCAGATTGTGGGAGAAGGGTTTGACGGCGATGATGCAATTCGGCTGTGTTATGAGCATCAGCCAGATGTATTGTTTATCGACTTAAGGCTGCCGGGTCTAAGCGGCCTTGAAGTTGTTCAAGGGTTGCAATCAGATACTATGCCACTGGTTGTGTTTGTCAGTGCGTATAGCGACTATGCGATTGAAGCGTTTGAACTCAATGCGTTGGATTACCTCATGAAGCCTGTGAATCTTGGCAGGCTTAAAAAAACAGTAGACAGAATTCGTGACTCACTTAATGAATCTACACGTACGCAAAAGAGTGAAGAAAAAGCCAAGCTTTTAAAAGCACTAGGTGAGTCGTCGGGTTTGAGTATCTCACAGCTGCAAGACTGGCTCGATAAAGAAAGTGCGCCTTTTCCGACAAAACCAAGACATGAATTACTGATTAAGAATCATGACAACGAGCAAGTGTTTTTGTGCGTAGACGATATTATGTGGGTTGATGCTGCGGGAGATTACATGTGCATTCACACAGGAAAGGAAAATTATGTTGTGAGGATCACACTCAAGCGACTCAGTGAAGAGCTAGATAGTGGCACGTTTGCACGTATCCATAAATCTACCTTAGTAAATGTGAATTTTGTTAAAAGTTTTACCACACTAAAGAACAATGAATCGATGTTGGATTTAGGGGGAGATATCCGACTCAAAGTGAGTCGAAATTATAGTGATACATTGAAGTTATTGTTGAAATCTCGTGTGGGAGATGCATTTTTATAGCCCTCATACCTCACATTTCATCGTGTAATTGTTTCGTCTTGTCGTGCTAGGTGCAGCTGCACCAGCATTGACGCAAAATTGCACCGCGATAGCGCATTTCGATTGTCACAATATTATCTTTCTATCAATATTTTAACTGCCAAATTTACATATTTAATTTGCATTTAAAATAAATGCATTTGGCCAAATGACAACGATAAATGTGCCAAGGTTCACAGTGTGATGTTTTCAATATCAGAAAATATCACATATGCACTGTGAGCAAATGTGGAAGTGATGAAATGAAACCAACAGTAAACCAAGTGTTTGGCGTTTGCCTGCTGAGTGCGACACTGCAAGGGTGTGGCGGGGGCGCTGAAACGAACACTGATACCAGCCAAATATCACCAGAAGTTCCCGTATCTGATTGGCAACTCGTATGGAGTGATGAGTTCGATGCAGACACCATTGATGCCAACAAATGGCTGCATGAAGTCAATTGTGATGGTGGCGGTAATAATGAGCAACAGTGCTACACAGCCAGCAGTGAGAATTCTTATATTGAAGATGGCGTTTTGCATATTGTTGCTTTACCGGCGGCAGATGGGGAGCCAAAACCCTACACATCAGCGAGATTAAGTTCTAAAAACAAAGCAGATTTCAAGTATGGACGTTTTGAAGTTCGGGCAAAATTACCATCTGGCCAGGGAAGTTGGCCAGCATTTTGGCTGCTACCAACCGATGAAACATACGGCGGATGGCCAAAATCTGGTGAAATTGATGTGGTTGAGTCGGTCAACCTAAAAGCAAAAAGAGAAGATGGCACACTAGAGCGTCATGTTTATGGTACTTTGCATTATGGTAAAGACTGGCCTGATAATGAATCGAGCGGTAAAGAATATTTATTGCCAAATGACATGAACCCAGCAGATGATTTTCATACCTATGCGATAGAATGGCAAGAAGGTGAGATCCGCTGGTATGTAGATGGTTACCTCTACCAAACACAAAGGCGCTCTCAGGCACTTTACGACAGCAGTGGCAATGCCCTCGGGTTAATTTACCGAGGTTGGTTCACAGAGTATTTTGGACAGGACTCTGGTGAATTAGAAACACACTGGGATAACGCGCCTTATGACCAACAATTCCATATGTTGCTTAATTTTGCGGTCGGCGGAAACTGGCCTGAAAGTGTCAATGAACTGGGGGTTGATGCGTCTGCTTTTGCCAGTGGGCAGCATTTTGAAATCGATTATGTACGCGTGTATCAATGCCAAATTAATCAAGAAACAGGTAAAGGCTGCGATACGGTTCGAGGTGGATTCGATAGCTTAGATGACGCATTAGTTGAAGGTAAAGCGCCCACGCCCATTCCTCCTTCTTCCGGCATAGCCCAGAATCTAGATATCTTTACTGGTACGCCAAATCCGAATTGGCCAGCTTGGGATTGCTGTGGCGGCTCGACACCTGCTTTAGTCGATGACGCTGAAAAAGGTGCAGCTTATGAGTTTATGGTTGGCGATAGCCCAACCGTGAATGGGTTTATTTCTCGTGAAGAGTTTATTACCGACGAAGCGGGCGCAGCCACGCCTTTTGATGCGAGCCCGCTTCTAAATAGTGGCACGCTGAGCTTTGAGATGAAGGTGGTGAGCTTGCCAAATGCCGCCGATACCTCTTGGCTTTTAAAAGTTGAAAGCGTCGATGCATCATCGGCTGTAGAAGTGGCGTTGACCACCAGCATTGAAGGTCAAGCCCCAGCGCTTGGACAGTGGCAAACTTATACATTTCCTTTGCAAGCGTTGGTAAATGGCGGTCTTAGTCTCAATGCTATCGATGCTGTGATGATATTCCCAACTTGGGGCAGCGGTGAGGGCGCAGTATATCAAATTACCAATATGCGCATTGCTGGTGACAGCGTTTCCGCACCACAATCATTTGTTGTATTCGAAGACACAGTTAACCCTGCTTGGCCGTTATGGGATTGCTGCGGAGGTACAACACCAGAAATCGTTGAAGACGATGCCCAGCATGGTAATGTTGCTGAATTCTCTGTGGGCAGTGAACCAACGGTGTTGGGCTTTATATCACGTGCTGACAATATCGTTGAAGAAGGTGTTTCACCAGCGCCATATGACGCATCGTCTATGTTTGCCGATGGCATGCTGCAATTTGAAATGAAAGTGGTCAATGCGCCAGCGAATGCTGAATCTGTTTGGAAGTTAAAAATAGAAAGTAATAATGCCGCAACGGCAGCAGAGCTTGATCTTACCAGTAGTATCGAGGGGTTAGCGCCTGTTACAGGTCAGTGGCAAACCTATACATTTAAGCTCTCTGATTTAGCCAGTGCAGGGCTGGATGTGAGTGCCATTGACGTTGTGATGATTTTCCCTGCCTGGGGTACGGGTGAGGGCGCACTTTATCGCGTCGATAATTTGAAATTCTATCAACCAATGGATGCGCCAACATTCGAAGGACATGTGCTGTTTCAAGATGATGTGTTATCACAGTGGTCACTATGGGACTGTTGTGGTGGTACGACACCCACACTTGTCAATGACGATGCACAACATGGTATGACTGCTGAATATACAATTGGTGCCGAGCCCACTGTTGTTGGTCTATTTGCGGATGATGGTGTGTATCTCGACAGTAGCGCATTTTTACAATCGGGTGTCATTCAATTCGAGATGAAAGTGGTGAGTGCTCCAACAAATGCTGAGTCTGTATGGAAATTCAAGATTGAATCTATGGATACGACCACGGCGGTAGAGCTGGACTTGACGGCTAGCCAAGAAGGCAAAGCCCCTGTAGTCGGTCAATGGCAAACCTATACATACTCTTTACAAAGCCTAGTTTCTGCGGGGTTAGATGTGACGGCGATTGATGTCGTGATGGTTTTTCCTGCTTGGGGCACCGGCGAAGGCGCAGTATTTAGGTTGGATAATGTGCTCATCTACAATCAAAGTTCAGTACCTCAGCCACAGTCTCTAACGCTTTTTAAAGATGGACAAAACAGCAGTTGGCCAGTCTGGGATTGTTGTGGAGGGTCTACGCCGACAGAGCAACAAGATGATGCAGAGCATGGTGTGACTGCTGAGTTTTCAATCGGTGCTGAGCCAACAGTGATGGGGTTTTTGGCAAATGAAGGCGCACATTTTGATGCCAGTTCCTTACTTTCACAAGGGGTTGTTCGCTTTGATATGAAAGTGCTCAATGCCCCCAATGATGCCAGTAGTACTTGGAAGTTCAAGATTGAGTCACTCGATGCTCAAACCGCGGTAGAACTCGACTTGAGTGCGAGCCTCGAAGCGCAAGCTCCAGTTACTGGGCAGTGGCAAACCTATACCTACTCTTTACAGTCATTGGCTGACGCAGGCTTAGATTTATCAAACATCAATGTTGTGATGGTGTTTCCTGCTTGGGGCACAGGCGAAGGTGCGGTTTATAGAGTTGATAACGCAGCAATCACAGTGCCGTAACGCGGCAAATGCAAGGGGGAATAATCTTCCCCCAGAACATAGAATTTATGTAGGTTAGTTATGAAACAAGTTCAATTTGTATCTTCGCGCGTGGCTTTGTGTGTCGCTTTAGCTCTATCAGGAAAAGTGTATGCCAACGAGCAACCAGCAACCAATTTAACAGCAGAAGAACAAAATTCAGAAATAGAAGTGATCGAAATCCGTGGGATCAAAGGGAGTTTGACCCGTGCTATGAATCTCAAAAGAAACGCATCAGGGGTCGTTGATGCGATTTCAGCTGAGGAAATGGGGAAATTCCCAGATACCAACTTAGCTGAGTCTTTACAGCGCATCACCGGTGTTGCGGTGAGCAGGAGTAATGGCGAAGGCTCTCAAATTACGGTTAGGGGGTTTGGCCCCGATTTTAACTTAATTACGTTAAATGGCCGGCAAATGCCTGGCACAGGTAATTCAAGATCTTATAACCTAGAGAATTTGTCTGCTGATGGTGTGATGGCCTTGGAGGTATTTAAAACTGCACGTGCTGAAAATCCAAGCGGCGGCTTAGGGGCAACCGTTAACATCGTGACAAGAAAGCCACTGGCAAGCCCCGGGGAGCGTTATACCTTTTCAGCTAAGGCTATGCATGATTCGTCAAACGTCGAAAATGATGATATCACCCCAGAGCTGTCAGCACTTTATTCAAACACTTTTATTGACGATGCATTTGGGGTGTCATTCTCGCTTACGCACCATGAAAGAGATTTTCAAAAGCAACAGGCGCATATTCAGGGGTGGCAGGCCAATGTTGATTTACCCAGCAATATTGATGACAGTAATGTGATCGATCCTAGACCGCTGGACAGTGAAGGAAACAGAGTAGGAGATTACTTTTTTCCTCGTGACATGAACTATGGCATTGAAGATTTAGAACGGGACAGAACCAATGGTCACATTGTGTTTCAATATGCGCCGTCTGATGACTTAGTATTCTCTGTCGACTACACCCATACCAAAGCCGTAACAGGTAAAAATGGTATAGGTTGGGGCATGTGGAATGAATATGGTGGCAATATCAATGCGTATGAGCTAGATGAAAATGGAACTGCTGTTTTTGCCGATATTAGTGGTAATGATGGCTCTTTCACTGCATCGCGTTCAACAACAGAAGTCATTGAAAAATCAGCAGGTATTAATATCGATTGGCATATCAATGACGTGTGGCACGTTTCTTTAGACTATCACGATTCTTCGAGTGAAACTGACAATGGTATCGATAAGGGCATTGGCAGTGAAGGATCTTTGGTGTTGGGATCAGACCAACTAAGAACCAAAACTTATGACTACCGCACAGGTGATATCCCACATGCGCAAATACATTGGCTAAATGGGTCTACAACATTGCTTGAAAGTGAAATTGACTCACACTTTAGCCAGTTTGTTCACTCCCCTGGTAAGGCTGAAGTTCAGCAGCTGCAAATAGACGCGACATGGGAGAATGATCGTTTTGATATTCCATTGAACGATGTCAAGTTTGGTGTTGCTATGACGGACCAAACCATGGGCGGATCAAATGCATGGAGTGGTTTAATTGGCGGGTTTTTATTTAATCCGGCTTGGCCACAAATGTTTCCAGATAGCATGTTTGTCAGAAACAATACCAATGGGTTTTTGGATGCATTTGCAAGTGGCGGCGCAAATCTGAACCCGAATTACTACTACACCTTTGACTTTGACGAAGTGGTAGCGCGCTCCGAAGCATTCCTGACAAATGAAGTACTCGGTGGTGACGACTACTTTGCCACAACTGCGTATCACGATTTAGGCACCTTTTCTCAAAGCTCTGTTCAAGAAGAGACAGTGAGCTTTTATGTTCAGAGCGCTTGGGAATTTGAGGTCGCGTCATTGCCAGTTTATTTGAATCTGGGCATTCGATACGAAGAAACAGACGTCACCAGTGTTGATGCACAACCACTTCCAGTATCAGTTTGGTGGTTAGGCGGCAGTGAATGGCATACACAATACCTCCCTGAGGACAATAGCCAATACACTTCTGAAGGGCAACACGATGTGCTACTGCCCATGATTGACGTCAAAGTAGATTTCACCGATGAGCTAGTTGGCCGCGTATCTTGGGGCAAAACAATCACGCGTGCGCCGCTTGGTGATTTATCTGGTGGTAGAGTGCTTTCTGGCAGCCCAAAAATTGGATCTCGTAACGGTAGTGAAGGCAATACAAATTTAGAGCCATTTGAGTCTACAAATTTAGATTTAAGCTTCGAGTACTATTACGATGAAAGTAGCTATGCAGCGATTGGGTACTTCAAAAAATCGGTAAAGAACTTCATCGGAAGTCAGGTTAGCGAAACGACCATTGAAGGATTTAATGATATTTATCAAGGCCCGAGGTGGGTTCAGGCGGTAGCTGATATTGAAGCGCGTGGTGAGCAAGCAACAAGTGACGCCATTTTTCTGCAAATGCAAGCAAATGGCGCGACACTTAATTCGCAAGGATACATAGAGCCCGTTGATGGCGATCCGCTATTACTTTGGAAAATAACTAGGCCATTTAATGCGACAGACACTAAAAAGGTAGATGGCTTTGAAGTGGCATTTCAGCATGTGCTTGGCGAGAGCGGTTTTGGCATCGGAATAAACGCAACGTTTGTCGATGGCGACGTAGAATTTGACGTAAACAGCCTAGATCAACAAACACCGCTAACGGGATTAAGTGACTCGGCAAACGCGCAAGTCTTTTATGAAAAAGACGGGCTGTCTATCAAAGTGACATACGCTTGGCGTGATGAGTACTTGATTGGGGTTGGTCAAGATCAAGGCTCTGCTGACAATCCACCACAGTTTGCGAAGGCGTACGCGCAGTTAGATGCCAGTGTAAACTATGACATTGACGAGCGCTGGACGGTCTTTTTTGAGGGCATAAACCTCAATGACGAAACTGAGCAAGGTTTTGGGCGATTCGAACGACAGTTCTTATTTGCTAGGCAATATGGCCCAAGGTATACCCTAGGTGTGAGATATAGCTTTCAGTAAATCTAATCACTCTCTTATTTCTTTGTAATTTTAAAGCGCCGAGTTTGCAACACACGCTGTTGCATTAACTCGGTGTTGGTTGGAGTTTTTAATTATGGCAACCGAGTTTGCTTCAAAAGCTGCGCAAGTGGACCAATCTTCTGACTATCCTAAAAACATTGGTTTTGCACTCTGTGCGCTCACAAGTTTATTTTTCATGTGGGGCTTTATTACCTGCTTGAACGATATTTTAATTCCGTACCTCAAAGGTGCGTTTCAACTAAGTTACACGCAAGCAATGCTGGTTCAGTTTTGCTTTTTTGGCGCGTATTTTATTGTGTCTATCCCAGCGGGAAATCTGGTCAGTAAAATTGGCTTTCAAAAAGGCATTGTATTTGGCTTATTTATTGCTGCTTTGGGCTGCGTGATGTTTGTGCCAGCGGCGATTATTGGGTTATACGAAGTATTTCTACTTGCTCTGTTTGTATTGGCTTGTGGGATCACAATCTTACAAGTGTCTGCTAACCCGTATGTAAGCGCACTTGGTAAGCCAGAAACGGCACCATCTAGGCTCACACTCACACAGGCGTTTAATTCTCTGGGTACTACAATTGCACCATTTTTTGGTGCTTACCTTTTGTTCTCATCAGGGCAAGATACTGTGTCGAGTGGTGCCGAAGCCGTACAAGTACCATATCTATTGCTCGCGGCTGCCTTGGGGGTATTGGCCATTGTCTTCTCTGCGCTGAAGTTACCGAAACTCGTTGAGTCAAAAGATGAATCATCAACAAGTACAAGGCCGCTAACAGATCATCCGCATTTGATTCTTGGTGCAATAGGTATCTTCTTATATGTGGGCGCTGAGGTTTCTATTGGTAGTTTTCTGGTGAGCTTTTTACATCAACCTAGCATTGCCGGCTTAAATGAAGCACAAGCAGCCAAGCTGATCGCGTATTACTGGGGCGGCGCGATGATAGGGCGCTTCATTGGTGCAGCAGTGATGCAAAAAGTTTCAGGTGGAAAGGTACTGGCTTTTAATGGCGTTGTTTCAATGGGCCTCATTATATTTGCAGTGAATCAAACCGGTGCACTTGCTATGTGGGCAATGTTAGCGGTTGGTTTATTCAATTCTATTATGTTTCCTACGATTTTCAGTTTGGCAATTTCAGGTTTAGGTAAAGATGCAGGTCGTGGCTCAGGTTTATTATGTTTAGCGATTGTAGGCGGTGCGATCATCCCAATTTTACAAGGGGTACTTGCTGACAATATTGGCCTTAATGGTTCATTCTTCCTACCCGCAACGTGCTATATCTTCATTACTTATTTTGGTCTTTGGGGATGTCATAAAAAATCAGTAAAGGAGACTGCGCAATGAACAACTTAAAAGGAACAACGCTACTATATATTTGTATGGCGAGTTTGCTTAGTGCATGTGGTCAATCCAAAAATCTTGAAACAGAAGCAGAAATAGCAAAAGACCCATCAATTTGGCCAAATATTACCTCTGAGGTCGCTGCCTCCAAAGATGTTGAATCGCGTGTTGCCAAGCTTCTTGCCGATATGACAATTGAGCAAAAAGTAGCGCAAATGATCCAACCTGAAATACGCGATATTACAGTTGAAGACATGCGTAAATATGGCTTCGGCTCTTATTTAAATGGTGGTGGGGCTTTTCCAAATGGTGATAAACACGCTTCTGTGGCTGATTGGGTTGCCTTGGCGGAGTCTATGTATCAAGCATCTATCGATGCGTCTTTAGATGGTTCGTCAATCCCGACTATGTGGGGCACAGATGCGGTTCATGGTCACAACAATGTGATTGGTGCGACCTTGTTCCCACATAACATTGGATTGGGTGCAGCAAATGACCCTAAATTGATTGAAAGAATTGCTCAGGCCACCGCCAAAGAAGTACTGGTAACTGGCATTGACTGGATTTTTGCGCCAACGGTCGCCACTGTGCGAGATGACAGGTGGGGGAGGACCTACGAAGGATACTCAGAGGACCCTGAAATAGTCGGTGATTATGCTTATGCCATTGTGAAAGGGCTACAAGGTGATGGGCTCTCTAATTCCGTATTTAAAGAGCAACATGTGATCAGTACGGTCAAGCACTTTGTCGGTGATGGTGGCACACTAAAAGGAGATGATCAGGGGAACAATGTTGTTAGCGAAGAAACTCTGTTTAAAATTCATGCACAAGGTTACGTGGGCGGCTTAAAAGCTGGGTCTCAGTCGGTAATGGCATCCTTTAATAGTTGGCATGGTGATAAAATCCATGGCAATAAATATTTGCTGACTACTGTATTAAAAGACCGAATGGGCTTTGATGGTTTTGTGGTAGGTGATTGGAATGGTCACGGCCAGATCCAAGGGTGTAGCAATGATAACTGTCCACAAGCGATCAATGCTGGCTTGGATATGTTTATGGCCCCAACTCAAAGCTGGAAGCCTTTATTTTATAACACTGTCAGCCAAGTCAAGGACGGCACGATACCGCTGAGCAGAGTAAATGATGCGGTAAGTCGAATTCTTCGAGTGAAATTACGCGCAGGGTTGTTCAATAAACCAAGCCCTGCACAGCGACTTTATGCTGGCGAGAGCAAAATAATGGGTAATCAGCAACACAGAGCGTTAGCCAGAGAAGCCGTAAGAAAATCAATGGTCATGCTCAAAAATAAGGCAGGGATTTTACCGCTATCTGCCAAACAAAATATTTTAATCAGCGGAGATGGTGCTGATAACATCGGAAAACAGTCAGGTGGGTGGACTATTACGTGGCAAGGGACGAATAACGCAAATACAGACTTTCCTGGAGGTACTTCAATTTATGAAGGGATTAAACAACAGGTGTTGAAAGCTGGTGGTGAAATTACCTTGAGTGTTGATGGTTCTTTTGAAAAGAGCAACAAGCCAGATGTCGCGATTGTTGTGTTTGGAGAGGAACCCTATGCAGAAGGGCAAGGAGACCGACCTCATTTGGCATATCAATATGGCACTAACAAAGACTTGCAGCTAATAAAGTCCTTGAAGGCCCAAGGTATACCTGTAGTATCACTCTTCATAAGTGGTCGCCCTATGTGGGTAAATGCAGAGTTAAATGCCAGTGATGCTTTTGTGGCGCTTTGGCTGCCTGGTTCTGAAGGGGGTGGTGTTGCCGATGTGCTGTTAAGAGATATAAACGATAGTGTCCGATATGACTTTTCAGGCAGACTTTCATTTTCTTGGCCTAACTCACCAACGCAACATGTGAACCGTTTTGATGGACAAAAACCGTTGTTTGAATATGGTTATGGGCTGAATTACGAAAAAATTGATACTTTACAAGATAATCTGAGTGAGTTGTTTGACGTTAGCGCCAGTGTTAATGAAGTAGAGTTTTTATATGACGGTCAGCCCAAAAAACCTTGGGCACTATATTTAACTGAAAGTAATAAGAAAAAACCTGTTAAATCGAATAGCGAGCAGTTGAATGGGGTTGAATACAGAACGATTGATCGCTTTGTACAGGAAGACAGCATTCAATTGTCATTTAGCAACTCAGATATTGCGGGAATTCAATTACTCAGTAAGCATGGTTTCCCTGAAGATCTCAGTGCATATGTAAATTCGAATGCGTACCTCACCTTTGATATCTCATTGAAATCAGGCTCGCTTTCTCACACCTCTGTTGGCGTGAATTGTCAGGAAGAAACCCAGTGCAGTTCGCAAATTAAAATTCCAGACGAAACATTGAGCAGGCTAACTACAAATTGGCAGCAGATTGCTCTGCCTTTAAGTTGCTTCGAAAGCCTTGATGCTAAATTATCGCAGACCATGTCTCCATTTAAGATATCGCTTGTTGGTAACGCTGAAGTAGGATTGAGCAAAATAGCTTTGCGGGCTGCGGTTCCAAATGCTCTGATCATTGCTTGTGACTAACATGAGCGTGGTCACTTTTGTAATGGAGAAGCACAACAGAAGCACTGAGTAAGCGAACTGCTTAAATATATATTGCTTTGTAAATTCAGGTAAATCGCACAATGCCGTTTGCATAGAGTAAACGGCATGTTTGTATCCTGATATCTAGAAATATGGGACTGAGCTTCTTAATTTGAGCATAATTTTTGCAGCCCGTCACACTCAGCCTTTTGTTTGTTTTTAACTTAATCAGCGTGCCAGAGCGGGACTTTAGTATTGCAAATAAGGCAACTGTATGTCAGGATTTCGTCTTTTTTTTAACCATGTATAGTTTCATTCACGTCGAGGAAGTAATGTCAGAAGAAGTATTACCTAGATTAAATACCGATGAGCCTGCGCAGATGCAGTTCTATATTGTGTCTGCGAAAAAGTTTTGGACTCTTAGCTTAATGACGCTAGGCATTTATGCACTGTATTGGTTTTACAAACATTGGAGCGAATACAAGAAAAGCACTGGCGAAGATATCTGGCCAGTGCCAAGAGCAATATTTTCAATATTTTTTACCCATTCTTTATTTTCATTTATTGAGGTGAAGTATGAACAGGAAAATGGGGAAAAGCCGATTCGAATCATCCACTACGCAACTGCGTTTGTCATTGTGACTATTGTCGGCGGCATGATTAACACTAAGTCTGGCACTGGGCAAGTGGCGCTGTACATTGAGCTGGCGTGGTATTTAACTCTGGTTATTACCAGTTTCTGTTGTTTTAAGGCACAAATGTTGGTTAACAAGGCGAACAACGACCCTAGCGGTAGTGCTAATTCAAGCTTTACGCTTATCAATTACGTATTTATCTTTATTGGCGTAGCGCTATGGTATCTTGTTCTGCTAGGCACTTACACGTTATTGACGGACCAGTACTTGTAGTGTTTTCTTGATAAATACTTGAATCGCCAGTATGACATTGAGCACTGGCGAGATCTTTGCGCAGACAAACCCCCTTTGTTACCCCGTTAGCTTTGCAGTCAATTTATCAATTCATTTAAAGCCCTCAGGCTCATTTAACTGTTCAATATCAAGTACTGCTGCCATACATATAAATGATATAAATCACCGTTAGTATAGCCCTGATGTTTTTAGTAGCCAAAGTCACAATTGACTGCCAAGAGATCGTCAGACTGCGTATATGAAATATAACATTCGTCAAGTTTTTACATTGTAATTTCGTCATGTTAGTCAATACTAATCTTGAAGGTGCTTAGGCTCAGCTTAAGGAAAATTTGATGTTGAATAATTTCTCTGTACAAAGTCGGTTATTATCGCTGTCTGGCTTGCCTGCCATTTTGTTTGTTGTGGCGACAATCATTACGCTAACCACGATATCTCATCTTGTCACGAACATGGATAAAATGTACTCAGGTAGGGTGCTGCCATTAAAAGAAATTAAAGTTGTTTCGGACAATTACGCGGTTGTTATCGTTGATACCTTCCATAAATTAAGAGGTGAACAACTCACGTCCAGTCAGGCGCTCAGGAGTATTGAGGAAGCAAAGTCAATTGCGATTGAAGAATGGCAAATATACTTAAGTGGTAATTTGACCAGCCAAGAGCAAGCGATTGTTCAGCAAATAAAGCAGTCTGAGCGGGAAGTTAACCTGCTCATTGAGGAGTATAAATCACTGATATCGCAAGATAAATTTGACTCTGTACCTTACAGCCAATTTGTTAAAGACCTTTACGATACGTTTGATCCACTCAGTGAGGGCTACAATGAATTAATGGTGCTTCAGTTAGATGAAGCTAGCCAATTGATCAAAGTTAGCCATGCGGAGGCGGATGCCACGAGAGTTGGAATGATTATCGCGTCGGTGGTTGTTGTTGTGGCTATGCTGAGTGTAAGTTGGTTGATATACGGCTCCATACACAGACCATTAAAAGGGTTACGCAAGACAATTAAAATCATTGCACAAAATGCGGATTTAACCCAGCGTGTGCAAGTCTCAGGTGAAGATGAGTTAAGTGAGATTGGCAATGATTTTAATAAAATGGTCAATTGCTTGCACAATCTAGTCGAAAATTTAATGGAGATGATTTGCGAGCTCACTTCAACATCTAACAACCTGACGACAATCAGTTCTTCCATGGCCAATACTTCTCAGGATCAAGAGCAACAGACGGCCATGATAGCGACTGCGGTGACGCAAATGAGTGCGGCAATTCAAGAAGTTGCAAACAATGCTCAAAATACGGCCCACAAAGCGGAAACATCAGGCGAACTTGCTGAGCAGGGGACTCGTACAATTACGGATAATATTCAATCGATTGAGCGTTTGGCGCAATTAGTGGCTGATAACACAGAGCAAATACAGGCATTGAACACCCAAAGTAATGAAATTAACCAAGTTGTATTGATGATTCAAGGTGTGGCAGAGCAGACTAATTTATTAGCTTTAAATGCCGCGATTGAGGCCGCTCGAGCTGGTGAGTCCGGTCGTGGTTTCGCGGTTGTTGCTGATGAGGTTAGGCAGTTGGCGCACAATACACAAAAAGCGACTGAATCAATTAAAGAAATGATCTCGAAGTTGCAGTCGATGGCACAAAACGCAGTCGGCGCGATGGAAAATGCGCAATCTAGTGCGACGTCAAGCGTCGAAAAAGCGAATGAATCTGCCAAGTATATGGCGGAAATCAATAACGCAGTAAATGAAATCATTGATATGAATGTGCAAGTCTCAACAGCCACGGAAGAGCAAACATCGGTGATCTCTGAAATTAGCACCAACATCAACGAATTTAACAATAGTATTATCGAAATCGCTAAAAATGCGCAATTGAATGCTGAAGCAAGTAATGCGCTGGGTGAGTATACAAGCAGCTTAAAAGAGAAAGTTGACTCGTTCAAAACGTGATTGTCCCAGCATTGGTTTTAGTGGTGACGTATTAAGCGGCTGGTAAACTAGCTCATTTCACCTTGCGCAAAGTAAATGAACTCGCTGCGCTCACTGTCATTAATACTTTGCACTTAATTCACCTTGCGCAAAAGAACCGTGCTTACTGGATTTGCAGTCGTTGTCTCTTGCACTATGGACCCTGAAACAAGTTCAGGGTGACGAGGGAGGGGAATGCTGCCACGGTCAATACCCGTCATTGTGGGCTTGCCCCGCAATCCATGTTTATTGACGCTGTGTTGGTTTTAGAGGTGACAGCCTTAGCGGCTGTTAAACTAGCTCATTTCAC
>NZ_AUXS01000026.1 GCF_001625565.1 Pseudoalteromonas luteoviolacea NCIMB 1944
CTTAAACGAACAGCATTGGAAGCAAGTTCAGGGTGACGAGTTTAGGTTCAGGATCACGGGTTTAGGCTTCAAGGTCACGAGTTTAAGTTCAGAGTAACTATACACACCCCTGCCTATCCGTCATTGTGGGCTTGCCCCGTAATCCATGTTTAGTAATGAATGCTGTGGGCCCTGAAACAAGTTCAGGGTGACGAGTTTAGGTTCAGGGCTACGGGTTTGGATTCAGGATCACGAGTTTAAGTTCAGACTAACTATGCACATCCCTGCCTATTCGTCATTGTGGGCTTGCCCCGCAATCCATGTTTTGTGATGAATGTTGTGGACCCTGAAACAAGTTCAGGGTGACGGGTTTAGGTTCAGGGTGACGTATTAACGTTTAAGGTTGCACCCTGTCTTCAATACTTGTATACCTAGTCGTGGTTCCCCAAAAAAACATTAAACATTAAACATTAAACATTAAACAACGTAGTCTATCTGCTGTACTAACTTTGGCTTACCCTGCTCATCCAGATAAAAGCCTGACTTACGAATGACACCTTTTAACTCGCCTTCCTCTCTGATATTGAGTGGCGTATCGACATTTTGCAGTGCAATAGCCCCAATATTCGCCTCAGACAAAGACACAAGCTTATCTTCACTTTTGTTTTTCACCCAAACTTTTAAGCTTTCAAATACTGCGTCATTTTCATCAATAAAGCCATTACCATCCTCGTCATACTTCGCTAGGTCGGCAAAACCGTTACCGCTCAAAGCACCAAACAGCTCTTTACCATCGTCGATTTTATTGTTGTCATTTAAATCAAGTGCCAAAAATCCATAGCCTTTTTTTAAATGGGCCACACTGTCCGCTTTCCCGTCAGCGTCAATATCAAAGTTCATATGCTCTTTATCAAGTTCTACTGCCTTGTTTGTAAAACTGATAATTAGCGGGTCTTTCATATTAACGTCTTCAATTGTGCGTTGATAACTAGTGTGTGATTGCGCGAAAACAGACTTAAATGCAAAGGTGATCTGTTCACCGCTTTCAAGTTGGATTTGCCCGCCAGCTTTAAAGCTATTAGATTGCTGTTCATGAGTTAAGCGCTCAACAATAACGTGGGTTGGCTGCTCGGCCTGCTCTGCTACATTTTCTACGCCGTTTATATTCGCTTCTGAATCAGCAATATCTTTTCCAATAGTATCGTCATACCAATCGACCTCTTCGCCAGTTAACTTTTGAACCAACAACTTAAGGATATACATCTTGGCATCACTGTTTATATCAATATCCGCTTTCTCAGCCTCAGTTTGATACAACTGAACTTTCTCTTCTGCCATTTGTGCTCGTGCCTCTACAGGCTGAGATATATCTGTCCGCTTTTCAACAACATGAAGCCGACCTTCATGTTTATTGGCCATTTCGATTTGTGCATTTTCAATTTTCATAGCTCCTCCAAGCCCATCCATGCGCATAGGTTATCGGCCTAAACGAATATTATTTGAGCAATAAAAATGAATTTAGAGGCGGGTGAACACGCTAATTTGTAGGTTGAACTTTACACACGCACTGCACCTTTGAAATGCTGGTATGGCATATCTTCGTATTTACGGATCAGCTGATTTAGCTTGCTGTGCATATCGCCAATCGTTAAAAAGTCCCCTTCAGCCCACACTTTGATTGACGTGCATCGTTCACCATTAATTTCAGTATATATAAAGTAAACGTTATTTACGTCCAAATTGATATGTAGCTCAATAAACCAATCATCATCAACATATAACAACCAAGGCCCAGAACTAGCCGCTTGTTCAATCAATGCGCTTGGGCTCAATGGGTAGAAGCTTTTTAACACAGATTCATCTTCTGCGTAGAACTCATTTTCTTGGTTGTATTCCAGCCTGTGCAAAGCAACCTCTCGAAAGTCGTCTTCAAAACTCACACTGACTTGGGCGAAATAACGCGCCTTGTACAACTCACCAATCCCA
The DNA here is from genome assembly GCF_001625565.1 of Pseudoalteromonas luteoviolacea NCIMB 1944. Taxonomy (GTDB): domain Bacteria; phylum Pseudomonadota; class Gammaproteobacteria; order Enterobacterales; family Alteromonadaceae; genus Pseudoalteromonas; species Pseudoalteromonas luteoviolacea_F. Next base: position 1,966 of record NZ_AUXS01000026.1, read on the forward strand.
TCTCGATTAACAGCATTGGTATCAATTTCTGCGTGATAAATGTACTCAGCTTGAGGATCTGTAATAAATACTTTATCGATTTTCACGACATCAACACTACCTGGTTCGATGCTAAAAAGTTCAGTAACACTTCTATCATCGGTTGGCTTGTTAGACCTATTTAGATAGACAATGTATAAATAGATACTCGCAATTAATATAAGCAATATGAATAGATGCACAGCTTTCTCCGCAATCACAACCAACGCATAACCAAGCCGGAAATTTAATCAAAAGTGAATGGATAAGTCTAGTAGTATGCCCTTAAGGCTATCGTAAAAAAATGCTTGTTGCGCCTATTAATAAACATGGAGCACATACAAATTTGAAAATGATACTCCACAGGTGTGAGCCCCAAAGAGGCTCACAATGAGCGGTATGAGTAACTACCTAATAATTACCGAAGCAGGTAAGCGAGCATCACAGTCGTATTTAATATCCCCGATGTCGGTTAGCGGTACACTTTTCACACAATAACCATCGGCGTAGTTCGTCGTACCGAAGTGCGGATTCTTTGCACTTCCAACAATACGGTTAGATGCAAAATGCGTCATGCCACCATATAGCTGCATCGAAAACTCGTAGGTCGGGTGACCTCTACCAGTTTTGTGGCTACTGCGGATCGTTACTTGATTATTGCCTATAAAATGAGGACCTCTCGCCTGTATCCCTCTAAAGGCTCTTTGCAAATCAATGGTATTGTTAGAAATAACATTCCCTTCGCAAGGGTAAATAAGACAATATGAAGATATCGCTGCCCCAGTTGTACCAATTGTTTTATTGTTTACAGAGTCACTCAACCCACTCGAAGTAATCTTGTTACGATTAACGGTAGTATTTCCTGTTTGGATTTTTATGGCTCTTTTTCCAAAGTTGTTAATCGTATTGTTGCTCACAACGCCGGGATAACAAGCCGTGTTGCAATGTATATCCTGTAAATGAATCGCATCAGCATCTAAATAACCAAATACATTATTAATGGTATTGCCAGTTACATTGACTGATCCTATGAAAGAACCGTAAATCACAATCCCTCTATGTGCCAAATGAATTTTTCCAACCAAACTCGTGCCATTGAAATACTTATCAGCGCTTGTATCATATCCTCCAATGTTTTCTATGGTATTGAATAGAATATCAATATTCCCGCTATTTTTGATTTGGATCGCACGTGCTGGGTAAATCTCCGTGTAATGCCCAACAGATCCGTTTTTAAAGTTTGTGCCTAAGAAGTTTCGAATAGAGGCCCTCTCCACCGTAAAACCATTTAAGCCAATGGCTTCAATTCCTTTCGCTGCCCGCGACCTACCATCAATAAGCATATTGTAAACTTTGCTGCCACCGGCATTGTGTGTGAATTTAATCATCGCCGCATTATCTGCAAATTTAGTTTTGGCATATATGCGTGTGTTTTCACCTACCCCCATGATCTCTAAGGGTCTATTGATCCAAAGCGGTTCTGTTAGACCGATTTGTGCCCAGCAAATTTGTATCGCATCAACACTTCTATCAGCAATCAGTTTTTTTAAGGCAACTTCTCTGTACTCATGCCCTTTTTTGAAGTCTGGATCAGCACACAAGTACGCTATGTTTTTTGCAAAAACATGACCAGACAAAATTAATAGTAATACTCCAAAACATACTTTTTTCATTTTTTCTCCTTATGAAAAATATAAAACTGGGTACACCAATCAATTTATACACTCTTGAAATACCAAGAGCGAAAAACAGATAACCCCCATATAAGCGTGTCAAACGCACATTTTTTAGGGCTGTGCCCTTGTTTGGGTAAAAGACCACAGTCCGACAAAGGCCAATCTTATTTACTGCTCAATCAAACTTACAATTGTTTCCTCCAGATAATTTAGATACATATCTAAATAGGTTTCACCATTTTTATCATCTGACAACCAAGGATTCATTAGTGTATGACGCAATACAAACAACGCGTTGTCTTGATATTCAGCCTTTTCAATATCAGTTACAAAAGAGCCTGAGTCTAACCCCAATTTACTACACAAACTTTGTGCAACTGAGTCATCGATATTTTTCCTGAAAATAGAGGTATATGAACCAATAAACTCCTTGTTAAACAAGGGAGTCGTTTTCTCAATTTTTATATGCTCGAATACCTTGCGGGTAAAATCATTTAGAACCCGAGTACTGGCATTTCCAGCTGGGTTTATCGCCAAACAAATCAGATTCGTGTCAGGCTCCATCGGTGTGATGAGCGTTGCCTTGCCCTTTAGCTTATCACTCAATGTAGATATTTTATGGTAAAACAATTCGGTAGTCCGAATTGTGCTGGCGGGTAATTTGCCAAACTGCTCAGCATTTAATGGCAAAACGTTTTGCGCGACATAACTCGCAGCTGCGGCCGCTCCTGGTTTAGAGCCTTCCATTATGTACTGTCCAAGCTGGTTTAGCTTTGGCTCAGGCTCAACAAAGCGGTTCTTTTTATCAAATACATAAGCGGCCTCTTGCACAACAAATCCACACATATTCTTATTTCTGGCAATAAATGCACCACTACCATAAGGCATATAACCTAGCTTATGTGGATCAACGGTAATTGAATCTGTATCTTTGAGTGCCGCAAAAGCATCGTACACTTTGACTGATGGAAAATGTTCAAATCCGGCTTTTACTTCATCATGTGAACGCAGATTGTTGTCTTCATTTCTAAAAACAGAGGATAAATACCCACCCCATGCAGCGTCTATATGAATGTAATAATTAAGCGACTCATCACGGATCATCTGCTCACGTAAGGTAACAATATCGGAAATCGGATCTACTGTGCCGAATTCTGTTGTTCCCAAGACACCTATTACTGCTAATACCGTTCGATTTTCAGACTTTGCTTTGAGTAACAGTAATCTCAGCGCTTCAGGATCAAGTCGCATTTTATCGTCAGTTGGTACATGCCATAAATTTTTACTGCCGATCCCCAGAATTTTCATTGCTTTTACCCAAGAGTAATGGGCTGTAGCAGGAACTAACACAACAGGTTGTTTTAACTCTTTATGCTGCTCAAAGAAGTCGATATGTCCTTGATGTTCAATGCGCTGCTCTCTCAGTAGTTGGATCAGTTCATCGTACTTGTCATCCCCCATCGCTTTGAGTTGGTTCAAACAGTTAACGCGTACTTGTATCACTTCATCTATTGAGAGGTTCATCAAATCCCATGTTGACATATGATGCAATGAGCGACCTTTTCCATCAACAAAGTCAATATCAGCCAGCTCGCCACAGCGTTTTACGGCAAGCGGATAATACTTAACAGAGCGAAACATCCAAAGGCTCTGATAATTGGCCACAGTGCCACCCGAGGTCAGATGTCCCCATGCAACCGGGCCATTGCGATGGTCTAAATTATAGCCAAACATGGCTGCTAGGTTATTACCAACTTCAAGCTCCATTTTAACTGTAACGGGCGCGGCTTCTTCGGTTACATTGTTTGGGTTATATAAGGCTGTGATAAATTGCCCCAACATACCTGGTAACAAAACATCAGATGCCATATGACCGATATAACGAGGGTTTGAAAATGGCACTGACTGTTTTAGATCGGCACTGAGTTTATGCAGCTCCTGTTTAGTTTTAGCCATGGTTTCAAGGTAGTGAGAAGATTGCTTTTCAAGAATAGAAACCGGCGGCAAATCTTCTGGGTGAAAGCTTCGCCGCCAATAAACATGATCACGGAAAAATTCTAAAAAAACATCCTCAAATTCATGATTATTTTCACCATAAGAACCAAGGAAATAAGGAGAGAAAAGGCGTATATCCATATTAATTTACTCAAATCTAGATAAAAAATAACTCAGCATACCGAAGCTGTCTGACTACCTTTGCGCCGCCACTCCAATACGCTGTTACACTATGCGTTGCCAAAAACCCAGTCGCCAGTTCAACGGCGATACAAAATGTGGCCCCATATAGAATACGTTTCGTAGACTGTGTTATTAATCAGAAAGTTACAGAAGTGGTGTTTATTGATAGTTAATTTGAGGTAGAACAAGTTTTAAACAAAAAACCGTTTTTAGTGCACCACATGGTTTTGGAATACCTAGAAGAAGCTTCTAGGTATTCCAATCCTATTTACTTAAAAAGTAAAACGCACCGTCACAGAATGGTGCCCAGCTTCTTTTACTTTTACCAGAACTTTAGCCCCATCAGGAATACTTACCGCCGCTGTCAACTTATTGTCTCCAGCTGAAGTTAATGTGGCGTCAGATTTTTTGCCACCAGCAAGCACTGTTACCGATCCGGTTACCTTAGCTGTAGGGTAAGGCTTACCGTGATCGCGCAAGTACAGACTTGTGCCCGCTTCCTCACGGACTAGTTCAAAGACCATTTCATGCTCTACTTTAACTACGCCCCCGTGAAGTGGCTGAGTACTCCCGTGTGCGCTGACCGATGGTGCAAAAACAAGGGTTTTTAATGCAAGCAAAATAACGATTATGATTGATGTTTTCATATTTTAGTTCTCATAGTTTTATTAATAATTAAAAGCAGCAAACTTGGTGGTTATATAGGTGTTGCTGCACAAACCTGTTTAAACCAACTCGTTTGAATTGTTTCTAAGCCACGCTTTTGTGGGTTTTTTACCAAACTTCCAATACAGCAAAGGGGTCAGTAAAGTATCCAACAAGGTCGAGCTTATCAGCCCAGAAAAAATCACAATGGCTACTGGGTGAAGTATTTCCTTCCCCGGTTGATCCGCCGCCCACAACAGTGGAATTAGAGCAAATGCCGTGACCATGGAAGTCATTAAGACAGGAGACAAACGTTCTTTTGCTCCTCTTACAATCAGTGCCTTATCAAATGACTCTCCTTCAAACCGAATTAAATTAAGGTAATGGCTTATTTTTAAAATGCCATTACGTGCCGCAATGCCAGTCAGTGTTATAAAGCCCACCACAGACGCAACCGACAGTGACGTAGAGGTAAGCCACATGGCTGTTACTGCACCAATTAATGCCATAGGCAGACTACACATGATAATGGCTGCAAAAGCCCAAGACTGATAACGTAAATACAAGACTAAAAAAATCAGCACAAACGACAACGCTGACAGACCGATGAGCAGCCGCATTGCTTGTTCTTGGGCCAAAAATTGCCCTTCTAAACTCGCAAAACTATCATCTGGTAATGCATGATTTTCGACAACTTCACGTATAGCAACCATTAGCGCTTTTACATCCACGTTTTCACTATTAGCGTAGAGCACAAGGCGACGACGGCCATTTTCTCTAAGCACTTGGTTGGGCCCATCAAGCAATTGAATATCAGCAATATAGGATATGGGAATGGCTCCCGCAGGCGAGTCAATTAGAGTGTTCGCAAGCGCTTGTGGTGTTCGACCTGAATCATCTAAGCGCAATACCAAAGCAAAACGTTTTACCCCATCAATCACGTCTGTAACGTGCGTGCCTTCGGTTAAAACACTTAGCTGACGCAGTGCTGCCCCGGGTGTCAGTCCATACTTTGCCAATTCTTCATACTTTATACGCACACTAAGCTGAGGAATTAATACTTGTTTTTCAATATTAATGTCCACTAAGCCGGGGATTGATTCTAGCTTCTTGCTTAAAGCCTGCGCACTAATTCGCAAAGCTTCTAAATCATCGCCAAAAAGCTTTATCGCCAGTTGTGCCCTAACACCTGATAGTAAATGATCGAGTCGGTGCGAGATCGGTTGACCTATTGCAACTTGCCCTGGCAATACAGATAATTTCTCGCGAATTTCTGCCAGTACTTCTTCGCGGCTACGCGCAGATGAAATAAGATCGACATCAATTTCCGAAGAATGTACACCTTCCGCATGCTCATCTAACTCAGCCCGACCTGTACGCCGACCTACTTGTGTAACTTCGGGTACTGATAACAAAATAGACTCTGCCAAATGTCCCATCTTGTTTGATTCTTCGAGCGAAGTACCCGGTTCAAAAATAACACCAAGCACCAATGACCCTTCATTAAATTTAGGTAAAAAAGCGCGTGGAAACTGAGTAATACTGGCAGCTGATATTACTGCTACTAAGCCCGCTATGGCAATGAGCTGGGTTGACTTAGGTAGCGCCCACTCTATCCATAAGCTTTGCATATATTTCAGCTGCGTCACTAACCAGCTATCTCCTTGGTGGATCACTTTGGATTTTGGCAGCAAGTAGTAGCAAAGTACTGGCGTAACTGTCATTGACACCAGTAATGACCCGAGAATCGCAACGATATACGCTAAACCAAGCGGGGAGAATAACCGCCCCTCTATGCCCGGTAGGGCAAATAGAGGAAGAAATACCAAAATCACTATCGCGGTTGCATATACAATACCCGAACGCACCTCAACACTCGCTTGCCAAACCACATTAAAAATAGGCTTTGGTTCTTGTGATTGTGCATTTAACTTTAAACGCCTGAGAATATTCTCCACATCCACAACAGAGTCATCCACCAGTTCACCAATTGCAATCGCAAGCCCTCCCAAAGTCATCACATTAATGCTTTGCCCCATCCACTGAAATACAAGGACTGTTAAAGCCAACGACAATGGGATAGCAAGCAGCGATATGGCCGTGGTTTTTACCGAGAGTAAAAATAGAAACAAGATGATGGTCACCATAATGGCACCATCTCGCAGGGCTTCGGTGACGTTATCAATTGAGGATTGGATAAAGTCCGCTTGCCTAAAGAGTACTTGTGGCGCAGCCAAACCAGCAGGTAATCCTGAGTTTAGCTCCGCAAGTGCTGATTCAATTTGTGTTGTCAGCTGCACAGTATCAGCACTAGGCTGCTTTTGAATATTGACGATCACGGCGGGTTTGCCATTGAAGCCGCCATCTCCTCGCTTTTCGGCTTCCGCGTAACTGACCGTTGCCACTTGTGAAAGCACAATTGGACGCCCTGCTTGCCACCCAACTGCCAGGTTTTGTAGGTGACTTTCATCGAGAGTTCGCCCTTGATGTCGGATCAAGTACTCCTGATTATTCAAGTCGATAAAACCGCCGCCAAAATTCGCTGCAAAGTCTTCCAGTGCACCTTGGAGGGTATCTACATCGATATTAAATTGGCGCATTCTCACGGTGTCTGGTGCAACTCTAAGCTGACGAACTTGCCCTCCAATGGGGATGACTTGAGAAATACCGGGGATCGACAATAGTCTTGGCCGCAATACGAAATCAGCATATTCTCGCGCCGCCATTGCGTTTATACTGCCGGGATCGTTAATGGGTAAAGCAATTAACATCACTTCTCCCATGATAGACGATACGGGTCCCATAACTGAATTGATCCCGTTAGGAAGTTGTTCCGATGCCAAATCCAGTCGTTCCGAGACCAATTGCCTATTTCGATAGATATCCGTATCCCACTCAAATTCGACATAAATGATGGATAACCCGATCCCTGAAGTAGAGCGAATACGCGTAACCCCTGTGACACCATTGAGTAAGTTTTCCAAAGGGAATGTAACCAGTTGCTCAACTTCTTCAGGTGCCATTCCTCCAGCTTCAGTCAACACGGTAACAACCGGTTTGTTCAGGTTGGGAAAGACATCGACAGGCAGCTTTTGCCCTTGTATGACCCCATAAGCCATCATCACAAAAGCGATAAGCAAAACCACCAGTCGGTGCTTTAAGCTAGTTCTCACTAAGACATTAAACATGATTGGCTCACCTCACTTGGTTAAGTAGCGACGCACCGGTTACCACTACCCGGTTGTCTGCACCTAATCCTTGAGTTACCAACACAAAACCCGGCTGCAAATTTTCATATTTAACCAGTTGAGGCAAAAACCGTTCAGCCGAGAGTTTGATCCACACTTGAGGCAAGTTGTTTTGACTGCGAACAATGGCATCAGCAGGTAGCACTATGCCACGCTGTTGCTCATTTATAGGAGCTTGAATCGTAATTCGTTGGTTAACCAACAGCGCCGGAGCTTCAATAGTTTTTTCAAGTTCAAAGTTAACATGGATCAGCCCGTTTACACGCAGAGGGGTGTGACCAATATAATTAAAGTTAAGTGATGGCTGCGTTATTGCCTTAGCGGTTGTTAACTTCGCAGGTAGATGACTGTCATTAGTGCTCGCCTCAACAATGAGCTGCTCAGGTGAGATTACTTCAAACAGAGTTTGTCCCGCTTCCACCCATTGCCCGCGAGAGACTGCGTGGTTGATCAAGACGCCTGAAACAGGTGAAATCAATACTTCAGGTTTTTCGAGGCCTTTTTGCAATGCTTGTGCCTGTTGCTTTAAGCTCAATAACTCGGTTTCTAGTTGCTCTAAAGCTTGTTTAGATGCCAGCTCACCCAGTTTCTTTAAACGGCTCACGTCACGCTTGGTTTGCTCTATGCGATTTCGAATCGCGATTAACTCACTAGTTTGGCTGGCAAGCTCGTAATCGGTATCTTGATATCGAATGAGCCCCAACACATCACCTGCGACTACTTTGCTGCCACTTGGCAAAACCCCCGCTTCTGGTGCATCCAAACGACCATCACGGCTAGATTGAATTTTGGCATAACCAGCTGGGTGAGGCTTTACAATCGCATCTAAACGAACGTGTTTGGCCGCCATAGATTCTGTTGCAAAGTGGGTTCTAATATTGAGCAGAGCCTGATGTTTCATTGGCATAATGACTGAACCATCTGATTGTCGGCCAAGCCCACCTTCTGCGCGATTAGCTTTCTGATCTAGGTGTTCGCCATTAGGGCCATGGGCACCGGGTGAAGCCATTACATGTCCAGCTTGCAAGAAAAATGCGCACAATAAAGCGTGTTTTAGTTTCATTATTTACGCTCCTTAAATTGACGACCAATCCAAAAACCGATGACAAACACCATTAACCCAATAGCAATACCCCACCAAGGCGTTTCATGGTGATGAGCTGTGTTGTGATTTTCTTTCACCAATTGAGGCGCTTCGTTTTCAAGGTATGCAACCAAAAGATCACCAAGATCTTCTGTCATGATTGTCAGCACTATTTCATGTGTTCCGCGCTGATTCAGTAAAGCGACGATTGCCTCGTTGCTTAGGGTGTAGGCTTTCATTTGCGCAGAATACGTGGCGCTGGCGCTTAGGTCGCCAAGTTCTATTTCTATCGACGCCCCCGATATTGGTGCATTTGATTTAAAATCATGAAGGTAAATGAGCAGCTGGTTCTCAGATAGTTCCCCAGCAAGCTCAAACGTTTCGGTGAAACTTTCAAACTTAGGTTTGTTGGAAACCGAAACTTGCTTTGTGGTATCCAAGTGCTCTCCATTTGGACCGTGGGCTCCCGGTGAAGCATAAGCACCAGATAGAAAAAATAGCGATGAAAACACAGCAAATAGCAATCTATACGCTGTCCGCTGCCAATTTTGCAGCAAAAATATTTTTAAAAACATAATAAATCCAATAAACGACAAAACCAGCCAGAGCTAATATGCACTGACCGTAACAATGTAATTTTGGATTAAACCTTAGGGGGCGGTGTTGTATGTTTTATAAAAGGGGAAGACCAATTGGCATCTAACGAGGCAATCGGGCCAGTTGGTTTAATTTCAGGTTCTGTAGTTTGAGAAACTTCAACAATAGCAGTAACACAGCATTCCAGATCTTGGTTAATGTGCTCTACAGCTTCTTTTGTGAATGATAGGGTAAATTCACCGTCGTCTTCATGCTCATGACTGTGTGGTTGGCCAATTTCATGGAGTAGACTATGCTCATCTCCTAATGACTTATGCTCTCCTTCATGCACAACGCTTCCGAATACCTGAGTACTCAGAACGCAAAACATGATAAATATGAGAGTAAGTTTACGCATTAGTTGAACGATAAGTTTAAATTCTTTTTGATGCTAGCATTGAATTTGCTAAAGCTCAATTTATAAATAACGGATTTTTAGCTTGAATGTGAATGCACCTATTTATTTAATGGCTGATATACTCCCTTAAGCCCCCCTTTATAAATAGACAGCGATATTGGCTATGCGGGCCTATTGGTAACCAGAATAGCCATTACATCTTCATCTTTATTGCGTAAATTTAGCTTTGATTCAATTGCAATAAATCCCATTTATTTCCGTATAAATCTTGGAAAACAACCACGGTACCGTACTCTTCCACACGCGGCTCTTCATTAAATAAAACACCATTTGTTTTCATCAACTCATAATCACGCCAAAAGTCGTTGGTGTGTAAAAACAAAAAAACACGCCCGCCACTTTGATTGCCCACCGCCAACTTTTGCTCATCAGAGCTTGCTTGGGCTAAGAGTAAATTAGTGCCATTCGAGTTAGGAGGCGATATTTGCACCCAGCGCTTCCCTCCCCCTAAGTCTGTATCTTCTACCAGCGTAAATTGTAGTTTTTGCGTATAAAAATCAATAGCATCATCGTAGTTATCAACAACGAGGGCCACGTTGCCAATTTGCTGCTGTGTAATTTTTGACATAACAGTGTCCAATATTAAAAAGCCAAGTGTAACCTTAAATTACTTTACACAGAAAAACTTATCCCATTTGCTCGGTTTTTTAATCGATTACCTTGCGATCCAGCCAATTGGTACGGCTCACTGAATAGCAAATATGGTTCACAAAATGGTCGTACAAATACTCTGCATCTCGTTTGATATCTTTGCGGCCCAACCCTAAGCGTGTCGCAATTGCCTGACTTTTATAATTATGCTCCGCAATTGACAAAGAGACTTGCTCCAATTGCAATTCAGTAAAAGCATAATCCACAAGGTAAGCAACACACCTCGTCGCTATGCCTTGTCCTTGGGATTTTTCTGCTATCCAATACCCGATATTGGCACAGCGGTTGATTTTATCAATCGGATGATAGCCACACATTCCTACTAGCGAATTATTACTATATATTCCGCCCATAATACCGAGGCCATCATGATACTGTTGATGTGTTGATTGTATAAATGCTTCTGAATCTAGGTGAGAATTAGTTAAATCGAGCCAAGGAAGCCACTCTTTTAGGTAAGACCTATTTGCCTCGACTAAAGAAAACAGCGTTTGCGCATCTGAAATATCAAGTAACTTAACACTTAACCCACAACTTACCTCGAGTTTAACCACAATTTTTCTCCTTGTTGATAGCACCAAAAACACATAAAAAAGGAACCAAGTTTTAATCAAAATCGACCATTAAACCCTTTGTCCCCATAAAGAAACTAACAAGCCAAAGGGCAATTGTGAAGTAGTTACACTAATATTCTGAACAATTTATCAAATCAAATAATTAACATACTTTTAAACCCTCTTTTATTCACAAAGCTGTAGACTATGGGCAATAACATATTTCACTAGGTTAGTAATGAAACCATCACTATTATCTATTATTTTGACAGCGACCCTGCTGGGTACAGGCTGTCAACAAACATCAAGCCAACCGGGCAATATACAGCCCGACGAGCAGAAGACCATTAGAGTCGCAACATTCAATGTGAGTATGGAAGCAACCAATTACCAGATTGAAGACAAGCTAGATACATCAGGAAATGTGCTGACTAACGCTCTGAAAAGTGGTGAAGTGCAACAAATCAACAACATCGCACAAATCATTCAACAAACTCGCCCTGACATTATATTGTTAAATGAGTTCGACTATATTGCCGACGCCGAGCTTGGTATTAACTTGTTTAAGCAGCAATATTTAGAAGTCTCTCAAAATGGTTTTGAGCCAATAACCTACCCACACGTATACCTTGCGCCAGTTAATACGGGGGTCAAAACACCGCTGACTGGAAAAGACAGTAAATTAACGCACTATGGTTTTGGGAAATATCCGGGTCAATACGGCATGGTAGTGCTGTCAAAGTATCCGATAAACTCAAACCAAGTGCGTACTTTTCAAAAGTTTTTATGGAAAGATATGCCTGACAACTTAATGCCTACAAACCAAGACGGCAGTCATTGGTACGCCAAGTCAGAAAGTGACATCATGAGGCTTTCCTCTAAATCGCATTGGGATATCCCCGTCAAAGTATGCGATCAACAACTCAACGTGTTAGCAAGCCACCCTACTCCGCCAGTGTTCGATGGTCCGGAAGATCGAAATGGAAAAAGAAATCACGATGAGCTTAGGCTTTGGAAAGACTATATTTCTGACTCAGGGAATAGCTACATATATGACGACGCAGGTATAACTGGCGGTATTAGCAATCAGTCGTTTGTTATTTTGGGCGACTTAAATGCCAGTGATGTAGATGGAGACGCTCATCCAAACGCCATAAGACAATTGCTGACACACCAGAGAGTCAACAATTATGCAGCCCCCGAATCTAGAGGCGGACAACTGAATAAACCGCAAAATCCAAATGCAGCCACACACACTGCGCACTGGGGAATGAGGGCTGATTATGTGTTGCCGTCGAGCAATTTAGCAGTGGTCAATAGCGGGGTTTTCTGGCCCGCAAAAGATGAACAAGGCATTGAGCTTGTTGCCGATAGAGCAGCTTCATCAGACCACCGATTAGTTTGGGTTGATATCGCTTTATCATCAATCTGTTCAAAATAGACTTTGCAAACAGCTGATTGGTAAAATCCAATCAGCTGCATGTATTCTCTATTGTCCTATAACGACAATAGTTAAAACCGTTGTGGGCCTACAGGCAAATGCCAAATTGGGCCAGCAAGATTAAACCGCTCAAATATCTCCGCCGCTTGAGCAACTGACCATTTTACCCAATCAGGGTTGAGGTGATTACCATACCACACTTTGGAAAACTCCCAGATATGACTTATCGGCTGCACATCACCTTGTACCAATCCGTGGCGCGCACACCACTGTTCGATATCGGATTTTGATTCAAACATGAGCATAGTGCTACATGTGTAAATCACATTGTCCCACGCTTTTTCCATTGGGATTGGAAAATGAATATATAAGTTATCATTGATAATGTTCCCATCTTTAATTTCGATGTTCACTTGCTTTGATTCACTGCCCAAAGTCGTGGTGATTGTCAAGTCGCGATCTAACAGTGCCGCGGCCCCCAATGAACACCAAGCACAATTTCCCCACCAGCCATGTTGACCAGATTGAATCCAAAAATTAGTTGGCGCGGCTGAAAAAGGGTGCATTACCCATACCTCACTGGACACTGAATGCAATACAACACCATGATCATCTTGTAGCATTTTGAGTGCATCAATCACATCCTGCCTTGCAACACCAAAAACAGTGGACAGCTTCTCTATCTGTGGTGCTGTCGAAAACTCAACAAAGTGCTTCATGATGTAGTAATGCAAACTTGCGGAATTTAAATTCATCACTCCCTCATAATTAGTGAATAACCTATCAGCAAACACATCTTAAGAGCCGGTGCAAAAACTTCTAATCCAAGTATAAAACAATGTCCAGCTTTACTACTCGATGGCTCATGAATACGCATATCTCTGGGTTTAGATGATACTTCGAAATACGTCCGCCAGCGCTTTATCAACCAGATAAAATGCTACTTTCAGTTGTGGATATTGGCGGCAGGTATCAATTGCTATTTGTGCAGCTTCTTCATAGGGGTAACCATATGCGCCACAAGATATCGCAGGAAAAGCTACCGATTGGCAATCATTTTTTATCGCCAACTCACATGCACTGCGATAAGCAGACTCGAGGACACTGGCCGGGTTTTGTTCGTTTCTGTATATGGGTCCCGCTGTGTGGATCACATATTTTGACCTTAAATTTCCCGCACTGGTGATCCGAGCTTCACCAAACGGACATCGAATACCATTGACAGCTTTCACTTTTCGGCATGCATCAAGCAATCCAGTGCCTGCGGCCCTGTGAATTGCGCCATCAACTCCGCCACCACCCAACATTTTGGGATTAGCTGCATTGACAATGGCATCAGCTTCAGAGGAAGTGATATCTCCTATGATTAATTCTATATTGCTGTCTAGTTTCAAACGCCTAACCTCGCACTTCGATACCAATCTAAACTTAAAGTGCAACTTTGACCGTATGAACGGGGATCCAGCCAACCGACTGATTCTTTCTTACAACACGGTACCATGCATTAAGTTCAAAAAGTACTGTTAACCTTTCACCAACTGTAGTATTAAATTCACAGTTATCGTAGTCTTGAAGTAAAGTGCCCAATGAGCCTTTTTGAGATCTATCAATATACTGAACAGGTGCCCACCCCTGCTCACCCGACGGTGTTGTAATGAACACCCAGTTAGGAAACTCCTCGTCCATTTTCCCGATAGTAACTTGTTCACCTTGTTTTAAATAAAAAGGCGCTGGAAAATCTGAAGTATGCGCTTCAACTACAACTACTTTCATTGGTTCCCTTTTTTACACTGTTAACCCACTCACTTAAAATACCGGTAGGTTCCTCAAGTTGATGATGAACTTAACCGAGAAACCTGCCATAGAATCACCTTAATTAAGGGTTAGATATTTCTTTTTGGGCCGGTTCACTTGTCTGGTTAGTCTGCTCCTCGTTGTCAAATTGCTCATACCCTTTGCCTACGGTAGGTGCCATATTCAATAAATTGAGCGTTGCAATATCTTCTATACGAAACACTATCTCACCTGAGCTTTCGACATTTTTGTAATCATGGATCAGGTCATCATTTCCCCAATACTTTACCTGTGACATCAAAATGAAGCCCGACTCAATTTTGTTGCCAGAAATAGATGTGTAAAGCCGCTTGGATATTTCGCCATAGTAATAGTACGACTCAATTTCATCATTCTCTTGAGGTACATTAAATTGGGCAAAAACCCAAACCTTTTCCACGTCATCTACCGTATCCAGTGAAGATACTTCATCAGACATGTCACAGCCGATTAGAGATAGTAATAACAGAATTGAAAAAACGTATTTCACGTGCTCTCCGAGTATTTTTTGCTTTAGTTATTGTAGGTGGCATTATATTTAACTACGGAGAAACTTAAAGGGAATTAGATAATAAAAATGACAACATCAATCAATACATGTTGTTTTAATAAAAACCAGCCGATAAATCTTATCTTGTTTAAATTAAAAATACGAAAAATTAAGTATAAATAGCATTTCACTTTGCGCAGTTTTAATATTAAAGCCCCGAAGGGCTTTATAACATATGGGCAAGGTGATAATAGCCCTAATTGTTCTTATTATTGACGAACTTCCAAATTCACTTCAAAACCATCGAAGTCATATGCATCGTTGTCTGTAGCTAGACCAGTCCAGCCTCCGCCATATGACGCCCATGGCGTGTATGTTGCCTCGCCAGTTTCACGTCCACCACGATCCGAGACCCTCAGGCCAATACGGAAGTCACTCAATGAGCGGCTGCTTTGCCATGTACGAGTTTCAATACGAATACGAAATGCATCCGGATCGTGACGGTCGGTGTCAAATGCCATACCAGACCAACCGCCTCCCTCACTTGCCCAAGGAGTATATTGCCAATAACCAAAGTCACCGCGACCATTTCTGTCCGCAGCTTGAATAGCGATACGGAAGTCTCGATTGCTTGGAATATGATTGAGGATTGAAAGGTGTAACTTCAATGCATCAGGATCATATGCATCTCTGTCTACAGCCCACTCGGATTGTACATTTGATCCAGCTGATAGATACTTTATATATTCAACTCGGCCAGGGTCTCGGCCACGATCGTCTAAAGCCTGTAAACCAATACGAAAATCGTATTTTGAACTACCGCTGGCTGTTACTAATTCACTGGAAGCGTCTGCCATAGCAGCCGTTGATAAACCGCAACCAACTAGAATAGTTGCAGCAAATATTTTGAGTTTCATTTAAATTTCCTTTTATTAATTAATCACACTCAATTGGCGTGAGAAAAACATACAATATATGGTATATAATGCAAATATAGTGAAAATATAAATTCCACAAAACAGGAGCAACTAAAAATATCGATAAAATACATTACAAAATCAACAGTATTGCATTATAGGAAATTGAATCTGAATTTAAGTTATTTCTCAATATTACCTTTCTTGGTATATTGCCATTTTCACACAATTAATTAAGGAAGAAACAACGTGCACGTAAGGTATAAATTTATGAGCTAAGCTTGGCTGAAAAAGTCCCATATTTTCTTTCCAACCGGTCCCAAAACCTTATCATTCTTTTTGGCGATGTACGCTGGTACCACCATTTCCTCACAACAAGGTAGCGGTATTAACTGGCCTGTAGATATTTCATGTTCAATTTCATGAACAGGAATTCTCCCCCAACCGAGCCCACTTCGAATAAGCTCTTTTTTGGTACTGTGATCTGAAACGTACCACTGTATCCCGTTATCCAAAATACCAATATTCTTGCCTGATTTATAACTGGCTTTTAACACCACTTGCGGAAAGCGAGCTAAATCAGACACTGATATTGAATCAAGATCTGCTGGAAACTTGGTTGAGACTAAAACAGGTAGCCGAAAGGTATCAATGTGCTTATAAACAACTTGTTCATTCTGCTGCAAACTACCATAAATACCTAGGTCTACTTTATCGTCCAACAACAACCTTTCTCCAGAAGAAGTTTCCACTTCCAAATTGACCACAGTATGGGGAAATTCAGACTTCAAGACGGTTAATAGTTTTATTAGTCTGTTCATCGGGAAGATAGAACTAACGCCAATGCGCACCTCAGTTTCAATTTCGGAATTCATCTGCTTGGCAAAGTGATCAAACTGCTGCACCTGCCCCATCAAATACTGAATTTTCTGTAGTAGCAGTTTGCCGTCACGGGTTAGAGAGGGTCGGTATTCGTTTCGGTCAAAAATTTCAATACCGTAATATTCTTCAACTTTTTTCACCGAATAGGACACGGCTGAACGCGCTTTAAACAGTCGTTCACTGGCTTTTTTGAAGCTGCCTTCTTTGTGGATCACGTAAATAACGTGAATATGTTCTAATGGGATCATGTTCAAATTATATGAACATCTTGATTAAATATCTATTCTTTTTTAGACCATTGGTTAGGCGTATAGTGAAAAACAAGGCTGGCCCCTCCATTAACTCACTAACCAAAGGTACACACATGAAAGTTTTACTAATCGGTGCATCTGGCACCATTGGCTCTGCGGTACATAACGCACTGTTACCTCAGCACGAGGTGATCACAGCCAACCACAGCTCCAACAGTGACATTAAAGTAGATTTAAATGACCACCAATCGATTAAAAACATGTTTAGCAAAACCACAAAAGTTGATGCGATTATTTGCACCGCCGGGAACGGGCAACTTAAACCTTTGCACCAACACCGCGATGAGGATTACACCAATGTGCTGCACAATAAATTAATGGGTCAGGTTAATGTGTTCCGGTTTGGCGTTAAGTATTTAAATGAAGGCGGCTCGGTCACCCTAACAACGGGCCGCGCGCATCGCGAGCAAATCCCAGGTTCCTCGAGCATCGCAATGGCAACAGCTGCATTAGAAGGCTTTATCAGTGCAGCGAGTATTGAGTCGAAAAACATTCGTTTAAATGCAGTATCACCAGCTCCCGTTCAGGAGTCCCTAGCAAAACTTGGCTTTGAAATGCCAAATGCAGTATCGGCATCTGACACAGCTAAAGCTTATCTCGACGCGCTCAACGGCACCTTTCATGGTCAAATAATCCAAACTTCTGATTACGCCAACTAGAGAGACACCGCAATGCCACATATCTATCCTGAAGCCTCGCCCCATGGTGAGATTGAGCAAATTTTTCCTAATATCTTTATGGTAAAAGGCAGCATACAAATGGGCCCCGGTCTACAAATCAGTCGCAACATGATCATTTTGCGTCATGAAGGTCAATTAACTTTGGTCAGTGCAATACGCCTCAATGAACAAGGATTAAAGCAACTTTCAACGCTTGGAGAAGTAAAACATATAGTCAGATTAGGTGCATACCATTTGGGTCATATGAACGGAGTAGATGATGAATTTTACTTAGATTATTTTGATGCAAAGCTTTGGCTTTTACCAGGTATGAAAACTGTCGTACCCAATGATAAAGTCAGCTTAATGACTAAAGCGAATTTGCCCATTCCTAATATAGAACTATTTGTCTTTGACAGCTCACCGATGCCAGAAGGCATACTATCACTTACTCAGGGTGATGGCGTGATCATCACAGCAGATAGCTTACAAAACTGGCGCGTTGCTGACGAATATTTCAGCCCTCAAGCCAGTGCTATGTTAAGCAAAGCGGGTTTTATAAAACCTGCGAACATAGGCCCTGAATGGAGACGAGCTAATTCGCCCAGTTTTGCTGACTTTAAACAAGTTAAACGGTTGCGATTTAAACACCTACTACCTTCCCATGGCACACCATTATTAAACACAGCTAAGCAAGAAGTGAACGCCACTATTGCCCATTTATACTGTCATGAGGATAACAATGCATAGTCGCAATATTGGTACTGAATTTCCATTTGAGTCAAAGTTCATCAATGTGAATGGGCATAAAATCCACTATGTGGAGCAAGGTAAAGGCGACCCAATACTATTTATTCATGGAAATCCAACTTCATCTTATATTTGGCGTAATATCATGCCTTATATGAGCAGCCATGGCCGCGCCATTGCCGTTGATTTAATCGGTATGGGTAGATCAGAACAGCCAAATATTGACTACGGTTTTCGCGACAGCTATGACTACTTACAAAAATTCATAACCGCATTGAACTTAACCAATATCACATTGGTTGTGCAAGATTGGGGCTCGGGGTTGGGTTTTCACTACGCCAACTTACACCGAGATAATATCAAGGCCATCGCTTTTATGGAGGCCATGTACAAACCAATGGACTATCAAAGGTTAAATCTGGGAGAAAAACTGGCGCTGAAGGTGATGCAATCTAAGCTTGGCAGTTATTTTATGTTTGGCGTGGCAAATAGTTTCATCACTCAAATGCTACCGAATTGGACCGAGCGCAAGTTAACGGACGAGGAAATGAGGGAGTATAAAGCACCCTATCCAACCATTCAAAGTCGTAAAGCCATCCAGCGTTTCCCCGCAGATGTGCCCGTAAATGGGATACCTGAGCACACAGCTAGGGCAGTTCAAAACTATCATGACTGGCTGACCAAAACAGATCTGCCAAAAATCTGTTTTTATGCAGAGCCTGGCATGTTGATCCGCAGTGAGGATGCTAAATGGATTTCAGAGCACTTTCCCAATACCACAATGGTCAAACTGGGAAAAGGGACCCACTTTATTCAAGAAGATTATCCCCACGACATAGGTCAACGTTTGGCGAATTGGTATCAGCAAATAAACGTGACTTAGGGCCATGAGTATAAAAAGCCTTTCACTTGTTCGCTGCAATAAATGTACCTTGGCAAACATTTGTAAAGGCTCTTTATACACTTTTAACAAAAATATCGAAGCGGCGCTTAACTACCGAATAGTCGTTGTTTTAAAACGTCATCGCTTGGGCAAGTTAACGTCAAAGCTTGTTTAAATTCACTTTTAGATAGCACCCGACCATGATGTGATGATACATATTGAGCCACATCTACCCTCACAGATTGAAGCTTTTTGTTTAGGGTCTCGGTGCGATAATATACATCGCGACTTGGCCAGCTATTGGGGGAGTGAAAACCCTTTGCC
Source organism: Pseudoalteromonas luteoviolacea NCIMB 1944 (assembly GCF_001625565.1). Classification (GTDB taxonomy): domain Bacteria; phylum Pseudomonadota; class Gammaproteobacteria; order Enterobacterales; family Alteromonadaceae; genus Pseudoalteromonas; species Pseudoalteromonas luteoviolacea_F. The sequence goes on from NZ_AUXS01000026.1 coordinate 21,564, forward strand.
AAGCTGCTGCCAAACATATCTTCTGCAAAAAGAATCTCCTGCTCAGGCAGGTATACCACCAAATTGTGATCCGCATGGCTACTTGGCACATCAAACACCTGTATCTTGTCATTGGCAACCTTTAGTGCATCTCGCACTAAGGTCAACCTGCTAGAGTCAACTGGTATACTTAGGCTCGCCTTTACTGCATCGACATGCTGGGGGAGCATCAATAATTGAGCGCCATGCTCTACCACTTCTGAAAGCCCCATTAAGTGGTCGTCATGGTGGTGAGTGACAACAAAATGTGAAACCGGCTTTTGCTCTGCGGTAAATTGATGTAGTTTTTCTAAGCGTTTTCGCCACGTAAATTTATCTCCGGGCATTTGCCACGCCCCCATTGATACGTATGACTTGCCAATATCTACAAATAGCGTGAAGCTCCAGCCCTGTCCAACTAAAAAGACGTCGTCTGCAAGTTGATTAACACTGGGTTGCTCAAAATCTAAGAATGTCGCAGGCTGTCGGCGTTTGTAGTTGGCAGGTATTAATTCAGCTGAAAAAAGGGGCTGCTCCATTGTTAAGCTTCGCTCGGTGACATGCGCAATTGGATGCTGTTCACGACTCACCATAACCTCAGTCGCCCATGCAATACCAATTCGATTTTTTGTATGTGCTACAAAGTCATACCGTGTTGGCTGTTCACCTGTTTTACGGACCACTCTGGATACCAACCCCGAATCAGTATTGATGAACACAGTGTACAGTTCATTACCCTGTTGATACTTGAGAACATCATGGGCCTGACCATGTATATACGCCACCCCCTCGCTGCTGACATGTTTTTTAAGCATTGCAATCTGTTTGACAATCAGCGTATCGACACCTTGCTCCATGTCCAGTCCAACCGAATTCCAACGTATTCGTTCGCTCGGCTGAAAGGTTTGCAAACAGTGATCAATGTATGCGCCTTTACCTTCGATAAAACGCCTATCTAGGGTGATCAGAGTATGATAACCATAGTTACCAAGTAAGTTCTGATCGCTTCGCCTAAATACCTTGTTCTTTTTAACAAAGTCGATGTTTAGTTGCTGATTGTACTTATGCAGCGCAATGCCATGTGCGCCCTCCCCTGCGTGACCTGATTGACCCTTGGTATAGCGCAACTGCTGTTCTTTTATGTTTAACTGCGGCATTGTAATCAATGCCTCAGCGCCATATGCCGAAATAGCTTTCTCAATTGCCTTGCTGGCGATTTCATCAGCAATAGAATACTGACTATAAAAGGCCAATAAACCACTGGCAATATACTGAGAGACGGCTAATTTTTTGAGCGACTTATTCGAAGAAAGTAAACACATAGCATGACTCCTTAACTTGTGTAAAATCAGAGTCTCTACTGTGCGTTGGGCAGCAAAGAGTACAACAATGGCACGCTGATGAAATCATGATGAATAACTGATATCTATACTTTACAATAGGTTATAAAAAACACCGTGCTCGACAGCAACAAATTATATTCATATACTCGTGCATATTCAGAGCCGCAGTCTTAGATTTATGCCATCACCACAGCGTTTTTTTATTGAAGATCACCTCATTGATTTATCACGTTCAGAAATAATTAGTGCAGACCACAGCGTTAAAGTAGAACCGAAGGTTTTACAAGTGCTTCTCTTACTTGCACAAAACGCACAACAAGTGGTGAGCCATCAAGACATCATGGAGCAAGTTTGGCAAGGCACCGAGGTAGTCCCCAATGCGCTTCAGCGCTGTATCGCACGCCTACGTAAAGTACTTGGTGACGACGCCAAGTCACCAAGGATCATTGCGACACACCCCAAAATCGGTTACCGATTGATGACCGAAGTGCGCTGGGATATGGACACCCCTCCATTAGCCACACAGAGCAAACCGTTTTCAGTGTTACACAATAAACAGGTCACCTGGGGCATATTGGGCTGCATCATATTACTAACAGGGCTGTTTATCCTGACAAACTCTCCGCTGCAAGCGCTCAATATCAAAGCCTTAAAGCAATTAACCTTTACTGACGCGTTTGAAAGTGAAGCAACATACAGCCCGGATGGTCAATACATCGTGTTTAATCGCCATGTTCAATCCTGCCAAAGCCATATTTGGGCGAGAAATATTCAAACTGGTGTTGAAACACGTTTAAGCGCCGACACAGGGTTTTATCGCGACACACGATTTACCCCGGATGGCCGCAGTGTGATCTATACAAAACAGCGAGACTGCACGCAACAAGATACAAAGAGCCCAGAGCCTCACCAAGCCAATTGCTGGCAAATCAACATGTTAGATTTTGCTGAATCATTAGTAGCACCACAGGTCTCATCGGTACGCTATCAATGCCAAGAACGACCCATTGAACGGCCCATCGCATTGGCGAATCACAACTACACCTTTTTAAGTACAGTGCAAGACCGACCTGCCTTAGTTAACTACAATGCCATAGAGCAAAAAACCACGGCAGTCTTCACGTCATCAACGGACACAATTTACACCTATGATTACGCGCCACAGCGCAATCACTTTGCTGCACTCTACTATACTCAGCAAAGCGAACACGTTTTGGCCATTCTTGATTCAACAGGCAAAATTACACAGCAAAATCCAGTTGAATTAGATGGCACCGTCACTGGCGAAGATCCACTCTTTATACGATTCTCATCAACGGGAGAGTCGCTTCTGGCAATAAAACAAGGCAAACTCTATCGATTAGGCTTAGAGGGTAAGCTTACTCCATACAGCACCACAGTTCAGGGGGTTGTCAGTGCTCAACATCATCCTAAAAACAGCCATATTCTAACGATTGCAGGCAACAAGGATACTGATATTTCGCATATTCCTCTTCATGAGCAGCGCTCAGTTCCTGCACAGAGTGGAATAAACCAACATGTTCAACCTTACCCAAGCTTTGCGCGCTCTAAGAGTCGGGAGAAGCTTGCAAAGTATCAACCTCAGGGCGAACTTATCGCCTTTATTTCGGCACGCAGTGGCCGTGATCAGATCTGGTTATGGGATGGCAAGCTAGCGACGCAACTAAGCCGATTTACCGGTCATATTGATATTGAGCAATTAACCTGGTCCCCTAACGGAAAAAGAATCGCAGTGGTAAATGATGGAACACTTAGCATCATTGATTTAAAGGGCAAGGCCCTAGAAGTTGAGACAAAAATACCACTGACACAGGTACTGAGCTGGCATCATGTCTCGCGTCTTTTAGTGACGTCCGCACAACCATCGAGAGGCACAATGTGGGAACTCGATATTGACACCACTGATCTCACACAATACCCGATTTCAGACGTTAAAGCCGCTTGGGTCAATGAGCAAAACCTCTATATTAGTAACTTCGCAGGTCGTGTTGTAAAGCGCTCACTGAACTCAGATCCACAAAAGCCGACACCGATACCGACACTCAATGGCAACAGCTTAGTATTACACCAAGACCTATTTTATAGTTATGACAGCCGCTCTGAATACCTGTCTAGGTATGACTTAAACGGCGAGCTGCTCAATCGACTAAAACCGCTCAAGCCATTTGCTTGGAAAATATCGGATGTCAAAGGCCAGCAAGTACTACTTGAACAGTTGATTGAACTGAATCAGGATATTTATGAGCTTAGCCTGTAAATTGTGCCTTCACGGGCGCTGCTCTTTAACTCAGTTGCCAACAAGGCAAACTCTTCACTCTATTGGTATATTCATTGATATAAAACCCCTGCCAAGGGTATTCAACAGTGCTGACAGTAGGCTGAGCTTGTGCAGCCTTTTTAGTGCTCAACAGTGCAGCGCATAGTGCTTTCTTTTTGCCAAAGCGCTAGATATTACATCACCACTTTCCTTTAACCACTTGCGCTTTCAACATACTCTTTTATATCTGTGAGGTCTTTTTGAATTTCTTTTATCATTGAGTTTAGAACGAAGCGGGTCATAATTTTGGAAAGTAATTTTGCAAGAAATGTTTGTGGCTCAGCTCTAAATGACATAGTTAGTGTTGTTGTCCCGTCTGATTCTGCAAGGCTTAATTGAGATAAATACACTGCCCCGTGGCTTTCGGCCCTTACGCGATAATGTTCATTTTCGATGGAATCTGTTATCCACATAACCTCGGACGCTTCTTTACCACAAAAATTGCGGACTTCTTTCCATTTCAACCCATTGATCCCATTATCAGGACTATCAATAATTTCTATGCTTATTATATTTGATAGCCAGGTCGACGCATTTTCTATATCTGTGATCACCGACCAAACTCTCATTTTAGAACTCTTGATGTCTATACTTTCAGATATTTGCATTGCTCATCAGCCTCTGCTGTCGTTCCACCATTAAATACTTTTAGGTATTTACATGTGTCGTTTGCACACACCACTTTATTTAGTATATGAACAAAATGCGATGACACAATTTTGAGTAGAAGTTTAGTCATGTAAACTTACGACATTAAATCCTTCTGGCGATTATCGTCCTGTACGGTAGTCAACATGAGTTGCATTTGGGAAAGGCTTTAAGTTTATTTACCCACTCAAATTGCAATAACTTAATTGAATGATTCAAAAAAGTTGCAATTTGAGCGTAAGATCGTTCAACCCCGCAAATAATTAAATGCGCTTGGGGTGAACTATGTAACTATTTAAGGAGCTCTGGTTGACTAACAATTTGGATAAAAATGGCCTGAGGTTTTTCATCAAAAGCCAAAGTAACAGCTTCAGCAGCGGCCAGCTCCAAGTCTTCCACAGTTGTCTGACGTACTTCATTTGAAAACACCACTAAAGTGACTTGTTGAAGCTCCCCATTGACAATGCTATAGCCAAAGTTAGACTCCCAGCCATATTTTGATTTTATATGTTGCTCTGCCAATTTCTGCTTTTCCAACATACCAGATATCCCCTCACCTATATCGCACCCTGGCAATAAAATAAGCATAAAAAAGATAGCAATGACACTGCGCATAATTGGTTCCTTTAAGTTTTTAGTAAGTATTTTTCTGTCCAGCAACACACCCAATCTACCGTATTATGTTTGGCAATGTCGCTATCTATTTGTATGTTCTCTTTTTGCAATTGTACCTCATTTAAGTCAACACAATGTTACCCTAATGAGATCACAGGCCTTTTTTCGTAGTTTAGAAATTCGCTGTGACTATATCCAATTGCCAATATATCGCATAAACCACTTACGGTATAACAACAGCAGATTTAAATTTACTCACAAAAATTACGCTAACTACTATTCAATAAGTTTAAAGTTTTCAATCTTGTAAAAGCACTCATCATCAATAACGTGCTTATTCCAATCCACTTCAATAAGCTCAGGGAAGCCATACTCAGAATGGTACTTTATTTCGATACTCGACGCCTCATAGAGCCCTTTCGATGCAGCTTTAAATAGCTTGTCTATCACCAGTCTATCCTCCTCTGGCGCGACATTTTCAAAAAAAGTGTTGCCATCAATCACTAGCACTTTGGAAATAATCGTGTACATACACCCTGCATAGGCTGTATAACTATAACTCACCGGCTGCTTGTGCAACCAAATGCTCTGTTGCTTTTTAACCCTGTCATGTGTTTTCCCTGATATCGCATGGTAGGCAATAACCCAAAAACTGAACACAATTGCAGTAACTGCACCGAGCACAATACAAATTAAATAAGGGTTTCGAGAAAGAGATAATTGCATAGTTCACCTCATTATTATCATTTTTCCTAGTGCCTTTAACCCCTGTTAAACTTCACTCAGTTTTCCCTACAGTCGAAATAGAAACAATTTCTATAAATCATACACTTGAATGGATAAAAACCAGCTTGGCGCACAACAAAGTTAACTATTAAGCTAATAATGCAGCGCTATATATAAAAAAACCTGAGTACAGTGAAGCACTCAGGTCTTTTTAGCATCTTTTTAAAATCACCTTAAACGAATGTTTATAGCGTATCTTCCAACCACTTAAAGAACTCACGCTGCCACACGATGCCGTTTTGTGGCGTCAGTACCCAATGGTTTTCTTCTGGGAAGTACAAGAAGCGGCTTTCTAGCCCTCGCAGTTTTGCTGCTTGGAACGCTTGGATGCCCTGGCCCAATGGTACTCGGTAATCTTTACCACCATGGATCACAAACATTGGGGCATCCCACTTGTCTACAAAGTTTATCGGGTTGAACTCATTGTAAGTTTGGCTAATCGATGCATTACTTTGCTCCCAATATGGGCCTCCAAACTCATGGTTTACAAAAAATAGCTCTTCAGTTGTGCCATACATGCTGCGAAGGTCAAAAATACCACAGTGTGAAATAAAGGTTTTAAAACGCCCATCATGGTTGCCCGCTAGGTAAAAGGCTGAATAACCACCAAAGCTTGCGCCAATTGCACCAATACGCTTTTTGTCTACATAGGGCGCTTTTGCAACATCATCAATGGCATCAAGGTAATCTTGCATTGCCTTACCGCCCCAATCTTGCGTGATGTCTTCATTCCACTTCACACCGTGACCCGGCATCCCGCGACGGTTTGGCGCAACAACAATGTAACCTTGTGATGCCATGACCTGGAAATTCCAGCGGAACGAATAAAACTGTGATAGTGCAGACTGAGGTCCACCTTGAAGGTAAAGAAGTGTTGGGTACTTTTTACTTTCATCAAAGTTTGGTGGATAGATCACCCAAGTTAACATTTCCTGACCATCTTTAGTGGTCACCATGTGTTTTTTCACTGTTGGCAGGTCGAGTTCAGCGTAAAACGCGTCGTTGACCTTTGTTAGTGGAGTCAGGTTTTTCTTACGCAAATCAAAACGGAAGATCTCTGACGCACGATTCATACTGCTGCGAGTCACTACTAACTGCTTGTCTAGTGCTGCCACAATACCATTTACATCATATTGGCCTTTAGTAAGCTGTTTGATCTTTGGTTTAGATTTGGCGCTTACTGATACTTGGAACAGCTGAATGGTGCCGTCTGTTGGGGCAACAAAGTAAATACGTTTGCCATCAGGGCTCCATTTAAAACTGTTTACAGTGCCATCCCAGTGTTCAGTCAAATTGATTTCTTTATTTTTGATGCGAACTATGATGTCGTTTTTATCAGCCTCATAGCCAGCCTTGTCCATTTGCAACCAAGCTAAATGACCTTTTGCAGAAAACGCAGGGCTTTTGTCGTAACCCAAATTGTTTTGTGTAAGGTTAGTGGTTTTTTTACTTGCTAGATTATAACGATAGATATCAGTATTGGTACTGGTAACGTATTCAGTGCCCTCTAGCTTTTTACTCACGTAGTAAATGTTTTCGCCTTTAGGACCCCAAATATAATCACTAGAGCCACCAAAAGGAGAAGTCGGGCTAGAGTATGGCTTGCCTTCCATGATATCGACTTTTTTCTCAGTCACTAGATCTTGGTAAAATACATGCTTGAAGCCGCCGTCATTCCATGTATCCCAATGGCGATAGTTTAAGTCGTCAAATACATAGGCGTTTGCTTGTGACAAGTCTTTGTGTCGATGAGTTGCTAAAACAGACTCCACATTAACTTTTTCATGAAATAACTTCTTACTGCCATCAGGTGAGATATTACTATCGACTAATAGGCCTTGATAGGCGTTTAGTAACTGAGATTTACCACCTTTCACAGGAACTTGGTACACTTTACTGGCAAAATCATTGTTAGCAACACTTGGTGTTGTGACGCTGTAGATGACGTGTGTTTTTTCTTTATTTAGTCCCAACGCTGTCACACGTTTTACTTGCCAAAGTTTTTCAGGGGTCATCACCTCTTGAGCTGACACACCTGTACTCACTGCAAGGCCTATGCTTGCAGATAAAAGAACTCGCAACATGGCGAAATGCCTCCAAAAATAAAAACGCGTCTAGACTACATAAATCAGCAGGCGCTTAAAAGAGATTAAGGTAATAAACTTGTCACATAAACCTGAGTTAACGCAAATATTAAAGATCATCGCTTTCAACTCGCCCAAAAACCAATTAAAACGCACGCAGCATATGACACAAACATAGCAGGCAAACAAATTACATACAGACATAAATTGATAATTCAGCTTTTACCGCGCTAAAAAGCATTTGAATACCGAAAAATATTCAAGTCCAAACGCTCACTGCGGGTAGATTTTTACTCAACCATTCCAAGAATTGCATTAAAAAAATACAGGCCGGAAAAATTCTTCTCAAATTTGTTAGACATATTAATATTCAAAATAAGCTGAAAATATATTCCATTTGAAACAAGGCCGAAGAATAGGTTACCTTTCAATACCGCTAACAACGAAAAAAGACAAAGGAAATAAAAATGAATTTAAAAAAGACTAATCTAAAAATACTCTCTACAACCAATCAATTAAACCCAACACAAACAAAAAAAATAAATGGCGCATGGGGTACGGTTGCGACAGTAAGAATTACGCTACCAACAACGCTTTGTGATCCGACAAAAACAGTTCATGAAGCATAATTATTGATGTGAATGTCAGGCGCTCAAAGCGCCTGTTTAAAGTTTTGTCATAGATATCACTGTTTTCTCGCTACTACACTTTAAGACACAATGCTCGAATACCTGAAGCAGCAGAAAACAGCCTAAAGACCTACAAAACACCCATAATTATTGCAACAAACCCAATAACAGCCATAATTGCCCCAACAATAAACGTGGGCTTTTCTAGACCGTAGCTCTGCTCTTGTTGCGTTAGTCCAGAGAATACTACCCCTTTACTAAACAAAACAATCATAACACCGCTTAACAATAGGATCAGACCATCTATTGCGCTTGTAAAATCCATATTCCATCTCCAAGAAATTTATTATTAACTCCACTAAACACTTTTTTTCAATGTGAACAATGTCTTTTTCATAATGGCTTGGTCAGCAGTTAGCACATTCTTCTATACCATAAAAGACAACGGCGAATATCCATCATACTTAAACTACAAGGCATATCAAAGTCTAATCAACACTAACTTTATAACACACTCCAAAGCTTAAAAATGAGCGGAATTTCATATAAAACCATACTATTAACCGCTTAGTGTCAGTTTATGAGTCAAGCTTTGAGCGGTAAATTGCAAGGCCTACAGCAACACCAATGGCGACTCCAGCGCCAGTAGCGACGCCCATGAATGGCAGCAAGTCGAAGGAGACCCCAACTAAAATACCCACAACACATCCAAAACCTGCGCCAATTGCAACCCCTAGCCCAATATACTTGCCCTGCAATTTTTTGTCTGATTCATTATCACTTTTTAGTTCCATCTATATATCCTTTTGTGACGAGTGTAGAAATGTGAGTACTGTCTACAAAACAAATTAAGCAACGTTAATACGCGATTACCCTTTTCGCCCTTCAGAAAATGCGGGTACTCCAGGCTGTAGCTCGCACCAATTAGCTTTATAATCTGTGTAAATTTGAGCGTCTACTGCGACTGGAATATCGACATCAAATGTTGATATTGCTAATTCAATGTTTTCAAGTACCGCACCATGGACTCTAAACCCCAGACTTGAACCACAGTTAGAACAGAATGTCCGTATAGTCCCATTAGGTGCTACAAACTCTTTAATTAGCGCGGTTCCAGATAGCCACTTTAAGCCTTGGACGCCTACCAAAGTGCCATATGCTGCGCCATGGAATTTACGACACATCGAACAATGACAGTTCGCTACTTGATCGCTAAAACCTGTAACAGAGTACCGTACACCACCACACAAACAAGAACCTAGATAACAGTCACTCATGCTCATCTATCTCCCATTCACTTTGCTTTGTACCAGCGATTGATGTCATTTATCAAGGCATATAAGCGCAATAAATAACCCGGTTACCTTCATCTCACTCTAACAATAACCAATATTATTTACTACCAGTGTGTTTATCTAACCACTGCAAAGGAATTTGCCACAACACACTGGACTTTCGACTAAAAAACTTCATGTGACCAATTTCTTTTAGCCCATATTCTATTGGGTCTAGTGTGAGAGTTTGGCTTTTAATATTTGGACTGACCGCCATCATGTCCTGGACATTTTTATCATTCGCAATGAAATCGTCCACTGCATTGACCCACATAGCAGGAAACGTAAGCTCGTCGAAATAGTGCTTTTCAACCGATTTTCCAAATGCCGTTTTTACATAACCACCGCCATTACACCACGACCGCCACTGCGCACCAACCGCCGATGGCAGCGGCTCTCCCATACCAAACCATTGAGATTTCGTATGACCAAATAAAAAGTTGGAAAAGGGAATGAACATGTTCATAAAAAAGTGAGATTTAAACTGATCCTTCAACTTCATATTGAGAAGTCGGCCAGAAGAACTTGCAAAGTTAAACATCGACGATAATTTTATTGCATTTGGGGCTAGGCCAATCAACTGACCTCCTGCACTATGACCTACAAGGTGGTAACTAGATTGAGGAAACGCGCTCGCTAGCGCTTCAATGGCGGCTGGTTGATCGAGCTGGCCCCAACACTGCAAGCTAGCGGTGTGCTTATCTATAGAGCCGTGCAACGATTGACCTATGCCACGATTATCGTAGCTCAAAACACCATAGCCATGTTCGGCTAAAAACTCGGCAAACGACGTATAAAATTGACGTTTTATTCCCGTCGCAGGTCCCAGTAAAACAGCACCTTTAGTGACATTTTTCGGTTTATACAAGGTTGCGGCCAAAGGGTAGCCATCTTCACAATTTATTGTTATTTCTTGACTCGAAAAGCTCTGCATAAGTGTATCTGAATTGAAGGCAAACTCACTTTAGCTTACAAGTGGTATTACCAGTTAACAAGATCACACAGGTAATTATCTGAGTTATTGCTCTATAAACGCTTATTACAAAGCTCACAGATAACTTTCCATCATGGAAAGTTTTAACTTGCCAAGGTGGAAAGTTATAATCTACACTAAGTTTCCATACTGGAAAGTTAAGGAATAAAACAATGAATGAAAATATGCCCTCGGGATCCGAAGCTAAAGATGCATTGGATGCCGTCCGTAATTCTCAGCAGAGTATACTCGTTGAATATGCGCCCCCCATTTGGTTACGGTTCATAATGAGCGTGAGCTACGCAGCTATTTTCTTTGGCTATGGTATGACTGAGCATGAAAACAATTGGGCGCTGGCAATTATTGTCGGCACCTTACTGTTTGCCCTTTCTTGCACATTGTATTTTTACCTGTATCGGCTTCAAGGCATTAAAATTCGACTTTTCCCACGTTCCAAAACCGCTGAAAAAATCAACCTTTATGCCACGTTTGGCTTTGCTGGCCTTGGGTTTTGTAGCCGCTTTTTACGTACCGAATTGGGTATTAACTGGGCCCCTTACTTTTGTGCGTTAGCAGCCTGCATTGCAATGTTTTGGTTGCTTGTGAAGCTGCCTACAGGAGAAGTGATGGTTGAGGGTAAATAGTATGTCACAATTAGACCCTGTTATTCATGCTCCCAATAGGTTGCGAATTTGTGCCATGCTGGTAACCAGTGCCGAGTTAGATTTTAAACTGATTAAATTACAGCTAGATGTGAGCGACTCTGTACTCTCAAAGCAACTGAAAGCCCTTGAAGAAGTTGGCTATATAGAGACCAAAAAACGCAATCAAAATGGGCGGCCTCGAACTTGGATTTCATTAACTGATAAGGGCCAATCAGCATTTGAAAGCCATGTTACAGCACTTCAAAACATCATTAATATCAGCTGAGTTTTACACCATTATCACCGAGCGCTGGATAGAAAATACTATTCGGCGCCAAGCTGATTTGCGTGCGCCAAGAAGTGTTCAACAACTCAAAACACCAAAGCTTTAGCATAGTGACACCTCAGCAGGATGAACCAACCCATTGTTTATATTGAATTTTAATGGTTTAGCTTTCTATCTAATAAAAGTGTCATTACTTAAACCATTTATCGTGGATTTTAACAATGAGGTATAAGCCGATAAAGACGAACATAATGGTTTTAAAAAGTAGCCCCTCTGTGCTGCCGCCAGATAACTCATTGAGCACCTCGGCACATTCACCAACACATGAATTTATCCGACCCCAAACTCTACTAGAACTGAAAATTAAAACAAAGAACACAACAATGGTAGACACAACAAAATTCATTTGTTACCCATATTCGTCACTCTCACTAAAACAGTCAGGTATTATAAACCAAGTACCCAATATAGTTAAACTCAGCTACTCTGATTGTTCCGCCGAGCATTTTTTATCGACGGTGGCTGCACCGTAGTGGGCTCACGTAATAGGAGTGTCCCATTTGCATGGCCAAATGGGACAGGTAGATTTAGTTCGCTTGATTGTCGCTTGATTTCAATGCGTCTTTTAGTTCGTTAGCTTTAATTAGATACTTCTCTGACTCACCATAACCTGTTTTCTGCGATAATTCATAAGCCTGCTTATAGACCTTCATTGCCGCCGCCAGTTCGTTATTTTTCTCTAGTGCTTCGGCTAACCAGACATAATTTTGCGGGTAGTTATTCATTTCATACGCTTGTGCATTACGCCTAAAAACAGTGACTGCCCCTTGGTAGTTTTTCTGTTTCATCAGTTCCATTGCAAGTGGCACATACACTTCTTGAGCTTGCCTTGCTAATTCTCCGTATTTTTCCATGATAGTAGTTTCATGGGCCAGAAATTTAGCGTCACTGTAATTGTCACGAATTGCTTGGGGTAGTTTCATATCAGAAAAAATAAACTTCAAAGCAAAGTAATTGGTTAAAAGAGGCCCCGACATATGGCCTTCATCATCAAACTCTTTATGCGCCAAGCGAAGCTTGTGTTGACTCGCCTTTGCTATCTCTTCTACAAAACGTTTTTGAGAATGTCTATTTCCATCTTCTTTACCGACACCAAAATATAATGTCTTTTCTAGCGTCGGGTTATCAGCTAAAAATGCTTTAACGTCGCGTGTGAGCTGTTCATTATTCCACCAAAACGCAGGGGCCATCACAATATATGCATCAAACAGCGTAGGTGACTGCATCCAAGCATAGGCAGTAAACAGACCCGCAACCGAATGCCCCGCTAAAACTCGAAATTTATTGGTTCGATATTTACTATCAATAAAAGGAACTAATTCATTTTCTAGAAAACTTAAAAACTGCTTTGCACCACCACTCTCTTCTATCTCAGCCACATGAGAAGGTGTGAAGTCTTTCATCCTGTTTTCACTTTTTATACCAACAATAATGCTTGGCGGCATGTTACCTACGCGGGTCAATACATCAACGCTACCAACCACATGCTTGAGGTTTTGCACCCCATCCAACAGGTAAATGACTGGATATCGAGCATCTGAAGACGCATAACCATCAGGAAGGGAAACGACAATTTTTCTATTTTCATTGAGTGTTTTTGATTTGAATTCGTAACTTTTGGCAATACTAAAGTCATCACCCGCTTGGACACTAGCGACTAATATGAGTGACAACCACAACACGACTTTAAACACTTTCAAATTATCTCCTTGATTTATTATTTTTATTTACGCTATTTAACACTCAATTATAGATTTTTAAATTATGATAAAGTTCATTTTACAACTGATATAGGTACAACTTTTTCTTGAGTAATAAACCTACTCATCAGCAAACAATACTTTAAAACGCTAAAAACGCGTTCGGTTCTCAGCTCACGATACCCTACAAGACATTGAATAAACTGGATATAAAATTAATAGATAAGAAAATAGAAATACAATAGTCGGTTTTGAGGACGCAACCAATTTCATTTTTTAACTTAGTCACGAATTAACTAAGAGGTAAAACAATGAAGATTCAACAAGCCCCCACTTTTCAAGTATTCACCTATTTACTTTTGAGTATTCCAAGCTCAGTTATGGCAACAGACTATATCGCGCCTCCCATGGCTAGCATCCCCGCCGGTGATTTCATAATGGGCAGTAATAGCGGTGACCCCGCTTTTAAACCCGCACACAAGGTGTCTATTAAAGCTTTTCAGATGGCGAAATATCCAGTCACAGTCGCTGAATTCAGAAAATTTGTTGAAGACTCTGGGTATACCCCAAAAGCCAATTGTAATGACTATATAGGTAAAAACTGGCTTTCTGGACCAGATAGTATTGGTACAGCACGGTGGGATAACCACAGATTTTATCAAAGCGAATATCAGCCTGTTTCATGTGTTACCTACCGCGACGCTGTCGCATACATAACATGGCTTAACCAAAAAACAGGCGGGACTTATCGACTACCTACCCTACAAGAATTCGAATATGCTGCAAAAGCTAATACCACAAGCCGTTTTTTTTGGGGTGATGATCTAAACATGACTCAAGCATGTTTGTACGGCAATTTTGCAGACGAATCAGGAGAATACATTGCATCTAAACAATACGGTGCCAGTTATGTTGGCTTTTTAGGTTACGCGAATTGTGATGACGGCGAAGCCTATATTGCAATCGCAGGTCTATATCGACCAAATCCATTTGGGCTTTATGACATGTCTGGCAATACATCAGAAATAACTGCGAGCTGCTTTAGCCACGGCTATCAAACTCGCAGCAAAGAAGATAACGACATCGAAAAATGTGAATATATCGCACACAAAGGTCCAAGTTGGCACTACCCGCCTCAATCGCATGCCTATGGGTGGCGTGTCGCTAAAAAAGATGACTCTCCTGGTGCCTCAATGAGCTTTCGCTTAGCTGCTGATGACAAGTTAGCCCACACAGACGGCTCGACAACACAGTTCGAAGCAGACATGGCTAAAGCCCAAAGTGCCCACTTAGCCAAACGCGACCGCCTACCTAAAAGACCCGTTGGTCTGCAACTTAGCCGTATGAACGCCGATACCTATGAGTTGAGCTGGCATTCAGCCATAGATCCTACTGTCACTGAGTATGATATATACCAGTCCAAAAGCCGCTATTCACATTTATTAGGAGGATTTTACCAAGATCACTACAATAAATTAAAAACAGTCGCGGCAACTAAAAACACCACTACCCTTGTGTTACCAAAAAGTGGGGCCAGCTTTCGGGTGGTCGCTAAATCCGCCAATTTAACCAGCCTGCCAAGCGTAGCTGCTGCCAATTATACGCCGAAGGTGGTAAATATACCGGGGCGGCTAAACATGCAAGAGGCCATAAAACTTGAAAACGCTTTGTTGGGACACAGGGCTGCAACGCCTGAAAAACCTGAGCTGTACTACTTATCTGCATTTAGTCATGGATTGGTGCAGCCAAAGGTGACAGCGACATTCGACGTCAAAATACAGAAAACGGGCTGGTACAGCGTAAATTACCGAGCTCAAGTACGACAAAAAGGAAAATTTATCAGGCTATGGCAAGGAAACAAGTTGGCTGGAGAAATCAGCTATGACCCAGAAATTGATGAAACCACAGCCAGCCACCAAAAAGTGTTTTTAGAGGCCGGCTATCACCATCTAGAAGTCAGTGTTAAACGTGAAGGCTTTGAGAGCTGGTATTTAGCTTGGATTGACTTTATTGAAATAAAATAAACACTGGCTCGATCCTACACAGTTTTTATCCCAACTGAGCGTAGATAAGCGACATTCATGTCTTTTATCTACGCTTGAGTAGCATTCTGGTTATTTAACGTTCAAAAAGAACGCTTATGGATGGCACTAACTTGGGACTTATTTATTGAAATAGTCTTTTTTTAGCTTGGCGATTACATCAGTACTTACCCAGTAAATATTCGATACGCTGTCTGGCTCATTATATCTTGCAAAGAATAAGTATTTTCCGTCTGGTGATACCCTTGCAACAGTCTCGGAGTAAGTCGTATTTATTGTGTCGCCTAAATTGATAGGATCTGACCACGAACCATCTTGCTCTTTAAAATAAACAAATAGGTCACTATCTCTTCTGTTTTTACCACTTCTTGTTCGAGAGTTTACCAACAAATAGTCCTCAGATGGCGAGATAAAACCATGAATACCAAAATCGATATCCATTGGTTTAGCCTCTAAATATTGGCCATTTTCGTTTTTTGCATAATACATTTGGCGTTCAGACATATTGGTAAAAACGAGATCTCCACTTTTACCTTGGTTTAGATCGGACAACTTGCCATTGTTTATCGGCGAATCAAACCTTCTAGCCTTTGTTAATTCTCCATTTTCTCGCGATACATACCAGATACCTGAGCCTTTTTCATGAGGCGAGCGAGCTGTAAAATATACTCGATCTTCATTTAGACTCGCGTAAGGTACTAACTCATAGCTCATTTTTCCGTTGGTAAAATTCACTGTTTTGGGCTCTGTCCATCGACCATCTTCAATTTTTGAGTATAAAATTTTTGGACGTGTATCTACCCCTTCAATTACATCCAGTGCTGTAAAATACATTTCATCCAGATTTGGTGAAAACGTTAAGCCAAATTCATATCGGCCATTCACTGAAACGGTATCTGGTGCAAAAAGTTCTGGAGTCAACCCTGGTGCTTGTTGCCCAAACCAATATCCCTTTAACACAGGAAAAGT
This sequence comes from Pseudoalteromonas luteoviolacea NCIMB 1944, assembly GCF_001625565.1. Classification (GTDB taxonomy): domain Bacteria; phylum Pseudomonadota; class Gammaproteobacteria; order Enterobacterales; family Alteromonadaceae; genus Pseudoalteromonas; species Pseudoalteromonas luteoviolacea_F. The sequence continues at coordinate 38,033 of NZ_AUXS01000026.1, forward strand.
TTCTGTAGCACTGGCACTGGCACTGGCACTGGCACTGGCACTGGCACTGGCACTGGCACTGGCACTGGCACTGGCACTGGCTGCCAGTGTAATGGCAACACATACAGCATTAACAAGTGACTTTATTTTTTTCATGATTTTGTCCTTTAATTCTCAATAAACTGGGTCTCAGCCCTAAATACTTAAAAAGTTATAATTATTATAATTCTCAATATAAAAGCATTTTTGGAAAGTAACACCTTTTGAATTTCATCATCAAACAGTTAATCACTTTCGTTGTTTGCTATTAATTTTCAATGCTTTTCATTGAGGCATTTAGTATTAATTTAGCAATGTAACATATAATAATTTCCGCACCTAATGCGTTTAACAAACTGACACTAATATATCAGGTCAGGCGGCACAGTCGTGTAAACTAATGTAAAACCTTCAACACTAGCTGTATTGATAACTAATAACTTCATGTATTAGTCAAAACCAGTAATGAACCCTTTCACAAATCTAGTCATACTCTCGTACTAACTTCCAAATCACTAACCAAAAGTGCTTCACAACAAACCATACCGCATGGTATGGTTTGTGTATTGTTTAATCACATTTAGGTAAAACATATGTTTTCAGCAATTTCCTCCCTCGTTGCCCCCTTTAATGATCGGTTAGCTAACAAGGCACAGAGTAACCATTTTAGAGATGCACTGGTTATTTCAAGAAAGCAACACGCCCTTTCGCCAAGCGAAACACAACACGCCATTTTCAATTACATGCCTAGCTGGATCACAATGCTCATGCGTTTGCGAAATAGACTAGTAAAACTGCTCGGCTTTAAAGTTGGACAAGCCAACTTCACAACAAGCAAAACAGAATTGGAAGTTGGTGATCAAGCTGGCTTTGTAACTGTTCTAGAAAAGTTTGCAGATGAGATTATTTGTGGTGCAGAAGATAGACATATGCACTTTTATATCTCGGTTAGGTTAGACACAAACAACATCATCGTATCTACGCTAGTGAATAAAAAAACCTTACTTGGTAAAGCCTATGTCAATGCCATCTTACCTTTTCATTATGTCATTGCTCGCGTAGTGATAAATAGTGCTCGTAAAGCAGGCAGAATATGACAAACTATCACATTTCTGAGACCAAAAAGGACTGGTTAGAATTTGCGCTCAAAGTATTAATGAAAAATGGGCCTGAACAGCTAAAAATACAACCTTTGTGTGATAAAAAAGGGGTATCAAAGGGTTCTTTTTATCATCACTTTGCGTCAAGGTCGGACTTTATCGAGCAGTTGATGGAGTACTGGTATCAATCGATGACGGTTAACTTTATTCAGCAAGCCAATCAAGCCGCTACCCCTATTGAGCGACTTGAAAAGCTAGATAAGGTCATTGCGAGCCATAATACAGAGGCCGAGTTACATATCCGTGCATGGGCATTAAAAACCCCCAGCATAAAAGCTCATCTAGAAAAAATAGATCAACAACGTATTGCCTACTTAGCTGAATGTTACTTAGGACTCGGGCTCGAGGAACAAGCCGCTGCTGATCATGCCATGATGGCGTATGCTAATTTTCTGGGGATGCAGCAAATTCATCCGACACCTGATACAGAAGAAGTGTTGCGGATCACTGCTTTGGGGATGAAGTCACTGCTTTCACATAAACAAGACTAACACACTGACTATACTCGTTTTTAGTGCTTAATGGAGCCCCGTATTAGTGCTCCATTTGCTCGACTATTACGCCGTTAAATAATGACATATCAACCTGTTCGTAACGCTAAAATTTCCGAAATATTATTTGTCTCTTGAAATTGAACAAGATCTTTATCTTTTGAGTCAATTGCCACAATTGACATCCTATCAGCCAATTCATTCCCCTCAATACCAACATGACCGTTAACATGGTGAATTGAAATTTGCGCAGCTATGTCTTGATACAGTTCATAGGTGGGTTTGATGATATCCAAGTTTTTGATTTCGCCATCCGATTTAGTCCAACCTTTTTTCTGCCAACCCATTGCCCACTTGGTAATACAGTCGATGGAATATTTCGAGTCACAAAATATGCCCACACTTTTACCACTTGCGAGCACCTCTTTAGCAATACGCAAGGCCTGATTCAAGCCATGGAGTTCTGCGGTATTATTTGTCCCAACAGGTTGATATAACCCATACCAAAGTGCACTGAGTTGGTTGTTTTCATATACGGCCAATCCTGTGCCTGCTTCTCCCGGGTTAGGCTCACATGCGCCGTCGGTAAATATTTTGACATTATAAGGCATAGCGTCAATTTGCATTTGTGAAAGAGGTTGAGGCTTTGGTTTGCTATATTTAGAAGCAGTCTTTCTCGCCTGTGACTCTTTGAGTTGAGATTTTTTCCCAAATGCCAATTCAGCTTCTTCTAGTGTTGGAAATGACTTAAATTTCGCACCAGCAAAACCATCAACGAGCGACTGGCACTTCTCCCAAGTCGTAAAGATACCTGTCTCTCGACCTTTCCAAACAACATAGTACTTTTTTGCCAAACTCTTCTCCTCGCTCAAATTATTTGCATACACGTCACCCTAATTCACTTGAACTCGATTGTTGATAGAGTCATTAGGAGGGTTGAGCGCTCATTTTCCCCGACAGTGCCACGACTGTCACGCAAATTTATAAAAAGGAGACTAAAGTCGCTCCTTTCCAGCAAAAAACCCTGCTAGGAGAGCGAAAATCTAGCAGCCAACCACCTGAACCCCTAATTCAAAACTTGCCTTGTTTAAAGCATGATAATGAAAGCGATAAAACATCCATTTTAAGCTGCAAGTTAACCAGTTAGGTGTGTATATAGGCTAAAATGGATGTCGCAAACTAAGCTAGAATAAATTAAAGCTTAGGCCTAAGATCCTCGATAATTTTTGCGTCAACCCAATATATGTCTATATTGGTATTTTCTTCTGTTCCCGAGTTTCTATTGAACAGCATATATTTACCGTCAGATGTCACGCCAGCCGCCGCTTCCCAAGCCTTTGTGTTTACTTTATCCCCTAAGTTAATTGCAGCTCCCCAAGCTCCATTTGGTTGCTTGAAGCTAATGTAAATATCGGCATCACCATATCCACCGGGTCTCTCTCCATCCCAAAGAATATAAGACTCATCGGGTGCAATAAAGGGATGTGCGTTCCATTTCCCTGTATTGATCACTTTACTCAATGGTTTGGGCGCTTCGCGCTTTCCGTCCACCAAGCGTGAATAGCGCAAAACACCGTTACCACTTCTATCTGCATCGTCAAATACATAAGTGCCCTTTGCTGATGCGGTCAGGCGCATGATAGGAAGATCCTTAAATGATGGCGCTAGCTGTTTTATTTCAGACCACCCACTGTTTGTTCGTTCCTTATATCGTTTCCCCAAATGCATCTTTTTTCCATCTGGCGAGATAAATGGTTGCCCTACTCTTTTTGAAACAACCGACTCATGCCAGCGGTTATTCTTATATTGAAAAACAACAAGCTCTTGGCTTTTATCTATTTTTCCCTCTCGTAAAAAGTAGAACTCCTTTAAATCTGGGGTAAAAACCCCCCCGTATTCCCACCCTTGTGTCGTAACAACACCTGGAGCAAATACTTCTGGCGTTAAGCCCGGCGGTTTTTGACCGAGGTAGGGCCCTTCTAGGATAGCCGTACTTTGATGACCAAGGCTTTTTTGGCTAACAGCGAATGTAATAAGCAGGGATACCAAACAATAAGCACGTTTCATATTTACCACCTGAAATTAATACGTCTTAAAACAATGTGAGCTAAGCTACATAGCCATCGCTCACCAACAGTGCATTGACAGTAACTTTGCTCAAAGCTTGGCTTTAAGCTCTGCAATAAACTGTGCATCTACCCACATGACGTCGGAGTCTCCATCACCAAACTTTCGATTAAAGAAAAAGAACTTGCCGTCAGGCGACACAACTCCACCAGTATCAGGACCAGCTGTATTTATCTTGTCCCCTAAATTAATTGCATTACTCCATGAGCCATCGTCCATTTGAAAACTAATATACAGGTCAGTTGCACCAAAACCGCCCTCCCGTTCACTGTCCCAAATAATGTAGCTTTCATCCGGCGCGACAAAAGGGTGTGCTGTCCACTTACCTGAATTAATTTGTTTACCAAACGCTTTAGGCGCTTGTCGTTTACCATCAATGACCTTTGAATAGCGAATGGTGCCAATTTCTTTCCGCTCATCAAATACATATGTTCCATTCGCAGATGCGGTTAACACCATAATGGGAATTTCGCTAAATGGTGCGCCTAAGCTTTTTAGTTCCGACCACCCCTTTGCTGTGCGCTCTCTATATTTATTGCCATCATGCATTGTTTTACCATCTGGGGAAATCGAGCCGCCCATTTGGGGTGCTAACACCACCTCTTTCCAGCGGTTATTTTCATGCCTGAAAACAATCGCAGTATTTGTTCTCTTTTTACGGTTATATCGCGTAAAGTAGTACTCTTTCATATCTGGAGTAAATCGACCTGTCCAATCATGATGCTGTTTGGAAACGATACCCGGAGCAAAAACTTCCGGTGTAGAGCCTGGCGGCGTTTGTCCAATATAAGGACCCTTTAATCCTGCTAAGCCATCTTGAGCATGACTTACGCCACCGATCATCAGCACAGAAAGCAATATGGTTTTTGATAGGTAAGTGGATTTCATGGTGTTTATTCCTTAGTTATTCAATCGACAATTTATTCGATTTAGTTTGAGCTAATTTACAACCAAATTAATCCAACCGACCTTTAATTACCTTACGTCCTTATGACTTCTAAATGATTTTTCCTGAAAGTGAGTTCTGATTGCGACAATTAACCTTCTTGAATCTCAATAGTTCGATTATAAGCTTTAATATCAGATATTTAATAACGCATAATTTCTCTTTCAAAATGCGCCTTAGTCAATTGATTTCGACCAACCTCTCTGTGTTCGTAGCCTGTAGAGTCGACCCCCATATATCATATTGCTACCATCACTCCAAAGTAATCACGGCTTTTTGCTGGGGGCCTGCTTTACTATTGCAACCCTCACTGACCATTGCCAATACAACACAAATGGGGTGATAAATGCGGCTAATAAACTACTTTTTTGATGTCAATGAGCTATGACTGTAGATAGCGCAGCTTTGAAATACTTTGCGCGAGTACGATATAACGCAGATTTTTCCTAAAAGCATGTATTATTGTACTTTTCTTGTTCATCACACCTGAACTTCAGGTGCCAAGTAACATTTTGACGCCTAGGAAACCCGCTCATTCTGCTTTTTGTATGAGAATGACTTCTTCCAATAGTGGCGCTAAAGGGGACCACGTATTCCCGGTGATACCATATGTCGTATCACTTGACGGGATATGATAGATAGTGGAAACATAACCATTTAAAGCTCCACCTCTTGTGAAAGCAAGTTGACCTCCTAATTGGGTAATTTCTATGCCAAGTCCCACTTGTTGACCTTGGTCATTACGAACAATATCTTTGTTCTTGTAACGGCAAGGCGTAGTCATTTTATTAAGCGATGCTGTAGTGAGCACTTTCCCAGAAAATATAGCTCTGAACAGCTTGATATAAGACGTTAAATTCCCTCCCAACGCTCCCGCGCCACCTACTACACGGTATTCAACGGGATCCTCATATACAGCACTGCCGAATATACCTTGCTCATAAGCTGTAACCAATGCAGGTTGGTAAAACGAATCGCCTAAATAATACAAATTAGGGTCGTTAGCCTGTGGGAATATCTTCTCCCTTAAGAAGTCACCGATAGGTTGATTGGATAAGTGTTCAATAACCATGCCCAATAGAAAAAAACCAGTATTGTTGTAGCTATATCTTGTTCCCGACTGAATCACGACTGGCTTTTCGTTGAGTTTGTCTACAAACTCTTTTTGAGATACAGACTTTTGCCATTGGTAGTTTTGGAATTGTTCTTCATTAAATACATCTGGTATTCCAGATGTATGACATAGTAGGTCTTCTACGGTAACTTGCTCAAAGTGCTTTAATTCAAAAGGAAAATGCTGTTGTATTGTGTCCGTTGTTTTTAATAAACCACGCTCCTCCAACAGTAGAATCGCTGCTGCGGTCACTGTTTTGGCGTTAGAGCCGAGCGATATAAGGCTACTTTGATTGAATGGTATAGCAAGTGCTTTGTCCGCAAACCCATATTGTCTACTCGCTATCGTCCGCTCACCTTTAACCGCCGAAATAGCCAAACCTACATAACTATTTTTAGACGAGAACTCTGCTATCGCTCGATCAATTTCATCATCAGCATTTTCATGCTGGTTGCACCCAATAAGCAATAAAAACACCGCACTGTAGATAAGTTTCATATGGTCACCATGGTGTAATTACCAATACAAGGGAATGGAAATAAATAGAAATTATCAATTGAAACAAACACACTTTTTAAATATACCCCTACCGCCAAAAAACATGTTTTGTAATACTTTGACTCTTAATATCGTACGTCAAGGTGACACATAATGTTGACGGACAGCCTCTATACATATTGCGCAAACTTGCTGCGAATGCCTGGGGGTAAATACGGATCTGACAACTTGTGTGGTCGCAATTTGTATCGAAAACCAGCTCTTTATGCACAAATCCTTGGTCTTTAACCCAACCTTGTGCTGATTTTAGCGCCGAAGGTTCACTCCTTGAATCAGCCAAACTGCCAATACTATATGTGATTAGTATAACGAGTAAGCCAGCAACAAACCTGCGCATTTTAGCCTCTTTGGCTATCTTTGAGCAGCAAATAACTAAACGCGATAAGAGGAATATTCGTCGTTACAGGATTAAAAGCTTCAATCAATAGTTGCGGCTGCAAAACAGCAACTGCAATCAACAATAGTGTTAGCCCAATAACATTGAGTATGTTCATGACTTTGTATTTATAAAACATAAAAAACAAAACACCAAACATGACCTCGCCCACTCCGGCTATCTTCGTGATCAGCGTCGATATGTCGTCTGGGAAGCCGGCACTAGACATAATCAATTGCTCTATTGGTGCGACATGGACTAGCTTTGGAAAAATACCATGATATAGCCAAGCAAAACTAATGACATAGCGGGCAATTTGAATCGAAGACACGGCCTCTCCTTTTGTTATTTTTACAACCAACTCGAAAATACATGTAAATCAATGAATAAACTTTAAAGCTGGTACACGTTAGCAATCCAAACACCACTGCAACTTTCTGCAACTACCAGCGCATCTTCAGAGATCCCAGCTTGGGCCAATAGTTTATTTTCATGCCAAATGGCGCTTTTACCCACCGAAGGCAAACCGCCACTAGGCTTGTTATAATTGGCGATGGCGACCAGCATGCTGTATTCCGACGCATAGGTAGACCATTTTTTTGCATCATTCCCATACCCTTGTGGTGTTATCAGAACACCGGCTACATAAATTATTGCACCAGATTCAGCACAAGTTTTTGCATGCTGTGGATTGATGGTGTCCGCGCAAATTGCATTGGCGATCAGTGTTTGCTCTATTTCCAATAAATGATATTTATCGCCGCTGCTAAAATATTGTTCTTCGCCTGCATGAAGGTATATTTTTTCGTAAGTTTCAATATTGCCATTATCATGAATAATGATTAAACCAATTTTTGGTAGCCCATTTGAGAGCAACGGAGCACCAACACCAACCGATATATTATATTTTTTTGCAGCTGCGATAAGAGGGTCAAGACGAGTATCATCTACCGCCATAGCCATCTCAGCAGCCAATTGAGGCTCGTACCCTGACAGTGACAACTCAGGAAAAACTAAGTAATTTACGCCTAGAGAACTTGCCTTTTCAATATACCTAAGGTGATTCTCGATGTTTAATTTTATATCACCTTTAACTGAGCTGCTTTGCGCTACTGCTATTTTCATAGTTCTTTATTAGACTCCAAGATAAATCATCGTCGTGTTAAACCCCACTCTGGCGCTGGCTCGTACTCAAGCCATTTAAATCGCTGCGATATCCAAAAATAAAAAAGCCAAAGCATCATAAAGCTCTGCTCTAAAATCCTTTGGCATGGTCAAATTCCAGCCAAGGTTATTGGCAATCTGCGCCTGAATAATAAAAGTGCATGGCAAGTAGCGCAGCAAACCCTAAGCTTGTCTTGAAAGGCGCTTTTTAGCATATACGTTTATCACTACCACTAAATATACGCCTGTGCTTTAATAACTTGCTACGTGTTCTTCGCGTATTAATAAGTCTATTTCTTCTTGCGGTCTCATGGGAAATGGCGCTTCTGGGTAGGTTGATGTTCTGAGCAAAATATCATTTTTTATATAAAAAAGGTATTTATAGGTTTTAACCGCATCCGCGTCATCGATGCGCGGTTCAACTGGCTGACCGCAAACATAAATCTCTTCTATGATCTCATCAACCGGGCGCGTTTCAATTTTATTCTTTAGTGCTGATGTTGTTTTGCGGTGTTCCCCTTTTAATACTCGCTCTACATCGAAGTGCACCCGGTAGTAATATCCAGTTGACTCATCCACATCACTCACATTAACGGCGCGACCAATTGCGATAAAGTCTGCTTCTTTCGCCACCCTTAACGCAAATTGTTCTTCTAGCTCTCTAGAGGCTTTGAGCTCTTGTGCAAATTCAGCAGCTGTCGGTTCACAGGCCAATACGGGAGTAGAGATACAACATAATAAAAGAATAAAAATTGCAAACTTCATGTATGCTCCTTTTAAAAATTAACCTTTCAATTTTAAATAGTTCTCTAACGGTAGTGCGATCTTGTTCACAGATAATTTAGCGAAGTTTCCGCCAAGACATATTATTACGGCTGCAAGCATAACGGAACTGCGAAGTTGAAATTTTTAGACTCCGGTATTACGGTATTACGGTATTACGGTATTACGGTATTACGGTATTACGGTATTATTGACCCGCTACCATATAAAGACTAATGATGTTGCACTAATAATGTACTTCAATTTTGTTTGCCTAAAACCCAACACTCTTTAGATAAGAGTAATTGCCACACCCTAGTGCTATAGATAGAAAACAGAGGAGCCCCAAGCCTACGCAGTTTTTTGATTAATGTTTAAACTTATTAGGAAATAATGAGCTAGCACAGTGCAGGCTTAGTTATTTACCCTATTTGATATGCGATATGCGATATGCGATATGCGATATGCGATATGCGATATGCATTTTAACTGCGCCTTTAGTCAATCTCATTTACTTTCTTGGATACAACTTATTTTTTGTCCTATAGACGCTAATACGGATGAGAAAAATAGGGTCGTCATTTACCTCTTGAACACCTGTTTACCTACTCAATGACAGCATTCAATATACGACTTCCCTATACTTTCACTTTCTTACTTGCCTAACTGATACATTAGTATGAATAAACCGTGATCTCTCTGGTCGGCGCTGGGTTATGATCAAACCCTAAGTCCCAAATCTCAAGTGCTCGAGTTGTACCACCTGCATTTTTACAAACAATTTCCGAGACCATAGTGTCATATGACAAACCACCACCAGCCAGCGCTATGCCTTCAATACTGAAATACGCACTGTTAAACGGAGTTCCGTCTTTTTCCTCAATCACATTTGGTGTCAAACCAACTAAATTGGAATAAATACATTGGCCATCTGGAGCATTATTATTGATAAACGCTGTGGATGAATAATCGATGTTTTTGTAATACCAAGCATGATCGCCAGATGTCCAGCCAGAGGCGACTACATCCCCCTGCCAAGTTATTTGGGGTGCAGCTGGCACTTTGTGGAATACCGTATAAGTTTGGTTTGCACTATGACATGTAATTTTCAGTGCTTTTGGTGTGCTTTCATACCCTTCAGGGATCGCGCCATTTATTGCTGTATTGCCTTGTACTGCCAACTCTGCAATTGGTTGCCAAGTATTTTCATTGATCACACTTGCGCTGGTACACTGTGCGTCAGGAGTAGTGACTGTATATAGCGCTGAAATATGCAACGCTCTACGGCTCTGAACGACAACTTCACTGATTGGACCCTGAGTATACTGAGTGCTAGCACCTGCTTCTAAATCTGCGTCGTAGACAATTTCGTTTGAAACAGCTGACATGGAAACAACCGCACAAACCAAAGATAAGCTTTTAATCATTGTAACTCCTTTTAACCTTTGTTGGATTAAATTTAATATTAAGTTTTATAGTTCATAATGTGGGTACTGCATCCTCACTATATTATTGCGTTGTGCACTGTCAACATCACATTATGTCTAATACCAACCCTATCAATATTCTGTTAATCACACGCTAAATTGCATGATTTGTGACATAGCTTGAAAGCCTTAGGAAAAACGAAATATTAAAAAGCAGAGCGATTTATAAACTAAAGAAAATCACTTCTACTGTATTTTGCTCCCCACTGAAATAACCCCTGCAGTGTATACACACAATTCCCCTTGTTATAACCCCTCGTCTCATTTTGTTTTTTCTACGAATTTTGTCTGTTATTTTGATATTAAACAATAGACAATCATATGAGAAGGGATATGAAAAACATAACAAAAAGCCTTAGTATTGCCATGCTCCTAGGGGGGCTAAACGTGCCAACTCACGCATCTACAGACCAGTCCAGCTTACTTAAACAAGTTGAATCAAAAGTCATAGAGTGGCGCAGAGATATACATCAAAACCCTGAACTTGGTAATCGAGAGGTACGTACTGCTGCAATGGTATCAGAGCACCTAAAAAACCTAGGAATGGAGGTCGAAACAGGGATAGCTTATACCGGTGTTGTAGGCATGTTAAAAGGAGCCAAACCCGGCCCCACAGTGATGTTACGCGCTGATATGGATGCATTACCAGTGACAGAAAAGACCAACCTTTCTTTCAAATCAACCAAAACCACCAATTACCGCGGTGTTGATGTCGGTATTATGCATGCTTGTGGCCACGACACGCATGTCGCTATGCTTATGGGCGCAGCCGAAGTACTTGCAGGTATGCGCGATGAACTTGCTGGCAATGTCATGTTTGTTTTTCAACCAGCAGAAGAAGGAGCGCCAGAAGGTGAAGAAGGTGGTGCTGAACTGATGCTCAAAGAAGGGATCTTTAAAAAGCACAAACCAGATGTCGCATTTGGTTTGCACATCACATCCAAGCTAAATGTAGGCCAAATTGGTTATCGAAGTGGTCCAACAATGGCGAGCGCAGATAGGTTTGAAATCAGCGTTAAAGGTGAACAAACACATGGCTCTACGCCTTGGGCCGGCGCAGATCCAATCGCCGCTGCCGCGCAAATTGTATCGGGCGTAAATCACATTGTAAGTCGTCAAATAAATATTACCAAAGAGCCTGCAATCGTATCATTTGGCAAGATATCTGGCGGTGTACGTAACAATATTATTCCAGAAGAAGTCAATATGGTCGGTACGATTCGTAACTTTGACATGGACAATAGAGCTCAGATCTTTGATAAAATCAAACATACCGCCGAGCATATTGCGCGTGCATCTGGCAACGAAGCTGAGGTAAGCATTTACGAGGGCTACCCGGTGACGGTCAATGACCCCGCACTGACAAAACAAATGCTGCCGTCCCTTAGTAAAGTAGTAGGTAAACAAGGCATGATTGAAATGCCAAAAGTGACCGGCGCAGAAGATTTCTCATTTTACGCGATGGAAGTACCCGGTCTGTTTGTCTTCTTAGGGGGAACACCTAAAGGCACAGATCCAAAAGACGCAGCTAGCAACCACTCTCCCTATTTTTTTGCTGATGAGTCTGCTTTTAAACTCGGCACACGCGCGTTAACTGAGTTTACTTTGGATTACATGGCTCAATCCAAAAATAAATAGGCTTGGTAAGGTGATGCGCTTCATTCGCATCACCTACAACTGTGTGAAACCCGTTATTAATACACTAGCGTTTAGTCTGCTTTAGAAGTGCATCTAACTTTGCCTCAACACGCAATATATCTTCTTTTGATGCAACATTAGGCTCTGTTCCCCCTTCTTCTTCATGCATAATTTGCATTGCATCTACGATAATACCGATGAATAAGTTCAAAACAGCAAAGCTGGTGATGATGATAAAAGGAACAAAGAATAGCCAAGACTGTGGGAATAGCTCCATAGTTGGTCTTACTATACCCATTGACCAACTCTCTAGCGTCATCACTTGGAACAAAGTGTAAGCAGACGCGCCGATACTACCAAACCATTCCTGCATATTTGGATCTGGATGCTGACCAAATAATTTAGTCGTCAGTACTGCTGACACATAAAACACAATCCCCAATACCCCAATTACAGAAGCCATTCCCGGTAGTGAATGGCCCAAGGCCCCAATAACTCGGCGCATCTGAGGTACAACGGAAAAGAGTCTTAACACTCTTAAGATTCTGAATGCACGTAGAACTGATAACGCGCCACCAGCTGGCACCCAAGAAATGGCAACTATGATGAAGTCGAAACAATTCCAACCAGATTTGAAGAACTTGAAACGATAGACAATCAGCTTCAAAAGCAGCTCTAAAGTAAATATGATTAAGATAACGAAGTCAATTTTATGCAGTAACCCTGCGTTGTCCTTGCCGAATTGAGTCGTTTCCAACCCTAACGTCACAGCATTAAATAAAATCACTGCAATTAAAAAGTTTTGAAATGATTTAGCCTCTACTAAAGCTGTCAATCTTGACATAAAAGTGTTTGAAGATGTCATGGTTCTATTTTAGGAAAATAAAAGATAAACAATGATTTGGTGTTTGGGCTTTTTTGTCAAGCCTTATCAAAATCCTCTCATCATGATAATCGTTGTGCCCTCTACCTGATTTACCAACGTCGACTATAGACATAAATTACATTAATCCCATAAGGCTCGTAGTGCCGTCAAAATTAGTAATTCATCTCTTCATTGTGTCTAGCTACTAAAATGGCAACCATCAGATGATAAAGTTCAGGCAATACAACTCGCCATCTAAAGCCGCACAGTTAGTTGAGTGCTGAATTAATCAGCAATAAACATGAAATTTAAACAACAATTTTATATACATAGCCAAGATATCAGACTGCCATCATTCACTACTTCAAACAACCACTGAGACTAATAACAACCAACCCGTTCATTTTGACAACATATTACCGCTTGTTTTTTATACAGTAGATTGTATATTTTATATTGACAGCGATGTCAAAACACTTTCCTAATACAACATGAAAAGAGCAACAACATTATGAAAAAGCTTTCAATAAAGGCCATTTATGTGGCCGTCCTTTGTGGCCTGTGCAGCCAAGCAGGAGCAATACAAACGATAGATGAAACGCAATATCGCCAATTATTACCAACCTATCAAGGTGCGACAGACTATCGAATTTTACTCGCAGACAAGGTAACTGTTAATTATCACTGTGAAATCATAGAAACACCTGATGGAGGCTACGATATCGATAGAGAGGGATGCAACAAGCCGGGGCAGTTTTACCATATAGATTGGCAAGGAGAATTCCCAAATGAAATTAACTTGAGTATCAGGGGGGTTCCTTCGTCCAATACGATTGTTGAGCATAAATTGTGGGCCATCGCATTTGCACATGCCAGTGCATCAAGTCGAATTCAAATGCAGTACGGCTTGCGCAAAGGGGCTGATGGTACTTTTGACTTGAGCAAACCTTTCGCAACAGGGGAACGCTTTGGCGATTACTTTGAGCGCCAAATGAACCCAAATTACTTTGTCTCAAAAGGCCTGCAAGAAAGCTCTCTTGGTAAAGATCTACCTGCTGGAGTAGACGAAGATGATGGCGTGCTACAAATAGAGTACCCGGGCAGTGCTTGGGCGGAACTACAAGGTGTAGTTGGCGGCGGGTTTCCACTGCCATTTAAGGACCTCGACCCTAAAACAGTATTGAGCTCTCACACCGGACCCGCGAGAAATATTTTAGGTTCTTCTTTAAGCAGTGGGTTTTATAACGGTTCTGCACTTGCAATAGTCAGTGGTTCTTTGCCCTGGAATCAAGGTTCCGACCTTTCTCAAGATTCAATGCATTTGTTTTTGCAACAGTCAAAAGACCCTGATGCACTGACTATGCTGATGTCTTTTATGTATAACCGCGGGCCTTATGCTGCAAAAGATCAAATATTGCGCTCCCAAGAGGTATTTGATCACTGTGTCTCAATCGCAGAGGACTTAGAAGACGATTGGACATGTTTTCAAAAACAAAATGATTTTGGCGCTCGTTACATCAGACAGATCCCTGACGTAACCAACACTCTGTCACAAGCTGCAGCTCAGGGGAGTAACTATGACGCTCAATTAAGTTGGACAGATATCTCCAATTATTTAACTTTATTACAGAATTATGGTTTCTATTCGGAGTCTGTTATCGATAAAGCCAAAGTTGCTGCACAAGCGGCTTTTAACGATTTACAAAGCAATGAAACCATTTCATACCAAACACAGTTTGGTCAGGTTTTAGAACAAATTATGGTGAAACTGCCTATCTATGAGTTAGGTGAAGGTGGTCCATATGACGAACAAGGAAAGAAGCAGTTCTACCTTTACAACTACACTCAACAAACCGCACTTGTTGTTGCAAATAACGAAACTAATCAGGCTGATGTTAACGAGTTTGTGTTAGCACAAAATCGTATTGCCGTTGATATCAATGGCCAATTCACCCAGTTAAAAGCAAGTGGTGGAACATATGACTGCACCGATGAAGCAAATACTGCGTTGGCAGCACTTAAGGCAAGTACAGATGAGACCTATGTCTCTTTAAGTGAGCAACTTAAATTCAAGTTTGAAAACAATGTATGTACTTTCGAACACGGGCCTCATACTCCTCCGCCTCCTGTGAAAGATGGATATTGGGATCCAAGCCAACTATATAACCAACCAGGCCAAGTCGTCATTGACGCCATCGATTGCCATGAATATCGCAATGAATGGTACATAGTTGGTGGTAATGCGCCAAGCAAAGCATTTAGTTTGGACCCGTGGGGTGTATGGCGACGTATATCCGAACGGCCTAATAGCGCTTGTTTAAGTGATAAAACAAACAACTAAGGCTTAAAGATTTTTATTCATACTTACCATGTACCAAAGGGTCAAAACCAGACCCTTTTTTAACTTAAATTGACGTAATATTTAAGAGCAAAACTTCAATGTAAATGTCATTATTAACTCTATACATGACGAGTTAATAAAGTGCATAGCACCAATCGCATATTCGCCGGCTTTAAGCCCTACGCCTCCATATCCTTGCTCAGTGAAACTCTATATTTTCCAAAGTGCAATTGGCATAAAATCCCAATAAAACATCACACAATACCACTGTAAAAACATCAACAAGGCAAACACATGATATTTAATATCTTTGAAAGTACGCTGGCGAATTAATAACACCGAAGCAGTCAAAACGGATAACGGCAGTAATGTACTGCAAACGAACAAAGACAGGCTCGCCAGTGTTTTATCTCCTAGCTGTAAATAGTGTTGTTGGCCAAGCAAGTAAATAGGCACTGCGAATGCTATAAAGTTAATTGCAGGTAATACTAACGCCCTATTCTGGCTTGTTTGAAATCGTACCAACTTGTACAAACCGACCACCAATAAATAGACAAAACTAAGTAAGCCAACGCTCAGACTTACCCAATAAAGTGTAAACTTCACAACAGATATTTTAGAGTAAGTCTTAAACCCATCCGTTAGATATTGCTCACCGCGAGCTTCGTAAATAACATGTGATGGAGTACGGCGCGTTTTATCCCTATAAATACCATCACCTAGGGGCAATAAGACCCGGTCTTTTGTCTGTAGTGACCGAATAGTTAATTGCCCCTCATTTTGCGAAAGATATACCGAATGAAACATTAAATCAGGTAATGCAAAGTGAACCATTTTGTTGGGTGCCAATACATACACGCCCTCTATTTCCGGGTTTTGAACCGATGGCGCTTCGCGCTCGGCTAGCTTGGCAGGTTCCAAATCTAATTGCTCGATAAAAAGTTGGTTAAGTTTATCCAACTTTGCTGATTCATTGTCTGTATTTACAGCCCAAAAATATGCTTTATTTTGTTCGGGAAAAATACATAAATAAGCATTATAGCCATAAGCGCTGCCGGGGCGACATGCGCCGAACACGTCATGGCGATCTCGTCCCGATAGGACTAGCCCCTGCCCTATCTTCAGCCCATGTTTAACTGATTCAGTCTCTTGCGGAGTTGACATCAAGCTCAGCAACTGCGGAGCAATAAAGTTTGATTTTGTGTCGTGCTCCTCTGTCAGTAAAAATCGAAGAAACTTAGCCATATCAGGTGCAGTCGTGACAAACTGCCCCGCAGGCCTGAGCACAGTGCTGACTGGCGTCTGTCTTACTTGATTTTCATAGTGACCAATGGCAAGTATGGGGTCATGTTCATCAACAAAATGAAAACTACTGTGATGCATCTTTAGTGGTTTTAGTACTTGATCTAACAGGTAGTCCTCATAGCGCTCAGCTGCCACTTTTTCAATCATCATACCAAGCAATGTAAACCCCATATTTGAATAGGAAAAGCGGCGTCCTGGCTGGTTTCTCACATCAAGAGTGCTGCTATCTCTAAAAGCCAACTCCAGAGGCATATCTGGGTCGGTCTGAGTGGTCAACAGTTGATGTAATCGAATGTCATCAAGTCCAGATGTATGTGTTAGTAAATGCCTAACCGTTATCGGATGCGTTTTTGACCAAGGGTTATTGATCTCAAGGCTCGGCAACATTTCAGACACGCGAGTATCGAGGCTTAGTTTTTGCTCAGTAATCAAACGCAACACACCCACAGCCAATACTGCTTTTGTTACTGATCCTACATACATTTTATGCAGTTCAGTCATTGCTTTTTGGCTTTGGGCGTCGCTCACACCTTGTGCGCCTGTTACATTGCGATCACTCTCTACCATGGCCCAAACTATGCCATCCAATTGCTGTTCTGTTAAAACCTGCTCAATTTTCTGATCAATGCCTGACACTGCATCATTGTTGCTTGTTGCATACACTGGGCTCAAGCATGAAATAACGACAGCAAATAAAGTAAATACAAGTTGGTGGGTTGTTATTATGTTTTTCACTTATTCTCCCAAACTAATTTCTTACCAATTGTGACATTCGCATCGAACGTCTAAATACATGTAAAGACTAATCGTGCTACAAGTATCTGATTAACGACGTGAAAAAAATGTGAAAAGGGGTTTGCAGTGGACCAGAATAGTGAATTAATGTCTATGTTTTTTAAAACAAGATGTTAGGCTAAATTGCTTGCAAACAAATACATCGCGGCGCGATAGCGTTTATATAGTGATTTATTTTTTTGGTATTCATACGTCACGTCAATTCGGCAGACAAAAAACGAGATTTTAGACATCGCAGCCATATGTACAAAAATACCTTCGAGCAGATTTAATATACCAATACTACTCAATTTACCTCACTACTTAGTAAGTTAATTGGGTAAGTTATATGGTGATAGATTTTAAAGCGAACACTCGAGTAATTACAACCAAAAACACAATAATAAAAATTAAAATTGGGATACAATATACTAAAAAAGACTCAAAAATATGCTTTAAAAGCAATAGAGGGAAACTAAATACAACAGTCTCCCAGCATTTTTTATGCGTTCAAATAACCCCTAAAACAGGCTTATTTAACAGCAGTGCTTAGTTTACGTGTCTTTGTGAAATTAGAGCGTAAATTCCCCAACCACCCATATGTGTTGATGGGCAAGTTACGTGTCCTGATAAATATCTGGTCGCGTAATCTGAACCAGGAGGCCTAACATAGTCAGGAGCACCCTGAGTCATTTTATATTTACAAATGGTAAATGGAGAGCCCGCCGCATTCGCAGTTGAAATCGCAGAAACAGCTGTAGCTAGCGCAAATGTTACACCAATAAGTAGAGTTTTCACTTTATCATTTCCTTTTTTTGAAAAATAGAGCCAATAGTAAACGCTGAACAGCGGCTGAATTCAACCTCTCAAAATTGATTAATTTTCATACTCGCAAACTTATAAAATTAGCCTAAACAAGTTAATTACCGCCTCCATATGACTCAAAAATCGCCAATTATATTGCGCAATTTATTACTTCGTTATTGCTGATTCTTTTCTGCAAAAATACCTCTGAAAAATTTATATTACTTTTAATAATGGGAAGTTGCGCCACATTCTGTGATTACCCTATTTACCTTGAGTTACACTCCCAACAATAAAATCAAGGTCCTTTGTATTAAAAACAATCAATGGGAAATATTATTCCAATATTCCAAAGAGTCATATTGATATACAAAAACAATCCTCACCTTATTAAATCAATATAAAACAATAGCTTATAGATTTAATCTTACCCATTTCAGATAATCATGAGATAATTTCACCTTTACAACTATTGTATACAATATACACTAAATTCGAAAGACTGTTAAAGGAACACGAGAAATTGATTAATTATTTGTGACTTTTTTAGCCTTTTTACCATGAGAAAAATGCCTTCGGGCATGTCAACTCACAATTTGGAGAACATGTAAAGTGAATATTAAACGAACAAAACAATTGTTATTAATGGGGTCCTGTCTATTGCCCAGCGCCCTTATATGCAGCAACGCACTCGCGACCACAGGCGCAGTCCCACAAAACAACTATTGCGCCAGTTCAGGGGGCGGAAACTATGAGCATATCGCTGGTGTATCTGCAGGAGGAGTAAACAACACCTCGTCTGGTCAGTCGGCATACACTGACTATACCAATCTTACGGCTGAACTTAGTGTTGGGCAAAATCAAATCACCCTAACTCCAGGGTTCGTCAACAACGCCTATACGGAGTACTGGAGCGTGTATATTGACCTCAATAATGATGGAGACTTTAGTGATATCGATGAATTGGTTGGCTCAGGTAACGGCCGTTCGGCATTGACAACAACCTTAGATATCCCTGCTTCCGCAGAGGGCGTAACGTCGCGAATGCGTATTGCTATGAAATACAATTCACCCGTTGCAAATGCCTGTGAAAACTTTAATTCAGGTGAAGTTGAAGACTACTCTGTGACCATCAAAAAACGTGATACAACACAACTTGAAAATACTTGTCTAAGTCAAACGCCGACAGATCAGTCTGCACTCGTAGATGGCGTTCCTGTCTGCGTTAAATCTTCATCTCAGTTTCAAAGTTTCTCGGTTCCTGGAGCTGACACCGCTGGCAGTGTTGCGATCACCACATCCTATGGTCAGGGTAACTTGACCTTAGAAGCTCGCAACGGAGAAGGAGGCTACCCTCGACCCGGCGACGATAGTATACGCTCGAAACACATTGGAAATACTGAGTGTGTTGTCATCTCAAACCCAACTAAATATTGGACTAACATCGTAATGCGGGGCCTCTTCAAAGGTGCCACCATTGTCGCTGACTTAGGTGCCACCAGCTGCCGTAAAGAACCAGGCCCTATCGACCCGGGCAATGTTGCATATGAGTTTTCACACGTAAATGTGATCATTTTTCCTATTAGCTTTAATGGCACACCACTGCCTTGGTCAAGAGATCAAATCAATGCCGATATGGAAACTGTCAAGCAGTACTATGCTGAGCAATCCTATGGTCGATTCAATGTAACTTGGGAGATCAAGCCTGAAATTTACATTAATGAGCCTAAGTCAAAGTATGATTCTGACACCAAAGCTTGGCACCAACTTTATGCAGACAAAATCGCAGAAGCAGGTGTTGATATGAACTTCCCAGGTGAGGCAAATCTTGTCATGATGGCTGCCCCACAAGTATCAACTATTAACTCGCAAGCTGGCCCTCCATTTATCCAGCTATATCACCACAAACCAGGCACCATTGCACATGAAATGGGACATGCAATGGGACTGCGTCACTCAATGTCTGTTGAGGCAGGGAACCATGTAATAAATTCAGGTAACGATACGATCCGTAACTATGGTAATCCACATGCTATGATGGGGATGGGAGCGCACACATTAGAAGAATATAACCTAATGTATAAGAGCTACTTTAAAGGCTGGCTCACAGATGCAGAAGTTCCTCTGATCACATCTTCTGGTACTTATCGTATTTACGCCTTTGACCATGGTACGGCAAATGGCACAAATGCGCCTGGCAATATTGGGCTGCGCTTGATGTCTGGAAATGGCGATTACACATACTGGCTTGAGTACCGCACAACAAACGACAGATATAATACCAATACTAAAAATGGTGTACTGGTCAATATCAAAGGCTATATGGAAAATGAACCTTTACCTTCGTTTTGGAATCATCGTTCAGCACTTTTGGATATGACCCCCAACTCTAAAGATAACTCTCGCTGGGCACAAGAAGATGAAACGGACGCTGAGTTAGCTATTGGCAAGAGCTTTACCGATCCTTGGAATGGTTTCAAAATCACGCCAATTGCTCGAGGTGGTCAAGAAGACTCTGCAAATGCATGGATAGATGTAAAAGTAGAGAAACTGTAAGTTCTAACTAGTGCGCATATAGGAACTATAAAAAGGATATATTTGGCAACCCCTCAAGCTGAGTCAAAACAATTTGGCTCAGCTTTATAAACAATTTTACCTTTGTTTATTCGTAGTTTAGCTTTATCACAACAAAGAATATGAGTGTTAAAATCAGCCCCTTTAAAGCGGCTTTATTGCCTTTCCCAATTTGTTACCGCGCCAATAGTCCATAGATAGCCGAGTCTGAAACCACTCCGTTAATTTCCCAGCGTTGTTTTAACACTCCTTCCTTTTCAAAACCTAATCTCTCAAGTGCTTTGCTTGACGAGATATTGTCAGGATCTATTTCAGCTTCAATTCTACGTAGCCCTAGATGGTTAAATGCGTGCTCGACCAATGCTTGTCCAGCTTCCGAGACGATTCCTTTACCCCAATAGCGGCGGCTGATCCCAAACCCAATTTCTGCTCGCTTAGATGGTTTATCATAACTAAAGAGCATAATCTTACCCAATAGCTCTCCTGTCTCCTTCCAGTAAATTCCTAACGTCATTTGAGTATTATTTTCAAGTGTTGCTGTACTTTTAGCTATAAAGCAGGTTGCTTGTTCCATTGAACCCCACGGCTCTGTATTCCAATATTTCATCACTTCATGATCTGAGAATATTGCAAATAAGGCCCTAGCATCCTCTTTAGTTAACGCCTTTAATATTAGTCGTTCAGTTTCTATAACTGTTGTTGCCATTTAGCACCTTTCCTTTAGTAGCTTGTTTGAACACAACGGCTGTTCAAAGTAAAAATTATGGGTTTTAGCAAATGAAGAGTGGCCTACCTTGAAGCACGCAGATGCACTCACAAAACACTATTTCTCGTAATACTGATAAGGTTCTATCGAGTCACTATAGTTACCTAGTTTGAAAGCCCTGTGCTCAGGAGAATATAAAAGCTCAACGAAAACTCTGCCCTTATTGGTTTTGGGATCTGATTCTTTCTCTCCGGTGTCAATTAAATCAGCCTCGAATACAATATCATTGTAACCATCCGAGTTTATGTCTTTCAGTCTTTGTCTCATTAGGCATGGTGAGTATAAAAAGCCATTGTCATGACAATCGAATACCCTAACCCACAGCCCATCTCTCACTTTAACACTGCCATTTCCCTTTTGACTGAACTCAAATTTAATCGTAGCAAATACAGACTCTCGAATAGATACTTTTTTATCTATTTTCCAGTAAATAGGCTGCTCTGATTCAAAAACTTCTTTTGGGGTTAATATTTGGTTTGCAATTGAAATGCATGGGGATATTAATAATAAAAGCAATATATACTTCATATTGTTCTCTCGATCTACTGCGCCCACATTTGAAAAATGTAATATGGTAACGACTGGCTAAAATTCACTCAAAACTAACACAATACTCAATGTCTACTAAAGTCGAGACCGTAACTGTGGCAAGTCAAACAGCAAAACATATAGCTAGCTTATATTATTTGACTTACCAACCCTCTTTGATTACTCAATCAATTCTCGCTCTAAAATAGCAATCATTTTTTCAGATTGCCCCATATTAGATGAAGCAGGCAGCACCATTTGGTTTAGTCGCCAACCCTTAGCCCCTTCAACATTCAGCACCTCATCTATATCAGGTGTACCCTGTTTAAAAAAACCAAATTTAAACGGAAGTTCTACAGTTTTATATTCGTACTTTTTCATTTTAGGTTGTTCCTCGTAATCAAGGTCTCGAACATCAAGTTCAAATGCGGATGCTAGTGCTTTCTTCGACTGCAAAGATGCTGTCGCCTCTGACTCAATTCTTTGAATCGTCCTCAGGTTAAGTCCAGAAGCAATTGCCAGCTCATCTTGAGACCAAGATTTTTCTTTTCTCATTCTTAGAATTAATTCTGCATTTATTCTCATAATGTATTTGACCGTTATCTGTGACTGCTTAATTATTTTGGTAAACCCATGAAAGTAAAACGAAACTTATACGCACCTTTTACGACAACTATACGAAAGTTATACGACACTTAGGTGTTATTAGCGCTAAATACACTTATACCGTAAATTGCTCGGCAAAAACAGATGGCGAATGTTTATGATATACGAAGAATACTTAAGATCCACTGCCCAAAGCGTACACCGACTGTACATAAACTTGAATAACAAAACGCTAAAAAACTCACTGTTAAAACTGTCTCTATCAGTCGCAACAAAAAACATCATACTATTGATTTTTATGCTTATTTTAACAAATAAGTTATACTATGATCAGGATTTCAGGTGCCTTTACAATCGTTAACAGCATTTATACTTCAAACATTGAACCTTACTTCAAGCAAAGTATGCAAAGTGCTAATATTGAGAAAAATATAATGGAATAATAACAATGAATAAACAACGGCTTACTATTACAGCACTTACTCTTGCTGTTTTGACTGGATGTCAGTCATCACCCTCTCCCCCTGCGGTAGAATTACCAGCTCAAAATGAGCAAGCTGTAACAACTACGCCGAAAGCCCAAACTGAAATAGCGACCACTCCAAGTCAACAAAAATTAAGTTGTGAACCGCTTAGGTATCAGTGCCACTTGATGCAGCCAGAACAAGATATAAGCGAAAGTACAGCCAAAGATATATCCTTTGCTTTAAATATCGCAACCCATGGCTACTATAGCGCCGCAGTCATAAGGTTAGAAAAAATCAAAAGCCAAAATGTTTATGAGCAGGCAATTGTGGATTATCACCTAGCTAATATGAATATGAAGCGGATCGGAGAAGATGCACATGCCTTAGATTATGCTTTAAAAGCAATAGACAGTGAGAGCTTACCAGCAGAAGAATATAAATCGGCGCAGCTTCTGGCAATAAAACTGCTTGTTAAGCATGGTTGGTTCGAGCTTGGAGAAGAAAAATCATTAAATTATTTGGCATATATTGGTGAATCGTTTGACTTTGACATCTTTGAAATTTTCGATCAAATAGCACAGCAGAAAAAAGACCAAACACGTTACGAGTTACTGCTTGATATTCAAACAATGATTGATGGAGAAGCGCAAAATAAGGCCGCTCAACGCGTGCTCGATGAGATAAAAACTCGGATAGCAAAACAGTATGCTGATCAAATCCAATTTGAGAAACACATAAAGCCAACCGACAAACTAAAAAACAAAACATGTCAAACCCTGACCTATCAATGTCACAGCCAACGAGCAAAAAAGGTGCTGCCTGCGAATATTAAACAAGCCATTGATACGGCGACCAAGCAACAGCAAGATAACAATGCAATGGCAGCAAAAGAAACGCTTGAATCCATAAAGACAAACTCAGACTTTGAAACAGCCATGATCAATCGTAAATTGGCCTATTTATATAGTGACGTTAAGCTACATGAGCTATCGGTGCGTCATGCCAGCGCAGCGATCAATAGTGGTGCTCTAAACGCTGAGGATCACAGATACCAAATGAGATTGGAAGTATTTGGACTCTACTTACTAGGAGAGTTTGAGCAGGCAAAACAAAAAATTGAGGCTTACTTGAATTACATTGAGAAAGCATCAGACACCTACCTAGATGGCGTATTGCTTAAAATAGCCAAACAACAAGGTGATCAGCGCTTTTTTAAATATCTGCAAGATAAAACGCTTCAAAACCCCAAGCGCGCAGAAATTATACAGAGCTACATTGATTTTGGCTACTTTGGAGAAATTAAAGAAAAGAAAAAAAGCGCAGATACACCAAGAAGTTATAAGCCTGTAGTCATCTTTAGCAAAGAATACGACTATCCAATTGAAGCTGCAAAACAAGGTATTACCGGCAGCGTAACTTTAGAGTTTGACCTTAATGCGAAAGGCGAACCTGTTAATATTCGGGTAATTGAAGCAAGCCCTGAAGGCTACTTTGAACAAGCAGGGATAAATGCTTTAGAGCAATGGCGTTATAAAGTTAATCTCGACGATACAGGCAATGTGATTGAAGGAACAGGTATTCAAGTTCAGTTTGGATGGAATTTAGGTTCCGGCCAATAACGGTTTTTTCGTTTGGAGGTGTCAGAGCCTGTCCAAATTAATTCAAACAATGAAACCCCATTAATAACACCTTTGCAATAAAAGCTAGTTATATACCTAGCTTTTATTGCAGAACAAACACGCTAGCTGTTGCGATGGCAATGGATACTCGCGATAGGACATGTCAGCTCATAAAGCTTTAGCCAACATTGAGTTCATTAACTTTGATGAACTTTGTCTCCATTGGCAAATTAACCAAGCCGTGCTGTAAAAATGTAGGTTTTAATTCGATACTGGATAAATCAGTCAAAGAGAACCATTTAAACTCAAGGTCGACCTCTTCTTCAATTCCACAAAAAACTTCCTTCATAGGGAAATGGTTCGGCTCACTGAGTTGCGCCAAAAAGTAATTGGCAATTTCATGATATTGCTTATTTGAATACTCAAAAAAGTTTTCAACATACCAAAGGTGACGTTTTACGACTATTTCAACTCCCAGCTCTTCGAGCAACTCGCGATTTAACGTAGCATCCGAATTTTCAAAAAACTCTACTCTGCCGCCCGGCAGTGCCCAAAATGGATCGCCCACAGCCCTATGCAATAATACGTGATTGTCGTGAATAACAACCGCAACGCTTCGGAAGTTAAAACGGGCACTCCCTTGATCAAATTTCAGCATATCGATACTCCTAAACACATCAGTCTATATAAGACTGAGACACAACTCGTGGTCGTCATATAAACCTCTAAATCATTAGTACCCAATTTAAATCGTTTATCCAAGCAATGTTTATTGTTCTAATAGGCTTTTATGATTAAAGAATTTTTTCACTGTATTACACACCTGACCCGGTTTTGCATTCATGTTTTTATAGTGATATTCAGTCGCGTATTCGCCCTTAGGAATGACCATATCAACAAACAACTCTGTTTCATTTAGGCGTTTAATCTTATCGCCAATTTTAGTGCCGTATTCAAGTAAAGTGTTGGTATTGTGTATTGTCGAATGAATGACTCCGTTTTCGACTTTCCACTTATTCCAATACATATCCACTTCAAGTGAATAAACTAAAGAAAAAGATATTTCACACTTGTCACCTGATTTTTGATATTCAATAAAGCTATAGTCAACTTGCTTATTGTCATGATTGATGACCCATGTGCCGATTAAGTGATGAATACTATGGTTAGCTGACAGTACGCATGAAGAAAATAAAAATAAAAACAGTGATGTTAAAGCTTTCAAAGTGCCTCCTTTTGCACTAAAACCTCGCCTTACTATCGAAGCGCTGCGAGTTAAGCGAGTTTATTTTCGCTTGTGAAAATAAAGTGACCTCTTGAATGAATTAGGTTTTGCTTGATATCTTTTGACCTGAGCATGTTCATTCATTACCTCCAAAGGTATTTTGAATAATGTGCAGCAGATGCTATAGCAAGAAGTTACATTCACTTAGCTTTACATGAAAAAGAGATATCAGGCACTTTTGCTCTGAAGCCTAAATGGGCTTCATCGCAGCACAAACCAAATTCCCAAATCAAGCCCGATACCAACTGTGAATCAAACCGAATAATATCCCAAGGAAGATTGAGCTGTGCAAATGCATTGACTTCGCCACTGGTGACTTCAAAATACATAATCTCAGACACTTCAAAAGTGGCCAAGGCTTCGTTGTCTAAATCATCCCAAGGAGCAACAACAAGCTTTAGTTCTGATTGTGATAACGACAATACCTTAAGGGCATGAGTGCCCAAAGAGCGAAATAATAATTCAGAAATATTCTTATCCATATTTGTCTTCTTGGCTCAGCTAATACAATAAGATACTGAACTGCCGTTCACACTCTTTGGGCGTAACACTATTGGTCAGTATGAATTGCGCTTTTTATTTTTCTATATTTTACAAAACAGCCAATAAAACTTACCACACATACTGCTTTCAACGCTAACAGGCTAAAAGGGCGCCACCAGGCCCCTGTACTTGCTTCGATTATGTCTGATATGCCAAAGGCAATAAAAGCTAATGAAGCAATTATGCTCACCGTGAAATAGGCGTCTTTATGGCCTTTTAAAAGCAAATTTATGATTAAAGTAAGCGCCATGGCAAACCACAACATCGACTCAATATAGTTAAATTCCGCAATCGTCATCGCAAGTTCTCACCCATTATTATTGGCTCCCAAAAATAAACTCGACTGCATTTAAAGCCACCTTTCCGTATACCTAGCATGCGATGAGTTTACTCTTTAATATCGCATGTTTTAAGCTTAATGCTCAAAGGCCTAAACACGCATTCACTTAATAACGCAGCATAAAATAAAACCACTAAATTGACGGATATCGCCCTTAGCAAGGAAAAGTTTTCATAGGTGTCAATATTGCTAAGTATTGCGATTAAGCCTACAACTAAGCCGATCAATGCGCCACCATACAAGAACTTAACTTGGCTTTTATATAGTTCTGCCAGATATCTAGCTTTCTCTCCACCAACCATCTCTTCTGTGAATATGTATTTAAGCCCTGACAAAGACTTAAACATGCCATTTGTACCAAAAGTCACCATGGTTGCTGCATACAAAAATAAGATGAGAAATACGCCAGAAGTAACATCTAGATAATTTCGTAAGCTTGCACCGAGAAAAATCAACATGCCGACAGCACAAGATATCATTAACAATCCCACTAAACTTTTCATAATTACTTTCCTCGTCCACTTAATTTGAATGTCTGTTGAGGTTGCCTTCAGCGCTTGAGGAGAAAGTTCATACACAGATGCGAGTGCTAGCGTAGATTCAGCAGAAGCCTTACCGTCAGCTTCTATACGCTGAATTGTGCGTACAGATAAACCCGTTGCTTTGGCAAGTACTTCCTGTGACCAGCCTTTTTCTTTGCGTAGTGTCTTTAACTTATTTATTGAAAGAAACAATTTGAGCTCCTTAAAAACTTTGAAAACAACGAACGTAATTATGCGCACGCCTCCTTTAACGTCTATTGCTATACAACGACATTTAGACGCCACAGCATGACAAAGCTTTAAAGTCAGTACGTTATAAAAGGGTTGAATGCTTTTAGGTTACAATTAAAGGCGCCTGCTCAGATAGCCCAAGAAGTTACGCTCTGGTTAAATAAAATCACAATAGCTTGCGTGTGCCACTCACGACACTAGTAAATATTTAGGAGTAAAAGGCTCGATACTTCATGGGCTGCTTTCGAGCAATTGCTAATTAAGAAGATACGTGACATAAATAAGTAGCCCACTGTTATTTTGAAGGAGCAATATTCATGATAAAAACCGCCATTCTATTGCTAGTTACAGCCCAATTGATTGCATGCTCAAGCACAAAAACAAGTCCTGTAGAAACCATCCCGCCTGTTGAAAAATTATTTAACCATGCTGCTTTTGAACACCAACCCACAATTGACGAGCATGATATATTTTCTTTGCCCAAACAAGAGCAACATAAATTTTTGACTTACTATAATGCAGAGCTCAATAAAGGTATTCGTCCAGACAGAGCTGTACTTAATTACCTCGAGCAACGCCTTGACCGATTTACTTTCGATGGCGCAACTCTAACAGCACGAGAATCTCTAGAAAAAAACGAAGGCAATTGCATATCTCTGGCAATATTAACTCAGGCCTATGCATCGCTAGCGAAAATAGAAACCACATTTAGAGAAGTAGGCACGGTTCCTGTTTTTCGTAAAAACAACAATACCATATTGATCTCTAATCACTTTCGCACTAAATTGTTAGCGCCGAGTTCATCGAATGCAGCCAATCAATTTGAGATCATTCGCGCCGGCACAGTTGTCGACTATTTCCCTGCCCAAGACAGCTTTTTCATCGATACCGCTAGTTATGATGACCTAGTTGCTAAATATTATGCCAACAAAGCCGTTGATTCGCTGCTAGACAAGAATTTCAATAATAGCTATAGCTTTTTAATAAGTGCACTGAACTACAGCCCTAACGATGCGGAATTGATCAACGTCGCGGCAGTTTTACACCGTAGAAGAGGGCTACAAAACGACGCCCTAGAAATATTTAAATTTGCTGATAAACATCATTTGACTAGCCAAAACTTAATTTCGAACTATCTATCGTTAGCAAAAACCCAAGAAGATACACAGCTGGTCAATCACCTTGAGAACCTACTCGACAACAGCGTTTCGACTCCATTCGATAAAATTCAATTGGCGCAAAGGTCAATCAGAAAAGGAAGCTATAACAAAGCGATAAGAGAGCTAAAAGAAATCATTGTAGAAACGCCTTATATTCCAGAGCCCTATTTTGAGCTGGCACGTATTTATTATACTAAAGGCGATATAGAGAACACTGAGCGATTACTTGCGCTTGCAATCGAAAAGTCTTCAGATCCTCAAAAGCGCTCTCTGTTTCAAGCCAAACGTGACGCGATATCTAAAAGGAAGCATTAATGTGTGGTAGCTACATGTTGTAAATACCTAATCACATGTGGAGCTATTTTGTATGAGCGAAATAGCTAATTTACATCGAATACTTCGCTCATATCAGGTTGGAAAACAGCCAATCGTTAAGGCGGCAAAGATCGACAAAGTTTAAGTCACACTGGCAACCTACACAGCTTCGCTACCAAGCTCAATTCATGGGCCACATACCCTTTATCTTCGTATTATTTGGCATACTGATGGCTGCGAACCTGTTGTCTAGTAAAGATTTTATTGGTAATTTTCCAGCCTTGGTTAAGCTTCAATAGCAGGAAATAGTCAGTATATACCATGTTACGGTTGGTAATTGTTGCTTTTGCCATAGCCGAGTCACCCGTTACATCAATCGCGATTATCTCACCCACACGGTTGTTTTTTCTACCCTCTTCAATACCACTGATGTAGGTTTGTCCCGACCAGCGTTTAAACGCACCGCTGCTGTCAACATACTGAAGCTCTAAACTGGGTAAAAATGCCTGTTCAACTAAGGCGGGCTTTCCTTGCGCAGTGCCATCAAAGTACCATTGAATCACTTGCTTTATTTGTTCAATATCTTCATTTGCGCCAGCTGTGCTTATCTGCAACATACCAGCCAAAGACACCACCATTGCTTGAGTTATTCGTTTCATATTTATTCCTTGTTTTCTTTAAAAATATACATATTGCAAGAAGATAGATTTTGGATTGTGGGGTAATGTACAATCTTGGTACGTCGCATGTCATGGCTGACAAGTGACCGAACGTGACTTTTAATTATTCGCATATTTATCAAACAATTATAAAAATTAAAAAGGAAGAAAATGCGCTGGAAGTTAGGCCAATTTTATTTTGATGCCAATAACAACATACTGAGCAAGGGGCAGCAAGAACACCTGCTAGAACCTAAAGTGGCTGAGCTATTGAGTTATTTTTGTCAAAACCCTCAGCGCGCGATTAGTCGAGATGAGTTAATTGAACAAGTTTGGTTTGGACAGGTTGTAAGTGACAGCGCCATTAATCGCATGGTCGTAAAATTACGTAAGGCCCTTGACGATAATAACAAAATAAAACGATTTGTCGTCACCGTGCCAAAAGTGGGTTATAAGTTTGCCATCAAAGTTGAAGCGACACCCCATGATGATGAGCTTCGTATAGAATACCAAGCTGACAAGAAAACATTGCTACGCAAGCCAGCCCCTATTTTCAGCCCCAGATACTTCTACTTAGTACTGTTTTTCATCGCTGCTTGTATCACATATACAGTATTTGTTGCTCAAACGGATAACCCCCCTACTTACATCGATGCTAAGGTTTCACCTTTATCTAGGCTCTCCACTACCCAATTCGAAGGGGCCATGTCTCCAGACCTACGATACTTAGCTTTTTCAGCGCCAACCGCCTTAGGTGTAAATCAGCTGCATATCCATGATAATCAAAGCAACATAACTCACATAGTCAGCCCTGAAGGTGGAAAAGCCCATGATGCTTATTGGTCGGATGATGGGCAAAAGTTGTTTTATTTGTTTGACCACGGACAAGAGTGTGAGATCCACCAAATAGACATATCAGAGGCAGTATTCAGCGCTCCCAAGGTTATATATCAATGTGCAGATAGTCAGCTTAAAACAGTGATTCATTTACCAGCAGAGCAAAAATTATTGTTCATTGAAAGAGATGCAGATTATGCACCTTGGCAAGCCTACAGCATGTCTTTAAACACTGTGGAAAAGCGAAAAGTTGCTCAGCCTATGGCCATGGGTAAAGGAAACTATTATCTAGATAGAGATAGAAAGACAAATCGCATCTTACTATTACAGGAATCGGCCCCTGGCATTAGCCAAGCTTTTGAATTGAACATCTCAGATAACACTTATCTTAGCTTATTGACCTTACCATATATGGTTCGCTCTGCACTGTGGGGCCATGATCTCAAAACCTTGGTTCACCCCGGGGAACATCCCTCATTTGATTTAGTGGCAACGAGTATAGCCTCAGGGCAGCAGCAAGTTTTATATAGTGATTCTAGACGCATTACAGATCTCAATCGGATCAACAATGGTAAAGACTATTTGTTTTCGTCATACATAATAAACCGAGATATTCAAATTGATGGTGACGTTAATGGGCTATCTAATTCATCCGTGATGGATTACCTTCCTGCAATTTCGAATGACGCTAAGCAGCTTGCATTCATCTCCAAGCGCTCCGGATATAGCAAGTTATGGCTGCAACACATTGGCACCAATCAACTGCGCTCAATTGAACTTGAAGATCAAGGGCGCTTATTTTATCACCTAGATTGGTCTTTTGATGATAAACGGCTCCTTGCCAATACAAATAAGGGGATGGTGATATACGATATAGAGCGCCTAGAAGTGCAAAAAGTGATTGATATCTCACAAACCGTTACGGCCGCAGGTTGGTACTCTGATGAGGAGATCCATTATAGCGAGTGGCACAAGCAAGGTTGGCAGCTCAACCTGCTCAACATAAAAACCAACCAACATCAGGTGCTGGATAAAGCATATGCCTTTGTGCTTGCAGACAAAATGTCTGACAAGATGCACTATGTGTATTTTGACCAGCAGCTATCTGCAACATGGCAAGGCACAGTGATAGATTCTAGTATTTGCTCAGATGTTTTGCGCCGATACCGCATTAGTTGGCAGTTCCACAATAACCGACTTTATTGTCGAAACTCGCAAAGTAACGCCATAATAGCAATTGATAACAAGGGACAAACTTCGACTTTTCAACAAGCTAACGATATACCTTATCACTTTTCCGTATCACAACCTCATTGGGCAACTTGGCAAGTGTCATCTTATGTTAGCGATATAATAAGAACCAACTTTAGTGATAAGTCATAAAAAGTCATTTTTAATCATTGCAAGGTAACGTTTTAAAACTGCATGGTTGGCAATAATTATCCTGTCAAATTAAAACGATAGGAGAATTCTATGTTTAAAGTTATCGGGTTGCTGTGGTTTATGCTATTAAGTGCTTTCACTGAGCAAGCTTTAGCAAATATGAATAACAGTGGAAAAGTGCTGTTTATTTTATCTGCTGACAAACATGGCTACTATTTGCCTGAAGTCGTTGAACCTTATCAACATATCATTAATAACGGGTATTCGGTCGAATTTGCCAGTCCAGACGGCAGGCCAGGCCGACCAGTTGCCTACAAGCTACTTTCTAAACAGGCTCAGGCTGACTACAAAATCATGCGAAAGAACAGCAATATTGACCTGCCAACACCATTAAAATCGATACAACCGAAAGACTACATCGCATTTTATGTTCCAGGTGGAGCAGGCCCTATGTTTGACCTTGCAGGGCACCCTGAAATGGCCAGATTATCCTTAGCATTTTTAGCCCAAGATAAGATCATTTCAGCCGTATGTCATGGTCCTGCAGCATTTGTAGATATAAAAAATGCAGACGGCAATTACCTAGTGTCTGGGCTCAAAGTTACAGCAAAATCAAACGCAGAAGAAGGACGTTGGGCACGGCAGAATTACGCTTTTTTATTACAAGATAAACTCCAAGCACAAGGCGCTCAATTTACGTATACTTCGCCGGGCGAGCCCTATGTCATTCACGATAATGGAGTGTTGACGGGCCAAAACCCTAAATCAGCACTTCCCACCGCCATTGTTTTGATTAAATTATTGCAAAAAGATCGCTCTTAAGCTCAAGCAGCCTGCCACATGGCAGGCTCAATGGCATGAGTTGAGGCTTCAATGACTCGGCAACTATTAACATCTCTCGCGATTTAGTTATCAAAACGGTAATTTATTATCTCCAACCCTACAGTTTAAAAACAATAGCAATACCATTGCCACTCTAGGACATCTGAATCATTCTGCCTTATAAACATCTTTGGTTTTAAGCATATCAAAAACCCGCTTCTCCCGAGTTTCGTCAAAGCCAACATCTTTAACATACGATTTGGGATTACAAAATGTGCCAAATAATAAATCCCACACCGCAAACCCATAGTTTTGAGCATGGTGTAAACTCTTGTGATGAACCCTATGCATTTCTGGGCGCTGGAGTACATACCCTAGCCAATACGGCGTTTTTAAATCCGCATGTATAAAAATATTGTACAGTGCTGCAAAAATTAAACTAACAGCAGTTCCTGACGCATCGAGGCCCAATATAAAATAGCAACAAAAGGCATTTAAAAAAGTTGCTGCAGCCCCATCAAATGGGTGCATATAGAATGAAGTAAGCGCCTCAATACGCCTTGGGCTATGGTGTAACTGATGAAATGTTCGCCATAAAAAGTCAAATTTATGCATCGCTCTGTGCCACCAGTAGGCAACAAAACTAGTTAAGATAAAACCCAATACACCTTGAACAAAAAAGTGTATATCTCGAAACTCAAATATAGATACTTCACGAAATAGATCAACGAATAAAAGTCCTATGCCTATGGTCGAGAGTGACTGAAATAAGCTGATAGAAGAAGCTAAAATCAGCCAGCGACGATCGCATTCATTCTTTGAAGCTGGCGCGATAACTTCTAACGTAAACACACCAAGAAAAGCGATGATGACAACAATCAGGGTGAGTAATTCCATTTTGACCTCATATCCAACGTGATGGTATGAACAGTCTCAAAAACAACAGGTTAAATCAATTGTTTTTCACAAATGAGAAAACGGATCTAGCTTGTTTTCTCAATACCCATAATATGCATTTTTTAAAAACGCATCACGCCTTGGCAAGAGATAGATGCCTATGCGACGAGCCCTGTGCAATAAAATTTCTCATTGCACAAACCAGTATACCCTGTTCGATGTCAAACTAACGGTGCTTGTATTGAGATGGACAATAACCTCGGCTAACGTCTTTACTGCGTAGCATGAAATGCTTCGTCTTGCGCCCGGACACTCTTGCACGCCAAAGCTTAAAACTAGACACTTTTAGCCTTTTGTTCATGAACTCGATAACTTGCTTTTCATTGAGCCCAAACTGGAGCTCAATGGCTTCAAATGGAGTGCGATCTTCCCATGCCATTTCAATGATTCTAGATTCGTCCTCTGCTGAAAACTGCATTTCTTTCTCTCTTACAAAGCCTTGTTCTACGGCCCTATATTCAATCTGGATCAGTCGTGAGAAGGGACTAAGCCCACAATTGGCCAGGCAGAAGCTTAGGCTCTATTCACCTAACCCACACTTTTTATTTCACTTGCCCAACAAGCCCACGAAATACTGCGACCTGGAAACGCAATTCGTGAAAAAGGCCACTGCTCTTGGAGCCAGAATAAGACGGTTTCATATAGCACCTTTTCAAGGTCAATACTGTCATCTCTAATCCATAAATACACCTCACAGTCATAGTTTGGCGATTGGCTTGGGTCGATATACACAGAACCAAGGCACTTATCCTTTGACTTATTGAATACTGAATAAGCAAATGCCAATCGTGACTCAAACTCCTTTTTATGCACCTGTAAACTCTCTATATTTTCGTCAAGCGTCATGTCGCTTTTTGGCCACTGTGAACCTGGGCCAAATATTCCTTGCAGTCTTTGCTGGCTCGACATCACAGCATCAAAGTCAAACTTTGCAACCTGTTCTTCTAACACCACGAAGTAAAAGTCCGCCGAATCAAAATACAATGGTGGATCAAAAGTATCGGGAATAAAGGGGTTTGTCATATTCAAATATGTCCGTAGTTTTCAACCCTCATAAAATCTGGGTCGTAGTGTTGATATGTCGCAATCTCTTTTTTCACAAAATGAACCCTAAGAGCTAGGCGAGTTTATGTCTTTAATTGATTTTATTGCCTACTGTGGCGCATTGACGACCCACAACAATACAATCACTCCAAATAATGAGCCAACAATAAGCTCAATGCTTAGATAACCCAAGGCATACAAACCTAAATTAAGTCAGTTGGCTCTTTACCTTTGGCATTATTCGCCTACTCACAGGAACGGTAACTCCTGTAGTCAATATAAGGTTGCCCCCCCCTGATGGTAACTTCTCTAATGATTGAATAAAGCGCTTGTTAACAATAAATGAGCGATGTACCCGTAAAAACGTGGCTGGTAGCTTCTCTTCCATGACCGCAAGACCCTGATTATGTAAAATGCAGCGGTTATCAGACATCATGATTTCGACATAGTCTCGGGCTCCCTTTAAACAACATATATAATCACACGAAGTCCACTCTACTTTTTGGCCGTTATTTATTTGGATTTTTGACGGTTGCTGCAACTCATTATACTCATCGAGCGCTTGTTGTAGACGTTCAGCCCTTGATTGAGCCACTAATTTAAGTGACCTTTCGGTTTTATATGCAATTGCGTGTTGAATGAAGAAAAACAGCAGAAGTGAAGCCACAAAATAATAAAAATAGATATCCAAGAACTTGTCTGGCTGTATCGCAATTGCACTTGAGAACACCAACAGCGCTATCGCACTTCTGGCCGCAGCTTCATTTTTCTGAAACGCTTGATAAGCAGCGATTATAAAGCTTATCCACGCAGGCACCTGAATAGCAATCACGGTTTTACTCTCCATTGACTCACCTAAGTAAATCCCCACAAGCGTTAGCAGCATAGAAAGGAAAAAGTACTTTCGGTGAGCTTTTGTAAGAAAGCTTTTTACAATATGGAGCAATAAACACTGACCACTTAATGTGCCCAACAGCAAAATGAACAGTAAGCGAATATCATGATAAGAATAATCATAAGGGATAAGCCCTCTCGATACCTCGGTTAATAACTGTAGAACAACGAATAGCGTAAATAAGGGAAGAAGTACATTTCGTTGATTCTTTGACTGTAGGGCCGCTAACGTGCTCGAAAAAATCAAACCAATAACCAAAACGCCTAGCGGCAGCAACGACGGTAAGTAGTGACGCAGCACCATATTTTGTGGCGAATCGTAGTGTGTAATTATTGCTCGCTGGATAAAACCGCCTAAATTGACAATCCCATGATGTGCAGAGAGCTTGATAACTAATTCATTTTGCTGCTTTTTGATCAATTCCAATGGTATATAAATGACCGAATCCATCGCCCCTGCTCGTTCACCTTTTTTTTCTACAGAGGGATATCCGTTTCGACCAATTAATTCGCCATTTAAATAAAACTCAGCAGCCGCTTTGGCAGAGAAAAACAGTCCAAGTGGTTTGTTGATGCCCTTCGTTGTGTCTAAGTCAAAAGTTGCGACTATCCAGGTTAGGCTGTTATTGGGTTCAACTTCACCAAGTGTTGTCTTTTTACAGTTTTGCCTAGGAATAGCACCAATAGATTGGGTTTCTTGTTTGTCATAACAAACCATAACCTCTTGAATAAAAAGCTTATTAAAACCATTGGCGCTCACACTTGCTGAAAAAGCACTCCAAATGATCACCAAAAATATAAAACTGATGGCCCTAAACGCCGATAACTTTGGTGTTGCTATGGTTGAGTAATGTGAGCGACTCCTTTTTACTGCCACTTGCAGAAAAAAACCTACCGCTTGCATATAAGTGCTAGAAAAATAAGAAGTAATTGTTAATGTCCTTACTAGGTAATAAATCGCTTTAAGAGGCCTAATTTAATGAACTATATCAAAAAATCAGTTATCACGGGGACCATCTTGTCACAATTACTGTTAACGTCATTATGCGCAAGTGCAAAGTTAAAACATGAACAAATAGATGCTCTTGTTGAAAAAGCACAGGTTGAGCTTAATGTTCCAGGAATAGCCTTAGCTATTGTTAAAGGTGACGAAGTCATCCACGCAAAAGGCTATGGGGTTCAGTCAATCGATAGCAACACACCTACTAGCACAGACACTTTGTTTCAAGTTGGTTCTATTTCTAAATCCTTTAGAACCGCTGCGCTTTCACTACTTGTTGACCAAAATAAAATAGGCTGGGATGACAAAGTCATTGACTATCTCCCCCACTTTAGAATGTATGATCCGTGGGTAACGCAAGAATTTACAATTCGAGATTTATTATCCCACCGATCAGGCTTACCGCTCGGCGCGGGAGACTTGCTGCAGTGGCCGGACGCTCGAGCGACGCCAGATGAAATCATCAAGGCATTACGTTACCTGAAACCTGAGAGTTCATTTAGATCAGAGTATGCATACGACAACTTGATGTATATTGTCGCCGAGGAGATCATCCGCGTTGTCACTAGAATGCCTTGGCATAAATATGTCGAAAAAGCGCTGATTTCTCCACTCCAAATGACAGGCTGTGTTGCAAGTCCGTCGCGTATCTCGGAACCAAGCAAACGCGCCACTGCGCATATGGAAGTAAATGGTGAACTAAAAACCACCTTTTTTAAAGATGACGATTTAGTGAATTGCGATATTTTGGGCATGGCAAAGTGGGCGCAATTGTTCCTTGCCAAAGGCAAGTTACCGAATGGCCAAGTACTCATTTCAGAACAACAGCTGCAAGAGATGTGGAAGCCAGTTACATTGCAAAAAGTGCCTTACATGGCCAAGAAATACTCGCAAACTCATTTCCAAGCTTATGGTCTAGGTTGGCGATTAAAAGATTTTCATGGTCATTTGCATGTCTCTCACGGTGGTGCCGTACAGGGAATGACGTCTCATATCGCTTTTTTACCGGAAAAGGACCTTGCAGTTATTGCACTCACCAATCAATGGTCAAGAGCTGCACAAGGGCTGACTGCAACGATATTAGAAAGCTATATAGAGGAGCAACCAACAAATTACATAGACCTCTATATCGAAGGTAATGCCCGCTACAAAGCGTATAAAAAGCAGCAAAAAAACGACAGTGAGCCAACTTCAGTTAATGCAGCAATACCGCCTTTAGATATCAATCAATATGCGGGGACTTATCATGATGATTGGTATGGTAAAGTATACGTCAAGGTATCCGGACCCAAGCTCAAAATTAAGTTTTCTCGAAGTGAAGCACTAAGCGGCTTTCTTACTCACCTAGAAGGAAACCGATTTGTTGCCAAGTGGACTGATCGAACGCTCAACGCGGATGCATACGTCAATTTTGAAGTGGATTTTAAAGGCAGTATTACAGGGTTAAAAATGAAGGCAGTGAGTCGTAGTACTGACTTTTCGTATAATTTCCACGATTTGAACTTAAAAAAGAAATTCTAACACGCACTGGGCCCAACGGACTTAATGTATAGCGAAGTTGGAAGCTGCGCTAGGCTTTTCAGATTCAAGAAACTTCCATTGGTGTCTTAATATGTCGACAGCTTCACTCTCGGCGTTCAACGACATATCTTCTGAGCATGCCCTTGAGGGTGAGCTGCATGTTGGCATTGCACTAAATCAGCGCTATGCAACTGAACAGGCGGATGCATACAAGGTAAAGTATGTCCTTGAGGGTGACATGCCACTGCGCCCCAAGGGCCTGAACAAAGATGCTTACACGGTGTAAAGTCGCCATTTGGATGAGGCTGCACAAAATGAGAACAATTAACCTTGTCCCCACTAGGATGTGCAGCATGACCACAGGGTGTAGTAACCGTTTTACACTGCCTACTGCCACCTAAACAATTGAGTATATTCTGTGCTCTTTGACTGCCCGAAGGGTAACCACCAGCTGAAAAATGGCCAGCATTGGCATGATCCAAGATAGTTCTATTAATGTCGTAATTGAGTCCAATTGATGCTAATTTTCTCGCCGCCCAGCAATCGGCTTCAAGCTCTTGCTTGGCCGTACCGCCATAAAACCTCTCTAGCTGTCCTAAACGGGAGGTATGTCCAACAAGGTGATGCGCACATTCATGAGCAAGTGTGAACACTCTTGAGACTGTCCAGTTTTGCATTGCTTTGGGATCAATATGGATGTATTTGTTTCCTATTTGGTCGGTCCTTGCGGTTGCAACTTGCGCGTCGGGACCAACTACAACTGGTAAGCCGCAAAAATCATCATAGCCTGCAAATATGCCAGCTTTACTTTGCAGTGCATAGCAAAACAAAAAAAGGAAAATCAAACAATTTCTCATACCTACCGACCTTATAAAAAGTCTAGGCTCAAATAATCATCAGGTGTGTTTTTGTCGCGCTCACCCGCTCCAAAGCCATACCTTATTTACTATCACCTCTTAGACGCCAGTAAGTATAGTCTGCTACTCTTCCTTTGTTTGACTTTAGCTCACAATCACAAGCAGTAAACTCAATTTCCACCACTCAAGATAGCTTGTTCATGAAATAAAAATTAAGCTGTGCAAGCTGTCTTTTGCATGGATTGATGATTAATAAACAGTACTAAGTCTTTCATCGATTTGACCTTCTCAAAATATAGAAAGGCTCTTTATTGAGCTATTAGATCTGCCAAACTTTTGAGAAATTTGGTTTAGCAGCTCTATCAAAGGGAAAGGTAATATTCAGCATAAAAGCTTTCCATAAAATATAAAGCGTCTTCTTCAGACCAGCGGTGCTCTTCCTCAATAAGGTTTTTGAGTTTCTGCTGAAACTCCGATGTGCCTTTAAACGCTTGGAACTTTCTCGCCTTGTATTTTGCGAATTCTTCACCACTTAAATTTAAAAATTCAACGACTGTTCCCTTATTTACCCGAATCACAATATATTCTTCGTAACTCGATCCATATCCCATGTGCACTAACCTCGTTCGCTTTCCATGAGGGACAACCAGCGCGCCAGAATACCAGTTTGCTTTAACCACCTTACTGCCTGGAAACAACTCATGCAGAATACTTTTAGTTTCGTCGCGCTGCTGCGCCTTATGGTAAAGGTCAATCGTGACATCCGTAAGCAGCAAGGCCCCCGCTTCAACTTTCCAAGAAGCTAAGTAACCCCGTCAATTTGCAGTCGAGATCGATATATTGTCAGGCTGCTGCCAATTTATTTTAGCAAGGTAGTTTTTCAGCGGATTGGTATGTAACCGATACTCAATATTTTTAATTGTGATCGAGTCCGGAATTTGCCCCGTTGCAAAGCACTTTAGCGATACGGATATCATCAATAAAATTAATAAATTAAAAATTTTCATAAAGCCTCTTTAGCCCCTGCTTTATCAGCAAGCCTGTCTCTCACTTCCATCAGTGCAAATCCCAATAAATTGAGACCTTTCCATGAGTCAGGGTTTTCAGATGCTGGATTATCTTGTACCAACCCTATACCCCATATTTTGTCTACAGGACTCGCTTCAACCAAAACTCGGTTACCGGTACTAAGCAAAAAAGCCTTTAAGTCGGCGTTTTGAGAAAACTTCGCCAGATTAGCATTGACGACTATCTCGAAACGTTTTTCGTCCCATAGAGTTTGTTCGAACCCAAGCACCTCACGACCAATCGCCTTCGCTTTTGCTGGGCTTCGGGCACTAAGCACCTTCTCACAAGCATCATAATCACCAAATAGCTTAGCTTTGTGATACATCATGTAATGCTCAGCGGTGAAAAATTCATTCCCATCTTCTTGAAACTTTGATTCATACCACTGACTGAAACAGCTCTTTGATACTTGTCCGCTTTTTTCTTGATGCCCCCAGAAAAAAACATACTTAACTTTATTTCCCTGATTGACAAAGTCAGCCAGTTTTTCTTTCGTTCTAACTTTCAAATTTCTTCTCAAACTTAACGTATTAACGCGTTTCACAAACCGGCTAGACAAGTGGCTAAATCCAATCGCCTT
This sequence comes from Pseudoalteromonas luteoviolacea NCIMB 1944, assembly GCF_001625565.1. Classification (GTDB taxonomy): domain Bacteria; phylum Pseudomonadota; class Gammaproteobacteria; order Enterobacterales; family Alteromonadaceae; genus Pseudoalteromonas; species Pseudoalteromonas luteoviolacea_F. Next base: position 78,561 of record NZ_AUXS01000026.1, read on the forward strand.
AAGCACGGTAAATATGTTTTTAAAACATAACCAGAAGCCTGTTCTTAGGCTCACTTAACTGGGAACCAGACACTAAAATTGAAGCAGCTGCTATCTATACTTCGTCATTAATTTTGTACTTGGAGTGTGGCTTTAAGTTCTACCTCAATGAACCGAGCTGTAAAGACTCAAACTCATCCATTGAATTTCTAGTAGAAACACCTAGTTGGGATAGCACAGAGTTTATGGCCAGCTGACCTTGGGGGTTTTGATAGTACTGATTTAAGTTTGAGCACCACTTAATTTCAGTTTTCAACGGCCCTAACACTGTTTCACCATTAGCATAAAGCACTGCTGACTGTGCGCCTACGCTACCAAAATAGTCACTTTCAATATAGGCAAATGTTTTAGTAATAGATTCACTTTGAAGCAGTTCGTGAAGTGAAGAAGAGAGTTTCAAAAACTCTGGATAGGGAGCATCTTTTTCAGAATTTACAAGCTCGTTTATGTCATCTAACAGCTCATCTGATACTTGGATAAGTGAATACCCTTGTCTGAGATCCACTTTTTTTGCGACTACCCAGTTTGATGTGATTTTAGTAATAGCATCACTCTTACCCACAATTGCGTGTATCACATAACCCATAGCCTAATTCCTCAAAAAATATATAACCACCTTAATATTAAGTGCTCAACTCGCCTTCTCTTCTCACTTTATCTTGTCTTATAGCTCATAGTTAACAGTGAATAAAAGGCGTTAAGAAAGCCGAACATACATTCGGCCAATTTAGACTGCTGGATTAAAAGTAGGTTTCTTGAAGGGCAACAAAATCCACTTCACAACTGTTGTCAACTTTGGAAAATATGCGCATTTTTTTACCAGACATCTGTGCAGCCAATATAACACTCAACATATGATTGACAGACGCTTCAGTCTTTTTGCTATAAGTAATAATCCCAAATGGTCTTTCACTTTCTTTACAGCCTGGCGTTCCAAGTGTAGAACCTTTTTCAAAGTACACTTTCACAGACTTATTATCAGAAAAGTCATACACCTTTGTGCCTACCACTTTACCAAACGCAATATCGCCAGCGAGTACATTCATGGAACATGATAATGCCCCTAATAACAGTATCTTTTTAAACATTATTTTTTCTACCTGTCTTAAATTGGGGCACATTATAACGTACGGCACATGAGGAAAAAAGTTAATTAGAGCGAAATGGTATTAAGGTTTTCATAATTTGCTATCATCGTTTATGCACTGTGTAATTGTGCGTGTTTTATTAACAAGACGAGGTAGCGTTTAGGCCGTTGCATTAACCAATCACATTCGTGCAACCTTTTGCTTGTGAATAGGCGCTCCCCAGCAATAAGGACAATGATACAATATATTCAACCATGGGCTCCGTTCGTTGTGTTGTGAGCTGTAACTATTAGCTAATACAAAGCAATAAAATATGGTTTGACACCACCTTATTATGGCTTTGCATTTAAAATTTAATATGCAATATTTTCTATAAATTCTTTTAATCTAATTTCATTTCGCTTTGCGTTTTTTCCTGAAAATACCAACTCATTTTTCTCTATGGAACTTTTAAACCTTGATAAAATAGACTTTTGATACTCAGTCAACTCCCTGACTTTACTAGAACTATAGATTATTCTAGCTTCTTGGAAAATAATACCATCAATAAACTGTTGAGCGGACCCGGCCCCGTCCGCCAATATTTTTTCTCTTAGCTTTAGTAAAAATTCTAACCTTTCAACAGTTAAAACACTCAGGTATTGAAAAAACTCTTCTTTAAGTTTTGCTTCATACTCTAAAGCGATGCCTCTTTCATTTGGCGATAAACTATCTAGATATTCTTTGGATGGTGTACTGGGTTTACTGGCGAAACTACAGACACTGACTACCAAAAAAACAAGCATAAAGCATTTCATATTTCACCATTCGTATATAACCCCCAATAAACAGGGTGTAAACAGTCAAAATCGACAGGTCTGGTTTCACCATAGACTGACAATCACTAATAATTGCAAAGCCATACAAGCTATTTGAGTGCGCGTGACCATAAGTGCTCGTTAAGTACCCTGCCTCACTTTTAAAAATGAATCTAAAATCGCAAAAGTGAAATTTTGAAATTCAGACTCACAATGCTCGTTTACGCCGCAATTTGCAAATGCGGTAATACTTACATCGCCATCGGGAATATAAATGTTTTGAGTAAAATAGCCAAACTCAGTGCCCCCATGGTGATAAAATGTCTTACCTCTCACTTTCTCCACCCAGACTCCAAGCCCATAATGAAAATCAGAAGAAGAATAAAAACGCGGCCCCCAAGACTCAACGAGGTTCTTTTCTCCTATCATTGTCGCTCTTACGCTGCGACTAACGATACTGTTATCATGCACTATAGCTCTTAATAGTTTTGCCATATCACTAACACTTGAAGCCAAGGGTGCGTCTGAGGTCGCGGTTGTGCCTATAATTTCTTTTGTATCTACCCAGACATTCATAGGCAGTGGAAACGCTGGATCTGCATCATTTATAAAAAATCCGGAAGCCAATTTCGGCTTGTGCTTTTCAACACCTTTTGAATAGCTAGATGTCATTTTAAGTGGCATGAGTATCTTATTTCTGATCGCAACAGAGGGATGCTGCTTTAATACTCGCTCTAAAATGACTCCGGCCAAAGCATATCCAGTATTCGAGTAAGCATACGCTTTCCCGGGCTTAAAATTAGCGGGTTGGTTCAAGGCGAAACCCAAAGGAAATATGTCTGTTGTGACTTTATCTTTTTGAGCGAATTGCGCTTTGAAAAAGGCATAATCGCTGACATCGTTATATTCAAAAATGCCACTTGTGTGATTTAGCAGCTGCCTTATTGTCATTTGTTCTGAATGCTGAATTTGCCTAAGCAATTGACGATCCAAGTATGTACTGATGGAAACGTCTAAGTTTATCACACCTTCATCTGCCAACATGGCAACCAACAATGCAGTTAACTTTTTACCTGCACTCCCATTGGGTATGACAATATCCGTTGTCATTGGCTCCTTTTTTTCCAAGTCTTTAAAGCCTGCACTTCCGATATAAACATCGCTTTTTGATGTAACCAGTAAAACAGCTCCAGGAATGTGCTCAGATATGAGGTTATCTAGCATAGGCTGATATTTACTATGATAATCAACTTTTTGGTACAGGCCGCTGTTTGCCATAACCTTGCAGGGAAATATAAAGTGAATGCTAATTAGCAGTACTAAAAAGGCATTTTTATTCATTAAGTTCATCCATGACTCCGAGGTTTCTATCCGAGAAATGCTAATATTTGCTCCTAAATAGCACAAGCCAAGCATCTTACCCTTTGGCTCAACGGCATTGACTAAATGTATTTTACTTAGTTTGAAACCAAATACCTTCCCAAAATGAAATTCTGAAAACACGAATAAAATCCAACCAAAACAACAAACCCATGTGGTCTATTGCCCGGCACACTAGCAAAGATGAAATACGGCGGGACGCGTATTCAGTGAATGCACTTATTCATTGCTCTACACAAAACTTATTCTTGGTTCGCTCTTTGTAATATTTCAGCGACTGCCATATCAAGATTATTGGTCTTTTCTGCTTTCTCTATGATAGGGATCACCCAATCACAACCAACATGGCGTAAAGACGCACGCCAGTCTTTCCACATGGACCCATCAATGCTATTTAGATTCTCAAGACCGAATGTGGAAGCTGCGCCCCAACTAGCAATAGACAGTACCCCTTGAGCATTGCTATTTGCACCCAATACAAACGGTCGTCTACGATCACTAGGGTTAATACCGAAATACAAGTCTGCTTTTTCTATTGGATCAGATATTTTTGATATAATCTTCATAAATTTGACTTCTAACTTATCTTCGTTTTAATGATAAAAATAATTGCCCAAAGCTAGCACTCATGCAGCTAGCTTCAATCCATCTGAAATACTGATTGATAGCGCTGGTTGGCAAATTCATGGAAAATATCATCTAAAAACTGTGCGAGCTTGTCTTCTGCTAGTTCCGAAGGAATAACAACATCGTATACTCTAGCCCTCATACTCGTATCAGATTCTGTGTATAAAACCCATTCGTCAGCTTCACGATAAACCGACATAACTTTACCAAATACATTAAATTTACGTTTCATGAGTTGCCCCTACATCTAATTAAAAAGGCCAATATAATTGATTAAAATACTGGCTAATACACAGTAAGGCAAGAGCAAATTCAATCGAATTAACCGTATTTTCACGCTTGGTTATATTTTATTTTAAATACGTAAAATCTAAAGAGTAAAGCTTGAGTTAACGCTATAAAAGCCAAAAGCCATGGACCATTTGTGAGTAGGCTTTCGCAAAGAAACAGGCCTGGTAGTAATGCATAATAAACGTAATTCTTACTCGTGAATTTGCAAACAAGCCAATGCGTAGGAAACCCTATAAACAGCCACCCAACTATCGAGGTTAATACGAACGCACAAAAATAAAGCAAAAAAAGAACGAAAAAGCTATGAACCTCTGACCACAAAAAATCATTTGAATTATAAAGGTCAAAAAGATAGGCGGCAGGGATAAATAAACTCGAAATAAATAGACTTTTAAACAATGCGCTGTCCCAACAACCAAGAACCATAGTCTTCCTTAAAAATATAACGAGTGGAAAAGCAAACGAATACAGCGAATGAAACTTTTTACGCAAAGTGTATAAGCATTAAAAACACACTTTACGGAATAGTTTTCTTACGCATTGAGCACTAATTTCAGTCACGCCCAACGCATAAAGCACTTCATACAGCAACGAGTAAAGTATAATACACAAGCACGACGTCAATAAAACTCTAAGCTAGATAAAGCTTACTTATGCAGATGCTCATCGTTTTTACACTTCTCAATTCTTATTGTACCAACCGGCCCATTCGTTAGGGGCAGGATACTCTAATTTGTAGGATTCTAACTCAGCCTTACTAGCATACTTTAGATATACGCCAAAATAATCAAAGAGATATTCTTCCCCTACCCCCATACGCCAAAACATGCTATCCGAGTCGTGTTCAGGGTATTTTATCCAAGGTGGTATTGGTGGCGATAATTTAAGGTCATCGTCAAAGCGCTGCTTTAACATGGCCTGCCAACTTTTTTCATGTTCGAGAAAAGCTTTCCAATCTTCGTCGGACATTCCCTTAGGCGGCCCTAGTTCATGTGAAGCCATAATAACTCCTGATTAGATTAAACTTAAAATTAAATAGTCAAACTACATTCTAATACTTACGCCTATATCCCTTTGTTTAGCGGCCTATTCGCCGCCACCGCAAGAACCACCATCTCCTCCAGTGCTATCAAGATCAGATTCGATGCTATATCTGGTTTTATTCTTCGACGAACGGAGGGAGCTTAAAATTAACAGCCCACCAAACACCAGTGTAATCCACCCAAAATGCTCCGCCGGAGCTGAGTTAATATTTTTATAACCAATATACGCCAATGCACAGCCTATAATAAGTGGTACGAGCTTTACGAGTTTTCCTATCAATCAAACCCCCTCAATGACTTGTTAGTTTATAATTACACTTGGCATATTCAGCTTTAACTTCACTCCAAGCCGCACGAGCATCAAAATCATCAGCTAACCCTTTATCTTTTCCCGTAAAGGCTGAGATACCATGCTGTATCATATACTTAGGTATATATTGAGGAATACCGAGTTTTTCCAACTTATTGCATAGTTTTTTCTTTTCAATAGGGTTATTCATCAATGCAGCAAACGTGCTTTGAAACTCTTTTAACTCCAATTTTGAAAGTTGAGAAAGTGAGTTTATTCGTAACACCGAGATAGCTTGATGGGCGGACTTATCTTTAACCCTCAAAGTGTCATATTTGCCATAAGCTAGTGCAGCCAAGAGTAGCTCAGACGCTTTATCAAACTCTTTGTTTGATAAACATTCAGCAACCCCAAGAAATATGTCGGCAGGACTTTGCTTGTTAGACAACTCTGCCATTTCAACACATCGAGCTGGGGAAAGTGCTTCTAAATTACCTTTAGCTTCAATATTGACCGTATCAGATACGCTATTGAATGAAAGAGCTCCGAACGCAACACCTAAATACCATTTCATATAAAACTCCACTTTGTATAATCAACACCCGCCGTATGCGGCGCTGAAAAGTTTGGAAAGCATTCGCCATGACGGTGCACAAACTCAAATACAAAAAATGGTTAATACAACCTCATTGCCAATTAACTTAAGCTCTACACCAAAAACTGTCCATAGGTTAGAACTATTAAATGCAATATTGACCCCAGATGAAAATGCAAAGATAAATAACCACAGAGGTCAAACTTACTGCGGCTCAGTCAATCTAACTCTATAACCCTCAACAGCAGCAAATTTATGTCCATCTGATACTTGGCGGTTAGCTTCATTCAATAGTCGCTAGGAACTTCACTAACGCCAATAACTACTCTTTAACCGCACTTATGGCTTTGTTGGCTAATGACAATTCCAACACAATGCCGAACCCGCAATCAATTTTACTCAGTTGTGCTTTTGAGATAGTCACAATATCAACCTCGCCTGCGTATAAGCCTATGACTTCTGCGTTGGCGTCAAACTTAGTCGCTGTACAGTGATAAGCTATGATGTACGTACTTCCATCCTCAACGACCGCACTAATATTCAAAAGCAAGGCGACATTGTCGATTGTGATATCAATAGATTTGTTTTCATTAGAGATAACAGCATAGCCATCAACCCACTTTACATTTATTGGATGCTCAATATCAACTGCCACTGATACTCCCGAAAGTATAAGTAATGCAACAAATATTAAGTTTCTTACTAGATGCTTCATAGGTGACTTACGCTCGCTTTGCTGGTTGAAGGGAATGAGAAAGAATACAAGCCTGCTATTTTTCGTCCTTGTTTTGTTGAGGGTATTAAGCACTTTACGTCTTTTTCCTATTGATTATTCACAGCTTATCATAGTCACCGCAATGTTTTTAAACAGAAGAGCGCATTTAGGTTTTACTAGCCGAATATTCTTGAGAGCAGGCTTCGCTTTTTGCCTAGTGTTTTATAGCCAAAATAGGTCGTAGCTTGAAGGCTACCACCGGTAATTTCACTTCCCTTATTTAACGCTTGATTCACGGCATTGAACTCGGCGCTGCGAGTTACAATACTATTAAAAATGTCCGCCAACTCAGGTTCATTGTGATAAATTTCTGAGGCAATATCGATGGCCAATTTGTAGATAGGCTCTTCTGAATAAGCGTACTCGCCTTCTTTGCCCTCAACTTTATAGGTATTAGGAAAGTCTAATTCTAATTTGTCACCCAAAACTATGCGGCAAAATGCACTGGGTAAGAATGCTGAGATCCGCTCTGCCTCTCCAAAGCTTAATCCATGGTGTGTTATTCTGTCAGTGATGTCCGAATCACTGTGGTCTTTATACTCCAAAAAGACAGGTAGTACATCTTTGATTTTTTCTCGTTCAATCATACTCTGTGAATACTCGATAAGGGGTAGAAATATTGTGGGCCTAATTTGAGCAATTAAATAACCCACTACTGATTCATTTATATTTAATTGCTTAGTAATGCTTGTTTGGCAAACAAGGAACATAAGTCAGCGACTTTATGCTCCTAACTTTTGCTTTTATCCGTTTTTTGACTCTTTTAATTCATCAATAGCAAAAGACTCTTCAACCAATGTAAAACCATAATGATCAGAAACCGATATGATACCACCTTATGCCCTAAATCTCGCAGCTCTGCAGTCAAGCGAACAAAGTAGTTTTTATTTGCCTCCAATGTGTCCTCGATATTCGTAAATATCTCACATCCAATCAATGGTGAACGCTACGCACCAAGCAAGAGTGTTGTAGCCCTCAGGTAGATTAAAATGAGGAAATGCATACATTGCAAACTGGTTGGAATACCCTGAAATGCGCTCACCTTGAAGCCACACTTCACCTCAATTTTGTTTGGTTCCTCAAACTGTTAATTTATCTTGCGATATGCGCTGTTAATTGAACCAGCTTGATAAAGAGAGCATGTGCCATTTGAATAGTTCACTAAAAACTCGAAGTCCTTAATTGAGGCTGGGTAGCCATTTAATGTGGTAAGTATGCGGTCGTGATGCCTTTTTGTATCAAGAGGGATCCAGTATACGGCAACTTCACCATAAGTAAGTTGAATACTTTCAAACAGAAAACTGTTCACGACAGTTGGGACTGATATAGTTACAATATCCATGAAACCATGGCCTTCGGCTTCAACCCTTCCCAACAAGTATTACAACACTCAAATCCTTACTCGCCTTGTTAGGCAACTTTAAAATAGACAATGCATGCAACTAAGACCAGTACAACGTATGACAACAATTGAATACCCGCCTGACGGTGCTTACTTGCAAGTGCCAGCACTGTTTTATTGGAAGCGCCCTGCAGCAGTTTTACACCTTTTGAAGAGACAAAAGCGACTGGTACTTTAAAGTATTTCGGTGCGCCTAATTGTGCCCAAATCTCAGGCTCTAATTCTTTAACTGATTGATAGTATTTATATTCAGCCAAACCTGAACGAAGTATTAGAATTGCCCAAATGGCCGCTAGACATATTAATATCGACATAACATACCTCTTCCAAACTACCTGAAAACCTTCAAATTGCTATGAATGCCATAAACAGAGACGCCACTAAAGACGCCCTGCAAGCGTTACTCATTAAACTTTGATTTAGCGCTCAACCAAACTAAACCAGTTCCCAGAATTATCAATCGCCATAGCTTCAACACCATAGAGTTGCTTTGTTGGTGGCTGGGTAAACTCAACGCCTTTAGCCACAAGTTCTTCATAGGTCTTATGGCAATTTTCAGTTTCAAAAACGCCCGCGCCAAATGCCCCCTCTGCGATTAAACTGCGTATTTTCTCAGCTGCATCTTTGCTGAACAGAGGTCCCTCTTTTGGCTCTGCCAATACCAATTGAAGTTGTGGCTTAGATTTTGGGTGTACGGTTAACCAGCGAAAGCCACCTTCTACTTTCATATCATCACCAACCTCGAAACCAAGCTTATTTTGGTAAAAATCAAGCGCTTCTTCCTGATCCAGTACATATATTGTTGCATGTGCTATAGATGTGATCATTTATATATTCCTTTGTTATTATTGACTCGTTTTATCTTATAGAAATAATCAACATGATATTTCTCCAATATTGCTCATTTAACTTATTTTCCCAAAAAATGATATGCGTAACACGCTGGTATAGCCTGCGAAGGAAAGCGATAGGCCTCAGCTGACAAAGCCCACAGCTTACGGCGATACAAAGTTGGAGCCATACCGGTCTGTTTCAAAAACAATGATGAAAAGCTACCGAGACTTATGTAGCCTACTTTCTCGCAAACCTCTGATACACTAAAGTTTTCGGTAATTAGCATCCTCTTAGCACTTTCGACGCGAAGCCGTATCAAGAATTCATTAGGGGTTTCTCCATAGGTATCTTTGAAAGAGCGCAAAAAGTGATAAGGGGACATATGAGCGTTCTTCGCCATATCCGATAAGTTAAGTGGGGTGTTAAAGTTACCAGCAATAAAATCCCTACCTGCATTCAGCCTTTTAAATTTATAGTTCGTAGCCATAAAATAAACTCCTTGATCCACGTAAAATATAACGCTGGTTTAAAGTTTGAGCAACGCTGTTACATTGTTATCCAGATATATAACGCCATCAGTTGCTATCGGCTTGCTGACTATCTTACCTATTTTCTATTGTTCTCGTACGGACCCTGCACCGTTCAATCATAAAGTCAAAAATATCGCTGTCTTTGTATTGATGAGTATCAACGCACGATAAGACACTCTCGATTGATCGACTAATGTCGTTCGATTCATGAAAACAAACCAACTCTGGAAACTCCGCTTTCAGATCAGAAAAATAGTCTTTATGCAAAGCACTAAAACGCTGAAACCTCATGATTTTCTTTTCTATTTCTTCGGAGCTTCGACCTAGGAGCGATGAACGCCCACGCTCTCTGTTAGCTCTGAGTGCTTCTGGCACATGAAAGTAGACGTACTTATTGGGGAATGACACTTGTTTTTCATCTATCATTTTTCGATAAAAGCTCACAATAGTGTCAAAACATCCCCAGTTCTCGTCTGGGAAGGTTATACCAAACCAAACCGGTTGAAAGACATCACCATCTAAAATAGATATCATAGCGTCGCTAGCAGAGCTACTCGCAATGTGACACCTTTCAATTTGTTTTTGGTAGTACCATAGGTCCGACTCTCGATTATCTTTACCAAATAGTTTATTAACTTCAGGTATTACATAACAACCATGCTTATCTTTTAATGCTGAAGCAATTGTGCTTTTACCTACAGCAGGCGCACCCTCAAAAGTTACTATCATTTTGGCTATATTCTCCGATTAACTGCCCAAGACCTCTAAACCTTTACAAAATTATCAGTCATAAAGTGCATTCAGTTTTTACGTCGTTGTTTAATAAACTTTGATTGGTATACCTTTCAAAACACCTCTAGAGTCCTCGACAATAAATCAAAATAACTCTGTACATATTGTGCCTTCGCTTTAAATTGACACTTTTGAGCTGATATTAAGTGAATATAATTGCTTAGCAGACCCCATTAAGTTAATCGTTCATCAGTCCTATTGGCTTGAAACTCGATGTAACCATCTGCTCACAAAACCAGCTTGTTAGATACATACATGTGCAAGTTAGCGCTGTTACCTAGATATTCCTATTGCCCATTTCACGCACTCATAATTGCCTGTTATATCATGATCATTGTCATTATGATGATCAACATGATTGTATTCAGACAAAGAGCTATAAAGCAAAGCACTAATGCCAACGTGTATTTCCTCACATTAACCGCTTTGTCGTATTCTCCAAACTGCGTTTTCATTAATTTATATTTTAGGCTTAATAAAAACTGAATTAGTAAAACAACCACTCCCAGCGTCAGTATTGCTATTAAACACGAAATTCCTGGATTTATTGAACCATAAATATGCAAAAAAACCGCAAAAGCAACAGCTAAAGGCAATAACCAAAACACCTTTTTTCTTGCTTCATCGTACCGTTTGTTGCGGTTGTATCTATTCATGGCTATTCCTAAAACGCGGCCTTAAAGTGCGTCAAACGCATGCAACGCTTGAACGAAGAAAAACCTATAAACTATTGATATCAAGTCTTAATACCTCTTTAGGCGCTTGCGTTATTGGTATAATTCGCCAATCATTTACCCAAAGTTAGATGTCAATCCCTTCACCAATAATTTATTAAGTGCAGTGCCTTAATTCATCTGGAAAGTTCTGCTAATGCGAGATATCAATACTTCCTAAATAACGCCTAACAGGCTGCGCGGTCTGAACTCGCAACGTAGCGTGTCCCGAACGCGTAGCCCTTATATTTATTTCTCAAAAAAACCTAGTTCTGAATCACCTTTTATTTCTATTTTTTTCAGAATAACTTTACCGCTACCTTTTTCTTCTATCCATACTGCTGAATATGCTTTGCCTAACTCGCCTCTGACAATGTATGTAATATCTGGCTCTGGTGAAAATGTAACATCACCAGTAACTTCATAAACAGTGCCTGTCATTGCCTGAATTGGCGCGGCATACAGAGTTCTACCTTTGATTGTAAACGTAGCCATCGAAGAGGGAGTATCTGTTACGACATGTTCGGTTGTAAGTGCAAAACCTTGGCCATAGGTAGCTGAGCGTGTTGCAGCTGCGCTATTGTGTATTCTCTTACCATCTACTTTTTCAAGGTAAAACAAATCAGCTTTGCCTTCGCTGTGTCTTTTTTGTGTACTTTCAAATTTAGATATTGCGCCTGAGTAGTTTTCAGGTACTGGCGAGTATGTGCTGGCACATCCTCCCATCAACAGAGTTGCCGCCGGAATGAGTAGATATTTCATTTTATGTTTCGCTCCTAATTTGAATCTAAAGTCTTAATAAGGCAGAGATTTGTTACATAGGTGTTCAAAAATGAAAACAGCAAACTGTGTTGTCCTTTTTATTAAGCTATTTTGTTGCATTGTGCACTTCAACTATTATCCATACAACTAAAATAGCCGGGCAAATAGTTATTGGTAAGTATTGATGCAGCCGGCCATCGCGGCTGGAGCAAAGGGATGATTGTGAATTGCGCCAAAGAAAAACGCTATCACGATAACTGTGACGGCTCGAGCTTGGTAAGTTAAAACAGTGCTTCCGTTTACTTTAATGTGCGCCCAACTACCAACTCCGTTATTTCCGTGAACTTGACTGGCAACGAAGGAATACTCCCCATTGCCATTATTGTATTTCTCAATTGTACGCTCATAGTGCTCGTAGGCTTTTGCTCCCTTTTATAAGGGCCACCATGCAAATCCCAATCGAAGACAAAAAACCCAAGCTTTGCAAAATCAGACCAAACTTCAGAGCTTCCCAAATTTGGAGATTCCAATTGCACCGCAATAGCATCATGCTCGGCATAGTTTTCAATAACCAAGTTGGGGATTGTGCCTTCGCCCGCCGTAGCAAATAGAGCTATGTTTCCTTCGCCATCTATAGCGAACCAGTCAAACTCTCGACCTTCCAATTTTTCTTCGTAGATACTCATAATTTAAGCATGTCACACTTTTTCAAAAGGCTTTAAATTATAACAAATTGAAGCTAAATAAAGGTAATTAATTTAACTTAGAGTAAGCTACAAACACTTTATGGTTTTAAGTCTTGTGCACCAAGGCAATTCAATTGATTTGAGTTAAATTTTAATCTCATAACCACTGAGGTATATCGCAGTATTGCTCAACTTTACCCCTATATCACGAAGTAAAGCTGAACAATTTACTGAAGTTACGGCAAGCTTCTAATTCTAGTCACTGAGATCCGCCCATGTTGATCGCATTTACTTGAGTTGACACCAACCTGAATTGAGCCACCGCTTTTTTGTGCTGCTAAAAGGACTGACAGTATTTGGTCTACTTCGGCATCCCCCTGTCTAACAGCATAAAAAGCTGCATCACAGTTTTTAGGATTGTGATGTGCTTTTTCTGTACGAAACAAAATAAAGCCTCCGGTGTAGCCGGTATTGATCTCTGCAACTTTCGTAGCCTGACTCCAATCATTCGCAAACGAAGGTACTGACAAAAATAGTAAAGCTGCTAATCCAAATAATTTCATTATCCTCTCCATAGTTAGTTTTTTATAATATTTTTCAAGAAATCAATTTTTCATATTAAAGCATTATTAAAACCATAAACCCGTTACAAAAAGTTTAAAGTAAACATGCACATAAATAGTACAAGCAATTGACTTCAAATAAAACAACTTACAAAGTCAAAAAAATACTATTTCCCACTATATTTTCGCTTACACTGCTATCTACCGTCACAAATTATCTAAAGCTAACAAGACCCAAAAATAACATCTGTGCCAAAAGGCCAACATCGGTGAACGGCTTTTACATTCATACTTCTTGTATCTTCATATGCTCTTGCTGCAATGTAACAAGCGATCTTAGTATAAATAACACCAATTGGAACATATTGCATGCAATAATGCCTATACTGCACTACTGAAAACTCTCAGTACCTAACCTGTTTACTGAGTAGTTCATAAGATTAATCGTGACAAGTTGCCCGAATACCAAAATACCTAACCCTCGGCCAATTACCGCATGAACTTAGCTTTTTCAACACTCATTGAAACCTTGAAACAACAGATAAACCGTATTTAAAGCAATGTAATAAAAGTATAGTGAAGTGACTCTCCTTGTTCATGCAAAGCTCTGTTGATGAGCACTAATGCATAAGTGAAATTGGCGAAAAATGAATAAACCCGAGTGACCTTCCCCTTTAAACTACTAGGCTATTGTACTGCCATTCAAATGGTGCCTTTGTATAAATGCCAAATGTAGCGTTACAAACAAAGGCGTAACGGTAAAAGGTAATAAATATATGTTGATAACACTCACTGAATAACTTGCAACTACTGAAGATAAAGCACCTAACACTAAATATATTTTTAGTTTTGTAGGGTGTGTATTTTCTTGTTCAGGATACAGTGTTAAACCAAGTAAGCTTATTGCACCCCAAAAGCCTACCAAGCCACCAGCGACTAAAAAAAAGACCAATATAGATAATGGTTGGCCTGAGAACAACCCAAGTAGGATTGCAGGGCTAAATATCAGACCTAATGTGAGAAGGAGTATAGATGGAGCAAAACCTACTACAAACTCAAAAATATATAATGCGCGCTTCAACTTCGACATGTACACCTAGTTTCTATATGAATTGCTAATACTACTTGGCTATCTTCAGCGAAGAATGAGGATCAACCAAACTTTCGACCTCGCCTTCATATGCTCATTTAACAGCCAACCATTTTAAACTCAAGAGTATCACCATCAAACGCTTCTAGCCCATCTTCAAAAATCAGCCTACAACTGGTATCAACGTTTCCAAGATAGTGATCCCTTGCCCATGAATTAGCTGTATACCAAAAACCATGAGGCGGCCTTTCAATGAATAAAAATGAAACGATAGCTGAAGCTTTCACAGTGCTTCTTATACAAATTAACGATTTTTCATCAGTGCACTGGCCTATACGATAATAAGCAAAGAAAGAGTAAAACCCGAGTATTTTCTCCCTCTTGAGTAACTTCTAAATTCACTTACTCCAACATTGCTTCCCTTGTCTCTATGAGTAATTTTGCAATTTCAGTCGCTTTATCGATATTTGGCGATATACCCATTGAGCCAGACTCTATTTTTACTAAATACTCGGAGATTTCGTGATGCTTTTTGTCTGAGATGACTAAACTGAAAACCTTTGGAAGGTAAGAGTGATATTCATCTCGAGCAAGAGGGGTATCGGACACTCTTATCGGGTCCCAAAGGTAATGAAGAATTTCATCTACCCGCCTATACAGGTCTTTTTTCTTACCGCTTAATTTCATAGTTAGTCACCTTACGCTACCAACTTGTTTCTGTGGTTTTTGCCCTTGTCCTCACCTACTCCAGTTCCATCAGACCTAGAGTTCAAGAGTTCTCTTCAGTCCATTTTAGTATTTTATCGAACAAAAACTCACGATTTGCATGGAGGGTTTCCGTTTATAAATCACACTTATAGTGTTTTTGTCGCTTTTACTAGTTCGCTATTGAATCGCTCAATCTCTGTTAGAAACAACAAAATGTCTCCTTCACTAGCGGCTTTTAACTTAACAAGGTAATCTGAGTTTTTTTGGCCGTCAAATTTGCCTTTGCCACAACGAAGATACCCGGATATTGATGCGTTTATAACTGGTAACCAATGACTTAACTTGTCAATTATTCTCCCGTTACCTTTAACACTTGCCCCCCCCTTCTTCACAAAAGCATTCCATCGAATAAAAAATTCAAAAAGTCCTCTATCTTTCAGAGCGTTTAACTCAGATGGCCTTAGCCCATCATTTAGCTTCATAAAGCAAGGCATACAAAAGCCGCCAGACTTATTAAATGTGCTCGTTAAAATGAGCACATCACATTTGTTACAGTTTACTTTTGCATCTTGCACTTTGCTTTACCATATTGAAATATAAAATTATATCATGTGTGAACATGGTCACTTTTCTACCAAAACTATCGTGCTGTAAAACATTAAGCCTGCTCAAACTAGTGATATCGAACACTGTTAATAAACTTAAATTGGTCGTTATGATCGAAGTTTTACTGCTGTACCAAACACCAGTATTTCTGATGCCCCATCAGTGATTGAGCTTGTTGTAAATCGTATTCCTACTATGGCGTCTGCATTTAATTTTTCCGCATTTTCGATTAATCGTTCAACCGCTATATTTCGCGCTTCAACCAACATCTCGGTGTAGCCCTTAAGCTCGCCTCCGACAATACCTTTTAGACCCGCCATAATATCTCGGCCAACATGCTTCGACTGAACCACATTGCCATTGACGATGCCTAAAACCGCTTCAATCTCTCTTCCAGGAACTGTTTCGGTTGTCGTATAAATCATAGTTTCCCCTATAACACAACGTCTTAATATACTGTACAGAATTATCCTATATGACTTATTAAAACTAACCAATAAATGAGTACTTGCCAAGCTTTTAACGCCATTATTAAATAAGTTCTGACCAGCGCATAGATATAAATGTTGGACTCGTTAGAATCATAAAATGCCAATGCTCTTCCAATTATCATGTGATTAATTATCTATAAGAGGAAGCATCCGTTGCTCTGAATTCTCTGTAAAGGCCGATAAAATAACGATTGAAACTAGTCGTCACAACTGTAAAAAATAGCATGCTAATATTTATGTTTTGTGATTAAAGCCAGCCACTTAATAACCGCACTTTTTATTTGTTAGAATTTTTGCTGAAAACCGAGGAATACAACCAACTGTTATATTCCTAATTTAAATAGCTTGCCTGGGTTAATCTGAGCCCCCACCGTCACCACCACTTCCTCCCGCGGAATCATCACAAAAGCTACCTGACTCAATATACGATATATCACCGCCAAAAAATGTATCTGACACCTCCTCTCGCATCTCGTTATAGTCACAACTTTCGCCACGTTCGTCATGCCATTTATTGAACTGTTTCATACTTGTATATAAAGCATGGGCGTAACAGATATGCCTCCAGTTATAACCTTCGTCATGAACAGTTTTTTCAACTTGTCCAGCTGTATAAGTTTTGCTTTTGCCATACCTTCTCGAAAGGTCTTTACCTAGACGGAGTATGTAACTTCTTATTGCTCTCTTCTTTTTATATTTTGCTAAAAACATAATCCATCCTTAAAGCCTAACTATACAATAAAACATTTATACTTGGGTTTACTGAAACTCTTACGTCAAATGGTGATAAGCAAATGCTAAAGCCCAAGCAATTAAACCAATGACAATTAGAGCAAGATAACCGTTACCCCTATTGCTTGATACATCTGTACCACAAACAGGACATTTAAAGTGTGAATAATGGCCTGGCTCAAGCTTTATAGGATTGATCTTACTATTACATTTTTTGCATTGCTGACTCAAATGTTCACCTTTATATTAATGTGTGCCTTGAACAGTATAAAAAGCAAAACATAATTAAAAATACATAAGCGCAAACCTGCTGTTTTGCTTCAACGGTTTGACTGATATGCTAAACACTTGAATACTCAAAAGTCATAGGTATCTTTCTTAAGCTTCTTGCGAAGTAACTCAACCGAGTCATAAAGCTCTGTTTTTGGATACGGTAATGCTTCTTTGCTGTTTGACCAAGTTAAATGAACAATAAAATACTTACCTTCAGATTTGACCAAAACATCATCTCTATCTTCTCGCTTTGCAAGGATTTCTATATTTTTACCATACAATACATGACCAATAGAAAGCTCCGCGACTATTTCTGCCAATAGTGCTAATTTGTGTGAAGAACCATAATCTTCAATGTCATTCCATGGTTCAGAGTACATAAGCCTCCATGAGAATATAACGCCCCGAGTTGAAGCATTTTTTAGTTACTTGATAGCTCTGCTTTCACAATTTTTATTAGTTCAGGATTAAGCGGAAAGGTTTTACTACCTAACTCTGAGCTATCATCGAATGTCATTATTAAATACGTTTCGCCACCATCAACAAACGCGCCATTACAATAGCCACCGCGAAGCCTTAAAGACGCATTAAGCTGACCTTTCCATACTTTATGTGGAATAGCTCTGTAAGTATATCCTCCGCCCTTCAACATAATGACTTCTTCTTTTTCTACTGGCGAATGTTTTCGTACATGTTTTTCAAAATCACTCCAATGAATTTCAACAACTGAGCCGATGAAAACCTGTTTAGCCTGTGAAACAAGTTCGGTATAACTTCTACTTTCTACTGTACATGCCAATGACATATTTGAAAGTAATGTCAGTAAAGCTAAAAAATAACGCATATTTATCTCTAAGTTGCTAACACTTTAAACGAGGAATTTTTATAGGCCTAAATGTAAAGCCAAGCACAATGGGTCATCATGACGAATCCGACTTTAAGCTGTTGTTAACTTAACAATTTTCAAGATTTTATTTTTATTTCCATCTAATATGTAATCAATGGAAACACATCGGCCGTTTTTGAAAAAGTTATCGTTATGCAACCCCCCATGAAAATATGGCCCTGCATCATGATTACTAAAGTAAAATTCCACCCCTTCGATACTAAATGACTCAATCAAGGTGCCCGCTTTAGGTTTGCGTGATTCATAGTTGCTAATACAGCCTTGAACTTGCTGAAACTCTTTGTTTTCAATAATATTTCTTACTTCAACTTTCTCATGATATTGAGAGATTTCAGCTGAGATAGCCAACAGGCATATAGCCACAAAGGCTCCCACCAAGGTTGTTCTTTTAGTTTTCGTTATATCAGAGGCAACTTGAGTTATAACAGGAAACTTAATGACCAAAAACAGCACTACTAAAAAAGGGATTAGAGATAATAAGTGGTCAATACTTGTATTTATTACTGGCTCAAAATATATACTCAATTTTTACGAATCCAATTGATATCCGCGTAACGGATTAAAAGGTTTGGCTATAAAACGGGTCATCAATCTTCGACATGTCGAAACTTCCTTAGATACTCACTCCGCTTCAATAAAGGGCTGACCACGATGCGTTAAACTGCTAAACGTAGCTAAGCAAGGCGATTACAGCCGTGAACTTAATTGGCTATTGTATCGCGTTACCCTCACTTATTAATACGTTTTTTTCTTTAAGCACCTCTAAAACGAATTCTGGTATACCATAGAATATAAAGTAGTCGTCTTGATATGCAGACCCTGCTCGTAACTTCTCCTTTATGTAAAAGCGCCAATTAAGTATTCCTGAATTGATGGCTTTGTTCCAGTCCAATAAGTTACGCCCCATATGAGACATAATAATTTTTTGACTGTCCCTGTTTAATTTCCAGATTTCTTGTTTTTGAAAAAATGGGTTTGGACGACACACAACAAGCTTTTCTAATACCGCCTCTCCCATATAATAGGGTTCAAGTTCTTGTCGTAATTTTTCTTTGTGACGTATGCTGGTAGCGCAAGAAACAGAATCGAAGTCTAAAGAAAAACGATCACAGCCTGCAATAACCGCCCCCTCCAATAACCACTTACTAGCTTTAAAATCTATTTTATCGTCTGAGATAACAATGTACTTCATTTTACTTTCCGAAAAGGATAATGCAGTCTGAGCAGGCTCAAATAAGCGGCGGTGGAGCAAAAGCCAAGTGTTTTCCACACTTTTGAATAATTTGTTATGTAATGTTCACGCCATTCAACGCAAGGAGTAAACACAGGCCATTAGTAGAAGCCTCTAAGATCTTTTGACTATACTCATCAGAACCTACTATAGAAACGGCTCTCTCGAACAGCTCTTCATGCGAAAGGGTATTGCAGCTGTCAAAATTATCAAATTCGGGGTGGCAGTAAAAGCCAACTTTGCAATCAATGCCATTATACCTAAAACCTATTTCGAGTCCTCTACCCCAATTTTTATCATTGGTTGTTGCAAAGAGAGTAATAACTTCTCCACAAAAGTTGATCTTTGATTTCATATGGCCCAACCGTTACATAACGTCAGTAAAATCGGCTAACTAATTGATCAAGAAAATATCTCGATTATCACCCTCGCCGCCTATTTTGTTGTCTGCACCTAGTGAAATAACCTCAAACCTTTTATTGGAGACCTTAGCAGGATTATTATATTTATACTCGTTCCCCCAACTATCTAAAGGTATTGAATTAATAATACTCACTTTAGATCCAATCAAATCTGATAGGGTATGAGGGTAAGTTTGATGATTTATATAATACACTTTTATAGCCGCTTCTAACGCTGCTATATCACGCACTTCTTTAGGAGGAACGCTGTCACAATAATGTTTATTCATGAATTGTGGCATCACTATTAAGACCAATACGGCAATAAGCAAGGCTCCAAGCGCCCAGCATACTCTCTTTTTTATCACAGGTTACCTCGTTGGTTTCATAATGCCAAACAAGTGGAACATAAATACTGGCTAAATTTAATGACTAAGACTTTTTTGGTTTAAGTGTTTGTTACAAGCTTTTTACTTTACCTGAATATTTGAAAGTAGTACGTCTAGACTTTCTTGTGTTAGAGATTGATAGTATATTTCCGCCAACCAATTTTTATTGTGAAATAGTAAAATTCGACCTTTATCCTGTTTCTCAACCAGCTGGATTGCCTCTAGATGATCATCCACTCTGAAGTAATAAAACTCCTTTTCTTTCCCATATATAAAAATACTTCTCAATTTTAACAGCACTACCATCTGGCTTACTTCTAATAGAGAGCTCAAAACATTAACCTTATCCGGCTTTAAATTAGTTAAAGTTAAAAACAGTCCTAATTCACTGTTAATAAAATCAATTCCAACAGTATTACCACGTTTTAAACTTGAAACTAAATAACCAGTATGCATATCCTCTAACGACATATCCGAAATGGTAATTGACTCCTCAGTTTCTGCTTCTGCTGAAAAAGAATGCATTGTTGGCTTAAATTCGTCTAACTTATCATCCACAAAGCCATCTGGTAGTCCAATTGAAAGAAAGCCCAAATCAAATTGATTTGAAGGCTTGGAGGTAACTTTTTTAAATGTGACAGTAACTAGCCCAGTAAAGACCTTATCTCCGCCCGCCTCGCTCTTTGATTTATCAATTAAGTAAATGCCCCACAATATAGGGCCAAACTTAATGACTATGGCTACTAATAAACAAAAGGATATTATGTACTTTACTTTTTTACTCATAATTACCAAAAAACGGGGAGCTTACAACGCGAGTCGCGCTTACTGCGGTAGCCATATTATTTATCATTTCGGTCTAAGTTTCTCAATAATTTGCGCGTCTACCCAGTAAAAATCTCCATTTCCTGATTTATCAGGGCTATTAAAGAAAAGATATTTGCCATCTGGTGTTACGTATCCTCCATTTTGTGAGGTACTCGTGTTTATCTTATCTCCTAAGTTAATGGCAGCCCCCCATGAGCCGTCTTCTTGTCGAAAACTAACGTAGATATCGCTACCACCATAGCCGCCATCTCTTCTGCTATCCCACAAAATATAAGACTCATCCGGTGCAATAAAGGGATGGATATTCACTATTCCGGTGTTAAATTCTTTGCTGAGGGGTTTTGGTGCTTCACGTTTACCATTGATCAGACGAGCATATCGAAGAAGACCTCCTCCCCCTCTACGATATTCATCAAAAAAATAAGTGCCTTTTGAGGAAACCGTAAGGGCCATGATGTCGATGTCTTCATACTCAGAACCGAGACTTTTTAACCCGGACCATCCACCATCGATTCGCTCCCTATATTTATTTGTATAATACATAGTTTTACCATCAGGAGAGATAGACCCGCCCACCCCTCGCTCTACTTCCGACTCGTGCCATCGATTATTCTCGAATTTAAGAACAAAGTGAGACTCTTTTTTACTTTTTTTGTTTTTCCTAGAAAAGTAGAACTCTTTCATGTCGGGAGTGAACACAGCGCCCCACTCATGATGTTCTGAGGAAACAATATCAGGCGCAAACACTTCGGGAGTTAAACCTGGCGGTTTTTGCCCAAAATAAGGGCCTACAGGGGCTAAACGTATAACTTGACTATGGCTTTTGCTGCTCATAGTTAGAACCAAAAACAGCAGGGTAACTGAAATGCAAATATGCTTCATGATTTGTCCTTATTTGAAGCTGATTAGAGTGGCAGTCAGTTTAGTTTAATCGGGAGAAAAGACCTGACGTTCTTATGACTTTAAGATGGTTTTTCTCTGGAAGCGACAATCCATCTATTGGATGCATACAGCGCCATTCTAAGGGATTGATAATGTATGGATAAAATTTTTGGCGAAGCGAAAACATCCTGCAAAAAAACTGCCTACTTGGTTAGCATTGTTTTAAGCTGTCGAGCTGGATTAGGCTCTCTATCCGAATAAACTTGATTACCCCATGCAGCTTATTGCTTTTTATAGGGAAAACTAATATTCACACTATTTTTGAACCGTATATGCAAAGAAGCCGTATAACACCCTCTTTTCGATAAAAGGCATGAGACCACCATAACATAATTAATATTAAAGACAGGTAACCTAACAAGGCTACACAAAGACAAAAATTTAGCTAGGTAAACCATAGAATGCTAGTCCTTTTAAAGATACACTAGCGCGGATTTGAATTAGGGCAAACATTAGAAAGTAGGAATTTACATTGAAATTCACCAACAAAGACGTATTGCTATTTGATTTAGATGGAACATTAATCGACAGTGTGCCAGATTTGGCGCTCAGTATTAATCAAATGCTAAACGCATTAAACATGACCCCCTACCCTACAGAAACTATTCGTAGTTGGGTTGGTAACGGTGCAGCGGTGTTAACCAAAAGAGCATTATCAGGCAGTATTGATATTGCCCCTGATTTAGATACCACTTACGTCGAAAAAGCGCTTTCAAAATTTCTATCATTCTATGACCAGAATGTATGCGTTGAGACAACACTATATCCTAATGTAAAAAGCACATTAGAGTCTCTGCATAGCAGCGGTTATCGCTTGGTGATTGTAACAAACAAACCAGAACAGTTTGTTCGCCCGATCTTGAAACATTTAGGTTTAAATGACTTTTTCGAAATGGTTGTAGGCGGTGACAGCCTGCCAAAACGCAAACCAGATCCAATGCAACTAACTTATGTATGTGAAACTCTTGGCGTTTCCCCTTCGTCGTGCTTAATGATAGGTGACTCGAAAAACGATATTTTTGCAGCGACAGCGGCAGGCATGCAAAGCATCGGTTTAACCTATGGATATAATCATGGTGAAGACATTAACAGTCATGGCGCATCACTGGTATTAGATAACTTTGCAGATATCATTGAAGCCCTAGTTCCAATAACGGAACCTACACATTAAGAGTATCAACCTTCCCAAGGTTTATCGTTTTATCATTTCAATTACTTTCTAGAACATGCTAAATAAACACTTTGAGCACGCCAATACCCGCGTAGGAATCATAGGCGGTGGTATTGGCGGTGCCACTATCGCATTAAAACTAAGCCAACAAGGCGCCAATGTATTACTTTTTGAAAAAGAAAGTAGCCTAGTTAATGGTCCACCAATGTGTCATCTTCACGCTGGCGGCAATTTATATAGAGAAATATCAGACCAACAATGTATCGACCTGTTACAACAATCGATCAACACTGCAAAACTATATCAAGACGCTATCGATTACAGACCAACAATCGTAGCGGTACCATCGCACGATAAAGGAGAGCCAAGCGACGTTGTATCAAGGCTAACAGTGCTTCAGCAAGAGTATCAGCGACTAATCGCGTCAGATCCACAAAACGATATTTTGGGGTCGGCATCAGAGTACTTTAGGCTATACAAACGTTCAGACCTCGAAAGGCTGTCGCAATTAACCGTGCCAAAGCAGCCAAAAACTCCTGACGAATGGATGATAGCTTTTGCTAAACAAACTGATTTAACTCAGCTTAAGTTTCCCGTGTTTTTGGTGCAAGAATATGGCATTAGCGTTTTTAGACTAGCAGCATTGACCAGTTTGGCCCTAGAAAACAGCCAGCATTGTGAGTTATTGACAAACACTCAGGTCACTTCAGTTACGCAAAACAGTGCTCAAAAATGGCATATAGAGACAAAACGCTCGGGTTCAGACGAAACGTTTGAAGTTGACTATTTAATCAATGCGTGTGGGTTTAGAACAGGTACTATCGATGATATGGTAGGGCTTAAGCCACAGCGTATGGTTGAATTTAAAGCCGCTTACATTAGCCGTTGGAACAACGAGCAGACTAATTGGCCTGAAGTTATTTTTCATGGTACTCGAGGCACTAAAAACGGCATGACCCAATTAACCCCCTACCCTAACGGTTATTTTCAAATACATGCAATGACACCTGACATTACCCTTTTTGAAGATGGCTTAGTCTCGTCGAAGCAAGAAAGTGCCCAGCCAGAGTTACCGAACAAATACATCGACAAAGTCAATCATCAGTGGGACGAGCAGGTAATTAATGAAAGAACCACCAAAGCCATTGAAAAAGTAGCTGGCTTTATCCCTGCGTTTAATAGTGCTGATATTGGCGGGCGTCCGATGTATGGTGCGCAGCAGATACCGGGGGAAGATGCGACATTACGAGTTGCCGATGTTGCTTTTCAATCAAATAGCTATGCGCGATGTGAAATCGTCAAGGCATCATCTGCCCTGCCGGCTGCAAACACTATCATTGATAAGCTCGTAGAACTTGGCTTATTAACTGGCAGATACTCAAAATACTGTCACAGTGCTTTTGTTGATACTTCTGCAACTAGTGATATAACAGAGCAGCAAATTGCTCAACGGGCAGAATATCTTGCAAAAGAGCGCGGTTTTCCTGTAGACCTCGCTAGGCGAACAATGCCAAACATTAGGTAAATAATTACAACGGCTCTAGATCTGTCAAAATCTTCAGCCGTTCTTTAATTTGATCTGAACAGTAAGAGTATGAGCAATATTTAACCTGGCCTTTTTGATGGCTGATAGAGCTTAAGTCTGTCGTTAAATGGATTTGTGCCTGTCCCATGCTGTTCTTGGTTTTGGTTATGTTTTATTTACAACGCTTTTAATGCCTATTTAATACGTTTGAAAGTCGCACGTAAATATCCGTCTTGATCCCCTAGACCAAGCTCAATAAGCGGATAGGTTCCTTCTTGAACCATAGTGTCACCCGTTATTGTTATTTTGAAAGGAATGGATACCCCCTCATAATTTGGAAAACTGGAATATTCGATATGTTCCGTCAATATATTATCTTCGTAGCTATAGCGACCCAAAGAACCACCAAAATTATCAAACGCTACAACTTTTTGTTCTTTCGTCAGTTGAAACGAGCTAAACCTTGGTCGGTTATTACCAATACTTGAAAACGCAAAATGGCTATCAGTAAATATTTTAATCATTTCACGACTTTTACCATCGAAGGTGGTGTATTTCTGGTCGCCTATAACTAGTGTTTCTAATTCTAATTGCCACTCACCTTCTAGCGTGTCTGCTTGACGGCTGCTGTTTACTGTTAAGCACCCGCTAACAAACCCTAACGCTAGTACTAAAGTAAATAAAATTCTCATTGCTCACATATCCATATTATTTTAAAAATCAGTGGCACTATCAGAAATAAATTACCTGAAAGCTGGTGTTGTCAATAAAAATAAACACCTATCTATACCGCTTTCGCGCTCGCTCTCAAATTCGACAGGGCTCAACCCGTCATTTTCAAAATGTCTTCTTTTGCGCCTATTAAATACTGCTTGTACCCAAATATACCTGAACGCGCTTTTGCTATCGACTGAGAATTCTTCACATAGATTAATTCAACTTTCAATCTCGTATAACAAGACTCTATCGCCGCTTAATCCCAGCAGTTGCCTTTGGGGCTCAAACTTCGCTAAACGCTTAACCTTTCAAGGTAATTCACGTAGTTTGTTATCTATTTTTCATTGATTGCATTGCGCTTCTTTCTGGGTGAATGATTAGCCCTAGCGTCACACCTCTTGTTGTTGTAGCTATATTCGTTGCTTGCGTAATGGGCAGCTCTGTCATATCCACACATAAGTGATGTCCGTCTTTGATTTTTGATTTGGGTTCGTTGTTGTGAAGTTTCGCCACAGTATACTTGTGAAGACGTTGCTGCTCTTCGTATTACTCTTTGTAATGGCCTACATCATCTAAGGTATTAAACTGCTTATCGGAGAGTAGTTTAAATAAGCGCTTCCAGCTCGATACTTGCCGCGCACTTATACCAATTCTTTGGCAATTTGGGCTTGCGTTACTCCATATTTCTCAGCAAGCTTAACTCTGATGCAAGATAGCAGGCTAAACTTAGCGACGAACGAGCACAAGCCTGCTGTTTTGGTGTATGTATCAATTGCCCTGCATCTGATAAAGGAAGTTTATGTCTGCCCAAACTTATTTCTTACCTTATACTACTGACTAATCTAATAAAAAAGACAAGCGTTCATCCGCTTTAGATGGGGTCAACTCGATGATTTCAGACTTAACTACATTTTCAATAACAAAAGGATCTTCCGCGACTATTCTTTCAATTTCTTCTTTAGACACGTTTACTGCGATAATGCCACCACCTGCGTTAGGCTGTAAGCTTCCAGATAACATAAAAACGCCCGTATCGAACCCCGCTTGAAGCCACTCTTTATGGCCTTCCATAAAGTCTTTGGCTCGGGATTTGTTGTCTGATAACTTTAATTGAATAATAAACATTTCATAACTCCTTTGATATTCTCATGTATTGATTTCAAAATGCCTGAGCTATCTAAAGCACATAACATTTTAACAAACGGAAAAATAACAGGTTAAACTACGCGAAGAATGGCCGCAAGCCTACTGTTTTATATGCGATTTAACCGCTTTATTAACAACCTAACCTCGGTTAATAAACACAGACTCTACAAAATGATGTAATTCACTCTGGTTGGAAAGGTATTCATCTATCTCTCCCCAGCATGTAAAAGTACTTTCATTGAAGCCCCCTTCAATATCATTGAAATACAAGCAACAATTACCATAAATAGCTACAACCCAAAACCCACCTCCTTCATCACCAAGTGGCGACAGTTCCCACTTTTGAAGCTCGGGTAACTTTATTTTTTGCCACACAATTTTGGCTCTTGAACTCATTTCAAATTCTGAGATTTCAATGATTCCTTCAAGGTGGCTTTTTGTTATCGGTTTCCAGGTACTCATATGCATTTAGATAGTTAGCGTTTTAATAAACGGCGATAAATTGCGTGCTAAAATTAGCTGCGAAGGAACGTATGCCAACTGTTTTTTCGCCCACTTTTAAGTAACTTGTTACGAGCCGATTACTACGGACTCTTTCACAAAGGCTAACCACTTATCATCTTTGGATTTAATGATTTCATTTGAATGAGCATGCCCCCACGACTCACGGAAAACTAGGTAAACCTCTCCGAGTTCATAAGTAAATGCGATATTGCACATTCCACCTTTTGAAACTGGGGCTCTTCTCACCAGTATAGAGCTAGACCAAAA
Source organism: Pseudoalteromonas luteoviolacea NCIMB 1944 (assembly GCF_001625565.1). GTDB lineage: Bacteria > Pseudomonadota > Gammaproteobacteria > Enterobacterales > Alteromonadaceae > Pseudoalteromonas > Pseudoalteromonas luteoviolacea_F. The sequence goes on from NZ_AUXS01000026.1 coordinate 105,695, forward strand.
AGCAGGTTCAATATGGCGATTAAAATCGGTACTTATATGTTTTACTGATTTAGGTATTCTGGAACGTCTCCAGAAGAACTCTTTTTCAGTTTGACCTTTTATATTTTCAATTACCTCAAACACTACAACTTTATCAGTTATTTTGATAGTTTTAGCTAACACTATCGTTGGTGTTTTCTGGACCAGTTCAGCATGCGTTAAACCATAACCAGGAGGCGGTACTGGACATGCCAAAACCCCTAGGCTAAAGAATATTGAGAATACCAAAGTACATAACGAAATTTTCATAAACTAAAGAAGAAGGAAAAGAAATGGACAGACACATTTTAAAAGGCCTTACCGAAGTCACTCTATAAGCAATTGGCCTAATTAGCTTTTTATCAGGTGTAAACTAGTATTTCCTACTCGTTCATGGTCCTGAACATTCAGATAATTCAAAGAAAAACTTTGTGACTGTCCCACCCTGTTTTTCCAATATTACGCTCCTTATTTCATATTGCGCCTCGCTCTGCTGTAATTTTGGTTCTACAGCTTTTGTGCTATCAAGCACAAAAGCTGTAGTGATAAAATGCTAGCAGGAGCAATTTGTTATGTTGTTAAGACTGCAGCTCTATTCGAATGCAGGGTCATACTTCTCGAAAGAAGGGACATTATCAACAGAACCATTTATTCCACCGAAAAGGTAGATAGCGCCATTCAACATGACAGAACCCATGCTTTGTTTACCTATTGGCATTGCAGTATTTTCACTCCAGGTCGAACTAACCGTATCTAAAACAAGTACAGTATCACGCGCAATATACCCGCCGATTATGTATATATTCTGGTCAATGACTTCAACAGAAAACCCGTATCTCATAGGTTGATTTAACTCTCCAGATCTTACCCATGAATCAGAAACTGGATCATATACTTCAAACCCTTTTTCGTTACTTGCTCCGCCAAACACATATATTTCATCGCCAAAAGTTACACACTGGCTACCCCACCCTAGATTTGAGTTAGACTCCCTATAAGACCATGAATCATCGACTGGGTTATACTTTTCAACCGTGGTTAACGTGGTAGGTCCGTTCCTTCCTCCAAATACATAAATCTCGCCATCATATACACAGCTCGAGTGATTATCGCGTGGTGTGTCCATAGAGGCTCTAGCAGTCCATTGTTGAGTTTCCAAGTTAAATACTTCCACAGAGCTTATAGTAGAATTGCCTCCGATACTTACAGTAGACTGGCCTCCTATAGCATAGATTTGATTATCAATGTCATTGGCAGTATGGCTCCATCTAGCTGCCTGCATTCTGGCAATTGATCCCCAGCTTTTAGTAGACGTATCGAAAACGTCCACATCGCTCATATGCTCGTTGTGTTGGTTTAAACCGCCGAGTACGTATATTTTCCCGTTAATTTCAGCTCCTTCAGGACCACGTCTATACTTAGGCATATTTGGTAATACTTGCCAAGGATTACTTACCACTTCAAGGTCAAATGCTTCAAGTTGAGCGGAGCTTTCACCGTCAGTTACAGAAATAATAATTTCGGGAAAAACACCAACATCTTCATTACTTGGAGTACCCGCGATCTCACCAGTCAGGGAGTTAAAAGAAGACCATGAAGGCAAATTTTGGACACTAAATTCGAGTGAATCATTCTCTATATCCGAAATCGTTGGAGTAAACATGTACGCATTGTATGCCACAGTTTCAGTTACTGGGGATCCAGTAATGAAAGGTGTATCGTTTTCTCCAATAACACTCAACCTCACAGTTGCTATTTCACTTGAAATTTCTCCCTGCTTTAATTGGTATGAAAAGGTATCATTACCTTCGAAATTTGCGTTAGGTGAATACCTCAACGTTGGGTAATTTCCAGATACTATCCCATTAGAGGCTGATGTTATCATCTCGACGCTAACCTCGATGCCCAATGGGTTGTTGGTTTCAATATTGACTTCTATGGATTGGTCTTCATTAACTTCGACGGTTTGGTCCGCTACGATAAAATTTTGTTGGTATGGCGATGTATCGAATTCGTCCTCAACACCATCGTTATCATCATCCGTGTCTATTGAATTGAAAATACCATCCAAATCTGTATCTAAATAATCATTAATGTCTACTCTTTCAAACCCTTCTACACCATCAATCCAGTCATCTAAATGTCTTGACACTAAAGATGGATCTATATCGGGAATGGTTGCACGCAACGATTCCAGCAACTGAGTATCGTCGATGGCTCCATCTTCTCCAAAGTCAGCTTCTAACTCATTTAAGAGTTGTGTTAACTCAGCATCTGGGTTCGTAGAGTTGGCACTGGATTGATTTAAAGCATATCTATATAAAATTGAGGAAACAGAAAGTAAATATGGGCTTCCACTGGATAATTTATCGTCGTAAATAGATAAAGATGAAAAATTGTTTTCAGTGACGTTAGGAATGACTTTACTAAAAGTGGTAAGAAATTCACGTTCAGCCTGGTTTTTAGCATCCTCGAAGTGTAGTTTACTTTTATTGATCAGATTTTTAACTCGTTGACTTGTGAGGTGAGTCAAGAGGTTAATGTAAGCAGTCTGCTCTTCTCGGTCAGATAAACCTATGACAGAGCGCAATGTTATGGTGCCTTGAGATAATTCGCCTGTGATCTCATTTCGGTAGTACCCAGTGCCAGACAGTTCTATCAAGTCGGAACTGTCATTCAACAAGAAATTAAATCGCCCTAGGTCATCAATTGTGTTGGTGATTACTGTAGAGTCTGTATTAATCGCATCAGCAGAAAGTTGATTAACAGTGACTGTCGACCCAATAACAAATGGGCCTTTTTGGACGGCTCCCTCTACCTGTACCGTAGAGTTTGAAGTTACAGCTGGATCTGGAGTTGGAGTTGGAGTTGGAGTTGGAGTTGGAGTTGTAGCTGTTTCGCCCCCTCCGCCGCCGCACGCGCTTAAAAATAAAGCACTAAGCAAACCTGGAATTATCTTTTTTTTAAACACTTTTTAAGCCTTTTATATTTTAATAAAAAATGAATCTAAAATTGCCCACAACGCCTTAACAAATGCAGAAAACAGCAAGTCAAGCCGTGCAAAAAACAAGCAGATCACTTAATTAATTTGTTATATTTCCGACATTATAAACCAAAAGCCATATCGAAAATATGCGAATAAAATTATTAATACATACATCAATCTTCTGCTTCTAAAAATTTAAGAAGAAAAATCAGAATTTAAATATTTACTAACAAATAAAACACAAAAAGATAAAGCCACAAGTAAATAAATAGAAAAGCGAGAAAATAAGTAGATAAGTAGTGGAAAAATGGACAGGCACATTTTAACAGGCCAAATCAAAGTAGTGGAAAAATGGACAGGCACATTTTAACAGGCCAAATCAAAGTGCTGGAACATTGTTCAAAATTGAGCTTGCACCACTCGTAAAAATGTCAAAAAGACCATTGCATGAGAATTCAATTGAAAATAAAGGCTTTAACTAACCTTTAAAGCCAAACTTCCTTACACTAGAACATGCCATTTTTATCCACATAAACCACTAATACTGTTTTAGGAATAAAACAAGTGGACAGGGGATAAAACAAGTGGACAGGCCCATTTTAACAGGCCCAAACCAAAGCACTAAAATATTACTCAAAAGAGGGTTCTCACCATTCGGTAAAAATACCAAAAAGAAAATTACATGAGAATTAAACTTAAAATATTAATTTTTTCATTTTCATAAACGAATGAGCTTAAAATTGAGAATAATGTCTTTAACTAAAATATGCTACCCGACTCCCTTATACCAGTTCATGTCATTTTTAGCTGCATGAACTCTTAATACTGTTTCAGTGCCTACGAAGTTTCCATAGTGATTGCCATAATTTTTTACCCTATCTAACCAGCTCGTCACTTCAATTTTCATTGACACAAGTACATGGGGCATATCTTTTGACATGTAACCTTTCTCTTTAGAGTGTAAATGACGGCCCGTCCAATCAACGAGCTCGAGATAATCCAAAAACAAAAATGGTAATGCGTGTTCTTGTTCTCTTCCGCCAAACGACTTTAGTGATATGGGTTGTTTGATGTGAGGCTCTGTTTTTCTGATGTTTGCTTTACTGCTTTGGAATTGCTTTATTCGCTCTTGAATCGATGTAAAGTCGCAGTCCTCTAACTTGTTTGCCATATTCGCTCGGATTGGGTTTAAATCCACATACGCCATGCAACTAAGCAATGCCGTTTCATCTAATAAAGCTTGTGATTTATATCGCCCTTCCCAATATTTGCCTGTACAGTTGTCTTCCTTGTTTGCTTCCTTTGCTATGTATTCATTAAGGTTTTTCATAAACCAGCTGATGTCATAAAGCCTTGCACGCCATTTTGCAATCAACTCAGATTTAAGCAATTCCTCCGCCCTACTCAGGGTTTCACCGCGTAAGCCTCTATCAATGATTGGACTACCTTTGTATAACTTGTACCACCTAGATATTACTTCAGCTTCCGACCAATCTAGAGCCTGGTGCCTATTCACTTTTACAACCAAATGATAGTGATTGCTCATGATGGCGTACGCTGCTATTTCAATTGCAAAAACACCACTTAGCTGTTTTATTCGCTCTACCAACCATGTTCGTCTGTGGTCAAAATTTTTGCCCGTATACTTGTCCTCTCCGCACAAAAAAGCACGGCGTACACACCGTGCTATTAAGTGATAATAAGACGTCGATGATAAATCTATTAGCGCTTTCCTTGCTCTTGTCATTCCTATTCACCCACTAAAAACTGGATATTTAAACAGTAGTAAAAAAGTAAAATTTAAGCAATAGATTTATGACCACAAATTTGTGGCTATCACATATCGCAAAAAATTTGTGTCTGTCCCATATGTATGGTCCCATATGTATGTACTTGACAGTCACTCTTCACCACTTTCATTTACAAGTTTTTAAAACTCTTCCATGAGCGGGGCTACTACTCGCTTTTGATATTGACCAAGCGTTTCATCATGCTCAGCTATTACAAATACTTCCTTCGCTTGCCCTAAAGAACAATTCTCCTCGAGCCTTAAATACTTAATGATTTCAATAGGGCCAAACTGATTTTCGTCGATTAGCTTTTTAGCAATACCGACCAATCTGCCAACATATTCTTCAGGGGTCACATTAGCCATACTACAACCTTATAAATATTACGCTCGCCTTATCGACGAAAAAACAGCACAATAAATTTGTGCCTGTCCCACCAAATGCCACCAAATACATGCAACATATCCTCAAAACATGTCTTTTTACTTGCCATAGCGGGTTAGAAAAAAACGCGTCAATGCTACGAATTAGGCTAACTTGATTTGTTAGTAGTACCTTTCACATCTTTAACCTTTATCAGTGCCACGATGAAAATCAATGCAACAATATCAATTTGAATCCACTGTGTATTCAATGATTCCGTATACTTATAAAAAGAAAACCCAGGTGAAAACTCAAAACCAAAAGCCAACTCTGGGCTCGTTGCATGCTTTATTGACAGGCCGATAAAACCTAACCCTGAATATTTGGCGGTTACTGAGCCTATAGAAAACCCTATAGCCTGTAGAGATTGATTGAGAATCGATAGCCAATACCATTGTGCTTTTTCTTTAACAGCTGTGTATCCAGCTACTGCATTCAGGATAATTAGGGGGATCCCAGCTATAAGCAATAGTACTGACATTCCATTCGTAAAAGTCGATAACGCAATAACGAAAAAAATTGCAATCGCAGCTACCAATTGAAAATACCCAACAATTTGTATCTTTCGTTCAGCTAATGAAAAAGAACCTTCTTCAAGACTCTCATTCAACTGATGAATTTCTTCTTCACGACGTTCCATTTCTTCCAAAAATGCACTGTAATTACTCGAACTTGGGTGAATGTTTTCTTTTACATCTAATAATTCAGAAATGGAATATTTTGAATAATCTATTTTTTTCATGTGTCTCTTGTACTGCTAGCGCCCCAATAAACTAACCGGAGAGTACCACAGCACTGTGGTAACCTCGTGCCGACCCGGCGACGCTTAATAAGTCAGCTTCATTGTATTGTACAGCATTTATCCTTCGATGCGGATAATCTTACCTGAACATGAGATGGTGAGCCCTTTTTGTGCTTATGCCCCAATCAACTATTTCCTAGCGGTTCTCTCCTGAATCAGTCAGGAATAGCATGACATCTATTCGCTTTAAGCTGTCCCAAATTGCTATAGTAAGTTTGTGACTGTCCCACCATGTTCTTTCCCACCATGTTCTTTCCCACCATGTTCTTTCCCACCATGTTCTTTCCCACCATGTTCTTCCATCATGTTTTAAGCAATTTGTTATGTTTCACATTTTTGCAGCTCTAGCTCATCTATTAACTGCTGCCTGTATTCTAAAATAACCTCTTTCGGAATGTGGAAAATTTCACAATGGTTTTTATCAGGCTCTTGCATTGGATAAGCTCCCTGTCCAACCATGTGCCCACACCCACCACCTATGTCTTTTCCTAACCCTTTCAAAGTACATTCTGATACAGCCTTCCAGTAAGTATTATTGTATGCTGATTCTTTACACTCTTTGTATGAACGATTAAGCTCTCTGGATTCTTTTACTATGTCTGTTCTCTTTTTCTTGTACTCATCGTTATCTAAGCAACTGCCCACGGCAAAACTTGAAAAGCAGACCAAGAGAAAGAATGTAGAAAATTTCATATAATTACCCTTGAAGCATAAGCCGTATTAAACGGTTAAGCATTAGTTGGCTAAAATGTGATGCGAAGCGAAACTGAGCCAAGCTTTAACAGTCTCGCGCTAAATTGGTTTGTTATAAGTATTTACTCAAATAGTACAAAAACTCTTTTATTTAAATGAGACTGATAAGCATATTTTAATTCTAATAAGTGACCAGCTAAATCCATATCATTAACATTAGTATTTACCCATGATTTCTCATTCGACCAGTAAACAGCAGCACTCTTCAATTGTTCATCATCAATACAGCTCAACTCATTAGAAAAACTCGTTGGTAATATCCAAAGGTTGTTGCTTAGAATAGTGGCTGAACATTTAAAGCAACCAAGTAAATCACTGATTTGTGCTTTGCTAAAACGTCCACCACCAAGAATTGAATTTTCAGGAATTCCCTCAAAACTATTTAGAACGCAACCTTCATTTTCTGCGAAAAATGTAACGTCCACACTAGCTCCTTAAGGTATTTATAACGCTCGCATAAGTAGCATAAAATACTTGATTATAATTAATAAAGAATGAGCACAAACCAAACTTTTTACGTCAATCCTTGATACGTTTGTGAACTGTACTCAAAACCTAATACTATCGCTTTTTTTTTGTATTTTATAACCCGTTGGCTCTTTTTCTTTGGCGCTTCGATTGTCATTGTATTCAACACCATGATATTCACCACTATGGCCTGTTATTACTATTTTACCAGAATCTAACCACAGCATTACTCTTTTAGCTTCTTCAATTATCTGTGGGTAAAAATCATCAACCTTCCCATTGAAGTCATCTGAGCAAGTTAAACCAAGTCCATAACCTAAACCGAGGTTATCCATAAAACCGAAACCTTCACAATATAGGTCATAACATTGCTCGACATATTTATGAACATCGTTTGGTTTCTCAATAATTTTACAAAGAGCATTACGAATACTCCAATCATAATATTTACCCATAGAAAAGTACTTTGATAGCACTTTTTGAGCTTCATATAGACCTGATGCCGTTTTGTAATTTATTGAAATTATTTCGAGATAATCATCAGAACTTAGAGTCTGTTCGAGTGCAGTTTCCGAGTACACCCAACTCTCGAATGTGGACAACTCGATTTCTTTGGATACCAATTTATAGAAAGTTAATTCGACGGGGTGCAAACAAGTCTCTCCATACTGCTAACGCCTCACTTAACCGGCGTAAATAGCACACTAAACTAAGCGACAAAGGAGCGCAAGCTTGCAGTGTTGCAACCATTGTTTAATTAACTTGTTATATGACTTATTCACCAGTGTAGTTTTTGAATATAGTTTCGAGAGAAATTGAGTTTGGATATTTTTGATCAAAACTACGATAGTACAGTTTTATATATTCTTCAGTTGAGCAAAATGGTTGTGATATTTGAGCTGGCGTATTGTGAATAGCATCCATTAAATCTGCAACTAGCTGTGAATCTAAAGAGTTCGACCGCTTAAATAGACTAAACAGTGAAGAGTTTTTCGAACTTGTAGCTTGATAGCCTAGAAAACGGAGGTGAATTGTCACTTGAGCAATAACCTCTAAATGAGCTAGGGCTTCTTTACTTAAACCTGAATCCAATATTTAACCTCAATTGCCATATAACACTTGCAGCATGGACAAATTTTATTGGATTGGTTTTTGCCCGCTAAGCGGGTTAGCAAAAAGCGACACAGCAAAATTTGTCCGATGACTGCACTTGTTAGGCTATGATTACCAATAATATATATGCGGCTTAGAATTCCCCAACGGAAAAGCTATTCCATCGGGATCTTGGCCTTTTAAAATGGCGTGACATAACCTTTGATTTTCTCTCCTACGAGGTTTCGTCATATATAATTTTATCCACCACTTTGGAGTTTGACACAACCAATATGACGATTCAGGCCCCGTATATTTTCTTTTTATTTGACCGTTTGAATTACGATCTAATGTCTTATTTTTAATAGACACACTACATCCTCTAGCTTTAAGTTAGCTAAAAGATGTCTTTTTCAAAGTATCCGAAAGTTTTATACATTTTCACAATTCTCTACTAAGAGTCTCATGCCGCACTAAGGTATGAGACTCTTAGTAAAAATATCACAAGTTGTGGATCACTCTAACACAGTCTGTTCAAGCTTGTACCCAAATATTCTCAGTCCAACCTTGTCCATCTCGACCTCAAAACACCCGAACATACTCAAATACTCTAATGTTGGCGTTAGGTCCTGCATTTTGTATTGAGTTGGTGCATTTTCACATGGCTAAAACTCAACCCTATGAGGTAGCAACAGCCATTCATGCGCCTGAATTCAAAAGGACCATTCAAAGCACCGCAATCACCAATAGAATTGTCACCAAGTTGTTCTACACTATGAACAAAACCACTACGGCATTGCTGTTCACATACAAGCTTCCACATACAATGCACTATTTCTAAGCTCTAGTCATTAACAACCCCAAACAATTTTCTCCATTTCGAATTGGATATACACTTGTACGAAAATTTATCTATCTTTTTATCTAACAAGGTATTTCCCCATAGCCCTAACACCTAGCTTAACCCGAGCAAAATAGCAGACTGAAACTAGCGACGATAGAACACTAGCCTGCAATTTTACGCCCTTTTACTTGATACGCTTGCTATGTGGCTTCGCTACGGATTGAACTATATCTATCAACATGACGATGATTCATTAATTTCGCCGCATTAATTAAATGAGTCCAAAACTGTTTAGATTGAAGGCCATTATCAACGATTACACCACCTAGTTCTTCCATGGCTAATAATAACTCGTTGTGACTAATGTAAGTTAAAAAACCTTTCTCACAATAACCGTTACCTGACTCGATGACATCTTCTGGTAATAGAGCATAAGCAGCCATTATCTCTGCTTTAGTTAATCTCCACTTTTCGTATTTGTCCATGATATCTCCAAAGACACATATCGGCTCGCCTAAACAGCGAAAAATGCTTGGCTAAAATGAGCAACGAAGGAGTGCAAGCCAAACGTTTTGCATCAACCGCTTGAAGCGTTTGTTATATTTACACGACGCCTACAAAGGATAAAACCAGAAACAAAACAATGGTGAACAATATGGAAAATAGCGGCACTTTATATTGCCTGTATGTCCTTGCATCGCCTGCTGTAGTCAGCATATACAGCAGCTTTGACGTATTACTTACCTTCTTATTATCTATATTGTTACCAGAAACTACCTTGTGTACTTTCCAGGATACAAAACTGCCGCCATAACCCTTTACATCTGACGTTAGCTCAGTTCTGTGTTTCTCGATATTTTCTTCGTTTAGCTTGATAAGTTTGGTAATGCGAAGTTGATATCTGCCATTGCCTAATTCTTTTACAGTCTTTTCGGCGAAATCAGTTCTTTCATGAACTTTTTTGAACGCACCACGAAGTGCGATTAACGTAGAAAACTCAAAAATAAAAACCACAGATTGCATTGTGTTCTCTTGAAGTATCACTGATTCTTTTTCCCTTGCACCCTACCTGATTTAAATACAACACCGCTGCGGGGGCCAAAACCAGAATAAAGCGGCGTTTTGAGATTCGGTGCCTTTACTTGTTAAGTTCTGGTACTTTATAGACATAATTACCAACACCAATTCTCATGCAATCATTGAAGTCTTCTGGCTCGGATCCAGTATATATTGATTGCAGAATTAGGGTTTTATCTGGAACATCTTTGAAGCTTAATTCGAAACCATGGCCATTCCACGCCTCACCGATTTGCCTAACCTCAACGACTTCAAAACCTATGAATTGCTCTAACATTGGAAGCCTACAAACGCAACGTCCTTCATTGGAGCTTTCTTCTTGAAACTGTTCGAGACTGCGTTTAAAACCCATAACCTCTGAGCCAACAAGACCATGCACTGAGTACCAAACACCATCAAATAGAAGATGAACAACATTTATTTCATCCGCGACAACATTAGCTAAAGCCGAATCAAGCCTTAACCCTTTAATGGATTCCAGATCTGATGATCCTTCTTTAATTATTTTCTTGTAATCGTATTCCATACTCGATTGTACCTAATACCCCAAACACGGGAATTTTGATAATTAAAACTGAAGGTTACACCTAAACCTCTGACTTTTAAACAACAAAAAGCACGCAAAAACATGTCCCGTGATTTGGTTTGTTATGTACGACGCTTAAACATCCAAAGAGCAAACATAGCTACACCCATGAAAAGAATGGCGACTGATGAAGTCCTTGAATCACTGCGGGCCTCGGACGATGTTAAATACGATTTGCCGGAAATATTCGCACCAACTACCTTACCATTACGACTAATATAAAGCTTAGCTAACCTACCGATAAATGATTGAGCAACCTTTTCATTGCGGCAGCCTGTAGAGTCTTTAAATGATTTGGGTAAGGAGAACACGTCTTCAGAATTAGTTAGCTTCAAACGAGCAGAAGACTTTCTTGGACACTCCAAGACCAGAACGGTTCCTTCCGCGACTCGCTCAACTGTATAAGCAGTGTTTGTGTTATTAGTCAGTCCATTTATACCAGAGAACATACACAAAAAGGAAAACAGCAAAACTATTACCTGAGCTGATTTAGTCATAATCACCTTAGTACATAACGTTTTATCTACGATACATGTCGCATAACAACAGTGTACTGTCCGCCGCAAAACAAAGGCTATTCAGATACACAATTTATTACGCTCGACAATAACAATAATTTACGCTGAGATCACCAAAAATAGCAGTGAATTTGTGACTGCCCACCATGCTCTTATAAATAGTTTGTTAGTTGTTTTTACAATGGTATTTAAATAACACGAAGAGTGTGTTTATAAAAACACACCCTTGAAAAAAAATTAACCAATGAGTGCTTTCAGCTAGCGACGCTATAACTGTAATGCAAAAAAGTGAAGAGCTAATTATAACGATTACTTGTAGCCAGTAAATATACCCACATCTACCAGCTAGAAACATAGACCACCCTAACATGAAAAGTTGTGCAATGATGAGAATTGGAGCTCCAGTCATTTACGAACACCCAACGCCGCAATATGAGGCGTTAAATTCGCGAAGAATGAGCGCCAGCCAAAGCTTTAGACATCCCACACATCATTACCGTGTTAAACATAAACATCAATTGCGCTTACTTTGAATCTGGTAGTCTTGGAGGTGGTGGCGGAGCAACCTCCGCTGGCTCGAAAGCAAGAAGTTCTTTCAGTTTATAGACGTTCCAATTTGCGCAAAAAATAACAGTGGACCTATCTTTTTTTGTAGTATTGTAAGACAGTATAATCTCAGTATCATTAATGTGCTTTTTAGCAATACTTAAATATGAACTGTAGTACTCGCCTACATAGTTGTGATCGTCACGTATATCTAAGTTAACTATAAACTCGCCTTTTATACGTGCTGTAACACTACTTAAAAACTCATCACCTTTTTGGATTGGTGAAAGTATTTCGTATTCTATCATTTCATGCTCAGATTTATTCTGGGCTTGATGATTAATGGCAAAAGGTGAAAAACCTTTTACATCACCACAAGCTAATATTTCAAAACTAGAAAAAATAAACAAGATTAAAAGTTTATACATGGCCTTCCTTAAGGTGTAACGCCTTGTTAAGTGTCTACTCAACAGAGCTTACAGCTTTATTTTTTAGATCAACAGTATAGATATGACCCAATTCATTGGTAACTTTCAACTTATTGCCCCAAAAATTTAGCTCGGTAGAAGTAATAAAAACATCTTGAACATCAGATTCTTGAGATTGCTCATAAGATGTTTTATATACTTGGATTCCCCATATGGGGTTCCCTGTTTTAGTGTCTAAGACTTGTATGTATCCACCATTTTGATTAGTTCCATTTTCATGAGACCAATGTGGAACAGTATAAACATAATTGCCAGAAATGATTGGTGATACTGGCTTCGGAGCCTTGCGTTTAGCGTGGCTCGGCAGAGAAATAAGCACACTGATAATAAAGAACAGACAATATTTCGTAGACACTTAATACTCCGATATGGATTGGCAGCTAACGCTTTAATAATAGGCAGAAAATTGTTTGCTAAAATGTTGAGGAACGAAAATAGAAAACTGTTTTTGTCCTTATTAATTAGTTTGTTACAAAGCATTCACCCACCAACAGTATCAAATGATTTACAGCTTGGGTCGTAAGAATCTCTAATTGCTCGTTGAAACAAGCCTGAGAGTTGACGCAACGTTTTTTAAGCCCATTTCTTAATTTTTTGTACAGTGACTCAACTACCTGATGAGATGAGCAGTTGTAAGCCCAATCCAAATCAGTTGAAGCAATTGCAATTCGGCCGGAAGTAAGGATTCCGTCCTCTAGTACACTTCGTTATATTAGGATGAGGCCATCATCTAGTAGAACCTCATCGAAGTGTTGCCCATGTTTAATGTTCACTCCTCGATGCTCCATAGGTGATCGTCAAAGGCAGCATGATCACCTTCGTTCAAGAAATATTGAAATTCACTCCGCACCTCGATTCCTTAGTAGCCCTAAGCGACGTAAAATGGTTGGCTAAATTAGGAACAAAGTGACGTAAGCCAAGCTTTTTCCGTTCGTACTTTGGCGATTTGTTAGGTATTAGTTACAACCAGTAAAAAAACAATTATACCTGAAATAATAACTCCAATGACGCCTGCGCAACACCAGAGAATCTTAAAACCTATAGTTCTAATTCTTTGCCCTGATTCAGAAAAATGTTCAGCAGCTAACGTTAAAGGCCAAATATTACTTTGAACAGATAAATCTCTTTCTGGTGCTGACGGTAAAATATGCTTATAAAGGAGCGAAGAAAGAACAAGCATTATTATGCAAAATATAAACATCAATGAAACTATAATATAAAACATAATTGTATCCATTACACCAGCTATCCTAAACACCTAGACATAATGACTCCCACACGGTGCTAGCCTCCGCATTTTCGTGGGTTAGCTTAAAGCCAGAGCCATAATTAGTTTGTCAAATAACTAAATAGCAGAGGCTAGCATGACTAAACATAACATACTTTTCATTGGCTTAGATACTCATAAAGAATTCATTGAAGTTGCCTATATTGAAGACAATCGTGGCGCTCAACCCATTCATTTCGGTCGCATTTCTTCTGCTAAAGTCGCTATTAAAAAACTTATCAGGCAATTTGAATCTAAATACCCTAATGTAACTCTGCATTTCGTTTATGAAGCTGGCCCTTGTGGTTACTGGATTTACCGCTTAATTACTTCTATTGGGCATTGCTGCTACGTGGTTGCCCCCTTCGCTTATTCCTAAAAAACCTGGGGAGCGTGTAAAAACCGATAAGCGTGATGCCTTTAAACTGGCCAAATTACTTAAATCTGAAGACTTAACCCCTATTTATGTACCTGAGCCAGAAGATGAAGCTGTTCGTGATTTATCTCGTGCTCGAGAAGTCGCGATGAAAGACTTAAAAGATGCAAAGTATCAGCTAAAGGCACTGCTTCTTCGCAACAATATCAACTATACAGGCACTGCAAATTGGTCAACTAAACACTTACGATGGCTTACTGAACTAGTACTGCCTCACCCAGCACAACAAATAGTTTTACAAGAGTTTATTCAAACTATAAACGAGCGAACTGCACGATTGGAGCGACTCGACAATGAGCTCTCTCATCATGTTTATCAATGGCGTTACTATCCTGTAGTGAAAGCAATCCAGGCGATGCGCGGTGTTCGCTTACTCGTGGCCGCTGGCGTTGTCGCTGAGCTTGGCGACTTATCACGCTTCGACCATCCCCGTAAATTAATGAGTTATCTAGGTCTTGTACCCAGTGAACACTCGAGTGGTGGCAAACGCCATATCGGCGCCATCACAAAATGCGGAAATGGCCGAGCAAGACGCCTCCTTGTTGAAGGTGCGCATACATATCGCTACGCAGCAAACATATCGACAGATATGCAAAAGCGACAAGAAGGTTTACCAAAGGAAATTATTGATATCGCGTGGAAAGCACAGCTTAGGCTCTGCAAGCGTTATAAAAAAATGATAGACAAAGGGAAACACTACAATCTTGTTGTCACTGCTATCGCCCGAGAAATGATTGCATACATATGGGCAATCGCTAAAGAAGTGGTGCTTACGCCTGTGAACACAAAACTGAGATTGGCAAGAGTACCCGCATGAACAACGAATTAGAGTTAATACATTGGATCAAGCATCGGGTGAGACACAACCACCGACGGCGTTAGGATGGCAATGTAGCTAACGCTGCATTGAACCACGAACATAGACTGAAGACAGGTGCCACGACGAACTAAGTAAGGTCTGCTCTGTTACTAGAAATAGTAATAACCAACGAATATCAGCAAGATAACCGACGACATTACTTGCTTCATCCTATGTATTAACTCGCTCTAATTCGAGTTGTAATAATTATGGCTTAAAAAGTTAGGCGAGGATCAGTGCGTTTAACTTGACAGTGGGAGTCATACCAACGCCCAGCACAGCGGCTGGCAAAGTTGGTACGTACGTAACAGTTTGAGTGACAGGTTTGTACTTGTTAGCCGTTGCCATGCCGAATCTCCCCTTCCTCGAAAACACCTACAATACAATCAATATGCGGATCTTGAGCATTCTCATTTATTGCCCATTGCCAATCGACTATCTCGGTGTCTGTTGTAAATTTTAATCTAACACCATTCTCAAAACTCAGCTCTAAGCTTAAATCAGAATTTAAGAAAACCTCTGCTATCTTTTGCCGAAGCGTTGTAGTAAGAATTATTCCCTTAGCAATATCTTCCTTGTCGATTGCTTCTTTAGCTGGCTGATAACCAGAAATAACTCTATTTAAGCCCTCTTCATCTGGAGAAATAACATTTTGAGAGATAAGCCAAAAACTATCGAAATATAGATCGAATGTATCACCAATACTTATACGAGAATAGAAATTCCCTAATAGCTTCTCTTCTAGTATCTCGATGTCGCTCATAATTCTCCAAAGACTGCTAACGGCTAATATAGTTGGCTATAACTTGTAAGGAACGAACAAAGCCAACTGAATTTTGCCCGCTTTTAAATAGTTTGTTAGTTGTACGCTATTCGCCTGCTTCTAATACCATTTGGTTACGCCATTCAGCTACGCTAGCCCACTTTTCATCAGTCACCCCATTGTGCGACCAAAACACCACTTCACCACTTCTATTAATGCAATAGTAATCAGAGTTATCTTCACAAATAGGCATGAGCTCAACAGGTAAGTCATAAAACTGTCGAGCACTCACCAATGTTTCATATATGTCAGCATAACTAGGTGGATCGGTTATTTCTAATGCTTCAAGTGGTGCATCACCTAGGTCATACCCAGATTTAATGAATGCTACATATTCAGGTGGAAAAGTGAAACCTAGCTTTTCTTGAGCCTCTGCAATTGCAATATCAGTAGGTATTTTTAACTCGAATTCTTCCATTTTCTCTGACTCAGATAAAGCACAAATATTTTCTTCTTCTGAAACATCAAAAGTAATCGTTATTAAGTTTTTGTCTAATTCCCAAATCGATGTATTACTAGTGAAATTATAATAATTCCAACGCCCGCCGTGTTCTTTGATACTTATATGTTCAAACACAACACCCTCTACTTTTGCTGAATCTAAAAAAGTAGACCAGCCTTGTTTTGGAGATAACTCAATTTTCAAATTACTTCCTTCGTCTCAAACACCCGCTTGGTGAAGCTGGCAGCTTTGCTAAGTCCGAGAGCTTTGACTTGTTAGCTGAGACCACACTCATGCTCTTAAATAAGCCCATGCTCTACTAAAGCCTCTTCCCACAGAGCTGACTTATTCTCACGAAAGTACTTACTCAGTAGGTTACTTACTTCAGGAGACTGAAAACTATTGTTTTCTATGTAGGCTTTTAAATTTTCTGAACTTACCGCGTCCATTTCTTTAATTTTTGTTTGTGGTTCGCAACAACCATAGCCATCAAAAGATATTCTTACCAAGTAAAGGCAGCCATTTGGATTTACATCAAAGTCGGTAAAAACTGAATCATCCTGCAAAGCCAAACAATACTTACATGGGCGCGTCGGCATTGGCTCAAATTTTCGAATATTCATGTTTCTCGCCTGTATAGCTAACACCGCTGTAACCGGCTAATATTAGTTGACTATAGTTTGTGAGACACGAACAAAGCCAACGGTTATTTGTCCGCGTTTACGACTTTGTTAGTTGTACCTTCTCAGCAAGAAGCTGCGTTTTGTGCGCAAGTTTTCTTGATGCCCAACTCTTCGTGATAATGCATCGTAGCACAAAAAGTTAATACAAAAATAATTGAGCCACCTAACCAACAATTAAGCTCTCTTAGTTTAAACTGACCACGCCTTAAAGCCGATGTAAAAATAACGAAACTTCTAAAAATAAGAATAAACGTGATAAATAGAAACGCAAAAATGACAATTCCAGCTGTACTCATAATTCTCCAGTGCAACTAACGCTTTGCTCAGAGTCAAAAAATGCTTGGCAAAAATTAGCGACGAAGGAGCGCAAGCCAAGCGTTTTGCGTCCTTTTGAGCAACTTGTTAGCTGCCTTTTTGTACTGACTTTGAAAATGCGTAAAGCTCTCCTAATAAGTGCTTGTACTTTTGATTTAGTTCATCAGCATTGGCTTTCCAACAGAACTCACCTTTGGCATTGGTTGATTGCCCTAGAACTAAATCATTTAGGCTACCTATACCGCCACTTCCTGCCATTATTATGTTGGCACAATTAAGAAACTCATTGGAATCAAAAGCTGATAACGCACGTTTAAAGTGTTTAACCCACCAATCTGATTTTTCGTCTTCTAACAAAGAGATCATTTCGGTTAACTGAACTCGGATATTTTCGTACATGCTTTCCCTAGGCAACTAACGCTCCGATATGGGGCGCAAAATGCATGGCTATAATTAGCGAGGTTCGAGCGCAGCCAAGCTTTTTGCGTCCTTACCATTATTGGCTTGTTATATGTCGATTAAGCCTATCTAAAGCAGCGTTTTATCATATAGCTGCAAACACTGGCTAGAGCAAAAAACAATATCGAAAATGCCATTATGCCTAAACTAGGCAATAGCTTTCCAGCTTTGTCACTAACAAGGATTTCATAAATACCGAATAACATCCCGAAACCAGCTAATGTAAAAAACAAAAAACCAATTAGCATTGAGAAAAATACAAAGGGTTTTTGAAGGTTCTTAAGTTGCAACCCCAATAAAATAGCTTCGATTAATTCCACAACTCTACCTTAGGCATAAAACGCTTACAGCACGGGCGCGCTTTTCAGCGCCCCATGACTGTTTTTGTTAGGTTTTTTTGTTAACTCAATAACGGCAAGCATATCCTCACCGTCTTCGTCCATTCCAATTTCTACAAACCCAAAGCTAGAATAGAACTCCTTTGCCACTGGATTAGCAGGATCATAACAAATCTCGATCTCTCGGAGGTCTGGTTCCTGCTTTATTTCATCCAAGGCAAGGTTCAATGCTTTACGACCAATTCCTTTTTGTTGATATTTCTTATCAACCATGAAACGCCATATCGATATTCTTTCATTGGATTCTTGCACCCACATAAAAAATCCAACCGGTTCTTCTTTTAAATAGATTGCCCTGGTTTCATACCCCTCATTGAACATCGACTCGACTAACGAATACATATTGCATGCGACATATTCTTCCTGCTCTTTTGTAACATCAAGCTCGCAAACCTCTTCGTAATTACCCTTAGTTACTGAACGGAGTGATACTTCCACTATTTTTTCCTAAAACTTAACGCCTTGATAATTGCAAATTTTGCTGGGATAGTTTTTGCGCGCGAAGCGCAATAGCATAAAACGACACAGTAAGATTAGTCTCATTAATCAACTTGTTAGCTATGCCACACGATCAACTCTGAAACTGTAACAACCGTAAGCAGCATATCTTGCAATTACAAAGCTTACCTTTTCATTGGTTAAAAACTCTTCCAGATCTGATTCTGCTTGCTCAGGTGATGTCAATTTTGCGTCTAATATACGCTCATTAGCACAATATGCTTTTAGTACAAATGTATGACTTAAATAATCGGTTTCAGATCCATTTGGCAATGGCAGTTTGTTACTATCAAACTCCCCACTCTCAGAGTTTGCCAGTACGAAAATTGGACCATATTCTTTATACGGGCCTGTTTTTGTGAACGGACAATAACTGGCCAATATTAGTTCTTCACCAGCCTTTGCGCCACGAAGCACATCTCGACATGGTTCACCACCTTTAGCTTCCAATACTTCTACAGGTTGATTTTGATCGTCAATACCAACATTTCTAACTTTATCTAAGAAATCCGATCTTACAGGTACTATTTTATACTTCATTTGACTCCCTCAATAGCTAACGCCGAAAATAAACGGCTAAAAATAGTTGGCTAAAATTTGTGAGGTACGAGCAAAGCCAACTGTTTTTTGTACGCCTTTAAACTGTTTGTTAGGGTTACTTTTGCACAAAAGGAGATGCAATGGAACCACGCTCATACTCTTGAACCACAATCTCTGCACTGAAACCAGAGACACCACCTTTTTGAACTAAAGCATTTAGAGCTTTAATGGCTTTTGATTTATGCTCTGTTGCTAGAAGGTGACAGGCAGACCAGCAAACTACCCAATCATTTTTATGCTTAAGTAAAGAAAGTAATTCGGAGTATTCGTGAGGTTCTGAATGGGTTCCTTCATAGATTCAAAATATTCATGGTCGTTTGAAGATGTGCCATCTCCTTTGGCAATTGCTGATTCACAAAATTGTTCAATATGCGACATATCTACCCTGTAACCCTAACGCTTGCCTAACCGGCGCAAAATAGCAGGCTAAAATTAGCGACAAAGGAGCGCAAGCCATGCGTTTTGCGTCCATGCCATAATTGACTTGTTATGTCTCCCAACTCGTATCATCACCTATACATTTAAAGACGATGCCTGACCTACCATTTAAGCTGAAAGTAACCTTAGACCCATTTTCAATGGCTTCCGTTTCACAAGATATTATTTGCGACCCCGCAATATTCAACTCGTTACCGAGGTCACGAAACTTATATGAGGTTTCATCAAATTTAATTATGTGCTCATTTTCAAAATCAGTAATATCGTGACGCCAGAAAACGATGCCGCAATCAAAGTAAAGTCGATACCAAGTATTTCCGACATTGAGATAGACGACATTGGCCTCTTCTTCACAGACACCTTCATACCAGAACTCCTGCACAATCAACTGTTTTAGTTCTCTCCCACTGAGTTCGGGTACTACTCCATTAATTTCAAGTTCTTCCATAGTCTAAGGGAAACCTAACGCCGTTGTAATCGGCTAATAATAGTTGGCTAAAATTAGCGACGAAGGAGCGCTAGCCAAGCTTTACGCGTCCGAATTAATTGTTTTGTTAGAGTTACTAAACCCAAACAAAACTAAATATAAAAAAAATGAGTAACCAACCTAAAAGCTTTACAAGGCGAAATCTATTTTGGAAAATGCAAAGCAACAAAGTAACCAAAACTAAAGAATAAATAGTTAAGGCCAAATAAAAGTCGCTGGAGTTTGGCTTGAAGCTAGGAAAAATAGCAGCGAAAATGATAGCTACTAATAAGATTGCTAACACTCTAGAACTGTAGCTGGCTATCTGTTGTTTTTTAAAAGCTTCCATTTAGTGAGCAACTCTTGAATGTAACCCTAACATTTTTATCTACGATAAATGTCGCATAACAACAACTTAATTCCAGCCGTACAGCAACGGCTATTTATATACGCACTTTATTACCGCCAACCATAACAATAAGTTAAGCAGATGTCACCAAATTAGAAATGGTTAGAGTACGTCAATTGTCGTATAGCGGTGATATTTGACAAATACCCCCCCGCATGAGCGGTGTAAAATGCCAA
Source organism: Pseudoalteromonas luteoviolacea NCIMB 1944 (assembly GCF_001625565.1). Lineage (GTDB taxonomy): Bacteria > Pseudomonadota > Gammaproteobacteria > Enterobacterales > Alteromonadaceae > Pseudoalteromonas > Pseudoalteromonas luteoviolacea_F. The sequence goes on from NZ_AUXS01000026.1 coordinate 126,355, forward strand.
GCAAAATTTAGCGACGAAGAAGCGCAAGCCAAGCTTTTTTTGCACTCTTTATGTTCGATGCGTTTTTTATGCTCACTCTGGATAGGAGCCTAGTTTTTTTAACCTCGCCCAAGATGGTGCCGCTAGGTTAGAATGATTAGAATATTGGCTTTCCGCAGATATAGACTGAGTTTCTTTGATTACAATGGATTCTAGGAGGTCGTAATCTGAGTCTGATAGCTTACCCGACTTAGTGTGTACACCAATTTCCGGATAACAGTTATCGGTTGAATGGCTACAGACTGACACTAGATAGAATTCAAAAACCCCATCGCTTTTCAGTGATAAGCTTTCTAGCTGAAGGCGAATTGCTTCTAAGCATGGAATAACAAACCTAAAGTCGTCATATTTTGTTGAGTCTGAAAACTCAGAAAATAGAATCCCGTAACTTCTATCGTACATCTACGATGCTCCTAGAGAATACAACACCTTAATAATCGGCTAAGAATAGCAGACTAAACTAAGCGAAGAATAAGCGCAAGCAAGCTATTTTGCGCCCACAGTTTAATTGAATTGTAATAATGGCATTTAAAATTATAAGATACGTAGCACAGAGCAAAGGCCAAAACAAATTCACTCCACCAGCGCCTTTCCAGGATCTAAATAAAACATCTTTTTCCAACCTTGTGTTTCTAGTGTAGCGCACCAAGGCAGAGGGATTAGAGAAAGTATTGAATAATGCAGATGTGCGGGTTTGCCTTTGGCGTTACCAGTGTCGCCAAGTGTACCTATTGACTCTCCTGAACTAAGCCACTGCCCTTGGGAGATTGAGTAACTTTGTAAGTGAGCATAGTAATGAATACGCCATTTTGGCCCAAGCACAGCCACAACTTTGCCACCTTTATTGGCCTGCCCGACAAAAAGCACAACACCACTCGACGCCGATAATACCTCTGTGCCTTTTTTACCAAATATGTCTATGCCTTTGTGCACCCCTGATGTGCCCCATGGTTCGTACCAGAAGGTGTTTTGGTGCCAATCATTTACAGTGGCACCACGTACAGGTATATGTAGAGATTGCGGGACCAGCCCCCCAATCACTATTGCAACTAATAGGGTTAAAAATACATATTTAAACAACTTCAAATGAATCTCCTTGAAAAAACCACCTTGTCACACATTTAAAAAAGCGAATAAATCTATTGCGCGTTTTGCACGAAAAGTAATAACTTAGCCGGTAACAAGCCTTTAAAAGTAGATTAAATACTAAAACTCCTTAAAAAGTGCTGAATATGCCTCTGATTAAATTACAATCTAATAATCTTGTACTATACGATTTTGATTTATTCCTCCATTTTGCTTTCATAATTATGTATCACTATTTGCCATAATTAGCCGTAAACTCGCTTGGAATAGATATGCCGCACACACTAGATAAGGAAAACTTCCAATCATTTGGTGTCGTTTGTGAACAAAAAAATAACAATAAAAACCAAGAAAGTACTAAAAACACGAAAAGTAATGAGCCCACAGCCATTTTGCCATCCAGTCTTGGCTGTGCCAGTTTTCGCAAGGACTATGGTTTAAAATATGCCTACTTAGCTGGGGGCATGTATCGTGGTATTGCATCTAAAGAGCTAGTGACTGCCCTTGCTAATACTGGATTGATGGGTTTTTTAGGAACTGGCGGTAGAGCCATAAAAGACATTGAACATGATATTGTTCATATTCAAAAAACACTTGCTGAAGGCCAAGCTTATGGCATGAATTTGGTCGCTAATTTAGACTCGCCTGATATTGAGCTTGCCACTGTTGAGCTGTACTTAAAATACGGTATACGCTGTATTGAAGCGGCGGCATTTATCCGCATCACACCTGCGCTTGTGTTATATCGCCTTCAAGGCCTATACCAAGACGCGCAAGGCATTGTGCGCTCTAGCAACAAAGTGATTGCCAAACTCTCGCGCCCCGAGGTTGCAAGTCACTTTTTAAGCCCTGCACCTATGCGGGTCGTGCAACAACTGCTCGAAGCGAACAAGATCACCACTGAGCAAGCGCAATTAAGCCAATCGGTATTTATGTGTGATGACATTTGCGTCGAAGCAGACTCAGGAGGCCATACAGACAGAGGCTTACCTGCAGTGCTGCTCCCTTCAATACAAAGTCTGCGCAACCAAAAAGTTGCAGAATATGGCTTTGCTCATGTGCCTCGTGTAGGTCTTGGAGGTGGGATTGGTACGCCCAGCTCGGCAGCTGCTGCATTTATGATGGGCGCTGACTTTATTCTTACCGGTTCGATTAACCAATGCACCGTCGAAGCTGGCACCTCAGACACAGTTAAAAATATGCTGCAAAACATCAATGTACAAGACACTGATTACGCTCCAGCTGGCGATATGTTTGAGTCGGGAGCCAAGGTACAAGTACTTAAAAAAGGTGTATTTTTTGCGGCTCGCGCTAACAAGCTATTTCAACTGTACCAGCAGTATGACTCACTCGATGCTTTGCCTGACAAGCTCAAAACCCAACTACAAGACAAATATTTCAACATGAGCTTTGATGCCATTTGGCGACAAACCAAAGCGTACTTGCTGGCAACTGGCCGCCCTGAAGATGTAACGCGTGCAGAGCAAGACAGCAAGTACAAAATGGCGCGGGTGTTTCGCTGGTATTTTGCCCACAGTATGAAACTGGCCTTCAGCGGTGATGAACAAGCGCGAGTGAACTTTCAGGTACATACCGGCCCTGCCCTTGGTGCTTTTAACCAATGGGTGAAAGGCACAGAGCTGGAGTCATGGCAAAACCGTCACGTTGATAAGATTGCAGACAAACTGATGCGCGACACCGCTGAATTGATGAATGCCAAGGTTCGACAACTACTGGCAGCTAACCTCGCTTACAAATAAAAAACGGAGTAGATATGAAAACATACATATTTCCGGGACAAGGATCACAATACGTCGGCATGGGCAAAAAGCTATTTGCTGAGTTTCCTACGTATACCGAGCAAGCAAGTGACTTACTGGGCTACTCAATTAGCGAGCTGTGCTTAGCAGATCCCAACAAGCAACTTAATCACACTCAATTTACTCAACCTGCGCTTTACACTGTCAGCGCCCTCGCCTTTTTACAGCAGCAGAAACAACAGGGTATAGCAGACTATTTAGCTGGTCACAGCTTAGGGGAGTACACAGCTCTGTTTGCCGCAGGTGCAATAAGTTTTGAGACCGGTTTAAAGCTGGTACAAAAACGCGGTGAGCTAATGAGTAATGCGGCCTCAGGCGCTATGGCGGCGGTGCTCAATATTACTGAGTCTGAGTTAAAAAGCGTTTTACTAGACAACAACTTAGAGTCTATTGATATTGCTAATTTGAATGCGCCAGAGCAGATAGTGATATCCGGCCTTGCCGATGACATCACTCAAAGCCAACCCGGTATTGAACAACTAGGAGGCCGCTTTATCAAACTCAACACCAGTGGTGCTTTTCACTCTCGCTATATGGCCCCAGCTCAAGCTGAATTTGCTGACTTTATTCAAACCATCGAGTTTGCTCCCCTGCATACGCCAGTGATTGCTAATGTGACCGCAAAACCGTACCAAGCCGCAAACATCTCAAGACTTTTAATTGACCAAATTACCCAACCTGTACAGTGGACAAAAAGCATCGAATTTTTGCTCTCACAAGGTGATATGTGCTTTTTGGAACTTGGCCCAAAAAAGGTCCTGACCAAACTAGTACAAACCATTGAGCAAAACTTTGCCAAAACCCCAATACTCAGCACAGTAACGAACTCTCAGGTCAATCACCTAGTTGCCACACCGCAACAACAAGTGACACGCTGGAATAATACTTACCCAATTGGTACTGAGGTGATGGTAAAAGGCCAAACAACTCCGTGTAAAACACGCTCTCAAGCCACCTTACAGTTTGGTCACCGCCCTACAATTTATTTGCACGATTACAGCGGATACTTCCATTTAAATGACGTAAGTCCAGCAGTTATTAAGGCTCACATAGCGGCAACGGCTTAAAACAACATGAATAAATACACTGGCCTGAAAAAGGCCATCAACAGAATAAACATTAACAATACTTTTGGACCACAGCGATGAAATATTACATTGGCTTAGCAACCTCATTTCACGATCCTGCAATTGCGATCGTTAACGAAAAAGGCGAACTGATTTTCGCTGAAGACGCGGAACGCTTTTTAGGCTACAAGCGCGGCTTATACTGTCTACCAGACAACCCTTACTACATTGAGGAAGTGCTCAAAACCCACTGCGCTGACTGCACTGAGTTAGTGATTGCCAAAACATGGAGCAAGGGCCGCGAAAAAAGCACCAATATTTTAGAAAATGTGGTTTTAAGTATTTTAGAAACCTTCTCATTTAATATCGACGTCAACACTCGCGATATTAAAGATCAATTCTACTTTGCTCGCGCCTCTCAAGCTGCTGCGGGCAGAACCCTGTCACGCTTTTTTGAAGCAGGTTGCCGTAACTTTATTGTCGGCAACTACAGAACCAAAAAGCCTACCGATGTCCGCTATCACGATCACCATTTAACTCACGCAGCCAATGCGTGTTTTAACAGCCCGTACGACGATGCAGCCTGTATCGTCGTAGATGGCATGGGTGAAAAAAGCAGTATTGCCTATTACAGCTATAAAAATGGCCAAATAAAGCCAGCTCCTATCAAGGTAAAACGCTCTTTTAAAAGTCTTGGACTGTTTTACACCATTATCTGTGAAAACCTTGGTTTTGACCCGCTAAAGGGAGAAGAGTGGAAAGTAATGGGTCTTGCTCCGTATGGTAAAAAAGACCAAAAGGTCTATGACTTACTACGCTCATCACTGCAAGTTAAAAACGGTAACTTTGCGGTGCCTAAAAACCTCAACGCCATCATGAAAGAGATCAAAAGCATGGCAAGAGAGCCAGGTGAATCAGTTGAGCGCTATAAAGACTTTGCCTACACAGGCCAGCTGGTATTTGGCGAAATCTTCATGGATTTGATCAATGCAGCATATGACTATGCGCCATCTAAAAATCTCACAATTTCTGGTGGTTGTGCGCTGAATTCATCATTTATGGGCACAGCACTTGAGCGCTCTAAATTCGAAAATATTTTTGTGCCATCTGCGCCTGCTGACAACGGCAATGCCATTGGCGCTGCGTTTTTGAGCTATCAACAAGACAACCCAAACTGGCAGCCGAGTAAAACTGTACAGTCCCCATACACAGGCTCCACAGTCAAACAAAAGTCGCTGCAAAAACTGGCGCAGTACGGCCATCTAAAAGCCACAGATTATGGTGATGAAGTCTACAAGAAAACCGCTGAGTTTTTAGCCGAAGGTAAAATTATCGGTTGGGCACAGGGACGCGCAGAGTTTGGCCCTCGCTCTTTGGGTAACCGCTCAATCCTCGCAAATCCATGTTTGCCGGATATGAAAGACACCATCAACGCCCGGGTTAAGTTCAGAGAGGAATTCAGGCCTTTTGCACCTTCCATCTTGCATGAATACGGCGATGAGTACTTTGAAAACTACCAAGAATCTCCTTACATGGAACGTACCTTGGTGTTTAAAGAAGCTGTGCGGGACAAAGTCCCAGCTGTGGTGCACGTTGATAATACGGGCCGTTTGCAGTCAGTGAAAAAAGAATGGAACGAACCTTACTACAACTTGATCAGTAGCTTTAAAGAGATCACAGGCGTACCTGTGCTACTCAATACCAGCTTCAACATCATGGGTAAGCCCATTGTGCATTCTGTTGAAGACATGCTTGCGGTGTTCTTGATGTCAGGTATCGATGTGTTGGTGATCAATAACACCATCTACGAGAAAAACTAGCAACACGCGCCCTAAATCAACATTGATTTGGGGCGACCGCCAAGGTGGGCGGTCACTTTATAAGTTATACATCCGTTTTACTGAGACAAACCATGAAAAACAAACAAGATACTATGGCCAAAACGCAATTAAACGCTCAACAAGATATTGCTATTGTCGGAATATCGCTGCGCTTTCCCGGCGCAAGCAGCAAAGAGCAGTTTTGGCACAACTTAACAAATAAAGTAAGTAGTATCACAGAGATCCCAGCTGCGCGCTGGCGATGGCAAGATGACTTTGATCCAACCCCGAAAAAAGATGAACAAAAAATTGTCAGTAAATGGGGTGGATTCATTGATGATATTGACGGTTTTGATGCCGGATTTTTTGCCATTTCGCCTAAAGAAGCGCAAAGTATGGATCCACAACAACGCCTGAGCATGGAACTGGCGTGGCAATGTTTTGAAGATGCAGGTTTGTCTCCAAGCACCTTCAAAAACACTAAAACGGGTGTGTACTTAGGCTGCAGTAATACAGATTATCAAGAGCTTGCCACAGGCAATATTGACCCACATTTTTTAACGGGCATGTCTACTGGGGTATTTGCCAATCGCATCTCCCACTATTTTAATTTCCAAGGGCCTAGCGAGACCGTAGATACTGCCTGTTCATCGTCATTAGTTGCACTACATAAAGCCATGAACGACTTCAATGCGGGTGAAATCAACGCAGCTCTGGTCGGTGGCGTCAACTTGCTTATCACTAAAAGTCGCTATGTGTCATTCAGTAAGCTTGGTGTTTTATCGCCAAACGGACGCTGTAAAACCCTTGATGCCGACGCCGATGGTTATGTGCGTGGAGAAGGCGTAGGTATGGTACTTCTAATGCCATTAGAGCGCGCTTTAAAAGAAAACCTCACTGTTTATGGCGTAGTTAAGGGCAGTAGCGTTGGTCATTCCGGCCACACCAATACCCTCACCTCACCAAGTCCATTTTCTCAATCTAGAGTGATCCAAGAAGCCATAGACAATGCTGGAATTCATAGTGATGATTTATCATACATCGAACTGCATGGCACTGGCACTCGACTCGGCGATCCAATCGAGATTCAAGGATTAAAACGCGCTTTTCGTGCAACCAAATCTAAAAATGCCGCCAGTGACAACACCTGCTACCTCAGCACAGTAAAAACCAATATCGGTCATTTGGAATCAGCAGCGGGAATAGCAGGCATCATCAAGGTATTGTTGAGCCTTAAACATCAGCAAGTGCCACCGCTGCAAAACTTTGCGACCTTAAACCCGAAGATCTCCCTCGATAAGTCGCCATTTCAATTGGCCACTGACTGTGTGCCTCTTAACCAAGATACCCCGCTTGTTGGTATCTCGTCATTTGGCTTTGCTGGGGTCAATGCCCATGTCATTTTACAATCACCACCTAAAAGAGTGACTCATTCAATCAAGCTCAATGCCCCTGTTGCCATTGTGTTGTCGGCTAAAAAGTCACAAGATTTGCTTGAGCGCGCCAAACAGCTAAGTACTTTTATTACCGCACAAAACTTACAAAACAATGTGCTGGCCGACTTGGCATATACCTTACAGGTCGGCCGTGAGAACATGACTCATCGCCTTGCCTTTACAGCTAATTCCATCGCTGAAATAACTAAACAACTCAACTTATTTGTCGCAGGTAACGAGGCAAATTGGCAACAAGGTAAAGCAGATAAGGACAAAGCCAACACCTGTATTGAAGCAAACAATAAAAACCTCGTTGACGTGCTAAGTCAATGGCTCACTGGTGTCGATGTCAATTGGACAACGCTTTACCAAAACGCTTTGCCAAATAGGCTTGCCCTACCCGGCTACCCATTTAACCCAAAGCCGTACTGGATTGAATCAAAAAAAGAAGAGACAAAAGCAACGCTGTTGCACCCGCTTGTGCATAAAGCACTGCCAGCTTTTGATGAGCTACTCTTTAGTTCAACTCTTAGTGGTGACGAGTTCTTTTTGGCTGACCACCAAATAAACGGTGAGCGAATATTACCCGGGGTCTGCACCTTAGAAATGGTCCATGCCGCAATCTCGCTGTCTCATGATTTAGATGAGTCGCACAGCATTCAAATAGAAAACGTCAAATGGCTGCGGCCGATCAACTTCACCTTAGCAACAAAAGAACAAAGAACCGTTTATCTATCACTTTGGGAAGCTAACAATATAATTCAGTTTGAAGTGTGGCAAAAACACGATGGCACACAGCTAGTGTGTGCGTCTGGAGAGGTTTGCATCTCGCAGCAAGCTTTACCTAATGCCCAGTTTGAACAGACCACCGAATTTGATACTGAGTTTACCCCTTCAGATATCTACACAACGTTTAAAAACATGGGGGTAGAATATGGTTCAAGCTTTCAGGGACTTCAGCAATTAAGCAAGCAAGGCACGACAGTAACGGCCAAAGTCAGGGTACCGGAATCTTGTTGTCAAGGTTTTAGCCTGACTCCCGCTTTAATGGATGCTGCGTTGCAGTCGCTACTCTTATTCTCTGAGCAGCAAAACGCGGCTCTGCCGTTTGCCACAGAACAAGTCAGTTATTACAACGCCAACCCATTAAGCCAAGTCCAACACAATGAGATATGGGTAAAGGCCACGCAATTAAGCACAAACACTGACAGCACACAAAAGTGTGACCTAGATATTTTCGCTCCAGATGGCAGTTTATTAGTTCGCATTAAAGGCTTTTCTACCCGAGATGTGCCAATGAGTGCTTTAAAACCGAGCCAACAAAACGCACAAAAACTACTAACGTTAACGCCATGCTGGCAAGCCATAACGCCTGATCTTGCGCAGTCAATTGGTACGCGCTCGCTCTACTTTGGTCCACAAGCATTAAAACCAGACTGGCTAGAAGCGTGCACTGACGCCTCTGTTGACCAGCTACTTTGGATTGCAAAAGAGGAATACGCCCAACCGCGGAACCTGTTTAGGCAGTTGAAGCAACTACTTGCACAAGGGTTTGCCAACAAGCCGTTATCAATCACCTTGGTGACAGAAAATACTCAAGCAGTTTTTGACCAAAATGAACCAAGTACCTGCGAAGGAGCTGGCCTGATAGGCCTATTGCAAAGTGTCTCGCAAGAAAACCAAAACTGGACTGTGCGTATCATAGATGCAGAGCAGTTAGCCGCTATTCCTAGTGCATTCACAGCGCTACCTGCTGGCTTGTACGCGCATCGCGGCGCTCAGTACTTTGCGTTTGAACTCGCCGAGCATACATATCTAGACCATGCGCCAAATACCAGCATGACCTACCAAGGCACTTATCTAGTCCTTGGCGGCGCAGGCGGTCTTGGTCAAGTGTGGAGTGAGTGGATGATAAAACACCACGATGCGCAGATTATTTGGCTTGGCCGCCGAGAAATAAACACAGACATTCAAAGCGATATCGACCGCCTAGCAAAACTTGGAAAAGCCCCTGTTTACATACAGTGTGATGCCGGTGATAAAACGGCGATGGAAAATGCATTTGCAGACATCACCCGCCAGTACGGCAACTTAAATGGTGTAGTGCATTCTATTTTACATCTGGAAGATCAAGCGCTGGCAAACATGGATGAAGCGCAGCTGCACCGCAGCTATCACGCCAAACAACAAACTGGTGAAGTGGCCCTTGAAGTATTTAGCCAAGCGGATTTAGATTTTTTCTTGTTCTTTTCTTCGATGCAATCGTTTTCTCCTGCTGCAGGGCAAAGTAATTATGCCGCTGGGTGTGCCTATTTGGATGCTTTAGCACGCACTTACCAACAAAAATGCCCGGTTAAAATCATCAACTGGGGCTATTGGGGCTCTGTAGGCGTGGTCCAAGATGAATATTACCAAAAGAAAATGCGCGCCATTGGCATTGGCTCAATAGAAGCAAAGCAAGGCATGCAAGCACTTGCAACATTTATGGACTCAAACCTAGTGCAAGCAGGCGTGTTGAAAATGACACAAGCCGCATCCACAGACGTCTTTAAGTTACAAAGTTTTAGCTCACAAGGCATGTCTTATTCGCTCGACCAACAAGATTCTCAGCATAAACTGCCAACGCAAGACAATAAAGCCGATGTCGATTTAAAGCAGCTTTGCAGCGCACTCAACAAAGCCGGTTGGCAGCCCCCCGAAAAGCGTGAAAAAGCACTCGCAGCACTACCTGATTATTTCAGTAAATGGTGGAGCGAAACTGCGCGTTATTTAGAAGCTGAGCAACTGCTACAAAACGGTTTTATCCAAGATGTTGAAGTTGAGCCAATATCAGGTCCCTCTACAAACTTGCTAGACAGCTGCTTAGCCAGTTTACCCGCCATTTTAAATGGTGATATTAAAGCCACAGATGCAGTTTTCCCCAATGCTTCCATGGCCTTAGTCGAAGCGGTTTATCAAAACAACCCTGTTGCTGACTATGCAAACGCAGTACTTATTGAGCAGCTTCAAGCATACCTTACACTGAGCAATGCAAAGTCAGTGCGTTTGTTAGAGATTGGCGCGGGTACTGGCGGTACGACTCGCTCTGTATTACCTGCTATTGCGAAATGGCAAATTGCAGAGTACGCCTATACCGATTTATCAAAAGCGTTCTTTAATCATGCCAAAGCTCAGTACCAAACTGATTACCCGTTTGTTGACACCAAATACCTCGACATCAGTAAACCACTTGCAGCTCAAAATATTGAGATAGGCAGCTATGATGTAGTGATTGCCACCAATGTGTTACATGCCACTGCGGATATAAAAAACACCCTGCAAAATGCCAAAGCCAGTTTGAAGCAGGGCGGCATTTTGCTCATTAACGAAGTGGTACAAAAATCCTTATTTACCCACCTCACATTCGGCTTATTGGAAGGATGGTGGCTAAGCCAAGATTCGCACATGCGTTTATCTGGCTCGCCTATGTTATCAATTGAGAGCTGGCAACAAGCGCTAAACGAATCAGGGTTCAATAATGTGTTTGCTGCGGCAGACTCCACAAGCCAACAGCAAGTATTTTGCGCTCAAAGCAACGGTTTTATTTTGCAAAAAAGCATGCCAAAGCGTGGGGGAAATACACAGAACAAAGACAGTGACAAAACAACAAAACTGCACAATATGACCAGCATGACAACAACGCAAAATCAGCAACAGGTGACAAATTCCAACGCAGATCTATCCGAACTTTCTGAGTTTGTTCAAAATGCGCTCTTTGACATTGCCAGCAACGCATTAGATATGGCGCCAAGTGAATTAGATGCAGAGGAGTCGTTCGCCGACTACGGTGTAGATTCTATTTTAGCTATTCAAATGCTTGATGAAATAAATGCAAAGTTTGACCTAAACTTGCCTGCTACTTTGCTATTTGACTACCCATCAATTGAGACTCTCAGCGCCTATATCCTCGCCGAACACAAAGATAAAGCCATAGCATCGCTCCCAGCTAAAAGCCCCACTGAATCAAATGTATCAAGCCAAGCGGTTGAACAACCGACAAATACTAACAGCGTTCAAAGTTTACGTAAGCATCAAGCTCACACTAAAGTCTCGCAACCTGCGACTGATGAGGACAAATCTTTAGAGACCACAACCAATGGCGGTAAAATTGCCATTATTGGTATGAGCGGCCAATTCGGCGATGCAGATAACCTCGATGAATTTTGGGCAATGCTGGCTGAAAAAAGAACCTCAGTCAAAGCACAAACACGCTGGGATCTGACTGCGCTCAATGACAATCAGCAAAACTGGAGCAAATACGCCAGTTTACTCAATGACATCAGCACCTTTGATGCGCCGTTTTTCTCCATCACGCCACAAGAAGCCATGTACATGGACCCGCAGCAAAGACTATTTTTGCAAGAGGCCTACAAGGCATTAGAAGACGCCAATATGGTCACTCAGGTTGCCGGGCAAAATGTTGGCGTATATTTGGGGTGCGCGCAAAGCGATTATGCAGGTTTGGCTGAAGACGATGCGCCGGCGCAAATTTTTTGGGGTAATGCAGGTTCTGTGATCCCCGCACGTGTTTCTTACTTCTTGAATTTAAAAGGCCCTGCCCTTGCCATAGACACTGCGTGTTCATCGTCTCTGGTTGCCATTCACAGTGCGTGTCAGGCATTGAACAACAATGAGATCAGCAGTGCGCTCGTTGGCGGAGTTGCGACCTTATGCACCCCCAAGTTCTCGCTTCATGCAGGTAAAGCAGGCATGCTTAGCCCGGATGGCACTTGCTACACCTTTGACGATCGCGCCAATGGCTTTGTGCCTGGGGAAGGCGCAGGCGTATTAGTACTGAAAAAACTGGAAGACGCTGAGCGTGATGGCGACCACATTTACGGCGTAATTTTGGGCTCTGCCACCAATCAAGATGGCACCACCAGTGGGATCACAGCGCCAAGCTCATTGTCACAAGAGCAACTACACCGCGATATTTATACCCGCTTTGATATTGCACCCGATTCAATTCAAATGATCGAAGCTCATGGCACAGGCACTAAGCTTGGCGACCCCATTGAGTTTCAAGCACTGACTCGCGCATTTAGAGCGCATACCAACAACACCGAGTTTTGTGCGTTGGGCTCAGTCAAAACCAACATCGGCCACTGCCTTACCGCTGCTGGTGTTGCTGGCGTGATCAAAGCGCTACTTGCTATGAAACACCGTACAATCCCTGCCTCACTGCACTTTGAACAAGGTAATAGCCATATTAACTGGCAAGGCACGCCGTTTTTTGTCAATCAAGAGGCCATTGCATGGCAGACCGACAATCAGCAAAAACGTCGCGCAGCAGTTAGCTCATTTGGCTTTAGTGGTACCAATGCCCATGTTGTATTGGAAGAATATCTACCTCAGCCCGCTCAGCAGCAAAGTGTATCTATGCGTCCTGTGATCATTGCGCTCAGTGCCAAAAGCACCGACGCACTTAAAGACAAAGCACTCGCATTGCAGTCATGGATAGTAGATAAAAATGTACAAGATAGCGCACTGGAAAGTTTAGCCTTCACGCTGCAATGTGCCCGTGAAGAAATGGACCACCGAGTGGCGTTTACAGCAAGCTCGCTTTCAGATGTAAGTACAGTATTGTCGCGCTTTTTAGACAAAGCGCGCGGTCAATATAAACAGGGAGAAGTCAAACAAGGTAAAGAGATCTTAAGTGCCTTAGATAGCAGCGACTTTGCCCGTTGGATAGAGCAAGGTGACTTAACCAAGTTACTTGCACTTTGGGTGGTTGGCGCTGACATTGACTGGCCGTTATTGTATGTAAACAAAACACCTGCGCTTTTACGCATGCCAACATATCCGTTTGCCAAAACATCCTTTTGGCTACCAAAACAAGGCGCAAGCTCAGCAAAGCCAAAACAAGGACCTAGCAAAGCAGAAACAGCTGCAAACGTTGCGCTAGATTTTAAGGTGCAAAGTACGCACGCTTTCGAGCCACAAGAGCAAGCCCAAAATGTATCCCGTACACCTGCTGAGCTGCTGCACTACACAGCCAATTGGGCTGATAAAGCGTTAACGTCTCAAGAGCCTGCCACTTATCATCGCAAAGTTGTCTTACTGGGCAGTGACTTACCTGAGATCTACTCGGTATCTAGTACTCGGTTAAACAGCTCTGAAAACCAAGTTCAAGATCAACTTGAAGCATACACCAATGATTTAATTAACTATTTTAAGCAACTTGAAGTACAGCAAGGCGCCACGACTCAAAAAACAGCCAATAAGCTGCTGGTACAAGTGGTACTCAAAGATCAAACACATTTACTGTCAGCACTAAACGGCGTACTTAAAACCGCAGCCATCGAATATACCAGCATCGAAACCCAGATTATCGCTGTAGATGAAGCCCACAACCTTGAACACCTTGTTGAGGATGAAGCGAAAAAGCAGGATACCTGTATACGATACAAACAAGGTCAAAGGCAGGTATTAAACTTTGATTTACAAGCTTTTCAGCAAGTCGACACCACGACATTGCCTTGGAAAGAGGATGGCGTCTATGTGATCACTGGTGGTCTCGGTGAGCTCGGCCAAACCTTTGCTAAACAAATCATTCAACATACAGCAAGTGCACAGTTGGTATTAATTGGTCGCCGCGCTCACAGTGCAGCTATTCAATCTCAGCTCGATACCCTCAGCGCCGAGCAAAATAGGCTGAGTTATGTATCATTGGATATCTCAAACCGCAATGAAGTCACTGCGCTATTTGATAGCCTCAAAGCCAAACACGGCACCATTACTGGGGTCATACACAGTGCAGGCATAGTTAAAGACCAACTCATCAGCAATAAAACACCGCAACAAGTTGCCGACGTCTTTGCACCAAAAGTGGCTGGCGTGATTGCCCTAGATGAAGCGAGTAAGACATGTGACCTAGACTTTTTTGCCTGTTTCTCTTCCATTGCAGGCGTTTTTGGCAATATGGGACAGGCAGATTATGCCTGTGCCAACGCCTTTATGGACCGCTTTATAGCAAATCGCCAAACGCAGGTAGAACAAGGCACACGCAGTGGCTTAAGCCTATCCATCAACTGGCCGCTGTGGTCAGAAGGCGGCATGCTGGTTGACTCATTAACCACCTCTATTTTGCAATCTCAAGGCATAGAAGTGATGCCTAATGAAGTGGGAGTTGATGCCTTTTATCGCATCTTTACATTGCCACATATTCCCACCCAACACTGTTTTTTATATGGTGATACAAAGAAATTGACTGGCCTTTGGCAGCAATTCAATGCAACGCCAAAACATAGTTATACAATGCCACGGGGTTGTGGAAAAAGTCGCGCTCAGATCCGCGACTACGTTAAGTCCGTTATCACCGACATTACCAAAATAAACAGTCACGACTTAGATGATGAGGCCGATTTTAAAGACATGGGTTTTGACTCCATCATGTTGATGTCTGTGGTACACAAGTTAGAGACAGATGACTTTTTGGCAATAGACACATTGCCGCCAACACTGATGTTTGAAATTAGCACCATTGAAGCACTGTGTGATTATTTAGAAGCACATCAATCACCAAGTGAGTTAGATGAGCACGCAGCTCAAAATGCTCCGTCGTCAGCACCAAACTCCTTCACTGCTCCAATGCCGCTATCCAAGGCCCAGCAAGGTCTGTGGTTATTGCACAAACAAAACCCTCTGTTGAGCAACTATCACGTACCAATGGTGTTTGAAGTGAATAACTTGAATGTGCCTTGCATGCAAGAAGCGCTCAATTGGCTTACTCAAAAGCATCCGATTTTATCGGTTCAACTTTCTGAAGTAGAGGGGTTACCACAGCAGCAAGTAACAGGCCAAACACCTATATTGATGCAAAGCCAAACTCATGTCACATCAAAGTCAACGTTGGTTAGTTTGATCCAGTCAGATATCAAGCAACCATTTACCTTGATGCAGACACATTCAGCGCAAGCCCAGCTGTTATGGCGTGCAAAATACTGGCAAATGAATAACGAACTTAATGTCGTGGTGCTAGTTTTCCATCACTTGATCATCGACGGCGTCTCTGCAACCTTGTTGCTTGAGCAGTTATGGGGAGCTTACCATGCCCTTGTTGCCAATGAGTCAATTGCGCAACCGTCTGAAAACAATGGGTTTTTCACCTACCTTGAATGGGAAAAGCAGCACCTAAATAGCGAACAAAGCGCGCCATTAAAGCACTACTGGCAAACACACCTGCAAGGAGTTGAGCCTGAGCTAACGCTTGCTGGCAAGCTGCCAGTTCAGAATCAAAAACAAGCTCAACGTATTGAGCTGCCTGTAAATAGCAACCACGTAAAGCGGATTCACCGTTATTGCAGCAGCAATAAAATAAACCCAGCCGCATTTTTCTTATCGGTATTTCAAACACTTTTAAGTGCCAACACACGCCGTACAGATATCACCCTAGGCGTGCCAGTACTGCACCGCCCAACCAGTGAAATGGCCAATGCTGTAGGTTTGTTTGTCAATCAATTACCGTTGAGGGCCAAGCTGGATAAGGCACAGTCATTTGCACATCTTGCCGCTCAAAATCAGCGCCAGTTAGGTGAGCTAATTAAACACAGCAGTTATCCATTCTCCGAAATTGTTCGTGTGACTGACACTGAACGCACTATGCATCGCCACCCCATTTTCCAAATCGGCTTTGCTTATCATAACTTCTTGAAACCAGATTGGATTGAGTCCAATCAAGCACTGGTTGACGCCATTTGGAGCCAGTGTTTACAAGAGCCTGAATTGGATTTAAGCCTTGAGGTCACGCCGCTTTCGAACACCTTTAAGATTGCATTTAAATTTGATGCAGCAGCTTACCCTCATCATGTAGTCGATACATTTGCCAAAGACTATCTGACACTGCTTGATGATGTGATATTTGCAAACGACCCGATACTAAGTAACTTGCCTGTATTTACGAAGCTCAAATCAATACCTACCTCAGCAAACCACCCCTCTGAGAAAACTCTGGTAGATTTATTTGAAGCACAAGCAATGCAGCACCCTGAGCGCACTGCCGTCTGTTTTGGTATGCAGTCTATCAGCTACAGTCAGCTCAATGATAAGGCAAACCAGTTCGCCCACACTCTACTCAACCACCCGGAGTTTAGACATGGCGTTGAAAACCTGATTGCACTGTGTGCAAAGCCATCGATTGAACTTATTGTCGCTATACTCGGTATTTTGAAATCAGGTGCAGCCTATGTGCCGCTCGATGCCAATTCACCAAAGACGCGCATTAACCATATTTTACAAGACGCGAAACCAAGTATTTTGGTCCTTGGCGCTGATCTGCCTGACGCGGGGGTCAACCAGCACAATCAGGTGATCAACTTACAAACGGCCCTGACTGGAAATAAGCAAGTTGCCAATATCAATAGAGCCTCGCCGTCAAACCTCGCCTATATTATTTACACATCGGGCTCCACAGGTAAGCCAAAAGGCGTGTTAGTTGAGCATCACAACGTATCCAGCTTGTTCAATAACTCTCAGTCTAAATTTGGCTTTACTGAGCAAGACACTTGGTGTTTATTCCACTCTTATGCGTTTGATTTTTCGGTGTGGGAAATTTGGGGCGCGCTACTGCACGGTGGCAGGCTGTTGATCCCCGATGAGCTTACTCGCAAAGAATCGGTGAGCTTTGCCAAATTTGTCATAGATAACCAAGTGACTATTTTGAACCAAACCCCATCGGCGTTTTACCCCTTGATGGACGGCTTATTGGCAAGCCCACACAATATGTTGCGCAAAGTGATATTTGGTGGTGAAGCGTTAGATTTAAACAAACTGACACCTTGGTTTGAGCACGCGCAACCTCAGGCAGAGCTTGTCAACATGTACGGCATCACCGAAACTACGGTGCACGTGACTGAAATCACCATTGATGCCAACATGGTGTATGACACAGACGCACGCAGCATCATCGGCCGTCCACTCCCCGGCTACGATATTTTGCTACTCGATTCGCAATTAAATTCAGTCCAACATGGGCAAATAGGAGAGATTTTTGTCTCAGGCTGCGGCGTGACTCGAGGTTACCACAATCAAACCACCCTAACTGATGAGCGTTTTATTACACATAGTTCAGGTAAACGCCTTTACCGCTCAGGAGATCTAGCTCGTTTAAATGAATCAGGCCTGTTTGAATACATGGGTAGAGCCGACGACCAAGTCCAGATCCGCGGTCACCGTATTGAGCTTGGCGAAGTGCAATACGCGCTCAAATCACTTAGCTATATCACAGACGCGTACGTCATTGCTGCACAGAAGCAGCTTGGTCAAGTGTTGGTCGCCTATATCATTGCACCAGATGCACCATCTACTGCAAAAATACGCTCAGATTTACTGACCAAGCTACCTGAATACATGGTGCCAGCTTATTTCGTATTAGTACCTCACTATCCACTAACTGCAAATGGTAAAATTGATAAACAAGCACTACTGACACAACTGCCTTTTAATCAAGCACCAAAGACGGCCTTGTTGAATACACAAAGTGCCGCCAGTATCAGTGCAACTCAGCCCCAGTTTGCTAAGCCTTTGGCGCAGCCAGAGCTCAAATCAGCCGTGACGCAAATTTGGCAACAAGTACTTGAGGTCGGTCATATCGCCTCTGACGTGCCATTTTTTGAAGCGGGGGGAGATTCGCTGCTGGCCAATGTACTGACCGCAAAATTTAAATCACAGTTAAATGTTGAATTTCCGCTGACGCAGATTTTTCAGTCCAGCACCATAGAGGCTATGACCGATTTTATTGCACAAGCTCAATCGGCAGATAACCCATCAAACTCTGCAATCATACGAAACAACGAGGTTACCAGTAGCGCACAGAATCAAGATGTGGCATTGATAGGACTGTCTTGTCAGTATCCAGACTCGCCTGATCACGCCACTTTTTGGCAAAATTTAGTCAACGAACAAGACCTACTTAAAAGGCTTAGCGAGTCTTCCGAGCAAGGTGACGTCACATGGCTAGACTCATGGGTAGAAGGCCAAGATCAGTTTGATCCAGAGTTTTTCAATATCTCTGAAAAGAATGCCAAAACCATGAGTTATTCACAGCGCCAGCTGTTAATGCACGCATGGAAAGCAATAGAAGATGCAGGCTACAGCGCTCAAACTATGCCAAATACCGGAGTTTATGTTTCATCTTCAGGTGCTGACAACCCAGACTTGGCTCTGCAAAACAAGTTTAAAGATGGTCAGTTTATTTTAAATGCACAAGACTATGTGGCTTCAACCATTAATCAACCAGGGACACTCCCCACTACTATCTCGTATCACCTTGGTTTTACTGGTCCCAGCTTGTTTGTGCACTCCAACTGCTCATCGTCCATGTCTGCCATCGCGCTGGCATGCAGTGCGCTAAAGGCTGGTGAAATTGACTATGCAATTGTTGGCGCAGCTTGCTTATATCCGCAGCGTTATACCGGATATGAGTACGAAAAAGGGTTAAATTTTGCTGCTGATGCACGCTGTAAAGTGTTTGATGAAAAAGCCGACGGCATGATTGGCGGCAGCGGCGTCTCTGTCATTGTGTTAAAACGCGCCGATGATGCCATCAACGATTCAGACAACATCTATAGCTTGATCCGTGGTATTAAAATCAATAATGACGGCAAAGATAAAGCGGGCTTTTTCGCTCCTGGGACCAAAGGCCAGATGCAGGTTATCGAGCAAACGCTAAAAGCTGCCAAGGTGTCACCTGCATCAATCAGTTATGTTGAAGCTCACGGTACTGGCACTGCTCTTGGCGACCCTATCGAGTTTTCATCGTTACAGCAGGTGTACCAGCAGCACAGTAGTGACAAGCAGTTTTGTGGTCTAGGAGCCGTCAAGTCAAACCTTGGCCATACCGACACATTGGCTGGGTTAACTGGTTTAATTAAAACCTCGCTGGCGCTGTATCACAAAAAAATACCCGCCTCGTTGCATTACAACACTGCTAATCCGCACATCGACATGAACAGCTCACCATTTTATATCGTCGACCGTACAAAAGACTGGAATACACCACTACTACCGAGGCGCGCGGCTGTCAGCTCATTTGGCATTGGTGGTACCAATGCCCATGCCGTGTTAGAAGAAGCGAGCGAATCGTTCGACCATGAAATTGAAAGTCAGTTACAAAGCAAGTCTTGCATCATTGTTTTGTCTGCACAAAATGAAGAAGTCTTGACCAGGCAAGTAAGCCAATTGCGCGATTACCTAACTACAAATGAGTTATCTCAACAAGCACTGGTTAGAATGGCTTACACATTGCAAACTGGCCGCACAGTTATGCCTGTGCGTACAGGGTTTGTTGTCGGTTCAATGGATGAACTAAAGACAAAACTCATCCAGTATTTGAATGCACCAACACCGAGTCTTGCAGGCACAGTTCAAACGCATCCACTTAATTTGGCTTCAGCAATTAATCAAGGCGATTATCAGGGCATATTAGCCACTTGGTTGGCATCTGGCTTTGCTGACTGGGACTTCATCTACCAAGGCGCTAAGCTTAAAAAACTCAGCTTGCCCACCTACCCGTTTGCATTAAAAACGATTGCCCTTGGTAATGAAAATACTGTGCGAGCACCAAATTTAGACGGCGCAACAAAGTCTACAGGTGAAACTACGCTTAAAACCCCTGTTTGGATTGAAAAAGCCATAGCTCATCAAGAACAAGTATCACAACGCCACGACGAAGAACATCACCTAGTTTTTTGCGACTTTCCAGCACATGCGCAAGTCAGTGAGCTGCCTGATGCTCAAGTACACTCGTTACAATCTGAGCACTTTTCAATTGAGCAAAAAATCTCGGACTTTGGCATTCAGTTACTTCAACTGATTAAGGAAAAAGCAGCAACTAAGCAGCAAATAAAACTGCAATTAGTCATTGCCGACATTGGCTCTGGGGATACGCTAAGCAACTTATATACTTGCTTCCACGCACTCTTAAAAACCGCCAGCCTTGAATGCAAAACGCTGAAAACACAGCTTGTTGTGCTAGATGATGCGGCAATTCAAAACAACCTTGCTGCGATACTTTACGCGGAGCAAAGTGGTTTTGACGATAACTTTGTACGTTACACACAAGGTGTACGAGAAGTTTTAACGTATCAAACAATCGTACCTACTGAACCGCAGATGCCGTTCAAAACCGATGGCGTTTACCTTATAACTGGTGGGCTTGGTGGAGTTGGTCGCCATTTTATCAAAGCAATCAGTTCACAGCCTTTTAATAAAACCATCGTTATCACAGGTCGTAAACCCGATAATCACCCTGATGTGCAAAAGCAGTTAGCCCAACTAAAAGCCGCTAACACCCAATTGTATTACCACAGTGTGGACGTATCACACAAAATGAACGTACTGTTGATGGTGCGCGATATCCTTGCCAAGCATGGTAAGCTCAGTGGCGTCATCCACGCTGCTGGCATTGTTAAAGACACGCTGTTAAACAAAAAAGACCGGGCAAGCTTTGCTCAAGTGCTTGCCCCAAAAGTGGAAGGTGTGGTGGCGTTGGACGAAGCCACCCAAGAGCTCGCATTGGACTTTTTCGTTTGCTTTGCCGGGCTGAGTGGCGTTAATGGAGCCCTCACGCAAATAGACTATGCCACTGCCAATGCCTTTTTAGACAGCTACATGCATCATCGCAGCGCACTACAAAAACGTGGAGAACGACAAGGGTTAAGCGTCAGTATCGACTGGCCATATTGGCAAGATGGTGGCATGAAGATCAACCCTGATTTTGCAGATATACTCGCCCAAACTGGCTTCGCACCTATGCCAACAAAAATGGGCATTGAGGCGTTTTATCACGCGCTTAAAAACCCACAAACATTAATTGAGTTTGCAAATGATGCGCTACCTGACAACACGCAAAGCACACGAGAGACCCGTCAGTTCGACAGTATTGATGCACTAACCGATGAGCTAAAAACAGGTCTTGCCGAGCTCGCAGCTAACATTCTAGGTGTTAATACCAAAGAGCTTGACCCTGACACAGATCTTGGCGACTTTGGTGCAGACTCCATAGCCTTTATCACCTTTATCAATCAAGTTAACGCCAAGTACCAACTGGAGCTGTCACCTAGCGTGCTGTTTATGCACTCCACACTCAACAGCATATTGGGGCATATATTAGATGAGCACAGTGACAAGCTAGTTAATAACACTTGCCAAAACTCACAGCTCAAACTTGAACAAGCCTCTTGCCAGTCTGATGAAAGCGAAGATCCCGTCGCGATCATTGGGATCAGCGCGCAATTCCCACAAGCTGACAACATCGAACAATTTTGGCAAAACCTTGCCAATCAAACGGACTGTGTCACCGAGTTTGATTGGTCAGAAACCAATTGTGATACCCGTTCACAGCAACCTCTACCAACTGACATTAACTGGCTTGGTCGCCTTGAACGTAATCAAAGTTTTGACCCGTTGTTTTTCAATATAGCGCCCGCAGAGAGCGAGCGTATTAAGCTGCAAGAAAGCTTATTGATGTCCCATGTTTGGCAGTGTATTGAAGACGCAGGTTACGACCCTAAATCACTGGCGGGCACCAATACTGGGTTATTCATTGGCTGTCAGGCGGGATACCATGAAGGGTTAATCACCTCCTCTGCTTATGCGCCAAACCGGATGAGTTACTTCTTAGACTTACACGGTCCAAGTGAAGGCGTCGATACAACTTGCTCATCGTCCTTAGTTGCCATACACAAAGCTGTGCAAGCAATTCAAAATGGTGAGTGTGACCAAGCAATTGTTGGGGGGGTGAATGTCATCGAATCGCCAAGCGCATCAATTGCCATGCATGACATTGGCGCGCTGTCACCAACGGGCCGCTGCCGTACTTTTTCGGCAAATGCCGATGGGATTGTTCGTGGCGAAGGTGTTGGCATGATCTTCATTAAAAGACTCACGCAGTCGGAGCAAGATAAAGATCATATATATGGGACAATCTTAGGCTCCGCAATCAATCATGGTGGTAAGTCTCAGGGCTTTACAGTACCAAATGCAAAGGCGCAAACACGCTTGTTAGACAAAGCTTGGCAAGATGCAGGCATTGACCCAGGTACGCTGAGTTACGTTGAATGTCATGGCACGGGAACCTCTCTTGGTGATCCGGTGGAGCTAGATGCACTTAAAGCCGCTTATAAAAAAGTGAGTACGACAACAAACAGTGTGCAAGGCTGTGCACTCGGTTCTGTGAAAAGTAACATTGGCCACCTTGAAATTGCCGCAGGCATTGCCGGGGTAATTAAAGTGTTACTGCAGCTGAAGCACCAAACCCTTGTACCGTCATTGCATGTGGACGAATTGAACCCCTACTTGGGGCTCGATAACTCGCCATTTAAAGTGCAAACAGCACTCACTCCCTGGCAAAGTGAGCAACCGCGCCGCGCCGGTGTGAGCTCTTTTGGCATAAGTGGCGTGAACGCCCATATCGTGCTTGAAGAGTACACAGCTAAGCCTGCACTCAATGCAAACGCATCGCCTAATGAGACAGCCATTGTACTTTCTGCGGTCAGTCAACCTGCGCTAGTAGCAAAGACAGAGGCGCTTAATGCGTACCTAGATCGACATTCCAATGTGTCTTTGGAGTCACTTGCATACACACTACAAGTGGGTAGAACGGCTCATAAATACCGCACAGGTTGGGTTGTGTCCTCTATCGAGTCTTTAAAACAAAAGCTGGAGCACACACTTGCAAACGACACTCTGGAGATCAAAAAAGTACCAACAG
Source organism: Pseudoalteromonas luteoviolacea NCIMB 1944 (assembly GCF_001625565.1). Lineage (GTDB taxonomy): Bacteria > Pseudomonadota > Gammaproteobacteria > Enterobacterales > Alteromonadaceae > Pseudoalteromonas > Pseudoalteromonas luteoviolacea_F. The sequence goes on from NZ_AUXS01000026.1 coordinate 149,371, forward strand.
CACAAGTACCAGTTATTGAAGATAAGGATGCCATAAACCTCAAGCAAAACCCCAGTGCGCTATTGCGCTTTTGGCTTCAAGGCCACGCTATAAATTGGCCTGTACTTTATCAAGCAGCGGTGCAAAAAATCAGTCTGCCAACAACGCCGTTCGTAACAACTGAAAAGCCTTCTGCGCCTTGGCTACTACTTGAGAATCAATGGCAACCTGCACCTTTGGCCTGCCCATCAGATTGGCGCGCTCAGTTAACCCCACTGCTCGCTGGTAAAAATGTGCTGATCGTCGCAAAAGACCAGCAAAGCGCTGCGCCACTGCAAGAAAAGCTCGCTGATTTCGATGTTAAAACAGTGAACTACGGTGCACTGAGCACATTGACACTTAGCCAAGATACCTTGCCGGACTTAGTCTTTTTTATCGCTGAACCAACTGATATAAAAACAGCGCAGGTAAAACCCCTGTATGAGTTTATGCAAGCCATCTCAAAGCTTGATAAACACACAATGCAGCTGTTTTATGCACTGCCTGAGTGTTTGGCAAATGCCCACTGTGAAGATATGAGCGCGCTACTGAGAAGCTACACCATGCGCAGCCCAGCACATGTGTGGAGCCTAGTTGAATTTACCGTAGAGGATAATAATTGGGCTGATAAATTGCTGCAGGAGGTCGTTTGTCCAAGTTTAAGCGGCGACACCACTCAGCCAAATCAAGTGAAATACCAAAACCAAACTCGATTTGCATTGGCGCTGAACAAAGCTTCGATACCTTCAAACGCGCCAATGCTAAGCACTCACAGCTTCAAGCAAAATGGGGTGTATTTAATTGCAGGCGCACTTGGAGAACTTGGCATGGCACTGAGCAAGCAGTTATTAACTGAGTTTAATGCCACACTTATCCTAATCGGCAGGCGCAGTGAACAGGAGTGTGCAGAAGCGTTAAAGCAACTCAAAACACATAATCAAGGGCAAATACACTACTTCAGCGCTGATGTTTCTTGCGAGCCAGACCTTTTGACGGTTAAGCAGTTTATTGATGCACAAGGTATTTCGCTAAATGGTGTTATGCACTTAGGCACCGCTTTTTCACAGGATGAAACTTGCTGGGCCGACTTTGAACAAGCCATGCAGGTGAAAGTCCGAGGTTCAATAAACCTAGATAAAACATTCGCCGAGTCAAAACTAGATATGTTTGTGATGTTCTCATCTATGGCCGTATTCGGTAGCTTAAATCATTTGTCTTACTCATATGGCAATGGTTTTCAAAATACCTTTGCACATGCCCGTCAACAACTGGTGAATACAGGCCAAAGACAAGGTAAAACGCTGGCCATTAATTGGGGCTACTGGCACTCAAATGATCCAGTAAAAAGCATCGAAAATCGTTTTGCCGAGAAAAAAGGCTACCAACTGATTAACATGCCCGACGCTTTCATGTTGATGCAGAGTTTACTTAGCACCGAAGTGACAAATATAGGCGCCTTGCTAAGCTCAGTTCCAGAAAAAATTTATCACAACACTGCCCGCTTAATGACTCGAAAAGCGGTGTTTACTCAGGTGACTACAAACACAACAGAAACTCAAATTGAAGTCGTAAAAACATCAGACATACGGGCTGTTGTGATCCAAATCGTCAGTAACGTGATTGGCGTCTCTGCCGATGAGCTTGACCTAGATTGCGACCTGTACGACTATGGGTTTGACTCCATTTCTTTGCTAAAAACGTTTCAGCAATTAAAAGAAAACCTTAACATCGAATTGCAAGCAGATGCGTTTAAAAACATGAACACCATCGCTGCATTCATCGATGACATTGAACAGCTCTATATCGCAGAGAGTACTGGCAAAGAAAGTGAAGAAAAACCGCAAAAACCTGACTTTATTTTGGATGCTGGCTTTACCCCAATAGACGACACTACTTCATTAGAAAAGGCCTATGACGGCGCGGTTAAATCAGTATTACTTACCGGCGCAACGGGTTTTTTAGGTAGTCATATTTTGCAGCAGTTACTGGATGAAACGGACGCCACCATCTACTGTATCGTGCGTGCTAGTAACCTAGAACAGGTAAAGCACCGTATTGTGCACTCAGCCCAAAGCTACCGGATTACACCGAACATGAAGCGCATCGTGCCTATGATCGGCGACATGGAAAAACCACAACTCGGGTTGTCTGACAAAAACTGGCAAACTTTATGCTCTCAGGTACAGCACATCGTCCACACGGCGTCTTATGTCAATCATATTCAGCCTTACTTTGCATTCAAAAAGTCGGTGGCAGGCACCAATCAGCTGTTAAAAATGGCAACCACGCTATCACTTAAAATGCTCCACTTTGTGTCGAGTACGACTGCCAGCACACAGGTAAAAAACTCCCACTTTTCTGTCAACCCAGTAGAGGACTTTATTAACATTAAAGATGCTGAGCTTATCTGTAGCGGTTACGGTCAATCTAAGTGGGTGCAAGAAGAGAATATCCGTCAAGCCTCAGAGCATGGCGTCCCATACACAGTTTACCGCTTTGCTCAAATTTCGGGGTCATCACAAACGGGGATTGGTAACACTGATGATATTTTCCACCGTATTCTAAAAATGATGATGCGCACCCCTATACAGCCCACTGACGTACCGTATTTGCTGGATATCATTCCGGTTGATAAAGCCGCGGCCGCAATTGTGCTAGGAATGGGTGATAAGCAAAAGCGCAATAAGGTGTTTCATGTAGCAAACAACACCCCGCTGCCAGTAAGTCAGTTTTACGACTTGGCCAAAGCGCACAACCTGAAGTTTGAACAAGGTGAAAAACATGACTTCATTGCTTCGTGCAAACACTATATTGAACATGCAACGGAGGGGAATACCCAAGTCATTATGAACGGATTACTCACTCAGCGCCCTGGTTATGATGAGTACTTATTCGAAACCTATCTGATGCCAATGTCGCCGTATGACAAAGACAACTATTTATCTCTAGTAGAAAAATACCAGATTGGATTTGGTGAATGGGAAACTCTGTTTAACACCTATTTTAAACAGTGGCGACAAGACCCGCATTATCAAATAATTTGGCCAGATCAAGCATCGCAATCAAACTAAAGCCAAAGCTCAAAGCTGCTGTTTTTCTGTATAGCTTTGAGCTTTTGCCATAAATCAGCTAACGTGTTTTAAAACAACGCATCGATACATGCTATGCATATAAAAGACATTGCTTTAGGCGCTTTGGCTGAACTTGGCTACCCGAAGCAAAAAATCAAAACAGCCCAAGCTCGGCAACTTTCTGCAACGCTTTACCGACAATTAACGGATCACCAGATTGAATCTGTATTGCACCTGTGTGAGCAATTGCTTGAAGAGCGTGACTGGATGCTCAGTTTAATCGCCTATGACTGGGCGTTTCGAGTCAAAAAACAATATACCCTAAGTACCTTTGATATTTTCGAACGTTGGTTATTGCAATACATCACCGACTGGTACGACTGCGACGATTTTTGTACCCATGCCTTTGGCGAGCTGATGGTGCAATACCCAGAGTTAATTGATAAAACCCACCCTTGGGCCATGCACAGTAACTTCGCTGTGCGAAGAGCCGTCGCCGTCATTTTGATTTACCCATTAAATAAAGGAAAATTTCCCCTAAATGCCCCTTTAAACGCGGCAAACTTGTTATTCAATGATCAACATGATTTGGTGCAAAAGGGCTATGGCTGGCTGCTAAAAGTGCTTTCCAAGTCATCGCCGGATGTCGTTATTAATTACCTCAAAACTCACCACAAACACATGCCTCGAGTGGCATTTCGATATGCACTAGAAAAACTTGATAAACAAACCAAAACGCAGCTCATGTCGCTGTGAATAGAACTTCGTCCCGAATATGGTAATTTTGGAAGATATCAATTATTCTTTTGTTACTTTATAACACTTAAGAGCACATCATGATAACGATAACTAAGCTCTCTGAAAAACATCTAGAACAGGTAAAAGCCATTCAGATTGAAGATAATCAGGTTGAATTTGCAGGCATTGCTTCCGAGTTTTTAAATGATATATGCGACACCACTCACCTGCATGTAATTGAACATCAAGACAAGGTCATTGGTTATTTTAAGCTTGATCTCGCTTACGCACAGAAATATGACTTTTGCCCAAAAGATGCTGTTGGGATCCGAGCATTTGTGATTGATAAACGCCAACAAGGCAAAGGCTATGGCAAAAAAGCGGTGCATGCTCTATTCCCTTACGTAAGCGATTGTTACCCCGAGTACAGGCAAATTTATTTAACCGTCAACTGCCGTAACAACCTCGCATACCAATGCTATAAAAAAGCAGGCTTTGAAGACACGAATGAAAAATATTTGGGCAGTCCAGCGGGGCCAAACTACATTATGAAGGGGATGTGTTAGACACTGCAAAAAAGTGATGTTTGAATTCACAGGCTAAACCTTTTAAAAACAAGAGTTTTAGGTTTATTAAAAAGTACGTTTGCTTAACGCAAACGTACTTGGTCAACTCAATATTTAGAGGTAATCGACCTCAGCGTAACCACCATCCGCGATACAACGCCTTACATCTTCTCTGTACTGGGCATGGAAAATAGACTTAGAAGTCCATAAGATGTTGTAGTTATTTTTGTCTACGCAAGTAACCAAAATCGTCATATATGCATGAGCAGTTGATTGCACACCAAGTGATAGAGCAATTGCAGCTATGCCGCCAAATAGAATTGATTTAAGTTTCATTATTATATACTCCCTTGTTTTATACCTTTGATATAAATATTAAAATAAGCAATGCAGCACAGTTAAATAGAACAACAAAATCGAGGTTTATTTTAAACACCTAGATTTTATAAATGCATGAATCTTATTAATATAGATTTTCATGCTAAAACCCACTATTTTACCTAGTATTGCTGAGAAAGATTAAATGGAGGTACCCCCTAACGCCATACATCACATCTGATGTATTTAATACGTAATAAAACGAACCTCAGGGAAACCGCCTTCATATAAGCACCTCGTCAACAAAGCGTTTTGCACTCTGGGATTAGAGGCGCGATCTGACCACAGCACTTTGGATTCGCTTTGGTCTACACACGTAATAAGCATGGTATTACTACCAATAGAGGCTATTGTATGACTACTTAAAGATAAAGTAGCCGCTGTAGCAAAGCCAAACAACATTGATTTTAATTTCATTTTTATAAACTCCCTTGTTTAAATTAAACAGATTAAAATCAAGTCGAATATATAATAGACAAAAAAGACTGTAAACAACCATAAAACGCCAAAGCCACTGTTATTTAAATTCTATAAAATCATTAATTTATCATGAAAAAATTAATCAAATCCTACCAAATACCAGAGCTTTTTGAATACGAGAACACAAAAGAGTGCTTCTACTTTAATCAAGTTAAATAAACTAGACGCAACGAGAGAGGTAATACTCAACCAGGTATTTATCAATTAAACATAATTAGTGTGTGTTGAGGTAACCATATTCAGACAATAAAAAGAGGTCGTTAGTCGGCCAACTGTTTTAGTACGATTAGCCAACTTGTTTTCATACATTGAATGGTTTGCTTTTATAGACCTTTGCTTCCCAAATATTTTACCGATCCCTCCCACTTTTGCTTATCAAAGGGTGTTGCTAAGAGCAAAGAACCAAATAAGTTTATTTGTGCTTTTTGAATACCGCAAAACTGCAATGTATACGTATCAAGTTGAGCAATAACTGGCGCGGCTTGCTCTTCCACATGCTGCGCTGGCATATCCATTGTTAGAATAAGCCGGGATGTCTTTCCTGATAAAAGCTGTACAGGTACAGGGTTGTCTTTTTCGTATCTAAAAGAAAAATCTGGTAAAAATGTTCTATCAAACAAGCCCTTAAGTTTAGCGGGGAGCCCCCCCCACCAAATCGGTGAAACAATTACAATATGCTCGGCCCACAAAACAGCCTTCTGAAAATCGACTAAATCAGGCTCCAGCACCTGTGCTGCATTATAGCCATACTGCAAGTTTGCATTAAATGTCATGTCAGATAAATTAAAACGTCTTACTTCAAAGTATTCTCTGGCTTCACAACTGTAGATATCTGCCAAGTGTTGACCAAAACTGTTTGATTTTGGATTACCATTTAGAACTAGTATTTTTTTCGTCATTTTACTCATTTCCTATTTTTGAGTTTGATGACGAGTCTAATCTCTTCCCCTAGGGGTAGAGTCAAGCATAGAAGGACAAGATTTTATCGTAGACAGACAATTTTCAATCCGAGAGATCCTGCTATTTAACGAATCTACCTGACGTGACAACTGACACTTAAGCCCAACCAGAAACTGCTCTATTCGTAGCCAATCTACTTCCCCATTTTGATAGACAATCACCTCGTCAAGTTGAGCTAAAGTAGACCCTAACGACTTGGCCTCTTTGATTAGGTTCAGCACCTCTATGTGCGAATCTTCGTATACGCGGTAGCGTCCTTGTCTCAAAGGTGTTTTAATCAAGCCTCGCGTTTCATACAATCGAATCGCTTTTATTGATAATCCGGTTTTATTTGCAACCTCTCCGATATACATAGATTTCCTTTAATTTGTGAGATGAATGGAATTAGCCTTAATAATTCACGATATATTTGTTTTATCCACATCGCTCAAAAACAACTCACTTTATGGCTAACAGGAATAATCGCTATCTAATAAGTTTATCGTGGTTATTTAATGGCTGATTTGGGATCAGGCACCGAGGTTCTGGCTTGGGCTGTGCGTATATATCATGAGCAATGTGCGCTAGCGCTGCTAGGGGTAGAAGAAAAAGCCAACTAAATAATAAACTGGCGATTAAGTTATCACGCAGCTTTTGAAGCCAGGTGCGATGATCTTCCTGCTGCGCCGTATAGTATTGTTGGGTTTCTTGTATATGGACCGATATATTGTCACAAAGTGAGAGTTGACACTGAGAAGTTGATGAGCCATCCAGTACTTGCTCAATGGTAATTTTTAGCTGCTCTAAGCCTTCTTTGTTTCCAACCAGAGGCCCTCCCGCCAAAATTTCACTATTAACCCATGGCTCCTTTGTCATACAAACCTCTTTACACCTTTTATTTTTTCGCTATTTATAGCATAAAATGTAAGTCACAGTATCAACAGAGAGCTGAGTAAATTAGTACGATATTGTTAAAACAACATGGTGTGTAATAAGCGCCCTGGGATACTTGCGGCAACAACAGCGGAGATCACAGTGCCAATATATGCGCCGCACATGCAATCAATATGTACCCTTCGATTACCTTTATAAATGGCGTACGTTCCAGCAACAACCGAGACGATAATTAAAATAGCAAACAAATGTAGCCAAGTTAGGCTGCCTGTTGGTTGAATAAAAAAAGAGCTAAAAGCGGTGATTAACATAAGCACAGCCCACAATCTACCAATGAACTTATGTATACGAGTGCCTTTTTCCATTGCCAAATTTAGAAGGCCTAAAACTATGGCTGGAATAACCACGAATAAATGTATGAGTGTTGGGAGTGCAATATCCATATGCAACCTTTAATGAGAAGTGAATCGCCCAGCTAAACATCTGTCAGCTTCTATATTCTAGTTTAAATAAACAGCAGTTGAATAGTTACCTTAAAGCACTTTATCTGGTTTATCAAAGCACTTTCTGAAATTGAGCCACAATACACTCCCTAGCTATTCGGCCACATCATAAAATACGGGATATTAGTATAAATACTTAAATATGCGGGTCATGTACTACCCGCACACATGTACTTCAAAATTGATTATGACCGTTACAAAAAAGGCCAGCTATCGTGCTGACCTTCTTTCGTGCTATATACAAACTTACTGTTTTAGTATGCTCGATTTTAGTAGCTAATTGGTTCTCCGCCTATTCTTCTGCAAATTTTCTCAGCAGTACGAGATTCATTATATGATTCAAAAACATCGCTCCATAATAGGCGACCATTTTTATAACACTCTACCAAAATTTCTTCGTATGCATTTGCATTAGTCGGGATGGATGTAGCAACAATCAGTGCCGTTGCGGCTAAGATACTTTTTATCATTTTTCTTTCCTTAATTAATTGTGAAACCCAAAATGTGCTTACTTTTAGTACAGCCACTTAACGTTATACATTGAGAACAAATTGTAAACAATAGATTATTTAGAATTTAATGAAAGAAGAAATAGTAACTCGGATTAAGCTTAAAAACTGCAAGCTCATACAACTTAAGCTTTAGGGATTCTTTCTTCCACCCTGCTTCAACCTTATTTAAAGGAAATAAATGTCGTTGATAAACGGTGCTCAATTAAAACAAAAATCGACGTCAATTTGATTGAAATAGCCAAGCTATCCCCTGCTCACTCTTTTTTGAGTGTCGTAATCAAGCACCTACTTAGCACTTAATCAAAACTCAAAGTTTACCTGCACCGGATAATGATCTGATAGCTCATTATAATAGCCATTGTGATAATGGCGGCCGCTACTGAGGTTCCAGTTGCCCTTTAAATAGCTCCAGTACCAATTTTTGTCAGCTTTTGGATAACGCACAGCCATACTCGGATTGTTTTTAGGCTGTTTGTGATCGGCATGCCAAAATACATAATCCAAGGTATCGTTGTATTCTAAGCTGTAATCAAAATAGTATGCATTGGCTTTAGTAAACCAATTGTGTTTTGCGGAAAATGAGCCTATCACTGGCGTTTCAAAATTCAACTTCGCTCTTGCTGTAGTGAGCATGTCTGCCACTTCTTGCCGCTTGCTCCACTCTACATTCATGTCGCCACCAATGATCAAGGGTTCGCTTCTAGGTATATTCTGTGCCTCGATAAAAGCTTGAACTTCACTTAACTGGCCCATGCGAACACGATGTTCTTCCTCGGTATTGCCATCATGTGTTGCTTGCAAGTGAGTGCCGATCAAGTGGTAACGCAAACCTCCTTTTTCTATTTCAACATAAGCAAAGCCTTTGTTTGCCAAATAGTCCCAACTACCACTCAAACTCTGAGTGAAAACATGCGCTTTTTGCGAAATGATTGGATATTTAGAAATAATCACCACACCCCCTCGGATAACAAACGGGCTATTGGAACAGTTACCAGTCAAACTGTCCCAGCCGCTGCCACTGCAATCCTGTCCAACATTCGGTGTTTGATAAGGATATATAGAAGATAACGCAGCGAGTGCCTGCTCAGCATCACTATTAAATACTTCGTTGACAATAATGACATCAGGCCTGTCATTAAGCGAAGTAAGCGCCAAGGGTAAACGTTGCGCTCTATTACTCTGATCCCAATCTTGCACATTTAGCTGCATGATATTGTAAGCCATCACTTTGAGAGAATCAGCCACACTTGGCATACTCATTAGCATTGTTGCACACAGCAGGACATGTTTAATTTTCATTTTTTCTCCAATACATCACTATTATTTTGGTTTTTATTGAGATATTCACTTGCTACTGCACACTCAAGACGCAGAGAACTGGTGAAAATTTCGCAGCAATGAAAATAATCATTTTTAATGTCGGTTTGATTGCGCTAAGTTGCTTTTTTTATGACACTTTTCTGGAATTTTTATTGCTGTTAAGAACCGTATAGGCAATGCAAAATGGGGAACACAGACTTGCCGTTTAGTCTCATTACTTTCTATAGACCAGAAGATAATTGGGTCAATTCGAGAGGCATATGACTAAAAAAAGGTTAGCTATTACAGCTAACCTTTGGATTGACTAAAACAATCAAGTTTTACAAAGGGAAAAAATATACAAAATGCTCAGCATGAATTTAAAGTTTAATTCGCTGTTGTAATTTGACGGGTTCACCGTCAACTTCCAAAGTCGCTGTCACTTCTAAAATACCATCTTTTAAGTTAGGTAAAGCATGTATAGCTGGTTGCCAAATTTTTTGCTCATAGGGCGATATGTCTACACTTTCCTGCCAAATGTGAGCGCTCTTTACTGGCTTTTCAAATGGTAAAAACTGAACGGCTAATTCGCCAGACGTAGCGCCTGAATAAGGCCCGGTTAGCGCTATTTTCAATTGTTTTTGTTGTAACGAAGCATTCAAGTACACACCGTCAAAGCGCTGACTTTCGACATCTAACAGCCCAGACTGTTGTATATCTTGCCAGTTCAGTTTATAGCCATAAGTGGCTGTATTATCTGTCAAATCAAAGCGACTTTTTCCAGGTAAGAGTGAGTGGGTTACAGCTTTACCGCCTTCGCCAGTAAGTATTAACTCAGCAACACTATCACTTGGGTTAATGGCTTTGACAAAAGGCTGGTCGTTGTCAAACCTCAATTGAAGCTCAATACCGCTGAGGGTTTTTGCCGTTGGGCGGTGAATTTGACTACGCCAAAGCGTCAAGTATTGTCGTAATTGTGTAGACAACTCATCATGCTTGTTTTGATCAGTGAGCTTATCAAAGGCGTTTTTTAACTGGGTTCGGCACTGTGGTATATCGTGAGTAAACTCCTCGCAGGTGTTGAATGCTCGCATTGCCAGTGGAGCATCTCGATATAACCAAGGATTAGCGATAGACTCATTTAATGATACTACAGACGCTGTGTGGCCAAAAACGTATGGCGTAAGCGTATGGTTCATCGCTTTACCAAGGATTGCAATTTGCTGCAAGTTAACCTTATCTTGCGCATTTTTAGGCATATTAAAAGTCACTTTTTGGCTTTGAGACTTAGTATTGAGCGTCACCACAAGTTGATCATCTAGCTTGGTCAAATTAAGTGCCAACTGCTGATACTTTTGAATATCTTCGATGGCCTCAGGAGTCAGAGAAACATACTGGCTTGATTCGTCATAACCGGCTCCATTAAACTCAAGCTTGTTGCCATTTTTTATTAATAAAGTCAGCATTTTATCTTGACTAAAATCAGCTTCTTTGAGCAGCCCCAAGCGCTTTTTCTTGCTGTCTTTGCTAAGCTCAGTTAACAGACCAATACCAATTTCGCCGCGCCCTACTTGTTCGGGCTCGAAATGTATTAAGGCTGCCAAGCTGTTTTTACTCACAGGCATGATCAAGGGGTGCGAAGACGGTGCGGGAAAGTCTAAAGTCGTTTGCAAGCTGTCATTGTCAGCAATAATATCAAGACGGTGCAGAGTTTCACTTTTATCACTTCTTAGGAAGTAACCTGCTCCACTTTGCTCCCAAGGCCCTTGAACAATATAAAAGCTAGATTGTGCAGTTTTAACAAATTGACTGAACTCAGCTTCAAGAGTCGGCCAATCTGGAAAAGTTGCTTTTAGTAGTTTATTGGCTGTCGGTAATGTCTCCTGCGAGTCAGGATTTGCACGCATTAACTCCTTCAAATAGCGTTTAAAGTAATGGTAACGTGTCGGATCGCTCAACAAAAAGTGTACGATAAAAAAATTCAATCCGCGTTTAAGGCTCGGGTTGTCATTAATTTGTTCAAAACTTGGTTGTCCCCCTTGATGATATTGGGCAAGTCCTGACGTTAAGTAGTTCATCGGCGCTCGGTCAAAAACCATTACATTGAGCTGTTTTTTCTGTGGATCAAAAGTATGACTGGCTATCGCATCAGCCATTCCCTCGGTGATCCAATTAGGTGCCCATGTTGAGTGACCATTAAGCGCCATATGAAATGCATGCATGGTTTCATGGATAACAATGTACCGTTGGTGATGCTGCCGATGGCTTGGGAAACTATAGCCAGCACGATTGTAAAACATGGTTTCGCCACCAGCATGTGTATGCACCCCACGTAAAAAGCCATCATCTAGCATCGCTTCTCGCACTCTGGCTCTAGAGCTACCATAAACAACCGCGATACGTTGGTTTTCTATGTTACTGGGTTCCATACCGAATAATTCAACGTAATGCGGGTATGACATCTCTAGTAACTCTAAATACAAGCGAACCTTTTCTTCTGGAAGATCACTCTTTAGAGCAAAATGCTTGCTTACCCACCAATCATATCCACGGCTGTTAGTGATTTTACCGTCACTGTATGTACGCGGAATGTTTTTCCCAACATATTGAATATCAATATTTTTTAAGGTGCTGGTGCGGCCAGAAACGTCAAGTTCCACCTGCATTTTTGATGGAGGTAATATTTTAGACGACGTCTTGATCGGTGTTGTCGCAGCGCAGCCACTTAGCAAGGTGGCTAGACAGATACTTAAGCAAGTTTTACGCATAGGAGCTTCTCATTATCAACTTATGTATATTGTATACAATAATTTAAGGGGAGAGCCAAGTAAATTCGCTTAACGCCGACAAGTTAGGTAGCTGAAACGCCAAAAAGCTTGCGTTTCAAAATGGCCTTTAAACCTTTTTCTAGACTACTGCGTCACAGTTAAAAATGCGTATCTAAGGACATTGAGATGAAAATTTACTTTTTGACAGCTGTGGCTTTTTTTTGCACTCAGCTATCTGCAATGCAATTGTTTTCAAATGATTTTGATTTTGTGGAAAGTCGCACTCTGTCATTGCCCGTAGCTGATTTAGATAGATTAAAAATTGACGCAGGCTCTGGAAAACTAACGGTTATTGGCGAAGAGACCGATAAGATAAGTGTTAAAGCTGATATATATCAATCTCAGGCGAGCACAGACTACTGCTTTGAACTCATTAAGCAAAAAAACATCGCACTGCTGACCGCCAATACCTGTCACCGAGCGTACAACCACACTTTGCTCCATTTAACCATAACCGTACCTAGTGAATTACTAACCGAGATCAAAGACCGATCAGGCGCGATCATAATCGAAAATGCCAGCGTAAGTCGAATTGAAGATGGCTCAGGGTCAATCAGGATCAGCAATAACCTCTTGTCGGTAGAGATTGAAGACGGCTCCGGAAACATTAACATCCATGGTGTGCATGGTGCAATTGCCATTGGTGATGGCTCAGGCAAGGTTGTTGTTGAGCAGGTTGACGGCGATGTGTCCATTGAAGATGGCTCAGGGAAAATAGTCGTTAAGAACGTATCCGGGAAAGTAGTTATAGACGATGGCAGTGGAAGTGTTTTGGTGCGAAATGCTCACTCATTTGAACTGATAGACAATAGTTCAGGTAAAATTCAACTCATTGATATAAAAGAACAGCTATAACAACACACTGAACCTGTAAAGCGCAGAAACACTGCGCTTTCTTTGATGGTTGCCAATGCATTTTTTTACTCTAGTAGTCACTCCTAAAGCTTTTAATTAGCCCACATTCTATAACTTTAAACACCTTTACCCTCTTGCTGTCACTATATCCCCCCAAGCTCTATAGCTAGGGTTTAAGTTTTAGCTAAAAATCAAAGTCATCTATTGCAACATTGCGCGTTGTAACACTCCGTCACTAATTATTTAAAGCTTGCTTATCACAATTGTATACAATATATTTCACAGCAAAGACATTGAATTTGGTTAACAGAGTGAAGTACATCACTCAATTTCTAATAGGTGGCGTAGTTGAAAGCGAACCATAACTCTCGAAGACAACAATTGATAGCAAAGTTGTCACAGCATGACATAGATATGATGGTAGTTTCAGGCCATGAGAATATTCAATACCTCTCTGGTTTTAGTGGCAATGCTGCCACATTACTAATATCCAAGAGCAACACTTACTTAATTACCGATTATAGATATTACGAACGGGCTTGCTTGGAAACGGAAAATATACACGTGATAAAACGTGACCGAGATGCCCAGCGCCTAGGCCAGTGTATTTTAGCGCTATTTCCAGAGCTCAATAAAATCGCCTATGAATCAGAAAATGTCAGTGTAGCTCAGTGGGAAGCCATTGCCGCTGACTTGACCTACCCGTATGTACAGGGTGCATATGGTTGGGTGGAAACGCTACGAGAAGTGAAAGATGACATAGAGATAGCATTTCTTCAACAGGCTGCCAACATTGCTGATGCAGCCCTTTGTGAAACTTTAACGCTCGTCCGTGAAGGGGTAAAGGAGCGAGATCTGGCGTTGGAACTGGAATACAAAATGCGTCAAAAAGGCTCCCAAGGGGTTTCCTTTGATACTATTTTACTTTTTGGCGAAAGAAGTGCTCTACCCCATGGCGATCCTAGTGAACGTGCATTACGTCATGGTGATCTGATCTTAATCGATTTTGGTGCTGTTGTTGGTGGTTACCGCTCAGATATGACACGGACCTATATTTACGGCACACCCAGTGCTCAACAACAAGCCATGTTTAACACCGTTCAACGTGCCCAACATGCAGCATTAGAAAAAGTACAGCAAGGCGTGTCTTGCGATGCCTTGAATCAGGTTGCGCATCGAGTATTGAATAATAGCGAATTCGCTCAATTCGCAGGTGAAGGGCTTGGTCATGGGTTGGGCCTTGCTCTACATGAACATCCATTTATCAAGCCCAATAACCCCTATGTGTTGAGCGCCGGCAATGTGATCACAATAGAGCCAGGGATTTATATTCCTCATGTCGGGGGAGTACGACTGGAAGAAGATATAGTGGTCACTCCAAACGGCTATCAACAGCTGACTCACTCTGCGCAAAATTTTGAATTATAAGGAAGCAAAGTTATGCAATTAATTAATCGCGCACAAGTAAAACAAGCACTCAATTTTAAAGCCTTAATTGATACCATTGCTGAAGGCTTTTCGGGTGACGCCAATATGCCGATGCGCCAAGTGTTTGAGCTAGATAACTCAGCTGATAATCACGATGCGTTTGCCGTGCTGCCAGCTTGGAACAACGAAGTCATTGGTGTGAAAGCCTTTACATACTTTCCGGAAAACTTTAAACAGGACAAAGCAAGTCTCTACTCAAAGATAATGCTATTTTCTCGTCAAACTGGGGAGCCACTTGCGCTTATTGATGGAACCGAAGTGACACTTTGGCGCACGGCTGCTGTATCTGCGCTCGCCGCCTCCTATTTAGCAAAAAAGGATGCCAAACACTTAGTGTTCTTTGGCTCAGGTAATCTCGCACCTTTTATGATCAATGCACACCTGAATGTACGTGACTACGAAAAAGTCACTGTCGTCGCCAGAAACCCTGATAAAGCAAAAACCTTATTGTCAGTGTTGTCTGCACAGCACGGGAAAATACAATTTGAATTTGGTACAGCATGCCAAAGTTTGATTGCATCTGCCGACGTGATCAGTTGTGCCACAGGAAGCCATACTCCTCTTTTTGATGGTAACTGGGTGTCCCCTGGTACTCATATTGACTTAATTGGAAATCATCACAAACAATACAGGGAGTGCGACACTCGCACTGTTACCCGCAGCTCAGTATATGTAGACAGTCGAATTAATGTGTTAAATGAAGCTGGTGAGTTACTACTCCCAATTTCCGAGGGCGTATTTAGTGAATCACAGGTTAAGGCAGAATTAACTGAGCTGGCCAAGAGTCATACCTATCGACGGACTAACCAAAGTGAAATTACGCTTTTTAAATCTGTGGGCACAGCTTTAAGTGATTTAGTGACGGCGAAACTTGTTTATGACTTGGTTCAAGAGTAAGGCTAAGTGCAAGGCGTGTCAGGTTATCTCAGTTAACATTGTTCATGACAAACGTCTGTGTAATACGTTGATTTGCCATCAAGATCATCTGCTGATCTGTTACAGGTATGAAGATGTGATCTGTAGCAGTAAAGTGCTTTACGACGACGCTTTTTACCTGCGTTACAAATCAGGTGAAGCATGCCAGGTGTTAGCCGATGACAAAAACATCTGGCATTTATAATGCTCAGTAGCAAATACCAATCACTCCCGCTTGATTGGTATTAACCCCTAGCTATGACACTAGGTTTATTAGTGGCTGCTTCGCTTCATGTAGCACACAGAAAGTTATCTTAACAATACACCTCTATGCTACGTATCTCAAAGAAACAAACACTGCTTTTAGTCAATCATCAACGATAATTTAAACATCATTATAATTATTCTAACCACATATATGCGCTAGGACTTGGACTGTTGCCACAGTCAAAATATGGCTTTGTAGCAAAAATAACGGACATATTAGCTATTATTCAATAGCCGATTATAATTAGTAGCAATTATTCTCCAATCAAAAAGCAATGCACTTATAAGTATATAAGCGCTTTTATTTTGGTTAGATATAAATAGTTCACTGCACCACACAATTATTTACCTTAGCGCATCATTTATATATATCTGCATCAAGGTAAATCGCGTAACCATCTATATGGGATAAACATAGGCTTGTTTGGTGTACTTGTTTGTATTAAAAGTAATAATGGGGCCGCAGCCAGTTATCTGCCTGCAAATTAGGAACGGACTTTTAAAGAGCCGAACATATGACACAATTCTCTTTTTTAAAAGTATTTGGTACGTTTTTTATTATAACCACCTTTGTTGTCGTTGTTGCAACTCCCCTCCTTCACAACCAACTATATCACGTGTTATTCAAGCTCAATCTAGATAAAAATCGAGAACAGGCAGAAAGGTTAGCAACGCTTGTATCTATTGAACTGGAACGAGGCGAAGACTCAGCTAAGGTACTTAGTGATGTCCAGAATATGCTAGAAAACACACTACAAAGTAGTGAGCATTTTGCTTGTATCATCGAGCACGAGAATAAAGTGATCGCGCACCCTAAGCCTTCAAATATCAACAAAGATACAACTGGTTGGACTATGGACAATGGCGTCGAG
Organism: Pseudoalteromonas luteoviolacea NCIMB 1944; assembly: GCF_001625565.1. Classification (GTDB taxonomy): domain Bacteria; phylum Pseudomonadota; class Gammaproteobacteria; order Enterobacterales; family Alteromonadaceae; genus Pseudoalteromonas; species Pseudoalteromonas luteoviolacea_F. Next base: position 165,994 of record NZ_AUXS01000026.1, read on the forward strand.
GTTAAAACTTTTACGCAATCGGCTGGTGAAGGTGTTCCATTTGGCGGAATTCAAACAAGAAATGATGGGTCTAAAGATATTAACTATCAAATTCCAATAAGCACCAAACCTTGGGCTGTTTCAGTACACACCAAATTAGATATTGTGGACCAACAAGCAACAAAAATACTGCTGCAAATCGGCCTAATTGTTCTTCCCAGTTTGCTGCTGCTCACCGTGACTAGTGCTTTGATAGTAACTCGCCAAAAACCCAAAAAGAGTGAAGCCGCATGAATGCTTTGGAAAAGTAGATAGCCTTTAGCTTTGGAGCGATAACTCTGGTGTTTCTGTCAATGACCGTATTCTCCTTGCTCCAAATCAACCAACTTACTGAATCATCTCGCCACATCCAACATGTTTTGGACCCATCTATAAAAGCTAATTTAAAAGTCGTTCAAGCGCTAAATACATCAATAATTAGCCTGCAAAGATGGATATTAACCAAAGAGAAAAAATACAAACATCAATGGCAGATCACTTGGTCCGTTATCAATAAGAACTATACGCAATTAAAGAACCACTCAAAGCGCTGGGAACGAGAAGAACATCTAGAACTCTTAAACGAAATTGCATTCGACCTCAAACAACTCAAACACATACAGCAAACGCTCCTCACAAAAACACATGCACAATCCGCCGATGCTACCATTCAAGTGTTAAGACAGGAGCTGGCACCTTGAAAACCTATCTTGCATTAATAAACATGGATTGCGGGGCAAGCCCACAATGACGAGACAGTGCTAGTAAATGGATTGCGGAGCAAGCCCACAATGACAGCCTTGGCAGCTGTGACGCTCCTTAAGCTGTGCCATTCCAATACGACAGGCCCTCACCTACACCAAAGACTATCCTCCTGAACCAAAGACCACCCTCCTGAACCAAAGACCATCCTCCTGAACCAACAAAGTTCGTCATCCTGAACTTGTTTCAGGATCCATGTGTTGTGGTCAACTAATTCCGAACAATTAACGTAGTTCCTAGCTAGTAAATGGATTGCGGGGCAAGCC
>NZ_AUXS01000027.1 GCF_001625565.1 Pseudoalteromonas luteoviolacea NCIMB 1944
AGGTGGTAGCCTTAGCAACTATCAAAACAGCTCATTTCACCTTGCGCAAACTGAACGCACTCACTTCGCTCGCAGACGTTACATTTTGCACGATATTCACCTTGCGCAAAAGAACCGTGCTCACTGCGTTCGCTGTCGTTACAATTTTCACTACAAGAACCGGATAGTAGTCGATAGCTTTTTGTTCCTATGTGTGCGATTAAGAGATATTTGCAATGCTTATTGTAATACTCCAAGTGTATGAGGGTCGCTAATTTGTAACAACTAGAATAAGTCGTCCAATTAGGAGGTGAGAGAAAGTGAAATAAAATCACTCTGATTTTATTTGAAAACTATCTAACCTTGAGTTGTTAACGGTTTAGCGCACTATTGCTATTAACTTTTAAATGTATAGTGGTTGTAAGATGCTTACTTTATTTTCGTATAAATGATTGAAAAAAATACTTAAAATAAGGTTTTTTCCTTTCCGGGTATAAGGTTTAACTATTGCAATCACTCAACTTGAATTAAGTTTGTTTAAGAATTGATATTAATGAATAAAACTTGCTGTTGTAAATTTTAGCTTACAAAAAGAAGGGTTTTTGGTTAAATTTAAGTTAAATAAATTGTTTATTAATTCTACATTTGCGCTACATTTTGATTGGAAATTAACCAAATGACATAATAAAGGAACAAGTATGCGTAAATTAAACACACTAGCATTTGCGGTCTTGGCGGGTCTTTCAGGCAGCTGCTTAGCACAAGCTGAGCTGATGTCTGTTGACCAAAACAGTGCAATTGAAGATCAGTATATTGTGGTCTTTAAAACGCCGGCCGTTATGAATGCTTCGAGTAGTGCTGCCATTTCTAACTATGCAGCGAGTCAAGCTCAAGCTTTGAGCACTCAGCATAATGTGCAGGTCACTCAGCATTTTGATGGTGTTTTAAATGGTGTTGTAGTTACAGCTTCAAAACAGAAAGTACAAGAACTACTAAGCAATCCGAGTATTGACTACATTGAGCAAGACCAAATTGTAACTGTTACTCCAATGGTTGATGCTAGCGCAGATCAAGGCAATGCAATCTGGGGCTTAGATAGAGTCGATCAAAGAGACTTGCCTCTAAACAGCAACTATCACTATGACTTTGATGGTAGCGGTGTAACGGCATATGTAATCGATACGGGCGTTCGTATCACACACGCAGAGTTTGGTGGCCGCGCAAGCCATGGTTATGACTTTGTTGATAATGACGCAGACTCTAGTGACTGTAATGGCCACGGTACTCACGTTGCTGGGACGATTGGCGGTGGTGCTTATGGTGTAGCTAAAAACGTTAACGTAGTAGGTGTGCGTGTTTTAGGATGTAATGGTTCTGGTTCATATTCAGGGGTGATCTCTGGCATTGACTGGGTTAAGAACAATGCAAGTGGTCCATCTGTCGCAAATATGAGTTTAGGTGGTGGTGTATCTCAGGCTGTTGATGATGCTGTAAATGCAGCGGTGGCGTCTGGTGTGACTTTCGTGGTTGCCGCTGGTAATGATAACAGCAGTGCATGTAACTATTCGCCAGCACGTGCAGCAGATGCTGTAACTGTGGGCTCTACAACTAGCTCTGATGCTCGCTCAAGCTTCTCGAACTACGGTAATTGTCTAGATATCTATGCACCTGGTTCTAGCATTAAGTCAGCTTGGTATAATTCAGATTCAGCAACAAACACAATCAGCGGCACGTCAATGGCCGCACCGCATGTAGCTGGTGTTGTTGCTCTATACCTAGATGAAAATCCATCACTGACACCTAGCCAGATCGACTCTTTACTCAGTTCTCGTAGCTCTAAAAATAAGGTCAGTGATGCGAAGAGTGGTTCTCCAAATGAATTACTATTCTCGCTAGCAGACTCAACGCCACCACCTCCACCACCGCCGTTACCTGAGCTTGATGATGGTGTTGCAGTAAATGCAAGTGGAGCTAACGGTGAAGAATCAAATTATTTATTCAAAGTACCTGCGGGCAAAACCACGTTAACAGTGAAACTCTCTGGTGGTACAGGTGACGCAGATCTTTATGTCCAACAAGGTCAACAGCCGACTCAAAGCAGTTACTCTTGTCGTCCTTACAAAAGTGGTAATGAAGAAGTTTGTACCTTTAATAACCCTGTTGCAGGCGACTGGTATATCATGCTACACGGCTACAGTGCATACTCCGGTGCTAGCTTAGTCGCAAGCACAGCTGGAGATGGTGGCGGTTGTGGTAACAACTGTTTGAGCAATGGTGTACCTGTGACTAACTTGTCTGGTGCTTCTGGTAGTGAGGTTGCATATACGATTGACGTGCCAGCTAATGCGACTGTTAATGTTCAAATATCAGGTGGTTCAGGTGATGCTGACCTATATGTGAGAAAAGGCGCTGCACCAACAACAAGCACCTATGATTGCAGACCATACCGTAATGGCAATGCTGAAACGTGCAGCCTAACAAACACTGGAGGAGACGCGACGTATCACATCATGTTACGCGGGTACAATGCTTACTCAGGTGTCACATTGACGGGCAGTTACTAATATTGAAATAAAAAGGGAGCCACTGGCTCCCTTTTTATTTAATAGACTTTACAAATAAGCCCTTTAAGGTAGAAACCTTCAGGATAAAACCCCGCGATGGGGTGGTCGGCAGCTTGGTTGAGCCTTTCCATTATCATTAGGTCTTTACCAGCATCAAGTGCTGCATCTGCAACGACTTTTTGAAATAGGTTTTGGTCCATTAGACCTGAGCATGAGAAGGTTAATAATGTACCACCGGGTTTTAATAGCTGCATAGCAAGCATATTGATATCTTTGTACCCTCTACATGCACCCGTAAGCTGTGCTTTACTTTCTGCAAACTTCGGTGGATCCATAACGATGGTATCAAACTGCCTGCCTTCATCTCGGTACTCTCTGAGCAATTTAAAGACATCTTTTTTGACAAAATCTACTTTACTCAGATCTAGATTGTTATGCTCTACATTTCTTCTGGCAGTGTCTAGTGCTGGTTGCGATACATCGACATTAATTACTTCATCACAGCCACCTCTGAGTGCGTAAAGGCTAAACGTACCGGTATAACAAAAACAATTCAGTACACTTTTACCTTTGGAGAAACGCTCTAGTGCAGCACGGCTGTCACGTTGGTCGAGATAAAAACCTGTTTTATGCCCACCGATAATATCGACTTCCAACTTGAGGCCGTTTTCTTCAATCAGCACAGGTGCATGTGGCGCATCTCCGTGCAGCACACCTGTGATCTTCTCAAGGCCTTCTTTTTTCCGTACATCAACGTCGGAGCGTTCATAGACATGACAATCGGGAAATAGTTCACGTAAAGCTGCAACAATTTCACCTTTATGCCTTTCGGCACCCGCACTCAGAAGCTGACATACCAAATAATTGTCAAACTTATCAATAGTAATACCGGGTAGTCCATCAGATTCAGCTGCGCTCAGCCTAAAGCCGGTCAGACCTCCTTCTGATATTGCATAGTCTCTTACTGCTAATGCACGTGCTAAGCGGCGTTTAAAAAATGCTTGGTCAATTTGTTCGCTTTCATCGAAACTCCAGATCCGTGCGCGGATCTGAGAGCTTGGACTATATGCTGCGGTAGCCAAGTATTGCCCATCGTGACTGTAGATTTTTACGATATCTCCAAGTCCGGGTTTACCTTTGATCTTTTTAATTGCTTTGGAGAATATCCATGGGTGTTTTCTTTTAAGAGATTTTTCTCGGCCGGGTTGTAAATACAGCGCGCAAGACATATAAATTCCTTACTAAGTAGAATCCTGTCATTTTAGTGAAGGGGGTTCCAACATACAATGTGAAGCAGAAGGTTTAAGTAAAAATGATGGAAAATATGAATAAGTTTGAAGCAGCATTTAAGGAATTTATGCTTGATACACCCTTTGCTGACACAGCACATGACCTTTCGCATATACAGAGGGTTGTGAAAACTGCAAAACAGTTAGCGATAGAAGAGGGGGCCGACCTAGAGGTTGTAATACCAGCAGCTTGGTTACATGACTGTGTCGCTGTTGCAAAAAATCACCCAGATCGAGCATTTGCGTCAAAAATGGCTGCCGACAAAGCAGAACGGTTTTTGATTGAAATCGGCTACCCTGAAGACAAATTAGAAGGAATATATCACGCAATCGTTGCACACAGTTTCAGTGCGAACGTGTCGCCAACGACACTCGAAGCACAAATCGTACAAGATGCTGACAGAATGGATGCATTAGGGGCAATAGGTGTGAGCCGTTGTATGAAAGTCGGCGGCGCAATAGCTAGACACCTATATCATACCGAAGACCCGTTTTGTGAGAAAAGAGAGCCAGATGATAAAAGTTATACTATTGATCATTTCTTTGTGAAGTTGCTGCACATTGAGTCGCAGATGCATACTGAGGCGGCAAAAAAAGAAGCCCAGAGGCGCACAGAGTTTATGCAACTGTTCTTGAGGGAGTTAGGGCGTGAAATTTCGAATGACTAGGTAGAAGCTACCTAGTCATTCTTTTAACGAATACAACGACGAATAGCGCCAATGAAAAGCTGCCAATAAAAGCTTCTATGGTCGCTATTAGGCGAGTAATACCAACCGGTGTGATATCCCCATACCCTAAGGTAGTAAATGTAACAACGCTAAAATAGAAGCAATTCAGCATTGAATGAAGGTTTTGTTTGAGGGGCGCATTGGTCGAAAATTGAATAATTTCGCCGTTGTAATTAATACCCAGCATAAAATAACAAAGAGCACACAATAAAATCATACCTAAGCTAAAGCGAATTACATTTTCTGGTTTTTCCCCATATCCGCATAACATGTCGATAAAGCTCGATACTAAGCGCTTTTTTGAATAGGTTGGGTATTGTGCATGGCGCATGCGCAACTCGCTATAAGTATACTTTCCTGCCATCTCAAACAAACCCTGCTGTTCAGCACCTTTTCTTAGTAATCTGTATATCTCTTCGCTTTGTAAATATAAATCTTGCGCTTCCTCTATATTTTTTTGTTTGGTTGCCTCAATGGCTTGTTTTTCTTGTAAGAGCTTGTCGCCCAATACGAGGTTATCAATTCTAGTTGCATTCAATTTCACTCCAAGAATATTGGTGTTTTCTAACTTGCAACAGTGTAGGTTCGCATCCCTTAAGTCCGCTTTCATTAAAGATGCATTTTGAATTGTACTGTTAAAGAGGTGAGCACCGTGTAAGTTCGCTCTATAAAAGTTGCTATACGATAGGTCATAGCCGTTGTGATCATTGAACTTAACGAGGTTTAGTCCTTCCAAATTAGCTCTTTTCAGCTCAAGCCCTTGCAGTAACCCCCCTTTTTTGGCATAACGTTCGAGTTTGTGAGATAGCTCTAATCCACTTTTGTCGAATTTGGCATCGTGCCAAAAACAATATCCAGAGCCCATGTCTATTTCTTGACACTTGTGTCCATCAGGAGATGTATACTGACATTTAGGTTTATTGTTCATGGCAGCCTGTTTTTTCCGTAATAAGTATAAAGGTTAGCAGCAAATTAGATTGATAGATGAAAAAGCAATAAATTTACTATGAATTTCAATTACCAACTTAAGCTCAGTCGACGAAGAAAGACAGTTGCAATTAAAGTAAAACCGGACGGAGTTGTCGTTTATGCGCCTGAGGGGATTTGTGAAAACTGGTTACAGGGTTGGCTGAGCTCAAAGCAAAGCTGGGTTGCTCAAAAACAGCGTTTGGTAGCAGATTCTTTACCATGTAAGCAAACACCAATAGAAAAAGTGGCAATCTATGGAGAGCACTACACGGTTTGTTATGGGCATTCGTCTGGCTATATTGATCACCAATACCATTGCATCTATATAGAATCATCAATGCAACAGCACAGAGATAACCACATTGGAGAAATATATGATTTGTTTAAGGTTGAACTTGAAGCCTATTTACATGCAAGATTACCTTACTATCAGGCTTTGATGGGGTCGGAATATAAAACCCTAAAAGTACGCTTTTATAAACGGCGGTGGGGCAGCCTTTCTAGTAAAGGTGTATTAGCTTTCAACAGTGCTTTATTGAGTGCACCTAAATGGGTTATTGATTATGTGATAGTGCATGAGCTCGCGCATTATCATGTCATGGCGCACAATCAGGCATTCTGGCGTATTGTAGGGCGTTATAATCCTGAATTTGAAAAAGCAAAGGCATATTTGAAGCAGGAAATGAAGATTATCCTGTAGATACTAAAAATGAAATGAAGATGTAAAGAAATTAAATTAAGATAAAAAGGAAGTGGTGGAGGGAGCTGGATTCGAACCAGCGAAGGCTGAGCCGTCAGATTTACAGTCTGATCCCTTTGGCCGCTCGGGAACCCCTCCATAACAGATTTTCAAGTACAAAGTGGTGGAGGGAGCTGGATTCGAACCAGCGAAGGCTGAGCCGTCAGATTTACAGTCTGATCCCTTTGGCCGCTCGGGAACCCCTCCAATTGTACTTTGTCGTTGATGGTGGAGGGAGCTGGATTCGAACCAGCGAAGGCTGAGCCGTCAGATTTACAGTCTGATCCCTTTGGCCGCTCGGGAACCCCTCCTCAACAACGGCGCTGATAATAACAAAGTTTTTGACGAAGTAAAGAAATGTCCTAAAGTTTTTTCAAAAAATGCCGATAAATTTTCAGACTTTGAAAATTTTGGCGAAAATCCATGCAGATAGAACAATTGTTACTCAAAGAAGCGCAGTTAGGCAATGCGTTGAGTTTGAGTGTCCATGAATCGCGTAGAAGCGATTTTGCTCTGCTATTAAGTGCATTATCACAAGATGCATTGGATTTTAGCCAGTTTGACTTACCACGAAGTGCTGTTGACGAAGCTGATAAGTCTGAAGAGGCATTGCGAAAAGAGTTACAAGTAGGCCCGAAGCAGCCTTTGGCACCTGAAGAGTTTGATTTTTTAATTGGACAATACAACCGTTATTTTGTGAAAGATGGTGGGTTAGAAGACATCAAGCTAAATGAGTGTCTTGACCCTGAACCATTTCATATTCGTGATGATAAAACGCATATCCCTTTAAACGTCATGGAAAACCTAGAGCCGGCAGTGAAAGCAAAACTATATAAACAAAAGCATCCTGAAATTGAGGTTAAAGAAAGAGAAATAGATGCTGCCGGGTTTTATGATCAGTTGGCCAGTGGAGAAATGCAGTCTCAATTAAATGTGGCTGTATAATCGCTTTATTATGATTCTGATAAGATAGGGAGTGCTGATTAAATCTCGAAAGTGGCATTGGTGAGGTAACGCCACTTCAGGCTGAATGCAGGTTATCCGTGACATTTCTTGAACTTTTTCCCACTTAAGCAGGGACAAGGATCGTTTCGGCTTACTTTTTTACTTTCTTCAGGGTAAAGAGCGCCGTCAAGATATAGCCATGCGCCATTCTCTTTTACAAATCTGGAGCGTTCGTGCAACACGCTCAGCTGCACCCCTTCTAAATACGCTGCTTTGAATTCTACATATTGATATTGGTCATCTTGATCAGTTTCAATAACATCCAAATGAACAAACTTAACTTGCTGAGCGAACATGAGTATATCTTCGACTGTGTGCTCGCTGCGTGTTTTTGATGCATACGTATTTAAAATATACTCACATTCCTTTGTACAGTATGCACTATAACGAGAGCGCATTAGCTGTTCAGATTGGTGAGGAATAGACTGTCCTTTAATAAATGGCTTGCAGCATTGCTCAAAGGCTTGTGTGTTACCACAAAAACACATAAATGACCTATATAGTTAGTGTGTGAGCTTTGATAGTGGCAATTGAGCAAAGTCTTTAAAGCAGTACAGTGCTGTTTTAGAGTGATTTAGGCTACGATATTCAATTTGCTTTTTCGTCAAAATACCAGGCCAAGTGATGACAGCTGCAAAATTACCATTGGACAAAGCGCTATCCAGTGTGTGCTCTAAGTTTATCAGATCCTTTTGCTTAAGCACTAGTAGCTTATTAACATCAATATTGTAGCCATCTAACATAGATTTACTGAAAACCTGATCTGGTGCTATCAAAAGTGTCCAGCCGGCTTTTGAATTGCAACGATATAAGATTTTTAAAAGTTCATTACTGGTGGTTGTTTCATCGTATGCATCCAAGATATTCAAACTACTGGCATGACTAATGCTGCTCGATTGCGTTTTTACATTGGGTGTGATTGGTAACATGATTAGACCACTGATTCTTTATACAGTATGTATACAGTATTTCATACAGTGGTTTTAATCAAGTTTTATTTGGTGTTTTTTTGTTCACTTCGACTTGTTAATACCTGAAGCTACTCTGGGCTTGCCCCAAAATGCATTTGCTGATGGATTTGTTCAAATAAAGTAGCAGCATAGCACTGTGCATCTATATAACGTTTTGTTGTCAGGTGAGGGCGGACTTCATTGAGAGTACTTAATGCCGCGCTATTGCCTTGACTCTGCGCTAAGCTTAACCAAGCGACACCGTGAAAAACACTTTTAGGCACGCCTTGGCCTTTTATAAATAACAAGCCCAAATAAAATTGTGCTTTGTTATCACCAGACATCGCTGCCAATCTCATCCACTTAGCGGCAAGCGGATACTGCTTTTCTTTGATGTAATAAAGGCCTTTTTTATAAGCTTGTTCTGGATCTTGTGCCTTTGGCCAGCTGTGTTTGGGGTCTGGTTCTTGGGTGACAAATTCGAGTACATTGAATAGTTGTTGCTCGAGGTCTCCGCCATAAGCTTTTGTAGATTGATTGCTTTTCATACTCTCTTCACTTATTACAACTTAGTTTTCATTGTAGCTGATTTTTAGTTTATTTGTCCGTTAATGACGAGGAAATATGGTAAAATTGCCTCCCTCGTTTCTATTTAAAATACAAAGACATGCTAGAAAAACTATTTTCTCTCAAAGCGCTACAGACCAATGTAAAAACGGAGGTCGTGGCAGGGCTCACTACATTTATTACCATGGTTTATATTGTATTTGTTAACCCGGCCATGTTGGCTGAAGCCGGGATTGATCATGGTGCAGCGTTCGTTGCCACTTGTTTAGCCGCTGCAATTGGCTGTTTTATTATGGGCTTCTTTGCAAATTACCCATTGGCTTTGGCACCTGGTATGGGGTTAAACGCATTTTTTACGTATGGTGTTGTTTTAGGTATGGGGCATAGCTGGCAAACTGCCTTGGGGGCGGTCTTCTTATCTGGGTGCCTGTTTTTACTACTAAGTATTTTCAAAATTAGAGAGTGGGTAATTCAGGCAATTCCAGTTGTACTCAAGCGTGCGATAGCAACTGGGATTGGGGCGTTTTTGGCTTTGATTGCATTAAAAAATGCTGAAATTATTGTTTCAAGCCCAGCCACTTTTGTGCAACTTGGCGATATTACCAGTCCCGGTCCATTGTTGGCCATTTTCAGCCTTTTTGTGATTACTGCACTAATGTATAGAGAGTGGAAAAGTGGTGTATTGATCAGTATTTTATTAGTCACGGTTATCGCTTGGGCGGCAGGTTTAGTTGAGTACCAAGGCATTATTTCTGCACCACCGAGCATTGCGCCTACGTTAGGCCAATTAGATATTGCCGGCGCATTAGAAATTACTATGCTGAGCGTGGTATTTGCTTTCTTATTTGTTGACCTGTTTGATACTAGCGGTACTTTGGTCGCAGTAACTCAAAAAGCGGGCATTGCAGATGAAAAAGGAAATATGCCGAGATTAGGGCGCGCTTTATCTGCAGACAGCACTGCGACAGTCGCAGGTTCGTTTTTAGGGACTTCTACGACGACTTCTTATATCGAGTCTGTATCTGGTGTTTCTGTTGGCGGACGCACGGGGCTCACAGCTGTGGTGGTGGGCTTTTGCTTTTTACTTATGATGTTTTTTGCACCTTTGGCAAAAATGGTGCCTGCATATGCAACTGCTGGTGCAATTTTGTATGTCGCAGTTTTGATGTTGCAAAACCTGAAGCTGGTGAACTGGGACGATATGACAGACGCGATCCCTGTTAGCGTTGTTTTGTTGATGACGCCGCTAACATTCTCAATTGCACATGGGATAGCATTGGGTTTTATTGCTTACACTGCGGTAAAGCTGGCTTGCAACAAAAAAGACGATATATCCATCAGTGTGTGGGTTCTGACTGTGTTATTTATCGTCAAATTTGCGCTTAGTTGATCACCATTTCTTTTTCGGAGCGAAAAGGACGTCTAAATCGTCCTTTTCTTTTTCTGCTTTTTTCTTAACCGCAGAAGCATTCGAAGCCTTTAGTTCAACACTAATTTCGTTGAGGTAGGTCTCTAGCTGGTTCTTTTTCTCAGTTACATATTCGTCGCTATAGGTCACAGCCATTATGGTCGCATAGGCTTTTTCAAAGTACTGTCTGGCTGAGCCAACCATATTGGCTGTTTTTGCAGATAGGCCTCGTTTGATCTGGCTTTCAACGTTAATGCGTAGTTGGATCTTCTCTAAACGACGGTCTTCTTTTACAAAGACTTGAGTATCTACTTTCCCTTTACTGTGTTCAGAGCGTAAAAGTTGGCGAAGTTTTTTGATGCCTTGCACCAGCGCAATCAGCTGTTTGTCGTTGTCGGGCAATGAGACTTTATCACTGTCAGTGAGGTTAGCAGGTTCCATACTCATGCGTTCTTGAGATTCGTGCAGTCGGTTTTTAAGCTCTCTTGATGTGGGGGTGAGTTCTACCATCATGGCTAACGCATCATGAACACGTTTTTGAATCACCCTAAGCATGTCCCCAGACATAGGGATATTTGTGCTATTCACGAGAACATCTTCGGACTCTTCTATTATCCGCTTTTGTTTTGCTAGTTCTTTGCGTCTTTCTGCTTCTTGTTTCTCTTTGTGTTGCTGTATTGCACTAATCCATACAGCTATCACAACCAAAGCAACAATCAACAATATTATTATGTAAACAAACATACCCGAATCTCTACGAAAACTACCCAAGGCGATAATTTTTTATATTACATCAAACAATTGTATATTGGATAGTTTTAATAACAAGGTGTATGTAAATGAATTTGAATACACCATTTTTCAGTATAGACGTTTCTAATTCGTTTTTCTTATATGATTGCGTAATTGTTACAATTACTATCAGGCTACCAATAACTATGCTAGTCTTACAAAAGATCCGACTCGGCGTTCCGCGTAAACCAAGTCACTTATTGGATAACAACTAAAAAAATAAACAATGTTATGAAATTACAACAATTGAAATACATAGTTGAAGTACTTAATCATAATTTGAATGTATCTGCTACTGCTGAAAGTCTTTACACTTCTCAGCCAGGTATTTCAAAACAAGTACGTATGCTAGAAGATGAATTGGGTGTGCAGATCTTTGGCCGTAGTGGTAAGCACCTTACACATGTAACCAGTGCTGGTAATGAGATCATCAATATTGCCAGAGAAATTTTGTCAAAAGTTGAAGGTATCAAAGCGGTTGCAAATGAACACACTTTGCCTGATCAAGGTAAATTAAACATTGCAACGACACATACCCAAGCAAGATATGCTTTACCTCCTGTTATTCAAGGGTTTATGCAAAAGTATCCGGCTGTTTCTTTACACATGCATCAAGGTACTCCGCAGCAAATATCAGATGCGGCTGCGAGAGGTGACGCGGACTTTGCAATTGCAACAGAGGCGCTCCATTTATACGGTGATTTGATCATGTTGCCATGTTATCACTGGAATAGAAGCATTGTGGTAACGAAAGACCACCCGCTAGCGCAGCTTGGCAAGAATATTACTGTACAAGACGTAGCAAAATACCCACTCATAACCTATGTATTTGGTTTTACTGGTCGCTCTGAACTAGATAAAGCATTTAATGCGCATGGTCTTGAGCCACACATTGTATTTACAGCAACTGATGCTGATGTGATTAAGACATATGTGAGACTTGGGTTGGGCGTAGGCGTATTGGCAACCATGGCTGTTGACGATATTGCAGATAAAGACTTGGTCTGTATTGATGCCAGCCATCTGTTTGAAGCGAGCACGACAAAAATTGGCTTTAGAAAAGGTAGTTTTTTAAGAGGCTACATGTATGACTTTATAGAGCGTTTTGCGCCGCATTTGACGAAAGATGTGGTTGAAAAAGCCAGCCTTATGCGTAATCAAGATGATGTAGATGCATTGTTCGCTAAAGTCACTTTACCGGTAAAATAAAAGCCGCGTTTTGAATAGTCTACTTGTAGACTTTCTCTTTGCGGCTTTAATATAAAAACCCAACTTGCGTTGGGTTTTTTTGTTTTAGCACTCAATAATATTTACGGCAAGACCGCCACGTGCAGTTTCTTTATATTTGGTCTTCATATCGTTACCTGTGTCTAGCATGGTTTTGATGACCTTGTCCAAAGAGACCTTTTGCTCTCCTGTACCTCGAAGAGCAAGCCTTGAGGCATTGATGGCTTTGACTGCACCCATAGCATTTCGTTCAATACACGGCACTTGTACTAATCCCCCAACAGGGTCACAGGTTAAGCCTAGGTTGTGTTCCATACCAATTTCAGCTGCGTTTTCGACATGAACGACATTGCCACCCATGATTTCAGTCAATGCACCAGCGGCCATTGAGCAGGCGACACCAACTTCACCTTGGCAACCAACCTCTGCTCCCGAGATAGAAGCATTCTTTTTATAGAGGATGCCAATGGCTGCGGCTGTCAGTAAGTAACGTGTTGCAATTTCGATATCAACTTCTTTGATGAAGGTGTGATAATACATCAATACGGCTGGTAATATACCGGCGGCACCGTTAGTCGGTGCGGTGACGACTCGTCCTCCAGCTGCGTTCTCTTCATTTACGGCAAGGGCAAATAAATCAACCCAGTCCATTGCTCGAAGCGGATCGTTGCTGTTTTCTACATTGAGTTTAAGATATAGGCTCGGTGCTCGGCGTTTTACTTTTAATCCACCAGGAAGGATCCCTTCGGTACGCATTCCCCTCTCTGTACACGCTTTCATCACTTGCCAAATATTGAACAGCTCTTGTTTTATTTCACTTTCACTGCGAAGAGTTTTTTCATTAGCCATCATTAATGCAGAAACACTTAGCCCAGTTTCCTTACAGATGTTTAAAAGCTCCTCAGCTGTATCAAACAAATAGGGCGCTGGGTTTTGTTCTCGCACATCAAGTGCAGCTTGCTTTTCTGCTTCAAAATCTTGATCCGTGACAATGAACCCACCGCCAATTGAATAGTAGATCTGGCTATGTAAAAGTGTCTCACCTTTATATGCTTGGATTTCCATGGCATTTGAATGCTTCGGCAGTGTTTTTCGACGGTGAAATACAACAGCGCCTTGCTTTGGGAAATCAGCTTTATGTTTTTGATCAAGATAGATTACTTGCTCTTGCTCAATTTTTTCGAGTATTTCTGGAACAAGATCTGCGTCGATGGTTTCGGGATCATGGCCAGCAAGGCCTAATATGACAGCTTTACCTGAACCATGGCCGATCCCTGTTTGACCAAGGGAGCCAAATAATTCGACTTTGACAGAAGTGACGTCGTCAATTAATTTACTATTTTGTAGATCTTTGACAAAAAGACGCGAAGCGCGCATTGGACCAACAGTATGGGAAGACGATGGCCCAATACCGATGCTAAACATATCGAATGCACTAATCATAAAATTTACTCATCATTGCCTCTGAACGGGCGCACATAATAACGTTAATTATTGCAGAAGTAACCCGTTATTGAACGGAAATTTGACAATTGTAATGAGTTTATGAAAGCGACTTGGTTAATTTTTTTATTATGCTTGCTGTGGCCCCCCATAAAAGACCATGCGATGTCATGAATCCATTGATATTTATGGTGTTGCCACGGATTTGGCAAGGGTAGCTCCGCCATTGTTTAGGGTCCATTAAAGCGCTTAAAGAAACCGTAAATACGCTGTCGACTTCACTACTTGTTTGTTGCCACGTGGCGGAGTTTTGTACTAGAGCTACGACCGGAGTAATATGAAATCCGCTCAAGGAGCTATGCGTTGGCAGCTGTCCAAGCGTTGTGACTTGCTCTCTATCAAGGTTAATTTCCTCGAAGGTTTCTCTTAGGGCTGTATCTTCAACTGAGCTATCATGCTGCTCTACTTTTCCGCCAGGAAAACAAATTTGGCTTGGGTGTGCTCTTAGGCTGGCGTTGCGTTTACAAAGCAAGATGTGCGCACAGCCTTCTACTTCAACTAGCGGCACCAAAACGGCACTTTGAACTCCCTGTAATGTTGTACAGGAGGTTGCAAAAGGTGACAGTCTAAAGCTACTAATTAAATGGTCGAGTTTCATTGCAGTATTGGTAAAATTTTATTGACCTTGTGATAAGTTTCTTGATACTCAGCTTCTAGCTCAGAATCGGCGACAATCCCACCTCCTGCCCAGCAATGGATTGTTTGCTTCTCACATACCAATGTGCGAATTGTAATTGAAGTATCCATATCACCACAGGCGCTTAGGTAGCCTATAGAACCACAGTACGCACTTCTGCGATGAGGTTCAAGTTCTTCTATTATCTCCATCGCTCTAATTTTCGGAGCTCCTGTGATCGAGCCGCCAGGAAACGCAGCGTGTAATTGGTCCACCGCCTTTTTACCTTCTGCGAGTTCACAAGTTACAGTGCTGACAAGATGGTGAACAGCTGGGAAGCTTTCTATGTCGAATAATTTAGGCACGCTGACGGAACCTGGCTTGGCAACTTTACCTAAGTCATTGCGAAGTAAGTCAACGATCATAACGTTTTCAGCACGATCTTTACTGCTATTTTTTAATTTGAGCGCCTGTTCAATGTCAGCTTGTTGGTCAGGCAAGCGAGGCAATGTCCCTTTTATTGGTTTTGTTTCAACTTTCCTTTGGCGTACAGAGATAAACCTCTCCGGAGATACAGAAACGATTGCTGCATCATTACCTAAATTGAAATAAGCAGAAAATGGCGCCTGATTGTGTTGTCTTAATTTTTTATAGGCTGCCCATGGAGAGCCTCGAAACTGCGCACTGAACCTCTGCGCTAGGTTAATTTGATAACAATCACCGCTTAGTAGGTAGTCTTGAATGCGCTGAAACTTATTTTGATATTCCTGCTTGGTCATATTAGATTGCCAATCGCTACACAATTCAAAGTGATGTTGCTCGGCATTGTCCGCAATTAAGGTCATATAATGTTCAAGACGATTCACCTCTGGCTGAGATACATAAAACCATTGCGCCTGTTTATTGTCGTAAATCAGGGCGTCAAGATAGAGGCCAGCAGACATGTCGGGAAGCGAAATATCTGAATTGGCATGCGCGGGTAATGATTCTATGTACCGGCCTAAATCGTAACCAAAATAGCCAAGCCATCCGCCGCAAAAGGGCAGTGCATGAATGCGTTGTGGACAAAGAGCATCTAAATGATGTTGTAGTATTTCAAATACACTCTGTTGTTGTTCGACACCATCTATATAAACAGTCCCGTTTTTAGCTTCTAGTACATGTACTGGCGCAAAGCTAATAATGTCAAATCGACTATTCTCGTGCGCTGCGTCACTAGAATCTAAAAGAATAGCGTGATGTTGAGTTGCAATTTGTTCAAAAACTTCAACGGTTGAGAGTGAAATGTCAACGGCAATGCAATTATTCTGTGCATTTATCATTTACTTGACCCTGAAAACTAGCCCGAAACGGGCGAGGAGGTTATCATAATTAGAAATGAATCTATAGAGTAGTGAAGTGATAACTCATATACCATATTCATACTGGAGTTTAGTTGAGCATAATAGGGGCACCCATATATTTTGTGACTTACTCGCAGTGTTACTGGTTATTCGTTAGCATATTACTACTTATCAAGAACATGCCATTTAGTTAGATTAAGTGGCTAATAAAGGAACCGTCATGAGCATTATCCGTCAGCAAGATTTTATTGATAGCATTGAAGATGCATTACAATATATCTCTTTTTACCATCCTCTTGATTTTGTGCAAGCATTAGAAAAAGCTTACAACAATGAGCAAAGCAAAGCAGCTAAAGATGCAATTGCACAAATCCTGATCAACTCGCGGATGTCAGCCGAAGGCAAGCGTCCACTTTGCCAAGATACAGGTATTGTTACCTGCTTTGTAAAAGTGGGCATGGACGTAAAATGGGACAAAACGGATTTAACTGTACAACAGATGGTTGATGAAGGCACACGTCGCGCATATACAAACCCAGACAATCCATTGCGTGCTTCAATCGTTGCAGATCCTGCTGGCAGCCGTAAAAATACAAAAGACAATACGCCATCAGTGGTACATGTGGATTTAGTCCCTGGTGCTGAGGTTGAAGTGATGATCGCAGCTAAAGGCGGTGGTTCTGAAAATAAAACTAAAATGGCGATGTTAAACCCGTCGGATGATGTGGCAGCTTGGGTTGAAAAAACGTTACCAACGATGGGGGCGGGCTGGTGTCCACCTGGCATGATTGGTATTGGTATTGGCGGAACAGCAGAAAAAGCGGCTGTATTGGCGAAAGAATCGCTAATGGATCCTGTTGATATTCATGATTTACAAGAGCGTGGTGCTGAGACAGCGGAAGAAAAGCTACGTATAGAAATCTTTGAAAGAGCGAATAAGCTAGGTATTGGTGCTCAAGGTCTTGGTGGCTTGACGACGGTTGTTGATGTAAAGATCAAAACAGCACCGACTCATGCAGCATCAAAACCTGTAGTTATGATCCCAAACTGTGCGGCTACTCGTCACGTACATTTCACGCTTGATGGATCTGGTCCTGCAGATCTTAAAGCGCCAAAATTAGAAGATTGGCCAGAAGTAACATGGGAAGTGGGTGAAGATACGCGTCGCGTAAACTTAGACACATTGACTAAAGAAGACATCCAAGATTGGAAGATGGGTGAAACTGTATTGTTATCCGGTAAAATCTTGACAGGTCGAGACGCCGCGCACAAACGACTGCAAGAGATGATTAATTCAGGAGAAGGCTTACCGGAAGGTGTGGACTTTACCAATAAGTTTATTTATTACGTTGGCCCTGTTGATGCAGTGGGTGATGAGGTCGTAGGTCCTGCTGGCCCGACAACTTCTACGCGTATGGATAAGTTCACTGACTTAATGTTAGAGAAGACAGGTCTTGTTGGAATGATAGGCAAAGCAGAGCGTGGCCCTGCAACTGTAGAGTCTATCAAGCAAAACAAGGCTGTATACTTGATGGCCGTAGGTGGTGCTGCTTATTTAGTTGCGAAAGCGATTAAGAAATCTCGCGTTGTTGCTTTTGAAGATTTAGGTATGGAAGCAATTTATGAATTTGAAGTGGAAGATATGCCTGTAACAGTAGCTGTAGATAGTGAAGGTGCAAATGCACATACTCAAGGGCCTGCTATCTGGAAAGCAAAAATTGAAGAGCTTGATAGTAAATTAAGCTAATTACTGCAAAGGGCAGGCTGTTCTAATCTCAGCCTGCCGATGCTACTGTTATTAGCACATTTGACTACCTGGAGTTATTTTTGCACATCGAGGAGTACCTGTAATCCCAGGGATCCCCGGAGGACCACCAGTCCCGCCTGCAACAAACATGGTTTTATCTAGTCTGACATTATTATCCGAGAGTGTCTTAAGTTCTTTTTTTACTAATTTAACTTTCACTTAAATATCCTTTTGAACTTTTAATTTTATTATTAAATTTGCCGATATGGCATTTTGTATATTATATACAACGCGTGATGAGTCAACAGGTTACATATGAAACATTTAATAGTTTAAAATACTGAGTAAAATTGAAGCATATTTGGCGTGTAAATTTATACTTACAAGGGATGCTTTGTTTACGTTTACGTAAACAGAAAGCGTGAGTTAAAAAGGTATTTATAATTAAATATGTTCATAAGTTAATCTATATTGGATTAAACCTTCCATTTGGCTGTTTATGTTGGATTGTTTATGTGAGATGGTGAGGTGTTCGGCTTAGATCATCTCATTTGCTGGATTGACTAATGGGTTAATGGTAGAGTCAGGCCAATTTCAGCGCTATCTGACAGGGTCAGACAATAATCGGAGAATAATCAAAGTGGCTGTATTTAACCAAGTTGAATTTGATAACCATGAACAAGTTGTGTTTTGTTCTGATGAAAAATCGGGTTTAAAAGCGATTATCGCAGTACATAATACTAAATTGGGTCCAGCTGTAGGTGGTTGTCGCCTATGGGATTATGCAGAAGACCAAGATGCAGTTTACGATGTTTTACGTCTTTCAAAAGGCATGACATATAAAAATGCTGTGGCACGTCTTCCGTTCGGAGGCGGCAAGTCGGTGATCATTGGCGATGCAAAAACAGTCAAATCTGAAGCATTATTCAGAGCATTTGGAAAACACTTAGAAAGACTAGGTGGTAGTTATTATTCTGCAGAAGATGTAAACATCACAACGGGTGATGTGATGATGATGCATAAAGAAACCAATTATGTACTTGGTCTTGAAGGGAAAAGTGGTAATCCTTCACCATTTACCGCGCTAGGTACGTTTTTGGGTATCAAAGCAGCTTATCAACACAAGCATGGTCATCAGGACCTATCCGGTGTAAAAGTCGCTGTTCAAGGCTTAGGTGCTGTTGCGTATAGTTTATGTAAGTACTTACACGAAGCTGGTGCACAGCTTTTTGTAACAGACATCAATGAAGCATCTGTAGCGCGCGTAGTGAACGATTTTAACGCAACCGCTGTGTCAATTGACGAAATCTACGACCTAGACGTAGATGTCTATGCGCCTTGCGCTTTAGGGGCGACTGTAAATGATGAAACAATCCCTCGTATCAAAGCCTCAATCATTGCTGGCTGTGCTAACAACCAATTAGCGGAACCGAGACATGGTGATGTGCTGCGTGAAAAAGGTGTTCTTTATGCGCCTGATTACGTTATCAACGCGGGTGGCATCATTAATGTTTATTACGAGACAAAACCAGAAGGTTATGATGAAGCACTAGCAACAAAGCATGTTGAAGGCATTTTCGATACGCTGGCGGAAATATTCAAGCGTTCTGATGATGAACAAAAATCTACCCATGTTATTGCGGATGAGCTTGCATTAGAAATCATTGAAAATGGACTGTGATAGATTAGTATTGCAGCTATAATAGAGGGCGATTATCGCCCTTTTTTTGTTGCTGTATTTATGAAAAAAATAAATCTAACTACTTGGGAACGAGCTGAGCATTTTCAGTTTTATCAGCAGTTCGATGACCCAAACTTCAATATTGTCACTTCACTTGATACTCATTCTTTATATGCAGATGCACAGGAGGCAAAGCTGCCTTTTTCCGATTGTTATCTATACTGCTTAACACAAGCACTGAGAGTATGTGATTTTATGCGTTTGCGAATTGTGGACAACGCACCTGTAGAAGTTGATGACGTAGCAATTAGTAGTACATTCTTAGCTGAGAACAAAACTTTCAGATTTATTTTGTTAGAAAACTGCGATTCAATTGATGAATTTGTCACAAAGAACCAAGCTAATAAGCAGCGAGGGCTAAAACAGCGATTACTAAATGAAGAATTTATCTCTCAAAGTGATGCTGTCGATCGAGTTTATGTTTCTATATTACCTTGGTTTGAGGTATATGGATTCAAGCATGCTCGTCATAATGGGGATAATTTAGGCATCCCTAAAGTTGTTTTTGGTAAATTTAACAAAGAGAAAAATAGCTTGTCTGTATCAATAGAGGTACATCATGGATTGGTGGACGGGTATCATTTATCACTGTTTTTAGATGAATTCCGTCGTCAGATCATTGCGTTATGTGAATATTTACAAAGTAAAAAAAATTTTGGGGGCTGATAATATTGTGTTATATGCAATTCTTTTTTCCTGCGAAAATATTCTAACGCAATGAAAAATAAAGCCAAACCGATGATTTTAAATGTAGATGGAAATAAGACTTGGTTAATTTTTAACTGTAATAAATTGTTAATTAAGTTGCTTTGTGTATGAAAAGTAAGTGATTTAAGTTTTTTTTCTTTGTTTTGTTGTTAATGCAATGTTTTATTTCAAGTTATTAGAAGTACTATCACAAAATTAGTTTTAAACATGAAGTTGACATGGGCAAATGCATTTAGCATTATTGCACGGTTGATACTTCTAAAAAGGTATCCGGGGTACTCTTCTTTAGTTGAGTGCAAAAATTATAAAAGTAACATTACTTAATTGGTTGGGAACTATGTCTGTTAAAATCAGAAAGAGTCTTGTAGCTTCAGCGTTATTTGGCGCGGCAGCATTTGCAAGCAGCAATGTGATGGCAGATCCTTTGAATGACATACAGAAAGTAGGTCAGCAAACTCAAAAGGCTGCTCAAAAGTCTCAAGAAAAAGTTGATAAAATTTACGGTCAGTCTATCGATATGATTGCTGAATATCGTACTACTGTAGATGAAACAGAGCTTCTAAAAGTATACAACGACCACGTTGCACGTTTGGTAGCGGACCAAAATGCAAATATTGAGTCTCTAGAGCGTCAGATCGCAACAGTTGATAAAACTAAGCAAGACGTTGTGCCTTTGATGTATCGCATGATTGATACACTCGAGCAATTCATCAAAGCGGACGTCCCGTTTGATACAGAAAAGCGTTTAGAGCGTGTTGAAAGACTACGTGAAACACTATCTAACGCAAAAGTAACCACTTCTGAGAAATATCGTCAGGTACTTGAAGCATACACAGTTGAAACTGCTTACGGTACTGCAATGACAGCTTCTCAAGGTTCACTGGAAATCGACGGTAAAAATATCAACGTTGACTTCGCACGTCTAGGTCGTATTGCATATGTTGCTCAGTCATTCGATCAAAAGAATGCATGGGTTTGGGACAACAGTGCAAAGCAGTGGCAATCACTAGGTGAAGAATACCTTAAGCCTATCAAAGACATGATCCGTATCGCACGTGGTCAGGCTGCCCCTGAACTAGTTAAACTTCCTATTTTCGGCGCGGAGTAATAAAACATGAAGAAGCTATTTAAAGGTTTTGCAGTTGCTGCAGCATTAACAGTTTCTGCTGGTGCCGCGTTGAATGCACATGCAAACACTGAAGCACTAGACAAGATCCTTGAGCAAGTTAAACAGAACCGTATCTCTGAAGGTAAAATTAACAAAGCTCGTGAGCAAGAATTCTTGTCTGATCGCGCTGACAAGCAAGCGCTATTAAACAAAGCTAAGCGTGACCTTGCTGCTGAAAAAGCACGTGGTGAGCGTCTTAACAAGCAATTCAAGCAAAACGAAGTAACACTTTCTGAGAAAGAAACTGAGCTAGTAAACGCACAGGGTACTCTTGGTGAGATGTTCGGTGTGGTACGTCGTTCAGCGGCAGATGCTATCGGTTCAATCGAAGCGTCAATCGTAAGTGCTGAAAAGCCAGGACGTGCAGAAGTTCTTCGTTCTCTAGCAGCAGCTAAAGAGCTTCCAACTACACGTGAATTAGAAGAGCTTTGGATTGCTTTCCAAACTGAAATGACTGAATCTGCTAAAACATCTACTTTCGAAGCTGAAGTAGCTGAACTAAGCGGTGACATCAATGTTAAGCCTGTTACTCGTATCGGTAACTTCAACCTAATCACACAAGATGGTTACGTTGTTTACGATGCAGAGAACAAATCAATCGTTCCTCTAGGTAAGCAGCCTGCATCAAACGTTGTTGCTACAATTGGCGATCTTCTTAACACGCCTGCAAGCAGCTATGTACCTTTCGTTGTTGACCCAACTCGTGGCGCAATTCTTCGTCTAAACACGCAGAAAGCAACACCAGAAGAGCGTTGGCACCAAGGTGACACGGTTGGTTACATCATCACTGCATTGTTAGCACTAGGTGCACTAATCGCACTTGTACGTTTTGTTGACCTTATGCTTGTTGGTGCGAAAATCAAATCGCAAATCAAGAATGCGAACAACCCAAGTGACAACAACCCTCTTGGTCGTATCTTGAAAGTTTACCATGACAACAAGAACCAAGACGTTGAAAACCTTGAGCTTAAACTTGACGAAGCAATTCTACGTGAAACGCCTCGCATCGAAGCTGGTATCAACATCATCAAGATCCTTGCTGCTATCGCACCGCTACTAGGTCTACTAGGTACGGTTGTTGGTATGATCTTAACGTTCGAATCAATTACTCTATTCGGTACTGGTGATCCGAAGATCATGGCAGGTAACATCTCTCTAGCACTTGTTACAACAGCTCTTGGTCTAATTGCTGCGCTACCACTAATCCTACTTCACGCTATTGTAGCTGGTCGTAGTAAATCAATCCTACACGTTCTTGACGAGCAAAGCGCGGGTATCGTTGCTGCGCACGCGGAGAAGGAGAAAGCATAATGCTAGTCCTGGTGGAGACGTGGGAATCTATCAGGGATTTTGTTGCTACAGGCGGCGACGTACTGTTCGTTGTCGCGATGGCACTCTTTCTTATGTGGGTATTAATGATTGAGCGCTATTGGTTCCTATTAGTTGAATTCCCTAGAATGCATAAGGGGATTGTAGCTAAATGGGATGCCCGCCAAGATACTACATCTTGGTACGCACACAGAATCCGTGAAGCATGGGTTTCTGAAGCGTCTGAAAAATTAGATGAGCGTATGTTGATTATCAAAACATTGGTTGCAATGTGTCCATTAATCGGTCTACTAGGTACAGTTACAGGTATGATTTCGGTATTCGAAACCATGGCTACACAAGGTACTGGTAACCCGCGTTTGATGGCGTCAGGCATTTCAATGGCAACGATACCAACAATGGCTGGAATGGTTGCGGCACTATCTGGTGTATTCTTTAGCACTCGCCTAGAAGCGAGAGCAAAAATGGCTAAAGAAAAACTTATCGATAGCTTGCCACATCACTAGAGAGAGATATAAATATGGCACGTAAACAGCGTTTTCGTGAAGAAGAAGAAGCAGCAGTAGATATGACGCCGATGCTTGACATCGTATTCATCATGTTGATCTTCTTCATCGTAACTACCTCTTTTGTTAAAGAGGCAGGCATTGAAGTTAAAAAGCCAAAAGCTGCACAGGCTCAAACTAAGAAAAATGCAAACATCTTCATCGCTATCCGTGAAAACGGTGAGATTTGGATGGACAAGCGTCAAGTCGATGTTGAGCGTGTAAGCGCTAACCTTGAGAACCTATTGGCTGAACAACAAACTGAGACTGTCATTATCCAAGCGGATAAAGGCGCTAAGCACGGTGTTGTTGTGAAGGTAATGGACCAGATCAAGGCAACTGATGATGGACTGAAGATTTCAATAGCTGGAGCTAAGTAATGATTCGATTTCTGTTTTCACTTCTCGCAGGTGGGGCAGTAACTTTCGGCTTATTCTTCTTTATGTCTTACCTCATCTCCGGTGGAGCTGAGAGGGCAGACAACCAAAAAGAAGAGATCATAGTCGAGATTATGTCGAATCCGCCTGAATCAGATGTGCAGGAGAGGAAGCGTGTGCCGCCTCCACCTCCTCCACCGCCTAAGCAGCCGCCTAAACCGCAGCCGCCACAGCCAGAGACTTCAAACCCTGCTGCTGGTGCAATTGGTTTTAACATGCCTAGCATCAGTATTGGTGGTACGGCAGGTGGTCTGAGTGGCCCGGGTGATTTCGGTCGTGATGGTGAAGCAACACCTATCGTTCGTATTGAACCTAAATACCCACCGCAAGCAGCGCGTGATGGTAAAGAAGGCTGGGTACAGCTTGAATTTACTATCAATGAGCTGGGTGGCGTAGAAGATATTAAAATTATTGCAGCTGAACCTAAGCGTATCTTCAACCGTGAAGCGCAACGTGCACTTCGTAAGTGGAAGTACAGACCAAAGATTGTTGATGGTAAACCTCAGAAACAATTTGGTATTCAGGTTCAACTAGATTTCAACCTTAACCAGGACTAAGGAGTAAGATATGAAGCAAATGTCAAAAGCAACAGCTCTTGCTCTGATGATGTCTCTAGCGGGCGGTGCACTTAGCACCGCTGCGTTTGCAGCGCCAGATCCGGCAAAGATCGAAGCGCGCAAAAATGCTAAGACTAAAGTTATGGGTGAGCGTGTTGGTAAAAAGGTCATTAAAGCTTTCGACCTTTACAACGAAGACAAAGTTGATGAAGCCATCACTTTACTTCTTGATATCGATGCATCTGACGATTTTGATAAGGCTACGGTAAATCGTTACTTAGGTAACCTTTATGCTCAAAAAGAAGAGTATAAAACGGCTATCAAGTATATTCGTCAAGCAGTAGCGCCTGAC
Organism: Pseudoalteromonas luteoviolacea NCIMB 1944; assembly: GCF_001625565.1. Lineage (GTDB taxonomy): Bacteria > Pseudomonadota > Gammaproteobacteria > Enterobacterales > Alteromonadaceae > Pseudoalteromonas > Pseudoalteromonas luteoviolacea_F. Next base: position 24,264 of record NZ_AUXS01000027.1, read on the forward strand.
GTACTTAACTTTAAAGATCATGCTGATCTTATGAAGTTACTCGGTGACCTATTAATTGGTACTGAGCAGTATGAAGGTGCTAAAAAGGCCTATTACGACTGGATGGACTTTACGGGTGAACAAGACCCTAAAGTTTATGGTCGTATTGCTCAAGCAAACTATGAGCTTAAAAAGTTTGCTGATGTGATTGAGCCTGCTGACCAAGCGATTGCTCTAAATAAAGAAGAGCCTAACAAGTCTTACTACATGCTAAAAATCGGTTCATACTTTGAACTGAAGCAGTATAAGAACGCTGTTAGTGTTGCTGAAACGCTTGTTAAAATCTTCCCGGAAGATAAGCAGGTTTGGACTCAACTTGGTTCATTCTATATGCAAACAGAACAGTACCGTAAAGGTCAAACTGTGATGGAAATTGCATATGATAAGGGCTATTTTGAGAAAGAGAACCACTACAAGATCCTTGGTAGTTACTACTCATTGAATGAGATCCCTTATAAAGCGGCTGCTACGTTTGAAAAGGCGATCAAAGACAAGCACATTGAGCGTACAAAGCAAAATGTGACTGCGACGGCAAGTTACTTCCACCAAGCGAAGAACATTGACAAAGCAGCAAAGTACTACGAAGAAGCAGCAAAGTTTGATAACGACCCAGAGATGTACAGAAAGGCTGGTAGCTTATTGCTACAAGACCTTCAGTATGCAGCGGCTGTTGTTCGTTTAAACAAAGCACTTGATCTTGGCTCGAAGAAGAAGGGTACTATCTACTCTGATTTAGCCGAAGCTTATCTTTATCAAGAGAAGTACAAGCAAGCATACCGTGCAATTATTGAGGCTCAAAAAGATCCTCAAACTCGCAGGTTTGCTCGCAGCTGGGCTGCATTCATTAAAGAAAAAGCACAGCGTAAAGGCATCAGTCTTTAATTTAAAAGCCCCGACAGGGGCTTTTTTATTGCTTGTTACTAAAGTTTGATTCAAAACATATTCATGTCGAAAAGTTTGCGTAAACTATGCCATGCATTCCTTTGTGAAAGTGATCTCTTTAAATAATTACTCACGCCATATGGTAATAGGGCACTGATGTAATACTTACGAAGTGGAGATTTGATGTTGAGAAATTTTAGTATAGTAACTGTGTTGTGTTTAACGATGTGTTTAGGTGCTTGTAGCAACCCTAAAGAAACTATCAATCTAGCGCAATTTGATCAGCAGATCCGCGCTTTAAACTGGTTTTCTGCCGGTAGCCCCAATACAGATGTTGAAAAGGTTATGCCTTTTGATGATGCTTACTTATCTCGTCGTCATGCATTACTTGAGAACCTCGACTATACAGAGCTTAGCCGAGAGAATAAACACACTTACGCCTACCTTAAAATTCAGCAGCGATATCCAGAGCGGTTTCTGATATGGCCTGCCCAAATCAATGTGCTAGAGTCGGCGGTCAAACACTTTTCCCAACAAGAAATAGATGCTTGGCTATCTCTGGCAAAATTAACACTGCAAACGGGCAGAGACAGTAAGATTTTGTTATCTCGTATTGAAAAGGCACAGATCTTATCCTATCTGGAGTCCACATCTTACAACAGTAAAGCGGCTCGCGAATTAGCGCACTATTTACACACGTACAATACTCGCTCAGGGATCGGTTTATATCAACATCCCAACGGAAAAGAGTGGTATCAAAGCAAAATCAACTACTATACCGATGGTGTCTATGCGCCCTACGAACTTGCTGATATGTTGAGTCAGACAACGCAGAAAGTGTCTGAGCCAATTCGGCTTAATTGGCAAGCTAATGAAGAGTTGATATCCCAGCCTATGGCATTGAACCTGTTGGGCGATAAATGCGAGCCTGTTGCAGGTATGAACTGGCGTGATCTGTTTATCAATATCCGCAAAACGGTGTTAGAGTGTGGAACTGTACTAAGTAAAGAGCAACTATCTGTTGCAGCGACTCTCGCAGAGGTAGACATTGGTGTACATATGTTTGCTTGGTCTCAACAGCAAGCAATGCATAGGTTACAATCACGTTTAGTGATAGACGAAGCGCAAGCCTATGCGTTACTAAAAAATATTGTATTATTCCCAGCTACAACACTGGTCTATTTACCTCATTTCAAGCGTCTGTAAGAACTTTTGCTGGGCTGCATTGGCTGCATCTTTGGGTGGCTGGGTCTTGTTCTAAAAGGGCTTCTTCGATTTCTTGTTCGCAATCACAACAAAAGCCAAATTGACCGATGTCGATTTGACACAATGCTGCTTCAATTTGCACAAGTCGCTGGTAGCTAGGGAACTGACTTGGGCAAATTTTCTCATTGATACTATCTATCCAGTCTGTCGGTGACGTACTTTCTAGTACTTCCGCGAGTTCTAGAATCACAGGATTAGTGTTGGTTTTTAAGTCTTGGATAAAGCTTGTTCTAGTCTGAACAAGCTCGTTCCGTAATTTTACTTGGCATTGCTTTAGTAGATTTTCATTCATGGGCAGGTTCTCCTCTGAATGCCCATTATCTAATGCAATCAGTTAGATGTTATGATTTGAATCAAGTGACGGAGATTTTGCGTATTTCTCAAGCACGGTAACGACATCTAATTTTGTTTTTAAACGTTTTATTTCTTCAAATAAACCATGTGCTTCAGGATATTGTAACTTTAAGTACCCTAGCCATTGTTTGGTTCGCGCAGAAAAATACTTTTCGCTGACATTCTCGTCCTGATGCATTGATGAGTTGAGAATGTGGTATACAACTTCTTGCCAGCTCAAGGGCTGGTATATTTTATTACTAGCATGCGCCTTGATTTTTGCTGCTAAGTCCGGCGTTGCAAGTGCGCCTCGACCAAGCATGAGGTCTTCGCATTGACTTTGCTGCTGGCATCTTAGTGCATCTTCAATTTGCCATATTTCACCATTGGCAACAACGGGTATGGAGAGTCGTTTGAGCAATGGAGGGATCTTCTCCCAATATGCCGGCGGTTTATAGCCATCGCGTTTCGTTCTTGCGTGGATAGCTAAACTTGATGCCCCTGCGCTTTGCACTGCATCTACAATTTCGCTACTGTTGGCGTCATCATCAAAGCCAAGTCTAATTTTAGCGCTGACAACGTGCTCTTCGGGGACCGCTTCCCTAACAGCCTTAATGATTTGGTAGATTTGTTCTGGCTCTTTGAGTAAAACGGCGCCGCCTTTACTTTTATTGACGGTTTTTGCTGGACAGCCAAAATTAAGGTCAATACCGTGAGAACCCAGTTTGACGGCTTTGCGCGCATTGGCTGCGAGTACGTGGGGTACTTGCCCTAACAATTGGATCCTAACAGGTGTTCCTGCTCGGGTTAAACCGCCATTCAGTAATTCTGGGCAGTAGCGCACGAATACTCTTCTTGGCAATGTTAAGTCAACAACTCGCACAAATTCGGTGACGCAAAGGTCAAACCCACCGAGATCTGTCAGTAATTCACGCATTTTAAAGTCGACAACGCCCTCCATTGGGGCCAATATAAGTTTCATCAGTACTGCACCAAAATAAAATTCGCGCTATTCTATATGAGATGGAGCGAATTATTAATATAAATCTTATCTGTTCCTCATACACAACTGCCCATTTGTGTGGCTCTACACTCAAAATAGAAAAACTTTGAAATTAGTTTTTAGGTAATAGGGTCTATTAAACGAACCCGAATTAATGATTGAGAGAAATAACGATGAATACAGTAAAGAAAAATTCTTTAGCCTTAACATTAACTGCCGCAGTTGCGAGCACCGCAGCACTTGCTTCAGGTGAAGCAAATGCAAACCCATTTTCGTACGAAGTATTAACCGCTGGCTATCAATTAGATGCAAGCGAAGGTAAGTGCGGAGAAGGCAAATGTGGCGGCGATGCAAAAAGCAAAGAAGGCAAGTGCGGCGAAGGTAAATGTGGCGGCGATGCAAAAAGTAAAGAAGGCAAGTGCGGCGAAGGTAAATGTGGCGGCGATGCAAAAAGCAAAGAAGGCAAGTGCGGCGAAGGTAAGTGTGGCGGCGCAAAAAGTAAAGAAGGTAAGTGCGGCGAAGGTAAGTGTGGCGGCGCAAAAAGTAAAGAAGGCAAGTGCGGCGAAGGTAAATGTGGCGGCAGCACAAAAAATAAAGAAGGCAAATGCGGCGAAGGTAAATGTGGTGGTAGCCACTAAACTAGGTTTGGCTACCTTGCAGAGATAGGAACTGACAGCGTGATAACGAAAGACACTTTTGGCAATGTTGGGCTGGGGCTACGTAGAGAAATGCTCGATGATTTACTTGGCGCCCCCCCAAAGACTGTAGATTTTTATGAAGTTGCTCCAGAAAACTGGATGACACTAGGCGGAAAGTTTGCCGCTCAGTTTGCTCGCTTAACCGAGCAGCATAATTTTGTCTGTCATGGACTATCGTTATCACTGGGTTCCTGTGACGCACTTGATACTCAGTTCATCGCTGAACTTAAAGTATTTTTTGAACAGCATAATATCAAGTGCTATAGCGAACATCTCAGCTATTGTTCGGGCAATGGGCACATGTATGACTTGATGCCCATTCCATTTACAGAAGAGGCAGTGTTACATACAGCTAAGCGGATCGCCGAAGTGCAAAATCGCCTAGAGAGACGAATAGCTGTAGAAAACGTGTCTTATTACGCAGCTCCTGGTCAACAAATGAGCGAAATAGATTTTACCCTTGCTGTTTTGCAAGAGGCAGATTGTGATTTACTTTTAGATGTAAACAATATTTATGTGAATTCTATTAACCATGGTTACGATGCCGAAGCTTTTCTTGCTGCGTTACCGTCCGAGCGCATCGCATATGGGCATATTGCAGGGCACTATGTTGAAGCGCAAGACTTACTAATTGATACACATGGAGCCGAAGTGTGTGACCCAGTATGGCAGCTTCTGCAAAAAGCGTACAATATCCATGGTGTGTTCCCAACATTACTTGAGCGGGATTTTAATCTTCCTCCAATGAATGAGTTGCTGACAGAGGTTGAGCAAATTCATCAAGCGCAGTTATTACATCAGAATGAACAAAGAGGAATTGCCTAATGTCGTTTCATCAAGTGCAAGCTGATTTTGTCGCGCATATTAAGGACCCTCAAAATTTTGAAAAGCCGTCTGATGTCGAAGAGCGAAGAATGCAAGTTTACAGGGAGCTATTCTTCAATAATGTTGAAGGGTTTATTGCCTCAGCATTTCCAGTTCTGAAAAGCTTATACCATAGCGATGATTGGTTGGCTCTGGTTAGGCTGTTTTTTGCGCAGCATAAATGTGAAACGCCATACTTTTTGGAGATCAGTCAGGAGTTTTTAAGATATTTAGACGAAGAGTATAACACCACCGAAACTGACCCAGCCTTTATGTACGAATTGGCCCATTATGAGTGGGTTGAACTGAATGTCTCAATATTGAAGCGCGCTCAAGATGATGATCTCTTTGAGGGCGATATTGACGAGTCGGCCTCGCTGTATCTGTCGAGCGTCGCGCAATGTGTACAATATACTTACCCTGTGCATCAGATCCAAGCTGATTTCCAGCCAACGAAACCGCAGGGGGGGCCTTTTAGTTTTGTTGTGTATCGAGACTCAGATGAAGAAACGCGGTTTATCGCCCTCAACCCGATGACAAGCCTGCTGTTGGCTAGCATTGAACTAAGCCCTGGCATATCGGTATCCCAACTTAGTGCTCAATTGTCTGAGCAAATACCTGGCTTTAGTGCTAAGCAACTTGAAGTAGGCGCATTGCAAACACTGCAGCAGTTTACACAGTTGGGTATTGTGGTTGATAAAGTAAACAGTTCACCTTTATTGAAAGCCTAAGTTCTACTATGATATAGCCGCGAATCGTGCTAACTCCTTGTTTTTCCTTTAATAGGGTCAAGGCTATATTTTTAAAGGTAACCCTCATGTCAGAAACTGAACGTAAAGATCCATTTAATGTTAAGTACTTTTTTGTTTTTTTAGTCTGCTTTGTTTTTGTTGGATGTCTAAATGCGATCCTTGGTTGGATGACTTTAGGAAGTTAAAGGCCAAATTATACCCCCAGTAGAGGTAAAATTTATTTTGTGGGTCACTTCTTCATCGAGATTGGCCCATTTATTGAGCCCTTTAGCGTTTTTTCTTCGATTTTTACCCAATCCCATTTAAACTCGATCCTTTCTTGTTATAATCATCTCCTTTCTAAAATAAATCTGAAAAACGAACGATTATGACACAACAAAATTTGTCTTTGATCAAAAATAGCATCGCGACAGTACCTGACTATCCAAAAGCAGGTATTATGTTTAGAGATGTAACAACCTTACTCGCCAACCCAGAAGCCTTTCAAGCGACAATGGATGCATTTATTGACGCATACAAAGGTCAAGGGTTTGATAAAATCATTGGTACAGAATCTCGCGGGTTTATTTTTGGTGCGCCCTTAGCACTTGCACTTGGTATCCCTTTTATACCTGTCAGAAAACCAGGGAAGTTACCAAGAGAGGTTATCAGCCAATCTTATCAATTAGAATATGGTGAAGACACATTAGAGCTGCACAAAGATGCTATTGATCAAGGTGACAAGGTATTACTTGTCGATGACTTGTTGGCTACAGGTGGCACCATTGAAGCAACAGCAAAGTTAGTTTCACGCTTAGGTGGTTCTGCAACCGATGCTGCGTTTGTTATTTCATTGCCAGAATTGGGCGGTGAAGAACGTGTTGCTGCATTAGGTATTAATATTCTAAAATTAGTAGAGTTCGACGGCGAGTAATATTAATGAGCTATCAGGTCTTAGCGAGAAAGTGGCGGCCGCAATCATTCCATGAAATGATGGGTCAAGAACATGTAAAGCAGGCATTGATTAATGCCTTGAATGAGCAGCGGTTGCACCATGCTTATTTATTTACTGGCACCCGGGGGGTGGGCAAAACGACTATTGCTAGGATCTTTGCTAAAAGCTTGAATTGTGAGCAAGGCATATCTTCCACGCCTTGTGGCCAATGTGGGACGTGTGAAGAAATTGAGTCTGGCAAGTTTATAGATTTGATTGAAATTGATGCGGCTTCACGAACAAAAGTCGAAGATACCAGAGAGATTTTAGACAATGTTCAATACGCGCCGACTCGTGGGCGTTATAAAGTGTATTTGATTGATGAAGTTCACATGCTGTCAAAGCATAGTTTTAATGCTTTGCTTAAGACATTGGAAGAACCACCTGAACATGTCAAATTTTTGCTTGCTACCACAGATCCTCAAAAGTTACCGATTACGATATTGTCTCGGTGTTTGCAATTTAATTTAAATGCAATGGCTAAAGGCCAAATTGTTGAGCAGCTCTCAAAAATATTGCCGCAAGAAAATTTTCAGTTTGAAGAAGACGCATTACATATTTTAGCAAAAGCAGCTGATGGCAGTATGCGTGATGCATTAAGTTTGACTGACCAAGCTATTGCGCAAACAAATGGTCATTTGACTGTTAACGCGGTTCAGCAAATGCTGGGGCTTATGGATAGTGCTCACGCTATGTTGTTAATGAGTGCTGTGCTTTGTCAAGATGGCAATGCATTGATGGCAGAGATAGACAATATTGCTCTTAAAAACGGAAATTTTGTCAGTGTGATAGATGATTTAATCGCTCTGTTACACGTGATCCAGCTTACCCAGTTGGTTCCGCAAGCAGCTCATGTCGGTCAATTTGACCAACAGCAAGTAAAAACATTGGCAGAGCAAATCTCAACGCAGACAGCGCAGTTGCTATATCAATTGCTTTTGAGTGGTAAAAAAGATTTAAATTGGGCGCCAGATGCAAAGCTTGGTTTCGAAATGGTTATGCTTAGGCTACTTGCGTTCGAAGGTACTGATTTTGCGCAATCAAATACGACAATACAGGCTTCGTCAACAGGGCAACCTGTGGCAAAAAAATCTAAAGCAGGTGCTTTGCGAGATATACTAAATAACAATCAAAAAAAAACAGTTATCGAGCCGAAAGTAGCTAATTCGGAGCCGCCTCAATCTGCACCAATCAATACTCCGCAGACTATACCTGCGGAACCATCGCCTGCAGAGCCACCACTGACTACAGCTGCTCAGACGGCACAAATACCGAATACACAGCAGACTTTGCCTGCGGAGTCAACACAGACTCCAGCAACTCAGACAGCACCAATATCGAATACACCGCAGCAGACCCAGGTGCAAGCTGTGCCAGCACAGATGCAGACACCTCAAAGTGCACAACCTCAGCCTCAGCAAGGGCATGTACATACAGCTGCGGGCCAAACAGGTATGACGCCAGAGCCCGCGAAGTTGGACTCGGCATCGCCGATACAAAGTGCTCAACAAGATGCTATGCCAGAGTATGAGCAACAGTACAACGACATTATGGCGCAAGCAGCTGCTCAGGGATTTAATGAGCACTCTCAGCAGTCGAGTTACTCTAGTGATAATTCAGAAGCTCAGCATACAGTGCACAATGATGCTCCTACGGGACAGCTGTATGCGCAAAAGCAAGGACAAGCACAATCTGCTATCGCAAAAATTTTACAGAACAGACAAATCTCTGGTGCAGGTAAATTGCTTGGAGGCAATGATACGCCAAAAAAGCTTGAATCAAGCAATCGAGATACTCAAGGCCAACTGCCACCTGCAAATATCGATGGCAATATAAATCATGATATGCCGACATCGAGAGCCCGGGTGGATCAATCTCAGGCCATATCAAATAGCAATCATCAGCCAGCGGTAACGAATGTTCCCCGCAGCGAGCCGCCAAGTCGTCCAAAGAAAGTTGAAATTACGGAGAGATTTAAAAAGGACGAGAGCAAGCTTGCACCTGAGTTGCTTGAGCAGCTCTCTCCTCAACCAGCAAAAGAGGACGTGCAGGAACATGTCATTGAGATGCCTATTCCTGAAAACTTTACAAGCCCAATAAGCAGTTTAAAATTTGCGTATGAAAAGGATGATTGGGCAAACTTGATTGAAAAAATGGCATTGAGTGGTCGAGTGAGACAGTTTGCTTTGCATGCCATGTATGAAAAACAAGGTGGCGTTTGTGTATTGCAGGCGGAACAAAGTCAACAGCATTTAGACTCTCCTATGCTGCGTGATAAGTTGCAACAGTCTTTTTCTCTGGCACTAAATGAACCAGTAGAATTGAGGATGGAATTTATCGACAAGGTACAGGCAACCCCATTTTTGATCCAACAAGAAATAGATCAACAGCGCTACCTAGAAGCGGTTGATGCTGTCAATTCAGACCCGATCATCCAAACTATGGTTGCTGAGTTTGATGCAGTGGTCAACGAAAAATCGGTAAAGGCATTGTAATTGGTTACAATAGCCCTTATCTTTTAGCCAATTAAATTATTGAAGTAAGAGAGCACACTATGTTTAAAGGTGGAATGGGCAATATCATGAAGCAAGCTCAGCAAATGCAAGAGCGCATGGAAAAAGCCCAAGAAGAAATCAAAAGCTTAGAAGTAACAGGTGAAGCAGGTGCTGGCCTTGTAAAAGTAACTATGCTTGGTAGCCACAATGTCCGTCGTGTAGAAATTGATGAGAGTCTTATGGAAGATGACAAAGACATGATCGAAGACTTACTCGCGGCTGCAGTAAATGATGCTGTACGTCGTGTTGGTGAAGAAACGCAAAAGCGTATGTCAGAAGTAACCGGCGGTATGCAAATGCCTCCAGGCTTCAAAATGCCGTTCTAAATTAGATATTAGTAACTTATTCGAGTTATTTGTAGCGGTCCAAATTGCTCAACGGCAATCGGGTGAAACTACTCACATGGGCCGCTTTATCCTCTCATTTACGTATCACTCTAGATAAACAGATATGCGTAGGTCCAGTATCCTTTTCCCTACAGACTTTAAATATATAATTGGTGCATCCTTGATAATGATAGGGTGTATGTTACTTGGTTTCATTGGCGTACCTATTGAGCGACTGGGAATAATTGCGCGAGAAGAAAACTATCTCATTGGTATTGTTACAGCGCCATTTATTCATGGCTCTTGGTCACATCTGAGTGGCAACCTTATTGGCCTGTGGATCTGTGGTTACATTGCAAGTAGACAAGCAAAATTTAAAAGAGTCAGCGTTGCTATTGTAGTTATGACCGGTGCCTTAGTATGGCTTTTTGCAGGAGATGGTAATCATATCGGCTCATCAGGTGTGGTGATGGGGTATTATGGTTACTTATCAGGCGTCGCAGTATTTCAACGTCACGTAGCAAGCTTTATCAGTTTAATAGTACTCGCGGTGTTGACGTACTTAGCAAATATTAATTTTCTTGGAACTCTGTTTAATTTCTCCGAAAATATTAGTACAGAAAGTCATCTATTTGGGTTTTTAAGTGGTTTACTATTGGCATATGCCATTAGGTCAAAAAGTCTGAAAAAAACAGCTAAGAGCGAAAATTAAACGCTGTTCGACAATTTTCGGACAAATTGACAAGGTTGTAATTTAGATGTCTTTCAATCGGGCGTTTGATCACTTATCATCGCATTTTATTAAGAAAAGTCAGTGGTGTTTTCACACCTATTTGAGGATATATGCAGTTATCACCTAAATTGGCAGCCTTAGTCGAAGCGCTAAGGTGCTTACCTGGAATTGGTCCGAAGTCTGCACAGCGAATAGCATTTCATTTGTTGGAAAGAGACCGAGATGGAGGGGCTCAATTAGGCAACTGTTTAAGCCAAGCAATGCAGGATATTGGCCACTGCGAATCTTGCCGAACTTTTTCTGAAACACCGGTATGTGATATTTGTCAAAGTGTAAAGCGTCAAGATACGGGGCTGCTATGCATAGTCGAGTCTCCTACAGATGTTCTTGCGATTGAACAAACGGGTCAGTATACCGGATTATATTTTGTGCTCATGGGTCATTTATCTCCACTAGATGGAATAGGACCACAAGAAATCGGTTTGGATAAGCTCCAGCAGACTTTGCAGAAGGGCCAGGTTCAAGAAGTTATTCTTGCGACGAACCCAACTGTTGAAGGGGAAGCAACAGCTCACTATATTGCAGAGTTGTGTAATAATCTCAACGTAAAAGCGTCTCGAATAGCGCATGGTATGCCTGTTGGAGGGGAGCTAGATTTGGTAGATGGCATGACGTTAATGCATGCATTTTCTGGCCGAAAAGTATTGTAAATATTACATTTTTTCTTAGATATTTAAGATGAATGCGACTTGAGAATAGTTTTTGAGCTGTGCTTGGTGTGCCAGTATATTTTGTTTAAAAGTTGTAAAATTAAAAGTTGCAATTCGGAATAGAGAAATTTATTATCTTGTGACTGATGGTATTTAAACGACTAGCGTGACCCAAAGCATTGTTATTTAAACTCACTTTTTTGGACCAAAGCTTAATTGAGCCTGACACATGTACAAAAAATGTGGGTAAGTTGGACACGCTATCTTAGATAGATACATATAAGGTTTTTATTGTGATAATGCTCATCGCTGCTACATTGCTTTATATTCTTGTTATTGCTATTTGCATTACTGTGATAGTGAAAGGCCACAGTTTGAATTTTATCGAAAAGAGAATAAAGAATGTAGTTGTAAAAGAAACAGCTGTGGAAGATAAAGATATTTCGGAAAAAGAATATCATCAAGCATATGAGATCGTGGATGATCTAGCCGTTGTGTTGGAGTGTAATAACGACATGGTTAAATACAATGGTGTTAAAAGTGTGTTTAAGCGAGTTGAAGCCTTTAGGGATCAAAAGCAGCATACAGAGCAAGAGCAGACTGCGCCTGTAGCTGAAAAAACAACAAAAAATAAAGCAGCCAATTTGTGGGTGGTTAAATAGCATTTTTGCAATGAATGTCCGTGTGATTGCTAAACACTCCCCGTGTTGAGTTGGTTGATTAATGAATAAGAGAGTGACTTAGATATTATCGGAAAAGTCTTTTCAAATACTGGTGTCAATAGGTATACCTTGCTCTGGTTTGAAATAGCTGGGGGCAACCAGAAAGTATTAGCAAAATTTTATGAATGAGTTTTTGGATACAATTTCTTGGATTATCGTAGGGCTTCAGTTTTCGGTACTTGGGTGTTTTCTTTACCTATTTAAAGAACGACGACGAGAATTAATTTTTGGTGGAAGTAAGAGCTTAAAAAACAAATCTGACCACGAGCTACATTCTTGCTTTTTAACGACTATAACCTCGGTGTTTTGCCTCCTTCTTTTCGAGCATCTACTCAACAGTTTACTTGACTTACAGATAGACAAAATGGTGCGAAGGCAAATATTTTACTTCATTTCCGCATGCGGTAACGCGTCGTTTATCATAGCACTAACTTTATTGCATGCGATCAGAGGGTGCACTTTCTCCCCAGTTGCCAGATACTCTTGTTACTTATTTCTGATTGGTATGTTGTTAAAAACAGCACAGTTATTGATGGCTGGTTATTTAGATATAACCTCATTTAAACACTACTATTCAATTTTGGTTTTGATAACAATCGTCTTGCAATTTTTCCTTATAGCAAAATATCCGTTTGATGTAATAATGAAAAAAAAATACGCAAAGGAATGTTAGGATGCCATTTTTAATTGTACTGCTTTTAATTCACTGCTTAGTGATCTGCTTCATTCTCGCTGCAATTATTAACGGCCATTCTCTGACTAAATTTGAAGAGAAGATCCGTGAACTATTTATTAAACCTACGGGTAATGAAGATGTGCCTGAGGAGCTCTATGATGAAGCGTATGAGATTGTAATGGATCTGGGTAAAGCGCTTGAGATCGACAATGACATGACTAAACACGACGCTGTTCAAGTAGCATTAAAACGGGTAGAAGATTTTAGAGATGACTCTAAAGACTATCAACTAAAACAAAGCAATGATGAGCAAGAAAAAGTAAAACTAAAAGTGATTAAGTGAATTAATTGCAGGGTGGATCTTAGTACGTTTAAAAGCCCCTATACCTTTATCATTAACCAACCTTTTTGTTTTCTACACTGGCGTGTTTATCTAAAAATGGCTCTAAATCTCTCAATAAAATTTTGCCGCAACTGTCAAAATTGACTTCTTTTCCTCGTTTAAACCAACCTAAATGACAAATAAATAATAAACTTTCTTTTGCAGTTTGAATAAATTTTGATTCAAAGTCTTTACTAAACGGCTGAGTGCTATCTTTTTGGGGTGCTTCAGTGATTAAAGTGGTCGGATTGGGTTGGTCCTCGCCAGTGATCAGCCAACAGGCGTGATTTTCTGTCAGTGGATGCGTAAAGAACTTTTCAATAACTGACAAAGTAGGTTCCCTTTCCCCCTTCTCATACTTGCGATAGGAGGCTGTAGGTATATCTAATATCTCAGAAAAACTGATTTGAGATTCTTCCAATGAAACCCTTAGTTGTTTCAATCTTGTAGCAAAAGATGTTGACATATAACCCAATCCGATCAATTATTTACTCAGTTGACCCAGATAGCCTACATGAAATGATATAAGTTGTCTAATTGGGTCGGGGTTAATTTTAATCATTTTTTCTGATGTATGTATCTAGTGAGCTCACTATTTGCTCAATGTATATTGTTAAATTCAATGTCAGAACAATGATATAAATAATATGGATATGTTATGAGTATAATCTCTAGAAATGAGCGCTCTCGAAGAGCACAAACGCAAGACGCAAAGCGCTATATTCAAATGACAATACGTAGAATGCGTCAAGATATGAATTTGACTCAAGCCCAGTTAGGCAAAAGCTTGGTAACACCCGTTGATCAGGCGACTATCTCAAATTGGGAATCTGGCAAAACCGAGCTATCCGCTTCGCAACTTTTGGATGTTATGATGTTATTTGGCAAACCAAACTTTTTGATGCTACTGGAACAATGTGATATTGCTGAAAGTGCTTTTGATAACAAGAAAACAGCTTAGTCCCCCTGGCTCATATGATTCAAGTCGCTGTGCTATCTCGTTAGGTAGCACAGCTAAACTACGACAATTAGATCAGTAATCGCCACAACCTATCAAGTAGAAAAAATTTTTACTTTCCCCTTGAAAAATGACATCGAAGCACAATATATCGTTTCATAATACGATTAACAGCTTAAAACCCTGTATACCAAATAGATTAGGATATAGTCGATGTCTGATATTAAAAACAAAGAAAATCATCAGTTTGGAACAGATGTAGGTAAACTATTAAACCTTATGATCCACTCTTTATATTCAAATAAAGAGATCTTCTTACGTGAACTTGTATCAAACGCTTCTGATGCAGCTGACAAGCTACGCTATCTAGCTTTGCAAAATGGCGACCTGTATGAGGGGGATGCTGAGCTTAAAGTAAGAATAAGTGCTGATAAAGATGCTAAAACAGTTACCATTTCAGATAATGGTATTGGTATGACCCGTGAAGAGGTGATTAACTCTCTAGGTACAATCGCAAAATCTGGCACTGCTGAATTTTTCCAAAATTTAACTGGCGATCAAGCGAAGGACTCACAGCTAATCGGTCAATTTGGTGTAGGCTTTTATTCAGCGTTTATCGTAGCTGATGACGTAACAGTTCGTACACGCAAAGCGGGTGAGCAGTCTGCTGTTGAATGGCAGTCAAAAGGTGAGGGTGAGTACAGCCTAGCTGAAATCAATAAAGCTGACCGCGGTACAGAAATTATTTTGCACCTTCGTGAAGAAGAAAGCGAGTTTTTAGATGATTTCCGCCTACGTTCAGTTATCACCAAATATTCAGACCATATTTCAATCCCTGTTGAAATGTTCAAAGCACCGGTCCCTGAATCAGAAGGACCAGATGGTGAAAAAATAGAAGCTCAACCAGGTGAGTGGGAAGCAATTAACCGAGCAACTGCACTTTGGACGCGTGATAAGTCGGAGATCTCAGAAGATGAGTATAAAGAGTTCTACAAGCATGTTGGTCATGATTGGGAAGAGCCATTAACTTGGGCTCACAATAAGGTAGAAGGTAAAACTGAGTACACAAGCCTGTTGTATATTCCAAAGAAAGCGCCATTTGATATGTGGAACCGTGATCGCCAAACGGGACTAAAATTATATGTCCAGCGTGTATTTATCATGGATGATGCAGAGCAGTTCATGCCGAGCTATTTACGCTTTGTAAAAGGCTTGCTTGATTCTAATGATTTACCACTAAACGTGTCACGTGAAATCTTGCAAGATAACAAAGTGACTCAGGCAATTCGTAAGGGTTGTACGTCTCGTGTGCTGAAAATGCTTGATAGAATGGGTAAGAACAAACCTGAAGAGTATCAAACATTTTGGAATGAGTTTGGTCAAGTTATCAAAGAGGGTCCAGCAGAAGACGCTGCAAACAAAGAAGCAATTGCTAAGTTACTGCGTTTTAGTTCGACACATACAGATGAAAGCACACAAAATGTTGCGCTATCTGAATACGTTGAACGTATGCAAGAAGGGCAAGATAAAATTTATTATGTTGTTGCAGATAGCTTTGCAACGGCTAAAAGCTCACCGCATCTTGAAATCTTCCGCAAAAAAGGCATTGAAGTCTTACTTATGTCGGATAGAGTTGATGAGTGGATGATGGGGCACCTTACTGAGTTTGACGGCAAGCAGCTACAGTCGATTACACGTGGTGACTTAGACTTAGGTGACTTAGAAGATGAAGAGTCTAAAAAGGCGCAAGAAGAGAGTGAAAAAGAGGTAGCTGGGTTAGTTGAGCGCATCACTGAATCACTTGGTGACAAAGTTAAAGAGGTACGCTTCACACACCGTCTAACAGATTCTCCTGCTTGTGTGGTTGTCGATGACCATGATATGAGCTCTCAAATGCAGAAGCTCATGGAGTCAATTGGTCAATCAGCGCCAGAGAGCAAGCCAATATTTGAGCTTAACCCTGACCATCAGCTTGTTAAGCACTTGAACGATGAGCAAGATGAAGACAAGTTTGCTCAATGGTCAGAAGTACTATTAGATCAAGCACTACTGGCTGAACGTGGTAGCTTGAAAGACCCTGTTGGCTTTGTAACGCGCCTAAACAAGCTGATGCTAGATTTAAGTAAGTAAGAGAGATACTAGTCTACAATCAGTATTAGAAAGCGTCCGATTACTCATATTGGGCGCTTGCAATGACGATTTTTGAAACTGCTCCACAGCCGTTTCTCTTCAATTGAATCATTAAAAAGCCAGCGATAGCTGGCTTTTTTGTTTTGAGATCTACTTTTTAGTTGTGATTTAAAGCGTATCTAGTGACTTTATAACGTCAGCATAGTTGGGTTCAGAAGCAAGGTTGCCGATGAGTTGCTTGTATTTTACTTTATGATCTTTATCTAGGATAAATACAGCTCTACTCAATAAGCCCATATCTTTAATCAACAAGCCATATTGCTCTCCAAAGTTTCGCCATACAGCATCAGATAACGTTTGAACTTTATCAACGCCTTCTTGTTTACAGAAACGTTTCTGAGCGAATGGTAAGTCTGTACTTATTGTCAACATCACAATATTTGGGTACTGAGCTGCCACTTTTTCATTAAAGTATTTGGTTTGAAGGCTACAAATGCCAGTATCCAAACTGGGAACAACACTGATCACAACAGCTTTTCCATCAAACTGTGACAATGACACTGGTGTGAAATCGGCATTAACTACTTTAAAGCTAGGTGCTTGCTCTCCGACAGTAACACCAGAGCCAAGCAAAGTAACTGGTTTACCCCCAGCAGTAACTTTGCCTTTATCTACTTGGTTTTCGTCGAGCGCAGCACTGGCTGAAAAACAGCTCAGCGCGAAAATGGTTGTTGTAATAAAGGGAACTCTACGCATAACGTATTCCTTTTTAAATTTTTCGCAATTCACGACAGTGTATTATACTGATTTTATATAACCAAGCTTTGGTAGTAATTTGGATTGTAAATTAATCATGCATTGATTAACATATTTAATCTAAACACTGCTGTTTGATAACTATAATTAGAATTTTGGGTATTGTACCCAATATATAGAGAGCTTTTATGTCAACACCCATCCTAATCTGTGATGATTCCAAACTAGCAAGACGGCAACTTGCACGGTCTTTGCCTGATGACTGGGATATAAAAGTTGAGTTTGCAGAACACGGATTGGATTGTATTGAGAAAATAAAACAGATCACGCCTGAAATTTTGTTTTTAGATCTCAATATGCCACATATGGATGGTTATGAAGTATTGCAAGCGATACAAGAACAAGGACTGAATGTTCTGACTGTTGTTGTATCAGGAGATATACAGCCCAATGCACATCAACGTGTGATGGAGCTTGGGGCAATAGATTTTATTAGAAAACCGTGCGATGCAAAAAAGCTTGAAGAGATTATTACTCAGCATGGTATCAAAGACAAAGCGATCCGCGAGAGCTTAGTTCACAAGCTTGGCGAGCAAATTGAACCTGAGCTCAGAGATATTTACCAAGAAATTGCAAATGTCGCAATGGGCCAAGCTGGCGACTTGCTGGCTAGGTTGCTCAATGTCTTTGTGGAGTTGCCAATTCCTAACGTCAATGTTTTAGAAGTCAACGAATTACACATGGCCTTGCAAGCAATAGACGCAAACGCCTCTACATCTGGTGTGTGCCAAGGCTTCATCGGTGGTGGTGTTTCGGGAGAAGCATTGCTGCTATTGAATGATTCTAGCTTCAAAGAAATCGCGTCTTTGATGAAATATGGAGGTGAGTTGAACCAAAAGGTTGAACTCGAACTGCTGATGGACATTAGCAACATATTGATTGGTGCGATATTAACAGGCCTCTCTAAACAGCTCGATATGCCATTTAGCCAAGGACATCCCGTTGTTCTTGGGCAACACTGTGAGGTATCTGAGTTGGTAAAAGCCAATAAAGCAAGGTGGCAGAGGACCCTAGCAATTGAAATTAGCTATGGAATTGAACACCATAATATTAACTGCGACTTGATGCTACTATTCACTGAAGATTCTTTGAAGACGCTTAAATTTAAAGTCGCATACTTATTAGAAGATTAGAATTATGCCAGCTTCTGATTTTGATATGAATGAAATCCATTGGCTAATGGATATGTTTAACACAGTTGATGTTGGGCTGGTTGTTCTGGACCGAGATTATCGTGTATGTGTTTGGAATGGTTTTATGGAAAATCATTCTGGATTATTGCCTAGTGCAGTAAAAGATAAAGATGTATTCGATCTATTCCCGAGCATTGATGAGTCTTGGTTCAGGGGGAAAGCCGAGCCAGTTTTTGTCCTCAAGAATCGCTCTTTTACCATATGGGAGCAGCAACCATATATATTTCGCTTTAAAAACTACCGGCCTATTACCGGTAAAGCTGAATATATGTATCAAAACGCAACGTTTATTCCATTGACAACGTTAACAGGGGATGTCGGTCACATATGTGTGATCCTCTATGATGTCACAGATGAAGCAATGAATAAGCTAGAGTTGGAAAAAGCAAACAAAACGCTTGAGGAAATGAGCCGTACAGATGCTCTGACTAAATTATCGAATAGAGGGTATTGGGAAGAGTGCTCGCGGACTGAATTTAAACGTTTAAAGCGCAATAATGGTTGTAGTTGTTTGTTGATGTTTGATATAGATTTTTTCAAAAAAATTAACGACGAGTATGGCCATAGCGGCGGAGATGAGGCGATACGTCATATCTCTGACCTTTTAAAGAAAACGCTGCGTGAAACAGATGTTGCTGGTCGATATGGCGGTGAAGAGTTTGCAGTTACACTTGTCGATACCGATGCGGATGGGGCATTGATTTTTGCAGAGCGTTTGCGAAGCATGATAGAAAACTCAGTGATCTATTATGACAAGAAAGAAATTAGATTGACTGTGAGCCTTGGCATCGCTTGTTACGACAATAGCTTTGACAAGCATGAGCAGTGGATCGAAGCGACAGATTCTGCTCTTTATCATTCAAAAGAAACTGGTAGGAACAAAGTTACCGTATATGATCCGTCGATGTCTCAGTAGACGAAATACAGTGCTCAATAGGCTAATTGAGCACTGTAACGGTTATTAAACCCCAAAGTCGCGAGTCAGGCCTAAATCTTCTCAAACCGCTTCTCTGTGTCCGATATAACGAAATTCACTTCTACTAATGAAATCAGGTTTTGATAAGACCTTTAAAAAATCCAAGGCATGTAAAGGTTGCTGTCAATACCCGTTAATTGGATGTTCTTCTTCGACAGACGACTGATTGAGTTTAACTTTACCGAATCTAAGCTTTTTTAGTTAACGATATTAACTACATTTGTATGGTAATAGTTTAATGAAATATATTTCGTAACACTCAAACATATGCAGCGGACGTGTAGGGTGTACTTGGCATTACTAGAGTAATAAATGAAAAATGTGCGTCAGGACAGGCAAGCAAACAACACACGAGGGTAACTCGTGTGTTGTCAGGCTAATCACTTTCGGGGTTTTCTAACGGGCACTGGCCAAGAGTTGTCACGCTACCATCCTCTTCAGCTTGTTCTAATCTAACTTCAAACCCCCATAGACGATAGAGATGTTTGAGCACTTCAATTTTTGAATCTGCTAACGGAATCTTATCTTGAGGGACGTACCTTAAAGTCAAAGATCGGTCCCCACGAACGTCTACTTTATAAACTTGTATATTTGGTTCATTGTTACTGAGGTTATAATGTGCCGATAGGCTGCTTCTAACTTTCTGGTAACCCGCTTCGTCATGAATAGCCTTAACTTCAAGATGAGGTGAGGACTCTTTGTCTAATATGGTAAATAACTTAAAGTCACGGATTATCTTGGGGGATAAGAACTGACTGACAAAGCTTTCATCTTTAAAGTTTTCCATCGCGAAATGCAGTGTATCTAGCCAGTTTTTACCTGCAAATTCAGGAAACCACTGTCTATCTTCTTCTGTGGGGTTTTCACATATACGTCTTATGTCCACCATCATATTGAACCCCAATGCATAGGGGTTTATTCCCGAATAAAACTTACTGTTATAGGGGGGTTGATAAACCACATTAGTATGGCTCTGTAGGAACTCAAGCATAAATGCATCGCTTAATTTTCCTTCATCATACAGGTGATTGAGGATGGTGTAGTGCCAAAAGGTTGCCCACCCTTCGTTCATGACCTGAGTTTGTCTTTGAGGATAAAAATATTGAGATATCTTTCTTACGATACGTATGATTTCGCGTTGCCATGACTCGAGCAAAGGGGCATTTTTCTCAATGAAATAGAGTATATTTTCCTGTGGTTCTGATGGGAAGTGTGGTAAATCCTCAGTGTCTTCCTGTTTGCTTTTAGGAATGGTTTTCCACAATTCATTAACTTGGGATTGAAGATAATCTTCACGTTCTTTTTGACGTTTTTGTTCCTCAAATAACGAAATTTGCTGTGGCCTTTTGTACCTATCAACACCATAATTCATCAGTGCATGACAAGAATCTAGTAAATTTTCGACTTCCTCGATGCCGTATTTTTGTTCGCATTCGGCGACATAGTTTTTTGCAAAGACCAGATAATCAATGATAGAAGACGCATCAGTCCAGGTTTTAAATAAATAGTTACCTTTAAAAAAAGAGTTGTGGCCGTAACAAGCATGTGCCATCACGAGTGCTTGCATTGGCAATGTGTTTTCTTCCATTAAGTAAGCAATACAGGGATCTGAGTTAATGACTATCTCGTATGCGAGCCCCATTTGCCCACGTTTATAATTTTGTTCCGTCTGGATGAATTTTTTACCATAAGACCAGTGCGCATAACCGATGGGCATACCTACACTAGAGTATGCATCCATCATCTGCTCTGCGGTGATCACTTCAATTTGATTGGGGTAAGTATCAAGCCGATAGTGCTCCGCTACACGAGCAATTTCGGCTTGATACAGTTCTAATCTTTCAAAAGTCCAATCTGGACCATCATTTAAAGGGTTGTAGGTCATTTGCGCTTCCCCTCTTTGTTATGCTGCACCTTGCTGCTTTTGCCGGTTCTTTTTAAATAACTCTCTGAAGATTGGGTAAATGTCTTCTACTGAGCGTATGTGCTGCATAGCAAAATTATTATAAGCTGCAGATAGCCCTTGGTATTCTCTCCATAGGCTCTGATGTGCTCTTGTCGTGATTTCTATATAGGCGTAATAACGCACCACTTTGAGCAGTTTATTTGCAAGGATATCGGTACAGTGTGGCGAGTCGTCTGCCCAATTGTCACCATCTGACGCTTGTGCTGCATAGATATTCCAATCCCCTTGTGAATAGCGCTCTGCAACTATTTCATCCATCAACTTCAACGCACTTGAAACAATTGTGCCACCTGTCTCTTGAGAGTAAAAAAATTCCTGTTCATCAACTTCTTTTGCTTGCGTGTGATGCCTAATGTAAACAACCTCAATGTCTTTATAGGTACGTGTTAAAAATTGATACAGCAAAATGTAAAATCTCTTTGCCATATCTTTTGTTGCTTGGTCCATAGATCCAGATACGTCCATTAAACAAAACATAACTGCTTTGCTCGTTGGGTGTGGACGCTTTTCATAATTTCTAAATCTAAGATCATAGTTGTCAATGAAAGGCACTGCCGCAATTCGTCTCCGTAATGATTCAATTTCAGCTTCGATCGTTTCAATTTGATGCTGAGGTGGAACAGGTTCAGCCAATAGCTGCTCAAGCTCAGCTTCGAGCTCCTTTAAGCGGCTACGTTTACTGGCTGTCATTGCTATCCGTCTTGCGATCGAGCCTTTTAGTGAACGCACTATGTCTAAATTACTTGGCATCCCGTCATTACAGAAACCCGCGCGGTGTGTTTTCATTTGCACGAGCTTGTCTAACTGGCTCTTTTGCAAGTTTGGCAGTTCTAGATCTTCAAATAAGAGGTCTAAATACTCATCCTTTGAAATAGAAAACACAAAGTCGTCTTGTCCCTCACCTTGATCACTGGCATTACCTTCACCTGCGCCCCCTCCTTGACCGGAAGGAGGGCGCTGTATTTTGTCACCAGTACTAAATTGATCATTGCCTGGATGTATATGTTCCCTATTTCCCCCTTTACCTTGGTGAAATACAGGTTCACTAATATCTCGTTGTGGTATAGATATGCTTTCTCCACTGCTAATATCCGTCACACTTCGTTTGTTTATCGCATCCGAAACCGCTTCTTTAATCTGCTTTTTATAGCGTCTTATAAAGCGCTGCCTGTTAGGCGTGCTTTTGTTCTTACCGTTCAATCTTCGATCGATGAAATGTGCCATTGACCATCCTCCAATCGTTAGATTACTGTGATTTTCTAACTCTCAAATACCATTCAGAAAGTAGTCGAACCTGTTTCTGGGTATATCCTTTTTCCATCATCCGATTGACAAAGTCTTCATGTTTTTTCTGGTCTTCAGCAGACGTCTTGGCATTGAAAGAAATAACGGGCAGTAAATCTTCAGTGTTAGAGAACATTTTTTTCTCTATTACTGTTCTTAGTTTTTCATAGCTAGTCCATACTGGGTTTTCACCGTTGTGATGGGCTCTAGCACGTAGAACAAAGTTGACGATTTCATTTCTGAAATCTTTTGGATTTGAGATGCCCGCAGGCTTTTCAATCTTCTCAAGTTCAGCGTTTAAAGCCGCTCTATCAAAAAGCTGCCCAGTATCTGGGTCCCGATATTCCTGGTCTTGGATCCAAAAGTCAGCATAGGTGACATATCTATCAAATATGTTTTGTCCGTATTCTGAGTAGGACTCAAGATAAGCTGTTTGTAACTCCTTACCAATAAATTCGACATATTGAGGAATTAAGTAACCTTTTAAGTGACTTAAATATCGCTCTTGCACTTCAGCACTAAATTGTTCACGCTCGATTTGTTGTTCTAAGACGTAGAACAGGTGTACTGGATTGGCTGCAACTTCTGCGTGGTCAAAGTTAAAAACGCGCGACAATATTTTAAATGCGAATCGAGTGGATAAACCATTCATTCCTTCATCTACACCCGCATAGTCTCGATATTCTTGATAAGACTTTGCTTTTGGATCTGTGTCTTTCAAGCTCTCGCCATCATAAACACGCATTTTAGAATAAATACTTGAGTTTTCTGGCTCTTTGATTCGAGAAAGCGAAGAGAATTTTGCTAATGTTTCGAGTGTTCCTGGCGCGCACTGTGCATCTTTGAGCTCACTATTTTCGAGCAGTTTTTTGTATATTTTAACTTCTTCCGATACCCGCAAGCAGTATGGCACCTTGACGATAAAGACGCGGTCTAAGAAGGCTTCGTTATTTTTATTGTTTTTGAATGTTTGCCATTCGGACTCATTTGAGTGGGCAAGGATAATACCGCTAAATGGCAGCGCTGAAATACCTTCTGTGCCGTTATAATTGCCTTCTTGTGTTGCGGTAAGTAGAGGATGCAGCACCTTGATAGGTGCTTTGAACATTTCTACGAATTCCATGAGTCCCTGATTTGCTAGGCACAATGCCCCTGAGTATGCATAAGCGTCGGGATCGTTTTGTGCAAAGTGTTCAAGCTTTCTAATATCAACTTTACCTACCAACGCCGAAATGTCCTGATTATTCTCATCACCGGGCTCTGTTTTTGCGATGGCGACTTGATCCAAAATAGAAGGGTAGCGTTTTACAACTTTAAACTTACTTATATCTCCGTTGAATTCATGGAGACGTTTAGTTGCCCAAGGCGACATCACTGTTTTTAGATAGCGTTTAGAGATCCCATATTCTTTCTCTAGTAACTCACCATCTTCTTGCGGGTTAAATAGACTAAGCGGGTGGTCATTGACCGGAGAGCCTTTAATTGCGTATACAGGCACTTGTTGCATTAGGTACTTCAATTTTTCAGCGATTGAAGACTTACCACCACCAACCGGTCCTAATAAATAGAGTACTTGTTTACACTCTTCTAATCCTTGGGCTGCATGTTTGAGGTATGAGACGATTTGCTCAATGGCATCTTCCATACCATAAAATTCGTTGAAAGCAGGGTAACGTGCTATGACCCGATTTGAAAACAGTCGACTTAACCTCGCGTCCGTCGAGGTGTCTATCATTTCAGGCTC
Source organism: Pseudoalteromonas luteoviolacea NCIMB 1944 (assembly GCF_001625565.1). GTDB lineage: Bacteria > Pseudomonadota > Gammaproteobacteria > Enterobacterales > Alteromonadaceae > Pseudoalteromonas > Pseudoalteromonas luteoviolacea_F. The sequence goes on from NZ_AUXS01000027.1 coordinate 48,245, forward strand.
ACCGATGGCCATGAGCAACCGTTCAGGCGCACTGGCGTAAGCTGCCTTATCCTCTTTACAGATTTCAAGAAATTCAGCAATTGTGAATTCTTCTTCTTTTGCTGCTTCGTATCGGGATTGGTAATGCTCAAATATTGTCATATCAAACTCCAATAACCAGTTAAATTAAATGCGTGGGCTAAAATGCAAGGCGTACTTAAAGCTTAGTCTTGTTATTGGATATTTGCTTAAAAAATATAAGAATTTAATGTGATCGCGGTATGCAGAGACATAAAAAAAAGGCACCTGTGTGCCTTTTTTATTGCTTAAATTGGTACAGTTATACCTTTGTAATTAAGCTAGATTTTGGTTCGCAAAATCCCAGTTTACAAGTGACCAGAAACCTTTCAGGTACTCAGGGCGAACATTGCGATAATCGATATAGTAAGCGTGTTCCCACAGGTCAACTGTTAAAATTGGAGTAACGCCTTCTTGTGTAAGCGGTGTTTCAGCATTTGAAGTGTTAACGATATCTAAAGACCCATCAGCTAGTTGAACTAACCAAGTCCAGCTTGAGCCAAAGTTGTTTACTGCTTTGTCATTAAATGCTTCTTGGAATGCGGCAAATGAACCCCATTTCGCGTTAATTAGTTCTGCTACTTTACCCTGCGCTTCACCACCACCATTTGGCGCTAGGCTGTGCCAGTAGAAAGTGTGGTTCCAGATCTGAGCTGCATTGTTAAAGATACCGCCTTCAGAGCTAACAACAACTTCTTCTAAAGTTTTGTTTGCAAAGTCAGTACCTTCTACTAGACCATTTAGTTTAACCACGTAAGTGTTGTGGTGTTTGCCGTGGTGGAACTCTAAAGTTTCTTTAGAAATATGTGGCTCTAATGCATCGATAGCATAAGGAAGTGACGGTAGTTCGAAAGCCATTTTAATCTCCATTTTTTGGTTGAGTACTCTAAATATCTAAAAAGATGCCACTTGCTTGGCACATTTCAGTACGATTTAGTGTTATATAGTGATACTATAATTCCTGAGTATTTTACTCAAGTTTTGGCAAACAGCAATGCCCGTGACCAAGACTTGTAGTGTGAATTTATCGTATGCGTTAATTTTGAGCGAAAAGTACGCGTACGAACAGATAATATCGTCATTTGAGGTATATATGGAAACCATTGATAAGATCAAACAGCAAATTGCAGAAAACCCAATTCTTCTATATATGAAGGGATCTCCAAAATTACCTAACTGTGGATTTTCTTCTCAAGCTTCACAAGCATTGATGGCGTGCGGAGAGCAGTTTGCATACGTGGATATTCTTTTAAACCCAGATATTCGTGCTGAGTTGCCTCATTATGCAAACTGGCCAACATTCCCACAGCTATGGGTTGAAGGTGAATTAATCGGTGGTTGTGACATCATTATCGAAATGTTCCAAAAAGGCGAACTCCAGCCTTTGATCACTGAGACTGCGGCTAAATACAAAGAAGAAGCGGCAGAGTAATCAGTCAGATCACCAAGATACAGTAAAAGCCCGAATGTATTTCGGGCTTTTTTATGCCTACCAAACTAACTTATCTCATTGAGACACACTCAGTAAGCTTTTTAAAGCACATCACAGCCAACGTTTCCTCTACTAGCGTAGTCTTGCTTTGAATTAATATACCTCAAATAAATGCTCAGCATTAAATTTGTGAATATTTATTCATTCATGCGTAGGTTTACGTTTACGTAAACTGATCTTTAGTTTTCTTTTTTCTTCTATTTATTAACATTTGATACCGGTGTCAAGTGTTTTTTAGGGACGAAATTTGCTAGTTTGATGCGTTGTATTAAATTTTGGTTACGAAATGGGGTCGTTGAAAAATATTCAATGTAGTGAATATTTATTCTTTTCTTTGTTGACTCGCTTTCATTTCAGCGCTAATTTTGAATATCTGCCAGCAAATCGTCGAAGTCATTCAGCTGGCAGGTGTAGCAAGGGGAGGGGTCTATGTTATATGACTCGGCATTAGAAAAAGATAACTGCGGGTTTGGTCTTATTGCGCATACTCAAGGCCAGGCAAGCCATAAATTAATACGTACAGCGATCACGGGTCTAGATCGCATGCAGCACAGAGGCGGTATTGCAGCAGACGGCAAAACTGGTGATGGTTGCGGTTTGTTATTACAAAAGCCTGATAGCTTTTTCAGGGCTATTGCGGCTGAAAATGACTGGCGATTAGGTAAAAATTATGCGGTTGGCATGGTATTTTTAAATGCCGATGACGCGTTAGCTCAGTCCGCTAGAGATATTATCAATGAAGAATTAGAAAAAGAAACACTAAGTATTGTCGGTTGGAGAGAAGTGCCAATTCAGCCTGACATGTTGGGTCCGATAGCCAAATCTCAGTTGCCTCAATTTGAGCAAGTGTTTGTGAGTGCGCCAGAGGGTTGGAGACCTAAAGATTTAGAGCGTCGTCTCTATATTGCAAGGCGCCGAATTGAGAAAAGAATTACAGCAGATGAGCAATTTTATATTGCGAGTTTGTCGGGCCTTGTAACTGTCTATAAGGGTCTGATGATGCCAGCAGATCTGCCAAATTTTTATCTAGATTTAGCAGATCTTCGTATGACCAGTGCTATTTGTGTTTTCCATCAAAGGTTTTCTACTAATACCCAGCCCAAATGGCCGTTGGCGCAACCATTTCGATATTTGGCTCACAATGGTGAGATCAATACGATTATGGGCAATAGACAGTGGGCGCGAGCGCGTGCTTACAAATTCTCATCGCCATTACTGCCAGATTTACAATTGGCCGCGCCATTTGTCAACGAGTCAGGCTCAGATTCGTCGAGCTTGGATAACATCCTTGAGCTATTTTTAGCTGGTGGTATGGATATATTCCGTGCTATGCGAATGCTGGTTCCGCCTGCATGGCAAAAAAACCGCGCCATGGATGACGATCTGCGCGCATTTTATGATTTTAACTCAATGCATATGGAGCCTTGGGATGGACCTGCGGGTATCGTTATGTCCGATGGCCGGTTCGCCGCATGTAACTTAGATAGAAATGGACTAAGACCAGCTCGTTATGTAGTCACACAAGATGGGTTTATTACCGTAGCGTCTGAAATTGGAATTTGGGATTATGAAGCGGACGAAGTTGTTGAAAAAGGCCGTGTTGGACCCGGTGAATTGCTTGTTGTGGATACGCTCCATGGCAAAATATGGCAATCCAGTGAAATTGATCAAGACCTAAAGGCACGGCACCCATATCGGGCTTGGCTCGAACAAAACGTGCAACGTCTCACGCCATTTGAACAACTCGATGAGAAAGATGCTGGTCAGCGCGATTTTTCTGATGAAACATTGTTGACCTATCAAAAGCAGTTTGGCTATAGCAATGAAGAAGTAGAGCAAGTTATCAGCGTGATGGGGGCCAACGGACAAGAAGCTACTGGCTCTATGGGGGATGACACGCCATTTGCGGTGTTGTCTCAAGGCGCACGCTCTTTGTACGATTATTTTCGACAAAAGTTTGCGCAGGTAACTAATCCACCGATCGATCCGTTGCGCGAAAATCACGTGATGTCGCTTGCAACTTGTATTGGTCGTGAACAGAATGTGTTCAATGAAACAACTGGCCATGCAAAGCGTTTGCAATTTGACTCGCCGATTTTAACCTACTCGGATATCAAGCAGCTTACAGCAGCTGATGATAAACATTACCAAGTTGGTCAGGTCAATTTAAATTACGCACCTGAAGAGGGCTTAGAATGTGCACTGCGTCGTGTTTGTGATGAAGCGCAGGAAAAAGCCGCCAATGGGTGTGTCATGATTTTGCTCAGTGATAGAGATATCGCAAAAGGGTTTTTACCTATTCCAGCTGCGATGGCGGTAGGTGCAATTCAGCAACGGTTAGTGAATGAAAATCTGCGTTGCGACTCAAATATCATTGTAGAAACGGGCAGTGCGCGTGACCCTCATCAGTTTGCTGTATTACTTGGCTTTGGCGCAACTGCGATCTACCCCTATTTGGCCTACGAAACCTTGGTTTCTCTGTGCGACAGAGGTGTGATCAAAAAATCATATCGTGACGTGACGCTGTCGTATCGAAATGCGATTAACAAAGGCTTGTATAAAATCATGTCTAAGATGGGGATCAGCACCATTGCATCTTATCGTTGTTCAATGCTCTTCGAAGCGGTAGGTTTGTCTGATGAAGTTGTCAATTTATGTTTTAAAGGCGTAGTGAGCCGTATTAAAGGTGCGGACTTTACGGACTTTGAAGCGGAAAGCAAATTGTTAAACCAGCTTGCTTTTAGCAAACGAAAATTGTTGAGTCATGGTGGCTTGTTGAAATTTGTGCACGGCGGCGAGTATCACGCTTATAACCCTGATGTAGTGCAGTCGCTGCAAGTGGCGGTTAAGTCGGGTAAGTACGAAGACTACCTGAAGTATGCGGACATTGTAAATAATCGACCGGTGACTAATTTAAGGGACTTGTTGAAATTAAAAACGTCGCAACAAGCAGTCTCGATAGACGAGGTTGAACCGGCCGAAAATCTATACAAACGTTTTGACTCAGCAGCAATGAGTATAGGAGCTCTTTCACCGGAAGCGCACGAAGCACTGGCGATTGCCATGAATCGCCTTGGCGGATTTTCAAACTCTGGAGAAGGTGGAGAGGACAAGTTACGCTTTGGTAACGAGAAAAACTCTCGCATCAAACAGGTTGCATCAGGAAGATTTGGTGTGACGCCACATTATTTACAAAGTGCTGACGTGATACAAATTAAGGTTGCGCAGGGCGCAAAACCTGGTGAGGGTGGTCAGCTACCAGGCGAAAAGGTAACGCCATATATTGCCAAGTTGCGTTATTCTGTTCCTGGTGTGACTTTGATTTCTCCACCTCCGCACCATGATATTTATTCTATTGAAGACTTAGCTCAACTAATTTTTGACCTAAAGCAGGTTAATCCGCAGGCAATGATTTCCGTTAAGCTTGTCTCTGAACCGGGCGTCGGCACTATTGCCACTGGTGTTGCCAAGGCTTATGCCGACCTGATCACTATCGCTGGCTATGATGGCGGTACCGGTGCGAGTCCGTTGACGTCTGTGAAATACGCCGGATGTCCGTGGGAGCTTGGATTAGCAGAAACCCAACAAGCACTGGTAGAAAATGGTTTGAGACACAGAATACGTTTGCAAACTGATGGTGGCTTAAAAACAGGATTAGATATTATCAAGGCTGCTATTTTGGGCGCTGAAAGCTTTGGGTTTGGCACAGGGCCTATGGTGGCATTAGGGTGTAAGTACTTACGTATATGTCACCTGAATAATTGCGCGACAGGTGTTGCAACGCAAGATGACACGCTAAGACAGCGCCACTACCATGGGTTGCCTGAAATGGCTATGAATTACTTTAAATTCATTGCACAAGAAGCCCGTGAACTTATGGCTTCACTAGGTGTAACAAAATTAACAGACTTAATTGGCCGAACAGATCTTTTAGATGTACTTGAAGGAAAAACGAGCAAACAGCAAAAGTTAGATCTATCACCAATTTTGGCTAAACCCAATAACCCGAGTAATCAGACTTTGTACTGTAGCGCAGAGAATACGTCGCACTACCGTGGGGAGTTAAATGAGTCGTTATTGAGTAAAGCTAAACAAGCAATTGATGAAAAGTCTGGCACATCGCTTGTTAGTAGAATCAAAAATACGGATCGCTCCGTTGGCGCTATGTTGTCTGGCTACATTGCTGGCAAATACGGTAATCAAGGAATGGCAGCAGATCCCGTGTCGATAGAGTTACATGGTACGGCTGGACAGTCATTTGGTGTATGGAATGCAGGTGGGCTAGAGCTAACTTTGGTTGGTGATGCCAACGACTATGTTGGAAAGGGTATGGCTGGCGGCAAGCTGGTAATAAGACCGCCATTGGGTTCTAGTTTTATGTCTCATCAAGCGACTATTGCAGGTAACACTTGTTTATATGGCGCAACAGGAGGTAAGTTATTCGCGGCTGGACGTGTTGGTGAACGTTTTGCTGTGCGTAATTCCGGTGTACATGCTGTGGTTGAGGGGTTAGGAGACAACGGCTGTGAATATATGACGGGTGGAGTTGTCTGTGTCCTTGGTCAAATTGGTGTTAACTTTGGTGCCGGGATGACAGGTGGGTTTGCATATGTACTTGATGAAGAAAATGACATGGACAAACGTTTTAACCCAGAACTGGTGGAGGTTCTGACCTTGAACAGACTACCGTCACATCAGGAGCATCTAAGAGGGTTAATAGCAGAACATTTGGAGTGCACAGGCTCAAGTAGAGCTGAGCAAGTACTTGCAAACTTCGAATTGTATATTCCTATGTTTAAGTTAGTAAAGCCTAAGTCAAGTGATGTAAAGAGTTTATTAGGGCATCGAGCGCGCAGTAGTGCTGAACTAAGAGTGCAGGCGCAGTAGAGGAGGAATTATGAGCGAAAACGTTTACCAATTTATCGATGTGCAGCGTGTTGACCCGAGAAAAAAACCAATATCAACGCGTAAAAACTCCTTCGTTGAAATTTATGAGCCATTCTCTGGGCAGCAGGTAGACTCACAAGCAGACAGGTGTCTAGATTGTGGAAACCCTTACTGTGAATGGAAGTGCCCCGTGCATAACTATATTCCTCAGTGGCTGAAGTTGATCCGAACGGGACGTATTTTGGAAGCGGCTGAATTGTCACACCGTACTAATAGTTTGCCTGAAGTCTGTGGGCGTGTATGTCCACAAGATAGATTATGTGAGGGTGCCTGTACGCTAAATGATGAGTTTGGTGCCGTTACAATCGGCAACATAGAGAAATACATCACTGATACGGCATTTGCACAAGGGTGGAAGCCTGATTTGTCTTACGTCACTTGGACTGACAAAAAAGTGGCGATTATCGGCGCAGGTCCCGCAGGGCTTGGCTGCGCTGATATCTTAGTTCGCAATGGGGTTAAAGCAGTGGTCTACGACCGCAATCCAGAGATCGGAGGCTTACTCACTTTTGGGATCCCATCGTTTAAACTTGAAAAGTCAGTCATGGAAAAACGCCGTGAGGTGTTCACCGAGATGGGCGTTGAATTCAAATTAAATACAGAAGTTGGCTCTGATGTAACAATGGATGAGTTAATCGCACAATATGATGCGGTGTTTGTCGGTGTTGGAACATATCAATATATGCGCGGTGGATTGGAGAATGAGGATTCAAAACAGGTATATGACGCGTTACCATTTTTGATCGGCAATACTAACCGGGTGATGGGTTATGACGAGTCTCAGCAGCCCTACATTAGTATGGCTGACAAGCGTGTTGTTGTGCTTGGTGGAGGAGATACAGCAATGGACTGTGTCCGCACCTCGGTGCGACAAAAAGCCAAATCCGTGATTTGTGCTTATCGACGTGATGAGGACAACATGCCTGGTTCTAAGCGAGAAGTTAAAAATGCTAAAGAAGAAGGTGTAGTCTTTCAATTTAACGTTCAACCCAAAGGGATTGTTGTCGATGAAAAGGGCAATGTGAGCGGCGTTAAAATGGTGAAAACACAATTGGGTGAGGCTGATGGCAACGGACGTCGACAAGCACAGGAAGTGGCTGGCTCTGAGCATATTATAGACGCTGATGCAGTAGTACTGGCATTTGGCTTCAAACCACATAACTTAGATTGGCTCGCTCAATATGATGTCGAGATAAATCATTGGGGCGGTATTGTCGCTCCTGAACAAGGCGCATATACGCACCAAACTAGCAATCCTAAAATTTTTGCAGGAGGGGATGCGGTACGCGGCTCTGATTTGGTTGTTACGGCTATTTTTGAAGGCAGGAATGCGGCAGAAGGGATCTTAGATTACCTTGAGGTATAAGCTACGCTTTGAACTAATCTAATGCTTTGATAAGCCCCAGCGCATAAACGCTGGGGCTTTTTTGTTTTATTAGGAATTTATCTAGTACGGCTTATCTATTCACATTCTATTTTTCAGAATATGTTGTCCAGCATTAACCGAGATACACTTATGGGGGTTAGTATTAAAATAATCTCTTATAGCTTGGTTATATTTCGGGAAATGATTGAGGTATTTATGACACTAAAAAATACAGACACGGATTATGGTACCATCGCCAAGTGGATCCACTGGATAACAGCGATATTATTTTTGGCAGCCTATATGAGCGTGTATTATCGTCATTGGTTTACTGAGGCAAAAACCTCCGAGAACTGGACGGCATTGCAGCTGCATTTATCATTTGGTGTATCCATTATGGTTGTTGTTTTGTTGAGGCTCCTGTGGCGAGCAATGAATAAACCGCCAGCGCCGGAACCCGGCACCAAAGTGGAACATTTGGCAGCGCATGCGGGTCACTACGCTTTGTATGCCATCATGATTATCGCACCTGTGACTGGGTATATTGGGACAGGTGCAAATACGGAGTTTTTCTTTTTATTAGAGATCCCGAAATTCGAGGACACGGCTCTGTTTCAATACTTTGTTCTAGATGGTCTAGGGCTTACCTTTAAGGAATTTGAGAAGCCCATTGATTTTATTCACAAAGACATACTCGGAGCATGGTTGATTTGGTTATTAATAGCAGGTCATGTCGTCGCTGCACTTTTTCATCACTATGTGAAAAAAGACCGGACACTGAAAAAAATGACATCCAGTGCACCATAAATAAAAAATGTAAGTGATATCGACAAGAGATATCACTTACATGCACGCTGTTTTAGCAGCTTTGCACACTCAGCAGCTCCTTTGCACTGGCTCTGGTGGTGTCACTGACACTGTCCCCGCCAAGCAATCGGGCTATCTCATCTACGCGTTGATGCATATCTAATGGCACCATAGAGGTGTATGTTTGCGCATTGTTCACCGCTTTTTGGACAAAAAACTGTTGGTGACCACTACAGGCAACTTGAGGCAAGTGTGTTACACAAATGACTTGTGTGGAGTTACCGAGTAACCTTAATTGTTTACCAACTTGAGAGGCGGTAGGTCCTGAAATCCCGACATCTACTTCATCAAATATTAAAGTCGGTGTGGTGACCTTATTAGCAATAATTACCTGAATTGCGAGGCTGATCCGTGATAGCTCACCGCCAGAAGCCACCTTTGCAAGGGCCTGCATTGGTTGTCCAGGGTTAGTTGACACTAAAAACTCGATGTTATCCATGCCTAGCTCATTGGGGCGTCTGTCGGCATCTTTACTTAATTCAATGGCAAACCGGCCATTTTCCATTGAAAGCTCGTGCATGCTTTGGGTGATCAGTGTGTTTAATTTGCCAGCTGCATTTGCTCTGCTGTCACTCAACTGGCTTGCAGAGATATGGTACGCATGCAGGGCTTCAGCAATTTCATGTTCTAAGTCGTCAATACGCGCGTTATCTGAACAAATGTTGTCTAATTCTTGCTTTAAGGCTAAATGATGTGAAGCGAGCTGGTCTGGCTGAATTTGATGCTTTCGAGACAGTGCCATTGCCTGTGTGATCCGCTCTTCGATCTCTTGCAGCCTTATTGGATCTTGCTCAACGCTTTCTCCATAGCTGCGGATCTCTCGACATGCTTCTTCCAGTTGTACAGCTGCTTCACTGAGCATCTGGCTAATGCCTTCAAGTGATTTATCTAACGTACTTAATTCACTGAAAGTTTGTACACTATGCTGCAATTGACCGAGCACTGTTTGGTCGTCTTGTTCGTATAAACTCATTAGCTCTCTTTGCGAGCTTTCTACTAGAGTTTGTGCGTGGCTTAAACGGTTGTGCTCTGCTTCAATTTGTTCAAATTCGCCTTCTTGCAAAGCAAACTCATCAAGTTCCTCAACCTGATACTCTAATAGCTGTTTTTTAGCTGCTTGGGCTTGTTGTTGTTTGAGTAAATTGGCATGCTCTCTTTGTAACTTATAGTAGTGGTTAAATTGCGCTTTAACCGCGCCAAGAAGATTCTGATGCCCAGCGTACGCGTCTAATAAACCAAGTTGATGTTCCGGTTTGAGAAGTAATTGGTGGGCGTGTTGGCCATGAATAGCAATGAGCATTTGCCCTAGCTCTTTGAGCTGAGCTGCGGTCACGGATGTGCCATTAATAAAACTTTTACTGCGGCCGTTACGGGTGACTACACGCCGTAAAATGCAATTTTGCTCCTCATCATCAAGCAAGAGCTCTGAGAGGAATTTTTGTGCTTGTGGTAAATTGCGAATATCAAATTGGGCTGAAATTTCCGCTTTACTGCTCTCTGGGCGGATGGCATTTGCATCTGCGCGTTCACCAAGACATAGGGATAAGGCATCAATGGCGATTGATTTACCAGCACCGGTTTCACCAGTGATGGCTGTCATGCCAGAACGCCAGTCAATGTTGAGTTCACTGACTATGGCAAAATTTTTAATTTGCAAACTGGTAAGCATGCTGTATATCCAAACAGTATTTTACTGTTAATTTATACAGCATTTTTGCAAAAATCAACTTTTAATTGATTATATCGGCCGCTTGCCTTGGTTGAGGTGATGCATGTTCGCCATCATTGTTTGGCTCAATTTTTTCTTCACCATCCACTTCAACTTCATGCTCAATTTTCTCATGAGTATCAGGAGTTTGAATACGAGAGATTAATGCAGGGAGTATCTCTACATAAAAGTTTTTATTGTACGCTATACCAGCTGATGGCAGCTCAGCGGCAAATAAAAACAGCTGTTCACTTAACAACTCTACATTGTCGTTACTACGACACTTATTAAGCTCAGAACCTATTTGGCTCAACAAGTGCTCACTGACCTTCTCTAGACGTGCCAAGTTTTCCTCGTTGTGTGATTGCACAACAAAAAAGTTACTGACGATGGCGTTGAACTTAGGTGCATGTTTTGGCCTAATCAGTTTACAGTCTACGTACTCTGCTATTTTTCTTTTGTATAACGAAGAGATATCTTTCACACGCTCATTGAAAATTTTTTTCTCAGCGTCACGGGCTTTTTGTCGATTGTTCTCAATGACCATGTAAACACCAAGGATAGTGATGAGCAACACTATCGATACAAACACTATGTAACTCATGTTGTATTACTTTTCCCTAAATTAGAAAATAAATCTGCTCTATTCTGCTTAACTAATTGGCTTTAGTAAAGCCTACTGCCCCAATTTAGTTTTTCTCTAAGAACATGGTAGTAGGAATAGCTCGTTGGATGAATAAGTCTTAGCTTTTGTGCTGCTTTTTTAATCACCACTTCATCACCTGGTAGTAAGGCCAACACCACGTGACTATCACAACTAACCTGTAAGCTAGCTGTGTTCTCAGCGCTGAGTTTGAGTTTAACTTGTTTGTTAGCATCAACGACTAAAGGACGACTTGAGAGTGTATGGGGAAACATGGGAACCAGTGCCACGGCATTTAACTCTGGTGTTAAAATAGGGCCTCCACCAGACAATGAATAGGCTGTTGAGCCTGTGGGCGTTGTGACAATCAAACCATCAGAGCGCTGAGAAAATACAAACTGATCGTCAATGAAAGCCTCAAACTCTATCATATGTGCGACTTTGTCGGCATGTAAAACTGCTTCATTGACAGCTAAATTAGCACTTTTGAGTTGCGCATGGCGGTAGACTTCGACTTCTAGGAGGAAGCGGTGCTCTTCAACAAATTTGCCACTGAGTACTTGTTCTAGTGCAGGTTCAAAGTCATGAGGATTTAAATCGGTTAAAAACCCAAGGTTACCCCGGTTCACGCCGATAACGGCGACATCAAACCGCGCAAGTACGCGGGCAGCGCCAAGCATATTACCGTCACCGCCAACAACGACGGCCAGATCACACTTTTCACCTAGCTCTACAAGGTCTAGTAACTGGCAATCTTGTAATACATTAAGTTGTTTGCCTGCGCGGCGCTCTACAAAAACTTCATAACCTAGCGCTTGCAAAAAAGTGTAAAGGCGATGTAAGGTCTGAGCCGCGCCGTCATGATTCGGTTTGCCAATAAGGCCGATGGTGGTAAATGGAGTGCTCATTTTTAACGCAAATCCTTGGTGTGTAATCTCACCCAAGATTATCTTAAAATTGAAGTGCTTGAAACTTTGAAATTCACCCCAACATAAATAATTATGAAATTAAGTGCTCGTGATAAACAAGTTTTCTCGGCTGTGATGACACTTTACTGTAACGGTGAAGGACTTCCGGTCGCGTCCAGTAAAATTGCTAAGATGAAAGGAATGGCCATTTGTTCCGCGACTGTACGCAATGCGATGGCTCGATTAGAAAATCAGGGGTTGTTATTTTCACCCCATACTTCAGCTGGGCGAGTGCCTTCAGATATTGGCATCAAATACTGGTTACAAGAGTATTTTGAATTAGATACGATTGCGACTTACTGGCAACCAGAACAAGAGCAATTGGTTACTTTGGCACATTCACTAAGCCAGCATTATCAAGTGTGTTGTGTCGTTGGATTACCTCAAGTGAGCAGTCAAAAAGTGTTTCGTGTCGAGGTCTTGGACTTTGACCGCAAACATTGGCTTGTTTTACTTATCGATAAAGCTGGGCAATCACAAAATATTTGTATCAATAAGCCCGCAGATAACTCTGATGAAATTCGATATCAATTTGCGCTGTGGATGAATACGGTATTTAGTCAGCAAACACTCAAAGAAGGGTTGCATCGTATGCGCGCGATGGCCAACAGTGCTATGCCTAATTGCCGAGAGTTGTTATCTCAGTGGACACGTGAGCTGAGCCTTCAATTGGGGACTGACAACAGTATCGTAGTAGGTGAGCGTCATATATACAACCGCTTGGAGCAAGGCAATGATGTCAGCTTAGGCGTGCCATTTTTGCACCAAGTCGAAGATAAGCTCGCTTTTCGTGATGGCCTTTCGGTGTTGCTTGGAAGCGACATTGATGCCGACAGTTTATCGCGGTACGTAATTTTAAGTGTTCCTTATTTTATGGACCAAGAATATCAAAGTCGTTTTTGTGTGGTGTGTCCTTCAGAGGCGCCAATTGAGTCAATAATTGACGAATTTAGCCGTATCGAGCAAAAAGACTCTTGAAACTAAAAAATCAATCCCCATAATTACGGCAGTTGTAAAGAATCGGAGATTAACTTTCATGTCTGAGCAGACAAAAGCACCAGAGCAGGAACAAGAAACTGCACAAGAAGAAGTAGTAGAACAAGCTGCTGAAGCGCAAGCACAGGAAGAAGCGCCACAGTCTGAACAAGGCGAAGTGAGCCCTGAAGAAGAAATTGCTGGTTTATACGCTGAGCTTGAAGCTGCAAAGCAAACGATTGAAGGCCAAAAAGACGGTGTAGTACGCGCTGCGGCGGAAGTTGAAAATATGCGTCGCCGTGCAGCACAAGATGTTGAAAAAGCGCACAAGTTTGCACTTGAGAAATTCTCAAATGAGTTACTGCCAGTGATTGACAATCTTGAGCGTGCAATCGAATTTGCTGATAAAGAGAATGAAGCGACAAAATCAATTCTAGAAGGGATTGAGATGACATTAAAGAGCTTTTCAGAAGCGCTGGGCAAGTTTGGTGTTGAAGCGGTTAACCCTCAAGGCGAAACGTTCTCTCCAGAGTTCCATCAAGCAATGTCAATGCAGCCAAGCAATGATGTAGCACCTAATACTGTGCTGGCTGTTATGCAAAAAGGCTATACCTTAAACGGTCGTTTATTGCGTCCAGCAATGGTAATGGTATCTAAAGCTGCTGAGTAACGTACTGAATTACTTTAATAGTACGTTATTAGTCGTTAACAATACTAGTTAAAAGGGCTGCCAATTAGTTGGTGGCCCTTTTTTATTGTTACTAGATCACAAATGCGATAAAGGAAGTTTCGTAAAATGAAAAAGTAACTTGTATAGCAGGCACACTTTTGGCACTGGTCGGTAATTTGTTACAAGAAGCGAACTCCCATAAGCAAGGAGCAAAACATTGGGCTTGTATCAAATAATCAACAGCGAAGAGCAACAATGAAGGAGCACCGTCGGCACCTTTGTGGTACTGAAGGTACGTTGATTAATCAGTTTAAATCTCAGTTGTAAGCTGGTAAACAACAGGAGGGGGTGTAAGTCGACTTGTTGTCTCTAGTCAAATTCATCCGTTGTAGTTTATTATTGAGTTTAAATAGCGAGCCAGTAATAACGTAGGAAGTATTATGAAACGAGTAGTCGTTTGTATCTTGGCAGCTGCGCTGCTGAGTGGATGTAAAACATCACCAACGGGAAGAACGCAAATTATGATGTTCCCCGAGCATAAAATGAATGAGTTGGGTGCGGCGAGCTTTGATCAGATTAAAACAGAACAGCCTATCGAAGCTGATACAAAAACAAATCAATATGTAAAATGTATTGCAGATGCACTGATAGCTCAGCTGCCAAATAAATACGCTCAGCAAAACTGGGAAGTTGTGGTATTTAAAGATGACAGCGCGAATGCATTTGCATTGCCTGGTGGGAAAATTGGCGTACATACAGGACTGCTAAAAGTAGCCAAAAATCAACATCAACTGGCGGCAGTGATGGGCCATGAAGTTGGTCATGTAATTGCACAGCACGGTAATGAACGCATGACGCAAAGTAGCTTTTTACAAGCGGGTTTACAGGTGAGCAATGCGGTATTAGAAATGAATGATGTACAGTACCGCAACGCCATTATGCAAGGACTCGGTGTTGGGGCACAAGTTGGCGTGGCATTACCATTTGGCCGAGCGCACGAAAGTGAAGCCGATATTATAGGTCTTGAACTCATGGCAAAGGCGGGCTTTAAACCCATAGGGTCGGTTGAGCTTTGGCAAAATATGGAAAAGCTGGGTGGAGATAGGCCTATGGAGTTTTTGTCGACACACCCATCACCTGACAACAGAATAGAAAAGTTAAACAGTAAAATGGCTGAAGCCAACAATTTGTTTAGAGCGGCTCAGCAACAGGGGTTAAAGCCGCATTGTAAGGTGTAATCGAGTTTGGCAAAGGTCAAGCAACGCTTTGCCTTTGTCACACATTAACTCTGCGTATAAAAGTTTAACCCCAGCTCATCCAATACCACAAATAGCCGCAGGTCTAATTCTAATTGATGATAGTCGGGCTCCATATTACAACACAAATTGTAAAATGCTTTGTCGTGTTCGGCATGTTTGAAGTGGGCTAACTCATGCACGATTAAGGCGCGTAATATTGCTTCTGGCGCGTACTTTAGCTGGTTGTTCAATGCTATATCGTAGCGCGCTTTCAGCTTTTGGCCATGGCGGTGCTGCTTGTGAGTATGAGTACCGAGCGTCCCTTTCATCATATCGGTATGTTTGTTAAAACTGACGTTATTTAATCGTGGTGTATTCTTCAGATAACGCTGTTTTAAGGCCGTACAATATTGATATAGGGCCTGCTGATTTTGTAATTGGTGGCCCAACGGATATTTGCTTTTGAAATAAGGCTGCAACTTCTCATCTGCTATCAGTGTTTTCACCTGGGCTTGTAAACTGTCGGGGTAGTGCTGGAAATACTTTAATTGTTGCATTTTTTGCGCTTGGAACATGGCCGTTTTAAACGTATTCTATCGCGTGATTATAACGCAAGGAAAAGAGTAAATGTATAAGGCGAGTTGTTTATGCAATGCGGTTCAGCTAGAGATCAATGGGCCCATTGAAAGTATTATTCACTGTCATTGTTCCCTGTGTAGAAAGTCCAGCGGAACGGCCTATGCGACCAATGGTTTTATTGCGACGTCCTCATTGAAAATAGTAGCGGGCAAGGAGTTGATCCAATCCTATGCCTTTAAGCCTGGCAAGCTGAGGCATTTTTGCAGCCGCTGTGCGTCTCCTGTGTTTAGTTCCAATGCTGAACTACCGGAAAAATTACGTCTAAGGCTTGGGATACTTGATTCGGATATTGAAGAGCGACCCGCGTCACATAATTTTGTGTCGTCAAAAGCAAATTGGGACGAAATAAATGCTCAGATCCCCCACTATGACGAATTTGAACCGGGAAGAATGAAAGTTAAGTAATTCGGTTGTAGAAAAGGTGAGTGCGGCGCACTCACTTCCTATTATTTGTAAGTTTCCATCGTGCAGCAGTCTGACGCACGAGAATTACCACCACTAGGGCCTAAGGCTGCTTGGCAGCAGTCTGATGCACGGGAGTTGCCCCCAATCTGGCCGCCGGCAACTTCGTTAGTCTGGGCTTTTGGGAGACGTACTTTATCGAAAGATAGAGTTTTGACTGGTTTTTTTTGTAGTTTGAGTATCATGGTTAGTCCTTATTTATTTTTATATAATCCAATTTCACCTTGCCAGTCTTAAGGTGCGCTGTCAAACTTCACAGCAATGACTGCTGTGTAGGTTGTTGTTCTGCTGGAAAAGGCAGGAGGACTTTGTGCTCTATACCTAAATCTTGAATAAACTGCCTTGCAAGCAGCGGTGCGTCGTAATTATCCGCAGTATGGAAAAAAACGATAGGCTCCTTTCCTTGTGTTATCCAGGTATCTATCTTTTTTAACCAAGGTTGATAAAAAGGTCGATTATTCTCAAGTACAGAGCAGCCAACAAAGCGCAACATGGGGCGATTGCCCGTAGCAATTACGTTGACAGGTACTCGTGGCTTTTTACGCTGTGCGTCTTCAATAGCTGTTGTGCTCGGCGCTTCGCTAAATAGAGGGCGTGTATCCATCATGATGCGGTTAATGCCATTACTCATCAAAAATTGGTTTAAGCGTCTTTCATGGTCGTCTTTTCGAAAAAACGCCAAATTGCGCACCTCTATGCCAAGGCATAGTTCACGCGGCAATTGTGCAATGAAGCTTTGTATTCTTGATAGGTGTTCCGGTCCGCAACTTGCCGGCAGCTGTAACATGACCATGCCTATTTGATCAAACAGCGGTGCGAATAGGCTCAACCAGGTTGCTAGCTCTTTTTGGCAATTTTGCAGTGCCAATTCGTGAGAGATGAGTTTAGGTAATTTGAAAGTAAACTTAAAGTCATCAGGGACGGCGTTCTTCCACTGTAATACGGTCTCAGGTTTTGGGTTTGCGTAAAAGCTAGTGTTGCCTTCAACACTATTGAACATAGTTGAGTATTCGCTGAGCATATTTGCATTACTGCAGTGTTTACTAAAGAAACGTCCTTTCCAGTGCGATGAGCTCCATTGTGGGCAACCTAAATACAACATAGTTATCTTCGTTTGTGCTTTTTTTTGAGTTTATCAAATTGAGAGTACCTAAAAAAATCAACTTTGCGAAGATTCCTTGCTTTATAAGGATGACAAAGCCCCCCAGTTTTATATAATTGGCGATTATTTTTGTTAATTACGATAGCGATAGGCTGGATAGCACTTTTCATGCAGGCCTAAGCAAATAGGAACGATATGCGCTCTATATACTGCGGAAATTTAAATAAAGACCACGTAGGTCAAGAAGTCGAATTATGTGGTTGGATCAACAAGCGCCGTGACTTAGGTGGATTAATTTTCGTCGACTTAAGAGACCGAGAAGGTTTGGTTCAAGTTGTTTTTGACCCAGAAGTTGAAGGCTTGATGGACGTTGCGAATACGCTGCGCCAAGAGTTTTGTGTGAAAGTGACAGGTAGTGTACGTGCTCGTCCTGACAGCCAAGTTAACAAAGACATGGCGACAGGTGAAGTTGAAATCCTTGGCACAGGCCTTGAGATCATTAACCGCTCTGAACCTTTACCGCTAGACTTCAATCAGCAAAATTCAGAAGAGCGACGTCTAAAGTACCGTTACTTAGATCTTCGTCGTTTAGAAATGAGCGATCGAATTAAACTGCGAGCGAAGGCATCTAGCTTTGTTCGTCGTTTCCTAGATACCAATGATTTCTTAGACATTGAAACGCCAGTATTGACTAAAGCAACACCAGAAGGTGCGCGTGATTATTTGGTACCAAGCCGTGTACACAAGGGCAGCTTCTACGCACTGCCGCAATCACCACAGCTATTCAAACAATTGTTAATGATGTCTGGTTTTGACCGCTATTACCAAATCGTAAAATGTTTCCGTGATGAAGATTTACGTGCTGACAGACAGCCTGAATTTACTCAAATCGATTTAGAAACGTCATTTATGAGCTCTGATCAAGTACGTGAAGTAACAGAGCGCATGATCCGTGAAATGTGGCAAGAGCTACTGAATGTAGACTTAGGTGAATTCCCTACGATGCCATATGAAGAAGCGATGCGTCGTTTTGGTTCGGATAAGCCAGATTTGCGTAACCCACTAGAGCTTATCGACGTTGCAGATATCGTTAAAGATGTCGAGTTTAAAGTACTAGCTGGTCCTGCGAACGACGAAAAAGGTCGCGTTGCTGTACTAACTGTGCCAGGTGGTGCTGAATTGTCTCGTAAGCAAATCGACGAGTACACTAAGTTCGTTGGAATTTATGGCGCGAAAGGTCTTGCTTGGATGAAGGTGAATGACCGTGATGCAGGTATGGAAGGTGTACAATCACCAATCGCTAAATTCTTAAACGAAGACGTGATCAGCGCTTTACTAGAGCGCACAAATGCACAAACTGGCGATATCATCCTATTCGGTGCTGATAAGCGTAACGTTGTTAACGAAGCAATGGGTGCACTACGTTTGAAAGTTGGTTTGGACAGAGAGATCACTGATCTTAACAAGTGGGCACCGCTTTGGGTTGTTGACTTCCCGATGTTTGAAGAAGATGACGAAGGTAACTTGCATGCTGTACACCATCCGTTTACGGCGCCAAAAGATATCAGTGCACAAGAACTCGAAGCAAACCCTGCGGCAGCGATCTCTGATGCGTACGATATGGTACTTAACGGCTATGAAGTCGGTGGTGGTTCAGTTCGTATCCACAACAACGAGATGCAGCAAGCAGCATTTAGAATTTTAGGTATTGAAGAGCAAGAGCAGCAAGATAAGTTTGGTTTCTTACTCGATGCACTGAAGTATGGTACACCACCACATGCTGGTTTGGCGTTTGGCCTTGACCGCCTTGTGATGTTGTTATGTGGTACAGATAATATTCGCGATGTGATTGCATTCCCTAAAACAACTCAGGCATCTTGTTTGATGACCAATGCGCCAAGTGTTGCAAACCCAGATGCATTAACTGAGCTTGCGATTGCAGTGCAAGTACAACAAGAACAAAGTGAAGAGCAGTAATCACTGACTTTCTATGAAAAGGCGGCTTTAATAGCCGCCTTTTTTGTTTAACACTGGAAATCCATACAGTATTTTGGCATGATGTTGAAAAAAGCAAAGAGGGCAGTGCCTTGGCAGTTATTTTGGGCATAGACCCTGGTTCGAGGTTTACAGGTTACGGCGTTATTGAGCATCAAGGTGCAAAATTTAAGTACCTTGGTAGTGGCTGTATTAAAGTTGGAGAGCATGATTTCCCAACTCGGTTAAAAATGATCTTTCAAGGTATAAGCCAATTAATAGAACAGTTTTCACCGGACAGCTTTGCGATAGAGCAAGTATTTATGGCGCACAACCCAGATTCTGCATTAAAGCTTGGGCAAGCGCGAGGAGCGGCCATTGTTGCTGCGACGATGCAAGATGTCATTGTCCATGAATATTCAGCGAGACAAATTAAGCAGGCAGTGGTTGGCACAGGTGGTGCAAATAAAACTCAGGTGCAAGAAATGGTTAAACGCATTTTAAAGTTACCCGGTACACCTCAAGCAGATGCAGCAGATGCTTTAGCGATTGCAATTTGTCATGCGCACTCTGAACAAAACTTAATTCGTTTGGCAGGTAATGCTAAGAAAACAGTTCGTGGAAGGTTAAGATAATTATGATAGGTAAATTAAGTGGTACTTTATTAGAGAAGCAACCGCCAGAAATTTTGATTGATGTAAATGGTGTGGGCTATGAAGTACAAATGCCAATGACTTGCTTCTACGAGCTACCAAGTACAGGTCAGCCAGCTGCAATATTCACTCATTTTGTTGTTCGCGAAGATGCTCAGTTGCTTTTTGGCTTCAATCATAAAACTGAACGGGCGCTATTTAGAGAGCTGATAAAAGCGAATGGTGTGGGACCTAAGTTAGCTTTGGCGATTTTGTCAGGGATGTCGGCCGAGCAATTTGTACATTGTGTTAATCAAGGTGATGCGTCTACACTGGTTAAGATCCCGGGAGTGGGGAAAAAAACCGCTGAACGCCTAGTCTTAGAAATGAAAGACAAGTTGAAAGACTTTGGCCATGACTTGTTCACGCCATTCAGTGACAATGCAGTTATTCCACCTCAGGACAATCCGACTGTGGGTAACTTACCTGCGGATGACGCAATTGCTGCGCTGGTGGCTTTGGGCTACAAAGCTGCGCAAGCACAAAAAGCAGTTAAAGCAGTGAAAGGCGAAGGTTTAGATACAGAAACCATTATTAAAGAAGCCCTTAGATCTATGATGTAATTATGATAGAAGCAGACAGACTAATTGAACCTGAAGTTCAAGGTAATGAAGAGCAAATTGATAGGGCTATTCGCCCTAAGCTGCTGAGTGACTACACAGGCCAGCCTCATGTTAAACAGCAAATGGAAATCTTTATTGAAGCGGCAAGATCGAGAGACGAAGCGTTAGACCATTTGTTGATATTTGGACCTCCTGGGCTCGGCAAAACGACCCTTGCCAATATTGTCGCCAATGAATTGGGTGTAAACATAAAGACGACTTCAGGGCCTGTGCTTGAAAAAGCAGGAGATTTGGCAGCAATGCTAACAAATCTTGAAGAAGGTGATGTGTTATTTATCGATGAGATACATCGCCTAAGCCCTCAAGTTGAAGAGATTCTGTATCCGGCAATGGAAGATTACCAGCTAGATATCATGATAGGCGAAGGACCTGCTGCGCGTTCAATTAAATTGGACTTACCTCCCTTTACTTTGGTGGGAGCAACAACACGCGCAGGTTCATTGACGTCACCGCTGCGAGATCGCTTTGGTATTGTGCAAAGGCTTGAGTTTTACTCGGTCGATGATTTATCACAAATTGTCAGCCGCTCGGCACACTTTTTAAATCTAGAAACAACCGAAGAAGGTGCGCGTGAAGTTGCTAAAAGGGCACGCGGTACTCCGAGGATCGCCAATCGTTTGTTGCGGCGAGTAAGAGACTTTGCTGATGTAAAAGGTGATGGTAGCGTTGACAAGCACATTGCAAACCAAGCGCTCGATATGGTGGATGTCGACAAATGTGGCTTTGATTATATGGACAGGAAGTACTTGCTGGCAATTATTGAGAAGTTTACAGGTGGCCCTGTTGGTCTTGATAACTTAGCTGCTGCAATAGGGGAAGAAAAAGAAACCATTGAAGATGTCATAGAGCCTTACCTAATCCAGCAAGGATTTATCCAACGTACGCCAAGAGGGCGTATTGTTTCAGACCGAGCTTATCTACACTTTGACCTTTCCAGAGAGTAACTCTCATTGAGCCATAGTTTTTACTGTGGCTTTTTTATTTGCATGCGTTATTTCCTAGCAATGCCAAATTTTGGGCAAAAAAAAGCCCGCACATGTGTGCGGGCGAAAACAACAAGTTGAAGGAAGTAATCCAGGGAACTGATGAGTCTGTTAAGGTTTTATCCAAAAGTTTCTCATCAAAAGCAACAGAGTAAATCAGAACTCTATCACTCGGTAACTGGCTTTGCATTGCGTTAAGCAGTGCGCTCAGTACAGGGTGTATATTAGAGATATTCTGGTTCGTTATCAAACTAGAAAAATTACAACTTTCGAATAAAAAAAACTAATGCGAAATGTATTTACTATTTCTTACATAGTCGAAAGGATGCAATATTGTGTTTTATAAATATATGAAATATAAGGCTTTGTACTATTTATGCGCAAAATGTAAATATTAGATAATCTGTTGTTAATTGGTATTACCAATGTGTTTTTGAGCATTTATTCGCGCAAAGTGAATAAATCCTTGCATTTATGCAGGGCGAGTAAATATTTACGCTCTCTTTGGCGGCGAAGAATAAAAATGTTAATAAAACAGTAAAAGCAACAAACCAAATGGATTTATGTGAAAAATATCCTTATTTAGGGGCATAAGTGTCGTAGGATGAAGCATTGTGTTATTTATCGACATTTAAGCTAATTTTATAGCTTTGACGTTGTAAGGCATTATTTGTGTGGTTAAACTACCTGAACCTTTTGTCGTGCTTGAAGTCTATCTGTTGAAAGGCGCCATGCCGGGTACACAATATTATTAGGAGTGTTAAAACGTGGAATCGGGTTTAAATTTCATCGATCTAATTTTAGAAGCCAGTGTGTTGGTTCAACTTGTTATGTTGACGTTAGTCGGCATGTCCATCGCCTCATGGGCGATTATATTCCAGCGCCGCTCTGTGATTGCTGAAGCACAAAGTGATGCCCGTAAGTTTGAGCAACAATTTTGGTCAGGTATGGACTTAGGTAAGTTATATAATGAAATCACGGCACGATCAGGCAGTTCGAAAGGATTAGAAGCGTTATTTGTTGCTGGGTTCAAAGAGTTTGCAAGGCATAAGAAGAATAACACGGGCTCAGCAAATATGATTTTAGATGGCACACATCGTTCGATGCGTGTAGCGTTATCGCGAGAAGTAGAAAAGCTAGAGTCGAGTTTGTCTTTTCTTGCTACAGTTGGATCTATCAGCCCCTACATAGGCTTATTTGGTACTGTATGGGGTATCATGAACGCTTTCATCGCTTTAGGTAATGTTAAGCAGGCAACTCTGCAGATGGTTGCGCCAGGTATTGCAGAAGCGCTGATCGCAACTGCAATGGGCCTATTTGCTGCAATCCCTGCGGTGATGGCGTACAACCGTTTTGCGAAACATGTAGAAAAACTGGAAGTGAACTATGCCAATTTTATGGAAGAGTTTGCCAATATTTTGCATCGTCAAGCAGCCACTTTAGTGGAGAGCAAAACCAATGTATCAGCCTAAAAAAAGAAGACCGGTTGCTGAGATCAATGTAGTTCCCTACATTGATGTCATGTTGGTGCTGCTGATCATCTTTATGGCAACAGCACCGCTTATCACCCATGGGGTAAAAGTTGATTTACCCCAAATGCAAGAATCCGATCTGGTTGAAACCCAAGATGCGCCACCAATAATCGCCACCATTGATGCTGAAGGGAAATATTACGTGTCTGTAGGCACAAACCCAGAAGCACCAATGGATGCAGTAGAAGTCGCTGCGGTTATAAAGCTTAAATTGCAACAAAACCCTGACACGCCAGTAATGATTAAAGGATCTGGTCGCGTGTCATATCAAGAAGTTTTACTGCTGATGGACTTTTTGAAAAATGCAGGTGTGCCATCTGTGGGGCTTATGACAAAATCATTCGAGGATAATTAATGGATGCGTTAACAAGCGGAATTATCAAGTCGTTTCTGCTTCACTTCGCGTTAGCTGGTATGTTGTTCGCGTCGGCTAACCTACAAATGTCAAAGCCTACGGTCATGCAAGTGCAATTAAACCCGGTTATGGAAGAGACGCCGGATGAAAAAGTGGTGTCTGCAATCTCCGTAGACCAACAGGCTGTAGAGCGCAAGGTTGCAGAATTGAAGCGCAAAGAAGATGCACAAAAGCGTGCAGAAGAAAAGCGTATTCGCGATTTGGAACGCCGTGCTGTGCAAGCGCGAAAAGACCGAGAAGCTGAGGCCCGTAGGATTAAAAAACTTGAACAACAGCGTCAGGCTAAACTTGCTGAAAAGCGCAAAGCTGAAGCTCAAGCCAAAAAGGCTCGAGAAGTAGAGAAAAAGCAACGCGCGGATGCAGAAAAGGCTAGAAAGGAAAAGTTGCAGGCTGAACAAGCAGCAAAAGCGGCGGCAGAAAAGCGTAAGTCTGAGGAAGACCGTTTAAGAGAAGCTGAAGCCAAGCGCAAGCGTCAAGAAGAAGAAGCGAAGCGCAAAGCACAAGAAGCTGAGCAAGCACGACAAAAAGCATTGCAAGAACAATTGTTACAAGAGCAGTTAGCTCAAGAGCAGGCTGCGCGCGCAAAAATTAGACAGCAACAAGTGCTTGGCGAAGTAGACAAGTACAAAGCACTTATAATGCAACGTATTCAATCTAACTTACTTATTGATGAGAAAATGAAAGGAAAACAGTGTCGCTTGAACATACGCCTAGGCTTTAATGGTCTTGTGACTCAAGCAAAATCATTAGGGGGAGATAAGTTAGTGTGCGAAGCGGCACTGAGGGCCGTGCGCATGGCGGATACACTGCCTGTTTCAAAAGACAAAGATGTTTTTGAACAGCTTAAAAATATTAATTTAACGATTAAACCAAATCTTTAAAGGAAAACCATGTTAAAGCATTTTAAAAACATATTTCTGGTTTTTGCTTTTGGTATGACGACTTTGGCTCATGCGGCACTTGAGATCGTCATTACTGAAGGTGTAGACAGCGCAAGACCAATTGGGGTTGTGCCTTTTAAATACATCGGCAACGGTAGCGTCCCTTCAGAGATAAGCACAGTCATCGCGGCTGATTTGATGCGCAGCGGCAAATTTAAGGCTGTTTCTGAAGAGCAAATGCCACAGTTGCCTACTACGGATGAAGATGTGGATTACGATGCATGGGTTAGTCTAGGTGTCGAAGCAATCGTCGTTGGCACAATCACTCAGCAACCGGCTAATCGCTATTTGGTTAAGTATGAGCTAATTGATGTCTTGCGTGCTCAGATCACCGGTGGTGAAACGCGTATGATGAGTAATGGCAAACTAATGAAAAGCCAAGACCATATTTTGGAAAGTCGCCAAAGTGTGATCGATAGTGATTCGTTCCGCTACTATTCACACCAGATCAGTGATGTGGTTTACGAAGCACTGACAGGTGAACGTGGTGCATTTAGAACAAAAATTGCGTATGTGATTGTTCGTGAAGAGCAAGATAAGCCGTATCAGCTAGTTGTTGCCGACTACGATGGCTTTAATGAGCAGGTGTTACTGCGTTCGAAAGAACCATTAATGTCACCAGCTTGGTCACCTGATGGCAATAAGCTGGCCTATGTGACTTTTGAAAATCGCCAATCACAAGTTTATATTCAAGATATATATACCGGTAAACGTGAAAAGTTAACCAGCTATCCCGGTATTAACGGAGCGCCACAGTTTTCACCTGATGGCTCACAGATGCTGGTCGTGTTATCAAAAGACAAAGGCGGCGCGACAGAAGTCTATGTAATTGACTTAGAAACACGCGTGGAAAAGCGCTTAACTAAGCATAGAAGTATAGATACCGAGCCAAGTTGGCACCCAAATGGCCGAGAAATTGTGTATACGTCTGAAAGGGGTGGTAATGCCCAGATTTATAAGTTAAATTTAGACTCTGGTAGATCTAGACGCGTTACATTCGATGGTGATATGAACTTAGCGGGTTCAATTACGCCGGATGGTAAACAATTAGTAATGGTAAATCGCACGCTAGGTCAGTACCATATAGCAAAGAAAGAATTTGATTCAGGGCTGTTTCAGGTGTTAACTCGTACGAGACTCGATGAATCACCGAGTATTGCGCCGAACGGCTCTATGATTATTTACAGTACCCTGCATAATAATAAGCAGGTTTTGGCCCTGGTGTCGATGGACGGTCGCTTTAAAGCGAGACTGCCTGTGCTTGACGGGCAAGTGAAGGCACCGGCCTGGTCGCCATTTTTACAGTAATTTTTACTGGTTAGACTTATAAAGATATAGGAATATACTCGATGCAACTTAACAAAACTTTAAAGGCTTTATTGGTAGCGTTGCCTGTAATGACTTTAGCTGCATGTAGCTCATCATCTGGTGATGTTGAAGGTGGTGATAGCCAGCAAACCAATGCTGCTTCTAACAGCAACGACAAGGTTGATGTAAATACAATCGACCGTCCAAAAACTGCTGAAGAGAAATTACAAGAGAAGTACACTCAGTTGCGTCAAGAGCAAATCGTATACTTCGATTTTGACCGCTCTACAGTACGTAGCGAATATGTTGAGTTACTACAAGCACATGCAGACTTCCTAGTTAAAAACCCAAGCGTAAAAGTACTTGTTGAAGGCCATGCGGATGAGCGCGGTACTCCTGAGTACAACATTGCACTTGGCGAGAGCCGTGGTAAGTCTGTTGCTAAATACCTTGAGAGCCTAGGTGTTTCTGATAGCCAAATCTCAGTAGTGAGCTATGGTGAGGAAAAGCCAATGGTTAAGTCGCGCACTGAAGAAGCTTTTGCTAAGAACCGTCGCGCGGTATTGGTATACTAATTTAGACAAGAGATGTTATGAAGCCGAAAACTATTTTGGCAGCCATCATCTTTCTTAGCGGGAGCTCCCAAGTCTGGGCAGCTCCCGCTACTGTTTATGATGCTGCAAATAATCAAAAGTCGCTTGAACAGCGCGTTGCTGAACTTGAAAAAATGATGACCAATCGGAATCGAGTGCAAGCAGATCTTCAATTACAGTTGCAGCAATTGCAAGACGAAGTAAGCCAAGTACGCGGTTTTACCGATGAGCAAAGTTATAAGCTTGAAAAGGTACTACAGCGTCAGCGCGAGCTTTATCAAGAAATTGAAAATCGTGTTAGCCAAGTTTACGAGCAAACTAAGTCGGATATAGCAGCTACTGCCATTCCAACAGTGGGTGAGCAAGCAGTAAGCTCAAACCTGTCTGAAAATGAAGCCTATGACCGCGCCGTTGCCTTAATTATGAAAGATAAGCGCTATGATGCGGCTATTCCAGAGTTTCAGAGCTTTTTGCAACAATTCCCAGAGTCTGTGTATATTCCAAATGCACATTATTGGCTAGGGCAGCTACAATCAATTAAGAGCAAGCCTGCGGAAGCAATTAAGCACTTTACTATTGTGGTCGAACAGTTTCCTGATTCAAACAAACGCCCTGATGCGATGCTAAAGCTGGGTACTCTGGCTGCGAATGCAGGTGACAAGGCCAAAGCGACGCAATTATTCAATGCGTTGATAAAAGAATACCCAAGTACGACTGCTGCAAAATTAGCAACAGAGCGGTTATCTAAGCTGTAATCAGCTGCTTTATGTACACAGTGGTGTAAAAATAGGCGCTTAGACATAAAATTTAAAAAAAACAGCGTAATTCAGTTGCACTAGAATTTTAAATAAGTATTATAAGCGCCCGCAGCAGGCGATACGGTATCGACTTCTTGCTGCAATGAGTGGGTCATTAGCTCAGTTGGTAGAGCAGTGGACTTTTAATCCATTGGTCGATGGTTCGAGTCCATCATGACCCACCACTTTTGCTTAAATTTGATATGAGCGGGTCATTAGCTCAGTTGGTAGAGCAGTGGACTTTTAATCCATTGGTCGATGGTTCGAGTCCATCATGACCCACCATTAAGCTTAAAATTCCCGAGCGGGTCATTAGCTCAGTTGGTAGAGCAGTGGACTTTTAATCCATTGGTCGATGGTTCGAGTCCATCATGACCCACCATTTTAAGTTGTCTTCATATCCTCGAGCGGGTCATTAGCTCAGT